>NZ_JQGK01000008.1 GCF_000743525.1 Sulfurospirillum sp. SCADC | reverse complement strand
CTATATCCCCGCTTATGTCCTAGATACTCATTGTTGTTAAACATATCATTTAGCCTTATTATAATTATTATTAATATTATAAGTTTGATTTCTTCAATTACCTTTTAGTCTCTTTGCGTTACTATATTTTCCTAAACTTAACTAAAAGGATCCAAAATGAAAAAATTGATTGGGTTACTCGTCTCAGCCTTCTTTATTGTAGGGCTTTTGAGTACAAATGCACTTGCTGATGCCGCTAAAGGGCAAAAGTACTACCTGAAGTACATGAAGAATGACTCAGGTATGAATGGGGCAAAATTTGCTGCGCAACACACTCAAGCGGAGTGGAAAGCTCTCTTTGATGGAAAAGCTGAAAAGTTTATTGCAGAGTATTCTGCAAAGTTTCCTACGCTTGATGCGTTTCTAAAAGGCGATAAATTTGAGAAATTTATGCCAGATATTAGAGATTTTTGTATTGAGTTTGCAAGTGATAGTGGTAACGTTCCTTCGTGTTAATTTTCTTCTAAAGTGACTCCGCGCTTTTCAGATCAGACTCAAATGATCTGAAAAGCATTTATAAAAGTTAAATAAAATTTACTATAAAATGCCTTATCTTTCAGCTTTAAGCCTATCTTGTTCAGAAAAGTAAAAAAAGTAAACATAATATTTACTTATTTGTCTCCATAATCGTCTTTTTAAATTAAAATTTATTTTACTTTTGTTATGATGACTCCATATCTAAAATTTGAAAAGGAGAAATGATGAAAAAAGTCTTCGGTTTACTTGTTTCAGCTTTCTTGGTATTGGGCATGATGAGCACTTCTGCTTTTGCAGATGCGGCAAAAGGACAAAAGTACTATCTTAAATATATGAAAGATGGTTCAGGTATGAATGGAGCAAAATTTGCAACACAACATACTCAAGCAGAGTGGAAAACACTTTTTGATGGAAAAGGCGAGAAATTTATTGCTGAATACTCCAAAAAGTTTCCGGGATTAGATGCGTTTCTAAAAGGCGAGAAATTTGAGAAATTTATGCCAGATATTAGAGATTTCTGTATTGAGTTTGCGAGCGATAGCGGCAACGTTCCGTCTTGCTAGTTGTGTTAAATAATTCTTACTTAGAAAAGGTAAAAAAAAGATGAAAAAACTCATCGCACCGCTACTCATCGGAGCAGCACTCTCTTCAGCGTTTGGCGCTGATGATTCACTAAAGCAGGAGATTGAAGCACTCAAAGTGCAAATGGCCGAGCTCAAAAATGCTCAATCAAAAATCAATATTGATGCCCTAAAAGCTCAAGTATCTGAGATCAAAGCGCATGATGCTGGGGATAACATCAAGTGGACAGTTGATTTTAGAACAGCCTATGATGTTGTTGATTATAAACTGAATAATGCGCCAGACCAAGATAATGGCATTTGGACTAATAAGTTAATTCTCGGTATGGCCTCTCAACCTGCAGATAATTTAGTCTTTAGAGGATCTTTAGGAGCTTATAAAGCATTTGGTCAAAATAATATGGAATCAAGCAGTATGTTTCAAAGTTTCGATTGGTTTGGCACTCAGAAGCCAAGTGACAGCACAATTAAATTAAGAGAGGCATATTTCATTTATACAGGTAATATGGGTGATGTTCCTTATGCAGCTTCTTTTGGTCGTCGTCCGTCTGTTGATGGCTTTTTGGCAAACCTAAGAAATGATAATGAAAGCCCAGCTTCACCTACTAGCCATAATATCAATATGGAGTTTGATGGTGCAAGCTTTAAATTTGATATAGATAAAGTTACCGGTATTTCAGGAATGTACTTAAAACTCTGCTTAGGTAGAGGTTTTTCTGAAACAACAGGTTCGTATTCTATGAATAGTAGCGGCGGCTTTAGCCCAAGTTATAGTGATGATGGCGAGACTCCAGATATGGATTTAGTAGGACTTATTTGGCAAATTTATGATAATGGTCAATATAAAGTCATGGCAAATTACTTCCAAGCTTGGAATGTGATGGATATTAATCCAATCACATACGGTGGAACTGGTAATATTGTATTTAGTGATGTTGGAGATTTGACAGGTGGTTCATTAGGGTTGCAAGTCAATGGTATCGGTGATGGTATTAGTGACTTTTTGGATGACAGTGTTTTCTTTCTCTCTTATGCCTTTAGTAAAACAGATCCGAATGATGTGTCAAAAGTATGGCCAACAGGCTATAACGGCATGTTAGGAAGTAATGACAGCGAAACAGGTTCATCAATTTTCACAGGTGTGCAAGTTCCAGGTATTATGAAAGGTCAAAGACTTGGCGTTGAGTATAACCATGGTAGCAAATACTGGAGAAGCTTTACGTATGGCGAAGATACTTTAGTCGGTTCCAAACTTGCAGCACGTGGTGATGCGTATGAACTTTACTATATCTTACCCATTGTTGGTAAAAACTTGACAGCACAGTTGAGTTATATCTACATTGATTATGACTATACAGGTAGCGATACATTCTTTGGATGGACGGGTACGCCACAAGATGTTGATACTGTAACAGGTGCGGTTAAAACAGCTCAAAATGTTCGTGCTTCTTTACGATACAGATACTAATTTAACGCTTTAGAAGAGAGGTCACATGGCCTCTCTTACTTTTTTTACAATACTTCCATAGATCTCTTTTGTTGTTGCTTCACCCAAAGCCATGGGAATTTTACCTTGGTCGCTTAGGTTTAAAATATCGCTTTTAAGCGGGATTTGTCCTAAAAGTGGGATTTGATAGGTATTGCACAGTTTTACTGCTCCGCCACTTCCAAAAATATCGTAACGTTTCCCCGTATCTGGGGCGATGAAATAGCTCATATTTTCCACAACTCCAAGAATTGGGACGTGAATGTCTTGAAACATCACGATGGCGCGGCTGACATCATCGGTTGCGATCATTTGAGGCGTTGTGACAAGTATCACGCCGCTGAGTGGAAGTTCTTGTGCCATGGTAAGTTGCACATCGCCCGTTCCTGGAGGCATATCGATCACCAAAACATCCAGCTCTCCCCATGCGACATCTTCTAAAAACTGCATTAAAGCGCTTACTGCCACGGAGCTTCGCCACACGAGTGGGGTATCGCTTTTGGGTGTTGTAAGACCCACACTCATCACTTTAATGCCAAAATTTTCACTGGGAATCATTTTATTGTCATCATTCCATCGCAGTTTTTCAGTTTCAACGCCTAAAAGCCGTGGAATGCTAGGTCCGTAAATATCAGCATCCAACACTCCTACATGTAAACCACTTTGCGCGAGCCCAACGGCGAGATTGGCGGCAAGGGTGCTTTTGCCCACACCCCCTTTGCCACTGCTGATGGCGATCACTTTTTTGGCATACGGTGCTCGGTTATTGGGCGTTTGGGTAGAGCCATAGGGGCGTTTGATCTTATTCATGTCTTTCCTTTACATGTAAAGCAAATTCTCTGGTTAAAAGATGCTTGGTTTTTTCTATTTTTTGAAGCCATGGCTGCATAAAACGGGCTGTTTTGGGATAGTGCATGATATTTTCATGCAAGGTTTGTGCTTTGTGGTCTAAAAGGTTGTTCATCAAAGAGAAAAACGCTGGTTCTTGGTGGGTCTCTTTTACATGTAAAAGCAGTGTTTGCAAGAGGGAAGAGCGTTTTTTAAAGGGAAGTTCCATACCCAGTTCCGAACCCAGTGTAATGAGATTTTGCGTATGAATGTAACATCCACACTGCCAGAGTGAAAGGAGATGTTTTGACGTGTAGAAGGGTTCTTGAGGGTATTGCATCGCTTTCCTTTAGTTAAGTTACAATTATGTAACAAATTAATCATACTTCTTTTATTTTACATCGCGTTAAGTAAAGGCAGACTAAAATCGAGTAAATAACTAGGATATAAAGTAACACTTCAGCTATTGATGGGCTTTTTAAAGCATTTGGTGGTGAAAAATTGTCTCTTAACTAGCTATTTGTGCCTCTATTGATGTGTAAAAATGCTACAAGAAGGAGTTTGTATGGGACGGTTACGAGGTATTCTCTTGGGCTTACTCGTTACATCAACGCTGTATGCTACATCAAGTGACATCTTGATTTCAGCGGAAGATGCGATGAAGTTGATCGGGAAAGAGAAAGTGATGTTTGTCACGGGTGATGATGAAGACATTTACGCGACAGGGCATATTAAAGGCTCTGTTGAGATGTATGCGCATCATTTACATCATTCAAACATTACAGGCAAGATGGAGTGTGCGCCGCTTTTTATGTGTAAAGAGGAGGCTGAGCATTACATTGGAAGCAAGGGAATCGATAATGATACTTTGGTCATTGCCTATGATGACTTTAAAGGACCCAATGCTACGGGTGTTTATGCCTTTTTTAAGAGCTTTGGGCATGAAAAGGTGAAAATTCTCAATGGTGGGCGTGCGGCAATGATGGCGGCGGATCCTGAGCAGAAGATTTACGATGGCATTAAAGCGCAAATCAAAGAGGCAAAAGATGATAAAGCTTTAGTTGAAAAGCTTACATCTGAGCTCAAAGCGCAAGAGAAAAAACTTATTGTGCAAAAAGGAGCGGAGGTTAAGGGTGCTTCAAAGCACTATACGATTGACCTTAAAAAAGTAAACTATCAGTACATTGCTGGGAAAGATGAGTTGCTCAAAGCGGTAGAAGATTTGATACAAAAAGGGCAAAAATCTTCTTTTGCGATCATCGATGCACGTGGCTTTGAAGAGATTATGGGTGAGCGCAAGATGGATAATGTCGCCCGTGGTGGGCATATACCTGGAGCGACGTTCATTGAGTGGAAAAACGTCACCGATATGGATAAAAAGCTCTCGTTTAAAGAGTTGGAAAAAATGCAAGCTGTTTTTGAGCAAAATGGCATTACCAAAGATAAAACCATTTATGCGTATTGCCATGTGGGAGCGGGTCGAAGCTCACATATTATCACAGCGCTTGAACTTCTAGGTTACCCCAATGTAAAAGTATATACAGGAAGTTGGGATGAGTGGGCAAATGATATGAACTTACCGATACGAAGATAGAGGAGAAACGTATGCTAAAGAGAAGAGACTTTTTAAAAATCTCCAGCGCAACCGCAGCGATGATCGCAGGAGAGGGGTATGCGTTTGCAAAAACAGGCGTTACTAAAATCGAAAATGCAAAAGAGAACTACCCCAACGCAAGTTATACTGAAAATATGTACCGCAATGAGTTTGGTTTTACATATGGCAAAAAAGAGGAGCATGGTTTTGCGTACCACTGCGTGAACTGCCAAGGTAACTGTTCATGGGAAATTTGGTCCAATAACGGAGTGGTCACCCGTGAAAACCAATCTTCACGCTACCCATCCATCAACGCTAAAGTGCCCGATTTTAACCCAAGAGGATGTAACAAAGGTGTTCAACATTCTCAGATCATGTATGAGAAAGACCGATTGCTTTATCCGATGAAGCGTATGGGTAAAAGAGGCGAGGGAAAATGGAAACGCATCAGTTGGGATGAAGCATCCACTGAAGTCGCACAAAAAATTTGGGATGTGATGGTTGACCCTAAAAAAGGTCCTGAGAAGTTAATGGTACATGCAGGAACGGGTCTTTTAACCGAGGGCAGGCGAGGAGGTCCCTTAAGACTTTCAACGCAACTTGGTGCGGTGAGAATTTACCCAGCGTCTTATCTTGGAGATATGTTTAGCGGTGCGGCAATTGCCTATGGAGAGGGAAATCTCGGCTGTACGTATGACTTTATGTACACGGTCAATACCGCCGTCTTTTGGGGTGGTAATCCTTCGGTCTCACGTATCCCTGATGCGCACTTTGTGTGGGAAGGCAAATACAATGGTGCGAAAATCATCGTTATTACCCCTGAGTTTAATGCCAGCGCACGTGCGGCTGATCTATGGATACCAATCAAAGCGGGAAGCGACAATATCCTTGCGATGAGCGTTATCTATGAGATTTTAAATGCAAAAATGTACAAACCAGCTTTTGCGAAAACTTATACCGATCTTCCGTTTTTAGTAAGAGTTGACAACAAGAAACTATTGCGACGCTCAGAGATGGAAAAAGCAAAAGACGAAAAAGAGCATCATAGTTTTGATGAGCAATTTTTCGCATGGAATGCCAAAACCAATGCGCCTGCCATTATGCCTGGAAGCGAAGGCAGTGAACATAAAACACTGCGCCTAAGCGACTTTGGCATTGAACCACTGTTAGAGGGTGAATTTGAAGTAACGCTTTTAAGTGGTGAAAAAGTGAAAGTGACCACGGTGTTTGAGATGTTAAAGCGAAGCACTGCACGCTTCAGCCCAGAAATCACGCAAGCACAAACGGGTGTGCATCCAGACACGGTACGTCAACTAGCCCGTGACATAGCTTTGCCAAAAGTCGTGGAGATCACCACAGGCTTTAGTTTGAACAAATACTTTAATGGCATGATGTCTATCTGGAATATCGCCTCTATCTGTGGTTTAACAGGTCGCATGGGACCGTATGGAGGGCTCAATACCGAAAATGAGTTCCAACTGAGCGGTCTAGAGGCGTTAAGCGGCTTTAGTGGCAAATACACCGCACGTTTTGGCTCAGGCTTTGTGGGTGAGTTTATCTTGGGTGATGGGATGAAAACGTTTGAGAAGTATTTTAGCGATGCAGACGTTCGTAGAGCGCAAAATGGGATGAGTAAAGAGGAGTATATGAAGGTTGTTTCATTGCTGCTTGAAAAAGGCAAAGATGGCAAAGAAAAAGGGGTGAAACCACACTGGACGCCTGAAATTGCACTCATCGTTGCCGATTCAAAGTTTAGACGCAACAAAGGCAATGATTATAAAGAAGCCTTTTTGAAAAAAACCAAATACTTTGCGTATGTCGATACCCGTATGAGTGAAGCAGCAGTGTATGCTGACATCTTACTTCCTGCAAAAAGCCACTATGAGGTGTGGGATATACGAAGTAGCCCCGGGTATCACCGCTTTACCAATCTAGCGCAACCAGCAAAAAATCTTAAGCCTGTGGGTGAATCGATGGATGAGTGGAGTATGTTCTCCCTCATTACCAAAAAGCTTGAAGAGATCGCCAATAAGCCAGAGAATAAAGAAAAAGCCAAAGTCAAAGATGACAAACGCTATGCCAAAGAGGGCTTCCATGATCTTAGCATCGTGCATCAAGAGTTTACGAACAGCGATGAAGAGAGTCGCTCTGAGATGGAGCCACTTTTAGGCACGGACAAGCAAGCGGTGGAAGCGGCTCTTGCGAATTGTGTGCAGTATGAGCCGTGGACGATTGAGAAGATGTACAAAACAGGAGGCTTTTTACAGCTGAATGAAAAAGCGGCGAAAAGCTCGCCATTGTATGCAGATCGTCCGTTTAACTCCAACGAAGATCATCTCTTTAAATTTCAACGTTTAGAGACACTCAGCGGTCGCCAAACGTTTTATGTGGATCATGACATGTACATCAAGATGGGAGCACAAACCAACACAGGTATGCAAGGCATTCGTCCCGATACTAAAGCCCATCCGTTTGCCATGTTAACACCGCATGCAAGATGGAGCATTCACTCCAACTATAAAACAAGCCGTACCTTACTTCGTTTACAAAGAGGTGTTCCTGCGATTCAAGTGAATCGTGAGGTGGCTAAAATGAAGGGAATTAAAGACGGTGATTCGATTCGCATCTTTAACGCCATTGGAGAGTTTTATGCGATGGCAAAACTCAGCTCTTCGTGTCCACCCGATGGTATTGTTTTAGAAGATGGATGGGAGCCTTACATGTACAAAAATAAACGAGGGCATAATGAAGTAGTGCCAACCTCACTCAATCTTTTGGAGATGGCGGATGGCTGGGGGCACTTGAAGTTTGGAGGACTTTGGGATGGTAATCAATACGCCTATGATGGCGCGGTCAATTTTGAAAAAAGTATTTGAACACGGCTTTTGGGCAAAGCACCAAAAACCTACGCTAGCCGCTATGGCACTAAAGCTACATCATAAATGATGAGAAAAAGGAATTATGTATGTCACAACGTCAATTAGCCATGGTAATGGATCTTAATAAATGTATCGGCTGTCAGACCTGTACTGTCTCTTGCAAAACTCAGTGGACAAACCGCAACGGGCGTGAATACATGTACTGGAACAATGTAGAAACCTACCCAGGCGAGGGCTATCCTAAAAAATGGCAAGAACTCGGTGGCGGGTTTGATGAAGCGGGAGACCTTAAAGCGGGCGTTGTGCCAAGCTTGCAAGGTGAATATGGTGTGCCTTGGGATTATAACCATGATGAGCTTGCGAGTGGGGCACAACTTAAACCGCATGTGGATCCAAAATGGGGACCAAACTGGGATGAAGATGAAGGCGCTGGAGATTTCCCGAACGATAACTACTTCTTTTACATTCCGCGTATTTGTAACCACTGCTCTAATCCTGGATGTTTGAGTGCTTGTCCAAGAGATGCCATCTTTAAACGCGATCAAGACGGGGTTGTTTTGGTGGATTTGGATCGTTGTCAAGGGTATCGCTACTGTATTGCAGGGTGTCCGTACAAAAAAATCTATTTCAATCCACGCATCTCGAAAAGTGAGAAGTGTATTCTCTGTTTTCCCCGTATTGAGAAAGGTTTGCCACCTGCGTGTGCGCAACAGTGTGTTGGGCGCATTCGTTTTGTCGGCTTTTTGGATGATGAAGAGGGGCAAGTCTATAAACTCGTGAAAAAGTTTAAAGTGGCACTGCCTTTGCGTCCTGATTATGGAACCGAATCAAACGTTTACTACGTGCCGCCGACCGAAGCACCACCTAAGTTTGATGCTAACGGGAAAATCATTGAAGGAAGTGAGCGCATTCCTCCTGAAGTGTTGGAAAAACTCTTTGGCAAAGAAGTGCATGAAGCAGCAAAAATACTTCGGGCTGAGATGAAAAAGCGTAAAGAGACAGGTGAGAGTGAGCTGATGGACTTGCTCATCGCGTACAAACATGAAGAGATGTTTAGACTCGATAATAACTATTATGCAGAGTATGCCAAGTCCAAAGGAATGCCTGTCATCAAGCCTGTGGATGAGCGCTATCTTAGTGGTAAATATACCTCTAAAATGAAGTTTTTCACAAAGGGGGCAAACGCATGAAAACACTCCTTCTCTTAAGCCTCTTAGGGCTAACTAGTTTAATGGCGCAGAGTTTGAATGCTTTACATGTAAAAGAGGATCTCACCAAAGTAAGCCTAACGTCTCCTCTTTGGCAAAAAGCAAAAGCTCAGAGCGTTGAGGTATTCCCTCAAACGATCATCGAGATGAACGATGCGGAACTGATGCGAGCTAATGAAGCGAACCTTGCCAAAGTTTTACATGTAAAGACTTTGAGCGATGGAAAATCGGTCGCATTTTTACTGCAATGGAAAGATGCGACGAAGAGTCTTCAAACATTGGATAGTACGACAGCGTACGGCGATGGTTTTGCGGTGCAGTTTTCAACCGTAAATGACACACTCCCCTACATCGGAATGGGAAGTGAGAACCGCGCCGTTATCGTGCATCTGCAAAAAGCAACGGGCACAATTTATGAGCCCAATAACGGTGGCGATGTTTACCATCAAGTGAACATCTCCAACCAAAATACCTTTGCCAAAGAGCTTACTTCGTACAAAAATGAGGTGGCAAAGCAGGGAAGTGGTGATTATCAACGCAGTTTTATCTCTGAGGGTTTTCGCTCGATGACGCAGATACGTGATAATGCTGAACCTGCTGTAATGGAGATGAAATACGACAAAGGTGTCTGGAGTGCGCTTTTGGTGCGACCGCTTAAAAGTGAACACCTAAGCCTTCAGGGCAGTTTTCCTGTCGCTTTTGCGCTTTGGGATGGGGAGAAGAAAAACCGTGATGGCTCAAAATTACTCAGTGCTTGGGTAGGGGTGAGTTTGGATGCTAACGTCAAAGCGTTAACCCTTTTGGATGAGGTCAAAGGCGATGCGAGCAATGGTGAGACGCTCATGATGGAGAACTGTTCGGCATGCCATCAGTACAAAGCGGTCAAAAATGCGCCGAATTACATGGCGCCAAATCTCTCTAATATTGGCGGATACGCCAATGCAAGTTACCTCAAAGAATCTATTGTTGAGCCAAGTGCGGTCGTGGTGCCAGGCTATAATCTCAATGCGCACAAAAACTTTTTATGGTACACAAGCGATGAAAAGGGCGTGCGTACATCAACGATGCCACCGTTTGCGCATCTGGATGAAAAAAGTGTGAATGATCTGGTTGCCTTTATGAAAACCCTCAAAGTGGAGGTGGAAAAATGAAAAAGATGGCACTATTAATGGCACTTTTGGCGGTTGGTCTATCGGCTGAAAGTATCGAGAAAAAAGGGTTTTTAACGAGTAAATGGTGCGCACAGAATGGCTATTTTGCAGACTGTCGTTTGGAAAGCATGGTCTGTGGCAGTGGCGAGTGTTTCAAAAATTGGGAGTTTGGCGATAAGGTAACCGATGAACTCGTGTTGTTTGTTCACAATGAGCAAAAAAGCTATGCGATTGATTATGGCGCCATTCCCCGCTATAAGCTCGATGAGCCGATGAACATGAACGAGGTGACGATTACGGGGGAACTTAAGGGCGATACGATTGTCGCGAGTGGCTTTAAAGCGCCTCCGCCACCTCAAAAAAGCTTCTTTAAGGGATGTTTGTAGTGAATGCCAAAAACAGAGCGCAGATGTACGCTTTTTTATCCAAAATGTTTGCGAGCGCTTTGGATGAGAAGCTCATTCAAGAGATTCAAAACGATCAAGCGATTTTAGAACTTGTGATGGAAGAGCACAAAGTGTGGTTTGAAACCACGCCTTTTCCTGAGCTGGAAGAAGCGCTCAATGTCGATTTTAATTCACTCTTTGTGATGCACTCGCTGCCCATCGAATCGTCCATTTTGGAAGACAAAGAGGAGGTTTTGGTGGGGCTTCAAAACCCTGTGATGCAGTTTTACTTTGAGCATGGGTATGAGCTGAACCTCGCCAAATCGGAACTTTTAGCCCCCGATCATCTGAGTTTTGAGTGTGCCTTTATGCAAAATTTGATCTTGAAAAAAGAGGTGGAGGCACAAAGGGCATTTATGCAGAAGCATTTGCTTAACTGGGCACCGATGTATCTTTTAAGCATGATGGAGATGGCACAAACTCCTTTTTACAAGGGACTTTGCACGTTGGGCGCGGAGTTTATCATCGCGGATTATGAGGGATTATGTTAGATCGAACGCTGTACATCGACCGTGTTGGGGCATTTTCACTGGATCGCTTGAGCTGTTTGCGCAATGAATACGCCAACAATGCGTGCACGCTCTGCCAAAAGGCGTGTGCGCACGAAGCGTTTGTTTTTAGACAAGGCAAATTGCACCTGAGTCCTGTGTGCACACAGTGTGGCGCGTGCATGGGAGCGTGTCCTAGTAAAGCACTTTCCTTGTATGGTTTTTCGATGCAAAAAGCGTTAGACTTTGTGAAAAAAGAGAGCTCACCACTCTTTACATGTAAAGGCGAAATGCCCTGTTTGGGAGCATTTAGCGTTGATGAGTGGTGTGCGCTTTTATTGGAGGGGAAAAACGTTACATGTAGTCTTTTGGAGTGCGCAACGTGCGAGCATAATCGTGGGGGTGTGGTTGAGCAAAGGATTCGTGCGTGCATCGATGAAGCCAATGATTTTGTGGCAACATTGCACAAACATGAGCGCATCCGCTTTGCCACAGAGGTATCCGAAAAGCGCTCACGCAGAGCCTTTTTTGAGCGTTTCATTGCACCGACTAAATGTGTGGCATGTTTACCAGAAGCACCCCTGTTACACTTAAAAAAAGCCCTTAAACACACACTTCCCTCCCATCACGAAGCAAATAGCTTTACATTTTTGCATAGCAAAGAAATTTCGCAAACGTGTGATAACTGCAAAGAGTGCGTGCAGTTTTGCCCGACGGGAGCACTCAGTTACAACACCGATCAGACCCAGCTGCTGTTTCAGATGGGCAAGTGCATTGGGTGTGGTATTTGCGAAGCGATATGTAAAAAAGAGGCGATAAAAAGCATCACAAAAGAGGTGGATTTGGTGGATTTCGCGTATGATCGAGCCGAAATTTTAATGCGTCATGATCTGCAAGTCTGCCTTACATGTAAATGCGCATTTTCCTACAAAGGCGGTGAAAAGGTGTGCGAGCGGTGCTCTACGTTTGAAAAAGAACATGTGCAAATGTTTATGCTTGCTTCGCAAAGCCACTAAAAAGAAAAAATATGCTAGTCTAACGCAAGATCGAATCAAGGAGTGCGCATGCGATATATCATGATAGCCTTAGCAGTGCTTATCTTTACAGGATGCACGAAGGTAAGCAAAGAGAATTATGACAAGATTCAAGTGGGCATGAGCTACACGCAAGTCACCGATATTTTAGGCAAAGCGACCCATTGCGATGCGATGGTGGGTGTGAGTGATTGTACGTGGGGCGATGCAAAACACTACATCAAAGTCAAATTAGTCGCCGATAAAGTGATGTTTATGCACTCCGTTGGGATTGAATAATTAACAAAGGATTAATATAAATCATCTATAATTCCAAACCCAAGGAGTTACAGATGAAAGTCATCCCTCGAAATGTGTTGAGTGCAGTATTAACCGTCGTATTTGTGGTTGTTTCCATTACCGGTGTTTTGATGTACTTTAAAATCCGTATGTTTTCAGTTCAGTCGTTGCATATTTGGCTAGGGTTTGCTTTTGCTATAGCTGGCTGTTTGCATCTGTTTAAAAATTGGAGTGGTTTTCTCTCTTACTTTAAGAAACGCTCTACCATGGTGTCGATTGCGTTTGCTCTTTGTGTCACCGCGACCTTTATCATCCTCCCTTTGATCAATCCGCAAGCCAAAAACATCTTCCCTAAAAATCAACTCTTTAGTGCGATGCTCAATGCGCCGCTTTCAAAAGTTGCCGCGTTTGTGGCGTTGGATGAAGAGATGATGGCTAAAAAATTAGCCGATCATCAGATCTTAGCATCCCATAAACAGTCTGTTTCAGAGATTGCCAAAGCGAATGAAAAAAGTAATGATGAGGTTTTAAATATTGTCTTTTCAGCGCCAAAAGCGCCGTAGTGTGAAGCTTTACATGTAAGGAAAAATCCTTACATGTAAAAGGTTTGGAGTGTTATTTTTCGTCTTTGCGAAGCGCCTCTTTGGCTCCTTTGACTGCGCCATCCATCATGTTTTTCGCCACTTCCCACGCACGAAATCCTAGCTTTTTCGCCTCTTGTGCCATCTGTTTGGCGGTCTCATTTTCAAACTCAAATTGTTTGAACGATTCGACTTTTTCCGATGCCTTTTTCTCAAAATTATTCACATCTTTTTTCAGCGATTCGAGTTTTTTCTCAGCTCTGTTTTTGAAGGTTTTTTCAAAAACAGACGCCTCTATTTTAAGCTGTTCAATGCGCTCGCTGATCACCTCTTTGGCATCATTAGCGGCGCGTTTGATTTTGGCGGTTGAGCTGTTCATCTCTTTGATCATCTCTTTGATGAGGCTTGCAGAAATGCCCTCACTGTGCGAAGCGGTGACTTCCAAAAGGGTGATAAACTGCTCATCCATACGTAAAAGCTCTTTGCGAAGTTCTGTAAGATCGGTCTCTAAAAGCCCTTCCATAGACTCGGTTGGCGCGTATTTAAGGTCGTTTTTAAATTTATCAATCGCTTTGGTAATGCCTTCGCGCACACCGTTGATGGCACCATCTAAAATATCTTTGGCATGCCCTTGATCTTCATCGGCGATGTCGACACTGGCGGTGATAATCGTGTTGGAAATATCAATAATGCGCTGTTTGGTCAGATCGCCCTCAGCGATGGTTTGAAAGCTGAGATTTTTGGTGATCTCATGAATCGTATCGGCAATGTCGGTACCATTTTCAAGGGTTGTTAGAAGCGCTTCTTGCGTGGTCTCTTTGAGAATGCCTAACATCTCAACACCGCGCAATTTTGCATCGTGCAAGGCGCTCATCGCACTCTCTTTGGTTTCGGGCTGCATATGCGAAATATGCGCTTCAAGAGCACTAAACGCTTCCGAAACCGTCTGTCTAATGTGCTGTTTTTGAGAAAAAATACTCTTCTCTAACTGCTCTTTTTCGTAGATGGATTTGTACAAAAACGCCTCTTTTTCATGGCTGATCGCTTTTAAAAGACCATCGATCACGGCGCTAATGGCACGAGGCGATTTAAGCCCTTCATCGTGCAATGCTTTACAGTAAAGCTCGAAAAGCTCGCCGATGCGGTTGTGAATGTTGGCTTCATCTTTGAGACGTTGCACTTTTTTACGTGAGAGTTCAAAGCTAAGTTCGCTGATCAGTTTTAACAGATCCTCATTGCCTTTGTTCTCTTTGAGTGTGGCTAGAAAAATGGTATATGTCGATTCCATGGTGTGACCTCTTTTACAGTACAAATTTGATGTGTTGGTGACTTTTCAGCAGATGAAAAAGCATTTTACGATCGTCCGCATTGTGGACAAGAACGCTTAGCGTATAGCTTGCGTAGTTGCCTTTCGTGCTGTTTTGAGATTTGCGCACCTCATGAATACGCTCCTCTAAGATCTCTTGCACTACTGTAGTGACGTTATGCTCTGCGCTAAGGACGAGCTTGTACTCCCAATGACAGGGGTAATCAAGCTGAAGTTCGGGTGTAGTTTCCACTTTTTCCTCCACTTTTAGATTCGAGTTGAATATCGCTGATGACCATCGATTTATCAATGGCTTTGGACATGTCGTAAATGGTTAAAAGCCCAATGCTCACCCCTGTAAGCGCTTCCATCTCCACACCCGTTTGCCCTTTGAGTTTTGCAGTAACCGTGAGCTTAAATCCTGGAAGGTCTGGAAGCTCTTCCACGTCACAATTCACGGAAGTGAGCATCAATGGATGACACATTGGGATGAGATCGCTGGTGCGTTTGGTTCCCAAAATCGCTGCAATCACTGCGGTCTGAAGTACAGGACCTTTTTTAGTTTGCTGTGAAATGATCATGTCGTATGCGACCTGACTCATCGTGATCGTGCCGCTAGCAATCGCAACTCTAAAACTCTCAATTTTATCGCTAACATCGACCATTTTTGGTCTATCTTTTTCATCTAAATGGGTGAGTTTCATATGCCCCTCTTTGGTTTTACTGGATTTCTTCTCTTGAGCGGTTAGGCGATTGAATCTGCTCTACTGCGTGGAAAAGAAGTCAAATCTATTATAACACCATTTCTCTTAAGTCATACGTGTGATAAGAGTGTGTCATTTTTTCTCATTATTCAGAAAAACCATCCACTTGCAGACTAGAAATCTTGATTTTATGCTACAATGATTTTGAAAAGTCATTCAAGTTACCTGAAATTAACGTAGTTACGGGCAAAAGGTAACGCGGGTGGTTCAAAAATGAGGAGTATGGTCAAGATGAATATTTACGTGGGCAATGTAAAGTATGAGATGACGGGAGATCAGCTTAAAGAGATGTTCTCAGCGTATGGTGAAGTATCAAGTGCAAGAATCATCAGTGATAGAGAAACTGGAAGATCTAAGGGTTTCGGTTTTGTTGAAATGCCAAATGATTCAGAAGCATTAGCTGCTATCGAAGCAACCAATGAAAAAGAGATCGGTGGAAGAACCTTAAAAGTGAATGAAGCCAGACCTCGTGAAGAGCGCCCAAGAAGATCTCCAAGAGATTTTAACTAGGCGTTACATGTAAAGAAGCCCCACGCTCTTGGCATGGGACTCTTTACCCTTTTTATCCCTGCTTAGCGTGAAAGCGCAAAACCTATGCCGATACGATCGGTTCGCTTATTATAATCAATCAAACTTTCTGAATAGCCGCTATAGAGTTGAATGTATCCAAATAAATTCTCTGCCCACATAGGGAATGTCCAGTCAAATTGGACAGCACCCCTGTTCTCTTCAAAGTGCATGTTATTGCGTACCAATACTTTAAAAGTATGTTTCTTCCACGGATAGATCAGCTCCAAATCACCATATCCTAGATAGTCATCAATGTCGGGGTTATCATCGGTTGCTTCATCTTCTGGTAAACGGTACCAGACACGAGGTGAAATAACAAGTCCACCTGCTTGGAAAAAGGCTTTAGCATAGACTCTATTCCATGAGCGCGACTTATCGCCACCTTGTCCGTTGGATTGATGGACGATACCCAATTGATAGGCTTTGATGAAGCTATCCGTACCCCAATGCGGCATAATCATAAAGAGTTCTGGCTCATAGTTGGTTTCTCTAAACGGAGATGAATCGGATGCTGTTTGCCACCACGATGTTTGGGTATATGCCACCACAAAGCTCTCGTTGAGGCCTAAAAGATTATCGCTCAAGCCTTTTTGAAAACTGACCTGAAACTTGGTTTCTTGATTATCTCTGTTGGCGTGATCGACGGTGTCATACGTGATCGGCAGAAGATAGTTCATCTTATAAGGAGCGATGTCAAATGTTTTGGTCACCATTTGGCGTACTGAACTTTGTGTCTCTTCATCATCGTCATACGGTGTTAAGAAAGAGCTGTAGATGGCTTCTGTGCGCTCTGCTCTTTGATGCTGTTGTGCAATGCTGTTTTCTAATGCTTCATTTTGAGAAGCCTTGACTTCAAAACTTAAAATCGCCGCTTGTTTATACCAGTATAATGAACGTTCATTATTGTGCTGTGCCTCGTATTGTTTGGCTAACTCATACGCAGCCTTCGCATCGCCACGTTTGGCTTGATCCTCAAGAACGGTGAGCTCTCCTGCCAAGAGCACCCAGGGAATGTGTACTAGAATAGCACATATCAATAATTTTTTCACACGTTACCTTTCAAAAGACACAATTATAACGCAATCTTAGTGCAGATAAAATGAATCGTCTACAAAAAGGAAACATCGCAGGTCTTATTGCCCATTAAAGAGAGCAAAGGCGTTTACCTTTGCTCGGTGTTTTAAGACATAAGCCAAAGCTTAGTACTCGTAGTCAACCACTTTAGAGACGGCACCCAGTGATTTGATGAAGTTGACCACTTCGACATGAATGGGGTGGGTTGCATAGGTTTGTAAGTCCTCTTTGGTCTCAAAATCACTAATGAGGGCGACATCAAACGCTCTTTCTTCGGTGCAAAAATTGATGCCAACTTCAAGATGTTTGACACAATCAAGCTTGCCTTGCATACTCATAATACGCTCTTTCACAGCGCGTTTGTTTGCCTCTGAATTATCCGATAGTTTAAAAAATACAATATGCTTAACCATCATTTCTCCTTAATTTTTGGTACATTATAGCGCATCTCTATGGTAAAAAGATGATACGATTTCGTGTGATATTTAACACTAATTTAACACTTTGGCGATAGACTCAACGATATTTTCCAAAAAGGAGTGAGGTATGCACAAAAGCCTATGGGCGCTGTTTTTCGCAATCTTTTTAGCATTGGGATTACACGCAGATGAGTTCAATAAAATGGCGACGGGTGAGCCAGAATTGATTCAAAAAGGGGATGAAAAAGCGTATTGTCCCATTTGCGGCATGAGTTTGAAAATGTTTTATAAAACATCGCACGGGGTTATCTTAAAAGACGGCACCGCAAAACAGTACTGTTCGATTCGTTGTCTTGCAGCAGATTATCCAGCCATTGAATCGCGAATCTCTAAAATTTTGGTTACCGATGTGAAGAGTGAAAAACTCATTGATGCGAAGAGTGCTTTTTATGTGGTCGGGTCTAAAGTACCTGGAACGATGAGTACGGTGAGCAAACTCGCGTTTGGCACGGAAGCCGATGCGAAAGCTTTTGTTGCTGAAAATGGGGGCGAAGTGATGAATTTTGATGCCGCTTTTGCGAAAGCCAAAGCCTCCTTAGCCAATGATGTCGACGAGTTTATCAAGAAAAAGCAAAAGGGCATGTACCCGATGGGTGAAAAAATTTATAATGCCAAATGTGAAAAAGAGAAGATTCATTTGCATGATTTTAACACCATTTCGGAGCTCAAAGTGAGTGTGAAAAAAACACAAGTGTGTGGAGAGGTCAATGAGCAAGAGCTTCAAGCGGTTTCGCTGTATCTTTGGGAAATTGTACGTTTAGAAGCGCATGAGCATAAAACAACGATTCACGTTGAAAAAGATGAAAAATGCCCCGTATGCGGAATGTTTGTTTACAAATACCCTAAATGGGCAGCACGTATGAATTATGTTGAAAATGGTAAACCCGTTACGCATGCGTTTGATGGCGTGAAAGATCTGTTGAAATTCTACCATGCTCCTTCCAAATGGGGCAATTATACCAAGCACAAAGACTCAGAGCTTACCCTTTTGGTCACGGATTACTACACAGGAGATGCGATTGATGGGATGAAAGCGTTTTATGTCGTGGGAAGCGATGTTGTAGGTCCAATGGGCAAAGAGTTTATCCCCTTTAAAACGCTCAGTAGTGCGCAAACCTTTATGAAAGATCATAAAGGACTCCAAGTGGTCGAGTTCTCTAAGATCGATGAAGCGCTGGTTTACGCGCAAGATAAGTAGGTTAGACCAATGAGTGAGGTTGCTCGAAGATATAGCCTTGAAACAGATCAAATTCAAGTGCACGAGCAGCCTCAACAACAGCTTTAGCGTTAAGGTGTGTTGCCACACTTTGGATGTTTTTACTCTGCGCTAGAACAACGAGGCTTTTACATGTAAGCTGCGCAGAGGTGTCTAGTGCAAGATTTCGAATGAGGTCGCCATGGACTTTGACTATATCAATAGCCCCTTGTTCAAAAACGTTGAGAAGCTTTATGTGATCAACATTATCCAACGCAATGATAAACCCTGCTTCTTTAAGCTCACACATAGCACTTTTCAGCGCATTCATAGGTGAAGCTTTCTCGTATTGAATCTCTAAAACGATGTTTTTACCGCCTAGGCATGTTTTTAAGCACGCCATTCGTTTTTCGTTGATCAGATCTTCTGAAGAGAGATTGAGTGCAAGACGAAGCCCTGTTTGATCGCAGAGTTGGGCTACTTTAGAGGCGATACTTTCAAATAGTGCATCGTAGAGATGGCGCTCTTTGGCGATTTTCAAAAAGAGTTTGGGCGATTGCAGGGTTTGATGATAGGCTAAGCGCAGAAGCGCTTCGTAGTAAAAAGGCTCTTGTTCCCGATCGACAATCGCTTGAAAATGAAGTACAATTTGCCCGTTTTCAATCGCACTTTTCATCAGCGCTTCCATCGCTTCTTCGTTTTCACTCATCAAAACATTGGCAAATTCAGAGTAGGTGACAAAGGGTTGATTTTCCGCTTTGGCGACTAAGAGCGCTTTTTGCGCTTTTTCTAAAGGTTCAAAGTGATCAAAACTGATGCCGATATGAACTTCGACCTCAATATGGCGGTTTTGATACGCAAAGCTTAGACGCTCCATCTCGTCGCATAACGCAAAGATGAGGTTTTCCATTTTGGAGAGTTCAAAAGGGGCGTCGAGTAAAAGGGCAAATTTATCATCCTGAATGCGAAAAAGATCCATCTCTTTGGCTTTGGCGAAGCTTTGAAGGGTCATAGAAAATGCGCACAATACGAAATTTCCCCCTTCATCACCAAACTCAAGATTGATGTTTTTAAACTGTTTGATGTCGACTAAAAAGAGCTTGGGGCTTTTACATGTAAGCAGTTTGGCTTCAAACGCATTGAGGGAAGAGACGTTGGTCAGTGAGTCGATCATAAAAGCTCCTGTGCTTTTGTGTATTCATCCGGATGGTTGAGGTTGAAAAAAGGTTCATCCGATTCAAAGGAAATAAATTTGGTACGACTTTGACCAAGAACGGAGCGGATTTTGTGCTCATTTTTAGCAAGTTGCGCGCGAATAGTTTTCGCAATAGAGGGAGCATAAATCGCGCAGAGTTGATGCGAAGCGCACGGGGAAGTGGCAACAATCGCCTCATCGCCCTCTTCAAAATTTTGATACAGTATTTCAAAAATTTCAGGCGTGACAAACGGGGTATCGACGCTGAGCACGCATACAGGCGTTTGTAACTGTTCCAAAATGGAGAGCAGTGCAACGAGTGGTGAATGGTCACTAAAGCTTTCATTATCGTCAATAAACGAGGCTTCAAACGCAAATTTTTCACTGTTTTTAGCGCTTACATGTAAACGAGAAAAGTAAGGTTTGAGCCTGTGAAGTTGGAACTCAGTGAGTGTTTTAAATTCGCCAAAGGGAAGCAAGGCTTTATCACTTCCCATGCGCGAACTTTTCCCCCCTGCGATGATGACTAAAGGCAGTGGGATCAAAGGCATTACAATGATCTTGGATCGCTGATTTTGCCCATAACGGCACTTGCGGCGGCTACGGCGGAGTTGGCAAGGTAGATCTCGCTTGTGCGTGCACCCATGCGTCCGACAAAGTTACGATTGGTCGTGGAGACACAACGTTCCCCTTCGCCTAAAATGCCCATATAACCGCCTAAACACGCACCACAGGTTGGATTACTAAAGACCGCTCCTGCTTCAATAAAAATGTCCACCAAACCCTCTTTTTGGGCTTGCAATGAAATTTTCTGCGTGGCTGGCGTAATGATAAGGCGTGTTTTGCGCGCGACTTTGCGACCTTTTAAGATGCTAGCCGCAATGCGTAAATCTTCTAAACGTCCGTTGGTGCAACTGCCGATAAAGACTTGATCGATGCTTAAATCATCTTTGACGGCTTCGTTGATCGATTTGCCATTCGACGGTAAGAACGGATACGCAATGACAGGATCAAGGTTCGCGACATCGATGTGAAGGACGTGCACATACGAAGCATCTGCATCGGAGTAGAAGAATTTTGGCTCACGTGCAAGATTTTTGTCACTCAAAAAGGCTTTGGTGATTTCATCGACCGCGACGATACCGCTTTTGGCACCCGCTTCAATCGCCATGTTGCACAAAGAGAAACGATCATCCATGCTGAGATGCGCAATGGTGTCGCCTGTAAACTCAAGGGTGCGGTACAACGCGCCATCTACCCCTAAAATGCGAATCACTTCAAGGATGAGATCTTTTCCATACACATGTTGTTTAGGCTTTCCACTGAAGATGACTTTGATGGATTCAGGCACTTTAAACCAGTTTTCACCCGTAATCATTGCAAACGCAAGGTCCGTAGAGCCCATGCCCGTGGCAAACGCACCAAGAGCACCGTGGGTACAGGTGTGTGAATCCGCACCAATGATGACATCGCCTGGAACAACGAGCCCTTTTTCGGGTAAAAGTGCATGTTCAATGCCCATATCTTTTTCATCAAAATAGTGTTTAAGGTCGTGTTTGTACGCAAATTCGCGGCTGATTTTGGCTTGATTGGCACTGGCAATGTCTTTGGCAGGAATGTAGTGGTCCATGACGATGCTAAAGCCATCGGGATTGGCAAGCTGGGTCGCGCCACTCTGCTCAAACGCACGAATCGAGATAGGCGTGGTAATATCGTTTCCGATGACCATGTCGATTTTACTTTTGATAATCTCGCCCGCTTTGACAGCGTGACCCACGTGGTCGCTAAAAATCTTTTCAGTGATGGTTTGTCCCATGGTATGCCTTTTGTTTACATGTAAGAATTAGGGGTATTTTAGCGAAAAAAGGTTTAAGAAAAAAAAAGAGCAGAGGAGTCCCCTCAAAAGGAGACTCTTAAGAAAGATTATCTACCGCAGCCGCAACCGCCACCACCGCATGAGCTTGAGTCGTCATTTTTAGAGGTGTCGAGGGAAAAAGGAAGGTACGCTGGGCAGAAACGAAACAGTGCGGTTGCCAACAACACGATACCAATCAGCCCAAACCAGCTGTTAAAAATAACCCCTAAAATAATCACCGCAACACCGACGATGGCACGAAGCATTCGGTCTGTTTTTCCTACATTGCATTTCATCGTAAACTCCTTATTTTGATCTTGGTTATTATAAAATAATTCACCTTACGTTGTCAGTAACATACGTTACAAAAGTGTTACATAATCTCAATTGCCTTACGGTGCAATTTTAAGAAGTTCTGCTTTTCAAGGTCTTTTAACACCCGACTGATCACAACGCGTGATGTTCCAAGCGCTTCAGCGATCTCTTCATGTGTGGCTTGAACGATCTTGGAAGGGTGCGCGCGAAGCCACTCTAAAATGCGACTGTCGAGTTTTTTAAATTTGATGTCTTGGATGAGTGTGGCAAGTGCATCCAGTTTGATCGTAAAAAGGGAAAAAACATAATTGAGGTAAGAAGGGGAACGGTGCATAAGCTCTTTTACTACCATTTCGCTCACCATCCAACCCTCCACATCACTCAGGCTTTGCGCCGTTCCAATCGCAGGCGTTTGCGAGATGGTGCTAGAGGTGTTGATGACGCACTGTTCGCCTTCTTTGAGCGCGTAGAGAGGAATTTTTCGATCATTTTCACCGTACATGTAAAGTTCAATCTCCCCTTTTCCTAACAGCAAAATATCGTTGCAAATGGTCTCTTGATAAAAAAGGATCGTATGTTTAGGAATCGATACGTGTTTGGCATGGCGTAACAGATAGTCAAACTCCTCACTGTTGAGCACTTTTGCAAATTCAAAATCGTGTAAATCAAGCATCTCAAACCTTTACATGTAAATAAACCATTGTACAAAAAAAAGAGAAAGAAATAAGAATAACGTATATAAATAATAAAAATTACTATTGACAAATAATTATTGATATGCTAGAATTTCATCACGAAACAAAATCTAAATCATAAGGAAAACAAATGGCATGCGATACCAATAAAGTTGAAGCAAAAGCTTCTGAGGTTACTCACGAAAATCACAATTCAGAAATGAAAATACAGGAGAAAAAAACAATGAGTTCATCTTTAGTTTTACAAAAAGCCCCAGCATTTAAAATGGATGCGTACGACGCCAAAACAGGTCACTACACCACCGTTAACAGTGAAGACTACGCAGGAAAATGGCATGTGGTCTGCTTTTATCCAGCCGATTTTACCTTTGTGTGCCCCACTGAAATCGCGGCAATGAATGCAAAATATGATGAGTTCCAAGAACTTGGTGTTGAGATTTTAGCCGTTTCAACCGATACCAAATTTTCACACAAACGTTTTGTGGAGACAGAGCCAATTTTAGCAGGTCTAAAATTGACGATCGGTGCTGATCCAACCGGTGCCGTCAGTCGTGCATTTGGTGTCATGATCGAAGATGAAGGCATCGCTCTTCGTGGACGATTCCTCATCAATCCAGAGGGCGTTTGTGTCGCACAAGAAGTTCAAGCCCCAATGGTTGGTAGAAACGTGAATGAATTTTTACGCCAAGTCAGAGCATGGCAACATGCGAGCAAGACAGGTGAAGTCTGCCCAGCAGGTTGGAGACCTGGCAAGAAAACCTTGCCCGTAGCTACCGATGTTGAGAAGATGACAGGTCGCGTGGGTGATTATATTACCATCGAAGAGATTCTCTCTTAATATCGTTTACATGTAAACACAAAAGACCCCTTCAAGGGGTCTTTGAATTTTCTTCTTTCTTCTTTCTATCTCATTCTCACGATAAAACCAAGTAGTATTTGACGAAATAAATATACAATTAATTTACTAAATAATAAAAATTACTATTAACAAATATTTATCAAAATATTATTGTTTCGTTAGATTTAAATTGAGAGTAACTTTATCTTAAAAGAAGGAAAACCCATGACAACGAACTCAAAACAATGACAACAACCGCAGGAAATCCCATAGCGGATAACCAAAATTCTTTAAGTGCAGGTTCACGTGGACCGCTCTTAATGCAAGATTATCAACTTCTTGAAAAACTTGCCCATCAAAATCGTGAGCGCATTTCTGAGCGTGTGGTTCATGCAAAGGGTTCGGCTGCGTTTGGAACGCTTACCATCACAGACGATATTTCATATTACACCAAAGCCAAAGTGTTTCAAAAAGGGACGGTGACAGAGCTCTTTTTGCGTTTTTCAACCGTTGCAGGTGAGCGAGGTGCAGCAGATGCCGAACGCGATGTGCGAGGGTTTGCGATTAAGTTTTACACCGATGAGGGCAATTGGGATTTGGTGGGCAATAACACGCCCGTTTTTTTCATCCGCGATCCTCAAAAATTTCCCGATTTTATTCACACCCAAAAACGCCACCCACGAACCAATCTGAGAAGCAATGCGGCTATGTGGGATTTTTGGTCGCTTTTGCCTGAGAGTTTACACCAAGTGACGATTTTAATGTCCGATCGTGGGCTTCCTAAAGGGTTTCGCCATATTCACGGGTTTGGTTCGCACACGTACAGTCTCATCAATGCGAAAAACGAGCGTTTTTGGGTGAAATTTCACTTCAAATCAGAACAAGGCATCGAAAACTATATCAATGCCGAGGCTGAAGCGGTTGTGGCAAAATCGCGTGAGAGTTCGCAAGAAGATCTGTTTGCTGCGATTGAGCGCAAAGCGTTTCCAAGATGGAAATTGAAAATTCAGATCATGACCAAGGCGCAAGCAGAAGTCTGCTCTTTTAATCCCTTTGATCTAACCAAAGTATGGCCACATGGAGATTATCCATTGATTGATGTGGGAGTGATGGAGCTGAATCGCAATCCGCAAAATTACTTTGCTGAGGTGGAACAAGCCTCTTTTAGCCCTTCCAATGTCGTTTCAGGCATTAGTTTCTCACCCAATAAAATGCTCCAAGCCAGAGTCTTTTCGTATGCAGATGCACACCGTTACCGTGTAGGAACGCACTATGAGATGCTTCCGATTAACCGCCCAAAAGTAGAGGTAAACACCTACCATGCCGATGGATCGATGCGTTTAGATGTGCCTGATTTTGGCGATGCTTACTACGAGCCAAACAGCTTTGGGGGACCCAAAGAAGATAAGGCGTATAGCGAGCCTGCCTTTCTTGTCAATGGGGAGGGCGATCGGTACGATCACCGTATTGGAAATGATGACTTTTCACAACTCAGAGCGCTGTTTAAGCTGATGAGTTTGGATCAAAAAGCACAACTTTTTAGCAATATCGCCTCTGCCATGGCAGGTGTACCCAAAGAGATTATTGAGCGACAGATTGGTTTATTTGATCAGGTTGATCCCGCTTATGGCGCAGGTGTGCGCAACGCGTTAGGAATCTAGTATGGAAACGACTAGTCAACAAGAAGAGGCTCGCTACGTCGAGCTTCAGGCAATGGCGCTTGATTTCGCACGTCATGGACAGAGTGATATTTTAGAATCTATGCTCAAAAGTGGTTTACATGTAAACGTATCGGACACCAAAGGCAATACGCTCTTGATGCTCGCAGCCTATAACGGTGAGCTCGATACGGTTCGAACGCTTATTGCCTATGGCGCTTCCGTCGATCAGCGCAATGACAGGTACCAAACGCCTCTAGGTGGAGCCGCATTTAAGGGCCATCTGGAGATTTGCAAAGCCTTGGTTGAAGCAGGTGCCAAGGTTGATGCTGATAATGGTGGCGGACGAACACCTATCATGTTTGCAGCTCTCTTTGGGCGTGTTGCGGTTGTGGAGTATCTGCAAAGTGTTGGGGAAAAAGGGCGCGATGAGATGATTTTAGGGATTTCACTGCGTCGTTTTACCAGTGTCGTGTTGTATCTCAAGATGCTTTTTACGGGAAAACCTAAAAAAATTCTCAGTGCACGTACCCTCTAAATGCGCGACCTAAAGCCTAAGCAAATCCTTTGTAGTTGGCTAGAAAACGCTTGATGCCCTCAGTTGCGAAGAGGGCTTCACTCCAAGGCTTTGGGTCGATAATATCAAAGTGTTTCTCTTTTAGAACATACACGCATGCACGAATTAGCTCATCTTTAACCAGAAGCTCCACCTCTTTGCGTTCGTAATACTCGCCTTCAAAAGTATCAAGAATGACCATATCTTCCTCGTTTATATCGTAATAAACGACCCCTTCGACAAGCTCATCGGCTTGGAAAATGACAGGGTACTCATCTTCTTTGACTGAACGTCTGGCATAACCGTTTAAGGTCGCTTTTTGCGAGAGATAATTGCCTTTAACCAGTCTGTTCCAGACGTCTTCAAACATCAATGATCCATACGTAAAGAGGTGTGTCATGTGCCTGCTCCTTGATGAAAATCTTACCACGCTTTGCGCCCATTTGGGTGATCAAAAACTGTGCAAATGAAGGTATAATACTCAAAAATCATCCGAGGTTTTCAATGCTTACATGTAAACTATCCAACACGCATGCAGATTTTTGTGCCCTCACCCATGCGTTGGACGCAGAACTGAGTGTGCGCTATGGCAAAGCGCAAGCCGTGTACGATCAACACAATGTGATCGATCCTATCGAAACAACGTTGGTGGGGTATGAAGATGGACTGCCTGTGGCGTGCGGGTGTTTTAAAAAGATCGATGCCAAAACGGTGGAGATCAAACGTATGTTTGTGAGCCCAAACTGTCGCAGGCGTGGGTTTTCGTCACAACTTTTACGTGAATTAGAAGCGTGGGCAGTGGAGCTTGGCTTTAGCGAAGCGCGTTTGGAGACAGGTAAAGGGCAACCTGAAGCGATTGCGCTTTATGCCAAAATGGGGTATGCGGTCATTCTCAATTATGGATCTTATGTGGGGATGGAAAACAGCGTCTGTATGCACAAAGCACTAAGGAGCTAGCATGGTTTACTGTTCATTTTCATCGCCTGTTGGATTATTGCTGATCTCAGCGGATGAGCGTGGTATTTGCGCTCTGGATTTTGACGATAATGGCGAAATCCTCAAAGATTCAAACCACCATATTGAGCTACTCAAAAAAGAGTTAGAAGCCTATTTCGCAGGCAAACTCAAAAACTTTAGCGTGCCATTGCACCCCAAAGGCACCTTTTTTCAACAGGGTGTATGGGATGTGCTTCAAAGCATTCCCTACGGTGAGACCATTTCGTACAGCCGTGAGGCGGAACTGCTCAAACAGCCCAAAGCCACGCGCGCCGTTGCCAATGCCAATGGCAAAAACAAGATCGCCATTGTGATTCCTTGCCACCGTGTGATCGCTAAAAGTGGTGGCATTGGCGGGTACAGCGGAGGATTGTGGCGCAAAGAATATTTATTAGCATTGGAGCAGAAATATCGATGAATGTGGTTTTAGCAATTGATTCTTTTAAAGGGTGTGCGAGTTCACAAGAACTCTCCGCGTGGATAGAAGAGGGCATTAAAGAAGTTTACGAAGATGCAAGTGTCACTGCGTGTTATATCGCCGATGGTGGCGAGGGAATGCTCAGTGCGATTATGCAAAATGTTCAAGGAAAAATCTTTACATGTAAAGTCCATGACCCCTTAATGAATCCCATCACTGCGCAGTATGGCATCTTGGACGATGGGGTAACTGCGATCATCGAAATGGCACAAGCAGGGGGGCTTCCGCTCGTTCCCAAAGCAAAACGCAATCCGCTTTTGACCACAACGTTTGGCGTGGGAGAGATGGTGAAAGATGCGATCTCAAAAGGGTGTCGTAAGTTTATCGTCGGCATCGGTGGCAGTGCGACCAATGACGCCGCCCTTGGGATGCTTCAAGCACTTGGGTACCGCTTTTTAGATGTTGCTGGCAATGAGCTAGGTCTTGGTGGAGCGATTTTGGAGAGCGTGCATCACGTGGATGAAAGTCATGTGTTACCAGCGCTTAAAACATGCGAATTTATTGTCGCGTGCGATGTGGATAACGTGATGTATGGTCCTCTTGGTTCGGCGCACATTTATGCAGGGCAAAAAGGTGCAGATGCTGCCATGATCGAACGTCTTGATGTGGGCATGCAGCATTTTACACACGTACTTAAAAACACGCTCAACAAAGATGTCGCGATGAACGCAGGCTCGGGTGCCGCAGGTGGCATGGGTGGCGGGATGCAAGCTTTTTTAGATGCAACACTTCGTTCAGGCATTGAGATTATTTTAGATCAGATCGGGTTTGATATGCACCTTAAAAACGCAACGCTCGTCATCACAGGCGAAGGGCGCATCGATCAGCAGTCGTTAATGGGCAAAGTGCTCAGCGGCGTCTCCAAACGCGCCCAAAAAGCAGGCGTTCCTCTCATCGCCTTAGGCGGTGGCATTGCCGATGAACTCGAAGTCCATGAAGGTGTGGACGCACTTTTTTCGATTATGCGCTATCCGATGAGTTTAGAAGAGGCGATGGAAAAACCAAGAGCTGAAAAACTGGTCAAACAGAGTGTAAAAGAGATATTTCGATTGATAAAATTAGCGAAAAAAACCAAATAACAAAGGGAAAAGATGCCTGAAATTAGTTATTTTTATGGGATTCGTGTTTATATCAATTTTAAAGAACATAATCCACCGCATTTTCATGCAGACTATGGCGAATACACGGTGCTTGTTTATCTTGATGGTTGGATTGTTGAGGGTAAATTTCCCAAGCGAGCCTTGGAAATTTTACTGGAATGGGCAGAGCTTCACAAAGAAGAGCTTATGGTAGACTGGAATTTAGCGATGGCAAAACAACTGCCTCATAAAATTGAACCTTTAAAGTGAGGAGAGCATGATAGTACGTGTTGAAAAAGCAAACTATTTAGGTGAATTTTCACTTGAAGTAACCTTTAATGAAGCGATGGTGCGTTTGGTTGATTTATCAAACGAATTAGAAGGTGAGATTTTTGAACCGTTAAAAAATCAAGACTATTTTCAGAATTTTCACATTAATACAAATACGCTAGAATGGGATAACGGAGCAGATTTTGCCCCTGAATACCTTTTCTTGATTTCAAAGCCCAAAGAGAGTTCTAAGCCATTGAGTGCAAAGGAGCAGGCGTGTTATGCGTATGTGAAAAAGCTTTATGAAGTGGCGAGTTAGAAGAGCTAAAATGATGATGAGTTTATAAGGATGCTATATGAGCGTTGATGATTATCTAAGGTCAATTGGGAAAGAGTTTTTTATAAAATATTATGAACTATTCCAAGATTTTAGTATCCCTAGAGAATCATTAATCAATGCATTGCAAAAAGAGAATTTATCACTTGATTCTTGCAATACAAAAGCAAGTGGTGGTAGGCAAATTTTCATAAAAAATTTAGAAATTCAAGCGTTACAAAATGTTATAGATTCAAAAAAAATCAATAAAGGTATAAAAGAAAAAGCACAAAAATTATTGTATCGATACAACATAATTATTTATCCAGATGATCTTGAAGCGAGTGATTTATTTGAAGGTGCGAAAAAACAAGTTGTTGTTAATGCTTATGAGAGAAGTATAGAAGCTAGGGATGAATGTATAAAAAACTATGGTTATCAATGCGTGATTTGTAAATTTGACTTTGAAAAAATTTATGGCGCAATTGGAAAGTTTTTCATTCATGTTCATCATGTGAAGCCACTATCTGAAATAGGAGAAGGGTATAAAATAAATCCAATTGAAGATTTGAGACCAGTTTGCCCCAATTGCCATGCAATGCTGCATAAAAGAAAACCTTCCTATAGTATCGAAGAGATAAAAAAATAATTGATACACAAAACTGTTTAGCCATAAAAAATGAAAGAGACCAATGAAATACCAAGAGCTGATTTTAATCAATCAATTTTTACAACAGTATAAAAAAATTTCCTCGATTTACCGTGTGGATGACTCTGTTTTGCGCATTATATTTGAAGCGGGCGAGCCGTTGTTTGTTGACCTTGGGCGTGGGGACTCTTTTATGTTTTTTAAAGAAGATTTTAAACAAGCCAAGCGTTACACCGCACCTTTTGATGTGTTGCTTGCCAAGCGATTTTCGAATGCGAAGATTGAGTCGATGGACGTGGAAGAGGGCAATCGTATTTGGCGCATTGGGGTGCTGGCGAGTTCGAGTTACAAGGCGATGCGCACGACCTTGCAGCTAGAATTTACGGGGCGCAATACCAACGCGATCATTTTAGATGAAAACGAAGTGGTGTTAGAAGCGATGCGGCATATTGATGCGAGTGTTTCGTTTCGCAGTGTTAAGGTGAATGAAGTCTTGGAAAAATTACCACCCAAAGAGCTCAAAGAGAAGCCGTTTGACGTCGGTGAAAGCATTGAAGCGTACCTGAAAGCCTCGTATGAAAAACGTTTACATGTAAAGATCGAAGAGATCAAAAAACAGAAAATCGCGCAGGTGGAAAAAAAGATCACGAAGCTTACCCAAGCAATTGATGCGCTCGAAAATGAAGCGGAGTTGATGCTCAAAAGTGATGAAGCACAAAAAGAGGCGACGTTGGTTTTGGCACATTTGCACACCAATGCGATCAAGGGGTATCAAGAGAGTGTGACATTACACGATTTTGAAGGCAACGCTGTTACGATTGTGTTACCTCAAGCGCAAACGCCTCAGATGGCGGCGAATATGCTGTTTAAAAAGTCAAAAAAACTGCGCCAAAAAGCGCTCTCGGTGCATCGTCAAAAAGAGAATTTAGACGAAAAACGACTCTTTTTAGAGCGCATGGTGGGTGTCATTAACGCGGCGAGTGATCCTGAAGAGATACAGATTTTAGTGCCAAAACAGCGCAAATCAAAGCAAAAAGGCGATGAAAGCAATCTTTATGAGACCTTTTTGTTAGAGGGTTACCGCATTTTGCTGGGTAAAAACGAAAAAGGGAATATCGCCCTCTTGCAAGAGGCGAAAAAGAACGATATATGGTTACATGTAAAAGATATGCCTTCCTCGCATGTGATTATTTGCACCGAAAAGCAGAATGTTCCAGAGTCCGTGCTTATCTTTGCCGCAAAGCTCTGTGTGGAGTTTAGCCTCTCTCAAAAAGGTGGCTATTTGGTCGATTATACCAAACGCAAGAACGTTAAGCCCTTTGATGGAGCGAATGTTGCTTATGAAGAGTATCAAACGCTTAAAATTTACAAGGAGTAGAGAGTTTGCTGCTTTTTGCAGCCGTCCCAATAGTTCAAAAAGGAGGTAAAAATGCCTGTAGGACCAATTGGAAATGTGATTTATGCCAACCAAATGGTAACCGTGCAAGCGGGAAAACAGATGGACTACCAAAACAGTGTTCAAATGCAAAGTGCCATAGCCGCTGCCATGCAAAACGAAAAAGAAGAGATCGTTGAAGATGTCAGACCTGCGGAAGAGACCTATAAAATCGACCCTGAACATGAGCATGAGCATCAAAGACGCAATGAAGAAAATGGTGCGAGTGAAGAGCAAATGAAGCAAAAAGAGGAGCTTGCAGAGCATCAAGAGACCAAAGAAGAGGAAGTTCCCGCGGTACAGAACGGTCATTTGGACATTAAAGCTTAGCCTCACCTTGACTTTGCTATGATTGCTTCTTAACACAACCCTATTAAAAGAGTCTCTATGAACTTCAAAACACTCTACGAATCCAACAAACAGCGCGTTTTCACGGGCCTAGTGATGACGGCATTTGCACTCGTGGCCGCATTTTTAAACAATGCCCTTTTAACATGGCTGATTTTAGGCGCAATGTATCTGTTCGCTTTTTACGAAGCGATGAACCTTTTTGACGTCAAAGACAACAAACTCTATGTGTATGCGGTGCTTCTATGGCTCGCAGCGTTTATCTACCCCAATCCTGATGATCTTATTTACCTCGCACTGATTGGCTTTTTAGCAGTGATGGCGTACACAAAAAAGGTTGATTATAGGCTGCTTGCTCCTTTTTTATACCCTTCTATTTCGATGTTATTTCTTTACGCGCTCTACCATGATTTTGGTATGTCCGTTTTGGTGTGGCTGGTTATCGTTGTCGCACTCACCGATACAGGAGCTTATTTTGTGGGCAAAAGCATCGGTAAAACGCCTTTTTCACCGACTTCTCCCAATAAAACGCTCGAAGGTGTCATCGGTGGTGTGCTCATCGCTACGGTGGTTGGGGCACTGTATGGTACGTTTTTGATTCCTTTGTGGCTCTCTTTCATTATCGCGCTTCTTACATCGGTTTCATCCGTTTTTGGCGATCTGTTTGAGAGTTATCTCAAACGAGAAGCAGGACTCAAAGACAGCGGCAACCTTTTCCCCGGTCACGGCGGCATGTTAGACAGACTCGATGGCTACCTTTTTGGAGGCGTTGTGATGGTCATCTTGCTTCGAGGGCTTGCGTAAGTGGTACTTCTAGGCTCAACAGGTTCCATTGGCGTAAATGCGCTTTTGATTGCCAAGCGTTTTGGCATCGTGGTGGAAGCGTTGGTTGCAGGAAAAAACATCCCACTTCTTAACGAACAGATCAAAGAGCACCACCCCAAATACGTCGCGATCCATGATGCAAATGACCGCGCTTTAGTCAATCATCCTAATGTTTTTGTGGGCAAAGAGGGCATTTTAGAACTCTTGCAAAAAACAGAGAGTTTTTTAGTCGTCAATGCTTTGGTCGGTTTTGTAGGACTTTCCCCTAGCATCGAAGCGCTTCGCCTTGGTAAACGCCTCGCCCTTGCCAATAAAGAATCTCTGGTTGTTGCAGGACATCTGCTCGATACCGCGCGCATTACGCCGATTGACAGTGAACATTTTGGATTGTGGTATCTTTTAGGCAAACGTCCCGTTCGTGGCATGACGATTACCGCTAGTGGTGGAGCCTTTCGTGACATACCACTCAATGAGCTTGCTCAAAAATCCTTTCACGATGCGCTTAAACATCCCAACTGGAGCATGGGTGCCAAAATTACCATCGATAGTGCAACGATGACCAATAAACTATTTGAACTCTTAGAAGCCAAATGGCTGTTTGGCGTTGACAAGCTGGATGCCATCATTGAGCCCAAGTCGTTGATTCACGCCTTTGTTGATTTTCAAGATGGCAGTACTACCGCACATTTAGCGAGTGCTGATATGAAACTTCCCATCGCGTTTGCCCTTTTAGGTGAAATCAAAGAGCCGATCTTACCTTCGCTTGATTTAGCTGCGATTGGTTCGTTTTCGTTTCAAAAAATTGAGCCAGCACGCTATCCGATTTGGGAGATCAAAGAGGATGTCCTTTCTCATCCAACACGCGGTGTTGTCATTAATGCTGCCAATGAAGTGGGCATTACCAAGTTTTATAATCAAGAAATTACGATTTTAGAACTGGCGGAGCGAACGATTAAAGCGTATCGACACTTTGAAGATGCCATTCCTCAAACACTGGATGAGGTCTTTGAGATTGATCGTGAAGTAAGGCGTTACTGCGTATCGTTTTAGGTTTACATGTAAAGCGTTTCCGAACACAAAAAATTTCCATAGTGAGGTGTCAATGTTACACAAAACAGACTACAATTTTAGACTGAGGGACAGCATTATTGGGTTGCAGTTCTTATTTGTTGCTTTTGGGGCGTTGGTTTTAGTACCCATTTTGACAGGGCTTGATCCTAATGTGGCACTCTTTACGGCAGGGCTTGGAACGCTTCTGTTTCAGCTGATTACACGAAAATCAGTTCCGCCTGTTTTTCTTGCATCGTCGTTTGCTTTTATCGCACCGATTCTTTACGGTGTGAAGACATGGGGCATTGCTGGGACGATGAGTGGACTGGTTGCTGCGGGTCTTTTTTATGTGCTGTTGAGTTTGTTAATCCATCTTCGGGGCAGTAATTTTATTCACACGTTGCTTCCACCTGTTGTGACAGGCCCTGTTATTATGACGATTGGTTTGATTCTCTCGCCCGTAGCGGTCAATATGGCGATGGGAAAAACGGGCGATGGCTCTTTGGTGTTAATTCCGTTCAATCAGGCGATTACAATCTCGTTAACTTCACTGGTTATTACGATGTTGGTGATGCTTTTGGGCAAAGGAGTTCTTAGGTTACTTCCGATTATGTGTGGTATTGTAGGAGGGTATACGGTTGCCCTTTTGTTAGGCGTTGTCTCTTTTGATGCGGTGACGAAAGCGGCTTGGTTTGCCATGCCCTCTTTTGTGACACCTGAACTGAATTGGGAAGCGATTTTTTACATCTTACCGATTGCCATTGCCCCAGCAGTAGAGCATGTAGGCGATATTTTAGCAATTAGCAATGTGACCAAAAAAGATTATCTTAAAAATCCAGGGCTCAAATTTACACTCCTCGGCGATGGTATTGCGACAAGTGCCGCTTCCTTGTTAGGAGGGCCTCCGAATACGACGTATTCGGAAGTAACCGGTGCGGTGACGATTACGAAAGCGTTTAATCCTGCCATTATGACATGGGCGGCTATTTTTGCGATCATTTTAGCATTTGTTGGAAAACTTGGTGGTCTTTTATCAACGATTCCAGTTCCTGTTATGGGTGGTATTTTATTGCTTCTGTTTGGCATTATTGCTTCCATCGGTATGGAGACGTTGATAAAAGGAAATGTCGATATGGCTGATCCTCGTAATATGATTATTGTCTCGATTATTTTGGTGTTTGCGATTGGGGGAATGAGTTTTGATTTTGGTGGCACTAAATTTAGTGGTATTGGACTCGGTGCAATCGTCGGTATCTTTTTGAATTTTGTTTTACCCAAAACACGCCATTTTGATGGCTATTAATAAGGAGATTGTATGGAGTTTTTAGAAAATCTTGTCTCAACACTTTCAGGTATTGTTTGGGGCCCTCCCATGCTTATTTTATTGGTCGGAACGGGACTCTATTTGACGATTATTTTAAAAGGGATGCAGTTTTGGGCATTGCCCCATGCGCTGAAACTGATTTTTCACAAAGAACCTGATGGAAAAGGTGAGATTAGTCACTTTGCAGCCTTGATGACGGCACTTGCCGCAACGGTGGGCATTGGTAACATTGTAGGCGTTGCTACGGCGATTACCCTAGGCGGTCCGGGCGCTGTTTTTTGGATGTGGATGACAGGGCTTGTAGGAATGGCAACCAAATACTCCGAAGCCGTACTCGCCGTGAAATACCGTCAACATAGTCACCACCATGGTTTCAAAGGTGGCCCGATGTACTACCTCACCTACGGTCTTAACATGCCAAAATTGGGTATGGCATTTGCTGTTTTTACCGCGATTGCAGCGTTTGGTATTGGCAATATGACTCAAGCCAATGCGGTTGCGCAGATTTTAAGCAGTGAAATGGCGATTCCTACATGGGTCACAGGCGTGGTACTTTTGACGTTGACGGCAGTCGTGATCTTGGGTGGTATTAAGTCGATTGGTAAATTTACCTCATTTCTGGTACCGTTTATGATTTTGGTGTATGTCTCTGTTTCTTTGGTCATTTTAGCAATGAACCTCGATAAATTGGGTGGTGCTTTTGAGTTGATTTTCTATCATGCGTTCAATCCCATCGCCGCAGGGGGTGGATTTGTCGGTGCTACGATGGCAGCAGCGATTCGTTACGGTGTGGCGCGTGGTGTTTTCTCCAATGAATCTGGACTTGGTTCTGCTCCCATTGCAGCAGCGGCTGCTAAAACGAACGATCCTGTGCGTCAAGCCTTAGTCAGTATGACTCAAACATTTATCGATACGTTGGTAGTGTGTACGATGACGGCGCTGATTATTTTGATCTCTCCTTTTTGGCAACAAGGGGTGAGTGCAAGTGCGCTAACGATGCAGAGTTTCCAGCTCTATCTTGGCTCTTTTGGTGGGTTTGTTGTTATTATTTCAACCGTGTTGTTTGCCTATTCAACGATTTTGGGGTGGAGTTATTACGGTGAAAAAGCGTTTGAATACATCTTTGGTGAGCGTTTCATTCGCTTATACAGAGTTTTATTTATCGCGGGCGTTATGGTCGGCTCCATGATGAAACTTGAATTTGTATGGAATTTCTCAGACCTTACCAATGGTTTGATGGCGATCCCTAACCTCATAGCACTTCTGCTGCTCTCCAAAGTTATTTCGGCTGAGAGTAAGCGCTATTTTGAGAGCCTCAAGTAAGGAAAACGACAAAGCATGTTTCGCCTCTCTTTCGCGTTTGCCGCCATTGCGGTGCTTTCCCTCATTAATTTTTACAGTTACAAGCGCTTTTTAAAGCGCTTGGACCTTTTTGGCAAGCTTCAAGGCGTGATTAAATGGGCGATGATTGCCATGACACTGTGCGAAATCTTTTACTTTGCCGTCCTTCGTTTGGACAATCTTGATCCGATTTTATACCTGCTTTTTTCTGCGATGATCGGTGTTTCGTTTATGCTCTTTTGTGTTGCGATTGTCTACGATCTTTTTCATATTCCTTACGCCAAAATTCCGCACGACTACTCCAGACGCCTGTTTATCAAAATGGTGTTTGACGTCACGATGCTTATTTTGGCATTTTCGTACATCGCTAAAGGGTTTCTCAATGGCATGAAAGCACCTCGTATCAAAGAGGTGGATGTTTTTATTGACGGATTAGCATCGGAATTGAGTCTGGTTCAGATCACCGATTTGCACATCGGTAAAACCCTTGGGAAAGCGTTTATGGACGCGGTGGTGCAGCAGATCAATGCGCTGGATGCCGACATCGTCGTGATCACCGGCGATTTAGTCGATATGCCCGTCAATCAAATTGGCGATAAACTAGACTCCCTTCGCGCCATCGAGAGCCGTTTAGGCGTGTACTATGTGCCGGGAAATCATGAGTATTTTTACGGGGTCAACGCGATTATGGAGCATGTTCGCTCTTTGGGTGTGCACGTGCTTGATAATCGCTCCATCGTTATCAACCATACGATCAACCTTGCCGGCGTGATGGATATGATGGGCAAACGTTTCGATTTTGAGCCGCCTGATCTTGGCAAAGCGCTTTTACATGTAAAGCCAGAATTGCCAACGATTTTGCTTTCTCATCAGCCAAAATTTGTTCATGAGATGAACGGCGAAAAGATCGATCTGATCCTAAGCGGTCACACGCATGGCGGGCAGATTTTCCCTTTTGGACTTTTGGTGCTTTTGGATCAGCCCTATCTCAGTGGTCTGTATCAGCACTCCAAACAGACCCAAATTTTTGTCAGCAATGGGGCAGGTTATTGGGGACCAGCGGTGCGTATTATGGCTCCAAGTGAAATCGTCAAACTCACACTCAAAGTCAAAAAAGCATGAAACAGCTCCTTTTGTTGTTTATCGTTTCGCTTCTGTTTGCAGGCTGCAGTGCCAAGCAAGACGCTTTACATGTAACGCCCAATAACGTCTCCGCACTGACCAATGAGCTGACGCAGTTGAGCGACACAGTGGACTATCAAGAGGCGCGCATGTTTGCGTACGAAGCACTGCTGTATCCGCAGATCTTGGCGGAACGTTATGGGTTGGTTTATCCGCCAACCTTTCATAATTTTTTGATCAACACGGGGCTCAAAGAGCGAGGACTTTGCTACGAGTGGAGCGAAGATATGATCACCCATCTGAAAAATCTCAAATACCACAGTTTTGATCTGCGTTGGGGTGTGGCGAATAAGGGCGAGTTTAACGAACACAACTCCGTCGTCGTGGTTGCCAAAGGAGCGCCGTTTCGAACAGGCATCTTGATCGATCCTTGGCGTCATTCAGGCGTGCTTTACTGGGCAAAGCTAGACGATGATCCTGAGTACAAATGGGTTGAAAATCTTGAGCGAAGTCGTTACTATGGGACGATTGGAGACTGATCAAGCTTTTGTAAAATAATGCGAATGACACTCGCACGTCCGACATGTTTGTCGCCTTCGTTTAAGACGATGACCTCTTGGGCGAGTTTGAGAATTTTGCATGGAAGTGCTTTTGCAATGTCCAAAATATCGTTAAGATCATACAGCAACGCGATATTTTTAGGTCCACCACTTTCAAAATGAATCTGGCTCTCGCTGAAGAGTTCTGCCACAAAATAGCCATGTGGTGCCAGCGCTTCGAGTGATTTTTCAAACAGCATTTTTTGACTCTCTTTGGGCAGATGAAGGTAGGTGCACACCACGGCATCGTAGCGTTGATCGGGCTCCCAATACTCCAAGAGCGTGTGGCGCGTTTTAACAAACACATAGCTTTCTTTCGCCCGTCTGCGCAGTTTGAGCAGGGCGACATCGGAAATATCAAGGGCTTCGACTTCAAGCCCTTTGTCGGCAAGAAAAATGGCATTGCGCCCTTCCCCTTCGCCCAGACACATCACGGTTTTGAGATTTAAAAAGAGGTCGGCATTTTCTTTGATAAAATTATTAGGCGCTTCCCCGTAGATGAAATTTTTTGTTTGAAACTTAGCATTCCAAAATGCTTGCATCCTGCACCTTTGTCATTTTATATACAATTCTTAATACGTCTTTAAAGCAAAGCTCTAAAGACTACGTTAACACTGGGTTTTGCTCGGCAGAATGCCCACGCACCTTTGGTGCTTTTCCTTCGTGCACAATCAATTGTGCACGAACATTCGTGCTACACAATTTAGATCAATGATTTTGTTCTTAAATTGTATTAAAATCGTCGCTAAATAACAAGGAGCAAGCCATGAAATACCCCACTTTTTTTGATACAACAGACTCTATAACGCTCTATGACCCACTTTCTGACGTTTTAGGTGCTTTCGAAGAGGGCAAAATCACGTTTAGCTATGGCGATGTGGTCAAAAGTGCAGGGCACAGCTGCCCGACAATGGCAGGAGCGTATCTGATGGTGCGAGAAGGGCTAAAAGCACTTTATCCTCACGCCCTGCCAGAGCGAGGTGCGGTGAAAGTATTGTTTAAAGAGCGCCAAAATGAAGGCACAACCGGTGTGATCGCCAATGCGTTTTCCCTGATCACGGGGGCAACGGATTCATGGGGATTTAAAGGGCTAGGCGGTGCGTATCGACGTAACGATTTGATGGTTTTTAATGCCGATATTCCTTTACATGTAAGAATCATTCGCGTGGATACCGAAGCTTTTGTGGATGTGGCGTATGAGCCTCAAAACATTGAACAAGACCCACGTTTAGCGCCTTTGATGCAAAAGTTACTCGCAAAAACCTTAAATGAGACGGAAAAAGTGCTTTTTAGGGAGCTATGGCAGGAGAGGGTAGGCAAAATTTTAGAAAATTTTGATAAAGTTATAACCATAAAATAATCCTTATCAGGCTGGAGTGCGCATTGCTGAGCTTAAAGAAACAAAATATTACCAAATGGATTGTTTTTTTGCCAGCGTTTGCCATTTTGCTGACCTTTTCAATTACGTTGATCATTGTGATCACCGCAGAGCGTGCGGAGTATAAAAAATCCCTTGAAAATGAACGCATTGCGTATGTGAAACGTTCCAAAGCGCAAGCGCAAGAGCGCATTGATAAGCTCGTAGAATATATCAATGAAAATGAAAAATTTTTGATGCGTGAAGCCAAAGACGAGATCAAAAATATTGTCAATCTTGCCTATCAAATTATCAACGATATTTACACCGAAAATCCTAATCTTCCCCGTGAACAGATCTTGCAAAAAATTAAAACAAAACTTCGAGACACACGCTTTTTTAGCGATTTGAGTGGGTATTATGTGGTGTTTGGGCTGGATGGAACGTGTGTCATGCACGGTGCCAATAAAGAGTTAGAGGGTAAGAATTTTCTTGATGAGCAAGATGAGAACGGTCGATTTTTTATCAAAGAGGGGATTGAGCGGCTTAAAGCAGAAGAGGCTTTCTCTTTAGTTTACCCTTGGAAAAACCCTCGAGATGAAAATGTACGCACTAAAATAGGCTATGTACGACAGTTTTCTCCTTTAAATATCTATGTCGCCAGTGGTCGGTATGAAGATGAAGTGCGAGAGCGCATCAAAAAAGAGACCCAAAAACTGCTGTTAAATACCAAATACGGTGAATACGGGTATATCTTTGCGTACGACTACGATGGGTACACCATCTCGCATGGTGATCACTCGCTGGTGGGAAAAAACAGACTCAATGTCGTGATTAATGGGCATTCCGTGATCAAAGATATTGTCGAAGGCGGCAAGCGAAATCTTGAGGGGTTTTTCATGACCTATGTCGCCTCTTATCATCCCACCGCAGAGGATCGAAGCAAGATCTCTTTTATTCGTCCTATACCGAATTTTCAGTGGGTTATTGGAACCGGTGTGTATCTTTCCGAAGAGAACAGTGCGCTTTTAGAGCAGGAGCAGCTGCTACGTACAAAAATGCAATCTACTATTATCAATATGCTAGCCGTTTCCCTGATCATTATGCTGCTCGTGATGGGCGTTATGTTTTTCATCTCAACGAAGCTTCGATCCGTACTTTCACGCTATGAAAATCATCTGTTGCTGAGCAACAAACAGATTCGCGAGCAAAAATTGGTGTTTGAGACACTGTACCAAAAGTCTGCCGATGGGATTTGGTTGCTCAAAGAGGGTATTTTTGTCGATTGTAACGAAGCCATTGTGCGCATGTTTAAAGCCAGCGATAAAAAAGAGCTTATCAATGTCACCCTCTCCAACCTCTCTCCTAAATTTCAACCCGACGATCAAAGCTCCTATGAAAAAGCGCTCTGGATGAATGCGTTAGCGTCGCAACAAGGGGTGCATAAATTTGAGTGGCAAGCCAGAGCGTGTGATGGAGCACTCTTTTGGATCAGTGTGATGATGACAACGATTCGCATGGACAAAGGCATGATTCAGCACTGCTCTGTGCGCGATATTACGATGCGTAAAGAGCTTGAGGAAGAGAATAAAAAGCAGAAAAAACTCTTAATCCATCAAGTCGAACACGATACGCTCACGGGGCTTCCCAACCGCAATCTTTTGCAAGACAGACTCACCCAGTCGATCAAAAAAGCGAGTCGTGATCACAAAGTACTTGGCGTGATGTTTGTGGATGTCGATAAATTTAAAAGTGTCAATGATTCGTTGGGGCATGATGCCGGCGATATGCTTTTAAAAACGATTGCAGGACGGATGCAAAGCAGTGTGCGCGAGACCGATACGGTAGCACGTCTGAGCGGAGATGAATTTATCGTCTTGCTCGATGGCTGTAAAGATGTGAGCGATATTTTTATTGCGATTAAAAAACTGGTTGCTGCCTTCCAAGAGCCCTTTTTTCTGGGGGATGAGAGCTTTAAAATCACGATGAGTATAGGGGTGAGTGTCTATCCCAATGATGGTGAAACAGCGAGTAAGCTTCTTAAAAATGCAGATATTGCGATGTACAAAGCCAAATCCAAAGGGCGTAATCGCTACGTCTTTTTTGACCAAGAGATGAACCAAGAGACCAATGAGCATCTTGAAGTGGAGAAAAGTTTACAAAAAGCGTTGGCAAACAATGAATTTGTGGTGTTTTACCAGCCCCAAGTCAACCTTCAAACGGAGCAAATTGTTGGCTTTGAAGCATTGATACGGTGGAATCACCCTACCCGCGGTTTAACGGCTCCTGGGTATTTTATTCATGTGGCTGAAGAGAGCGAATTGATCGTTGAGATTGGAAATTGGGTGATCACTGAGGTGATGCGTCAGCTCAAAGTATGGTACGACAGAGGACTCAATCCTGGCAAAATTGCCATTAATATTGCAGGAAAACAGCTTGAATCTACAGGTTTGGTTGCGTTTATGATTCAAAGTTTGCGTGAGAATGGGTGCAAGCCTGAGTGGATTGAGATGGAGATTGTGGAGCGGTTTATTATGAAAGATACCAGCAAATCCATCGCCCTTTTAAAGCGTTTTCGAGAACTGGGAGTAGACATCTCCATCGATGATTTTGGAACAGGACACTCTTCGTTGGCGTACCTGAAACAGCTTCCGATTACCAAGCTTAAAATCGATCAAAGTTTTGTGCAAAATTTGGAAGAGAGCGGGGCAGATCGCGCGATTGCACGCACCATTATTGAACTGGGTCGTGGGCTTGGTCTTAAGGTGCTTGCAGAAGGGGTGGAGACAAAAGGGCAAAAAGAGTTTATTTACAGCAGTGGGTGCGAATTGATGCAAGGGTACCTCTTTAGCAAACCGATCCCTGCGCACGATGTCGAGCTCTTATTGCAAAATCAAGCGCACATGTTATAATCACATAGAATAATGAATAGATAGGGCAACGATGATACGAAGAGATTTTTTAGGAGTGATGGGCGCCACGCTTGTAGGCAGTCTTGCGCAAGCAGATGAGCTCAAGCATCCTGATATTTGGATTCAAAATGAACACAAAGCTACCTTTGAATCCATCATCCAAAAACTGGATAAGGTGGAACACACCGTTGGGTATGCCAACTTCAACCTAATCTCTTTTGATGAAACCCTTAAAATCGCTAAAAATTTCTCTAAAATTGGTGCCTTCACGCCTGCTGAAATTGCGTATATGGAGGAAGTTTTTTACACTGATCCTGTGATCTATGGCTTTTACGGTAAGCGTACGGTTGCGCATTTAAGCGATACGATTGAAGAGAAAGATGTGATCAAGATAGAAGGTACGGGGCATTATGTTTACCGTGACATCTCTCAAGAGCTTTTGCTTCGTTTGATGAAAGATATTGGACCGACCCTTGTTTTAACCTCAGGTGTGCGCAGTGTGATCAAACAGATGAGTCTTCATTTGGACAAAATCAAACGAGAAAATGGCAACATCACCATGGCATCGCGCTCACTTGTTCCACCAGGCTTCTCTTACCACTCTGTGGGCGATTTTGACGTGGGGAAAAAGGGGTGGGGACATCAAAATTTTACGGCGAATTTTGCCCGTACGGAGGAGTTTTGGAATTTGCAAAAACTCTCCTATGTCTCAACACGCTACACCATCGGCAATGGCGATGGTGTCAGATTTGAGCCGTGGCACGTGAAGATTGTCTAGATGATTTTAAGCATTGAAAGCAGCTGCGATGATAGCTCAATTGCCATTACAAGACTTAGTGATAAACAGCTTCTGTTTCATAAAAAAATCTCCCAAGATGCAGAACATGCCCAGTACGGTGGCGTGGTTCCTGAACTGGCTGCCCGTCTGCATGCGGTAACACTGCCCAAGATACTGGAAGAGGCAAAGCCTTATTTTAACGAGCTCAAAGCCATTGCGGTCACGAACGAGCCGGGACTCTCCGTGACACTCGTTGAGGGTGTCAGTATGGCAAAAGCGCTCAGTGTTGCACTGGATCTGCCACTGTTGGGCATTAACCATCTTAAAGGGCATATCTGCTCTTTGTTTATCGAGGCTGAAACACTGTTCCCAATGGATGTTTTACTGGTCTCTGGCGGACACACACAGCTTTTACATGTAAAGAGTTTGGAAGAGATAACACTGCTTGCCACAACGATGGATGACAGCTTTGGCGAGAGTTTTGACAAAGTCGGCAAAATGCTGGGACTACCGTATCCTGCAGGCGCTATCATCGAAAGCTATGCCAAAAGAGGCGATGCCAAACGGTTTGATTTTACGATTCCACTGCAAGGCACCTCTTCGTCGTTGCTTGCCTTTAGCTATTCAGGGCTTAAAAACCAAGTGAGACTCTGCATTGAAGCACACGGAAATTTGGATGAGCAAACTCTTTGCGACATCTGTGCTTCGTTTCAACGCGTCGCGGTGGCACATCTGATGCAAAAGATCAAAAAAGCGTATAAAGAGCGCAACGTAGAACATTTTGGTGTCGTTGGAGGGGCGAGTGCCAATCTCTACTTACGCCGTGAACTTGAAGCTTTTTGCGCCTCCAAAAAAGCCAAACTGCACACCGCGAAGATGGAATTTTGCTCCGATAATGCCGCGATGATAGGACGCTGTGCTGTGGAAGCCTATCATAAAGGCGCTTTTGTTACCGTCGCCGATTTGAAAGTGCGTAGTTCATCGAAAGATATTTTTTATTAAACAAGCTTTACATGTAACGCTAGAGAATCATAATCTCTTCTTCTAGTACGACTTCAAAGCGCTTTAAAACTGCTTCTTTTACCGATGCAATCAGCTCGCTCGCTTGCTCATACGTTCCGCCTCCAAGATTGACCAAGAAGTTGGCGTGCACAGGGCTAAACATCATCGCACCAACTTTTTTGCCTTTAAATCCTGCCTCTTCGATGAGTTTGCCAGCATAGTGTCCCACAGGGTTTTTGAAACAGCTTCCGGCACTGGGCTCTTTGGGTTGATTGTCGCGCATTTGTTTGAACATTGCTAGCAGATTTTCATCAAAACCCTTTTTACATGTAAAGGTGGCTTCATAGACAATGCCCTCTAGTTTAGCGAAGCGGTAGCCGTGCTCTATCTGTGATTTTGGAATCCAGCCTTGTTCGGTTCGAATCGCGATGAGGTGGTTGAAAATTTCCCACTCTTTGAGTCCTGCGTTCATCGCGACCATGCCTCCTAGCGTGCCGGGGAGTTTTTGCATCAGCTCGAAGCCCGAGAGATCGTGTTTTTTAGCAAACGAGAGCATCTTTCCACTGGGCGTCGCACCGCCTACATGTAAACTGTTTTCTTCTAAACGAATGAAGTCAAAACATTTGTCTAGCATCGCAAGGGGTGGCGGTGTAGGGCTTATCAGAAGGTTGTTTGCACCTCCAATCAGGCGGTAGCCCAAAGGCAGAGGCATCAGAGAATCTAGCAGTAAAACATCGAGGGTTGGACCAATTTTGATGCTTGAATAGGTCGAAAAATTAACAGATTTTGTCATTTAAAAGATAAACGAAGGGATCATATCAATCATGCGAGTGGTAAACTCGATCATCATGTTCATCATCCACGGCATGGTCAAAATGGCAACGACAATGGTGATAAGAATTTTGGGTACAAAGCTCAGCGTGGATTCATTGATTTGCGTTACGGCTTGAAAAATACTAATCGCCAGACCTGCAACAAGTCCTGCCATTAGCATCGGCATAGAAAGAAGCAGGGCTATTTTAAACGTTTCAACGCCAAGACCAATGAGTTTTGCTTCCATATCAGCTATTCCTCAACGCGGTGTATTCTTTGGGAATAAGATAGTCACGTGCCTTGATGGATTGGTCGTAAAAGCCATGTTTAAAGCCGATCTCAAAGAGCGTGTCAATCGCTTGGTACTGAAGATCGTTCATCTCGATGGAGTGTTCGTTGGCATAAAGTCCAAGGTATTTTTTCAATGTTGCTTGGTCGACTCGAACGAGGTTTCGCTCAAGCAACATTTTAGAGAGAAGCCCTTGGTGCGTGTGTGCCACATCTACGGCTTGAATGAGTGCGTATTCACAGACAATCGCTCGCGAAATGGGCATCGAACGACGAAGCGCCATACCGCCAAGTGGCAACGGAAGCTCCTCTTTACACAGCTCTTTCCAGATGTCCCAGAGTTCTCGCTCTACGACCAGTTCATCGCTAAAATTGAGGATACTCTCATGAATCAAAACCCCCGCGTCCACTTCGCCTTCCAGTACCGCTTGCTCGATCTCTAAAAAGTTTTTATAGACGATGCGCGCTTCAGGATAGGCGATTTTAAATAAAAGCGCATTGGTCGTATGGGTTCCACTCAGAGCGACTTTAAAATTGCGTTTGAGTTTAGTCTCTTTTTGCTTCACCAGTTTGGGACCATAGCCTTCTCCAAAGCTAACCGCCGTGCGTAACAGTGCGTATTCACTGCGAATTTTAGGGTAAAGCGCAAAGCTAATCGCGGTGATGTCATAACTGTTTTTCAGCGCTTCCACATTGAGTGTTTCAATGTCTAAAGCGAGGTTTTCAAAGGTCACATCAGGAGTGCTCACCCAGCCAAATTTAATGGCATAATACATAAAAATATCATCAGCATCGGGCGAATGTGCTACAGTTAAGGTTTTCAAAAGCATCCTTGCAAAAGAGTTAGGATTATTCTAACATATTCCATATTGAAATATTTTGAACCGCTTTTGCAAAAATCGTATAGAATTGCTTCAAAGGGCTTTTTCAAGCTCAAAATGATAAAATAATAACACTATAAAAGAGGTAGTACAATGCAAATCGATGAAAATAAGAGAAAAGCACTTGATCTTGCGATCAAACAGATCGACAAAGCGTTTGGAAAAGGGGCACTGGTAAGATTAGGCGATAAAGTGGTTGAACCCATTGCCTCTATTAGCACGGGTTCGATTGGACTGGATCTTGCCCTTGGCATTGGTGGTATTCCACAAGGTCGTATTATTGAGATTTATGGACCAGAGAGTTCAGGAAAAACGACATTATCGCTTCAAATCATTGCAGAAGCGCAATCAAAAGGAAGTATTTGTGCGTTTGTGGATGCTGAACATGCGCTGGATGTGAAATATGCAGGCAATTTGGGCGTAGACATCGAGAACCTTTTGGTTTCGCAACCCGATTTTGGTGAACAAGCCCTTGATATTGTGGAGACACTCGCACGCAGTGGCGCGGTAGATGTGATCGTTATCGACTCCGTAGCGGCATTGACCCCGAAGAGTGAGATTGAAGGCGATATGGGCGATTCGCACATGGGCGTTCAAGCAAGACTCATGAGTCAAGCCCTTCGCAAACTCACCGCAGTCGTGCATAAAATGAATACGACGGTTATTTTTATCAACCAAATTCGTATGAAAATCGGCACGATGGGCTATGGCTCACCTGAAACAACCACCGGTGGAAATGCGCTTAAATTTTACGCTTCGGTGCGTATTGATGTCCGTAAAATCGCGACGTTGAAGCAAGGTGAAGAGCAGATTGGTAACAGAGTCAAAGCCAAAGTTATTAAAAATAAAGTAGCCCCTCCGTTTCGTCAAGCAGAGTTTGATATTATGTTCGGCGAAGGTATTTCAAAAGAGGGCGAAATGGTCGATTACGGTGTCAAGTTGGACATCATCGATAAAAGCGGCGCTTGGTTTAGTTACAATGAGACAAAATTGGGGCAAGGTCGCGAGAATGTAAAAGCATTTTTAAAAGAGAATAAAGAGCTAGCGTTAGAAATTGAAGAGAAAATCAAACAAGCAATCGGTGGTAATGCGATGGTTATGACGTGTGGTGCCGATGAGATAAAGGAAGATGAATGATCTATATCGAAGATATTGCAGCAGACGAAGTACTCGATAGTCGTGGCAATCCAACGGTACGCGCCAAAGTAACCCTAAGCGATGGAACCGTTGCCACTGCAATCGTACCCAGTGGTGCAAGTACGGGCAAACGAGAAGCGTTAGAATTAAGAGATAGTGACAGTCGCTATATGGGCAAAGGTGTCCTTAAAGCGTGTGAAAATGTGAATACAGAAATTTCAGATGAACTCATTGGCCTTAGTCCCTTTAATCAAGCGTTGATCGATGAGACGATGAAAAATCTTGATGGAACGGAAAATTATGGACGCTTAGGTGCCAATGCCGTCCTTGGTGTCTCTATGGCGGTTGCACGCGCATCTGCTATGAGCCTTGGCATTCCGCTCTACCGTTACCTTGGTGGAAGCAATGCGATGACACTTCCAACACCTATGTTTAACATCATCAATGGTGGAAGCCACGCGAATAACAGCGTTGATTTTCAAGAGTACATGATTATGCCGCTTAATTTTGAGAATTTTTCTGAAGCACTTAGATCGTGTGTTGAAGTCTATCATCAGTTGAAAAAAATCATTGCAGGCATGGGTGAGAGCACAGCGCTTGGTGATGAGGGTGGTTTTGCACCAAACCTCAAAGACAATGAAGAACCGATTAAAGTGATTATGCAAGCGATTGAAAAAGCGGGGTATAAACCGGGCATTGATATTGCCATTGCACTGGATGTTGCCAGTAGTGAGCTTGTGTGCGAGGGTGGTTATAAGCTTGATTCTGAAAAAAGAACGCTGAGCAGTGCTGAGCTGGTTGCTTACTATGAGAACCTTTGCGTAAAATACCCGATTGTTTCGATCGAAGATGGATTGAGTGAAGATGACTGGGATGGCTGGAAACTTCTAACCGAAAAATTGGGTTCAAAAATTCAATTGGTTGGTGACGATCTCTTTGTAACGAATGAGAAAATCTTAGGCGAAGGTATTGCGAAAGGCATTGGTAATGCCATTTTGATTAAACCCAATCAAATTGGAACGGTAAGTGAAACCATGCGAACCGTCCGTCTTGCACAACGTAACAACTACAAATGTGTGATGAGTCATAGAAGTGGTGAGAGCGAAGATGCGTTTATCGCTGATTTTGCGGTAGCGCTTAACACCGGTGAAATCAAAACAGGTGCAACAGCCAGAGGTGAACGAACCGCTAAATACAACCGCTTATTAGAGATCGATAAAGAGCTTGAATTGGGTGAGTACATAGGAAAACAACTCTTTGCTCAATGAGTGATGTTTTAGACGAATTTGACGATGAAGCCGAAGAGAGCGGAAGATCTGCTCTCTTTTATCTCAAAATTTTATCGTTAGTGGTTTTGGTTGTTGGCTTTGGATTGTATATCGGAGATGTTCTGTTTGGAAAAAGCTCACTCGATGTGCTTTTAAATCTCCAAGCCGACAAAGACACGTTAACTTCAAAAATCAAAAGTCTCAAAGATGAGAACGCTGTGTTACAAAAAGAGTACTTTGAATTGCGACAATTGGACCCTGATCGATAATTAAGGAGAGCAGATGCAGAAGATTCTTTGGCTTTTTCTATCTCTTGCAATGATATTAGAGGCGAGAGAAAATCCTTTTGAGACAAGCATGTCTCCTCAAACGGTAGGGAAAACCACGCAAATTAAAGACGAATTAACAGACTTCAAAAGTACCACACTCACCCTTCCTAGTAGTGCACGTATTTTAAAAAGTGCTTCGGTGACCTTTCAAAATTTAGATGGATCTATCAGTGAAGAGATTGTTGCGGTTGAGCAGAATGTTGATTGGCATTTACCGCTTCTATTAAGTCAAAAAACCGAAACCAATGCGTCTAAACCGAGTGTACCAGTTGTGACACCCCCGTCAATTGAGAAAAAAGATCTTCCCCCTGCACCGCTTCTTAAAGAAGAAAAACCCACAACAAAGGTTAGTGCAAACACTGGTAACACCTTTAAGTTAAATGAAGATCTCTCCTTTTTTATCCATCAAAACGAGATCACTATTTTTACCAAAGAGAGTAAAATCCGAGATTTTCTCATTGCGGATCCTTATAAAGTCGTGATTGATTTTAAAAAAGTCAATGCGTATGGAACGAAAAATTTAGTGTTTAACCAAGCGCCTTTTGTCTCTGCAACACTGGGAAGTCACGATGGATTTTACCGCATTGCACTCTTACTCGATGGGCATTATCGTTATGATTTGCAAGCATTTAATGGTGGATATATCGTTAAATTGAAGTAGGAAAAAGGTCTTACATGTAAGGACAAATCCTTACATGTAAACGGGTGTTAGAGATCGTATTTAGGCGTACGCTCAAGCGGTCCAAGATAGTGTTGGCGAGGACGTGCAATCTTCATATCGGGTTGTTCTTTCAGTTCAAGCCATTGTGCGATCCACCCAGGTGTTCGCCCAATCACAAAGATCACGGCAAACATCTCTTTAGGGATTTTAAGCGCTTGCAAAATAAGCCCTGAATAAAAGTCGATATTGGGGTAGAGTTTACGTTTGATGAAGTACTCATCATTGAGCGCAATCTCTTCAATTCGGTGTGCCACTTCCATCAATTCGCTGTTGATAGAGAGATCATTGACCAACTGTTTTTGAAGATTTTTCAAAATCGTTGCACGTGGGTCAAAGTTTTTATAGACTCTATGACCAAAGCCCATCAATCTAAATGGATCATTAGGATCTTTCGCTTTTGCGATATATTTATCCACATTTTCAACACTGCCAATGAGCTCAAGTTGACGAATCACCGACTCGTTAGCGCCTCCATGCGCTCTTCCCCAAAGAGCACCAATACCCGCTGAAATGGCCGCATACGGATGTGCATGCGTCGATGCGACGACACGAACAGCGGTGGTCGAAGCATTTTGCTCATGGTCTGCATGCAGGGTAAAGATCGTATCCAGTGCTTTGACTTCAATTGGTTTGAGGTCAATATGGTGATGAGGATAGCCTCGGATCATGTATAAAAAGTTCTCCGTAAAGCCTTTGTCTAAGTCAGGATAGATAATCGGCAAACCTTGAGAATAGCGGTATGAAAAAGCCGCTATCGTTGGTATTTTTGCAATGATGCGGTGTGCCATCTCTTTGGCTTGATCGGGTGAGTCCATATCGAGGTGATCAAAATAGAAGGTTGAAAGCGCTGAAACTGCCGCGGAGAGAATCGCCATTGGATGGGCATTATCAGGAAACGCATCAAAGAGTTTACGCATACTTTCATGAATAAAAGAGCGCTTTTTAAGCTCTAGTAAAAAGTTTTTATACTCATCTTTATTGGGAAGCTCTTTATGCAGCAGTAAAAAAGCGGTATCTAAAAACGACTTTTTAGTTGCCAAATAGGCGATGTCGTAACCGCGGTACATCAACTTACCAAGGTCCCCATCAATGTAGGTAATCCGTGACCTACAGCTTGCCGTAGAGGTAAAGCCGCGATCAAGCGTAAACATCCCTGTGTTACCATAGAATGTAGAAATATCTACAACATCAGGTCCTAGTGTTGACTTAAGGATCGGAAATTCATACTCTGTGCCCGTACGATTGTCGATAAGGGTAACGGTCTCTTTACTCATAGGCATCCTTTATTCGTAATAAAATAGTATATCAAATTTTGTTTTGCATGCTTCATAAATTGTAAGCGTTATTATATTAGAGAGAAGAATAGTATAGAAGTTAGTTTGAAAGTTTTAGGTAGAGCGTAGCAGTACATCTGCTACGCGTGACAGCTTATCGCAATGTCGTATCCTAATCGTGTGATCATCTCGCGATCTTTTTTAGGAAGCTCACCTTTGGTGGTCAGATAGTCACCAATCACAATAGCATCAGCACCTGCTGCAAATATATCGCAATCAGGGCTTACAAACGTAGTCTCTCGCCCTCCTGCAACCATCAGTCTGGTGTTTGGCAGCGCTGCTCTTACTTGGGTAATAATGTCTAACGCTTCTGCTTCACTCAGTGGGTTGGCTTTGAGGGGAAGTGCGGGGTTTTGGATGTAAAAATTCAGTGGCATCGTCTCAGGGTTCAGTGATTTGACACTTTGTATAAACGAAGCGCGATCTTCTTTGCTTTCACCTAAACCAAAGATGCCACCACTGCACAAGAAGAGCCCTGATTCTTTTACATGTAAACAGGTTTCATACCGACTTTCCCATGTATGCGTCGTGCAGATCGCCTTATAAAACGCTTGAGAGCTCTCAAGGTTGTGGTTGTACGAGTTGACGCCAGCTTCTTTAAGGGCGCGAAGTTGCTCAACATTTGCCATACCATTACAGGCAATGAGGTGAATCTCAGGTAGAACTGAGCGTACAGCGCGTGCCGCTTCGCAGACAAAGGAGAGTTTTTTCTCATCCAATCCCAGACCTGAGGTGACGAGGCAAAATCCTAAAGCGCCATTGCTTGCAGCACTTTGTGCTTCAAAGACAATTTGCTCTACGGGTTTATATTTGTAACGTTCAATATCGGCATGATGGTGCGCACTTTGCGTGCAAAATCCACAATCCTCGGCGCAGCTTCCACTGGAGATATTGCAAATAGAACATAAAAAAATTGATTTTTTCATAGGTGAAGATTCCTTACATGTAAAGTTTAGACTGCGTACCAATGAGGTTGCACGCAGTCAAGCACCAAGGGTGCGTGGGGGTTTATCTTTGAAAACGGCTTACGCGTCAACTTTGTGTTTGCATTTGATACATTCAAAAATCTCTTTTTTACGCAACTCTCGTTTTGCCATAATGTAGCCGCATTCAGGGCATTTTTTCTCTGTTGGTTCGTGGTTAGAGATAAATTTACATTTTGGATAGTTACCGCAACCAAAGAATTTACCTCTGCGAGAACTGCGCTCTAAGATCGGTCCTCCGCATTCTGGACAAGGAACGGCAAGGGTTATTTTCTCCTTAGGAGCACTTTCACTCACTTTTTTAAGGTTTTGGGTGTATTTACATGTAGGATAGGTACTGCATGCGATAAACTCTCCAAAACGCCCTTTGCGTCTGACGAGTTCTTTACCACACTCTGGACACATTTCACCCGTAAAAACGACCACTTTTTGGCTTTCGATGTCCGTTTTGCCTTTGGCGACTTGTGCTTCAAAAGGCTCATAAAATTCCCATAAAATCGCCTGCCAATCCTCTTTGTCTTCCGCAATGAGGTCGAGTCTCTCTTCCATGTTAGAGGTAAACGAGGAGTCAACGATTTGGGGGAAATGCTTTTCTAAAAGCTCGGTCACTTGAAAGGCAATTTCGGTGGGAATGATCTGCTTTTTCTCAATCGTAATGTAATCACGCGCCGTTAAAACCGAGATGGTGGGTGCATAGGTTGAGGGACGACCAATGCCAAGACCTTCTAGTTTTTTAATGAGACTCGCTTCTGAGTAGCGTGATGGGGGCTCGGTAAAGTGCTGATTCGCATCAATTTTAGAGAGTTTAACCTCTTGTCCAAGGGCGAGATCTGGCAAAAGCTTATCTTTGTCATTATCGCCATACACTTTATAGAAACCATCAAAAAGGAGCTTGCGACCGCTGGCTTTGAACTTTCCACTGTTGCTTTCAAACATCAGCGTTTGGGATTCAAAACGTGCATTGTTCATTTGAGACGCTAAAAAGCGGTTGTAGATCAGTGTATAGAGTTTGAGCTCATCGGGTTTGAGATACTCTTGTGCAATTTTAGGGGTAAACTCTAAAATGGTCGGACGAATCGCTTCGTGCGCCTCTTGGGCACTTTTAGATTTGTTGGCATAAAAACGTGGTTTTTCAGGCAGATACGCATCGCCATAGTTTTGTTTGATCTGATCACGCGCCGCTTCGATTGCCTCTTTGGAGATGTTCAAAGAGTCGGTTCGCATATACGTAATGACACCCATAACCCCTTGATGCGTCTTGACACCTTCGTACAAGGTTTGCGCGATCATCATACTTTTTTTAGGCGAAAATCCTAAACTACTGGAGGCACTTTGTTGAAGCGTGGATGTCATAAAAGCAGGACTTGGGGAACTTTCACGCTCTTTTTTCTCTAAGAGGGCTACTTTAAACGCTTCTTTAAGCAGTTTTTCTTTGATCGCGTGGGCACGCTCACCATTGCTGATCGTCATTTTATCGATTTTTTCACCTTCAAACTCGACCAAAGAGGATTCAATGGTTGTGTTAAACAGCGCATCGATACTCCAAAACTCTTCGGCAACAAACGCTCTTATCTCTTTTTCACGATCGACGATGATTTTAAGGCTGGACGATTGAACGCGCCCTGCACTAAGTCCTTTTTGGATTTTGGAAGAGAGGAGTGGAGAGAGCTTGTAGCCCACGATGCGATCTAGCAAGCGCCTTGCTTGTTGGGCATTGATACTGCTTACATCTAAAACCCTAGGATTTTCAAGTGCATGCGTGATCGCCGTTTTGGTAATCTCATGAAAAACGATGCGTGGAAGCGACTGAGGGTCTTTACCAATGGCAGTAGCGATATGAAAACCAATCGCCTCACCCTCGCGGTCCTCATCGGTCGCGATATAGACTTGATCCGCAACTTTGGCAAGATCTTTGATCTCTTTAACCACCACCGCATGATCTTTGGGGATGCGGTACTCTGGGGTAAAGGTTTGGTTGTCGATCTTGATGCCAAAACTGCTTTTGGGAAGATCGCGGATATGTCCTTTGGAAGCAACAACAGTATACTCTTTACCTAAAAAATTCTTAATCGTTTTTGCTTTAGTCGGGGATTCGACAATAATGAGATTTTTCAATTCTTTTCCATCTTTACATGTAAACATTTTTGTGTATTCTATCTAAAAAAAATCTTTTTAAAAATAGCAGGTGATGTTAAAGTTTTTTTGTCAGACTCCGATCTTGTTTTCATCAAAGGCAAGGACGCCCGCGAAATACCTAAAGATAAAAGGATTTATCATGAGTTTCCGTATTAACACAAACGTTGCAGCGCTTGCTGCGCAAACCAGCCTTAACAAAACAAGTAACAGTTTGAGCGATTCACTCGCTAAATTGTCTTCAGGTTTGAGAATCAACTCTGCAGCTGATGATGCATCAGGTATGTCCATTGCTGACTCTCTTCGTTCACAAGCTAATTCTCTTAGCCAAGCAATCTCTAATGCGAACGATGGTGTATCTATCGCTCAAATTGCGGATGGTGCGATGGATGAGCAAATTAGCATTCTTGATACCATCAAAACCAAAGCAACCCAAGCGGCGCAAGATGGTCAAAGTACAAGTTCTCGTAAAGCCCTTCAATCAGACATCGCTTCTTTGATGGAAGAACTTGACAACATCGCTTCTACCACTTCGTACAACGGTAAAAGCTTGCTTTCAGGTAACTTTACGAACGCGGAGTTCCAAATCGGTGCGTATGCGAACCAAACCATCAGTATGAGTATCGGTGCAACGAGTTCTGATAAAATCGGTCAAACGCGTTTTGAAACGACTGAGATGATGACTGGTACGGGTAAAGTGACGATGACCTTCTCATCAGCATCGGGTGCAGACATTACGCTTTCTTCCGTTGTTATCAGTACCAGTGCAGGAACAGGTGTAGGTGCATTGGCGGCTGAGATCAATAAAAGTACCGATGCAACAGGTGTCAGTGCAAGTTGGAGTTTGACACAAACAGGTACTGCTGCGGTTACTTCAGGTACGACAGGTACGATCACGATTAATGGTGTTACGATTGCCTCTTCTCTTGATGTTAAAGCGAACGATAGTAGCGGTACGCTAGTTGATGCGATCAATCAATACTCTGCAACAACGGGTGTAAGTGCTAGCGTCAACTCTGAGGGTGCCTTAGAGCTTACCTCAAGCGATGGTCGTGCGATAGACGTCGCAGGACTTACTGCGCAAGGTCATGTTGCCGATAGTACCTATGCGGGTCGTTTAACATTGACAAAATCAGGTGCAGCTGATATTAATTATTCTACTACAATAACTGGATCTGTCACTGTTGATACTTCTGCAAACCAAAAAAGTGTTGGTCTTAAAGATATGATGGGTACGATCAGCTCTGCTGTGGCTGAAGCTATGGGTGCCTTTACCAATAGCAATGCTGTTGGGGCAGGCGATGATATCGGTGCGGGTGTTACAACGTATGCAGGCGCACAAGCGATGATCAAAATTGCTCAAACAGCACAAGAGTCACTTGATAGCATTCGTGCAAATATCGGTTCTGTTCAAAATCAATTGGAATCAACGATCAGTAACATCTCTGTAACTCAAGTAAACGTTACATCCGCGGAATCTCAAATCCGTGACGTTGACTTTGCAACAGAATCTGCTAACTACTCAAAATATAACATTCTTGCGCAATCAGGAAGTTATGCGTTGAGTCAAGCAAACGCTGCTCAACAAAACGTTATGACATTGTTACAATAGTAACAGTGCCTAAGGTTGCGTAGCGGCTTTAGATACGTTCAGGGGTTGGTGAGGTAACTCACTAACCCCTTTTTTTATGCTTTATCGGCATGGTTTTTGCTTTAATGCGTTAGGTATGCACGATAGGGGTTTTATCCATTATTATAACAAAGGGTTTGAATGTCTTTTTACGAAATTAATTTTTCAGCTTTGCAACAGATCAATCCACTGTTTGCTTCGATGTTGCCTTTAGAAGAGACGCCCCTTCATTACGAAGTTTTCATGGATGAAAATAGCATAGAGAGTCTCAACCTTGTGCATACAACGTTGTTTAAACCACTTTATGACACCGCTCCTAACGTAGCGATTGCTGCGCAAATGGCTTCTTTTGAAGTATTTCAAGAGTACCCCTATTTCTATTTTTTTGGTTTAGGAAATGGTGTGTTGTTGAAATATTTACTCTCAAATCAGCGTCTTAAACGCATTGTAGTCATTGAACCTGATCCTCAGATTGCTTATATTGTGTTGCATATGATTGATTTTACACAAGAGATACGTGAAGGACGTTTGGTGATCTTAGCGCAAGATCAACTGGATTTTCCATCCATTGCGCCACTCTTTAAAGAACTTGAGCAACAGCGGTATGCTAAAGTGTACTATTTACATGTAATGACTCCTTTTTATGAGGAGTTTAACGAATTGATTCATCGTAGCAATCATCTGTTTATCGAAACTATCCATCATGCCGTTGTCTTGGCTGGGAATGATACGACAGATGCCTTGATCGGACTTAAACATCATATGACCAATCTTCCCTCCATTCCACATACCCCACCTCTTTTTGACCTAATCAAAAAAGTAGGTACGACGGATGTTGCTGTGCTTGTATCCACGGGTCCTTCGCTTGCAAAACAACTTCCTCATCTTAAAAAAATTGCTCCGTATGTGCGGATATTTGCCGTCGATGCGAGTTTACCGATCTTAAGCAAACATGGGATTAAGCCCGATGTTGTTACCTCAATAGAACGCGTGGCGCTTACCAGTCGTTTTTTTCAAGAGACGCCCAAAGAGGCAATGAAGGGTGTCATAACGGTGCTTAGTTCATTGCAACATGCTGAAGTGATCGACAGTGTGCACAGTAGCGATGTGATCATCAGTTTGCGCCCTTTAGGCTATATGCGCGTCACAGGGCCTAAAGAGTGGGGATACATTGGCATCGGTATGAGTGCTGCGAATATGGCGTATGAACTCATTTTTCATAGTCATTTTAAAACGTGCATTCTTATCGGGCAAGATTTGGCGTATGGAAAGGATGGTAAAAGCCATGCGAGTGGACATGTCTTTGGTGAAGATAATGTCAAACAGAGCGAGATTGATGGCTGGACCGTGGCATACGGTGGAGAAGGCAAAGTTAAGACAACAGCAATTTGGAATATGTTTCGAGGATTTTTTGAAAAAGATATTGCTGAAGCCAAAGCACGCATGGAGACGATCAATGCCACCGAAGGCGGAGCACGTATTTTTGGGGCTATTGAGCTTCCTTTTGAAAAAGCACTCTCTTTACATGTAAAACAAAAAAGTCCAAAAAGGGCTGTAAAACTTTCTCACGTTTCTCCAAAAGACATTGTGGCGATTACCCAAAATGTCGTGGATAAAGTCACGTCCATCGAGGCATATCTTCACGCAACACAACATGAGGTGGAAACGCTTTTTTTAAAAGTAGCACACACATGTGATTCCTTAGAGGCTAAGCACGAAGTGACTACGGAGACGATGCGCGATTTATTGGAAGCCATTGAAGAAATAAGAGCGAAGCGTAAAGAGGAGATTTTTGATCAAGTGATCTGGCATATTGCTCAGTCTATGATGCTGGTTCAAGAGATCACGATCGCACCAATCGAAGTGCGGTATGCCCCTGATGAAGCATCACACTATCAAAAGATGGTTGATCTTCTCTCTGTGTACAAAGGATGGCTTTTTTCATTGGCAGGGTGTATTGATGCTATTGTTAAAACGATGGATTATGGTAAAGGGCGAGCCTTGATTCATACGGTGCATGAAATCGATGTTTGGTTTAATGATACAAAAATCGATACGATTACATGTAAAGAGATGAAAGCTCACAATGGGCGTGTTTTTGATGCCGATATGCGAGGGATTTTATACGATGTTCCTGATGAATATGTTGGGAAATCTGATAGGATTATGTTTACGCGAGCAGATACACAGGAAATACTACCTTCTGCTTTTGTTCATGTAGTCGATCGTGAAGATAAACATTATTTAGAATATACGTTTTATGATAGCCTTGGAGCGCCTATTGATGTCGCAAAAATGAAAGATCTCTATTGTAAAGATACTATAGGATTTGCAGCAGTTAAGAAAAATCTTGAAGATAAAGAATTTATTGCGTTCATTCATCGTATTGCAAATAAATATGATCTATGTATCAATGCGTGCTGTTTAAATGAGATGGATATGCAATTAGCACAAACAATTTTTTCAAATGTAAGAAATGTCAAATTTGTTCTCGTAGGATCCATATATAAAATGGTTCAATATATGGATATTTATCTGCATAATGTTCAAAAAGAGACCCCTGAGTTAGTGTCAATCATACAAAAATACTGTAGCCATATTTTCACAATGGTCTTTAATAAAACGTATAAAAAGATGAAAATTAAAGCCTTAAATGAACAAATCAAAAAGACGGGACATCCATTATTGAGTCATCCTGAATATTTCGGATTTAGTCAATCTGAAATTCAAGAGAATAACTTTAATTATTTTAACATTTTTGAATATCATGCCTTAGCACTCTGCAAAACTTCAAATCTTTTTAACGATGAGGTGCTGTATTTTGATTATTTAGTTGATTATAAATTAAAATACCTTCTTACGAATGAAAAGTATAAAGCTTTTTGTATTGAATATTTGCAAAAATATCTTGTACGCTATGGATAATGCGTTATGGTATGTGTCCTAGCGGCTGGATATCTCTTCTTGCTTCTGGGCTTTAAAGTAGGGATCATACAGCCGATTGCATTATGGACACATTTATACAACTATGCTCATTGGGCACAAAAAATAAGAAAAAAGCCAAAGATTATTTTTCTAGGCAGTAGTTTTGCCAAAGTTCATCTAATTCCAAAAATCGTAGTATCTAGGTATGCGCTTGAAGAAGGCGATGTGATGAATTTTGGTGAAAGTTCTGCTGGTCCTTTTGCCATGTTTCGGACGTATCAAAAAAATAAAACGATATTTCAAAAAGCACATACTATTTTTATTGGATTGGATCCTCATATTTTGGGAGAAAAATTTTACCCGTATATGCTTTATGAGCGACAATTTTTGTCTTGGGCTCAGTGGCGATATTTTTTTACACATCACCAAAGTTATATGAAAAAATATCACCCCGATATAAAATACCCCATTATTTTTCCTTTTTTCCTTTTTTTTAAATCGTTGGTTTTTAAATTTCCGAGTAAAGTTTTTTTTGGGTATGAACCACGGATACACAAAACGTTTAAATGTTTGGAATCGACAAATCTTAAACAGAATGTTTTTGAGCCTCTTACGATGTTCCCCCCTTCTAATTGGTCAATTATGTATTTAAAACAATTAAAAGATTGTTTTGAATCTGAGGGTAAAACAGTCTATTTTGTATTATCTCCTTCGTATTCATGGGGATATGGGTATAAAAAAGAGTGTGGAGAATATGATGCCATTTTAGTTGAAAAATTACGTATCCACTTAGGCAAAATAACCCTCCTTGGAAGTTTGTTTGGAGATGATTTTGGATTAGAATACCACCATTTTTACGATGATTACCATTTATCACACACCGGAGCTGCACAATTTACGGAGCAGATTCTTGATAGTATTCCTTATACCCATCCACATGTGATTCAAAGTTTATACTCGTACCATCCATTAAGGAAAAGTGTCAATTTTACCAATATTGATGCGTATCTCTTGGCGGTTGAAAAACTGTCTACATTGCTGCAAAAGATTATTAAAGAAGATGAGACATTGATCTTTTATGGGTTCTCTGATTTTGCCAAAATACTTTTTGCCAGTGGGTATATCCACAAAAAAAACACCATCATAGATCAGTACACAGGGGCATATCAAGACGTAGTTATTAAAACGCCCGAAAGTATTTTGAATTTAGATTTTGATAGGATTTTAATAACGGCCATTAATCATGAAACTACGATAAGCAGCATGTTAAAAGAAGTGATGGGTATTTCGAAAGAGAAAGTATTTTCTTTTCATGACACATTATCCACAAGTGGATTTGATTGGGAATATTTTAAAGTGCAGTCAAATGCGTTAGTGCAACTTTTAAAATATCAATTAGCTAACACTCAAAGAATTGTACTGATTGGTGAGAGCACTAGCTTTTTGGCTAAGTTAATAGGTGCTTTACACGCGGAAAAGAGTGTTAAATGCTTAATAGAATTGAATAATTTAGCAAAATTGGACGATTATACTAAAATCATATTTTGCTCTTGTTCGGATGAGACGAAGTGGAAAGCGTATCACGATAATACTGATTATGATAAAATAGTGAGTATTTTTCTTTAAATTCAAAAGGAGAGGTTATGTTTAATGATTTGTTAAAGCGACCCGATAAAAATTTAGAAGAAATTGAAACGTTGTTAAAAAAAGAGATTCTCAAAGTGCAAGAATCACACAATGTCAAAGAGTCACTTTTTGGTAGTAATGGTGCTGATATTAAATTTTTATTGCAATCTTATCCCTCATTATTCTGGTCACTTTGGAAATTTATGGATAAAAAACATTTGGAAAAAGCTCCTTGTTCCATTGATCCTATTACTAAAGCTTTGGATAAAGATGGAATTTATATTATTGAAAATTTTTTGACTTCACAAGAAGTTCAAACATTAGTGAAACTTTGGAATCATGAATTTGACGCGTTGCCGCCACTTACACCAGAGCAAGAACAAAAAGCACTTAGAAATCGGTTTTATTTTGAGACTTCAGCAGAAAAAAATATAGCGATAGGTTCAACGTACGATGGTCGAAAAAGAGTCATTTTTTCACCCAAAAAACATATGCCTTCTGAGATACAAAATCAGTTTTATAAAGATACGCGTATCAATGAAATAGTCGCACGCTATCTTCGTCTCGATCATGTTGAGCCTTCAGCGGCGATTGTTGAACATTTTTTTGCACCAGATTACTATCGAAATAATGATTTGTGGCATATTGATAACTTGAGTGATCAATTCAAGGTGATGGTTATTTTAGAAGACATGAAAGAGAATGATGGTCCGTTTAAATTTATTAGAAGAACGCACAAGATCAAAAAAAGGTATCAAGATCGATACTACAAAATGTATGCAATTAATGGGATGACGACTCAAGAACATAACCATTTTGAAGATTCATTTGCCAAAGTAAAAAAAGCGGAACTAGGTGTTTTAAAAGCAGGGGATATTGTCCTCTTTGATACGAAAATTCATCATAGTTTTAACTATGCTTATGATGGTGGATCTCGCAAAGATATGGTGTTATATTTTGATCATCAGCCTACGTTGAAGAACACAATACTCTTTCATATTGATCAATATCTCAATTTTGGATTACGATGAAAAAAATATTAGTTACGGGTGCCAATGGTTTTATTGGATCTCATCTTTGTGAAATGCTAATAGCGAGTGGATACGAAGTTCGAGCATTAAATGAATATAACTCATTTAATTCATGGGGATGGTTGGAGGATGTTGCGTGCAAAGATGATCTAGAAATTATTAGCGGAGACATTCGGGATCCCTTTTTATGCAAGGAGATTACGACAGATATTGATGCAGTGTTTCATTTGGCAGCATTAATCGCAATCCCTTATTCCTATAGAGCACCTCAAAGTTATATTGAAACCAATGTTAATGGTACGCTTAATATATGTCAAGCTGCTTTAGAGAATGGTGTCAAAAAAATTATCCATACAAGTACGAGTGAAGTCTATGGAACGGCGCAGTATGTTCCAATTGATGAAAAGCATCCGTTACAGCCTCAGAGTCCTTATAGTGCTTCTAAAATAGGGGCGGACATGGTTGCTTTGAGTTATTATAATAGCTTTAAACTGCCCGTAGTGGTTGCAAGACCGTTTAACACCTATGGCCCAAGACAAAGTGCCCGTGCGGTTATTCCAACAATTATTACACAAATTATGAACGGTGCCAAGGAGATTCAGCTAGGCGATGTTAGACCTACCCGCGATTTTAACTATATAAGCGATACATGCAGAGGCTTTATGGCATTGCTCGAATGTGATGCTGCCATTGGGGAAGCCATAAACATTGGTTCAAATTATGAAATCAGCATCTATGACACGCTTTGTCTCATCAAAGAGATCATGAATAGCAATGTTGAATTTTTGACAGACGAAAAACGTATCCGTCCTGAGAACTCTGAGGTTTTTCGCTTATGGTGTGATAATACAAAAATCAATACTCTCACAGGGTTTAAGCCGACAATCACGATTCGCGAAGGGCTAGCATTGACTGTTGAGTGGTTTACGCAGCGTGAAAACCTGATAAAATATAAAGCAAACCTTTACAATGTATAAAGAAACCGTAGCATTTATTCGAAGACAGTTTCACAATAAAGCCTTAATACCTTTGCATGAACCTTGCTTTAACGGGAATGAAAAAGTGTATATGAATGATTGTATCGATTCTACTTTTGTTTCCAGTGTTGGTTCTTATGTTGATCGTTTTGAAAAAGAATTTGCTTTACATGTAGGAAGTAAGTATGCTGTTGCAACGGTGAATGGCACGGCAGCTTTACATGTAAGCTTGATTTTGATGGGTGTGGGCAAAGAGGATGAAGTAATTACACAGCCTTTGACATTTATCGCTACATGTAATGCTATAACGTATTGTGGAGCAAAGCCTATTTTTGTGGATGTTGACAAAGAAACATTAGGGCTCTCCCCCGAGGCTTTGCATATATTTTTAAATGAAAATGCCAAACTCAAAGAGGGGCAATGTATCAATAAAATAACGGGTAAAGTCATTAGAGCATGTGTTCCGATGCACTCTTTTGGGCATCCATGCAAGATTGATGAAATAAAGGATCTTTGTGATGCGTGGCATATTGCTTTGGTTGAAGATGCGGCAGAGTCGCTTGGAAGCTATTTCAAAGCTCAACATACAGGGACATTTGGAAAAGTAGGAGCATTTAGTTTCAATGGTAATAAAATCATCACTAGCGGAGGTGGTGGTGTGATGATTACGGATGACGAAGAGCTTGCTAAAAAAGCAAAACACCTTACCACAACAGCTAAAATACCTCATAAATGGGAATTTGTTCATGATGAAGTTGGCTTTAATTACCGTCTTCCAAACCTCAATGCGGCACTTTTATTAGCACAATTAGAGCAATTGGATAATTTTTTAGAAAATAAACGAGAGTTAGCTAAAATATATGAAGAATTTTTTGAAAATTCAAATATTCATTATGTCAAAGAACCAAAAGATACACAGTCAAATTATTGGCTGAATACTATTATTTTAGATACTAAAAAACAAAGAGATGAATTTTTAGAATATACTAATAGTAACGGTGTGATGACACGCCCTATTTGGACATTGATGAATACATTAGAGATGTTTAAAGCATGTCAATGTGGAGATTTATCGAACGCTCTTTGGTTAGAAAATAGAGTCGTCAATATACCTAGTTCGGTAAGATTATGAAAAAGAAAATCCTACTTATTGGCGGTGGCGGTCATTGTAAGTCGGTGATTGATGTGATTGAGTTGGAAAATAAATATGAAATTGCAGGAATTATAGATAAAAAAGAGTGTGTGGGGCAAGATGTTTTGGGCTATAAGATCATTGGAAGTGATGATAATCTGGAAGATTTACGTCATCATTATTCTTATGCCCTGATTACGATTGGTCACATTAAATCGGCTGAAATGAGAATAAAATTTTTTGAAATGCTCAAAGTATTTGGCTATGTCCTTCCCATTATTATTTCTCCTTTGGCATATGTATCAAAACATGCAAAAATAGGAGAAGGTTGCGTGATTATGCACCATGCTCTTATTAATTCCAATGTTGTGATAGGTCAAAATTGTATTATTAATACAAAATCACTCATAGAACATGACGCTATCATTGAAAAGTGTTGTCATATCTCAACAGGCGCTATTGTAAATGGTGGAGCACATGTGAACATGGGAACATTTTACGGAAGTAATGCTACATGTAAAGAGTATGCTCACGTGAGTGGTTTTATAAAAGCGGGGAGCGTGGTAAAGTGAAGAGTGTTTTTATCATCGCAGAAGCAGGTGTTAATCATAATGGAAGTCTCAAGCTTGCCAAAGAGTTGATTGATGTTGCTAGTGCGTCTGGTGCGGACGCGGTAAAATTCCAAACGTTTAAAGCTGACAAGCTAGTTTCCAAAACAGCTCAAAAAGCAACGTATCAAAAAGAGACAACCGATGCGAATGAATCGCAATATACGATGATCAAAAAGCTCGAATTGGATGCATCTGCACATTATGAATTAATGACATATTGCACGTTAAAAAATATTCTTTTTCTCTCAACACCTTTTGATCATGATAGTATTGACTTACTCAATCAACTTAAAATGAGTATATTTAAAATTCCCAGCGGGGAGATTACAAATCTGCCGTATTTGCGGCATATAGGTTCCCTTAGCAAAGAGGTTATTCTCTCAACAGGCATGGCAAATTTAGAAGAGATTAAAGACGCGCTTGAAATTTTGATCCAATCAGGAACACCTAAAGAGCGCATTACCGTTTTGCATGTCACAACAGAATATCCCTGCCCAATGGAAGATGTAAATTTGAAGGCTATGCAAACCATAGCAGATGTATTTGGGATTCGCGTTGGGTATTCTGATCATACCAAAGGCATTGAAGTATCTATTGCAGCAGTTGCTATGGGTGCATGTGTGATTGAAAAACATTTTACATTAGATAGAACAATGGAAGGACCTGATCATAAAGCGAGTTTGGAACCTGCCGAATTGATGGCAATGGTCAAAGCAATACGCAATATTGAGCAAGCTTTGGGTAATGGGATTAAAAAACCAAGCCCAAGCGAGGTGAAAAATATGGAAATAGCACGTAAATCTATTCTTACATGTAAAGCTATTAAAAAAGGCGAACTATTTAGTGAAGAAAATATCACTGTCAAAAGACCAGGTAATGGAATGAGTCCTAAGCGATGGGACGAAGTTATTGGAACAGTTGCTCTTAAAAATTATCAAGAAGACGAACTATTATGAAGCGAAAAATATGTGTTGTAACAGGAACAAGGGCTGAATATGGATTGCTTTATTGGTTGATGAAAGAAATTGTTGCCGATAATGCCTTAGAACTTCAGCTCATTGTAACAGGAATGCATTTGAGTCCAGAGTTTGGACTAACGTACAAAGAGATTGAAAAAGAGTTCACCATTACAAAAAAAATTGAAATGCTTCTCTCTAGTGATACCTCAATTGGCATTTCAAAATCAATGGGGTTGGCTCAGATCTCTTTTTCGGAAGCATACGAAGAACTGCGTCCAGATATAGTCGTAGTTCTAGGCGATCGATATGAGATATTTAGTGCTGCAATTGCGGCTATGATTGCATGTATCCCGATTGCTCATCTTCATGGTGGTGAAATAACAGTGGGGGCATTTGATGAATCAATACGCCATAGTATTACTAAAATGGCTAATTTACATTTTACTGCGACTGAAGAATACCGTCATCGAGTAATACAGCTGGGCGAGCATCCTAATCGAGTTTATAATGTTGGTGGAATAGGGATTGAAAATATTAAAAGATTAAAGCTTCTTACTAAAGATGCGTTTGAAAAATCTATTAGTTTCAAGTTAAATAAAAAGAATATTATTGTGACGTTTCATCCAGTTACTTTGGAAAATTCTGCTGCAAAGGGACAATTTCAAGAATTGCTCAATGCGTTAAATGAGCTTCAAGACACCAATATTATATTTACTAAAGCCAATAGTGATACTGATGGGCGTATTATCAATCAAATGATTGATGAGTATGTGTTAGCAAATAAGAATAAATCAATAGCGTTTACTTCATTAGGGCAGCTACGATATCTTAGTGCACTGCAATATGTTGATGCGGTGGTTGGCAATAGTTCAAGTGGATTACTTGAAGCCCCTAGTCTTAAAATAGGGACGATTAATATCGGGGATAGACAAACAGGTCGGCTAAAAGCTAGCAGTGTTATAGACTGCAAGAGTGATAGCAAGAGTATTTTGAACGCTTTTGAGGAGTTGTACTCTGCTGTATTTCAACAAAAACTTAAAACCGTATCAAATCCTTATGGAGATGGAAATGCAAGTTTGAAAGTCAAAGATATCTTAAAAAGTGTTATATTGAATGAGATTGTAAAAAAACAGTTTTACGATCTTGAAATTATTTGCTAAAATAGGTTTTCTTGTATAAATCTGGTAGAAAACACTTTCGACATATAGCGTGTTTATCGTAATTTCCCACAATGTGATCTTTTCGAATCTGTTGATATGCTGGAGCATTCCAAATATCGATTAGTCGTTGTTCTTTCCAGTTTCCGACTACATACTCATCGTCTCCATCAACACAGCAGACTGTTACATTACCATTGCATTTGAGAAACATTCGTTGAAATAGCTGTTCACAGCAAAAACCTTCAACTTTTTCGTATTCATGTTTTTTATCGGGATGACGTTCATTGAAAATACCATAACCTAGTGAATCGACTAATCCATTCCACATGATTTTCATTGCTTCAAATTGTTGTTGCCAAATGGGATCATCATACATAACCATCGATAGGCGAATATGAGTTTGAGGATAACATGCGTTACGTAGTTTGACAAATTCATAAATATTATCAATCACTTTGCCCATTGTTGTACCGACACGCTGCTGTTCGTATAGTTTTGGATTTACGGCATCGAATGAGATAAATATTTTATCAAGTTTTGCGTCAAGTAGCTGTTTGGAAAGTTCTGGTGTTAATAAAACAGCATTTGTATTAAACATAACATCAATAATCCCTTTTTGCTTTGCATATTCGACTTGAAACACAATGTCTTTATGTAGCAAAGGTTCTCCTAAATACTGAAGCTTAATTGCTTTGACACCATGTTCAACGGCTTGATCAATAATATTGATATAGGCTGTGCGGTCAATATAGCGGCTTTTAACAAGATGATTCTCTTGGTCTGTATCTTTAATTGTTCTAGCACACATTGGGCATTTTAGATTGCAAAGATCCGTTGTTTCAATATCTAAATTAAGAGGGAAATGAGAAATAATTTTTTTTTGAGGAAATTCTGCCCAATTTTTGCGGTATTCAAAATACTCTTTTCCACGATAGCTTTCCCACTCTTTTGAGAAGATAATCTCATTGGCATTAAAATTAACTTTTTCTTCTTTCTTCTCTATGTGTGTTCCTAACATTTGGTTTCCTTTTGTTGTAATAATGCCGTTGCAACCATGAAGTCAAGCGATGTATCTATATCGATGGAATGCTCCTGTGACATAAGATAAGCATAGATATTCTCTTTGATGAAAAAAGTTTTTTGCTCTTGTAAGATAGCTGTTTTCGCCATATAAAATGCCCCATTAATGCGATAATATGTAGGTAAGTCTTGACTTCTTAGGTTATTATACTGATCAGGGATAAAATTTTTCATGTTTCGATCTTCATTTAGGGTATTACTCCAAATTGGATTGTGCTCCGCTTCACATACTCCAATTACAGAATCAGCATTTTGATCAAAAAAAGAGCAAATGGCACCGTTTATATCCTCGGTATCTCTTAATGGCGAAGTGGGCTGAAGTAAAATCGCGTGATCATACCTTTGTTTCTTGGAATGTTCTAAACTATCAAGTACATGTAAAACTACATCGATGGATTTAGCTGCATCAGATGCTAGTTCTATAGGACGTAAAAAAGGGGTTTGTGCCCCGTACTGGCGTGCTATTTGTGCAATGGTAGGATCATCGGTAGAAACAATGACATCATCGATCAAAGGAGAATGCAATGCAGCCTCAATACTCCAAGCAATTAAAGGTTTACCCTGTAATGGGAGAATGTTTTTTCCAAGAAGACGCTTGCTTCCACCGCGTGCAGTGATAATTGCTACAATGCGTTGATTGTTATACACGGTCTCTTCCTTCAAATAATAAACATTTTTGGCACAAGTGATTATCACTAAACACTCCATTCTCATGCATTGCTCTGATCGATGCAAACATTTTTGAATGATAGAGTTCTAAAAAATCACTCTTTTTGAGTGATCCAAAATTAATTTCATCAAAGTAATCTTTACAGCATAATCCTAAAGAGCCATCGCTATTAATATAAATTTCTTCAAAAGGGATAGAACAACGCTTTGTAATTGTTGGAGATGCTAAAGAAGCGTCAAATTTTGGAGTATAACTGATCGCATAGCGTGAGATACGGTCAATGTGCACAAAATCTTCCCCAAATATATCTTGAAATGCCTCAATTAAGGATGTCTCATCTTGCAAAGTGACCGAAGAAATACTCAGCTTTAAATAAGGGTAATGTTCTTTTTTTAATATGAGTAAGTGTTTAAAATGATCAATCACACGATCAAAATCATCTACTTTATGAATAGAGTGATAGCTCTTTGCATCCGTTGCGTTAATTGAAAATTTGATACTGTCGATCCCTGCTTCTATAACCTGTACTGCTTTTTCTTTGGTTAAAAGAGCCCCATTCGTACTAAAATATAAATAAGGGATATGATAGATCTTTTTAGCTGCCTTGATAATCTCTTCAATATCTTTGTTGATCAGAATTTCGCCTTTTGCGGAGAGTCCAAGTTCACTGATTTGAATATAGCGTGTTAGATTGTCCATAACAATTATAAAATCATGCAAGGATGTTTGGTCTTTGATAGTTCGCGAATCACTATTGGAACAGAATGTACATCGGTGGTTACAGTGGGTACAAATATCAAAATTAATTTTACGCTTTAGCACTGGTGTCTCTTTCAAAATAAGTCATAGTAATCATTTTGTGCTTTTTCAAATTCATCCATGCGACCTATATCAAGCCAGTATTCTCGTATAGGGAAACTCAAAGGCTCATAATTGTTTTGAATAAGAGTTTCAAATAATGATGGCATATCAAAAAATGTCTCTTTGGGAATATACGCAAGAACATTTGGGTTGAGTAAATATATCCCTGCATTAATAAAAAAACGCTGGATAGGCTTTTCTTCGATTGAGATAATTTTTTGATTTGTTTGATGTATAACACCATAAGGGATTTGGAATTCATGTTCTCTTACTGCCATGGTTGCCATGGCGTTATTTGAGAGATGAAAGTTTAACAAATGATCAAAATTAATATTGGTCAGTAAATCGCCATTCATAACAAAGATAGGTTCAGTAAATTTTTCTTCTATGAGGCTTAACGCACCTGCCGTGCCCATTCGCATTGTTTCATTTATATATTCGATTGATACTCCAAATTTTGATCCATCCCCAAAATAGTTTTTAAGCACATCCGCTTTGTAATTTACACTGATAATAAAGTCAAAAAATCCATAATGTTTGAAATTGTTAATAATAGTTTCTAAAATGGGTTGATCACCTACTCGTAGCATTGGTTTTGGCGTTTGTTGGGTAAGTGGATGGAGTCGTGTACCCAATCCCCCCGCCATCAATACAACTTTGTTGCTTTTTTTATGTGGTTTGAAAAGTTCTTCAACATCTTCTATACCAACAACTTTTTCATTGGAGTCTAAAATGGGTAAGTGATAAATTCGTTTGCCTAATGATTTTTGGAGTATTTCGTCTTTTGTCTCTCCGACATGGCATACAATTGGACTTTTTTGAACAATGGATTCTATCTTTTCATTTAAGTTCATGCCTGCGAGAAAGCCACGCCTGATGTCTCCATCGGTTAAGATGCCAATTAAGTGATCATGCGGGTCAAGTACTACAGCGATTTTCATAGCCCCCGTATCAATGACTTGCATTGCTTCTTTAATGGTTGAAGAAACCGTAAGTTTTATATGTTCTATTGTTTGCATGAAAACCCTTTATGTATCTCTTTTTAAATCGACAAAATGAAATATTTGTGTATGAACGGGATTTACGTTTCATAAAATCGCTAAGGTACTTGCAATAGCGATTTTAAGTCAGTTATATTTATTGGAAAATGACATTCATCGAATGGATTAAAGAGATTATAATAGATATTGAAGCGCTTGTCTCCAATAACTTTTTGAATAGCCTCAGGTGCAATTTTGTAAAGTGAAATCGATACAACACCATATGGGCTCCGATGAAAAAAAGATCGATGTGTATAGAGGGCGGTAGACAAAACAGAGATCAAAACAAGCGTATTTGTATTTGATTTTAGGCATCTGTTGAGCATAATTATTTCCCAAGGAATAGATGGTGCGGTATCTATAACGTTAAAACCTTTTTTAGTATAGTCCATTTTTGCTTCACAAGGATGAGGTTTGACTGCAATGTTGAGTTTCAGATGATGAAGAATTTCCGCATAAAAATCGAGTTGCTCATAGAGGGATAATGTTTTATAGGCATAAAAATTTTGGGTTAATAAGATCGCATCATAAGAGAAGGAAGAATCATGGTAATTAAAGACATGATTGAGTTGATCGACAAAATGGGCGCGTTTTTCAACACTACTGATGAATGACCAAAAATTGATCTCACGAAGCTTATGCGGTGATTGGCTACCGTAAAGAGCAGGATTAAACACCCAAATTTCTGAGAGATAGTCTAAATCCACCCATGCGAGTTGCCCATTGGTATATGTATGAAAAAAGTCATAATAACTTTCATAAAGGGTATAGGTTCCTCCACCTTCTTCGTTAAGAATAATCGCAATAGCATGAGATTGACAAAAGTTAAAGAGTTGCGTAGAATAAAAAGAGCCGTAACTTGAAAAATGATAATAGGCTATTTCTTCAGGGGTATCGCAGACCTGGGTGATTAAATTCTCCACATGGATATCTTTTTCATCATGGATTAAAATCACTTTACTAAAAATGGATGTATCAAGAAGACGTTGCTGAATATCTGTTGGATTTTCGAGAAAGGTTGTATTTAGAAAAAGAATATTAGTGTATTCAGACCGATAGAATGCTGCTGTAATCCAAGCCACCATAATCATATAAGAAGTACTCGCATCGTAAAGGACGTATTTTTTTTGCATGAAATGATCCTTGTGCATTCAATGTATGGACGGCACTATGCGAACCAATCCATCCGTGTAATTGACAATGTTTAACGGGATAGATGCTTCAATTGAGTAGAGCGATAGCAGATTGGTTACGTCTGTCGCAAAGGCAACGGTTGCTACAATGATTGTTTGATTTCTCACTACTTCTATCGTTGATTTATCAAGCGGATGTACTTCATGGCCATTGGATATAAATGGCTTAAAGGTAGCACGTGTATCAAAAACCTGTTGAATATGAATATGGTTTTGCTTTAAATGAATCAAGAGCATACCGAAAAGCTCGCCTGCACCATAAATACATACCGTATCAATGGCATTGTCCATCAGTGTTGAAATAATCGTTCTTACGGCAAGGGTATTTGGTTTTTCTTGTATAAATCCCTTTATGTTGGGTAAAAAATCACCGTCAATTTGTGCAATAGTCCCTTGCACCCAAGGAATATTTCCAACTTGAAAATTAAAATTTGACATATGTTTTTTATAGGATTCAAAAAGCCCTATTTCACGAAGCGTCTCTTTATGTTTTTCATTGATAATATTTTCTGCAAAGGGTGTGCCATAACCTTCATCATGAGATAGTGATCCTAAGTAAGAAGCTTCAGTGTAAGAAGGAACTTCAATAAGGCGTAATAAAATATTTAATGCGTCATCATGGCTCAAGAGCTGTTTTGGAAGTTGGTACGATAGTGCGGTTTCAAAAAAGTTTTCTACTCCTTTATCAAAGGCATCAAAATAAGGTTTCATACTTTCTTGCCACGGTTGTAACGGCTCGGTAATAGCTTTAGCTGTTCCATTAGCATTTTGAGTATATCCTGTAGTTGTGGTATAAAAACCATTCAATAAAATTTCAAGAAATTCAGGGCTACGAGCAATTTTGGATAGTGACGTTTCTGTGTGAATATTTGAGCTAAGATAACTATGGATAGGCTCTCCTAACATTTTTTTAAACCCTTTATGGTGCATATAAAAAAGTGCCATAGTTGGTTTTATATCTGTTGGATCAAGCGTTGAAAGAATGTTCTTAAGAATAGTCCCTTGCCCTCCAAAATCTACAAGCAGTGAGTTTGAGGTAAATTTATTCGTGCGAAGATACTCTAAGAAGCATTGTTTCTTTTGTTGGACATTGGTACGAATCGTCTCAATGTTATGTTTAAATTCCTGCGTTATATGAAAAATGAGCTTTTGATTATTGGTTGAAAAATAGGTACTATTGTCAAAAATATGATCTTTATGTACTAAAACAAAAGGATCGTTAATGGTAAGACCAAGAAGTTCATAGTAACTTTGAACGGTCATTTTTCGGAACGTAAAAAAGTTTAATCCATTCTGTTCGAAGTCATCAAAATCAAATGAGGGTAAAAATGTTGCTTTTCGTGACGCATAGAGGAGATTTACATTAATTGTAGGATCAATCATATGGATACATTTTTGAAAAATGCGTCCTTCTCGCATTACACAATTGATTTGCTGAAGAGCTTTTTGCTTTTGAAGATCAATAAGCCAGTACGAAAAATCCCAAAGTAGTGGTCCTAGAATAAAACTTCCCAGAGTATAAAAAAATCGATCCGATTCCTCCGTGTAAGGGTTGTTAAGAGCACTGAGAATACGAAATTTTGTATGCGTGTTATACAATGCAGATGCCTTAAAATAGGCACGTTCAAGTTCTACTGCCTTTTGCAAATAAGAATCTGGTAGATAATGCAAGGTTTGAATCCCCAAGTCAGAAGGTATTTTAACATCCGCAAAAGGGTGATCTCCAATATGTAATAATGCGTTAGGTGTCAAATCGTGATCAGATAAAACTTTTTGAAAAAGATTTCCTGATGTTTTTGTGCTGTTATATTCCGAGGAAACATAGAGTTGCTTTATGTGTGTGTTCTTGGGTAGTTTTGACAGAACAATGTGTTTAATTTGAGATTCTGAGAGATACATATCGGATATAAAAATGACTTCTTTCCCCCATTTTTGTGCAAGATCAATCCACTCAACAATATCAGTGTTTAAAAATATATATTGATATTCCATTTCTATTTCGTGGGTAAGGAGTTGCTGCGCTACGTGTTGTGGTAACCTCAATTGTTGATAGATTTCATGTAGTGTTACCTCTTCGCCAATTTTTTTTTGTTCACGTGCTTGGGCTTCTGCCGCAATTCGAAACGTTTGATAGGCTTCAGGCGTTGCAAAATAGCTTAAAGATATTGGATGGCGCCCAATTTCTAAAAAAAGATCAACAGGTTTTGGGCAATATCGAAAAGCGAGCGTATCAAACACATCAAAAGAAACCATTTTAATGCTAGGATTTGATAGGTAGGTTGTGAACTGTTTTTTTAATAAGCTTGTCATAGAAACCTCAATATTTTAAACGGAAATAATCGTCATTTTTTTAGTATGTTCGTGTACAAATTTTTTGATCAATAGCGATATGCTTTGCCCATAAACGCCACTGGCAATTAAAATGATAGCTTCTTTTTTGTCGCGCAACGCCTCTTCCAAGGAGAGTACACGAAAATCTTCGGAGATAAAGGGTTGAATTTCTGCACGTGAGTCTATTACCGCTTCAATGTGAATATCTCTTACATGTAAAAAAGGAAGAAGCTCTTTAAACAGATCACCTGCTCCGTAAATCATGATTTTTTTTGGTTTTAAAGCATCCAATTTTTCTAAAAGGGTGTCGATGACTTTTTGATTGGGATGTGTGTTCGTGCCATAAAAGGGTAGAAGAAAGTTTTGATGGATGGTTGTCAGAACACCTTGTGGCCAAATACAGTGTTGTTTCATGTGTGAGGGATTGGCTAAAAAGTGTTTGTAGAAAGCCTCTTCTCCTTGGTTTTTTACCTGTGTAATCTGCTCGGGTTGAATAATCGTATAACGATGACTGCTTCCACGTCCTTCATCGTACTCCAAAGCTCCCAAAAATTTAACTTCTTCATGCGTTGGAAGCTCAATAAGGCGTGAAAGTATCAGTGCTAAATGCTCTCTTGAAAAAGTTTTGGAAGGAAGAGCATAGTCGCGAGCAAGGCTAAAAAAGCTCTCAATGCCTGCATGCAAAGCATTTTGGATGGTTTTCATAGAGAGATCGTTGCACGCTAAGTACTCCGTTTGAGCAGAACTTTTGGTGTATCCTACGGTCGTTGGGTACTCGCCGTTGAGCAGTATCTCAATAAAATCGGGTGTTCGAGCGATGCACTCTAAGGCATGAGCTGTTTTGGCGTTATATGGTAAAAAGGAGAGTGTGTGCTCGTGATTTAAATTTTGGTAACCGCGCATACTTTGGTAAAAAAGAATCGAAGTATGCGGTTTTGTTTTAGGGGAAAATAAAGGGTGTAAATTTTTTAAAACACTTCCTCCTCCACCAAAATCAATCAAGGCGGATGAAGCGTTTACATGTAACGTGTCAAGGTAATCACACAAAAGCTTCTTTTGTGTCTCAAACGCATCATTGACGCTCTTTTTGTTTGCATTTAGCTCCTCTTGAACATGCTCTAAAAGAGGTTTTCCTTCTATGCTTAGGGTTGAAAGCATCTCATAGGAAAGATCGCCGTAAGCGTGCAGAGCGCTCGTCTCAAACGGGATAAAAAAGTTTTCGTAAAGATCTTTAAGCGTAAGCCCTTTAAACGTATCTGGCTTTAGACTGCCAATATCGTCTGGTATGAGCGTGAGAAATTGGGTGGATCTTCGAGACGCATACACACGATCTGTTGCGATATGCGGATAGAGCTTTTGAAAATAGTGTTGAAAAATGGCACCTTCTCGCATAAGAAATAAGAGCTTGTCCAGTCCAAACTGGTGTGAACACGCCAAAAGCCAATGACTCAATTCCCATATAATCGGAGCAAAAAGAGAAGCTCCTAGTCTGAAGTAAAATCGCTCTAAGGCAGTGTCGTAGGGATTGCACAGAAGGCTCAGCGTGCGTACATGATTGCCGTGGGGTAAAACTTCTTTGAGATAAAGCGCTTCATGGTGCATCGCCTCTTTTTCATTGCTCTCTAACCCATAGTACAGTGTTGCTATGCCAAAGCTTTTCGCTATGGAGATATCGGCATTTGGGTTGTCCCCAATGTGTAAAAGCTGTGATGCCTCTATATTTAAATCATCCATTACATGTAAAAAAAGCTCTCCCGTTGCTTTACTCTTTTGCTGTTCGCACGAAACGTAGATGTGAGATATTTTGTGGAGGTTTTTAAGCTGAGACAGGGCAATGGATGTGATTTCTTGTGTGCTAAGGTACATATCGGAGATTAAAATAATCTGCTTTCCGGCTTCATAAGCCATGTCAATCCATCGTTCGAGTTGAGGATTGAGCACTAAAACATCACGTTCTGTTTGGAGCTCTATCTCCAAAAAACGACTCTTTTGCTGTGAAGGAATTGGAAGAGTATCGTAAATTTCCGCAAGGCTGACCTCTTTTCCCTCTGCTTTGAGCTTGCGTTCCGTATGGCGTCGATAATGCGCAAAAGAAGAGGGCGTATCAAACCATGCGCGTACCTCTTCATGCGCTCCCATAATTTCAAAAACCATTGAGGGCGTACCGCATGTTCGAAAAAAGAGAGTGTCAAAGATGTCGAAAGAGACAATCTTAATTGCTGGATTTTCAAGATAACGATGAAACGTTTGCTCGATCAACGCTTGCTTAAAATACTTCATGCGATGCCTACAGTATTTAATGCACGAAGAACGATGTCATCCATATCATAATAACGATACTCCGCAAGCCTTCCTATGAGTGTAAGGTTGGAGAAGTGCTGTGCTTTTTGCATGTATTGTGTATATTGTTCCTGATTTTTATCGTTAAAAATAGGATAATAAGGAACAGTAATCTCTTTACAATGCTCTTTGGGATACTCTTTTAAAATGGTTGTTTTTGGGCTTAGGTTAGGATGAATATGCTTGAATTCTGTGATGCGAGTATAGTCATGATCATTGGGGTAATTTATCGTTGCAGCCTCTTGAAAATAGGCTTGATCCATCGTTTCAAAGACCATATCGGTGCTACGGTAGGGCAATGCTTCGAAACAGTACCCAAAGAGTTCATCAACAGCGCCTGTGTAAATAATCTTACATGTAAAATCATTCCTAAACCCTATACGCTTTTCCTGCCAACACACTTCGGTTAAAAAATCTTTATTGAGTTCAACGGTGATGTTGGGATGGTATAATAGTGCTTCAAAAAGCTTTGTATAGCCATGTTTGGGTATGGCTTGGAATGTATCGTTAAAGTAGCGATCATCGCGCCCAATTAAAATGGGTACACGCGCTGTTACGGCGCTGTCAATCTCATGAGGAGACACGCCCCACTGCTTTGCTGTATAGTGAACAAAAAGATTTTCATAAATAAAATTACTTAACTGTTGCAAATCTTCATCTGGGTTTTTTTGTAACTCCAAAATGGGTATTTTGGCATTTTGGGGATAATGTTGTGAAAGTTTTTGTATAAATTGTTTGGCGTGAGTAGGTTCAAAAAGTGCTTCAATGGTGTTAAAATTAAATGGAATGGGGACATTTTTTCCATGGATATGTGCCAAGACTTTATGTTCATAAGGTGTCCACTCTGTAAAGCGTGAAAGATATTCCCATACCTCTTTGGAAGAAGTATGAAACAGATGCGGTCCGTAGCGATGCACGACGATGCCGTTTTCATCGACTTCATCGTAGCAGTTACCGCCGATGTGTACTCTTTTTTCAATCACGAGAACTTTTTTGTTGTGATGTGTTGCTAAAAGATTGGCACTGACTGCGCCTGCAAAACCTGCTCCTACAATGACATAATCATACATATAACAGTCTTTTGGCTTTGGTATTGTCAAAGTTGCCACGAAGTCCATCCAAAATAGAATGTGTCGCGAAGCATAAACGTAGCCATTTGTGATCATCGTATAACAGAATATCTTTGCATAACGTACCATAGAGTTTAAGAATATCTAGCCACACGAAAGGAGTTTTACTGTATTGGATGGCAATATAAATAGAATTTCTTAATCCATAATACTTTAGCCACAATACCTCAAAACGAATGCGATTTTTATGAAATCCAAAAAATCGGCGCTCAATTTTCTCATTTTGACGTTTCTCTTTATGATAAATCTTACTCTCATTGACTAAAAGGATTTTTCCTAAAGTTGCCAAGCGTAAGCTATACTCTGTATCGTCATGGTGGATAAAAAACTCTTTTTTAGGAAGTCCAATCTTTTTCATCGCATTGCTAGAAATCAAAATACCTACGAAAGAGGCCATATCAATCTCAACAGTTTTTTTTAAAAAGGTTTCTACTGAAAGAGGACGCTGAAAAGAAGGTAATGTCTGTTTATAGTTAAATTGCCCTCTATGCCCGAAGGTTGAAAGCGTGTGTTTCTCTTTTGTTCCAATAAACACAGAAGGCGCATATGCAGGATAGGAAGCATTAAGAGAGATGGCTTCTATAAGTTTTTCCAAAGCAGTGTATTCTGGCTCAGCATCATCATCCATTAACCACATAAAATCATATTCATACGCAGATGCATACGTGCATCCTGCATGAAATCCTCCTGCTCCACCTAAATTCGTGTCAAGTTTCTGATAGCAAAGATTCTCAAAAGAGGTGTATCCTTCTTTGATAAGATTAGCTTCCGTTCCATCGGTAGAAGCATTGTCTATCACTACAATATCTGTTGGATAGGTTTGATGCAGTAAGCTATCGATGCACTCTTTTAAAAGAGTATAACGATTATAGGTTACCACAATGGTACAAATTTTAGGATGCATCGATGTCATTAACCAAGTCTCATTTTCTTAAAGCGTTCGCTAAAGTGAGTCTGTTCTACAACATTCACATGCGTTGGGATTTTATAACCATCCAGTCGTGATTTGCAAAAGGTGCGGATCATTTTTTTAATGGATGTTGCCTCTTTTGGGTCTTTTAAAACGACTTCAACGGCGACACTTTGTCCTGTAATGGCATTAGAGATCGCACTTACCATGCAGTCTTGCACTTCGGGCATCATCAAAATGACGGACTCGACCTCATTGGGCAACACTTTTTGTCCACCGACATTGATAACCTCTTTTGCGCGTCCGATGATGCGAAGAAATCCATCTTCACTCTCTTCAACAAGATCGCCCGTGTCAAACCAGCCCTCATGAAAACTCTCCATGGAAGCATTAAGATAGCCTAAAATTTGCGTATCGCTTTTGAGCCACAAGGTGTGATTGACGATTTTATATTCACACGACGTATCTTCAATGCGCATCAGCGTAGAATCAGAAGCCTTCGAAGAGGTTGTCGCGATGCCTGTTTCACTGGTGCCAAACGTCTGTAAAAATTTAATTTTCGGAAAAACGATTTTGAGTTTATTTAACAGAGATTCTGGCATGGTCTCCGTACCATACGTGATCATTCTAAGAGAAGACAAATCGTAACGCTCGTGTGCTCCACTCATCAGAATTAGGTTTAAAAATGTAGGCGAAGAGGGCAATACTGCAACATGATAACGTTCGATAAGCGCACAGATATGTTCAGGATTGCGATTATGCGGTATGACCATTGTTGCGCCCATAGAGAGAATATTGAGCATGGTATTGAGTCCACCGATATGGTCGAACATCAAGAAAAGAAGCATCACTAAATTTTTACTTTTTTTCATTTCATAATGGGCTACAAGGTGGGAAAGATTGTGTACCATAGCTTTTGGTTTTCCGGTACTGCCACTGCTAAAAAGAATCAATCCTGCATCACCTATTTTTTGAAGGTTCTCAAGCATGGGATGAGGTGTTGCATCGTTGGTATGAGTGGTCACAACGAAAGATTCGCCATGATAGGCGATACTATATAAACATTGTGCAATCGCAATTCGCTCATTTATTTCTGCGGGTGTGGTACTTGTTATGGGGGTGATGATTGCTTTTTTTTCATAAAGCGCACTAAAAAGTGCAATAGCCTCAAAGTTGTAGTCTGAAAGAATGGCAACGCTTGAGCCTTCAGGGATGTTGGCAAGCAGCGTCTTTTGATATACCAAAGCACGTTTGATAAGATCATCGTACGTGTAGGAGCGATCATCATGATCTACTATGGCAATTTTTTGATCAAACAGAGCTAATTTACTAAGCATCAGCGATGTACTCCTCCAAGATGAATAACTTGCGCAGTGATAAAATCACTTTTATCGTCTATCAAAAAATCGATGACATGCTTAATATCGTCAAATGTACCAAATCGTGCAATCGCTTGTTGGGCAAGAAGGGACGCCATCTTCTCTTTTGGCACCGCTTTAATCAGATCGGTTTCGATCGGTGTTGGGGCTATTGCATTGACGGTAATGCCAAAAGGAGAAAGCTCTTTAGCCGTTGTCTCTGTTAGGTTTTCTATGGCTGCTTTACTTGCTGCATAGATCGCTTCGCCCTCAAGCCTTAATGCTGTCGCAATGGTTGAATAATTGACAATGCGCCCTTTTTTTTGTTTCATCATTGCTTTGGAAACTTCTCGAAGAAAGAGAAATGTTCCGACAATATTGGTTTGAAGAATCGCATTGAGTGTGGAGAGTGAGGTTGTAAGCGTATGGTTCATACTCGCAATCCCTGCGTTATTGAGCAACACATCGATACGACCAAACTCTTTTTTGACACTTCGAATCATTGCCACCACCGCCATTTCATCCGCAACATCCAAGATAAAATGTCGGTAGTGTGGATGCGCAAGGGTTGTGGCTTCACGACTGCATCCAATCACGGTATGCCCTTCGCTGAGATAGGCTTCACACAACGCATACCCAATACCTTTGCGGCTGCCGGTGATGATGATGATTTTAGACATTGAGAAGCTTTTCAATATAAGCAGAGAGCGTTTCTACGGTTCGAAACGGAGATACTTTTTGGCTCATGGCTTTTTCATCTGCTAAAACAATGTTTTTGCCATAGTGTTCCGATACCTTCTCTTCAATGTCCGCAATAAATGAGACAAGGGCAAGGCTATCTAGTACGCCATTGCCTCCAAAAAGTTTGGTATCGAGGCTTGGATGCTCAAGGGAAGGCTCTTGGAGTTCTTCATTAAACTCTTGCAGTGCCGCTATGATGATGTCTGTAATCTTCTCCATGTTTAGTTCCTTATCGTGAGTTGTGAAGCTGTTTTTAGAATGGGTTGAAAGAGCTTAGAATTTTTTTTCATTTGCCATACTTCATGGCTTAATGCCATCGTGCAAAAGGAGGATGGTTGTGTATCTCTCATCTTAAATCCTAAACGTTCATTGAATTTTAGAGCAGGGCTATTTTCAACATGCACAAAAGACTTAACATGGCATGCACGGTACTGATTAAAAAGTGTATCTAAAAAAAAGAGTGCAACGGCTGATGTCACAAGCGGTGAGGTAGTTGGATTAAAAAATAGTCCCCATGAGGGTGTGTGACTCTTAATCGCATTTGCATGGATTGCCCCTTGCATGATCTGATCTTTCTTGAGAGCTAAATAAAGTGTGTCATCATTGTTTTTCAGTGTTTCCACCCATGCAAGATGGTCGTTAAACGCAATTTCTTTTTGGGTCGGTGTATAGCGAAGAATGGCTTCTTGGTTGCGCAGTGCCAAAAGGGCTCTGTGTTCTTCGTGTGTGAGCCTAAAATAGGGAGTCAAATAGAGCATCTAAGGTCTTCTTTTCTCATAATAAGATGACATCTTCAAGGCGTAAAGGCGTGCCGAATGCTAAGTCGCAGGCAGCTTTTTTGCCAAGGATTTCGTGTAAATGACGTGGATGCAAGCCATTGCAAGGGCGCACACTTTTGACGTTTTCCCGTGTTAAAATCTCCCCTTTGCGAATGGGTGCACTCACATAAAGGCTTCGGTTGAAACGGCGATTTTTGAGCTTAAACGCGTCCATCTCGTAATGCACGTCACCTAAAAGAAGTTCCGTTTCGCGAATGGCTTTGCTCATGGCAGAAAACGTCTCCACGTCGAGTGAAAATGCCGCGTCAGCTCCACCGATGGAGCGTTCCAGAATGAAATGTTTCTCAATGACACGCGCGCCTAATGCTACAGCGGCAATGGGTGCGCTGATGCCCAATGTGTGGTCGGACAATCCTGCGATAACGCCAAAACGTTTTGCCAAATCAGGAATTGTTTTCAGATGCGCATGCTCAAGAGGTGCGGGGTAAGAGCTGGTGCATTGAAGCAGAATAATCTCGTCATTGTTTTCCTGTTTGCAAAGGGCAACTGCCTCTTCAATTTCTTCAAAATAGGCGGTACCCGTGGAGATAATCATCGGTTTATGCTCTTTAGCACATTTACGAATCAGCGCGTGATCGGTGATCTCAAATGAAGCGATTTTATATGCAGGTGGATCAAATGGCCGTAGAAAATCGACCGCTGTTTCATCGAAAGGAGATGAAAAACAGATAAGCCCCTCTTCGCGTGCTGTTTTAAAAAGCGTTTCGTGCCACTCCCAAGGTGTGTACGCTTTTTGGTACAAATCGTAAAGTTTGGCATTGTCCCACAGCGTTCCACCTTGGATGATAAACTCGTCTCTGTCGCAATCAAGCGTGATCGTATCGGCGCGATAGGTTTGCAATTTAATCGCGTCCGCCCCTGCTTTTTTAGCCGCCTTAATCGTCTCAAGCGCTGTTTGCAATGAACCGTTGTGGTTGGCAGAGAGCTCGGCGATGATAAACGTTTTGATAGTGTTGAAATCAAAATCAGCGATCTTCAAAGTTCTCTCCTTGCATCCATGCGTGAATGAGGGTTTTGAGGATTTGAGGCTCAAAATCGTGCATAACTGGATAGTCATGCTCCTCTAAATATCGATACATATCGTCTTGATTGTGTGCGACTTTAATCGCAATAAATGACAGTTCCATAAAAAGCACCTCTTGCACGATGCCACTGGGTGTGACAATCGCACATTTGCTTTGATTCATGATTTTGGCGACCTCGTTTGCGTTTACATGTAAAGCGATGTTTGGAAACGCCTCGACATAGGTTTGAAGCTCGTGCAGGTGGGCATTGGCTGTGGTCGAAAGTATGCTTACATGTAACGATTTAGGAAGGATTTTGAGGATCTCTAACGTAAGATTTCCTGCGTCACTTCCACCCATCGCAATCAGCACATCGTAAATCTTTTCACGCGCGATGTTTTTCTCATCTTTAAACTCATCACGAATCAGCGTATACGTACTGCCACAACGTAGTTCACATCCTTTGGGCACAAGATTTGCGTAACGAGCGGCATCGGCGCAGATGGTGTGATTGAGCAAAATATCGCAGTGATGTGCTTGGTAGGTGTCATCAAAACTCAGGATGGTGACATTTGTCGTCTCTTTCACGGTTTGCTCAAAATGCGCGTCAATGCCATAATGATCGATCACCAAAAGGTTTACATGTAAAGAGTGTATGAGCGCTATCAGTTCGTCTGCATCGTTGGTTTGAAGGATGTGAACTTCATAGGGAATCTGCTCTATCATGCTTCCTTGAAGTGCTTGACAGGCAAACACCACTTCGCCCTCCAAGCTTTGCGCTAGCACAAGGTCGCGCATGATGTGCCCAAGTCCGATGGCGCTCGAACTATCAGCTCTTATCAGTGTTTTCATGAAGCACTTTGTACATGAGTTCGGCGCGTGTCCAGTCTTCGGGCGTGTCGATGTCTTGAACGAGATGGCGAGGTAAAACGATGGGAATACTCTCGCTTCCAAACATCACATCGTGCGCGGTTTTATGAAGGTTATGCCAGTAAAATTGCCCAGCATCTTGGTACGCTTCCTCTAAGTCTTGGCTTCGCGCAGCAAATTTGTCCCTCCAAAACATTTCACACCGTTTTATTTCGGTAATTTTGAAGGTACGCCAAATCGGAAAAGGCATCGATGTCACGGAAAAGGCGTACACCGCGTCACTTTCTTTGAGTCTTTCAAAGCCTTCGATGAGGTAGCGTGGTTCTAAAAGCGGTGCAGTAGCGTAAATCGTGCAGGCAAAATCATAGGTTTCACCTCGCTCTTTTAAGGTTTGAAGCACGTGCTCCACCACCGCGCCCGTGCCTGTAAAGTCATCACTCAGTTCACGCGGTCGCAGAAAAGGAACCTCGGCGCCATAGCTTTTGGCAACCGTTGCGATTGCTTCATCATCGGTACTCACAATAATCTTCTCAAAAAGTCCACTTTGAAACGCCGCTTCGATGCTGTAGGCGATCAGTGGCTTTCCGCAAAAATCTTTGATGTTTTTGCGAGGAATGCGCTTGCTTCCGCCACGTGCAGGGATGATGGCGATGTTCATCTCGTGCATCCTTTGAGTTTTTCAATCTCTTTAAGAAGTGTATCGGCAATCCAGATGGCATCGTCCATGCTCATGCTTTGATGACACGGGATGGAGAGTTCCGCACGGTAAAAATCTTCGGCATTTGCGAGACGCTGTTCGCCAAAAAGAGCTTTGTAGTAGCTAAACTGGTAGATCGGTTTGTAGTGAACTTGCACCCCAATACCTTTTACATGTAACGCTTCAAAAAGCTCTTCTTTTGCGCACCAGAGGGAAGCATCAAGCAAAATAGGGTAGAGGTGATACGAGCTTTTTTTGGTTGGTGCAATCGCAATCGTCGTAAAGTAAGGGTTGTTTTGAAAGCGCGTGTCGTAGTAGTGTGCGATCTCTGCGCGCTTAGCGATAAAGCTATCCAAACGTTTCAGTTGAGAAAGTCCCAAAGCACATGCAACATCGCTCAAACGATAATTTTCGCCAAGAACGATCATATCGGAATTCCAGTGGGTCTTTTTCACGATGCCATGACTGCGAAGCAGTTTGGCTTTTTCATAAAATTCGGTGTTATGGGTCGCAATAGCACCGCCTTCAAACGTGGTAATGGGCTTAATCGCATGAAAACTAAAGATGGTCATATCGGCGACATTGCCTACTTTTACGCCATCTATTTCACTGCCAAGCGCATGGCTTGCATCTTCAATGAGAAAAAGTTTATGTTTGTCACAAAGTGTTTTAATCGTTTTGATAGGGAGAGGGTTGCCCCCGAAATCAACGGGTGCAATGGCTTTGGTTTGGGGTGTTATAAGCGCTTCTAGTTTCGTTTCGTTGATATTTCCGTCGTACTTAATGTCACAAAAAATAGGTTTGGCACCGCATTGGATGGCGGTATTTGAAGTGGCAGCAAATGTGAGAGGTGTTGTGATGACTTCATCACCCACTCCCAGTCCGATGATCTGATAGGCGACATGTAACGCCGAAGTCGCGGAGTTCATGACACAGACATGTTTGACACCAAGATACTGCGCTAAGGCTTCTTCAAAGTCGCTGACGGTTTTACCACCGGTTAGAAAATCGCCTTTGAGTGTCTCGACCACCGCGTCGATGTCGCTTTGGTCAATGCTCTGTCTGCTGTAGGGAATCATGCCTCGATCATCTCTTTCAAACTGTTGGCATCAAGCCACTGTGTATTCGTGTCTGAACTGTACTCGAAGCCCAATGTTACGAGCGTTCCCTTCTCTCTGAGGGCGTTACATGTAAAGTTGGCTTTTTGGGAAAATTGGATGGTCGGCTGGATGACATAATGGTCGTGAAATTCAAGGGTTAAATGGCTGTCATCTTTAGGCACCATCACTTCGTGCATCTTCTCCCCTGGACGAATTCCGATAATTTTAATACCCAGATGTGGCGCCATGGCATGCGCTAGATCGGACATTTTCATGGACGGAATTTTAGGGATGAAAATCTCGCCGCCTTGCATGCGTTCAAAATTTTTCAGCACAAAATGAACCCCTTGCTCCAAGGTAATCCAAAAGCGTGTCATATGTTCATCGGTGATGGGAAGCTCTTTGGCTCCCTCTTCGATCAACCGTTTAAACAGAGGCACCACGGAGCCGCGACTGCCTAAAACATTGCCATAGCGTACGACGGAAAAGCGCGTTTGTTGGCTTCCCCTGATATTATTGGCGGCAATAAAAAGCTTATCACTCGCAAGTTTAGTTGCACCGTAAAGATTGATGGGATTGGCAGCTTTATCGGTGGAGAGTGCGATCACTTTTTGGACTTTGCATTCGAGTGCAGCATCAATCACATTGCCTGCACCATTGATATTGGTTTTAATACACTCCATTGGGTTGTACTCCGCGATGGGAACGTGTTTGAGCGCAGCGGCATGAATCACAAAATCCACGCTGTCCATTGCTCGTTTTAAACGTTCTAAGTCACGTACATCACCGATAAAAAAGCGCATGCAAGGATGTGTAAACTGCTGTGCCATTTCGTACTGTTTGAGTTCATCGCGCGAGAAGATGATGATCTTGTTGGGTGTGTAATTTTTTAAAAGAATTTCAGTATATTTTTTACCAAAGCTGCCTGTCCCGCCCGTAATGAGTATATTTTTACCGTTAAACACATTAGCCCTTTGTGCCAGTTTTTTATTTTAAAAGCAATTTTAATTCCGCTTCTGATTTGACAAGTGTATCATAGGAGTAGTATAATAAATGCATCTTTAAGTTAGGGAGCATGTGATGAAAATTTCTAGCAGTTCCAATAGTCAGATTTTAAACCTTATCTCTGACAAGAAAACCAATGCAGACACAACATTAGAGAAGATTGCAGCGACTAAAGAACTTAGCGGAAAAGACAGTGCCAGTCTTATCATCTCCGATGCACTCTCTTCCCAAATCTCCTCTTTAACCCAAAACGTTCAAAATGCCAACGAGACGGTTAGTATGTACCAGATCGCAGACTCCTCCTTGCAAGCGATTAGTGCAGGAACAGAGCAATTAAATGATCTCGCGGTTCGTTCTAACAATGCTTCCTTGAGTAGCGATCAAAAAGCAATGCTTCAAGAAGAGTTTGATGCGATTAGCAGCTCCATGCAAGATATCGCCAATCAAACCACTTACAATGGGCAAAATCTCCTCTCGAGTAACTATGGTCTTGATGTTTCAGGGCTCAGTTCTCTCTCTTTGGACAATCAAGAGGGCATTGCGAATTTTAGAGAAAATTTAAGCAGTCTGAGCCAAACAGCAGGTAATCAGATCAATGCTTCTAGCAGTTCTATTACCAATTCTTTGACGACGATTACCAATTTAAGCAGTGCCAATTCGCAGATTTCAGAAACCCCTCTCGATCAAAAAATCACGCAAATCAAGAGCGATGAGATCAAACTCACCAGCGCTGTTCTTGCACAAGTCCACCAAAACAGTATGATGCAACAAAGCATTTCGGCACTTTTAAGCTAAAAGTGCCCCTCTTTTTTTAGCCTCCTTGTATGCCACGTATCAACAATAAAACCTTTTATGAAAATGCCATCAAACGCTATGGGTGTACGGCACGAGGACTCAACTGGAACTCCAAACAGTCGCAACACACCCGTTTTGAAGTGATCCATGAGCTTTTGGGGGAGCATTTGCCCTTTAGTAGCGTTATTGATGCGGGGTGTGGCTTTGGCGATTTGTATCTTTTTTTGCAGCAAAAAGGTGCGTTGCCTCGAAAATACACAGGCTACGATATGCTTGAAGAGGCCCTCTTTGTGGCGCATAAACGTACCAAGCAGACCTGCGTGAAAAAAGATATTTTAAATGACGAATTGGCGTTTGCGGATTTTTACATCGCCAGTGGTTCGATGAATATCTTGAACCGTTCGGAGACCTTTTTATTTATTCGCCGTTGTTATGAGGTTTCTAAAAAAGGATTTGTCTTTAACCTGCTTCGAGGTGAAGAAAAAGAGGGGCATTTTAACTACTTCTTGCCCGAAGAAATCGAAGCCCACGTGAGTGATTTTGCCTACGATGTGGAAATGTATGAGGGCTATATGGATGGCGATTTTACGGTATTTTTGAAGAAAGAAGCACGATGAAAAAACTTTTATTTGGAATGATCGGATTTTATGCAGTAGCGATGGGGTATCTCTATTTCACGCAAAACGCGCAGCTTTTCCCTGCACATTTAATTGAAAAGCAGGCTCAGATAAGTGGTGAAAACATTGAGCGACTCTCCTTACATGTAAGCGCTGATGCCGTGTTAGATGGTGTATTGCGTACCGATGCGCAAAGCGATGCAGGGTTGATTCTCTACTTTGGTGGAAATGCCGATGATGCGACGCATTTTGTTTTACATGTAAAAGTGTTGCAAGGGTATGATGTGGTTGCTTTTAACTACCGAGGGTATGTGGAAAGTACGGGAGAGCCTAGCGAGCAAGCCTTTTTTGAAGATGCTTTGAAGATCTATGACACCTATGCGAAAGGTCGCAAAGTGGTTGTGATAGGGCGAAGTTTGGGCACAGGCGTTGCGACGTATCTTGCCAGTAAACGCGTTGTGGACGGCTTGGTTTTAATCACCCCGTATGATTCGATCCTCTCTTTAGCCAAACTCAAGTACCCTTTTTTCCCCGTGGATCTTTTGCTCAAAAACAAATTTGAAAGTGTAAATTACCTCCCTTTGGTCAAAGCACAAATTGCTGTTATCGAAGTTGAACATGATACGATCATTCCGCGGTATCATCTTGAAAAACTTTTAGAGGTAATGCCAATAAAACCTTTACATGTCATCTTTTCCAACACAACGCACGGTGACGTACTCGAACATCCTGCCTTTACCAAAGAGTTACAAACTATATTAGGAAAAATCATTGAATAAAGTATACGTAAAACACTCCGTTGTCCCCAAAATCAGATGCTTTACCCCATGGGTGTACGCCAACGAAATCGACTCAAGCGCTGAAGAGTTTCAAAGCGGTGAAATAATCGCACTGTTTTCTAAAAAAGACGGTTTTTTAGGAACCGCGTACGTCAACCCCAAATGCGCCATTTTCGCACGAATTTTGAGTTTTGGCAAAGAAGAGATCGGCAAAAAGTTTTTCCATAACCGCATCAAACGTTCTATCGCGAAACGCGAAACGCTTTTACATGGTACCAACGCGGTGCGCCTGATTCACTCCGAAGCCGACTTTTTGCCAGGCTTGATTGTCGACAAATACGGCGACACGCTCTCCATTCAGATCAACACCGCAGGTATGGAAATCTTTCGTGAACTCATTTTAAGCACACTCAAGCAGCTTGTAAACCCTTCATGGATCGTCGAAAAATCCGACATTCACTCCCGAGAAATCGAAGGCTTGGAGAGCAAAAATGGCACCCTTTTTGGAACACCCACTAAAGAGTTTACGTTGAATGAAAATGGGCTCCATTTTTTAGTCGACATCGAAGATGCCCAAAAGACAGGCTTTTACCTCGACCAACGCAAAAACAGAGCCATCTGTGCGAGTTACATCAAAGAGAACGACACCGTGCTCGACATCTGTTGCAATGCGGGTGGTTTTGGTATCTACGCACTCTCAAAAGGGGCTAAAAATGCCATCTTCGTCGACATTTCCGAATCGGCAATAGAACAAACCAAAGCCAATTTAGCAGCCAATGCGATGGAAAATTACGAAGCTTATGCCGCCGACGCGTTTACCTTTATGAAAGAGAAAAAATATAAAAATAGCTTCGATCTGATCGTACTCGACCCACCATCCTTCGCCAAAACCAAAGAGCAAACCAGTGGCGCCAAACGAGGCTTCAAACACCTCTTAATGGAAAGTACCAAAGCGGTCAAAGACGGTGGGTTAATCGCTCTGTTCTCCTGCTCCTTTCACGTCGGTAAAAAAGAGCTTTTAGAGATCGCCATGGAAGTTTCCCACGATCTGAAAGTGCAATACATCCTCTTAGAGCAAATGCAACAAGACAGCGACCATCCGTGCCTTATCAACGCAAGCGCTTCGTTTTATTTGAATGGGTTGTTGCTCCGAGTTGAGAAGTAATTGACAAGGTTTTGGGATTGCTCTATAATACGATGGTATTACAAAAATAGGAGGTCGCATTATGAGACAAACTACGAGCATCAAACTAGACCCGACTGTCAAACAAGAAGCGCAAGAAATTTTCGCAACGCTTGGCTTAACACTGGGCGAAGCGGTCAATCTTTTTTTAAATCAAGTCCGTCTTAGAAAAGGCATCCCTTTTGACATCGAAATACCCAATGCAAAAACACAACAGATATTGCAAGAGGTTCGAGAAGGTAAAAATGTTGACACTTTTTCACTTGACGAGTTAAAACGTGCCAACGCTTAAGAGGCATAAATCATTTTTAAAAGATTATGCCCATACCAAATTAACAGATATGCAATTTGAAAAACTTATCTCTTTTTTGGCGTTGTTGAAAGAGGGTTGTGAACTTCCACCAGAGTCAAAAGATCACGCTTTAAAAGGGAATTGGAAAGATTTTAGAGAGTGCCATTTGGGTGGCGATATTCTACTGGTGTATCAAAAAATCAATGATGAAATCATCTTGGCAAGACTTGCAACGCATAGTGAGCTTTTCGGCTAAGAATCTTTACATGTAAAGATTCTTACTCTTTAAAAAAAGAGCGTTTTCGGTAGTATTAAGCTATCTCAAACTTCCCCTCATCAATAAATCTCAAAAATTCTGCTTTAAATTTAGCTCTATTCTCGCTCTCTTGAATCCATGGAAGATGAATTTTTCGTTCGGCTTGGATGATGGGGAACCATGTATTTTGTAGATCGTGATCGAGCATACAGCGATCATAGATTGACTCTAAAAAGTTCCAGATAATAAACGCGTAGATGTCATACTCTACCTCTTGTTCGGCACTTCGTTCACTGTTTTTTTGCACTAAATGTGGTTTAGCAAGGGCTTCTTTGAGAATCTCAAAGTACATTTTATCGATTTCGCCGTAATGGACGATTTGCATCGTTTTACGATACGTCCGCATCGAATAAATAAGTGCAAAAATAGCCAAAGTTGTTGCGATAACACCCATAATGGAGCTAATCGCTGTCCAGAGGGTTTCGTATTGGTCGCTTAAAAAAATCTCCATCAACAATCCTTCTAAATGAGGTTTAACATCGGGGGCATAGGCGCAAGCATGTGTGCAATGCGAGGATCGTCATTCGTGCATCCATACACATCAACATAAAGTTTTTCAAGCCATGTGTGCAGCGTCTCTTTGGAAACTTCGCGCATACGGAGGTGATAGACTAAAAGCTCCATAGGTGGGGCTTTTTCACTACTTTGGAGCGCTAAGATATAATCAAACGGATCAATTTTTAATGCCCCCAAACGACGGTAAAAGGCTTCTCGCTTTTGGCGAATTTCATGATCAATTGAGCTTTTTTCAGGTGAGTCGATTTCGATCAAAAGTGCGCGCGTGCCATGCGTTTCAAAGAGCTGTTCGATGCTACTTTTTAAAAGCGTGGAGCCCAGTCCACTGCCACGAAGACGCTCATCGACCGCCATGTATTCGAGCAAGAAAAAATCGTCATTGTGCGGATGATACATAATGCAAAATCCAACTATTTTTTCGTCATTATAGGCAAGATAAATGGTGTAAAAAGGGGCGTGTTGCATTGCTAAAAGTGCGTCGCGAGATTTTTGCTCTGAGAGGGGAAATGCAGTTGAGTAGATGGCATAAAAGCCATCAAACTCTTCTAAATTATTTTGCTCTAAAGCTTTTACATGTAAAGCCATAAGTGCTTATTTTAAAATGCGTGGTAGGGTAATACCTGTTTGTCCTTGGTACTTACCGTGTTTGTCTTTGTAGGTGGTTTCACATGCGGTGTCCCCCTCTAAAAAGAGCACTTGTGCGATGCCTTCGTTGGCATAGATTTTAGCAGGTAACGGTGTCGTGTTTGAAATTTCGATGGTGATATGACCTTCAAACTCTGGTTCAAACGGTGTGACATTAACGATGATACCACAACGTGCATAGGTACTTTTGCCAAGACAAATGGCTAGGACGTTTTTAGGGATTATGAAGTACTCCACGGTACGTGCTAAGGCAAATGAATTGGGGGGGACAATGCAGATGTCACCTTCAAAATCAATCACATTTTTATCGTCAAATTCTTTGGGATCAACGACGGTGGAATTGACATTGGTAAAGATCTTAAATTCTCGTCCTACGCGGATGTCATACCCGTAACTGCTCACACCGTAACTGACGACATCTTTGCCCACTTGTTCTTCGCAAAAAGGCTCTATCATACGCTCTTTGAGCGATTTTTCTCGTATCCAACTGTCTGCTTTTAAACCCATAATTTCCCTTAAGTGATCGTATATATTTAGTGTGGTATTATAACACATTTTATGTCATGCCAAAAAATGGCAAATATTTAGGAGAAACCGAATGGACAAAAGTGAGATTAGAGAGTTAATACGTATTTTTGATAAAAGCGATATTACAAAATTGAAAATCAAAGAGGGTGATTTTAGCATTGAACTTCAAAAAGGTTTTGATGGTCCTGTTGCCTATGCAGCAGCTCCTGCGCCTGTCGTACATCAAGCAGCAGGTGTTGCACACGCTGTTGCTGCAACACCTGCTGCTCACGTTGGCGGCGAAGCGAGCATTAATGCTGCACCCGCAGGTCTTAGTATGAAATCACCGATGGTTGGAACATTCTACCGTTCTCCAGCTCCTGGTGCTGCTCCCTTTGCCAAAGTAGGCGATGTGATCCGTAAAGGTCAGCCTATTGGCATTATCGAAGCGATGAAGATTATGAATGAAATCGAAGCAGAATTTGATTGTAAAATTTTAGAAATCCTTGTTGAAGATGGTCAGCCAGTAGAATACGATATGCCAATCTTTGCGGTGGAGAAAGTGTAATGAAGATTGAGAAAATTCTTGTTGCCAATCGTGGTGAGATCGCCCTTCGCGCAATAAGAACCATCAAAGAGATGGGCAAGCAAGCGATTGCGGTTTATTCTACGGCGGACAAAGATGCGCTCTATCTTCAACATGCTGATGCGAGTATTTGCATTGGTGGCCCCAAATCATCGGAAAGTTATCTTAGCATTCCTGCCATTATCAGTGCCGCTGAAATCAGTGGGTGTGACGCGATCTTCCCAGGGTATGGTTTTTTAAGTGAAAACCAAACCTTTGTTGAAGTGTGCCAACACCACAATATCAAATTTATCGGCCCTTCAGTGGACTCTATGGTTTTGATGAGCGATAAATCCAAAGCCAAAGATGTGATGAAAAAAGCAGGCGTGCCTGTTATCCTTGGGAGTGAAGGCATTCTTGAGAGTGTTGAAGACGCCAAAAAATTGGCTGAACAGATCGGACTTCCTGTGATTGTCAAAGCGAGTGCAGGCGGTGGTGGACGTGGTATGCGTGTGGTTGAGAAGATGGAAGATTTGGAAAAATCGTTTCTTGCGGCTGAAAGCGAAGCGCTCAGTGCGTTTGGCGATGGCGCGCTTTATATGGAAAAATACATCAAAAATCCTCGTCACATTGAAGTGCAAGTTATTGGCGATTCGTTTGGCAATGTTGTGCATGTAGGCGAGCGTGACTGTTCGATGCAGCGACGTCACCAAAAGCTGATTGAAGAGTCTCCTGCGATTGCACTTGATGATAAAACCAGAGCACGCCTTCACGAAGTCGCGGTTAAGGCAACCAAATACATCGGCTATGAAAATGCCGGTACCTTTGAGTTCCTTTTGGATGCCGATAAAAACTTCTACTTTATGGAGATGAACACGAGACTTCAAGTCGAACACTGTGTGAGTGAAATGGTTAGCGGCATTGACATCATCGAGTGGATGATTCGCGTTGCGGAGGGTGAAAAACTTTTTGATCAAAGTGCCCTTACTTTCAAAGGTCATTCGATTGAGTGTCGTATTACGGCGGAAGATCCTGTCAAATTCATCCCAAGCCCAGGTAAGATTACAAAGTACATCATTCCAGGAGGCCGCAATGTACGTATGGATTCACATGCGTACCAAGGCTATTCTGTACCACCGCATTATGACTCTATGATTGGAAAGTTGATTGTTTGGGGTGAAAACCGTGAACGTGCGATCAAAAAGATGAAACAAGCTTTGAGTGAGTTACAAATCGAGGGCATTAAAACTGTTCGTGATTTTCACTTAAACATGATGGAAAATCCTGATTTTATCGAAAATCATTTCGATACAAACTACCTTTCACACTACTAAAACACATTTTTCGAGATAAAAAAGGGGCTTGCTTCGATTTTGAAGCAAGCCCCTTTTTTCGTTTACATGTAAAAAATTATGGCGCTCTAACGACTTGAATATTGGCAGAAGATTTGAGTTTTTCAAAAAACTCTTCAATCGCTTTTTGCTCTTTACCTTCGCTTAGTTTTGAGTAGATATAGTTTTTAGCGTTCTCAAATGAGACACTTTGCACATTGTGTTTCTCTTTCACAAAAAACATCGCGTAGTTATTGGCATCGGATTTGACAACAGGTGAAAAGTGACCAATGGCCGTTTTGTTAAGCAGGGCTGCTAATTTTGGATCGGTTTGACTCGCTTCAAGTTTTCCCTCTTTAAGCTCAACATCACTCACTGCACTCATGGGGTTACTTTGAATCGCGGCAAGGCTTTGTTGATTTGCGCTGGTATAGATCGTTACATCAAACGCACTGGCTTGTGAAAACTCATTGAGGTTTTCATTGTAATAGGCTTGAAGCTCACCATCACCCATTTGTTGCATTTTGGTGTTGACAATTTTTTTATACAGCTTATCGCGTTGTAATTTCTTTTTGAGATCTTCTTTGTACTCGGAGACATCAATGTTTTTTGAACGGATCATATTGAGAAAGTCGTATTGACTCATGTTGTTGCTAATTGCTAAGTTTTCAATGTACTGATCAACTTCAAAATTATCAACGGTGATACTTTGTTTTTTGATCTCAGACTCTTCCAACTTTTGTCTTACCAAAATGTCCAAAGACTCTTTTTTAGAGATGTTAAAGCGCTGTGAGTATTTGAAAACATCGTAAAGCGTGATGGGTTCTTTGTTAATAATAACGGAAACGCCATCAATGGTTCCTGCATTGACAGGTGAAAAAAGAAGGGTAGCACTCAACGTTACAAAAGTTAACACCTTTAGGTTTATCTTCATCAATAGTCCTTTGTTTTAAGAAAAATAGCTATATAATCGTGTCTGTATTAAAAATAAGAGCTACGAATGATAACATGTTTTTAGACAAAAAAAATTAAAAAAATGTTTTTGCGTCCGCTCTCGTAGAATTTTTAGTTAACGCGTAACAAAATGATACATAATTTATACATAATTCATCAAATTACAGTGAAGGTAGAGTCATGGTAGTGACACGTTTTGCCCCTAGTCCTACGGGATATTTGCATATAGGAGGGCTTCGCACAGCCCTTTACAGCTATCTTTGGGCGAAAAAAAACAGTGGAAAATTTTTATTTCGCATTGAAGATACAGACCTCGCACGAAACTCAAAAGAAGCCGTAGATGCCATTATAGAAGCGTTTAAATGGGTGGGATTGGCACATGAAGGTGAGGTTGTTTATCAATCTGAGCGTTTTGATCTGTATAAAAGTTATGTTCAAAAACTTTTAGATGCAGGCAAAGCCTATAAATGTTATATGAGCAAAGAAGAGCTTGATGCCCTGCGTGAAGAGCAATCCGCACGCAAAGAGCGCCCGCATTACGATGGCAGATACCGTGATTTTACAGGTACACCTCCTGTGGGCGTTGAGCCTGTGATTCGCATTAAAGCGCCCACGAGTGGCGTGATTTCCTTTGTCGATGGTGTCAAAGGTGAAATCTGTTTTAATGCCACTGACATTCTTGATGATTTTATTATTGCGCGCAGTGATGGCACGCCAACGTATAATTTTGTTGTGGTCATTGATGATGCGCTGATGGGTGTTAATGAGGTCATTAGAGGCGACGATCATGTTTCTAATACCCCTAAACAGATCATTTTGTATGAAGCCTTTGGTTTTAAAATTCCAAAATTTTACCATGTGCCGATGATCTTAAATCCGCAAGGGAAAAAGCTCTCCAAACGCGATGGTGCGGTGGATGTGATGGAGTATAAACGCGAAGGGTATTTGCCAGAAGCACTGCTGAATTTTCTCATTCGTTTGGGGTGGAGTCATGGCGATCAGGAGATTTTTTCTTTTGAGCAAATGCAAGCGCTCTTTGATCCTTCGCATATCAACAAATCAGCGTCAGCCTACAACCAAGAAAAATTGGTATGGCTTAATACGCATTACATTAAGCAGGCCAGTTATGAGCGTTTGATTGAAGAATTGCGCTTTTTTGATGTCGATATTTCCTTACATGTAAAGAAAGAGTTACTGATTGACGCACTTCGTGACCGTGCAAAAACCTTGGTCGAGTTTGCAAACCTTATTCAGCAGATTTTAGAGGCACCAACGTGTTACGATGAAAAAGCGGTTGAGAAGTTCTTAACTGCCGATGGACTAGGCGTTTTAGAAGACTATTTGGTGGTATTAAAAGGTGAGAAATCGCTTTTACTTGCGAGTGAATTTGAAACATTTACCAAAGCATTCTTAGAAGAGCGCGGCTTAAAGCTTAAAGATTTGGCGCAAGCGATTCGTATTGCCATGGTAGGCAGTTCAGTCAGTCCTTCTATTTTTGACGTTTTGGAAATTATTGGATATGAAGACGTGGTTAAAAGAATCGAAACATTAATTTTATTTCAAAGGAGTTCTGGTGAGTCATAAAGGAAAAGTAACGAAAGAGGAATCTTTAGCATACCACGTTGGTGGAAAGATCGAGATCAATGTTAAAACACGTTGTGATACAGCCAGAGACCTTTCAATGGCCTATACTCCAGGTGTTGCCCATCCATGTCTTGAAATTGAAAAAGATAACGAGCTAGCCTATACCTATACCAACAAAGGCAATCTTGTTGCGGTGATTACCGATGGAACAGCGGTTCTTGGTCTGGGTGATATTGGCGCAGTCGCTGGTAAACCTGTTATGGAAGGCAAATCCGTTCTGTTTAAAAAATTTGCAGGCGTTGATGCGTTTGATATTGAATTGGATGAAAAAGATCCTGATAAAATTATAGCTATTTGTAAAGCACTGGCTCCAACGTTTGGCGGTATCAACCTCGAAGATATTAAAGCACCTAAATGTTTTGAGATTGAGCAAAAACTTCAAGCATGTGTCAATATCCCCGTGATGCACGATGACCAACACGGTACGGCGATGATTACCTCTGCCGGTCTTATCAATGCCCTTGAGATCAGCGGTAAAAAAATCGAAGATATGAAAATTGTCGTCTCAGGTGCTGGAGCTGCTGGTATTGCATGTGCAAAAATGTACAAACTTTTGGGCGCTAAAAAGATCGTTATGATCGATACCAAAGGGGTGATTCACTCAGGTCGAGACGATCTTAACAGCTACAAAGCAGAATTTGCCTTAGAGACAAGTGATCGCACACTTGAGGATGCCATGAAGGGTGCAGATATGTTCCTTGGACTTTCAGCGCCGGGTGTTGTGAGTGCGGAGATGGTTAAATCCATGAATCCATACCCTATTATTTTCGCCCTTGCGAATCCAACTCCTGAAATTCTGCCAGAAGAAGTTCATGCGGTCAGAGATGATGTAATGATGGGAACAGGAAGAAGTGACTATCCAAACCAAGTCAACAACGTGTTAGGTTTCCCTTTCATCTTTAGAGGTGCGTTGGATGTCAAAGCAACCAAAGTAACCGAAGGCATGAAAATGGCGGCTGCTGTTGCTTTGGCCAAATTGGCGAAAGAAGAGGTGCCTGATTATGTCAAATCAGCCTACAATGGTGAAGAGTTGAAGTTTGGTATTCATTACATTATTCCAAAACCATTTGACAGACGTGTGCTTGTTTGGGTCTCTGCTGCGGTGGCTGAAGCTGCAATTAAAGATGGCGTAGCTCGTGTAGAGGACTTTGATATTGGTCTGTATAAAAGAGATTTACAAGCGATGATCGACGCGGAGTTGAAATAACGTGAAAAATGTTCATGTCATCAAACATCCTCTGATTGAGCATAAACTTTCGATCTTAAGAGATGAAAAAACAGAGCCCTTTCAGTTTCGACTTTTGGTCGATGAAATCTCTTATTTGATGCTCTTTGAGGCAACCAGAGATTTACCGCTTCGTGACGTTAAGGTTCAAACCCCTGTTGCCGTGGCAAATGCTAAAAAACTGGATGCTAAGATTATGATTTGCCCGATTCTAAGAGCTGCTCTTGGCATGTTGGACAGTGTTTTTAAACTGATTCCCGATGCGAGCGTAGGCTTTTTGGGTTTTCAACGCAATGAAAAAACACTCGAAGCAGAGTTTTACTATGCCAAACTTCCCTCGGATCATCTTGAGCGTACCGCGATCATCATTGATCCGATGTTTGCGACGGGTGGCACAGCGATTGATGCGGTGAATTTTCTTAAAAGCAAAGGGGTCAAAGATATTCGCTTTTTAGCGTTGGTCTCGGCGCCTGAAGGGTTAAAGCGTTTTAGTGACGTTCACCCAGATGTCCCTGTTTTTACGGCATGTGTGGATGATGGGCTGAATGAAAATGGCTATATCGTTCCCGGCCTTGGAGACGCAGGAGATCGTGTTTTTAATACGTTGGGTACTTAAAAACACTTTTTAAATCTTTACATGTAAAACGGGCTTTGCCCGTTTTACTACACCGCGCCTTGGTCGATCATGGAGTCGGCTACTTTTCGAAAGCCTGCGATGTTTGCACCCAGCATCAAATTTCCCTCATTTCCAAACTCTTTTGAGGTGGCGTAGGCAAGATCAAAGATAGACCGCATAATGGTGTGAAGTTTGCTGTCAACCTCGGCAAAACTCCATTTTTGCATGCTGGCATTTTGACTCATCTCCAGTTGACTGGTTGCGACACCTCCCGCGTTGGCGGCTTTGGCAGGGCCGTAGAACATCTTGTGTGCCAGCATAAAGCCAATCGCACCAGGGGTACTTGGCATGTTCGCACCCTCATTGACCAAACGACACCCGTTTTTGTAGAGAATTTGGACGTCGGTCAGGTTAAGTTCATTTTGAGTAGCACTTGGAAAGGCCGCAAAACAAGGGATACTCCACACCGCATTGGTTCCTTGAGGATACTCAGAGAGGGGAATATAGACGGCATTAGGACGAATTTTGATGTATTCACTGAGGTCTTGACGCGCTACCTCTTTGATCGCTTTCAGCACGGTGAAATCGACACCATTTTTGTCGTAAATCATCCCTTTTGAATCGCTACATGTAACGGGAAGTGCGCCCATCTCATAGAGTTTTTGGATCGTGTAGAGGGCAACGTTACCTGCGCCTGAGACGGTGCAGACTTTATCTTTGAGTGAGTCGCTGGCTTTGTTGAGAATGTTTTCGGCGAAATAGACAGAGCCATAGCCTGTCGCTTCGGTGCGCGCAAGGGAGCCACCCCAGTTGAGTCCTTTCCCCGTTAAAACGCCTTCAAAACGACTCGTAAGACGTTTGTATTCGCCAAACATATAACCAATTTCGCGCCCTCCCACGCCAATGTCGCCTGCTGGAATGTCTTTGGTTTCGCCGATGTGTTTGGAAAGTTCGACCATAAATGATTGGCAAAAGCGCATGATTTCGCCTTCACTTTTTCCTTTGGGATCAAAATTGCTTCCCCCTTTGGCACCGCCGATGGCAAGCCCTGTGAGGGAATTTTTAAAAATCTGCTCAAAGCCTAGAAACTTGATGATCCCAAGATTGACGCTCGGGTGAAAACGAAGACCGCCTTTGTAAGGTCCAATGGCGGAGTTAAACTGCACACGGTAGCCGATGTTGGTTTGAATTTTGCCTTGGTCGTCCATCCAAACGACGCGAAAAAGAATTTGGCGCTCGGGGATGACGATGCGCTCTAAAATGTTGTACTGATCGTATTTGGGTTCTGCGTGTAAAAGCGGTTCAAGGGAGATCAAAACCTCCTCAACGGCTTGGTAGAACTCGGTTTGTCCAGGGGTACTTTGGATCGTGGATTTTAAAACTTTCTCAATATCACTTTTCACAGACATCAGGCAACTCCTTTGGGGATTTTACGATGAAGGCTTAAAGGCGTTTGGCTTTTTTTAAAAACATAAAGAGCGCTTTTTGCTCTTTTCGTCCGATAGTATAGCTAATCAGTTTGAGATACGCTTTAATATCTTTTTCAACGATACCACGCTCTTTGGCGTACTGGGAGAGAATGTAGTTGGGAATTTTAATCGGATGTCGTACAAATTGAGTTGAGAGACGTTTGTAAAAACGGTAACGGGCATTGACACAAAAACGGGCAAATACAAACGGCAAATGGTACGTGTCATGCCATGTTTGCGCAAGATCGATGTAGGTTTCGGGGGATTTTAAATAGAGCTTTAAAGCGCGATCACCAATAAACACTTCACCTTGTAACCCAAGGACACGGGCTAGTTTATTGGATGTTGCGGATGCAGGATCACTTTTGGGCTCACCTTGTTTCATGATGACACTTTTAACATTTTTTTGCGCCACAATGCCGATATTGAGGCGTTTAATCCCTGTGCGTTTACTCTCAATGCTTGAGATAAAAGCAGCATCCACAGCACGTTTTCTAAATTTGCGATTAATGGCGGAGGGAACGGATTTTTGATGTTCACATGAGCGTTTAAAAGCATTGGGTAGAGAAGATTTTTTTAAGAAAACATGAAACGGAAGTAGATTGATATAATCTATCTTTCCAAAAATCATATAAAAACTCCTTAGATAACAATGGACAAATTATAACGTAGCTAGCTTAACAAGAGGATTTACTAAGAAGAGTTATACCCAAAAGTCGGTACAATGAAATAAACAAAAATCAGGAAAGAATGAAATGTTAGAATCGTTGTTTACCCTTGAAGCGCTTATGGCGTTATTGACCTTGACGGCTTTGGAAATTGTACTTGGCATCGACAATATTATCTTTATTGCCATTTTAGTAGGGCGTTTACCAGCCCATCAACGCGATAAAGGGCGCATTTTTGGACTCGCACTTGCGATGATCACCCGCATTATGCTTTTACTATCACTCTTTTGGATTATGAAGCTTACGACACCTCTTTTGACCATTTTAGGGCAAGATATTTCAGGGCGCGATTTGATCTTAATCATCGGAGGACTTTTCCTGCTTGCAAAGTCAACGACGGAGATTCACCAAGATATTGAAGAGGCAGGCGAAGAGGAAAAAGAGCTCAAAAAAGGCTCACGCGGTTTTTTCAATACACTCATTCAGATCGCGATCTTGGACATCGTCTTCTCACTTGACTCGGTCATTACCGCAGTGGGTATGGCGAATGACATCATCGTTATGATTTTAGCCGTTGTGATCGCGGTTGGAGTGATGATGTTTGCTAGTAAAGGCATCTCACATTTTATCGATATGAATCCTACCATCAAAATTTTAGCACTTTCGTTTTTGATCTTGGTGGGGGTAACTTTGATCGCTGAAGGGCTTGGGCTTCATATCTCAAAAGCATATGTCTACTTTGCGATGGCATTCTCCCTTGCGGTTGAGTCGATTAACATCTACAGTCGTAAGAAAAAAGCTAAAAAATCAGTCACACCTAAAGAGTTGTAATGTTTGCAATTCTCCGTTCTTCCAACGCCTTTGCCATTGATCTTGGCACCAATAATACACTGGTGTATCAACCAAGCCGTGGGATTATTTTAGATGAACCCACCTCCATCGCTTTTGATAATAACCGAAACTCCTTTTTTGATGGAGGTGCTTCTTCAAGGCGCATGTGGGGTAAAAATCCCAAATACATTGAAATCATGCACCCACTTTCCAGAGGGGCGATTGCCAATTTGACGGTGGCAAAAGCCTATATCAAAGAGGTGATTTCGCGTATTGCGCAACGTCGTTTTTTCAAGCCAACTATCGTGGTGAGTGTGCCGAGCGACCTGACATCCATGGAGCGAAGTGCGGTGGTGGAAGCGTGCAAAGATGGGGGTGCACGTGATGTGATGCTCATCAAAGACCCTTTTTCTGCGGCTCTTGGTTCTATGCAGTCCATTGAGCTACCCAAAGGTGTTTTAGTGCTTGACATTGGAGCTGGTGTGAGCGATATTTCACTGCTTTCGTGCAATGGCATTGTGATGAGTAAGTCGCTTCGCCTTGCAGGGAATGACCTTGATGAGGCGATTATCGAGTATTTTAAAGCGCATAAACGTATTCTCATCTCGCATAACGATGCAGAGCGTTTGAAAAAAGAGCTGGGTAATTTGTTTGAAACCGAAGAAAAAACGATGAAAATCAATATAAAAAATCTCGTCTCCAGACTGCCTGAGAGTTTTGTGGTCAGCTCCACCGATGTGCACCGTGCCATTATGCCCCTTGCCGATAAAATGGTAGCACTCACCCATTCACTGCTTTCAGAGCTCCCCCCTTCGTTTGCCCAAGATATTTACGATCAAGGCATCTTGCTCACAGGCGGTTCTTCGATGCTTCAAGGACTCGATCGCTACCTCAGTGCGAAGTTAGAGATACAGGTCAATCTTGTGGAAAATCCTCTGCATAACATTATCCTTGGTGCTGGACGTGCCATGGAAGAGACGCGTTACAGCTCCCTTTTAGGCACGTAAACGCATCGGTTTTATCTTTACATGTAAAGATAAAACCTTTTGAAAAAGCTTACAGTTTGAACTCTTGCATATTAGATTGAAGTTAAAAGTAGTGGAAAACTTTTGAGTGTGGATGAAATTGTTTTATTGTTGGTTTAAGTTCGTTTAATTTCACTTGATTTTGTGATGAATCTTGCATTGTAAGATTTCATTATCAAAACATCAAGGAAAACAGATGATGCCTAAAACATACAGTAATCCGTTAGTCATTCTACACTGGTTTCAAGGCATATTGCTCACTTTTATTTTGGTGAGCGGTACGCTTGTTCTCTCCAATATCCCCAATACTATTGCAAAAATAGGCTCACTCAAGGTGCACATTGTGCTAGGGTTGTTTATTTTTCTTCTTACCATCGTAAGGTTAATCGTTTTAGCCAAATACCCAAAACCCGCAAAGCTTACCCAAATGGGTATTTTGAGAGAAAAACTCATTTCTTTGAATCACCTTTTGATTTACATGGTTATCCTTGCCATGGCGGTTAGTGGTATTGTACTAGGAAGAATGACAGGGTTATCGGAGATCATCTTTTTTGGTTCAACCCTCGCTTTGCCTGAAAATTTTAAGGCTTTAACAGTAGGCGTTGTTCATGGGATGCTCTCAAAAGTTCTTATTGCACTGATCGTTATTCATATCATCGGAGTCTTTTCATATATGTTGAAAACAAAAGAAAATATTCTCAAAAGAATGTGGTTCCCAAAACCAAAGGATAGAAGATGAAAACAAAAATAATAGCATTAGGATTTGCTTTTGTGTTGGCGACAAATGTTGCTTATGGTTTTGGTGGACCCATGGGTGCGAGGGATTTTTGCGCCGAGGATCACTTGAGAGGTACTTGGTTTAACCAACCCTCAAGCGTGAATAGTATGGCGGTATTGATGTCTGCCATTTCGACGATAGAGCTTGAAATCAAACAAAAGATGGCGATACAAAGTATCATGAGAGATTTAGCACAAAAGCCATGTGATGTGACTACTCAAAAGCAAAAAGTTGCCATTCCTTTGGATAAAAATGGTCATTTTGACAAAGGTTTATTTATCAAAGAACAAGCTCAAGCTTCCCGTGATTTTATCGAAGCGCAGGCTAAAGCCATTGGCGATATTCTAAGTGTGTTAAATGATACACAAAAACAAGCAATCATTCAAAAATTAGCTACAATTTAAAGGAATAATCATGAAAAATAGTCATAAAATCATCACTGTAGCATTACTGGTTGGACTCTCTAGCGCATTGTTTGCTGAGGTTAAAACAGCAGAGGATTTGTTGAAGTCCATGAAGCAAGAAGATATAACTTACGCACAATTGATGGAGGGCATGGGCAATGCTGCTAGCAATATCCAAAGAGGTATCATCGGGATGAATCCTTATTTGGTCAAAAGAGGGATAGATTTTATACGCACGCATCCAGCCCCCAAAGATAAACCATGGGTAATTATGGCGCAAGAAGAGCGAGAAGCATTTAAGGAGACTTTGGTGGTGATGGATAAAATCATGGATGAAGATGTAGCAAAAATAGAAAAAGCACTGTTGCAAAAAGATTGGGCAGGAGCTCAAGAGGCTTCACAAGAGCTTGATCGCACATGTATCTCTTGTCATGTTGCGTGGAAAAACAATGTTAAATATATTATGAAATAACATGATAAAAATACTCCTCGTAGAAGATGATATCGAATTTGCAGAGCTAATAGTAGATTTTTTACACCATCGAAGCATTGCTTGTGAGATATGCGATGACCCTTTTAGGGCTTTGGTATTGGATCTTAAGCAGTATGATTTGGTATTGCTTGATTTGGGACTTCCGGGGATGGACGGGCTTGAAGTGTGCAAGAAAATGCGACAAAAAAGTACTATTCCTATCATCATCTCTTCGGCTAGGGGCAGTGTGGGAGATAAAGTTTTGGGGCTACAAATAGGCGCTGATGATTATCTCCCTAAACCTTATGACCCTGATGAGTTGTATGCGCGTATCATCAGTGTATACCGAAGAGTGGGTGGTGGGTTAGAAAAAACCTTACATGTAAAACCTTTTGAAATCGATAAAAATGCGCATGATGGGCTGTATCAAGGTAAGCCACTCCTTCTTACCGAAGCAGAGTTTCAAGTTTACTTTGCACTCATAAAACATTTTGGCTCCATTGTTTCCAAGGATCAGCTCTTAGCAGAAGCCTATGCCATTCAATCCCAGTGTGGTAATAGTTTGGAGATGATTATTAGTAAAATTCGACTTAAAATTGCGCCATTTTCCGATAAAAAACATATTGTATCTATACGAGGAAGAGGGTATCGCCTTGTGGAGTAGTATCAAAAGTTCACTTTTACAGCAAACCAAATTTTTGTTTGTTTTAGTAGCAATGGTTATGATTGGTTTGTGGGCACTTTTTATTTATGATCAAAAACAACGCCAAGAGGCATTGGATATGACACGCTATTTCAGTAGTGTGAGTGCTTTACAGCCCTTTATTTTTCAAGCATTGCCCATTCCTAAAGAGGTTTTAGTGCTGTTTGAATTGACACCTTATGAGGAAATATTACCGACTCACGCTAAGAGTCTACTTAAACGAGGTGATGTTACTAAAGGATTTGAAGTCCTTGAAATTGGAAATGAGAAAGTGCTACGCGTTTACAATTCAATAGGAGAAGTGATACTTAGCGATAAGGCACTCCCTCGTGGTAATGAGGTCGTACATTTTATTTTTACCATATTATTGTTATCGCAAGTATTTGTGTACAAGCGGTTGCAAAAAGGGCTTAAGCCTCTTGCCCTCGTCAATGAAAAACTAAAAGCTCTTGAATCAGGCGATCTCTCTTCGTTAGATACCTCCTCTCCTCATGAAGAGATTTATCGTTTGATTGACTCTTATAATCGCTCAGTTGCTCAGCTTAAACAGATGATAGAAATGCGGGAAATGTTTAACAAAGTCTTTATGCATGAGATGAAAACCCCCCTTGCAAAGGGTATGTTTTATGTCAAACAAGAGCCTTCTTATGAGAGTCATGCAAAACTTGCTCACATTTTAAAAGGGCTCAATGACCAATTGGATGAATTTTTGCACATTGAACGCTTGATAGTAGCACAACACCAAAGTGATGAGACATTAAACATGGCTTCAGATTTAATCGAAGAGGCGATGAAGCTGTTTGAATCCACTGAAAAAAATGCTATTGTGATCAGTGGTTGTAAATCTTTGTTGCTTAAAGGTAATGCAGAATTGTGGGTACTTTGTTTTAAAAACTTGATTGATAATGGCCTAAAATATACATCCGATAAAAAGCTTTACATTACATGTAATGACCAAAGCCTCATTTTTTATAACAAAGGTAATGCTTTGCCCATTGATGTTTCGCAAGAGGGTACTCAATGGAAAATAGACTCAAGCATACGCCATAAAAGCTCTACTGGCTACGGCTTTGGGCTATTTATTATCAAAACCATTGTTTCTATCAACAAATATTTCCTCCACTATACCTACGATGATACTACACATTTGGTCTCTATTCAAATTGATGCAAAGCCATACAGCTAGAAACTAAGATTTACATGTAAGTCTTAGTTTCTAAACTCTATTGAAGTATTTTTATTTTACAATATCCTATCCCCCCCTATAGGATATAACATGTCAAAACACAATTCACATGAAGATGTTTCAAAACGATTAAAAAGAGCTAGTGGGCATTTAAAAAGCATTATTAGCATGATTGAAGAAGAACGCGCGTGTTCTGAGATAGCACAGCAACTACATGCTGTTGAAAAAGCTGTAAGCAATGCAAAAAAGCTTTTAATTCATGATCATATAAACCACTGTCTCGATAATGCCGCAAAAGATGGCACCTTAAGTTCCGATGAACTGATTCATGAATTTAAACAAATCACGAAATATTTATAAGGAATAAAAACAAATGGATATGACAACGCTTATTACAGATGGGTCAAACCTTTGGGTTTTATTGGCTAGTGCTATTATATTAGGCGCCCTACATGGGTTAGAGCCAGGACATTCTAAAACGATGATGGCTTCTTTTATCATTGCTATTAAAGGAAGTATTTGGCAAGCCGTTATGCTTGGTGTTGCTGCTACGATTTCACACACTGCTATTGTTTGGATCATCGCCTTAATGGGATTGTACTTTGGAGCACAGTATAGTGACGGTGTACTTGAACCTTATCTCCAAGTTGCCTCTGCCATTATAATTATTGGCATAGCATTATGGATGATTCGACAGACATATAAAACTCATCAACAGTCCTATGAACATGATCACAAAGAAGATGCACATGATCATCATTGTGAAGATTTTGTCATAGAGACAGAAATAGGTATCATCAATTTATCAATCTTTGAAAAAGGTCAACCACCAAAATTTAGATTAATTGCTAAAGATTTTGATATAACAAAACAAGATATATTCACGGTTCAAACAGAAAGAGCAAATGGAGAAGCACAATCTTTTTCTTTCATAGATAAAGGTGATTTTTTAGAATCAGTTGATGATATACCAGAACCTCATGAGTTTATGGCAAGAGTTCTTCTTACGCACAATGAAGAAGCCTATGCTTATGATATAGAGTTTGTAGAACATGCTCACGGACATGTACATAATGAATTAGTAGGACTTGATCTTACTTCCCCTGGATACCAAGATGCGCATGAGTTGGCACATGCCAATGATATACGAAAACGATTCGCCAATAAAGATGTAACCAATTGGCAAGTTTTACTCTTTGGTTTAACAGGAGGGCTTATTCCCTGTCCCGCAAGTATTACGGTACTCCTTCTTTGTTTACAACTCAAAAAAATGGCTTTGGGCGCTACACTAGTTCTAGGTTTTAGTATTGGATTAGCCATAACTCTTGTATTGACAGGCTCAATTGCAGCAATTAGTGCTAACTATATGTCGAAAAAATTTACGGGTTTTGGCACCATCGCAAGAAAAGCACCTTATTTCTCTGGAGGACTTATTTTATGTATTGGTCTCTATATTGGATATGAAGGATTGATACATTTAGTATAGTTAAAAAGGAAGCTATGAGGTGTTTAACTTCGTTTATCTTCACTTGATAGTTTAGTGAAGGTAATCGTGTACTATTCTAGTATTAACACGCTATTAAGATAGACGGTCTATATTAGACTTCTTGCATAACCCATTGCAAAAAGAGTATCGCTTATAGCACATCACTTTTTGAAACTAAAAACATCGCCATAGCTTCGGCTATGACTCAATTTTGAGTTTCAAAAATTAACGCACTCTAAGCAAACTCTTTATCTTTTCAAGGGTTATGCAAGAAGTCTATTGTTTAAAATTAAAACTTTGGAGATACTATGGTTAAAGCGAGTCATCTGAAAAAAGTTTATCGAGCAGGCGAGATAGATCTTGAGGTTATCAAGGATTTTTCACTGGAGATAAATGAAGGCGAGTTTGTTTCACTCGTGGGTCCAAGTGGTAGTGGAAAAAGTACGGTGCTTAATATGTTAGGGTGCCTTGATACTCCAACTAGTGGTGAAATCATCATTGATGGTGTCTCTACTAAAGCAATGAGTCGAACGCAAAGAGCTAACTTTCGGGGTGAAAACATTGGCTTTATCTTTCAAAGTTTTAACCTTATTCCTGTTTTGAGCGTGTATGAAAACATTGAATATCCTCTTATTATGATTCAAAATTTAAGCGAGAATGAACGCAAAAGTAGGGTTTTGAAGCTTTTAGAAGAAGTAGGGATGCTGGATCATAAAGACAAAACACCCGATAAAATCTCAGGTGGGCAGATGCAACGCGTCGCTATTGCAAGAGCGCTTGTCACCAATCCCAAAATCGTTTTTGCCGATGAACCTACGGCAAATCTTGATACCAAAACAGCGCATATGATTATTGATCTGATGAAAAAAATTCAAAGAGAGCATCAAACGACGTTTGTGTTCGCAACGCATGATGAAAAAATAGTCTCGAATGTGGACAGACTTATCACCCTTGTCGATGGTGAAATTGTAGCTGATCAAAGGATGAACCAATGAACAATATCCTTAAAATATCCTATCGAAATCTCAAACGAAACTATCGAAGAACGCTTTTAACGGCTTCACTTATTACGATAGGGGTCATCTTTGTGCTTATCTACACGGCGATGTCAGGAAGCTTTAAAAGTTACACGGTTGGGCAGATTACCGATTCGTTAATGGGGCATATTCAGATACACAAAAAAGGGTATGTGGCTTCTGTCGATAACCTCCCTCTCGATAAAAACCTCAATGCCAAAATGTTAGAATTTATCGAATCAACGTTAGCGTCTAACCCTTATGTGCAGAGTTACTCTTACCGCATAAAGTTTGGTGCAATGTTTTCTAACTTTACCAGTACGACCAACATCAGACTGAATGCGATTAATCCTAAAGATGAATTTCCAACGCTGCCACTGCTTGAAAGTCGAATTTCGGATATGAATGGTACCTTTAAACCAGGCGAAATCATCGTTCCTGAACTGCTTATCAAAGGTATGGATGTCAAAATAGGCGATACCATCGTCTTGGTTGCCAATAACAAAAATGGTTCCGTCAATGGCATTAACCTTAAAGTTGCAGGTATTGTGGGGCAAGTCATGGGACCTGGAGGAAGGGATGGGTACATTCACATCGAAGATGCCAAGAAGGCACTGCGTATGAATAATGAACTTGAGATCAGTGAAATCGTCCTTCGCCTCAAAGATGTAGAAAAACTAGGAGTTGCAGAAAAATCACTTCAGCCACTTTTGGAAAAATTCAATAAAGAGGGCAAGCCTGTTTTGGAAATTCACACATGGCAGCAACTCTCTCCTTTTTACAACATCATTAAGATGATTGATATTATGAATATTTCGATTCAAATCATTCTTATCTCGATTGTTCTTATCTCCATCCTTAATGTGATGATCATGAGTGTGTTTGAGCGTGTCAGAGAAATAGGAACCATCGCGGCGATGGGCACACCGCCTTTGACCATCGTCAAACTTTTTTTATGTGAAGGCTTGATGTTAGGCGTGTTTGGAGCAGTTGTGGGAAGCATCTTGTCTTTGGGGATTGTTTATCTTCTCAACATTGTCAAAATTACCTATAGCATTGGGCAACAGAGCGGTCTTATTTTAACACCGAGTTTAGGGATAAATGAGATACTTAGTGTGAGTATCATCGTTATTTTGATCTCACTCGTTGCGTCCATATCTCCCGCCATCAAAGCTTCAAGACTTGATCCTGTTGAAGCGTTACGTACTTATTAGGAGAAGACCATGAAGAAGATCATACTTTTTTTACTCACAACGCTAGCCCTCTTTGGAGCGGAGAGCCTTTTAGAACAAGTGGATAAAAAGCTCAGTCCTAGTTCTGCGGATAGTTATAAAAAGCTCATTAACATTGAGCCAGATGGGAGTAAAAAAGAGTTTTTGCTGTATCAGATCAAAAAAGGCAAAGATAAAATTGTCTCGTTGTTCTTACAGCCTGACAGTGAAAAAGGCAGAAGTACACTGAGATTGGATGAAAATATGTGGCTTTATTTGCCTGAGGTCGGTAAACCTATTCGTATCACTTCGATGCAAAGTGTGGTGGGAGGCGTATTTAACAACAGCGATATTATGCAACTCGATTTCTCGGCTGAGTATGACATCAAAAGTGAAACAGATGAAGGGGCAATCATTGTCTTAGATTTGAAAGCTAAAAATGAGACGGTTGCATATGATAAATTGTTGATGGAAGTCGATAAAAAAACAGTGACACCGACAAAAATTGCCTGTTATACTTCTACGGGGATGCTCATAAAAACGCTCTACTACAAAGATATGAAAGACTTTGGTGGGGGCATCGTAAGACCTGCGGTGATTGAGACAGATTCGCCACTGTATAAAGGCTACAAATCCATCATGGTGTATGGGAAAATAACCTCGCGTGAGTTTGCCGATGAACTCTTTACCATCGAAAATATTGGCAAAGTGCAAGAGTTTCGAAAATAGATGAAACCTTTACATGTAATTCTTTTTGCAGCTGTTTTAGGCCATGCAGGAGATTACGATTTTGACCTTGATGCCATCGAGGTCAAACCCTATACTTTGAGTGGTTATCTCAAAGGTGAAAATAAACTTCAAGGCTTAAATGAAGACTCACCGCAGTTTCGTACTAAAAACAAAGATAGCATGAAGACTTATGCTAGCGAGGGTGATCTTAAATTTGCTTACTTTCACGATGCGTTCAAGTTCGATTCTGAAGTGATGGTGAATTACAACGATGTCGATGGCGAATACAGTGATGCCTACACCATCGCGCAACTCTTCGTGCAGTATAAGTTTGATCAAAATAATCTTATAGAGGTCGGTAAAAAAGCGCCTAAATGGGGTAAAGGCTACTTTGTCAATCCCATCGCATTTTTTGATCGAAAGAAAGACCCAAATGACCCTGATGCTTCACGTGAGGGGTATGTGATGGCGAATTATCGGTACAACAAAAGCTACGATGGGGATGTGAAAAATATCTCATTAGATCTCATTGTGATGCAAAGCAATGACCAGATGAACAGTGATTTTAATGAAGAAGAGCAAAATCATATAGGGGTTAAAGCCTATTTTTTGGCGTATGATACGGATATTGACCTTATCTATTATCATCGAAGCGAGCAGAGCGATAAAATAGGGCTGGATTTTTCTAAAAATCTTCAAACGAACATTGAAGTGCATGGAGAGTTTGCTAAAACATTAGGCGCGGATGATTATGCTTATTTGGTGGGGTTAAAGTATTTAACCGAGTTTGAGTTGAGCATCACCAGTGAGTATTTTTACCAAAAAAATCAAAGCAGCAAGTCTGAGCCTTTTTTTGATCATCAGTATTTCATAAACAAGTTTTCACAAAAAGAACCCTTTGATTGGCTGTATGGGTCACTTTACTATAAAAATATTTACAACCTCGAAGATAAGTCGATGCAAAACTCTTTTGGCGCAACGTATAGCTTTAAAAACAACATGCTCTTGGATATTTCCTACAATATGAACGATGGACAAATAGGCTCTGAATACGGCTCAAAACTGGTTCAAGATACGCTTTGGACAAAGTTGTATTGGTATTTTTAAACACGTACTCTTATGCCTTTATAACGCTTCTTTGGCTATACTAAAACTCTTACATACAAAGATACTTGTGTTTTAGTTTCAGATTTTATGTACTTTTACGCTTGCACTATGCAAAGGAAAAATTGTTGGTCTTAACAGTAAAAAAAGAGTGGTTTGGAAATATAAGAGGCGATATTCTCTCAGGTCTGGTTGTTGCATTGGCACTGATTCCTGAGGCGATTGCCTTTTCAATTATCGCAGAGGTTGATCCCAAAGTGGGGCTTTACGCGTCGTTTTGTATCGCCGTAGTGATTGCGTTTGTGGGAGGTCGCGCTGGTATGATCTCAGCTGCCACGGGAGCGATGGCGCTTTTGATGGTGACATTGGTTAAATCGTATGGTTTAGAGTATCTGCTTGCGGCTACGGTTTTGACAGGCGTTTTGCAAATAGGCGCTGGGTATTTGAAGTTGGGCTCTTTGATGAGTTTTGTTTCTCGCTCTGTTGTGGTAGGCTTTGTGAATGCGTTAGCCATTTTGATTTTTATGGCGCAATTGCCTGAACTCACCCATGTCTCGTGGCACACTTACGCACTGGTTGCTTTTGGACTTGGCATCATTTATGGATTTCCTTTGATTCCTATGTTGGGTAAGTTGGTTCCCTCTCCCTTGGTCACGATTGTGGTGATTACGGGGTTTGTATTGCTAAGTGGTTGGGATGTGCGCACCATCGGTGACATGGGAACACTGCCTGATACCTTGCCCATTTTTTTACTCCCCGATGTGCCTTTGAGTTTGGAAACACTTCAAATCATCTTTCCCTATTCCGCAGCGCTTGCGGTTGTTGGACTTTTAGAGTCACTTATGACCGCTACCATTGTGGATGAACTCACCGATACCAAAAGCGATAAAAACTGTGAGTGTAAAGGTCAAGGGGTAGCGAACATCGTTGCAGGATTTTTTGGTGGCATGGCAGGATGCGCGATGATCGGGCAGTCGGTCATCAACATCAAATCAGGTGGACGCGGCAGGCTTTCAACCCTCTTTGCAGGCGTGATGTTGCTTATCATGGTGGTATTTTTAAGCCAATGGCTCTCACTGATTCCGATGGCGGCACTTGTGGCTATTATGATTATGGTCTCCATTGGAACGTTTGATTGGGGTTCGATAAAGAGGCTTAAAACACTTCCTTTTTCAACAAATCTTGTGATGGTGATGACCGTTGTTGTCGTTGTTTTTACGCACAATTTGGCGTATGGCGTTTTAACTGGTGTGCTTTTAGCATCGCTTTTCTTTGCCAACAAAATCAGCCATTTTATGTATGTTGAATCGCGTTTCGATGAAGAGAACAACACCAAAATCTACACCGTTGTGGGTCAGGTCTTTTTTAATTCCGCTGATCGTTTTATCGCTTCATTTGATTTTAAAGAGGTGGTCGAAAAAGTGGTGATTGATCTCAGTCGTGCTCATTTTTGGGACATTACAGGGGTGAGTGCCTTGGATAAAGTGGTGATTAAATTTCGCCGTGAAGGCGCTCAGGTCGAATTGATGGGTCTTAATGAGGCAAATCAAACAATTATCGATCGTTTTGGGATTCATGATAAACCCGAAGAGATTGAAAAAATGATGGGAGGTCATTGATGAAAAATACTAATACAAAAACAGTCTTTGCATGTATTGATGGGTCAAAATTGAGTCAATCCGTCACTGCTTATGGCGCATTCTTTTCGAAAACACTGAATCTTCCTTTGGCGCTTTTACACACCGTAGAACACGCACATGTTTCTACTTCGATGAATCTTGCGGGAAATATTGGTCTGGGTTCACGGGATCTTTTGCTGGAAACGCTTGTCAATGAAGACGAGACTACAAGCAGAGAAAACATTTGTAAAGGGAAAGCTCTTTTGGAGATTTTTAAAGAGAGTGCCAAAGATCAAGGGGCGCATAGTGTGCAAATAGCACAACGACACGGTACTCTTTACGAAACACTGGTCGAACTATTACTACACCATATAAATACAT
>NZ_JQGK01000007.1 GCF_000743525.1 Sulfurospirillum sp. SCADC | reverse complement strand
AGAATCAGAAAAGGCGTTGAAACGGCCTTTTGGGAGCGTCTTTGGTTCACTGCTCTCCATTGCTTCTGCGTGGTTTTTAGCATCCGCCGTTGGCATCAATGACACCTTACCGGTTAAGCCTTTTGCCTCGTTCTATCAGTACCCCTTTTGCGATGCTCATTTCAGGCGAAATTGGTGGGACACCCGAATTAACCGCTCTTTTTGTCATACTTACAGGAATTTTTGGTGCATCGTTTGGGCAATTAGTGCTTTATTGGCTACCGCTCAAATCGAAAATGTCGCTAGGCGCTTCATTTTGTTTAGCGGCGCATGTTGCAGGGTCAAGTAAAGCGTATGAGTTAGACACTGAAGTGGGAACCATTGCCGCGTTGGTGATGGTGCTCACAGGCATTTTCAATGTCCTCTTAGCCCCTTTGTTGGAGATCGTTTTAACTTAGTGCATCTTTCTTGCGCAGTGCTTTGACGGCTTTTTGAATGGCGTCAAGCAATCGATCGATCTCTTTTTTCGTATGGGTGTAGTGGATAGAAATACGCAGCCAACCTGGCTTTTCATCAAAATCTTGACCATCGGCTAGTTTTAAAAGATCGTGTCCGTAAGGCCCTGCGCAACTGCATCCAGCTCTGGTTTGAATCCCAAAATGATCCGAAAGGTATTGGGAGATGTCATACGGATTGATCCCCTCAAAATTAAGCGAGAAAATGGGAAGCTTCTCTTGCGAATATTTGCAATAAAGCTTGACCCCTTCGATACAGCGTATGCGTGAACCAAAATAAAATTTCAGCTCCTCTTCCACAGCGTGGATCTTCTCCAAACCAATTTCGTTGCGAAGGTTGTACGCCAAAGAGGCTTTGATAAACTGCAAAATAGCAGGCGTTCCCGCATCTTCAATTAGTTCCATATCACTTAAAAACGTGTGCGAAACCCGTGACACATACCCCACCGTTCCGCCCCCTGCGAAGGTGGGTGTGGCTTCGGTGCACAACGCTTTTTTCATCACTAAAAGCCCACACGATCCCACACCACCCAAGAGCTTATGCGGAGAGAGAAACAGGGCATCGTAGTAGTTACAATCGATGTTAATGTAAGGCGAAGCGGCGGCGGCATCAAGGCATAAGATGCCGTTGTAGCGTTTGATGAGGGTATATATGTTTTTATAATCACTCACGATGCCCGTAACATTGGAGGCAACGGAAAACGACGCGATGATTTCGCGCTCTTTATGAAGCTCAAGTTGGGTCTGCAAAAACGCCATATCGATCTTTTCCTCATCATCCAAAGGTACACGAATCACTTCACATAACCCTTCTCGAAAACTGAGCTCATTGGAGTGGTGCTCGTAAGGTCCCACAAAAACAATGGGAAGTGTTTGGGGTTTACATGTAAAGCGTTTTAAGGTGCGAGGCGGAATGTAAATTCCCATCAGTTCTTGGAATTTTTTGATCGCGCCTGTGGCACCTGAACCACACGGAAAAAGATAAAAACGCTCATCCACCGCTAAGGCATGTTTGAGATCCAAGCGTGCTTTGGCGTAATACTTACTTGTTTGAATAGCGCTGGACGCCACTTCAGAGTGGGTATTAGCATAGGTTTTAAGAATGATTTGCATCTGTTTTTCAATCGGCTTATAGCCTTGACCGGACGCGGTGTAGTCGAAATAGAGAAGATTTTTATCTTTAATGATGTTTTTACGTATGGCTTGCACTACTTTATCCAAAACTTTTTGGGTATTATACCCTTTATAAACAGCTTATGCGATGATGGGAATCAAAAATGATTGATGAAAATTTGCTCAACAGCCTCAGTGCCAAAGAGAAAGAGCTCTTTAAGCAAGGGCTTGAAGATCTGATCAACCAGACCTATGTCATTGAAGATGAGTATAAAAAGCTCAATGAATCCTACACCACCTTGCAAGATTTTATTCGCCAGATCATCGAAGTACAGCCCAATGCGCTTTGGGTTTTTGACAGTGATGGTGCGATCTTTTTGCAAAACAGCGAAGCGAAAAAAATGGGCGCGATCTTAGAAGGATTGGTGCTAGAAGAAGAGAGTGAGATCGATTTTGAAGGGCGCTCTTATCTTATAAAAAGTGTCACCAAAAGCGATAAAAAGATCATCACCGCCACAGACATCACCGAGGGGAAACGTCAAGAGCGCTTGGTTTCCATGGGACAAGTCGCCGCACACCTCTCGCATGAAATCCGCAATCCCATCGGTTCGGTTTCACTGCTTGCCTCCACGCTGCTCAAAAAGGTCGATCCGAGTGTGAAGCCGCTTGTGACGGAGATCAAAAAAGCAATTTGGCGGGTGGAGCGCATTATCAAAGCAACTCTGCTTTTTACCAAAAGTGTGCAGATCAATCCGAGTTATTTTTACCTGGATCGCTTGATTAAAGAGTGTGAACAAGCCATCTCGCACTACTCGTACACCAAAGAGGTTACCTTTCAGTTTGACCTGCCCCACGTCGAGATTAAGGCTGATTTTGAACTGCTCAATTTAGTGCTTCAAAACTTCATTTTTAACGCCATCGATGCGATTGAAGAGTGCGAGAAAGAGACGGGAAACGTCAGTATCGCTTTTGTGCAAGATGACGAGTGTGTCCTTTTACATGTAAAGGATGATGGCAAGCCGATTGAGAATAAAAACATCCTTTTTGAGCCTTTTAAAACGACCAAAACGAAGGGGAATGGACTTGGATTAGCGCTTTCGTTGCAGATTATTCAAGCGCATGGTGGTAAAATCAATTTACTCGAAGATCCCAAAGGTTTTGAAATTAAACTAGGACGCTAAATGTTTAAAGAGAGTTTGCTCCTTTTTGCAACGGATTTTAAAAACTCTTCCAAAGATTTAATGCCCATTATTGTCGTGGTGATCTTTTTTCAAATCGCATTTATCAAAACCGTGCCTGAGAATTTGGTGCCTACCTCACTGGGACTCCTCATCGTTGCACTCGGATTAGCTCTGTTTATTCGTGGGCTTGAAATTGGCATCTTCCCCATCGGCGAAGCGTTAGCACACGATTTTGCGCACAAAGGCTCGCTCTTTTGGCTGTTGTGCTTCTCCTTTTTGATTGGTTTTTCAACCACGATTGCCGAACCAGCCCTCATCGCCATTGCCAATAAAGCCGCACTGATCAGTGAAGGCAAAATCGACGCTTTTTACCTGCGCATCACCGTAGCCCTCTCCGTTGGTTGCGCGATTGCACTAGGCGCTCTTCGCATTTTATGGGGTCATCCGATTCATTACTACATCATCACAGGGTATATTTTGGTGGTCGGTGTCACGTTTTTTGCCCCCAAAGAGATCATTGGACTCGCCTATGATAGCGGTGGCGTTACAACCTCCACGGTGACGGTTCCACTCGTGGCGGCACTGGGCATTGGACTCTCTTCGTGCATCAAAGGACGCAACCCACTCATCGATGGATTTGGGCTGATTGCCTTTGCCTCGTTAACGCCGATGATTTTCGTGCAAATTTTTGGTCTGATTGTCTATTATTTTACCGACACACACGCCATTACCACCATTGCAATGGCTAGCAAAGAGGCAATAGCATCCTCAGAGCACACACTCTCTTTCACCCAAATCCTGCTCGATCTCTTAGGGGTTATGCAAGATGTTCTGCCCATCATTTTAGTCATTGCTTTTTTTCAATACGTCATTATTCAAAAGCCCATTGCTCATCTTCCGAAGATTCTCACGGGGATTGTGTTGGTCATTTTAGGCTTGGATGCGTTTATTGTGGGACTTGAGATCGGGCTTTTTCCGATTGGTGAGACGATTGCGTATCAGCTTACCACCATGAAGAGTCCATGGGTCATCTATCTTTTTGGTGCCATGATCGGTTTTGCAACAACGATGGCAGAACCTGCACTCATCGCCATTGCCATGAAAGCCTCGGAGGTGAGCAATGGCAATATCAACCAAACAGTGCTTCGCATCTTCGTTGCGATTGGCGTTGCAATCGGAATCGCGCTTGGATGTTTTCGCCTTGTTAATGGTGCCTCTTTGCACTATTTTATTATTATAGGCTATAGTATTGTCATTATTATGACCTATTTTGCGCCCAAATATATTGTGCCCATTGCCTACGATAGCGGAGGTGTGACCACCTCCACGGTGACGGTTCCACTCGTGGCAGCACTTGGATTAGGTTTGGCGCAAAATATCGAAGGGCGAGACCCACTGATTGATGGCTTTGGGCTGATCGCTTTTGCCTCACTTTTTCCGATGATCACCGTTATGGGATATGGGATCATCACACAGCGTATGATTCAAAGGAGCGAAAAATGAACTTTACCGTATTAACCGTTATTGTGCCAAATGCCGAAGAGGAGATGGCGATTGAGACTGCCAAAAAAGCAGGCGCAGGGGGTGTGACCATTTTAAATGGCAAAACCATAGGACTCAAAGAGAAAAAGATCTTTTTTGGACTCACCTTGGAAGAGAATGTCTCTGTATTGCTCTTCATTCTTCCTCAACGGCTCTCCATGAACGTCTTTAAGGCACTGCGCAAAGCTTTAAATCTCGTCAATCAAACCGAAGCGTCCAAAGGGCTCATCTTTACCTTTCCACTTACCCATATCTCGGGAATGGAAGCAGAAGAGGTGGAGCTTTTTGAAAAAGAGATATTAGATGCACTCTAAGGAGAAAACATGTTAGTTTCAGAAGTCATGATCAAAGAAAATCTGGTGATTGTCTCACCGATGGCGCCTGTGCGAGACGCACTGATGATGATGCGTAAAACCAAAGTCAAATCGCTGATCGTCGATAAAATCCGTCCAAGCGATGCGTATGGGTTGTTGACCTATAAAAATATTTTGTATTCGATTGTCTCAAGTGATGGGGATATTGACCTTTTAAGGGTGTATGACATCTGCTCCAAGCCTGCGATTCAGGTCTCCAAACAGCTTGATTTAAAATACGCATCGCAGTTGATGGTCAAAAACAATGTCAAACGGCTTTTAGTCGTAGATAACAACGAATTAGAGGGAATTTTGACGATGACCGACATCTTAACCCTCTTTTTAGGAACGATTGAAGAAGAGGCATAGAGGTGGTTTAAGCAACCACCTTCACAAACTCCATCCCTGCTAGTTTCTCATCGATGCTATCATCCACACCAAATCCCGTTTCGATGAGCACATCTTGCAGTTTGGAAGTAATAACCAGATGCAAAGGTCTGCGCCCTGCACTCTCACGTACAATTTGGTATAGAAATTCCAGTTTGCTGGTATCATCGCTCAGATCAATCAAAAGTACCTTCGGATCAAGCGGCACTTCAATGACTTTTGTCTCGATCTTCTCTTTTTTAGCGTCGTTTAGCTCCATGATTTTCATCACGCGCATTTTGGTGTTTTGCCCATCATTGCTCACATCGACTTTAAAACAGAGCGGTTTTTCCAAATCCATACGAGAGAGCGCTTCGAGTTGTTTTTCAAACACCGTGAGCTCCATCGAACCGTGAAAATCCATCAAGGAGATGATGCCAAACTTGTTGCCTTTTTTGCTGATTTTTTCCGTAATGCCCTCGACCTTGCCGATAAACAGCGCTTTGCTGCCATCTTCGATCTGATCTTTTTCACTGGAAAGCGTGTAGCTCATCTCATCAATCTCAGCTCTAAACGCATCAAGTGGGTGCCCTGAGATGTAAAAACCAATCGTCTCTTTTTCCAACTCTAGCATACGTTTGTTATCAAATTCGGGGATATTTTCGATGCTCACTTGCACCGTGGTCATCTCTTCGGCATCGCCAAAGAGTGAGTATTCCGCCATCTTTTTCGCGCGACTGCACTCGGCACTCGCTTCAATGATGCTATCAATATTTTCAAGCAACGCACGTCTGGAGTAACCAAAGTCATCAAAACTGCCCGATTTGATAAACGACTCTAACACTTTTTTATTGACCTTGGAGCTGTCAATGCGTGAGATAAAATCGCTCATATCAGCAAACGGTGCATCCGCTCTGGCTTCTAAGATCTTACTGATTGCCGCGTTGCCAACCCCTTTGATCGCACCCATTCCAAATAAAATCGCCTCTTCGCCGTCCGTGTCGGTAATCGCACTAAATTCGATCAAACTGTGCTGAATAGAGGGTGGTAACAGTTTGAGTCCAAGGCGTTTGACCTCATCGATGTACTTGACGATTTTATCGGTATTGTCTTGCTCTGAGGTGAGAAGGGCTGCCATAAATTCTTGCGGATAGTAGCATTTCAGATACGCCGTTTCAAACGTAACCATCGCGTACGCCGCAGAGTGGGATTTGTTAAAACCGTACCCTGCAAACTTCTCGATCAGTCCAAACAGCTCAATCGCATGGGCGCGATCTAACCCTTGATCGACAGCACCTTGCGCAAACTCTTCGGCTTTTTGTTTCATGTAGTCGATCTTTTTCTTACCCATCGCACGGCGAATCAAATCCGCTTCACCAAGGCTAAACCCACCGATGGACTGAACAATCTGCATAACCTGTTCTTGGTAGACGATAACTCCATACGTTGGCTCCAAAATTGGGCGAAGGGGCTCGGTGAACTCATCAAAAAAGTAGCTGATCTCTTTACGACCATTTTTACGGTCGATAAAGTCATCGAGCATGCCTGATTCCATCGGACCTGGACGGTAAAGTGCGAGGACAGCGATAAGATCTTCAAAGTTCGTTGGTTTGAGGCGTTCATTGAGTGATTGCATACCACTCGATTCGATCTGAAACAGTCCCACCGTGTCACCGCTTTGAATCAGTTCATACACTTTAGGATCGTTCATATCAATCGTCGTAAAATCAATCTCTTTTTTGTAACGCAGCTTAATAAGTTTGAGCGCATTATCAATCACCGTCAGGGTCTTCAGACCCAAGAAGTCGAATTTAATGAGGTCGACATCTTCAAGGTAATTGAGCGAATACTGCGTGACGAGATGATCTTCGCCAGAGGGCTGATAGAGTGGGGTTTTATGCCACAACTCTTCATCGCTGATAACGACACCTGCGGCGTGCATGCCAGAGTTTCTATTCAGTCCTTCAAGGGCAAGCGCAAACTTCCAGACGCGTTGCATTTTAGGACTGCTTTCGATGAGTTCACGAAGTTTTGGCTCTTTTTGGTACGCGCCACCTTTGTAGCCCTCTTCGCCTTCGACACCCACGCCATTGAGCGTAATGCCCAGTTCATCGGGGATCAGTTTTGCCATCGCATCGGCTTCCGCGTAGGGAATCGCCAAAACACGTGCCACGTCACGAATGACTCCCTTGGCTAAGAGTTTACCAAAGGTGATGACTTGCGCCACATTATAACGACCGTATTTTTCCACGACGTAGTCGATAATTTCGCCACGTCTGCTTTGACAAAAGTCAATATCAATATCGGGCATACTAATACGTTCAGGGTTCAAAAATCGCTCAAAAAGCAGGTTGTAGGGCATCGGATCGATGTCGGTGATAAAGAGCGAAAACGCAACCAAGCTACCCGCTGCTGAACCTCGTCCAGGACCTACAGGAACACCGCGCTCTTTGGCTTCACGGATAAAATCCCAAACGATGAGCATGTAACCTGGGAACTTCATATCGCAGATGATTTTGATCTCGCGCTCTAACCTTGCTTTATACGCTTCGTGTTGGCTAGGCTCTACATGTAAAAGACGTTTTTCGAGTCCCTCACGACTTTTATAGGCAAAAAATTCATCGTCGGTTTCAAAATTGAGTCCCTCTTTGGCGGCATACTCTTTGGTAAATTTAAATTTAGGAGGGGTCGGATCGCCCAGTTTGATCTCCAAATTGCACTTCTCCACGATCTCTTGCGTGTTGGAAATCGCTTCAGGAATGTCGGCAAACAGATCGCTCATTTGCGCCGGTGATTTGAGGTAAAACTCATGAACGGAGTGGCGCAGACGGTTTGGATCGTCAAACTCTTTGTTCATCGCGATACACATAAACGCCTCGTGCGCTTCGGCATTGTCTTGTTCTAAGTAGTGGGTGTCATTGGTCGCGATGAGTTTGATGCCTGTCTCTTTGGAGATGCGCAAAATATCATCATCAATGAAGTGTTGATCAGAAATACCATGACGCATCACCTCTAAGTAAAAGTCCTCGCCAAAAATTGCTTTGTACTCAAGGGCTATTTCTTTAGCACGCTCATACCCTTTCGCGCCAAATTGAACGTTGCGTTTGTTGTTAAGATTAAGATGCCAGTTCACTTCGCCTTGCAGACACGCACCGGAACAGACCAAGCCTTCCGAATGCTCTTTTAAAATCTGCTTGTTAATGCGCGGATAGTAGTAAAACCCTTTGATATAACTCATCGAAGAGAGGTACATCAAGTTTTTATAGCCGATCTCATTTTTAGCGTACAAGCAGAGGTGAAAACGCTGTTTGGTGGTTTTATCGCCGATGTCCTCTTGGTTGTGAATGTACGCTTCCATCCCAATGATAGGCTTGATGCCCTCTTTGCGCATCGTTTTGTAAAAATCAATCGCGCCAAACATGTTTCCATGATCGGTAATCGCAACCGAGGTGACGCCTTGGGATTTGAGTTTTTTGGCGAGCTTGCCTATTTTATTGGCGCCATCCAAAAGGGAGTATTCGGTGTGTAAATGTAAATGGGTGTAAGGTGTGTCGCTCATCGTTTCTCATCAATAATTTAGTTTTTTCATTAAAGTTCTTTTAGAACTTTTAACACGCTTTCAAAGCAAAGCTTTAAAAACTACGTTAACACTAGGTTTTCCTTGGCGGAATGCCCGCGCACCCTTGGTGCTTTAATGCTATTGAATTGTGTAAAAGTTTATTAGAATCTATTGTAGCGAATGAGGACTTAAGAGGGTGTAAGAGTTGCCTTAAAAGCTTTACATGTAAGCTTACATGTAAAGCTTTTGCCCAAGCCAAACAGGGAGATGTTAGGCACATGATTCAGCGGCTTGCGTTTCAAGGGCGGTAATTTGAGCTTGATACGATGCGATCATAGTTTGTTTTGCCTGAACATCTTGAGCGCTCTTTTCGTCAACACTTGCTTTTTGTTGTGCCGCTGCAATCTCTTTTTCGAGTGCAGCAATTTTTTTCTCTAATGCTTCGATTTGCGCATCAATGCTGTCACTGCTGCTTGTTGATGCACTACTGGTTCCAGAAGTCGCACTTGAGCCCACGCTTTGGGTGCTACTACTGGTACTCTCTCTTCTTCGTTGGTTGAGCTTAAGAGCGTAGCACTACTACTGGTGGTATTTTGATCGACCAAAACTTGGGATGAATACGATGTGTTAATGGTGCTCATGACCATCTCCTTCAGTTTTCATTTGCCCCCGTGAACCATATTGGGTATTCTTCAAAAACATGAAGGAAATATCGTTTAAAAAAGGCGTTACATATAAAGAAATTTCATCTTACATGTAAGGCTTTTTTACCCCAATTTACTCATGATATTTAAGATGTCGCTCGTCTTCTCTTCGATCTCTTCGACATCTTTGGTGAGGCTGTTCATCTCTTTGGCATTGTGGCTCATTTTAGCCGAACTATCGACGATGCCACCCACGATGACCCCAATGGTAGCTTGAATCTGCGTCAATGAGTGGCTGGTTTTATCGGCGAGTTCACGAATGTTATCGGCAACAACGGCAAACCCACGTCCATGATCACCCGCTCTGGCTGCTTCGATTGCGGCATTGAGTGCTAGCAAATTGGTCTGATCGGCAATATCGCCAATCATATTTAAAATATCATTTGCCTCTTTCGCGTTGTGGGTAAGCGTGCTTAGCGTATCGGCAAGATGTTGCTGAATCGAAACCATCTCTTGCATCGACATGGTCGTTTTTTTCACAATGCGATTAAGATCACTCAAAGGCTCATTTTTGATGGTCGCCACCGAATCGGCGAGGTGCTTGGCATTTTCATGCAGCTTCGCACTCTGTTCAGCATTTGCACTGATCATCGAAGAGAGCGCACTTCCTAGCGCATTCACCCCTTCGACCAACTCTTGAAGCTCACCATGGGTTTGAATCGAAATTGGTTGGCTAAAATCCCCGTTTTGGAAATTTTTCAAAGAGACCAGTGTCGCATTCATCACTTCATTTACCTTGGCGATCATCCCATCCATCTCGTAGGAGAGGCGATTGGTCAGAAAGTTGGATGAGACATACGAGGTTTTGTTCTCCATGTATCCTTTGGACATCTTAGAGCAGATAATCAGCACCTCACCTACAACACGCACATCATCCAAGCGAAGCTTTTCAAAATCTTTAAATGTCTTCTCAATCACGCAAATGGTCGAGCCTATCTCATCCATCGACGTATCTTCCATCTGAAAATCAATCACGTTTTTTTTGTTGGTCACATAAAGCCCAAAATCCTCCACATAACGCTTCAAATCTGCCATCCGACGACCAATGAGTTTTTGACTCAAATAGCGTGAAAAGAGTGAAAAAACAACGACAACCACCAAAAGAATCAAGCTATTGCGCACCACCATCGCGACAAGCGCTTCATCTAATTTTTGCTTCTCTTTGGCAACCAAGGCATCAATGTCATCGGCGTACACACCCGTTCCAATAATCCAACCCCATGGCTTAAAGGCTTCAACAAAAGAGATTTTGGCCTGAGGGGTGTTAAACCCTGGTTTTTCCCATTGGTAATTCACCACACCCTTTCCCTGTTTGGACGCCACATCCACCATCTCGTTAAATAAAAACTTGCCCGCAGGATCTTTTGATCTGCTCAAATCAGAACCATCAAGGGCTGGTTTAATGGGGTGCATGACCATTTTAGGTGAAAAATCGTTAATCCAAAAGTAACCATCTTCACCAAAACGAAGCTGTTTGACTGCCATTTTGGCTTTTTCTTGATACGCTTTAAGAACCTCTGGTGTCTCTTTTTCAGGCTCTTTTTGCAGTGCTTCGTAAAATGAATTGACCACATGATGCGCAATTTTGACTTTATCACTGAGCGCTTCCACTTTTTCACGTGCCATAATCGCTCGAATTCCCTCCAAGCGTTCATCGGCCTCTTTTTGCATCAAAACGACCACAACAACGGTCGAAATCACCGCCGTGAGCACCAGCGAAACCATCAGTAACAAGGTGACTTTAAATTGAATACTTAACGCTCTCATTTTTGCCTCTCATTTGCACGCATGGTGGCGTAAAGTTGGGTATATTTTTCGACCTCATCTTTGCTTGCCATTTTTCGCACAGAGAGGTAATGCTCTTTGCCAAAGGGAAAAATGGTGGCGTAAACCCAGTAAAATTTACCGCTTTTGGTACGATTTTTGACAAATCCTTGCCAAACATTGCCTTTTTTCAGACTCTCCCACAGCTCTTTAAAGACCGCTTTGGGCATATCGGAATGGCGAATCATATTGTGAGGTTTTCCAATGAGCTCTTCTAAGCTATACTCAGAGAATTTAACAAAGGTTTCATCCGCATAGACAATATTCCCTTTCGCATCCGTTTCAGAGACCAACAAAGAGGTTTCATCCAGTAAAATTTCATCACCTACCGTTTGCATCTGTCTATTCCTTAAACGTATCTTTCATTTGAGTATAAGGTGTGTTAGATTTAAAGATGATTAACCCCTCCTCAACCCATCGTTATTTACCTACGATTAATTCCAATATGTTACAATCTAATAAAATGATAATCACCTCTAAGGAATGCTGATGTTTTTACTCAATAAAAAGATCTTTCTTTTAGTCACGTGCCTCGCCCTAGGAGCACAAAGTTATGCGGAAGAGGCAAAAAAACAGCCTTCCCCTGCAGTTGATGTCTACAAAATTGCGGCAGCGAAAGAAGAGGCATTGAGTTTACAATACCCTGGTAAAACGATCAGCTCCCAGAGCGTCACGATTAAAGCCCGTGCCAATGGTATTTTGATGAAGAAATTCTTCACCGAAGGTGATTTTGTCAAAGAGGGCGATGTGCTCTATAAAATCGAACCCGACAGCTACGAAGCGGCTCTCAATCTTGCCAAAGCCAATGTAAACGCTCTGGATGTTCAACTCCAAAAAGCAACGAAAGATTGGGAGCGCATCAAAGCGCTGTATGAATCAGGCGCTTCGAGTGAGCAAGAAAAAGACAGTGCGTACTGGAGCTATGAAGGTGCGAAAGCAAGCCTTGCGAGTGCCAAAGCTTCCTTGCAAACGGCGAGCATTAATTTAGACCGTACCACCATCAAAGCTACGATGAGCGGTATGACGGGTCTTAAGATGGTTGATGTGGGATCGCTCGTTACCGATGGAACAGCACTTGTGGATATTACGCAAATCAACCCTTTACATGTAGAGTTTTCCATTCCAGACATTGATGTGATGAAGCAAAAATACAACATCAAAAATGGTAAATGGTCCAACCCAACCGAGGGCAAGCTCAAAGCCGCCCTTCAAGTCGGCGACGCCAAATTTAAAGAGGTCGGTGTCGTAGACTTTTTAGACAGTTCCCTTAACGCCAAAACAGGCTCACTCAAAGCGCGCGCTACCTTTAAAAATGAAGGCAAAGAGCTACTTCCCAACCAATTTGTTAAAGTCAATCTCATAGGTTTAACCCGTAACAACGTCATTAAAGTGCCACAAAAAGCGGTGCTTCAAAACCCACTTGGCACCGTTGTCTTTGTTGTGGAAGAGGGAAAAGCGGTGGTTAAACCTGTGAAAATGGGCGAAGCGAGTGAGAATGACTATGTGATTGAAAGCGGTCTGAAAGAGGGCGATGTGGTCATCGTCAACAACTTCTTTAGAATCAAAGCGGGAGCACCGGTGAAGGTGGATAAAGTGATCAACGAAGAGGCGAAATAATGTTCTCTAAGTTTTTTATCAACCGCCCTATTTTTGCAACCGTTGTTTCGATTGTGATTATTTTGGCGGGTATCATTGCGATCAAATCGCTGTCGATTCAGGAGTATCCTAGCATCGCACCTCCGCAGATCATCGTCTCTGCCACCTATCCTGGTGCGGATGCCCAAACCATCGCAACGACCGTGGCAGCACCGCTAGAAGAGGAGATCAATGGTGTGCCTAACATGCTCTACATGATGACCACCACCGCCTCACCAAGCGGCAATGTCAGCATCAACGTCTATTTTCAAATTGGCTCCGATGTTGAACAAGCCAAAGTCGATGTGAACAACCGTGTGCAAATCGCCACGAACAAACTACCCGAAGCGGTGCGCAAACAAGGCGTTTCTACAAGGGAACGCTCTCCTGACATCCTCAAAGTTTTAACACTCACCTCCAAAGACAATGTGCACGATACAACCTTTATCTCCAATTACGCACTGGTAAACATCGTGGATGATCTTAAGCGCATCCCCGGCATCGGTAATGTTACCATTTTTGGTAATAAAAACTACGCGATTCGCGTCTGGATTAAACCCGATAAATTATCCGCTTACGATCTCACCACCGCCGAAGTAATCAATGCGATCAAAAGTCAAAATGAGCAGTACGCCGCAGGTCAAATCGGACAAGAGCCGATGGCAAAACAACCCGCCTATACCTACACAGTAAAAACCGATGGTAGGCTGAAAAATGCGAGTGAATTTGAGAAAATCATCATCAAATCCAATAGCGATGGCTCCTCTTTAAAACTCGGAGACGTTGCCAACATCGAACTGGGTGTTGAGTCGTACTATTTTAGCGGTATTTTCAACAACAAACCGATGATTCCCATTGGTATTTTCTTAGCTTCAGGTGCTAATGCACTGGAAGTTTCCAACCTTTTAGAGCAAAAATTGGCAGAGATTTCACCCAATTTCCCAAGCGATCTTGAGATTGACACGGCATACGATCCAACGATTTTCGTGCGCGAATCGATCCACGAGGTCATCTTTACGTTGATCCTCTCAATTGCACTGGTGGTTGGTATCATTTACCTCTTTTTGGGCAATCTGCGCGCGACGTTTATTCCCGTTCTTGCCATCCCTGTCTCCATCATTAGCACCTTTGCAGGCTTTTATGCCGCAGGGTTTTCCATCAACCTTCTCACCCTCTTTGGACTCACGCTTGCCATTGGTCTGGTCGTCGATGATGCGATTGTCGTCATTGAAAACGTTGAGCGAATTCTCAGGGACGAAGAAGAGCTCAGTGTCAAAGATGCAACGATTAAGGCAATGAAAGAGATCACCAGTCCGGTTATCGCCATCGTGATGGTTTTATGTGCGGTCTTTGTGCCAGCCGCGTTTATGGGTGGTTTTAGCGGTACGATGTACAAACAATTTGCGATGACCGTCATCATCTCTGTGACCATCTCGGGTATCGTGGCATTGACCTTAACGCCAGCACTGTGTGCCCTTCTTTTGCGTAAACATGAGAGTGCACCGTTTTGGCTGATTCAAAAATTTAATGACTTTTTTGAGGTAGGAACGCAACTTTTCTCAACAGGCGTGCGCAAAACGATTCGCTTTGGTGTTATCAATATTGCGGTCTTTGGTGTGATGATTGCTGCTATTTTCTTGATCACTGCGCGCATCCCTACAGGTTTGGTTCCGAATGAAGATAAAGGTATGATCCTGATCATCAACAACCTGATGCCCGGTGCTTCACTGGATCGAACGCAAAAGGTTAGCCAACAAGTCAGTGACTTTGCCTTTACCAACCCAGATGTCATTCGTGTGGGAGCGATGTCGGGGCTTGATTTTATTATCAATGCGTATAAAACCGATTCGGGTATTAGCTTTATTCGTCTTCGTCCGTGGGATGATAGACCCAACGCCGATCAAACCTCCTAAGCAATTGCAGGTAAAATGATGGGCGGACTGTCTCAAAATAAAGAAGCGTTTTTGATCGCCGTAACGCCTCCTCCGATTATGGGTATGAGTACCACGGGTGGGTTTGAGATGTTTGTGCAAGATCAAACGGATGGAAATATCCAAGTGCTCGATGGCTACGTCAAAGAGATCTTAGCCAAAGCGGCGGAGCGAAAAGAGCTTGCTGCGATGCGTTCGACGATTAACACCAATGTACCGCAATTTCTCATCAACGTTGACACAGACAAAGCCAAATCACTGGGTGTCGATACTGCGGACATTTTCACCACCATTCAAGTGACTTTTGGCAATACGTACACCAACGACTTTAACCTCTTTGGACGAACCTATCATGTCAACGTCCAAAGTGACAGTACCTTTAGAGAAGGCACAGAAAATTACAACGATGTTTTTGTCAAATCCAGCGAAGGAAGGCTTGTTCCGATTAGCTCGCTTGCAAGCATTAAACGCATCGTAGGGTCTTCGATTGTTCAAAAGTTCAACATGTTCCAAGCCGCGCAAATTTCAGGTCAACCAAGTCCGGGCTACAGCTCAGGTGACGCGCTTCGCATCATTGAAGAGGTGGCAAAAAGCGTACTTCCCAATGGCTACACCATCGCTTGGGCAGGTACTTCGTACCAAGAAAAACTGCTTGAAAAAAGTGGCAATACTGCTTTTGTCTATGCGATCATCTTCGTTTTCTTGATCTTGGCGGCACTGTATGAGAGCTGGACGATTCCATTTGCAATCGTGTTAGCCGTTCCATTCGCACTTTTGGGCGCAGCACTCGCGGTCTATTTTAGAGATTTGCAAAACGACATCTACTTCCAAGTGGGGTTGGTGACACTGGTAGGACTCTCGTCTAAAAACGCCATTTTGATGGTGGAATTTGCGATGCACAAGCTCACTGATGGTTACAGTTTGATCGATGCGACAATTGAGGGGGCGCGTATTCGTTTCCGACCCATCGTTATGACCTCATTTGCGTTTATTGCAGGAACGTTACCTCTTGCGCTGAGTACGGGAGCAGGAGCCAATAGCCGTCATATCATCGGAACCACGGTTGTAGGTGGTATGATTACGCTCACGTTGATCGGTACGTTTTTTGTACCGCTCTTTTTCTATCTCATTATGAAAACGAAAGAAAAGTTTACCAAAAAAGGAGTCGTTCATGACTCGTAGCATTACCCTTTTATCCCTCGTAGCTGTCTTGTTTTTGGGCGGATGTTCGCTCAAACCTGAGCTGAATGTTCCTCAAATAGAACAACCCAAAAGCGCCCAAGAAGCTTTACATGTAAACAAGGAGTGGTGGAAGCAGTTTAACGACGCCAAACTGAACGCCCTCGTCGAAGAAGCGCTTCTTGGCAGTGACGATCTGAAGCTTTCAGCACTCAAAGTGCTCAAAGCGCGCCAAACCTATGGGCTGAGCACGGCTAATGAACTTCCAACGTTGAACGCCAACGCCAGTAACACGCGTCAAAAAACCAGCGATGAAGCCTACTCGACGAAAAATAAGGGCGCTGAGTATTCTGACTTTGCGATGAATGGCACGCTCTCTTATGAGATCGACTTTTGGGGACGCCTCTCCAATCAGAGTGAATCCAGTTGGTCGCTCTATTTAGCCACGCAAGCGGCGCGTGAGACGGTTCGCAACACACTCATTCACGATGTGATTAGCGCGTACTTTAACCTCGCCTCCTTGCAAGCGCGCATGAAAGTGCTAGAGCAGACCGCGCAAGCGTATAAAGAGAGTTATGAGTTTCGCTCCAAACAGCAAAAAGTGGGCACAATCAGCGATCTATTAGCCAACCAAGCCCTAGCGCAATACAACAATGCCAAAGCCTCTCAAAACAGTTTGATGGAGAATTATGCGCTTCAAAAAAGCGCTTTAGCCATTTTGGTGGGTAAAAGTCCGCAAGCACTTTTTGAAGCGTTAAAAATGGATGCGACCCTGCCAAGCGCACTTACGATTCCCCAAGGTGTGCCTTCCAGTTTGATGGAAAATCGCCCCGATATTCAAGAATCCTTGGAAAATCTCAAAAGCAAAAACGCACTCATTGGGGTTGAAAAAGCCGCTTACTTCCCAACCATTAGCCTCACAGGCAGTTACGGTCAGCAAAGCGATGATCTGGGCAACATCCTCAAATCCAGTGCGAACCGTTGGAGTTTGGGACCTAGCCTTAGCGTGCCGATTTTTGATTTTGGGCGCATCAAACAGCGCGTTTCTATCTCTGAAACCGACTTACAATCGTCTTTAATAAGCTATGAGCAAACCGTAAAAAAAGCCTACAAAGAGGTGCATGACGCGCTTGCAAAAGAGAATTTAGCCCAAAGCCGCCTTGCCTTTCAACAAGAGGAACTCAAAGCCTACCAAAAAGTGTTAGACCTCTCTACCAAACGTTTTAACCAAGGCGTTGCCAACCAGCTTGAAGTCTTAGACGCCCAAAAAGGCGTGCTCAGCAGTACTCTCAGTGTCATCGCAACCCAACAAGCCCTTTTGACCGACCAAGCCGAACTCTTTAAAGCCCTCGGCGGCGGTTGGAATGAAGCTGATCTTTTACATGTAAACTAAAGGAGTGAAAATGAGTCTACTGTTAAGCCCTTACGAAGAGAACGGACTCTCGCTTAAAAACCGCGTGGTGATGCCACCGATGTGCATGTATAAAGCGGAAAGTGATGGCGAAGTGACTCCGTTTCACCTCGTGCATTATACGACGCGCGCAATCGGAGGCGTGGGGTTGATCATCGTTGAAGCCACGGCGGTTGAAGCGCGTGGTCGCATCAGCGAAACCGATCTGGGTCTTTGGGATGACGCGCAAGTGCCAGGGCATCAACAGTTGGTTCACCTCTGCCATGAATACGGTGCCAAAATGGGCATCCAACTCGCCCATGCAGGACGCAAAAGCCTTTGCGCCTCTTCCACGCCTGTGGCTCCTAGTGCCCTTGCCTTTAGTGCAACCAATGGCTACAAACTGCCGCATGAACTCAGCCTTGAAGAGATGCAAAATATCAAAAAACACTTTGTCCAAGCCGCTCTTCGCGCGACCTACGCAGGGTATGAATTTCTTGAACTACACGCCGCACACGGGTATCTGTTGTGCGAATTTTTATCGCCGCTTTCCAACCAACGTACCGACCAATACGGTGGCAGTTTGGAAAACCGTTGTGCCTTTGTCCTCGAAGTAGCGCAAGCGATTTTAGATGCAACCAAAGAGACGCCTTTGTTTGTGCGCATCAGTGCCGATGAATGGATGGAAAAGGGATGGAACGTGGAAGAGAGCATTTACCTCTCCAAACAGCTTCAAAGCATGGGTGTTGCGATGATTCACGTCTCAGCTGGCGGCAACAATGAAGCGCAAAAAACACCGCCTCTTGTGCCCCTTTACCAAGCTGCTTACGCCAAAGTCATTCGTGAAAGTGTTGAGATTCCAACGATTGCGGTGGGACTCATCACGACAGCTGAAGAAGGTGAAAAGCTTTTGAACGGCGGTTTTTGTGATTTGGTAGCGTATGGCAGAGAGTTGTTGCGCAACCCCAATTTTGTCTTTTTCACCGCCAAAGATGAGGGGAAAAAAGCGCTGATTGAACCTTCGTATGTAAGAGCCTTTTAGCTTTACATGTAAGGAATTTGAGGTGGTTCAAAAACTCTTTTTTGCGCTTTTAACACTGGTGCTGTTTCAGAGTTTACACGCAGGCATTTTGCGCGATCGTTTGAGTCTTGGGGATGATGATGAGCAGGAGAAGGAAGCGCGGTTTTCCAAAGAGGTTCGCCTCATCGCCAATGTCAGTTATGGCGCGGATGCCAAAGAGCGTTTGGATGTTTACACCCCTTTACATGTAAACAGCTCTTCTTTGGCTCCCGTCATCTTTATGGTGCACGGTGGAGCGTGGCGTATTGGCGATAAAACGTCTCAAAGTGTGGTCGAAAATAAGGTCAATTATTGGGTCAAAAAAGGCTACATCGTCATCTCCACCAACTACAAAATGCTACCCGATGCACCGGTGAGTGAACAGGTCAAAGCAGTGGCAAAAGCGCTCGGATTTGCGCAAGAGAAAAGTGCTTCTTGGGGTGGGAACAGAGCCCAATTTATCCTGATGGGTCACTCCGCTGGGGCGCACATCATCGCGATGATTGCGGCGTCTCCTTCGTTATATTCCACTAACGCCATCACGCCTCCCATCGCAGCCGTTTCACTCGATAGTGCGGTTATGGACACGCCAGCGCTTATGAGTGCGAAACATATGCGCTTATACGATCACGCGTTTGGAAGCGATCCTGCGTATTGGCAAAGCCTCTCACCGTTCCATCAACTTAGCTCCGCACGTATGCCGCTTCTTGCGGTTTGCTCCACCAAACGAGACGACTCTTGCCCCCAAGCGGAAAAGTTTTTAACCAAAGCCTCTTCATTTGGAACGAAGACCTTATTGCTCAAAGAGAACATGAGCCACAAAGAGATCAATCAACTCTTAGGAGCGGACGCCACCTACACCAAAGCGGTCGATGATTTTTTAAACAGTGTCATAGTACAATAATAAAACTATCACATAAGGGTTAAGCAAGGATGCGAAAAGAGCTCAAGTACGAATTAAAATACGGCAGGATTCACCCTCTCACCGAACTGCCCGATCGTCAACGCTTCATCAACACCCTTGCGAACTCAACCGCCAATAAACTCGCCCTCCTCAATGTCAATGGCTTTTGGAACTTCAACCACTCCTTTGGCTATGAGGTCGGCGATCACATCTTAAAAACCATCTCTCAAAGGCTGAAACGTCGCTTTTCAGGAGCCGTCGTTTTTCACTTGGGTGCCGATCTTTTCGCGATTTTGGCAGGAAAAGAGGTCGCACTTGAGCACTTCTTGCAAAATATCGAATCGTGCCTCTGGTACTTTGGCTACTCGCCCATCGAAGTGGCAAATGAGCGCATCTACACACCCCTTCGCATCGGTGTTGCCATCGGCTACGACGACCTTTTTCTCAATGCCGAATTTGCGATCAAACAAGCCAAACGCATTGGTAAAGATTTGATGGTTTACGATGCCGCCATCCCTTCGTTGTGCACACCCCAATCCACTGCCAGAGCCGATGTTGAGTGGGAGCGGACGATTCGCGAGGGGCTTAAAAAAGGGCGTTTTGATGTGTTCGCACAAAGCATCGAAGGGGGCAAAATCCCCAAATTTGAGTGCTTGGTGCGTCTGCATCACCCCGATGGGCGCATTATCTCGCCGTACCTCTTTTTAGACCATGCTAAGCGTGCCAATCTGTATGGCGCGATCACCAAAATCGTCATTCAAAAATCGTTTGCATTTTTTGCTGACAAGCACGCCGAATTTTCGATCAACCTCGCACTCAGCGATATATTAGATCAAAACCGCATCGACTTTTTGTTTGAAAAAATGTACGAATTTAACATCGCCGATCGCTTAACCGTTGAAGTCACCGAGGGCGAAGGCATCGAAAATCACCCCGAAGTCATCTCGTTTTTAAGCTCACTCAAAAGCCAAGGGGTCAAAATCGCCATCGATGATTTTGGAACAGGCTACTCGAACTTTGAATATCTGGTCAAACTCCAAGCCGATTTCATCAAGATCGATGGCAGTCTCATCAAAAATATCCATAAAAACGCCATCCACAAAGCCGTCGTCGAAACCATGGTCACCTTCGCACAAAAAATGCGCATGCAAACCGTCGCAGAATTTGTCGCAAACGAAGAAATTTACCTTACATGTAAAGAGCTTGGGATTGACTATTTTCAAGGGTATCATTTCAGCGAACCTAAACCGTTTGGGAGTTTAGTGATTCATTAAACTATTTAAAGACGTTTGTCACCTTTATCTTCAATTTGATTTATATCTAAAAAAGCTACTTCAGAAAACCCACTAGTCTTTTTAAATGACATATTATGTATGAAATTACTCATTGAATTTGATGGATCAATCTTATCCATATTTAAAGATGCCAATGTATTTCTTGAAATGCAAGCAGATACGATAGGTAGTTTTTCTAAATGTCCTGTTTTATCATTTAACAAGTTATCAATAGCAGTGACAATAACGACATTGTCAGGAATAATTGCGAATAATTCATTAGCTATTCTTAATATCGCACTACAAACATAATCTTGATATAGTGTATAAAATTGACTTTTAGGCATTTCTTTAACCGATAATTTTCCACTTTTGAGTAAACTTTTTACTTCATTTGGAATAATAGAATTTCCATGAACGTAAATTTTTGCTTCTACAATATTTTTATCATTAATGGATATAGATATTTCTGATCCAATACTAGAAATCTCTGAAAAAGAGTTCATTTCTTCAATAACTTTCATTTTTGTGTCTTTGTCATCTTTTAATAAGGCATTGGCTATTTCTGTGTTATTTTCCCAATCAATTAACTCTTTTTCCCATTGATTAAATTTTATTCTATATTCTTCTTCATCTTTTACAATAGCTTGTTCTATTTTTATCTTTAACTTTTGTTGTTGTGTTTCTTCTCTTCTAAAAAGCTTATCAATTAAACTTGGATAATATTTTTCTAATTTAAGTGTTGCTTCTTTTTCATGTGTCCTAACGTTAACTGGTTTCTCTGGCTCTTTTGTTAAAGCAATATCTTTCCAATCAATGCGTTCACTACATTCTTTATGAAGTGACTGTAATATCTCAATATCATTTTCATACTCTTCAACTGCATACAAGGCTTGTTCCAATTCCTGCATTTTTGAATATTCTTTTTTCCTTTGCGCTAATTCACGCTGTCTTTTCTTTGCATCTCTTTCCATTGCTTTAGAAACTCTGTTAACACTCCGAACAAATCCATTAAAGGTCATTTTTCTTCCCCTCGTTTATTTTGCTTGCATAACTTATTTAGAACGTTATAATTTACTCTATTTTGACTTATATTTCAAAATACACTTTAAGTGAATAAAGGTCGGAGCTAAAACTTCCTTACGTGCGGATTCTCTCTTTTCCTTTACATGTAAAAGATGGCATCATCCAAAACGTCCTGTGATCTCATCTTTTGTTTTCTCCTCTTTTGGGTTGATGGAGACGAAGTGTCATCTCTTTTGAATTTTTCATCTTCATAGCTCTTTTTCGCTACAATATTTAAAATTAAAGGAGCAGAAGATGCAAACTTTACTGTTAAAAGCCGACGATGGTGTTTTTGAGCAAATCAAAGCTTTTTTATCGCTCTTACCCAAAGAAAAAGTACAACTCATTGACCCTTTTGAAGTTGGTTATATGTCACAAGAAGAAGAACAAGAGATCAAAGCTTTACTTCAAGATGAAGAGACAAAAGCACTCGTGATAGAATCTAAACGAAGCTATACTTTATGACGATTGACGTCGTTTACTCCAAAGCATCACTCTCTTTTTCAAAAGGGAAAAATGGCTCAAAGCAAAGCTTTTAACTTCTTTAACTCTACCTTTTCTTGTTTACATGTAAAGATTTCAACGAACCACCACACTTAAAAACAGTTTAAAAAACAAATCTTCAAACACTACATAAGCTTATGGAACACAACGTGCATATGTCACGTAAAAAGGCATCCAAACATGGACGAAATTCGTGATCGATATGTGAGTTTTCATAACATTGACTGCTATGAAAATGCAACCCAAGTGCTTGATGCCATGTATGAACTCTTTGATCTGTATCCTGAAGCTAAAGATGGTTTGTGGATTCGTTTTGAGACATTGATTCCTAAAGATTATAAAGCGGTTTTTGCGAAGCACTATTCTAAGGACATTTTGTACCACATCTGCTCTCATGTTTTTTATCTTTCGGCTCTTTTTGAAACGTATGATTTTAAAAAAGGAATCGAACTGATGGAAAAAGCTGAAATGGAGTGTTGTTAAAAATCCCATAAAAACCCACGCGCACTTGCTATAATGGCACTATTATTTTGCAGGAGTGAGCGATGGAGTACTACAGTTGGATTTTAACATTTCACGTTATGTCGTTTATGTCGTGGATGGCGATGCTTTTTTACCTGCCACGTCTTTTTGTCTACCATGTTGAAAACGCACACAAAAGCGAATTTGTCGAAGTGGTGAAGATTCAAGAGTACAAAATCTACAAATACATCGGTCTGCCTGCCTTTTGGGCAACGCTTTTAAGCGGTGCAGCGATGCTGATCATCAACCCTATTTTATTTGAATCAGGCGAATGGCTTTACGCTAAATTAACGGTAGTTGCGCTTTTAACCGCATACTCTTTTTCATTGGAATACTACCGTGTACAGTTGGAAAACGATGAATGCACCCAAAGCGGCAAATTCTTCCGCGCGTACAATGAAGTGCCAACCTTGCTTTCCATTTTGATCGTCGCTTACGTTGTGGTTAAAACATTTTCACTGCTATTTACCTCTATTACGGTCGCCTTTTTTGCCTTTATCATTTACATGATTTTCCAGCAACCAAAACATAAAGGGTAATTTTTCTTTGATCGCTGCAAAAGTTTACATGTAAACAGAAACGATACCATTACGCTTCATGGGCGCTGAGATGAACTCCATGTTTAGCTTGATACATCTTGGTATCCGCCTCAACCATCAAGTCATCCACCCTGCTCTCTTTGTCGCCCATCGCCATACCGATGGAGACACCCAACATTTTGGCACTGCCTTGAAAGAAAAAAGGCTCTTTTAAAGCTTCCATACACTTCGTTGCAACAAGCGTTGCCGTATTGCGTGCAGATGCGACATCACTCTCAAGGTCGCTGAGCACAATCACAAATTCATCACCGCCAACGCGGGCTAACGTATCACTCTCGCGTATCAACGCTGAAAACCGCTTCGCCACCTCAATCAATGCGTGATCTCCTGCGCTATGACCCAAAGAGTCATTGATCGCCTTAAATCCATCCAAGTCCATAAAAAGCAGTGCCAGCCTCGTATGATTGCGTGCGCACCGTGCCAGAGCTTGCTCCAGTCTATCGACCATCAAAAAGCGGTTAGGTAGCTTGGTCAGATAGTAGTCATAGTGGGCGATCTCTTTGAGCTCTTTTTGACTCGCTAAAAGCATTGCCATCAAGCGGTTGAACGCAACCGTCAAATACCCACCTCATCCATCCTTGTGATCGGCAATGGTTTGAGAGGGACTTCGCCAAGCGACATTTTATTGGCCAACAAAGCCGACGTTCGAAGAGGTTTAAAAAAGAAAAACAAGAACAAAAAAAGTATGGCTGGAACGATGACGAGACTCATGATATGTGCTCGTATCAGGGTCGTTTTAATATCTCTTCCATCACAAAAGCCTCTTTGGTCTGAATATGAGAAGCAACAAACCAGTCGGTGTTGGGAATGGAAGCAATCGCAGATAACTCTTCGACGCCATTGGTGTTGATCGTAATATCACTGCCCCTAAAACCTTCTATTGCCCTATCATGCAAGAGATTTTTCCCTTTTGGCGGTGTGGGTTTGAGTATCAGCTCTTTGTTCGTCGCTGCTATAAAAATCTGCTGCTTCGCATCAATCAGTAAAAAGCCGCCTGTCTTACCAATGCGACCATTAAGGCCGCGATTGAAAAACGTGGCATCATAATACGTCAAGCCCACCACGATGGCTCGAACATGCCCAAAATCATCTTTGATCGGCATCGCCATAGGAAGAACAGGCTCGTTTGAATGTTGAGAGAACATCAGCGTTCCAATCACAAACTCTTGATTAAACGCACGTTTAAAAACATCATCACTCGCATACGCTTTTTCACCCTCTACTCTTTCAGCCCCCGTCCCTGCGATCAAACTTCCCTCTTCATTGAGCACCAACAGAGCGCCGGAGAAAAGGGATTGAAAACATGGCGTTCCTCAAGCCACATTTTAAGTTGATGTGGATTTTCAAGCAATTCTAAAGGCATCCGAGACGCAATCTGTGCAAGCAATGTTTTGCGAACATCTAAATCATGCGTGATCTCTTTAGCTGCCTCGTTGGCAAGTGCTTCTTGATGAATCGAAACGACCTTGAAAAGATTCGTATGGATGGTATAAGCGAAGAGGTAATACCGTGTTAATCCCCCTATGATGATCATAACACATAAAAATCACCCTCACAATAATGCTATTTTTAATCTCGTTAAACCAGCCGTATTTGAGTCTCAACACCCTACCTTTTTTGAACATCATGTGTCAGATTTATTCCAACAAAACTATGATTTTAAGGCTATTATTGTACTTGTCTCTACCTTAATTCACCAAGAAAATACGAAGCTATAGTCAAACGTATTGGGTACGTATTATAAAAATAGCGCTGTGCTCAGTCATTGCAAAAAACGCTCCGTTTAGGTTACAGACTGCCCAACGAGATACCCCGAAGCCCACGCAAAATGCAAGTTAAACCCTCCGCAATCGCCATCAATGTCCAACACTTCGCCACAGAAATAGAGATTTGGCATCTTTTTTGACATCAGATTTTTGGCATCTAGTTCGCGCACATCCACGCCACCAGCGCACACTTCGGCACTTTCAAATCCCTTGGTCGCCTTTACATGTAAACGCAGTGCCTTCAAAGCAAAGACGATCTTTTTGATCTCTTTTGCACCCAGTGTTGACGCCTCTTTGATGTGCGCTATTTTTGTGTTTTCGATAATGAAATGGGCTAGCTTTTTAGGAATCATCCCCTCAAGCCACAACGAGAGTGACTTCTCTTTGGCAACACTCACTCTTTTTTGAAGCAGCGACGTCAGTGCTTCGCGCGAAAGCGTGGGAAGAAGATCGAGCACGACATGCACGGATTCATGATGCACCAACGCATGAGACGCTTTGCGACTTAGATCTAAAATCGCCGAGCCTGAAAGTCCATACGCGGTAAAAAGCAGATCGCCCTGCACGCTTTGGCATTTTTGGTTGTCGATGTAAAGCTCGACATTCGCGTCCATCTTCACACCGCTCACCTCTCTCAGATGCGGTTCATCGCAGACAAACTGCACCAGCGAAGGATACGGCTCAATGACGCTATGTCCCAAGGTTTTGGCAAAACCATACCCACTGCCAGAACTTCCCAAAGTGGGCATTGCGACGCTTCCTGTGGCAATCACGCAGGCATCAAAAACATGCGTTTTATCGTTTACATGTAAAATAAATTCCACACCTTTTTTCTCTATTTTTGCGACTTCAGATTCAAGTAAAATGTTTACATGCAAAGATCGCACTTCATGCAACAGCATATCGACCACACTTGAAGCTTGATGGCTCATCGGGTAGAGTCTGCCCTCCTCGCCTTCGCGCATTTCCAGTCCTAACGTGCGAAAAAACGTTTTACATGTAAGGGTGTCAAAACGACGCAACGCCTCTTTGGCAAAGCTGGGCGATTCGCCATGGTAGCGCTCGAGGCTGATCTTTTCATTGGAGATATTGCACTTACCATTGCCCGTGGCAAGAATTTTGCGCCCTACTTTGCTGTTTTTCTCAAACAGCGTGACGCTATGTCCTTTGCGCGAGGCTTCGATGGCACACACCAGTCCCGACGCTCCTGCTCCAATGATGGCAACACGACTCATAAAAGCTTCATGCCTTCATCGTTCACTTCCAGTTTTTTTGCCTCGATCAGTTTGGTGAGGGCGCGTTTATACGCCTTACGACTCAGCCCAAAACGATCCGAAATCAGCTCAGGCGTACTTTTGTAATTCATCTCGCACGCCCCACCCGTGAGACTTAAAATCTCCACGATTTTAGCGGCAGCCGCTTCATCGCTTTTATCGCCGATGGGACGAAGCACAATGTCTAATTTTCCATCTTTGCGAAGGGTTTTAATGTAACCCACTTTTTCATCACCGATCTCAACATTTTCAAAAATTTCATTGTGAAAGATGAGCCCATCGTAAAGGTTGTTAACGATCACTTTGAAGCCAAGTGGGGTTCGCTCGCGCACCAGAACGTTGACCTCTTGTTTGAGTTTGAGCGCTTTGAGATCTTTTTTTAAGAAGTCGTTGTACTTTTGTGTCCCTATGATGCGCCCCGTCTCATCGTCCAAACTGACCTGTACGATCACCTTCATGCCGACATAAAACGGAAATTTCTGAAGCGCTTTAGGAACCAATAAATCTTTGGGCAAGCCCCAGTCTAGAAAAGCGCCAAAGGGGGTGACATCGACCACTTCAAAACAGCCAAATTGATCGAGCATCGCTTTGGGGAAAGTCGTACTCGCCACGATGCGATCTTCCGAGTCAAAATAGACAAACACATCGATCTCATCGCCCTCTTTCATCGCGTAGGTGACGTATTGGTTGGGCATGAGAACTTCATCTTGATCCTCACAGATCAGGTAAACGCCATTGTCGGTGTAACGGTTGATTTTCAGACGATTTTTTTCGCCTACAAGCAGGTATTGATTCATTTATCCTCGATTATTTTACAGCGATCGTGCATATCGCTGAGTTCCATATTTAAAGCACGTGTAGAGATCATCACTTCCCAAAGGGAGATAAAAAGTGAAATACACATTGAAATGAGGCTTAAGCCAAAGATTTTTTTCCCTAACTCTAAAATGCCCAAGAAAAGATCAAACATCGAGAAGGTACAGAGCAAAATGGAAAGTACGCCAAAAAACTGCATCCATTTGGTGAGTTCCAAACGGTGCTTAAGATTGCCGATCTGTTTGTACTCTTCGCAATTTTCGCGCTCGTTTGATTGACGATGCAACATGCGAATCAGTTGCGCAACCGCCAAAAAACGGTTGGTATATGCCAGTAGCAAAAGTGAAACAGCAGGGAACAAAAGGGCGGGGGTTGAAATTTCAATCTCCATGGTTATCCTTTTACAATAAGTGCTTTTATTGTACCTTAAAATGGCTTTTGGCAAACCAAACTTTATGCTTTCGTGCGCTATAATCTAGCCACTTTAACGAGATGGATAGAAAAAGAATGCTTGAAAATATTGCGCAAATGCTCTGCTCCAAAGAGAGACTTCTGACTGAAATTTACTTCGATCTTCAGCTCTTTTTTGAATCAAAATATGGCAAAAATACGATTGTATTTATGGAAATCGGCTCTTTTTTTGAAACCTATGAAGTCAACAACGAAACGCATCAAATCGGCAAAGCCAAAGAGGTCAGTGAGCTTTTAAACATCCAACTCACGCGCAAAAATAAATCCATTTTAGAAAACTCCGTGCAAAATCCTCTGCTTGCAGGCATTCCTTCCGTTTCACTCGATCGTTATTTGAGCCGTCTGGTGCAAGCGAAAAAATACACAATCGTTTTGGTTCGCCAAAAAGGCGAGCCGCCCCACGTCAAACGCTACATCTCCAATATCATCAGCCCAGGTACAAACTTTGATTATCTGATCGAGCCTAGTGAAAACTACTTGGTTTCACTGCTCGTAGACTGCAATCATCAGATCTATTCCATCGGCTACAGCGCCATTGATGTCACAACGGGCAAAACCATCATCAACGAAGTGCATGGAACCAGAGAAGATAAAACTTATGCACTGGACGAGATTTTCAACCTTTTGCAGACCTATAAAACCAGTGAAATTGTCCTCACCTTTAACACCGAGAGCATCGATAAAGAGTGGGTGCAAAACTACCTGGAGATCACGCCCAGTGTCGCGCACAGCCTCAACAAAGAGCGCCTCAAAGTGACCTATCAAAATGAACTTTTCGGTCGCATTTACGCGATTCGCTCCCTGCTCTCGCCTATCGAATACCTCGACATCGAGCGCTACCCCTATGCGAGTGAATCATTGGCGATTTTGTGCGATTTTATCATCGAACACGATGCCAATATCATCGAGAAGATGAGCCGCCCGATTTTACTTGGTAACAGTCGCTACCTCTACATTGGCAATAATACTCTCGAACAGCTCGACATCATCTCCAAAAATCCTTCCGAGATGACGCTTTTAAACCTGATCGATCAGACCTCGACTGCCATTGGAAAGCGACTCTTAAAAGAACGCTTGCTCAACCCGATTTGTGATCTTAAAACCCTCAATGAGCGTTTTGAGCTGAGTGCGCAGCTCATCAGCGACTCTAAAAAATTTGAGATCGCGCTCAAGCAAGTCTACGATTTGGAGCGCATTTTAAGACGGATTGCGCTGAAAAAATTGCACCCGTTGGAGCTCGATTACCTCGGCACGTCGCTTGAAGCGATTTTGGGCATTCTCAAAGAGGCGGAGCTTAAAAAAGTGCCCACACCCAAAAAGCTTTTTGATGAGAGTGAAGCGCTGCTGTTGATGCTCAAAAATACCTTTGTACTCGATATTTGTGCGAAGTTTCGCAAAGATCAGATCAGCGAAAACCTTTTTGTCAAAGGTATTTTCCCACAAATTGACAAGATCGAGCAGAGCAAGCAAGAGCGTTTTAGCGCCCTTGAACACATCGCACAACATATTGAAACGCTCTTTGAAGAGAGTAACCGCACGACGCTCAGCATCGAATGGTTGGAGAGCGAAGGGCATTACATCGCGATGAGCAAAAACCGTTTTGCGCTCATTGAAGACAGACTCATGCAAAGCTTTATCACCATTGGGGAACAGCACTATTTCTTCAAAGATTTCACCTACAAACACCTCAAAAACAGCGTGAAGATTTCTGCCTCACTGATCGATGAGATTTCCCAAGAGATCACGCTCAGTAACCTTCAAATGATCGCATTGGTCAAACAGCGCTACGATGAGATGTTGGAAAAGATCGAAACGCATTATGCGCTCACTTTGGAGCATCTGATCTCATTTGTGGGAACACTCGACGTGGCGCTGAGCAATGCCAAATGCGCGATTTTATACAACTACGTCAGACCTGAGCTTTTGCCGATGCAGGAGAAAAACCGCTTTATCGAAGCCATCGGACTGCGCCATCCTTTAATCGAATCGCGCGAGGAGAATGGTATCTACATTCCCAACGATCTTTTCTTGGGACACTGCACGCCAGAGATCACCCACGATCATGTGACCCTTGAAGCATGCAAAGAGAATGATGTGCAGGGCATTTTGCTCTATGGCATTAACTCGAGTGGTAAATCCTCTTTAATGAAAAGCCTTGGTATCGCCGTCATCATGGCGCAAGCGGGCTTTTTTGTACCGTGCGCGAGTCTGAGGTTTCACCTGTTTGATAAAATCTTCACGCGCATCATCAGCCACGACAACCTTTACAAAGGGCTTTCGACCTTTACGGTGGAGATGTTGGAACTCAAAAATATCTTCAACCGTGCCACGGAGTTTTCACTCGTCTTAGGCGATGAGATCAGCCATGGAACGGAGACTGAATCGGCATTGGCGATTGTCGCGAGTAGCGTGGTGAAGATGCACACGCTAGGCTCGTTTTTCGTCTTTGCGACCCATCTGCATCAACTGAACAACCTGCCTCTGATTGCAGAGCTCAAAAAGGTGATTTACCTGCATTTAGGCGTGTGTTACGATGAAGAGAGTGATAAGCTTCTCTACAACCGCAAACTCGAAATTGGCAGTGGAAGCTCACTCTACGGTTTAGAGTTTGCCAAGTCGTTGCATATGGACCCAACCTTCATTAAAACCGCGTACGATATTCGTCGCAGCCTCGCAGGAGAGCTAGGCGATGTGGAACTGTTAAAGCAGAAAAAACGCAGTAAATACAATAAAAATCTCTACCTCGCCAAATGTGCCCTCTGCGATGAGTATGTTGAAGAGGTGCATCACATCAAGGCGCAAGAGCGTGCGGATGAGCATGGCAACATCGACCACTTTCACCAAAATCACCGTTACAATCTCATTCCGCTCTGCGCGAAGCATCATAAAATGGTGCATGAAGGCAAGATCGTGATTAGCGGTTTTGTGATGGGAAGCGAAGGGTTAAAACTCCATTATGAAGAGAAGTAAAGAGTGAAAACACTCTTTACATGTAAAAGCTTACGCGGTTTTAAATTGAGCGAGCGTTGCGCTTAAACTCTCGGATAAACGTGCTAAATGTTCTGCCGCAGAGGCGATCTCTTCGACACTTCTGGCGTTGGAGCTGGAGAGATGATTGATCGTTTCGATTTTGTGGATGACGGCGGTTTGGATGCGCCTAACATTATCTTCCGCTTTGGCGACCACGGAGTCGGTTGCACTTACGGTTTCATCCAATAAGCTGACCGCATCGCCCGTTTGTGTGCTTACTTTCGTTGAAAAATCCGAGAGATCGTGGATGCGTTTGGCATTGAGATTCATCTGCCCGCAAATATCTTGAATGGACTGGACGATGACATTGATCGTTGCATTGGTTTCGATCAAACTCTTTTGCGTACGCTCCGCTAGCTTTCGCACCTCATCCGCCACAACGGCAAACCCACGTCCATGTTCCCCTGCACGCGCTGCCTCGATGGCAGCATTCAGCGCCAATAAATTGGTCTGTTCTGCAATATCACTGATCACCTCTAAAACATTTTTCACTTGATCGGTGTCGTTGGAGAGCTGATTGAGTCGGTCGTTGATCTCAGATTCGGCATGGGAGGTGTCGCCTAGTTGAATGATGGTTTCATTGAGCAGATTTTGAGCGAGTAACAGACTCTTTTGTGCGGTATGGATGCGCTCTTTCATTTTTCCCACATCGGCACTCGTGTGTTCGATCTCCAAAGCAACCGCAGACGCCTCTTGCGTTGTCTCCCTCACCACACTTGCTTCCTCTTCTGCACGCTTGCCAATTTGCAAACTCGTGCTCGAGAGCTCTTCGGCAACAGAAGCATTTTCAACGGCATTGCTTTTGGCTTCACCAATGGCGGTTGAAATCTCTTGAAGCAGTGCATTTACGGTGAGCATCGTTTCACTGATCTCATCGTGCGTATCGAGCTTTAGTGATTGGTTTAGAACTTTGCTGTGGCGCATCTGTTCACACTTGGATTGGGCTTGTGCGACAGAGTGTTTGATGGAACGCGTGAGAAAAAAGAAGAGCACCAAAATCACCAGCGAGACAGCCCCTAAAACAATCTGTGAGCTGGTTTTGTTCTTTTCGAGTCGATCAAAATTGGTTTGTTTCATATTTTGAGAAAGCTCGTAGATGTTTTCCAAAATCGTTTCAAACGCATTGACATTCTTTTTGGACTTGTCACTACTGCCTTGATAATCTTCAAAACTACTACCATCGACCGTTTTTTTAGGCTCATTGGCAACATGCCAGATCTCAATAGCATGTTTAATCTCAGCGATTTTATCTTGGTTAATTTTGGAGCGAAAAATCTTTGTCAGTGTTTCGATCTGAGGTACGAGCTTTTCATAATGCTCCTCATACGCCTTCACCGCCTCTTCACGGTAATAATTTTGATAATTTCGCTGTTCAATGCGCATTTGTAAAAAATGTGACTCCAGTGCCTGAATAGCAGTAAATCGTACCGCAATCCCTTTAGCATTATTGCTCACCTCTACAATCTGATACCCCAGTGCTCCAAAGCCTACAATCAATATCGCTAAAAGAAGCGTTAACTTCCCTTTGATGGTTCTAAGCAACATTACCGATCCTTCGTATGAATTTATCTTGATTATAAAGTCATGCCTCTTAAAATGTTGATAAAATTACATATTAAGTAATAAATCCTTTTTGAGCGCAAAGGCAACGTCTGCAGAGCAGAGCTGTTCCACAAGGCTCAAAGCAAAAAGCATCGCCGTACTGGGCCCTTGTGAAGTTGTAATATTGCCATCCTTAACCACTTTATCAATGGCGTTATAACCTTCCCCTCCAATTTTTGGCTGAAAGCCTGGGTAGCAGGTGTAGCTGTTTTTAAGCACGCCTGCGCTCTTTAGGGCATAAGGGGCCGCACAAATCGCAGCGATGGCTTTATGCTTAGCATCAAAGCGTTTCAGAAGATTTTGGGTGGTTTCATCGGCAGCTAAATTGGTCGCACCAGGGAGTCCGCCCGGCAGGGCGATCATATCGTAAGCATCGCCATCAACCTCTTTTAAAAGGGCATCGGCTACGACCACAATACCGTGTGCTCCTTTTACATGTAAAGACTCTAAGGCTGCCATAACCACTTCAACATTGGCACGTCTTAAAATATCCACAATCGTGAGTGCTTCGATCTCTTCGAATCCCTCAGCTAAAGGGACAATCACTTTTTTACGCATAGGAAACTCCTCAAAAAAATGGTGTTGTGTGTAAGGTCGGTCTTGTGAAGATTATTATAGCACTAAAGGAAAAAAGAAGAGGAAACCATAGCACCGTTTTCGATGCTATGGTGTTGATATGTAGACTTATTTAACTTTTTCTAAGTATTCGCCGCGAACCGTGTCCACTTTGATGACATCACCCTCAACGACGTGGAAAGGTACTTGAACCACTGCACCACTCTCAAGCGTTGCTGGTTTCTTACCGCCTTGGGTATCGCCTTTAAAGTTAGGGGGTGTTTCGACAATTTTGAGTTGAACAAACTGAGGCGCTTCAACGCTGATAGGTTTACCGTTGTGGTAAAGCATATCAACATTCATACCATCAATGATCCAATCCGCTGCTTCACCGACTTGATCGTGTGTTAGTGCGATTTGCTCATAGGTAACGCTGTCCATAAATTGTAAAAATTCACCATCGTCGTATAAAAATTGCATGATTTTATCTTCAAGATGAGGCGTTTCACACTTATCACCCGCATGAAATGTTTTTTCAATGACTTTGCCATCCATAAATGATTTGATTTTACAGCGTACAAAGGCCGCACCTTTGCCCGGTTTGACATGTTGATACTCGACGATTTTATACGGTGTGCCGTTTAATTCGATCTTTAACCCTTTTTTTAAGTCGCCCATTCCTATAGAGGCCATACATTCTCCTAGATTTTAGTTTTCGTCATTATAGCGAAAAAAACTACGACTACAAAGCAGTCTATTTTTATACAATATATTGTATGTTTAAATCAATATAAATGATATAATTATCAATATAAACGTTATAAAATTCATAATATTGTTTATAATATAAATTAACTTGTATATTTTATGATTTTTAATTTATATTTAATACATCTTTCAGTATCATCATACGATGAAAACAAGCGATATTATTAATCTTTTGCATAATGCCATTGAAGCCGAAAATATGGGGAAGAAAATTTCTCAAAAAAAAATGGCGGAAACCTTTGGTATTTCCATGCGCACCTACCAAGAGTGGAGACTTGGAAGTAGCGCGCCTATGGGCATTCCTGTGGTTTTCAATATGCTCGGAATGTTGAAAGATGAAGATATTGTGAGATTAGTGCGTAAAATAAATGATGGGCAAAAAGGAACGGTATGACAAATCTATCCGTGAGTGAGAAGTTGGCATTAGAAGAGGTATTTGAGTGTTTGAAACATAAGCATTGCCGTAAAATAAACATCATGACAAAACGTCTTTTTGTCTACCGCATGATGCGTCTGTTGGTCTCAACGCGTCGAAAACTCTTACATGTAAAACGTTGAGTTGCCCCACCGTTTACATGTAAGTGCTGCTAAAGTGCCTTTGTATTATCCATAAACACCGGAACCACGATCAACGATACGATCACAGCCGCAATCGTTCCAAAGATCAAAGCAACCCCAAGTCCACCAAATATAGGATCGGTGGCAAGCAATGTACTGGCTAAAATAATCGCTGCTGCTGTCAGCATAATCGGCTTTGCTCTGGTAGCGCTCGCCTTGGCTATCGCCTCTTTTTTTGAACTCCCTTGTGTGATCAAAGTCTGCGCAAAATCAATCAACAACAAAGAATTGCGCGAGCTAATCCCCATCAGTGAAATAAATCCAATCAGCGATGTTGCGGTGAGAAAAAACGTTGTCGATGCAAAAAGATCCATGATCCAATGCCCGATGATCACCCCAATGATCGAGAGAAAACTTCCTAAAAGTACAATGCCAGCGAGCGCAAAGCTTTTGTAGTAAACAACCATCAATAAAAAGATCAAAACAAGGGCTGTGATAAACGCACCACCGAGGTCACGAAACGTATCCATTGTTACTTTCATCTCGCCATCCCAAGCCAATTCGTACACATCACCACTCTTTTTATCTTTGAGCGTGAGATCAAACAGATGGCTACGATGTACCTCAAACTCCTCTTGCAGTGCTTCTTTGATCTGGGATCGTGCTTCCAAAAGCGGATAGACTTGCGAAACAAGATCAGCTTCAGCCACAATGCTGACCATCTTTTGAAGATTCTTTGACATAATCGTTGGGCTTGAAGCCACTTTTTCAACACGAACCACTTCGGAGAGTGGCACCATCATGCCTTGAGCATTGAGCAGTTTAAGCTCACTCAATTTTGCGCTGAGCTCCTCTTTGGAGGCATGTGGAAGCGACTTGGAAGGAGCGCTTAACACTACATACAGTGGGATTTGTTCAGGGGAATTTTCACTGTTTTTATGAGCGACATGTGCGCCTTCAAAGGCAAGGTACAACAGTTCGTTGATCTGAGCAATGGTTAGATGCGAACGGGTCACTTTTTCTTTATCAAGCACAAGCGCGTACTTTTCATACACCTCCTCAGAGAGTATATCCACATCGACCAGATCCTTGGTTTGCGCTAAAATCTGTTTGATTCTCTGCGCTAGCGCGTTTAAAGGCTCACTCTTTTCGCCATACAACTCGACCACCACAGCCGCCATTGTTGGAGGGCCAGCAGGCTGTTCGACCATCTTGATGGACGTCTTTGGAATCAAGGTTTCACATGCTTGATGGATGAGAGGACGCAAGCGATGCACCATCGCAAAGGAGCGCTCATCTCGCTCATGAATGCCACTGAGATTGACCACGATTTCACTGCTTTGCTCTCCTCTTTTCAGCCCAGAGCCTTTTACCAACCCTGCATAATCTAAAGGAGATCCCATGCCATTAAAAACTTCAATATTTTGAATCTCTTTCTCTTTTTGCAAAATACCCACAACGCAGGAATTGACCCTGTCAGTCTCTTGGTACGAACTTCCACTGGGAAGATCCACATAGATTGAAAATGTGTTCGTACTTTTTCCCGGTAACATCTTGGCTAAGACAATTTTAGTAGGAAACATCAGCACGGCTAGGACAAAGGCTAACAACGTTAAAAAAAGAACGAGCTTTTTCTTACGCTCATCCATTAAAAGAGCATGGATGAATGACTCAAATTTTTGCATCATGCTCTCCTTGAGTGTGTGTTGGTTTTTTCAAAAATCTGCGTGCTAAAAACGGTGTAAAAATATAGGCGATCAATAAAGAGGAGAGCATCGCCACAGGTACATTGAGTGGAATCGGTTTCATAAACTCACCCATCATCTGCCCCACAAACGCCATCGGCACCATCGTTAAGATGATCGCAATCGTTGCTAAGTTGGTCGGAGCTCCGATCTCATCGGTCGCTTCGATAAGTAGCTCATCCATCTCTTTATCATGAGCATCTTTTGCGTGCAGATGGCGATGAATGTTTTCGATGACGACGATAACATCATCCACCAAAAGCCCAAGGCTCAGCAAAAAGGCAAAAAGCGTGATGCGGTTGATCGTTTGCCCGCTCATGTAGGCGATAAAAATCGTAATCGCTAAGATGGCAGGAACGGTAAGCGTGACGATCAATCCTTCCCTCCAACCCAAAATAAAAATCAGCAAAAAAGCAATAATCACGATGGAAATCAACAAGTGAAAGACCAACTCGTTCACCGCTTCATTGGCGCGCTCACCATAATTTCGCGTTACAATGTAGCCAATGCCCTCACGATCCAGAGCACTTTTGGAAGCCTCAAGACGGGTGACCACGTCATTGGCGATCACAACAGCATTGGAGCCTTTGAGTTTGGAAACACTGAGCGTGACTTGATCTTGCAAAGGCGTAAAGGTTTCGCCTTGTTTGTAGCTGATCTGCGCACTCTTTTTGTTTTGAATATCATCACCCAGATGAATAGCGGCAATATCTTTCAGATACACCACCGAACCGCCAAAATGGGCGACAATCAGATTTTGAATATCTTCGACCTTTTCAAGCGCATTTTTCACACCAAAAACGATCAATTTCCCCTCTTGCGTTCTATTTTTCACTTCAGGGGAGGAGACCGTGAGTGATTTTAACGAGCCTACGATCTGCTCCAAAGAGAGATGATAAGCGGAGAGTTTGGAAAGATCGATCTCGATGTTAAACTGCTCTTTGTGTTCGCCTTTGATCTCGGTTTTAGCGACATTAGGCACATTGCCTAACGTATTTCGAAAAGCTTCCACACGCTTATAAAGACTCACATTATCCACCCCTTGAGGCGTTTTAGCGTAAAAAGCGATGGAGAGAATAGGAATGTCGATGTCGATGTCAAAAGGACGCACCAGTGGCGTTGCTGCCCCTTGAGGAAGTTGATCCATATTTTGCATCACTTTATCGTAGAGTTTGAGGTTCGACGCTTCACGGTTTTCGCCGATAAAATACATCACATTCACAATGCCCACATTATCACTCGCGATCCCATAAATGTGCTCCACACCTTTAATCTCCTTGATACGCCTCTCTAAGGGACGAACAATCATCTGCTCGATCTCAGCCGCACTCGCCCCTGGCATCGAGACGATGACCACGCCACCGCTGATCGAAATTTGGGGGTCTTCTTCTCTGGGCATTAACGAGAGTGCGATCACTCCCAAAACAATCAAACTCACCCCTAAAATCATCGTCAGAGGATTTTTCAAAAAAAGTCGCGCTAAGTAGCCTGCGAGGTATCGCTCTTTGTACTTCATCGTTACTCACCCACCGTGACAACTGCGTACATACCAGGATACGCTTTGGTATCTTTACATGTAAAAGAGAGTTTCACACGAAAGGTGTGCGCCATTTGATTGGAGCTAGGGATGATCGCTTCGATTTTTCCTTCACTAATGCACCCAATGGAAGGCACTTCCACACGAGCTTTATCGCCCACTTTAACACTACCAAGATAACTCTCTGCAATTTCAGTGCTAATTCTAAGCGCACTCAGATCGGCTAAAACCAATGTGGGAACTCCGGAGAGCGCCATTTCTCCTGCTTTAATGTGCTTTTCAATCACGACGCTCTCATTGGGTGCTTTCACTTTGAGATACTGGTACTGGTTTTGAACCTCTTGGCGTTTTTGTTTGGCTTGCGCTATCTGTTGTCTTGCAATATCAACCATCGCTTTAAGATTGCTCGTTGAAAGCTCCAAATTTTCAACCTCATACTTTGAAACCATATCTTTTTCAAGCAAGCGCTGATGACGCTCTAAATTGAGCTTTGCATTTTGATACTGGTTTTCGTACATTTTCAGACTAAGCTCCGCTTGAGAGATCGCAAGCTCACTTTGCGCAAGAGCGGTATCGACCTCTTTAGAGTCAATGCTGTAGAGCAGATCGCCCTTTTTGACCACATCGCCTTCGCTCACATTGACCGTTTGCACAAATCCCATATAACGGCTCGAAATTGTTTTTTGATTCTCGGAAATCACGCTACCGCTTAAGGTCAAACTTCCTGCTTGAAGCGTTCCTGAGGCGATTAAAGCAAGCATTACTGCTTTTACATGTAAAGATTTCATTGCACTTCCTTGCTGGCTAATTTTTGAAGCTCAAAGATTTTTTCATTGCGTGCATTTTGCACCTCTTTGAGCCTGAGTACTTTGGTAAGCTCTTCGGATTGTTTCATCATCACCTCGTTAATAGAGACCAATTTTTGCGCATACCTTCCTGCATAATTTTCATAAATGAGATGGGCAAGTTCCACCTCTTTTTTAAGACTTTGGATCTCATAGTCATCATTATATATCTGGGTCTGAATCTGCTTGATTGACAAAGCAATCTGTTTCTTTGCCAACGCCAATTGTTGCGAAGCTTTGAGGTTTTCAACGCGCGCTTTTTCCAGATTATTTTTATCGCTTCCACCGTTAAAAAGGTTCCATTTCACTTGAAGCCCCACAGTGTACGCATCGTTTTTTGAAAAGTCATTCATCAGCTTATCATCACTGCTGCCATAGTTTGCAAACGCACCTACTTGAGGGAGAAAAGCACTCTGCTGCAGGTCAATGCCCATCTTAGAAATCTCAACGCCCTGCTCGGCTTTTTTGATCTCAAGATTGTCGTTCAAAATGTCTGCATCGCTACTGTGAAGCATAAGCGCCTCTTCATCATTTCCCGAAATTTGCGTCACAGGTTCATCCACTAAAAACGAAACAAAGGCATATAAAAGCGTTCTGTTCGCTTCGGCTTGATGAATCAATCGCTCGACATCGGCTTGTTTGCTCTGCACTTCTAAAAGATCGATTTTTTTAACATACCCTTCTTCCAGCATCGCCGCTGTTTTTGCCTCTAATTTGGCGGTATTAGACGCAATAATGTGAAGGTTATAAAGGTGCGCATCCAAAAGCGTTATAGCAAAAAAACTCTTTTTGAGCTCGTAAATTTTTTGAAGGGTTAACGCCTCACGATCTAGTGTGCTCATCGCATGCAAGGCTTGGGTGATTTTGCCATACTGCTCAATTTTGCCACCTGTGTAAAGCGGTAAGGTATACTCTATTTTGGTTTGAAAGTGATTACGATCCGAGGGATTGTTAAGATCATCGGGCGATAACATGTAGTTACTCCCACTAAACTGCTTAAAGCCAAAGTCCGCAAAGGTGGCTTCGCGTGATTGAAGTTTATAGCCAAAGATGTTTAGGGCATCGTTACTTCGAAGTGCTGCTTGGGAGAGTTCTAAACTTCCATAATGCGCACCTAAAGCTGCTTGATGCTCTAGCATTTTAATTCTTTCATCAAATTTAGCAATCACAATCTCGCTGTTTTGCGCTTTGAGTTTTTGAATCGCATCGTCTAAACGGAGTCCATCCGCTGCAAAGCTAAAACGCAATGCCAGTAGAAAAAGCAGAATCATTCGCATGCACATTCCCCTCACCTATTTTAATTACTATTATATTATCAAATGTATAATATTTATTTATTTATTGAAAAATATTAAGCAGATCATTTTAGCTAAAGATAATAAAATTTTACTTTTTAAAAAGGTGACTAAAGCTTTAAAAGAGGGACTATATCCAAAAGAAGTAAACTATATTTTAACGAAAGAACACAGGAGCTCTCTGCAAAGAGAGGCTCCTATGAGTATCATATTTTATACGATCATAAAACAGCGTACTCTACCCAAACGCATGACTCGAGTTTGGTGAGTTCGGTAATGATCTTTTTATCAATGTCGGTATCCACCAAGATAACCGCCATCGCAAATTGGTGCGCACCACGCCCCAATCTAAAGTCAGCAATGTTAATGCCCTCTTTGGCTAAAATCGTCGCGATATGAGCGATAACACCTGGTACGTCATTGTTTTTAAAAATAATCATCTTACCTTTAGGTTTAAAGTCAAACTTGAAGCCATTGATACCCACGATGCGTTGCTCATCTTCGCCAAAAACGGTTCCACTGATACTGATCACATCTTTTTCAGTGGTTAAAACAAGCGTTACTTTATTTTTATAGCCGCTTGAACTCGCAGCCACTTCACATTTACTCTCAATGTTTTTCTCTTTGGCAACAAATTCCGCATTGACATAGTTGATTTTGTTCTCATTTGCCTCTTTGAGAGAGCCTACAATACCAAAGGTTAAGAGGGATTTCGCGTAACCACCGATCTCGCCCTCTAACTCAAGTTTGATCGATTTGATCGCAGAGCGGTTCAGTTGCGCGGCTAAAAAGCCCATTTTTTGTACCAGCTCTAAGTATGGCTCCACAAACGCAGGAATATCTTCTGCTTTGATTGGAAGATTGAGCGCATTAGGATAACTAATGCCACGCGCCGCACTGATCGCATTTTCGGCGGCTTGAATCGCAATTTTTTCTTGAGATTCTAGGGTATTAGCACCAAGGTGTGGGGTCACACAGATATGCTCAAGATCCAGTAAAGGGTGGTTGGTTGCTGGCTCTTTGGAAAAAACATCAATACCCGCAAAAGCGATTTTGCCACTTTTAATGCCTTCTAACAGAGCCTCTTCATTGTAAAGACCACCACGCGCACAGTTGATAAGGCGTACGCCATCTTTCATCTTCGCGATTTCATCGTGTGAAATGATATTAATCGTCTCTTTGTTTTTAGGCGTATGAATCGTAATAAAATCACAGCTTAAAATGTCATTGAAATTTTCAGTATAGGTCATGCCAAGATCGGTCACTTTGGATGCAGAGATATACGGATCATACGCCACCACTTCCATGCCAAAGGCTTTAGCGCGAATGGCTACACGACTACCGATATTGCCAAAACCAATGACGCCAAGACGTTTCTCACACAATTCAACGCCATACCATTTTTCGCGGTTCCATACACGATCAATTTTGAGGTGATTGTTGGCGTTGGTAAAGCTTCGTGCACAGCCTAAAAGATGTGCCATCGTCAGCTCAACCGCAGCAATCGTATTGGCGGTTGGAACGTTCATCGCGATGATACCACGTCTACTACAGCCATCTTGATCGACGTTGTCAACGCCTACACCTGCTCTTACAATCGCTTTAAGGTTGGTCGCTGCGTTTAAAAATTTTTCATCCACATCGGTGGAGCTTCGTGTAATCGCAACATCACTCTCGCCAATAATTTTAAGCAACTCATCTTTAGGCAAACGTACAGCGTCAATAACTTCAATATCTTTTTCAGCACGTAAGATTGCAAAACCTTTTTCGTGAATCGCATCGCATACAATGATTTTCTTCTGTTTCATAACCAAACCTCGACAATTTTTGATTTTATATCGTATTTTTCAAGCTCTAGAACAACATTTTCCAGTTGCTTTTCACTTTTTTCTTCTACGTAGATAATAGGAATTTTATCTTCCTTAATCACCATATACGGTAGATGCAAAGCATTCAGAGTCTGCACAATGCAAAACAGTGAGTAGCGATCCGCTCGATCAATCACCAAGCGAAACGACTTTAATTTGCCTGCACTTCCGCTTTTTTGCCCATACGCATCGATCTGCATAAAAAGCTCATTGACAGGGAAGATAAACTCCCTAGCGTCTTTATGCGCCATCTCTTTGATCCAAACGTTTTGGGATGTTTCTTGTTTGATTTCTTGCGTTTTGGAAGGTTCGTACTTGACGATCTCTTCCTTCACATCTGTCTCGTGAGTCAGAAGTTTGGAGAGAAAAAATCCTACTCCTGCAAAGAGGAGCAGAAAGAGTGCGCCAAGTACTTTTTTTTGCATTGCTTATTTCAATTGATCTTTAAGGATGTCCCCAAGTGTCATCTTCTCTTCTTTATTGATCTCTTTAAGCGCTTCTCTCTCTTTCAGTTTTGAAAGACGTCTAACAGAGAGACGGATGCGGTTTTTCTTGTCATCAATAAACGTAATGGCAGCTTCGATTTCATCACCAATCTTAAGATCAGCTTCACTCACTTGACCCAAATCTTCTTTACGAATCAACGCGTCAACATTCTCTTCAAGTTCAACAAAGATACCAAACTCTTTAATATCTCTTATTTTACCATGAACGATGTCGCCATTCTCGTGTGATTTTGCGTATTTTTGGATTGGGCTGTCTTCAAGCTCTTTTTTGCTGAGAGATACTTTTTCAGTCTCTTCATCAATCTTAACGATTTTTACTTCTACTTCATCGCCAACCGCAAAAAGCTCTTTGCATTTGTTGTTACGATCCCAAGAAGCATCTTCATTGTGTAAGAGACCTTCAATTCCACCGATTTTAACAAATGCACCAAAGTTTGTAATGGTCGTGATAGCACCTTTAACCACATCACCGACTTTGAATTTTTTCATAAAATCATCAAATGGTTTTGGAAGTACGTTTTTCAAAGAAACTCTTAAACGTCTCTCTTTGGCGTCAATTTCAATCACTTCAACATCAACCACTTGTCCCTCTTCGATGTAATCGCGTGGGTGTTTAATGTTTTTATCCCATGAAATTTCAGAGATGTGAAGGAAACCTTCAATGTCATTACCCAAATCAACAAACGCACCGTATGGCTCAATATTGCTAATCGTAACTTGAATTGAATCACCTGTCTCTAACTCATCTTTGATCTCATCCCAAGGATCAGGCATAGCCGCTTTTACGGAGAGAGAAAGATGACGCTTGTCTTTGTCGTATTTAATCGCTTTAACAGGAATAACTTCACCCTCTTTGTAGAGTGTACCAGGATTGACGGGACCTTTGTAGCTGATTTCACTGTAGTGAACCAAACCGTCAATACCACCCACATCCACAAACATACCATACGTGGTGATTTTTTTAATCGTACCTTCCACCACTTCGTCACGGTCGATCAACTCTTGAACGATCTCTTTGCGTTTTTTACGCTCGTCATCGAGGAATTTTTTACGAGAAATGATGATCGATTCGGTCTCAGTGTCAATTTTGATGATTTTCACTTTGAGCGATTTACCTAAAAGTGCGTTCATATCTTTGACCGCTGCTTGTGAACGAGGAAGGAAAAATTCGATACCTTCTGCATTTTCAGCGATAAATCCACCTTTGTTTTTTCCCGTGATTTTAACATCAAGAACCACATCGTCTTCTTCTTTATAGTCAGCGATAAATGATTTAATATGACCTTTACGAAGGGCCTTTTTGTGCGAAACCGCTGGTCTTTCGTTTCTGAATCCTGTAATCACTACAGGGATGACATCTCCCACTTTGCATGTTATGTTGCCATTTTCATCTGTGACCTCAGATGCGTTGAGACGTCCTTCAGACTTCTTACCCACATCAACTAAGATAACATCTTCTTTGATCGCTACAACAACACCATTGATGAGTGCATCTCTCTCAGAATCTTTGAAAGACTCTTCCAACATAGCCGCAAAATCCATCTCCTCATGTTCGTCTACGGCGTCAGTATGAACAGCTTTGTTCGCCTCATTTACCATTTTATACCCTTTTTGATTGATTTTTGACACATTTAGCTACATGTAAACATGTAAAAGTTGTCTATTATACTTTAATTTTGCTGATTTTTCCAACTATTTTTTCGATAATCCAATCCGGTGTCGAAGCGCCCGCAGTCACGCCACAAAGCGTTTTTCCCACAAACCAACTCGGATCTAAATCTTTTTCACTCTCGACTAAAAAACTATCCACACAATACTCTTTGCAAATGCTGTGCAATTGCTTTGTATTGGACGAATTTTTTCCTCCAATGACAATGACGACATCGGCTTCTTTAGCCAGTTCACGCGCCGCATCTTGGTTCTCAAAGGTTGCGTTGCAGATGGTGTTAAAGACGCGCACCTCTTTGTAGCGTGTCTCCAAAAAATTGGTGATCTCTAAAAATTCGCTGATTTTTCGCGTCGTTTGTGAAACAACGGCAATTTTATTGCCTTTAAACCTTACTTTTTCAAGCTCTTCCACACTTTGAACGACGTGCGCTCCATGAATGGCATAACTCTCAACCCCTTTGACTTCGGGATGGTCAGCATCGCCAAAAATGACGATTTCATACCCTTCCATGCTCATTTTTTCGCAAATTTCTTGGGGTTTTGTCACATAAGGACATGTCGCATTGATCACTTGAACATCACTTTTGAGAAGCGTTTCAAGATCGTTTTTAGGAATGCCATGCGTGCGAATAATTGCTTTACCCACACCCTCAGCTTCTAAGATATGGTGCAAGGTTTTCACATTAAAATTCTCACGCAAACGATTAATTTCCTCGTTGTTGTGAATAAGCGGTCCAATCGTCGAAGCATTTTTGGTATTTTCCGCGATTTTGATCGCACGTTTGACACCAAAACAGAAGCCGTAACTCTCAGCGAGTTTAATTTTCATTGCTCCACCTCTCCTATTTGAGACAAGAGCTCGATGAAATTGGGAAAAGAGGTGTTAATGCACTCAATATCTTCAATTTTCATGCTCACACGTGTTCCTGCAATCGCAAAACTCATCGCAATGCGGTGATCACCAAAGCTGTTAATCGTAGCACGTTTAAGCGCTCCGCCACTGACTTCATAACCATCTTCAAACTCTTCGACATCGATGCCACATAAACGAAGATTTTTCACCACGCTGGAGATACGATCACTCTCTTTGACACGTAGTTCCTGTGCATTTTTAACCAGACTTTTACCCTGTGCGCACGCAAACGCAATGGAGAGTGCTGGCAGTTCATCGATCAACCATGAGATGTTTTCACTCACTTCCACGCCGTGCAGTTCTTTGCCCATAATGATTATATCACCAACACTCTCGTATACACTCTCTTTTTCGATAAACACTACCTCAGCACCCATGCGTTTTAGCACGTTGTAGGCTTCGATGCGTGTAGGGTTTAAAAGCATATTGTGCAGTGTGACGGAACTTCCCGTATTAATTGCTGCGGCAACGGCAAAGAAGAAACCACTCGAAGGGTCATTGGGAACTTTCATGTGCAACGGTTTGAGCGGTGAAGTTTGGGGATGAATGCTTACATGTAAACCTTCAGATACCACATTCGCACCCATGCCTCGAAGCATGCGTTCACTGTGATCACGACTCAGTTCTGGTTCACTAAAGGTGGAGATACCATCCGCTTGAAGGGCGGCTAAAATCAGGGCACTTTTGACTTGTGCGGAGGCGATTTTACTCTCATAATGAAACGCCTTAAGTGTTTCGCCACGAATACCAAGAGGGGCATAATTGCCATTGTTTCTGCCATCAATTTTAGCGCCAATCTCACGCAGAGGGTCTGCGACACGACGCATCGGTCTGGAGCATAAATATTTGTCTCCATACAAGACAAAAAACCCTTTACATGTAGAAAGAAAGCCCATCAAAAGTCGTATCGCTGTACCCGAATTGCCGCAGTCTAAAATGAGCGGAGGCTCCACTATGCTAAGAGGCGGCGTAATCGTGAGTGTTCCATCTTCGGCTTTTTCAACCTGTGCACCCAGGGATTGAACAATGCTGAGGGTACAGAGCGTATCTTCCGCAGGCAGGTAATTTTGAATGATGGAAGGTTGATCACTGAGGAGTGAGAAAATCGCGCAGCGATGCGAAATCGACTTATCGCTGGCGATCTGATCGGTTGTAAACGAAAAGTCTCCTTTTGGGTTTACATGTAAAGTTTTCATCGGATCGAAATTCCAAATTTTTCGTGAATTTTGGCAAGTATCTCTTCAACCATCGAAGCGATCTCTTCTTCTTCAAAGGTCTTTTCCATGGATTGGAATTGAAGTTTAAGCGTCAAACTGACTTTATCGCCAAGACTCTCATGCACGTAACGATCAATGACTGCAAATTTTACCAACGCTTTGGGAGCAATGGAAGCGATAAACTGCTCTAACTCAAAATAGTGCATTTTTGCATCGACAAGCAAGCTAAGATCGCGTGATGAAGAGGGAAGTTTAGAGTACTCTTTGGCAATTTTACGCTCATACATCAACGCGTCAAAATCAAGCTCACAAATGTACGTACGCGCTAAATCAAGCTCTTTTTCGACTTGAACATTCACACGTGCCATATACCCAGCGTCCACGCCATCAATGAGCACACGCGCGGCTTCATACGGACTGCACAGACCATTGACATCGCTTAATGGAAGCAGCGTAAAGTTGCCCAAAACACTCTGAATTTTACCCGCAAACGCAAAAAAGTCAATCTCACTAGGCTTCCCATGATTTGCAATTTCAGCCATACCATTTTCGCCACTAAAGACAAACGCTATTTTTTTACTCTCATTTCTCTGCGTATCAAAAACACTGCCCACTTCAAAGAGTGCCACACGTTTTTTACCAAATTTGAGGTTGTTGGAAACCGCATTTAAAATATTCGGTAACAATGAACTGCGAAGTGTGTTAAGCTCACTGGTAATCGGATTGGCAACATCCAGTGCTTCATTTAACAGTGGCAAATGAAATTTTACAGCTTTTTCGCGATCATCAAACACAAAATGTAAGGTCTCAAAAAATCCTGCAGAAACGGCACGGTGACGGTACATTTGTCTTTTTTTGAAGTTCAAATACGGTGGATTGATTTTGAGTTGTTCGGCAAAGACAAAAGGTTTTGAGGTGATATTATCAATGCCCACAATACGTACAATCTCTTCACAAATATCCTGTGTATTCACAACATCCGATCGAAATTGTGGTACTTTGACATTAATGACATCTTGCTCAAATGCAAAGTTAACGCCAAATCCTAACTGTTTTAAAATTTTAATAATCTTATTTTTAGGGATCTCTTCCCCAATCATCTCGGTCAAATCGCTTTGGTGAATATTGATAATTTTGGCTTCAAAATCTTGCGTAATTTGTTGAGAATCCGCATATGCCATGATTTTAGAACGTTTGTTGAGCATTTTAAAGAAATAGTTCAAACCAAACGCCAGTTGCGGTTCGCTGCCTCTGGAAGAGCGGTAGAGGTGTTTGTCCGCGCCTAATTTTTTGTTGGCACTGCGTGAGGCAATGATCTCAGGATGCGTGTAGTTTGCTTCGACAATAATGCGATCATCCAGCGCTGTTGCTCGGCATTCACTCATTTGTGCCACACCCGTAATCGCCACCTTTTGACCTTCAAGACCGTAAATAGCATCCAACCCATTCTCATCTTTAGCGATGGCAATCTTTGCTTTTTCCTCTTTAGCACCAAAGCAGGTTTGGTTGTAGACACGAAGCAATACGCCTGTGACATAGGTAGCATAATCAACCAATTTACCCAATAAACACTCATTTTCAATCGCGGCAAACCCTAAACGCAGTTGAATAATAAGCGGCACACCAATCTCTGTGTTATCAAATACTTTGTACATGTAAGAGCCCGAAAGTGCTTCGCTACCATGCAGATGAAGCACGCGACCCACACCGGGTTGGTTCTCTTCTTCCTCTTTTTGACTCAATGTTTTGACTTCCAAATCAAAATAGACACTGAGATCTCGAGCCACACCATACACACTTTGGCAATCGCCTCGGTTAGGAGTGAGTCCAATTTCGATCACATCATCATTGATCAAAGGGTACTCACACAGAGGTTTTCCAAGCTCAAGCGTGCCAATACTCTCATCTAAGATCATAATACCATCATTGATTTTTGGAAGTCCAAGCTCCGTAGAAGAGCAGATCATGCCACATGATTCGACATCACGAAGTTTTGCTTTTTTGATCTTAAGATCACCCGGAAGCATTGCACCCATAAGTGCCACAGCGACCATCTGGCCTGCAGCCACATTTTTAGCCCCACACACGATCTGCTGAATACTCTCACCCACATCGACTTGGCAGACATTGAGTTTATCCGCATTGGGGTGTTTTTCGCACGAAACGACATGACCAACAACGACATTTTCAGGAATTTTGATTTTGGTGAGCCCATCGACTTCAAGACCGATGGCGTTCAGTGCTACAGAAATTTTATCCGTATCAATTGCACTGATGTCGATCCATTCATTTAACCACTGTTTTGTTACTATCATCTAAATTGCTCCAATAATCTCAAATCACCCTCAAACAAAGACCGCAAATCCGGGATCTGATGCAACAGCATCGCAAAGCGCTCAACGCCGAGTCCAAACGCATAGCCACTCACATCTTTGTAGCCAACCGCTTTGAAAACGTTTGGATCAACGACACCACAACCAAGGACTTCGAGCCAACCGGTGTGTGAACAGACACGACACCCTTCCCCTTTACAGAAGATACAGCTAATATCTGCTTCTGCACTTGGCTCCGTAAACGGGAAAAAGCTCGGACGGAAGCGCACTTTAACATCGCCAAACATGTACTTTAAAAAGTCTTCAAGAATAAATTTTAGATTGGCAAAGGAGACTTTTCCTGTTTTATCAACGACCAAACCTTCGACTTGGTGAAACATCGGAGTATGCGTAATGTCAAAATCACGCCTAAAAACAGCTCCTGGACAGATCATACGAATCGGAGCGCCTTGTCTGAGCATCGTCCTGATTTGAACGGGCGAGGTGTGGGTACGAAGCAACATCGAATCTTTAAAATAAAAGGTGTCTTGCATATCGCGTGCTGGGTGGTATTTGGGAAGATTGAGCGCTTCAAAGTTATGGAAGTCATCTTCAACCAAAGGACCTTCTTCGATGGAAAAGTTCATACTTACAAAATATTCAATAATTTTATCCATCGTATCCATCACTGGATGAAGTGCACCTGCACTACTTTCTTGATTAAAAAGGGTAACATCCACACTGCTTTTGCGCATCTGCGCTTCAATCATCACGGCATCCAATGCACTCTTTTTTTGATTGAGCAGATCTAAAAAGTTCTCTTTGTTGATATTGAGATTTTGAGCAAACTCTTTTTTAGCGTCTCCGTCAAGCTTTTTCAGCTTTTCAAATTGCACTGCAAAATGCCCTTTTTTACCAAAGAGCGAGACTCTTAATTTTTCTAATTCAACAAGCGACGTACATGAAGCAATCGCATTTTCTATATCTTTCAAAGGGTTACCTTTCATTCGTGAGCATCCATTACGCTCTTAAGTCTATTCGGAAGCCCATTTTAGTCAAACTTTAATTATAAAAGGTTAAAATCCAACGTTTAGACTAAATTCAAAGCACTATGTACTACACTATATCCCTAAAATGAAGGAGAAGGCAATGACGATCTTTAGTAAAATTGTAAGTGGCGAAATTCCATGCAATAAAGTGCTTGAAAATGAGGATTTCTTAGCGTTTCATGATATTAACCCCAAAGCACCGGTGCATATCTTGATAATCCCTAAAGTTGAGTACACCTGCTTTCAAGAAGTTGATCCAAAAATCATGGTAGGACTCACCGAATTTACGCAAAAAGTGGCAAAACTTTTAGGATTGGACGAGCGAGGGTATCGTTTGATTACCAATAACGGCAGTGACGGTGGGCAAGAGGTGTTGCATCTGCATTTTCACCTTTTAGGAGGAGCAAAACTTTCATGGAGTCACTTAAGCGACAGTGACACCCACAATTTTTTATAACATATCGAAGAGGTTTTCACCTCTTCTGCTCTCTTTTAGTGACGCGATTGTATCCATGTTTCAAAAATTTCAATCTGTTTACATGTAGAAGAGACTGCCGTTCCTCCTTGGGAGGTTCGTGCGTTCATAGAATGGACTAAAGAGAGATACTCACTCACATCTTCGCCAATACGTGCATCGACTTTTTGAAGCTCAGGAACGCTCATAACACTGAGATCTATTCCTAAACCTTCCGCATGCGCCACGGCGCGCCCTGTGATAAAATGGGCTTCACGGAAAGGGATGTTGCACTTTTGAACCAAGTAGTCTGCCAAATCGGTGGCACTGAGATGCCCTACTTCACACGCTTGCTTCATACGATCTACATTGATGGTCATCGTACGAACCGCTTCTTTAAGAATATTAAGGGACATAAAAACGGTTTCAACACTGTCAAACACACCCTCTTTATCCTCTTGCATATCTTTATTATACGCCAAAGGAAGCCCTTTAAGCACGGTTAAGAGTGAAATCAGATTGCCATTCACGCGTCCTGTTTTACCGCGTAACAGTTCAGGCACATCGGGATTTTTCTTTTGGGGCATGATGGAGCTGCCCGTAGAGTACTCATCGCTGAGCGTGATAAATTTAAACTCATAACTTGACCATAAAATAAGCTCTTCGGCAAAACGCGAAATGTGCATCATAATGGTTGAAATATTAAAAAGAATCTCTAATGCAAAGTCACGATCACTGACCGTATCAAGGCAATTCACACTCACACTGTCAAAACCAAGGAGCTTTGCTACGTACTCTCGATCGATGTTATGCGGTGTACCCGCAAGTGCGGCGCATCCAAGCGGTAAAACATTATTGCGATGGTAAGAGCTCTCAAGGCGCTCGATGTCACGTTTAAACATCGAAACGTAGGCTAAAAGGTGAAACGCCAAGTTGATCGGTTGCGCGTGTTGCAGATGCGTCATACCAGGAAGTAGCGTCTGGGTATGCTCTTTAGCGATGCTCATCAAAACCTCAATCACCTCTTCTAAAGCACGCACAGTGATGAGGGTGTGTTTTTGCACATACTGTTTAAAATCAACCGCGACTTGATCGTTACGACTTCGCGCGGTATGCAGGCGTTTTCCCGCTTCTCCGATGAGATCAATGAGACGTGTTTCCACCGACATATGAATATCTTCATGGGCAATATCAAACACAAATGTCTCTTCTTCGATCTCTTGCTTGATTTGCAAGAGTCCTTTGGCAATTTGATCGGCTTCATCCTGCGTTAAAATGCCTTGTTTTGCAAGCATTGTAGCATGAGCAATGGAGCCTTTAATATCCTCTGCGTAGAGTTTTTTATCGAATGGTAATGAAGCGTTAAATTGATCGAGCAAAGCGGCTCCACTTGCGGCAAATCTGCCAGACCATAGCTTTGACATGAACGTGTCTCCCTGTAAAATAAAGTAATAAAGTTCTTGCAAAATGAGTTTTACAAGAACTTAAAGCACCAAAGGTGCGTGGGCATTCCGCCAAGGATTACCCAGTGTTAACGTAGTCTTTAGAGCTTTGCTTTAAAGACGTGTCAAGAGTTTTGCAAGAACTCTAATAAGATAATGTGATGTAAAACTAAAGTAAAGGAGTTGGAAACTCCTTTACATGTAAAGATTGAATTAGAGTTTTGGACCCGCGTTAGAAAAATCAGAATCGGCTGTAATGTATTTTTTGAAATTCTCAATAAACATCTCGGCAAGCTCATCTCTGGTTGCATCGTAAAGGCTTTTATTTTCCCAGGTACTTTTCGGGTTGAGCACTTCGGTTGGAACGCCTGCGAGCGCTTTTGGGGCTTGAATGTTAAAGACCGGAATGGTTTCAAACTCACACTCGTTGATACTGCCATCCAAAATGGCGTTAATACACGCACGGGTTGCTTTAATGCTCATACGTTTACCGATACCATAGCTTCCGCCGCTCCAACCAGTGTTGACCAAGTAGACATCCACATTGTGCTTGGCAATCTTTTCGCCTAAAAGCTTCGCGTACACGGTTGGATGCAAGGGTAAAAATGCCTCACCAAAACATGCACTAAAGGTCGCAACGGGCTCGGTAACACCACGCTCTGTTCCTGCAACTTTAGCCGTATAGCCACTGAGGAAGTAGTACATCGCTTGCTCTTTGGTGAGTTTGGATACGGGAGGTAAAACACCAAACGCGTCAGCACTTAAAAAGATGATTTTTTTAGGGTGCCCTGCTTGAAGGCTTACTTCGTGATTGTCAATATGATAGATAGGATAAGAGACGCGGGTATTTTCTGTTTTAGAGGCATCGGCATAATCCACAACCCCGTTGTCATTGATAACAACATTTTCTAACAGGGCATCTTGACGAATCGCACCAAAAATTTCAGGCTCACTGCTTGGATCAAGGTTGATACATTTGGCGTAACAGCCGCCTTCAAAGTTAAAGACACCTTCATCATCCCAACCATGCTCATCATCGCCAATGAGTTTACGTTTAGGATCGGTGGAAAGCGTTGTTTTACCCGTTCCTGAAAGTCCAAAGAAAAGGGCGGTATCGCCTTTTTCACCGACATTCGCAGAACAGTGCATCGAGAGTTTGCCTTCTAATGGCAACCAGTAGTTCATCATGGAGAAGATACCTTTTTTAATCTCTCCACCGTACCATGTGCCTCCGATAATCGCAATGTTCTCTTCCACATTAAAAACAACAAACACATCGGAATGAAGATTGTGTTTTTTATAGTCATCGTTGACCATTTTACACGCATTGTAGAGCACAAAGTCTGGTTTAAAATGGGCAAGTTCTTCTTCACTGGGACGAATAAACATGTTTTTGACAAAATGAGCTTGCCATGCAATCTCTGTGACCACACGAATGCTTTTGCGACTCGCTAAACTGCCACCACTGTAAGCATCTTGAACGTAAATATCTTTACCAGAGAGCTGTTTTTTGACTTTATCAAACAGCTCTTCAAAAATCTCTTTACTGATTTTATGGTTCATTTTGCCCCATGAGATGTACTGATTGGAAGGCGCTTGATCTACAAAGTATTTATCTTTCGGGCTTCGACCTGTAAAAATTCCTGTATCCACACTAAACGTACCATTGCTGGTGACACGCCCTTCATTATTGGCAATTTCATGTTTCAGCAACGCTTCATAATCGAGGTTGTAGTGAATCTTACCAACCGTGGTTAAGCCTAACTTTTCAATTTCATTAATCTTCGACATCGTCTTTATATCCTCAAAACATTTTATTTAAAAATGGACAGCAGCACACCTGCTACAACCGCAGAGCCAATGACACCTGCCACATTTGGACCCATCGCATGCATTAAAAGCATATTGGTTGGATCTTCTTTCATACCCTCTTTATTGGATACCCTTGCCGCCATAGGTACAGCACTCACACCTGCTGAACCAATGAGTGGGTTTACTTTATGTTTGCTAAATTTATTCATCACTTTTGCCATAAGGATACCACCTGCAGTTCCCATAGAAAAAGCAATCAGTCCTAAAACAATAATGCCTAACGTCTCTGGAACCAAAAACTTTTCAGCGGCCAATTTTGACCCAACTGAGAGCCCTAGAAAAATGGTTACAATGTTGATTAACGCGTTTTCCATTGTGTCGGACAATCGTTTCACCACACCCGATTCACGTGCTAAATTTCCAAAAGCAAGTGCTCCAATCAAAGGGGTCGCATCAGGCAAAATCAAAATACATAAAATCATCACGGTAATAGGAAAAATAATCTTTTCAAGTTTAGAGACTTCGCGTAACTGCTCCATCTTAATCAGTCGCTCTTCTTTCGTTGTAAGCGCTTTCATAATAGGAGGTTGAATAATAGGTACCAATGCCATATACGAATACGCTGCTACCGCAATAGCACCCAAAAGATCCGGTGCTAACCTCGTTGCTACAAAAATAGAGGTAGGACCATCTGCGCCACCGATAATACCAATGGCACACGCATCTTTCAAAGAGAAGTTAATAAAGCCTGTGTATTCGGTTAGAATAGCCGCACCTACAATCGTACCAAAGATACCAAGTTGTGCAGCACCCCCTAAAAGGGCCGTCTTAGGGTTTGCTAAAAGAGGACCAAAGTCCGTCATCGCACCCACGCCCATAAAAATCATCAAGGGGAAAAGCCCTGAACTGATACCCATGTTAAATAAAATACCTAAAAATCCTTCAGGGCCTGCAATATCCGCCACAGGAATATTGGCTAAGAATCCACCAAACGCAATCGGAATGAGCAGCAACGGCTCAAACCCTTTTGCAATCGCTAGATAAATTAACACAAAGCAGATAGCCATCATGACAACCTTACCCGCACCTTGGTTAAAGGTAGAGACAGGAATGCCATGCGAAATTAATCCTTCAACAGGATTAATCATGGCATTAATACCTGTGGATTCATACAATGAGACAAAAAGCTCCGAAACGCTTTTGGATTTATAGTCTTGGTTTAAATTCTCTTTGGCTACATCGCTCGCATTTAGAAATGAGGGAATCACCATCAATCCTAAAAACAACATTATCCCAATGATCTTTTTTTTCATTTTGTCCCTTATAATGTTACAAGTAATTGATTATTGACGATGGTATCACCTTGTTTCACTCTGACGCTACTGACCACACCATCGGATGGGGCTGTCACTTCAATTTCCATTTTCATGGCTTCAATCACAATAACGGGTTGACCTTTGCTCACTTTATCGCCGACATTCACAAGTACTTTAAAGATCGAACCAGGAATGCCTGCTTTAATTTCAGTACCGTTTGAAGAAGCAGAGGCTGCAACATGAGCGCCACCTGCTTCATCACTGCATCCCTCTTCGATTTCTATAAAATACTCTTGCCCGTTAATGACAAAAGCATCTTGTTTATCGGACGATTTAACATTGTATTTTTGACCATTGACAATGACCGTATAATCTGAAGAGGCACTGCAAACAATCTTCTCTTTCTCTGCTTTACCAATTTTACGAACATTGACTTTTGCTTCACCTTTGAGGAATGCAATACCTTTTTCCTTACATGAAGCGGCAATAAAGAGATTCTCTTCAGTTGTTTTAAGTCCCTCTTTTGCTAAGATCTGTTTCACATGTGCAAGTGATTTACTCTCATCCGCATCTGCCAAATCAAGTGCATTTTTCTTTGTTGGTTCTAATTTAAGTTGCTCACTTGCGAGGGCGACAACATGTTCATCTGGAGTGACTGGTGTTTTTCCAAAGTAACCAAGCACCATTTTGCCATAACCTTCTGCAATTTTTGTCCACGGTCCAAACATCACATTGTTAAAGGCTTGTTGGAAATAAAATTGCGATACAGGCGTGACACTCGTACCGTAGCCACCTTTTTCAACGACTTCACGCATCGCTTTGATGACTTCTGGGAATTTATGTAAAATGTTGTTATCGCGTAGCATTTGAGTATTGGCCGTTAGAGCACCCCCCGGCATTGGGGAGAAAGGAATTAAAGGAGAGACTTGCACCGCTTCGGGTGGCATAAAGTAGTCTTTTAAACAGTCTTGCAACACATCTTCGTAGGTCAAAATTTTCTCAAGTTCTAATCCTCCAAGATCGTAATTTTTACCTTTCACCGCGTGAAGCATCGTTAAGATGTCTGGTTGAGAGGTACCACCACTCACAGGTGAAGCGGCAAGGTCGATTCCATCGGCACCTGCTTCAAGGGCGGCAAGATAACACGCCACACTGACACCTGCCGTTTCATGCGTATGAAGTCTAACATGGGTGTTTTCAGGCAGTAATTTTTTAGCCATTTTTATGGTCTCGTACACTTTTTGAGGGCTGGAAGTTCCACTCGCATCTTTAAAACAGACACTGTGATACGGAATACCTGAATCTAAAATCTCACGAAGCGTTTTCTCATAAAAAGCAACATCATGCGCTCCCACACATTTAGGAGGAAGGTCCATCATCGTTACCACGATCTCGTGTTTAAGTCCATGATGCACAATGCGTTCACCGCTGTATTTGAGGTTTTCAATATCATTGAGTGCATCAAAGTTACGAATGGTTGTCGTACTGTGTTTTTTAAACATTTTGGCATGCAAGTCAATCAAATCACGATTGCCCGTATCGAGCATTACGGTATTGACGCCACGTGCTAAGGTTTGAAGGTTGGCATCAGGACCTGCGATGGCACGAAAACGATCCATCATCTCAAAAGCATCTTCATTAAGATAAAAGTAAAGGCTTTGAAAACGTGCTCCACCACCAAATTCAAAATGGCTAATACCCGCATCTCTTGCTGCAGCAACTGCAGGGAGAAAATCATCCATAAGTACACGTCCACCAAAAACCGATTGAAAACCATCTCTAAACGTTGTATCCATCACATCGATGTATTTTTTAGCCATCTTACTTTGCCCTTTTTACTGTTTTGATTTTTTTTTGTATGACTGAATAGAAGCAGCAATGGCTGCAACAACCGTGAAGTTATCTTTTTGTGATAATTCTTGTGTAGAATTATAAACACTCACCTCTTTGGGAGGAAAATATTTGAGGATAATTTTAGCCTGAAGCTCCAAAACAACAACCATTAAGACCAAAAACATAAATACCGTGGACATTCCTAAAACCAAGAATTTAAGGCTTTCCACAATCAGATTCACTTCCATAGACGCAACCCTTTTTGTTTAAATTTAACTAAAAAGCATAGTCAAAATTTTAGTATTTTATCATTTTATTTATTAAATCAAACCCATGAAAAAGTGGTGTTAAAGGTGAGGTAGTTGGGTCAATTCAGTCTACAATAAAGAGTGATTGACCCATATTTACATGTAAAGCAGAATCCTTAAGAAATAGCGCGTTCAAGGAGATAAAAGAGGGAACGATACTCCAATCCACTCTCTTCGCTCAAACCAATTTCACAGGGTTTTCCTGTCGAAAAAGCTAATTTTGTATCGCTGGGAATGGATGCTTTGAGATGACGTAATGCCGATTTATTAAGCTCTGGGTAGTTAAACCCACGATCTCCTGCAAAGCCACAACAGGTGACATCCGCAGGAACCGTGACCTTAGAGCTGCACAAACGTGCAATTTTTTCAAATTTATCGGCTAATCCCATTTTTCGCGTACTGCAAATCGTATGAATGACCACTGGCTCATCAATTTGCTTAATGGTAAGCTTATCTAAGAGAAAATCATGAATAAACTCAATAGGATCGTGAACTTTTAATCCTGAATCAAAATACTCCATCATGGTTTTGGTACACGAACTCATGTCACATAAGATTGGGTATTTACCGTTTTCACTTGCTTTATTCAAGGCAGCTTCAAGCTCAACTGATTTTTGTTTTCCCTCTTTTTTATACCCTTTACTCGAAAAAGGCATACCACAGCACAATGGCTTTAACTGCTCTGGGAAAATCACTTCAAAGCCCGCTTTTTCTAAAATACCGATGATGAGTTCATCCAACTCTTTCTCTTCACCTTTTGGCTTTGGATTTCCCATGGTACGATTGAGACACGATGAAAAATAGACCACTTTATCAGCAACGCCAAAGAGTTTTCTGCTGTCTTTAAACGTATGACCACCGGGTAGACTGGTTGTCCATAGTGGCAATTTATTTCCACTGAGTGCGGTAACACCTGCGCTCATTGCTTTCATAACGCCATCAGGAATAACAGCATTGACACCTTTTACGGCACTTAAAACAAAGCTACCTACACCTAAAATGGTTCCATAGTTATTGGCAATCATACTAGCAATTTTGTGCTGCGTTGGGGTGATTTGATGTGCACGAATCTTCTTCGTTAATGCACCTGTATCAATGCCAACAGGGCAGACCAGTGAACAGAGTGAACACGTGGCACAGGTGTCAACCCCATCGTACTGATACAACGCCTGAAACGCTTCAAGTGCTTCTTCATCTCCTGCATTTTTCAGGGTACTCATATAACGATTGGAAACAATGCGCTGTCGAGGTGTAAGTGTTAAAAAGTTCGATGGACAGGCAGGTTCACAAAAACCACACTCGATACACTTATCGATATACTCATCTGTTACGGGCATTGATTTGAAGTTTTTAAGATGCGCTTTAGGATCATCATTGATAATGACGCCAGGATTGAGAAGTCCACGAGGGTCAAAAATATTCTTAATCTCTTTCATAAGCATATAAGCATCATTTCCCCATTCCAATTCGACAAATGGCGCCATATTGCGACCTGTGCCGTGTTCGGCTTTAAGACTACCATGGTATTTTGTGGCTACTTGCTCGGCAACATCTTGCATAAACGCTTCGTAGCGTTGAATCTCTTTGGGATCTTCAAAGGCTTGGGTGAAGACAAAGTGTAGATTGCCATCCAGAGCATGTCCAAAAATAATCGCTTCGTTGTAGCCATACTTTTTGAAAAGGTCTTGAAGCTCCAACGTTGCATCCGCCAAAGATTCGATAGGATACGCCACATCTTCGATGATAACCGTTGTTCCGCTCTCACGCACAGCACCAACGGCAGGGAAAAGCCCTTTACGAATTTTCCAATACTTCGTATACTCGTACACATCTTTGGTAAAATGCAGTGGCATTTCAGGCTCAAAATGAGAGAGTTTCTCTAAAATGACGGCGATGTTTTCATCCAATTTGGCATCGTTTTCTGCGCGACTTTCAACTAAAAGAGCGGTGGCTGTGGGGCTTAGTGTTTTAAGGAAACTTGGCATTCCCTCTTTGTTTTCAACACTCGCAAGCCCTGCCCTATCCATCATTTCAGCCGCAGCCACGTTTTCTTTGCATTGAGTTTTAAGCACAATAACCGCGTCACAGGCATCTTTGATGTTTTTAAAGATCATCAACGCACTGGCTTTATCTTTGTACTCAGGCACCGTTTTAAAGGTAATCTCTTTAATAAATCCAAGCGTACCTTCACTACCGATCATGAGGTGCGCGATAATATCAATTGGATCTTCATAATCCACCAGTGCATTAAGGCTATACCCACAGGTATTTTTGATCTTAAATTTACGGACAATTTTATCATGAAGTGAAGGATTGGCTTTAATCTCAGCCGAGAGTGCGCTAATGCGCTCTACCAAAGCGTGATGGTATTGTTTAAACTCTTTGATACTTTGGGGTGATGCCGTATCGAGTTCAGTGCCATCATGGAAGATAATCTTCATCGATTCAAGCGTTTTGTAGGAGTTGTCGGTTGTGCCACAGCACATACCACTCGCGTTATTCGCGGCAATGCCTGCAATCATCGCGGAGCTAATACTGGCAGGATCGGGACCGATTTTTTTCCCATACGGAAGCAAATACGCATTCGCATCCGCACCGATGACTGAGGGTTGCATGGTGATGGTACTCACTTCTTTATTCACATTGATCTTTTTCCAATCACGTGACGTCATAAGTAAAATGGAATCGGTAATCGCTTGCCCAGAAAGGCTTGTCCCTGCCGCTCGAAAAACAACTGGCAAAGAGAGTGAAGAGGTGATTTTAAGAATTTGACTCACTTCATCAGCATTATTGGCCCAAACGACGACTTTGGGAACTAACCTGTAAAACGAAGCATCCGTACCGTATGCTATGGTATGAAGAGGATCGGTAAAAATTCTCTTCTCGGGAATAAACGCAATGATTTCATTGTAGAAATCAAGATATTTTCCGCTTAATAACATTCACAATCCTTTAAAGGGGGTTTTACTCAGTGTATCAATTTGACATAAAAAACACATGACATTTTGTCAAAAAACCTTACATGTAAAGCCGATCAAGCAAAAAAGTGACACACCTTACATGTAAAGAAGAAGAAGCGAAACATTTTTTCTACATGAGCCTATTTGAGCATCATTGTAACACCGTAAATCTCTGGGAAAAGTGTGAAAACAAGCATCACTAAGATTTGCAAAAGAATAAAAGGAACCACCCCTTTGTAGATGTCCATTGTCGCAACAGAAGTAGGGGCAACGCCTCTGAGATAAAAGAGACTAAAGCCAAACGGTGGCGTTAGAAACGAGGTTTGCAAATTAAGTGCGATTAAAAGCGCATACCAAACCGGACTCAACCCAATCGCTTCTGCAATCGGCGCTAAAATAGGAATGATGATGTAAGAGATCTCCACAAAATCAATAAAAAAGCCCAATGCCATAATTGCGAGCATTGAGACAACAATAAATCCCCATTTATCGCCGGGTAAAGAACGCATAACCTCTGCGATGATTTCATCGCCACCGGTGTAGCTAAAAACCATGGAGAAAGCGGTCGCACCGATTAAAATCGCAAAAACCATTGCCGTTGTACGCACGGTTTCCATCGATGCTTCTTGAATCATCTTCAACGAAAATGATTGGTACATCCACGCCAAAACCATCGCACCAATACACCCAACAGCCGAAGACTCCGTAGGCGTTGCAATGCCTTCAAAAATGGAACCCAAGACCAAAATAATTAAAATAAGTGGTGGTAAAATCGCTTTGAACGCATTCACAATTTGTTTGGATTTGCTGTGCGTCAGCTCACTTTTAGGAATGGCTGGCGCCATCTCTTTGTTAAAAAAAGCGACGATGGCAATGTAGAGAATATAAACAACCACCAGTGTCAATCCTGGCCAAAAAGCGCCCTCAAACAGATCGCCTACAGGAAGCTGAAAGACATCCCCTAAAATAATCAAAACAACAGACGGCGGAATAATTTGCCCTAGGGTTCCTGAAGCGCAAATGGTTCCGCACGCAAGGGATTTGGAGTAGTTGTATTTGAGCATAACAGGCAAGGAGATCACGCCCATTGCCACAACACTGGCACCAACAACACCGGTCGATGCGGCAAGCAGAGCACCTACTAAAACCGTGCTGATGGCGAGTCCTCCACGAATTTCGCCAAACAAAAAGCCCATCGCCTCTAACAAACGCTCTGCCAAACGTGATTTTTGTAAAATAATGCCCATTAAAATAAACATCGGAACGGAAATCAGAATCGTGTTGTTCATAATGCTCCAGATACGATGCGGCATAAAAGCAAACATCCGCGCCCCCGCATCAAGCCCTTCCATAATGGTTCCACCATCCCTCAAAGAGTCTATCATGCCCGAAGCTAACCCAAAAAAGACCGACACTGCACCAAAGGTAAAGGCAACAGGAAATCCTATCAGCAACATCAGCATGCCGACGATAAACATCACAATACCGATCATAACTCTTCCTGCTTTCTAAAATGGGCTTTTGTGACACCTCGGTAGATGTTAATATTTTTAAGAATAAATCCAAGCGTCATAAAAATCAATAGCCAAAAAGAAAAAGGGATAAACGCCTTTAAAATCCAGCGATGTGTCAATCCTCCTGGATCGCTGCTAATTTCATGAGAGGTAAATGCTTCCATCACAAACCCCACAGAACTGAGGGCAACCAGCAGGGCAATAGGTGTTATAAAAACAATCGCGCCAACGATATTGACCAACGCTTTTTTCTTATCGCTAAATTTTGCGTACAAAACATCCACACGTACATGCGAATCTTCCATCAGTGCATACGAAGTCCCAAGGAGAATAATGACAGAGAAAAGATGCCACTCCATCTCTTGAAGTGCGATAGAACCACTTTTAAACAGATACCGCATAAACACATCGTAAAAGATATTTAACATCATCACAATCATCAACCCTGAGCAAAGATGCCCAATCCCATGGCTGATTTTATCAAACCATTTTTCAATCATTAAGAGCATTGAAATCCTTTTTCCAAAAATGCAAAGCGAGAACCTTCTTCCAAAGATGCTCGCTTTATATTTTACAAAAGAGTGCGTAACGTTGAATGCAACATCTGAACCATTGAGTCAAATAGCTTACATGTAAAGCACTAATAACGCAGAATATATCCTACATCGACTACCGTTTCGATACACTCAAACGGAATTTTTTTACGCAGTCGTCGCATCAAAGAGCGAATCGAATCCAAACTTGCAAAATTGCCTTCCCATACCATCGCTTGAATTTTATCAAACGTAACCACTTTTCCTTTTTCGCTAATGAGGACATTTAACAGAAGTTTTTCTTTACGCGAAAGGTGCTCTTCTTGCGCTTCCCCGATACGAAGCAAGCTTGTTTTAAAATCAAAACAACACTCATGCCCTAAATCCACAATATCATGGCGAATATTGCAGAGTTTTTCAATTTTAATTTCAAGTTCATCAATAAAAAATGGCTTTTTCAAGAAATCGTTACACCCATAATTGTAAGCATCTTTGATCACTTCAAGTTCCACACTGGAGCTCATAATAATCACTGGCGTCTCTGGGTAAAAATCGCGTATTTTTTTCAAGATTTCAATGCCATCAAGACTGGGAACGTTGATGTCTAAAAGAAAACAGGCATAGCCATTATCCAAAGCATTATACGCTTCTTGCCCATCCGTAAATGAATCTATACGGTACCCTTTCGCTTCCAACCGTTTGACGATCGTGGCATTAAAGCGTGCATTGTCTTCTAAAAGTAAAATTTTCATTCGCTGCCTTTGTTTGCATTCGGAACTAAAATGGTAAACTCGACGGTGCTCGTATCTTTATTCTGCACGCGAATACTGCCACCCATTTTATCTTCAATAATCATCTTCGCCATATACAACCCTAACCCTGTTCCATTTTTGTTCGTCGTAAAATACGGATCAAAAATAAACCCAATGATTTTTTCAGGAATAAATCCTCCATCGTCGCTAATGATGATTTTGGTATAGATCATCTCACGATCAACTTCAATACTAATTTTCCCACCTTTGTGCGCTTTTACCAGTTTGATTTTAGCATTATTAATGACATTGATGAGCACTTGTTTAAACTCATTTTCATAACCATACACCGGAAACGATTCTGCCTCTTTAAGGTAAGTGACATTAAGATCAATATGCGCATAAAAGATCTGCCTACCAATGATCTCTAACACTTCATTCAACGCTTTTTTAGCGCAAAAGAGTGTCTTCTTGGTGGAGGGTTTAAGAAAATTACGAAAATCTTTCAGCGTTTGTGACATGTATTGTATCTGAATGATGGCGTCACGTACAAACTCTTTCATTTTTGCCCGATCCATCTCCCCACTATTAAAACAAAACTCCATATCTTGCATGATTGCCGAAAGCTCCACCAAAGGCTCATTCCACTGATGCGCAACACCTGCGATCATCTCACCCATTTCGGTCAGTTTCGATTGTTGAATTAAAAATTGTTGTTGTTGCACCCGCTCTGTCATATCATCCATAATACAAACGATACCACCCACGCTCCCATCAATATTGCTGTAGACTGCTTTACTCAGTGTAAAAAGTCGCGCTCTTTTTTTAGGAAGATGCAACATTAATTCAAGCATATCGGAACCTTTTTTGGCTAAGAGCTCAACATCGCTTTTTCGCCTCTCAGATGCCCACTCTTTTGGGAAAAAATCAAAAATGGATTTTCCAATAATCTCCTCTTTGCTTTGATCATACAGCTTTGCAAACGCCATATTGCTCCCAATATATTTCCCTTCGACATCGGTAAAATAGATAGGGTTAGGGATTGTATCGAGTAGCACTTTGATAAATTCCAGCTGATTTTTAAGTGCCATTTCACTCTGTTTACGAATGCGCACATTTTGCATTAAAAAGAGAATAATCATAATGATAGCACTAAAAATAGCAGCAAAAAGCCAAATATAATGCTTATACTCCTCATAAAAAGAGAAAGGCTTATTGATCACTTCGTAATTTTTTAAAACAGGAGATGGATCTATTTGATGATTGGTAAGCTCTTTGTAATCGAAGAGATAGCGGTTGGGACTTCTTTCCACGATGGGAATCGTCTGAGGATCTTTTCCTGCAAAAATTTGATCGACTATTTTTGAAGCGGCCTCTGCTTGCGCTGTCGCACTGGTTAAAAAACCTCCTACAATGCCATAATCCAAATAAAAATCCCAAAGTCCATAAATAGGTATGTGCGTGATTTTACGAATCTGTTGTAAATTATCTTTATAGGTAAAAAAACGTCCCGTTTTATCTTTGAAGAGGAGAACCCATAAAATAGCACTGTTTTTGCTCAAGCCCGCTGTTTTTGATGCAATTTCATCCATATCCATACTATCAACATGCTCAATTTCTATGCGACTTTCATACTTTGGACTCACCGCATCAATCTCTTTGCGAATAGCATCACCTGTGATTGTTTTCTCATTGATAATTAAGATTTTATCAAGATTAGGCTGTAACGTTATCATTAAATCAATATTTTTTTCAATATCTACATTTTCAACCACGCCACTAATGTTTTTGATTCCATCAATTAACGTGGGTTCAAAATTATTGATACCAACAAAAACAATAGGAGTTTTGTGTGAAAAAAGCTCTTCATAATGTTCTTTAACAAAGGCTAATGCGCTGTTGTCTACTGCGATAACAATATCAAACGTGTAATGACTAAAGCGCTCTTTATAATAGCGGTAGAACTCTTCTAAATATTCGGGGGTATCAATACGTTTGGTATCCATATAAACCGTTGATATAAAAATATTTTCTTGATTTGAAAAATTTTTTTCAATCGTTTTTGAAATATCATCGCTCCACTTATACCCTTTATGGTACGACTGGATAATTAAAATATCTTTTGTATTTTGAGCAAGAAGCACTCCCAAACTCAAACAGCAAAGTAAAAAAATCTTTTTCATGCGTTAAAAGAGGTTACATTAGATAATAAAAAAGTTTTCGGGATGTTGAATAATAGCACCGTGTTCTGCGATTGCTTCGTCTGCCATATTGTAGCGTTCATTGAAGATAGGATGATGAAATTGTACTTCGTCATTCATAATCTCAAACACCATGGTTTCATAGACAATTTTTTTAGAATCACCTTCAAAAAAAGAGTGGCGAACATGCATACTAATGGTTGAAATTAAAAACTCACGTTCACCAAGTTTGATGACATTTTTTAGCTCTAACTCTCGCATCAAGAACCTTTCAGAATTGAAAAAATAGGACTAATAATAACATAATTCAACATTGAGTTTTATAAAAATGGAGATATTAAAAAAGAGGAGATAAAATGGTGCGGTCGGGGGGATTTGAATAAAAGGTACATACTTTTTTAGTGCATCTCGATCTTGATATTTGGGTTTTTTGTTGGTGTTTTTACCTCTTCTTTTTGTAAAGTCTTTGTTTCTGTTTTTATAGGTTCTTCAATAATTGTAACAGGAGCTTTTTTTGTAGTTTCTTGTTGTGTTGGATATGGTATTGTTATTTTAGGTTTATCTTGAAACATGTTCATACTTTTTTCAAAGCTTTTATTCATTATTTCAAAACTTTTTCCTAGTTCTCTATTTAAATTGTCTCCTAGAGCTTCCATTTTTAGGGTTAATCTTCTTTCTTCTATTTTGTCTAAAAAACTTCCGATTATTATATATCCTATAAGTGCTGTTATAGCAATCCATACATATCTTGGTACACCATTTTTGTTTTGATTATTTTCTAAGTAGTTCATTTTTTGTAATTCTCCTCGTTCATTTCATTTTGAATAACATCACTTTCCATTTTTAATAGATAATATTTTTGTTGTTTTTCATTTAACGACTTAAATATCTTTAGGATTTTTTCTTCTTCTATACTAAGTTTATTTAAGCTTCCATTCTTCCATTGCATTACTATTTCATATAAATTTTTTTTGTTTTTTTTCCATGAATATATGGTTGGCTCTGATATTCCTAAATATTCTGCAAATTCTTTATTATTCATTTATTCCTCTTGACATACTTAATATATTTTAGTATAGTTCCTTATGTATTTTAAGTATGTGTTCTTTTTCATTAAAATATTTAAGTTGCATTATAGCATTTCTATTTTTTTTAATAAAAAAATACTTTTTCAAAGCTTTTACATGTAAAGGCTCTGAAAGAGTTTCTGCGTTAGCGAGGGAAATTCTTGTCATGGGGTGGTTGACTGGCTCCGCCCCTGATCTATTCCAACCAGTCAAAAAATCTTCCTTAAAGGAGCTTGTCATGCACGTATATCTAATCGGTTTACTCGAAGAGGTTCGCCCAGTTGAGCGTAAAGATAAAAAATCAGGTGAAATGAAACCTTTGATCGACGTTACGATCACATTCAGTTCAAAAGATAACGAAGGTTACCTCGTTAAAAGCACTGAGACACTGTCTTATCCTGTGGAAATGAAACTAAAATTTGACCCACTTAAAGGCAAATTTATTGCTGTTCCTCACGTTTTTATTACAACGTCAAACGGTAACTATCTTTTCCCTGATGAAAAAATGCAGTTTTTCACATTCGATAAAGACCCACTTTTACAGCCTCCAGCTTCTAAATAGCATTTACAGGTTTTACCCTTTTCCTTTAAAAAGGGGGTTTCTTAGATCAAAGTTGAAAAGAATTCCAGTCTTCTTTTGAGCTTTGGCTCTAATACATCTCATGTAAGGAGTTCTTATGTCGTGGAAAAAATTAACTGCTAAAGCAGTTAGTGCGGGTCAATCTGTTGTTACAGCGGGTAAAGGTTTAGTTGTTGCGGGTGCGGTAGCCGCTGGTAATTTGATGGCGGGTGACTCTCCTGTTGTTCCTACAACTGAGTTAAAAGCGGATTTTGCTCTGTTTGACTACGTTTTTGCAGGTGTTTTGGTCGTTTGTATCGTTTTCATGGTTGCGAAACGTTCCAAAGGTTTTGTTCGTTAAATCAAGGGGCTTTCGCCCCTTTTAAGGTGTCAGTCATGTTGAAATATCTTTTATTTTTAATTCCTTTTTCTCTTCTTGCTGAAGATGTAAACGCAACAAGCGCTTCGTTAAATCTTACTCCAAACCAATACAGTTTTTTAATGGGTCTTACGGGTAACCTTGTTGGATTTACCTTTTTACTTGGTCTTATCTTAGTGGCGTCAAGGAAATAAAATGGAAGTAGTAGTTTTATCCAACGAAACGTTCAATTTCTTTTTAGCGCAATACGCCGTCTTTTTCGTTCCATTGTTTATCTATATTTCTGCCCTTACACTAACAAAGGATTGACATGCAATCTTTCCTTACTTGCCCCTCTCTTTGCTCTTCGCTCTTTAAAAGAGAAAACTTTAACGAAAAAAAGAAGTTTCAACCTGAGAAGAGACGCAGACGGGCACACGATGTGAAAAACGACCGTTTAAGGTTTTTTCACGTCGGGTTCACGCAAGTCGGACGTGCTACGGAGAAATCATCTCTAGGGGATTTGGTTTTGATCGTAATAAATGTCGAAAACTTTAAAAAAGCTCTTTGCGTTCCTATGTTTTGGACTTCAAAATGAAAAAAATATTCCTAGCTTTAATAATAATGGTAACGACTTCTTTTTCTGATATTGTTTCACCAACATATTATACATATGGTGGTGTTACTTATGTGAAGTCTGGTAATTCTTATAATTTTGTTACAGGTGTTGACTTAGGTATTCCTACTCCTTTGAATGGCTATTCTTATCAGATTATGAATTTTTCTTCTACTAGTCTTCTTTTAATTATTAATTATTGTACTTCTATTCCTTTTTTTGGTCGTTCTGTTGGTGATCATGTTACTCAAAATTATGTTAAAGATACAGGAACGTGTCAATCTCCTAGTATAATCGTTAATGGTGAGTGCGTTATTCCTACATGTGGTACAAATGGAACATTAAATCAAACGACACAACAATGTGATTGTAATCCTGGTTATTTTTCAAAAAATATTCAAAACGAAGATGGCACCGCCACAAAAGATGAGTGTAGACCTTTAGTTGATTGCCCTTCCCAAATGAAATACTTTTGGACAGATCAAGCGACTGATATTACGGGTCTTTTTAAAACAACTTATTATACATGTTTGCCACGTACTGATCTTAGTGAACCTGATTGTGCTTCACAAGGTGGTACTTATTATAAAAAATCGATGATGGGTGAGAGTGTACAGGATTATTACACTATGTATATTTTAGAACATGGTGAGGGTTGTGTAAATGAGCAATGGATTAAAAGCGACGTTTTTAGACTTGACTCTACATTTTTAATGAGTGGTTTTATCCTTGGTGCTGTTAAACCTTTTCCTGCTTCTTTAGCTAATAAAGCAGTTTCCGAAAAACAGCTTTTATTAGAATACAAAAATAAACAAGGTGATTTTCCTTTAACAAAATATGAACCTGTTGTTGAAGATTTAGGCATGACTTCTGAAGGTGTTACCGGTAATATTGGTTTTAATCCAAAAAATGCCGTCACCGATGCTGAAACCACTGCGGCTTATAATAAATTTTTGAAAGATAATGGCTATATAACGGATACTTCTGAAGTCCCTTCAGCTCCTGTCAATGATCTTGGTGTTGACCCTGCTGTTACTTCTAAAATTGGCGATAATTTTTATAAGGGCGATGATGTAACAAAGTTTGGTGACAATATGTTGGGTTCGGCTAATATGGCTTCTAAGGGCACAATCCCTGATCTTGCGCCTGCAACTTCTGCGCCTGTTGGCGCTACTGTTGCAACAAAAATCGATCTCAGCCAATATCTAAACAAAACGGAAGTTCAAAGCTATCCTGTTGCTGTTGTCAAGCAATCTGAAAAGACAAATGTTGATGGTTCTGTTGCTACTGTTTATAAAGGTAAGGTCACTTATCCTGACGCAACGGTAGCGGATTTTACTGTCAATCAAATAAAGCAGTCAACGGGTGCTACTGTAAATGAAGTTGGTTATTCGTACATCGTTAATACTGCCAATGGTACAAAAACTTTTAACGGCGCTTACACTACAACAACGGACGCGACTGGAACCGTTACAAATACAGTCAATAAACCTTCTAATATTACACAGGTTAATGATGACGGTTCAATCTCAACAAGTTCAAATGCTGGTTCGCAATCTGTCGAAACAGACAGAACTGAAACAGCTATTAATCTTTCTCCTATTATCCAAAGATTAGATCAAATCAAAAATAAATTAGATGAAATTCAATTACAAAAGCAAAAAGAGTGGGAATACACGTCACCAAAAACTGCCGAAGCTGTCGTTTCTCTTACAAAATTAACACAAGCATTTACAAATTACAGCGTCTCTCTTGACACACTTTTTGATTTTACTAACGGTCTTTTTTCTGATCTTAAAAATCTTTTTCAAGCTTTTGATGACGCTAAAAATCAATTAACTGATAAGCCAACTGTAAATATTCCTAACGGTACTTGCCCTTTTACTATTTCGGGTGCAAATCGTACAGGTGGACCTATAAAAACCTATACCATTGACCCTTGTATGTTTGTAGCTCCGCGAAAACCGTTTTTAACGGTTTTTTTCACTTTGTTATTTTCTTGGGGTGTCATTATGTTTGCTATTAAACATCTTTTTAATACCACGCCAAACGCTTAGGGGGATTACATGCAATGGTTGATTAATTTTATTGCGGCTGGTGCGGTTAGTTTAATCGAAATTATTGTCAAAAAATTTGGCATTTTCGTATCTGTTAACGTACTTATAAAGTCTGTTGTTGCTCTTTACATTGCTTTTTTAATTGCGGCGGCTGCTTTTATTACCTCTTACATTTTGCGTATTTGGAACGCTTTTAAAGATTTATTTACACAAGTTACTTCTATGCCTTCCATAGGGGGAACGTGGGGCGGTATTTCAAATTCTCAAATCGTTAGTTCTTCTTTCGCTTTTTTGCATGAAAGTGGACTTGCTGACGCGTTTATTACCGCTGGTGATCTTTTTATAGGTCTTTTGTCTGTTTACTTTGTTATTCAGCTTTATAAGCTCTATAAAGCCATTACGGGCAACATCGTAAAAATCATCAATGATCTTTTACTCTTGATGACACGTTAAATTAAAAGGAGCCAGTCACCATGTTTTCTGCTATCGTCGGGCGTCCTCGTTCCGGTAAAACTTACAAACTTGTACATTTAATCGTTGAGGAATTTAAAAAACATAAAAAAGGTGTTTCTCCTTATCGTTTTATTTATACCAATATTAATGGTTTTCTTTTTGACTCTTTTGATGGTTTTGTTAAGCGTTATAACAAAGCTGACTTTGATAATGCTATGCAACAGGAATTTGGCATATATACACAAGCAGAACAGGGTTTAATCGATTACGGTAATGACTATGACAAATGGGCGATTGAAAACGGCGTTTATGCTGATTATCACCATTGTTTAATTATTATCGATGAGGCTTATGGTACTTTCACAAAAACGCTGGAAGATCATAAAAATCGTTTTCTTTCTTATCATGGTCATTGGGGCATAGATGTATTTTTTATCCTACAATCAAAAAGGCAAATTAATAGAACTTATTTTGATCAGTGTGATATTTTTTTAGTTACCAAATCTTCTGCTAAGCGTTTAAATTCAAAGATTTTTTCTTACAAAGTCTATTCGACTTCTGAAGTCTGTAAAGACAATTTTATTGAGGACGTTAGCTTAACTTTAAATAAAGATATTTACAATTTTTATAATAGCGGTTCAACTGTTCTTTATAAAAGTTTCGTTTTAAAAAAACTTATGCCTCTTTTCTTTTTAATCCCTGCTCTTTACTTTTACTTTTTCTTCTTTGGTGCTCCTAAAGTTTCCAAAGATGTTCCTCAAAATTCTAAAAATGAAATTTCCAAAAGTTTTGATCTAAACTATTCTAATGACCAAAATATTTCAAAACAAAACACTCAATCTTTACCTATACAACAAGAAAAACCTTTTTTAACGGAAGGTGTTTTTTTAAGAGCTTTTTGTTATTCGACTGGGTGTCGTTTTGAAAATTACTCCATCGTTTTAGGTGAAAAAAACATGCTCAAAATTGTCAATATTTATAAGTGTGAGATTGTTTTATATGAAACATTGAGCGCAAATTTTGCTCATTATTATTTACGTTGTAATCCTGCAATTAATGAATTTTTATTACCATTTAAGGAGCGAAGCAATGAAGCAAATATTGCTAATGATAGTCCTGTTAAGTAGTCTCTTTTCAGCTGACTATAAAAATATCTCTTTCCCTGATTTTGTGCGTGAACTTTCTTCTGTTTCGGGTAAAAATATTGTTATCAGTGGGGAGGTAAATACTAATTTTAACGTTTTCTTCCCTACCTTTGATTACACAAAAAAAGAGAATGTCTTTAGCGTTCTTCTTGATGTTTTACAGGTCAATGATCTTGATTTTAAAGAAACGGCTCAGTCAATTATTATCTTCAAAAAAAAGCCTGATATAGCGTTAACTCCTCCATCTGACAACAACGTTACAGAAAAAGAAGATTATTACGTTGTTAAGTTTCGTTATCTTGCAAATAACGATGTCACAAAGGCTTTATCTATCTTTCAAGGTGTTGGGGTCTCTGTTTTTAAAGATCGCGTTTTGGTACGTTGTTTACCCTCTCAAATTGACGCTATTCGCTCCATGCTCAATAGCCTTGACGCTTCTTATCAACTTCGGCAACTTACTTTTGTCGTTATTGCAACAAACAATTCAAAATTAAAAGATGTTGGAACAGATTTTGAAATATTTAAACAATTCGACGACGCTTATATAAAACTCGTAACTTCTACAGTATCGCTTAAAACTACAGTAAAAGACCCCGTTAAATTTACCTCTTTTATTAACGCGATGAGTTCGCAAGGTGTAAGCGATATTATTTACAATCCTGTTGTGACTCTTCTTGACGGCAAAGATGCAGTTTTAGAGAGTATAAAAGAAGTTCCCGTTTCTACTGGCACTACATCAACAACCAATGCACAGACAGTTACTACAACCACCAAAAGTTATAAAAAAGTAGGGTTAAAACTGAATGTTACAAATGTCGTTATTTTTGATGAACGTATAACCTTTGCTCTTGATCTTTACATTGAGAGCCTTGCAAATGAAAGTGAAACACCCACAATTAATTCAAAACATGTTCAAACACATGTTTACCTAGATAATCACAATAGTTTCCTTCTAGCTGGCATAAATTCATTTGATAGGAGTCAGACTGAGTCTAATATCCCGATCATTGAAAATATACCCCTTCTAGGGTCTCTAACACGCCATAAAACAGAAACAATTAATGACTTTACTTTCTCTGTTTTCATCTCTCTTTCAAACGCAACAGAGGAGCCAAAGGGGGCACCCGCGCAAGCGGGGGAATGAGCGACGAAGTTGCCTCTTGGCTACTTATAAAATAAATGTGTACCAATATAAGATAGAAAAGGAACTCTAAAATGTACGGATTAACAAAAGAAGATCGTAAAACGGTTTTGGCAAAATTGCAAAAACAACAAGATTATCTCTATGAGAATTTTATCGACACTGGTGTTGCAAAAATTCCTTATGCAGACTTTTTTCAAAATGCTTGGCATAATTCAAATCGTTACATCGCTGAATTAAATCATCGAGTTTGGTCTTTGAATGAATATGCGAATGACAAAGGTTTAAAGTGCATTTTTGCCGTTCTTTCCCTTCCCCCTGAATACCATTTTAAACGTCAAATAACGTTAAAAAATGACAAAATAAGGCTAGTTAGAAACGATAATTACATCAATGATGACGCACATTCTGTTGTCGCTGGTAGCAAAATTCTTGGTAATGCTGTACGCTCAATTTTAAACTCAAAAGTATTTCGTGCTATTCCAAAAGATGATCGTTGCTATGTTACGACACGTGAGCCTCATAAAGACGGTACATGCCATCTCAATTTCATGTGTTTTGTCCCTGCTGAATATGTGGATAATTGTGTTAAAGCTATTGAACATCGTTTTGTAGATGAAAAATCCTATTGTAGGGTTGCGATTGATAATCCGACTGCCTACATCATGAAATATATTTTTAAAACGCTTGACGATCTTCGCAAAAGCAAAGGTGATCTTAATGATCTGAGCGATCTTACACTTTGGTATATTCATCATAAAATACCAAGAGTTACTATGTCTCGTACCTTCATATCGCTTGACGTGTATCGTTGTTTAAAAGGTCAATACAATCTTCACAAAATGACTACTATGTATAATAATGGTCGCTTAGAAGTTTTATTGAATGATGATGGTAAAATCTTACAAATTTCAAATGATTATGGCGATTTGTATATGCACCGTAGGTCATTCATCCGTAAAGATTGGTTACGTGAAGATAAACCGTGTTTAAAGGTTCATCAAAAAAACCTTTCTGTTGAAATTTACGACGTTTTAGGCAATCTTTTGAATCCCCCTGTTCTTCCTGTTTCTGATCTTAAATCATACGAATTACTTTCGTATTACTATAAACTCAATCCTGAAACTTACAATCTTCAACACTTTGGTTTAGTTAAAAACGAATGTGTTAAACGAGGACTTATTAACGGTCAAGTTCAGTCTCTTAATGATTTTTCTACTGATCTAGTTAAGACAAATATCAATCCTTATTCTGATCAACTTTCTAAATTCAAATATTATCTCGAAGCTAACCCCAAAAAGGTTGACGATCACTTTAATAATTTGATTGCTCTCTCTGAAGAAAAAAGAATAGCAAATAACAAAAATCGAAAACTTCCTAAAACTTTTGATCTTACTCCTATACCTGAAACGGTCATAGAACATAATCGTCAATCAACAATCTATGATTTTGGAGCATAAAATGAAAAAGCGTCATGATTGTTCTGAATGGATTGTAAGACATATTGCCCCTAACGGTTATGTTGACATTTGTTCTATATGTTGTCGTCAAGTTGGTTGGAATTTTACTAGAGGTGATGGTTCTCAAAATGTTGGTTCTATTTGGAAAAATAAAACATATTCTGTAATTGCAGTAAAAAAATAAATAGGAGCTTAAAATGCAAATTTTTATTGGTTTACTTTGTTCATTTTTTATTTCTTTTATTTTGATTTTAAATGATATTGGTGAGGATTCTCGTAGTGCTCTTAAACGTTTTGAAAATAATGAAACTATTGTTTGCTTATCTTCTTTTTTAATTAATAATAGTTTCTATACGGCAGATGGTGGTCGACATTATTATTTTCTTTCTTCTTCTAATCCATCTTATCCTGTTTCATTTAATATTTATGATTGTAAATAGGTATATAAAATGACTTTCCAAAAATACGCAGACCTTTATATTCAACTTAACGAAGATGAGTGGAAACCATCCTATCTCTATAAAAACAAACGTATTCTAAACAATCGTTTTGATGAATTCCAAAACATGAACATTAAAGACATTCATGCCTCTGATATTAAGCTTTGGTATAAAAAAATAACAGGTGTAGGGAATAAGTCGAAAAGAAACTACTTAAGCGTTTTAAAGGGTATTCTAGACGTCGCATTGCAGGACGAAGTTATCGAAAAGAATCCCATGATACATGTAAAGCTTCCGCAATACCATGCACCCAGAATAAATCCTTTTAGTTCCGATGATGTTAAACGTATCATCGAAGGTGCACAGGACTTTAATTTTAACTTTGTTTACTTCCTTGCAATGGGTCTTTTTACAGGCATGCGTACAGGTGAGATTTTAGCTCTAAAAAGAAGTGAGGTTGATCTTGAAAATAAAATCATTCATATACGCTCTACGATCTCTAGGTTTGGTGATGTAAAACCAAAAACGTTTGGTTCTTCGCGCGATCTTCCAATTATAGATACTCTGTATCCTTATATCTTAAAAATGTTTGAGAAAGAAAATGACAATTATATGATGACTACACAGTATGGTCTGCCATATCATGACACGCACATTTTCTGCAATTATTGGTGGAAGCCTCTTCTAAAGTCTCTTGATATTCCATACCGTAGACCTTACAATATGCGTCACACATTCGCTACGAATATGCTTTACCGTCAATTATGCACACCTGTTGAACTATCGCAGTATTTGGGTCATTCTAGTACAAAAATGATTTATGACGTTTATGTGAGTTATATTCAAGGGCATTTAAATAATTTCAATACAAATATTTCGGTTTATTCCTAGATATTGCCTACGTAAGGGTTTTTGACTTTTTTTTGATTTGTTTTGGAAGTGCCTAAAATAGGGGTTTGGAGAGATAAAATGGTGCGGTCGGGGGGATTTGAACCCCCACACCCGTAGGGCGCTACCACCTCAAGGTAGTGTGTCTACCGTTTCACCACGACCGCATAAGAAGAAAGAGGTCTAAAAAGACCTCTTATTTTGTTGTGTATTAATTAACCAAGAAATGGGTTTTTGTAAAGAAGGATCAAAGAGATAACAAGTGCATAAATAACTTGTGCTTCGATCATCGCAAGCGCAATAAACATTGTTGTTACCAGTTTACCACCAAGACCAGGATTTCTTGCTGTTCCAGAAATTGCTGAAGAGGCAGTGTTACCCATACCGATTGCGCCACCAAGTGCAGCAAGACCAAGTACGATACCTACAGCGAGTGCTGAATATGCTTTAACTGTTTCACCCTCACCTGCAAACGCAAACGTTGCAAATGCTACCATTAAAAAAAGAATCTTTTTCAAAGATTACTCCTCTGTGTTTTTCAAAGTCTGTTCGGATAACATCCCTACTTTCCACTTTGTGAGCGAGATTATAGCCATCCAATTGTTAAAAAGCCTTTAAAGTTATCGTTCTAACCCTAGCTCGATTTTATTCCCTGTTTGTTTTAAGATTTTAACACGTACTTTTTGCTCTAAGCTCAAATAATCACTCACTTTATCCACACGGTGATCGGCAATTTTAGATACATGTAAAAGCCCATCAATTCCACCAGGAAGTTCAATAAACGCACCAAAATCAACAATACGTTTCACAACACCATCAACCACTTCATCTTGCACAAACGTTGGTACGGGCTTCTCTTCTCGTGGGGCACTGTGTCGATCACCGCCTCTATCTCTTCCGCCACCGCGTCCGCCAAAGGAAGGTTTATTGGTAATTTGAATGATATGCTCTTTCGCCGCTTCCACTTTTTCTTTGTTCTCTCCTGCGATTTTCACTTCACCTTTTTCGCGATCAAGATCAATAGAGACTTCAAAGCGCTCAATAATTTCACGAATCGTTTTACCCGCTTGCCCAATAATATCAACAATTTTAGAAGGATCAACACTAAAGAGTTCCAGTTTTGGCAAAATAGCATTATTAATCACAATCTCTTCACTTGCCGCTTCCATGAGTCCTAAAATATGCGCTCTACCCTCTTTGGCTTGGTACAACGCTTCTTTAAGCACATCGCGTGAAATTCCTCCAAGTTTAATATCCATCTGAAGCGCTGTAATACCATCCCTTGTACCTGCTACTTTAAAGTCCATATCGCCATCGTGATCTTCCAAGCCCATGATGTCACTCAGAACCGCATGTTTATCACCTTCAAACACAAGTCCCATGGCAATACCCGCTACCAGTTTTTCAAGAGTGATTCCAGCCGCTTTAAGCGCTAGGGCACCACCGCAAATGGTTGCCATAGAAGAAGAGCCATTCGATTCTAAAATCTCCGATACCAAACGAATGGTTTGCAAACGATTTCGATCCAAAACAGGCTCAAGTGCACGACGCGCAAGATTGCCATGACCCAACTCTCTTCGTCCAGGAGCGCGAAGTGGAGAAGCTTCACCTACGGAGAAACCTGGGAAGTTATAGTTCACCATAAAAGTATCATTAATCGTATTTTTTTCGGTTAAAAGATCGTACATTTGCGCATCTTTATCATTTCCCAGTGTGACAACTGCAAGCGCTTGTGTCTGACCACGGGTAAAGAGGCATGAACCATGTGCTAAAGGTAAAAGATTGGTCTCGATGCTAATCGGTCTGATTTCATTGAGCTTTCTACCATCGGCACGCACACGTTTTTCAATAATCATCTCTCTCACGATTTTCTTTTTATACGCTTGCACAACGCTGTCCACTAACTCTTTGCTCCAGCCCTCCAAGATCGCTACTTCATCCCCTAAAATTTTGGTAACAATCTTTCCAAGCTCACTCGCACGCTCACTTTTTGCCATTTGGTTGATCGCGTTGTTAACCTCGTCTTTGTAGAATTCATCCACGTACGCAAAAATAGAATCATTGGCTAAATCTTGTTTATAATCAAGGACGGCATCCTCTTTTTTAAGAGGTTTAAAGGTATTTTCATACGCCGTTGTTGCTTCGGTAATGGCACTTTGTGCTTTATCAATTGCGGCAACAATCGCATCTTCATCAAATTCATTGACCGATTGCTTCACAATAACGCTCTGCGCAAGGGTTGGATCAAGCATTGGGTCAATTGCCATGATAGGAAGGCTCATGCTCTCCATCGAAGCGAGGGAACGCATCTCAATCATCAAGAGCTCTTCTTTTGTTCCAGCCACATAAAGATCCAACGTGCTCGTTTTTAAAGCAGAATTGGAAGGATTCACAACATATTGCCCATCAATGTAACCAATACGCACGCCTGCGACTGCTTTATTCACAGGAATATCAGAGAGATAAAGCGCTGCACTTGCAGCGTTGAGAGCGGCTACTTGAAGATCGACTTCAGGGTCACAGCTTAAGACAAAAACAACAATTTGTGTGGGATAAGCATACCCTTTAGGGAAAAGAGGACGAAGGCTTCTATCAATAATGCGTGAGGTTAATGTTTCAAAATCGCCTGGCTTCGTCTCTCGCTTAAAATAGCCTCCAGGAATTTTCCCAACCGCATAGGTTTTTTCAACATATTGCACGGTTAAAGGTACAAAATTTTCAGCAACTTGGGAATCATCTCGCGCAACCGTTGCTAAAATAACCGTATTTTTAATCTTTAATAATGCAGCCCCTGCCGCTTGTTTTGCAACTTTGCCAAGATCGTAAATCTCTTCTTGGTTATTCACTCTAATTTTATATTCCACGCTGATGCTCCTTGAATTTTTACTCAATTTTAATTTGTAACTTTTTGCTCTGACTCTCTTGAGAAATCATAGCTAACACTACCCATTGGGTAGAGATTAAACATAAACATAATACCTTGTTTGTTGACCGAATCAATTCCATTACTTGAACTCGTTGATTTAGGCGTCGTTGTGTCTTTGTACTGAATAGAGTAATCCCAACACTTTAATGTCTTTTTAAAGCCAAAAGCCCACGATCTAAATTCATCCTCTTTAACGTCATAATTGACGCTTGTGAAAATATTGTAATGGGTAAAATATTTGGTATCGGCATACAGTGTTACATAGCTATAATCTTCATCCGTAGAGGTACTTTCCGTAATTTTATAGATCGTATTTTCTTTATAAACCGAATCTTGATAGGTGTAACGAAGAGAGGTTGAATAGAGCTCATCACTGTAATTAATCGAAATTTGATTCCGTGAAATTTTACTATACTCATTGGAATAAGAGAGATTATGACCCAATGAAAGTTGATCACTTACATGGTACTTAATGTCATTTTCCAAGTCACCATACTTATAATCATAGTCATCGTAATAAAATTGTACCAATTTATGACTGATTTTTTTCTCTCCATCGCTGTTGTAAAAAAACTCTTTTAGCGTTAATGAGGTACTTTTGGCAAGCGTATTCAGCGTAATAAAATCAGCAAAATAGCCTGTCTCATCCTCTTTACTAGGGATGATATGGTCAAGTTTAAGATACATCGTATGGTAAAAATTATCATACGGTTTTGCAAGCTCTGTGAAGAGTGAAATTTTATGGTAGTTTCTCCAATATTTCCCTTCATTCTCATTTGAATCATCGTCGTTTCCATAGGCAATATGCGACGCATAGATATTTTCTGAAACGCTTACATGTACATAATCTTGAAGAAGAGAAAAGTAGAGGGAGAAAGGGACATCCACTTGATTTTGAAAGGCAGTTATACCCTCTTGACGCGTATAATTACTGGTTTTATAATCAACACTGTAGAGTAAATTATCTAACAGTAAAGGCGATGTAAAATGGTGGTAATGCAGTGTTGGCAATTCCTGAAGAGTGCCTCTGTTATCAGTTCTTGATGGATCTTGTAGCTCTGGGTGAGTATCAATATCATACCTTGCATACACACCATAATAGTCTTGATCTTGTTTGATGTAGTAATTAAGGCGAGACGTTACCAATCTATCATAACTTGTTGTCTCATTGCTCATCGTGTTGTAATAGTCTATATCATTTAAATAGTTCAGATCAAACCAAAGACCATCTTCGAGATTGGTATACTGTGAACTCAGCAGTTGACTGCGATCATACTTTACTTGTAAACCATAATGTGAACTGTTTTTTAGATTTTCTTCTTCCGCATAATCGCTGTGTTCATTAAAATACCCCGTAGTAATCTCACCATTGGAGTAAGCAGAATCGACAAAACGATAAGTTCCGTGCATGCCTTCACCTCTATTGGTGCGCATTTGAGGACGAAGCTCCACATCGTAATCCACCGCAGGCGCAATGTAGATAGGTTGCATGTAATAAAAACCCTCTGAGCTTCCAAAGCCAAATTCAGGTCTTAAAAGTCCTGTGCGACGTGTCGTATCGGTTGAAAATGCAAAATAAGGAAGGTAGAAAACAGGCACATCGTTCGCGTAAAAGACGGGATTGTAAAGGTGTAACCATTTACTCTCTTTGTTAAATTCACCCGTAGTAAAAGCAATTTTCCAGTCAGGTTCTTGGGTATTGCAGCTTGAGACAATGGACTTTTGGGTGATGTAGGTTTCAGGATTTAACACAGCATTTTCACATTTGATCCAGACATTGGTCTCTTCATCGTAAAAGAATAGCGGATCTGAAACGCCTATATCCGTATTGAGATTGAGTTTTGTGTGTCCTGTACGAGAGGCGTAACTGACACCCTCTAGCATCGTAATATTGCCAAAAAGTTCTAAATCACCACTTTCCGTGTCATAATACGCTTCATCCGCGGTAATCAGGTATTTGGGGCTGTAAAGTACCACGTTATTGATAGCATGAATTAACGTACCCTTTTTGGTAACATTTTCAGCCAATACTTCAACGTCTTGAGGTCCTTTTTGTTCGGGTGTTTTTTGTGCAGGTGCTGCCCATAAGCTTCCTAAAGAAAGCGCCACGAAAAGAAAAAACTTAATTTGCATTGACCACCAACGTGTTGGCAACTCTATCATGCCATGTCTCTCTTTTTGGATTTAACGCGGCCCATACAAACCCTAAATAAAAGATGGACTCACTGATCATTCTAAAGGCAGCGCGACTGAGTGAAAACAAAAAGGAAGGCTTTTCCAAATCATCGGTGGAAATCACTCTAATTTTCATCGCGATTCTTCCTAAAGTCGCCCCATACATCCATACAAAATAGGTTTGATAGATCACTTTTAAGACAACGACATAACCAAAAAGACCATTGATCGCTTCTATCATCTCTTCGGTCGTCATGTTTTCAGGGATTTGATCAAAATAGATGAGCGCAAACAAAACAGAGATCAAAATCTCATCAATTATATACGCTAAACCACGCTTTTGAAGCGTGGCTAATGTAATATTTTCACTCTCGAATTTTTCAATCAACTCTTCATTTGTCATGTTTAAGTGCCTGATATGCAATATCGCTCCTAAACTGTTTGCCTGCAAAATGGACTTGTCCGCAGAGCAAATAGGCACATTCTCGTGCCTCTTTGATGCTTTCCCCAACGCCCACACATAAAAGCACACGTCCACCTGTGGCGTAAAGTTTGCCCTCTTCAAGGCTTACACCTGCATACGAAATATGAGTGTTCGCTAGACCTGCATGCACACTTTTATCGACAATAATTTCAGAAGGTTTTGAATTGCTATACGGATAATTCTCACTTGCCATCACCACAGCAATCGCATATTGATTAAAAAATTCAATGTTTAAATCTTTAAGATTGCCTGTCGCAGCTTTGTAAAAAAGCTCGCTCGCAGGGGTTTTTAACAGTGGCATCAAGATTTCGCACTCAGGATCGCCAAAACGAACGTTGTACTCTAAAACAATCGGCTCATTTTTCACGATCATCAAGCCAATAAACAAAACACCCTCAAACGGAGCATTTTCATTTTGCATCCCTGCTAATGTTGGCTTAATAACGCGTTCTTCCACTTTTTTGTACAACACGTCATCAATCAATGGCGTTGGTGCATACGCTCCCATACCGCCCGTATTGGGGCCAATGTCGTTGTCTTTGAGGCGTTTATGATCTTGCGCTGCTGGGAGGATTTTATAATCCACACCATCGCAAATCACAAATAACGAAAGCTCATAACCGTCTAAAAACTCTTCCACAACCACACCAAGTCCCGCATCACCAAAGCTTTTTCCACTGAGCATATCAGCAACTGCCTCTTTGGCTTCCTCTTTACTTTGCGCGATGATAACGCCTTTTCCAGCACACAAACCATCGGCTTTGACAACGATAGGAAGCTCTAACGTTTCGATAAAATCATTGGCTTTTTGAGCATCACTGGTTTCGATAAATTTTGCAGTCGGAATCTGATAACGCGAGAGGAAATTTTTCATAAAAATTTTTGAGCCTTCAAGTCTGGCTGCTGCTTTAGAAGCGCCAAAAATGACAAGCCCTTTGGCTTTAAAACAATCGACGATACCATCCACCAAAGCAGTTTCAGGACCAACAACGGTCAGATCAATACCGTTTTCTTTAGCAAAATCTGCCAAAGCTTCATAATCTTTACATGTAACGTTTTGTCCAAGTTGAGGGGTTGCACCGTTTCCAGGTGCGAAAAAAATTTCGGTTACATTGGGGTCTCGTTTGAGCGCCAACCCTATAGAATACTCTCTGCCACCACTACCAACAACCATGACTTTCATCAATTATTTCTCCAAATTTATGTGTAAAAACCCAAGTGAGCGTTCCGTGATTGAAGCGGCCCTAATAAGCCAACTTCTGGGAGTCGACCTTTCCTTTAGGCTGCAATCTCTCACTTTTTGCAAAGCTCAAACAAAACCACAGACACACCAAAAACGTACGTATTCCCGTATACTAATTGTTGGACCCTCATGAAAACGGTTGTCGCTTCACCCAGGCAAGTAAATGACTAAACTTCTTCAATTATAAAGGATTTTAGCTTCTAAAGAGCTTTTGCCAAGGCGATGCACGCCTCAATACTTTGGGTGGAAGCGACCTTGCAGTTTACATGTAAAGGAAGAGCCGAGGCTGTTTTTTCACCAATCGCAATTGCAGTGTAACTCTCATCCCATGCGAAATTTTTCAAAAAACACCGCACGGTTGAAGGAGCTGTAAAGATAAGTTTAGCCTCTTTTAAAGGAGCACTTGAGAGAGGATACTGCTTGCAGTGTGTCTCATAAACAATGCGCTCTTCTATCGCAATACCGTTTACATGTAAGATCTCAAAAAGCGAAGAGACGACCTCTTTGGCTCTAGGGAAAAAGACCTTTTGCGCGCCCAGTAAAGGAAGAAGATTTTTGGCAAAAAGATCACCGTAGGATTCTTTACATGTAAAGACCAAATTTCCCCCCAACTGCTCGATAAAGGAAGCGGTTCCTTCACCGATGGCATAGGCATTTTTAGCTTTCCATGCCGTACCATTTTGCTCAAGCGCTCTCACACTGTTTTTGGAGGTAAAGATGATGCCATCAAACCCTTCCAAATCAATCGGTGTGGGATCAAAAGTGATCTCAAAAAGCGGTAGATGCACTACCCCTTCATACGCTTTATCGCTGAAGAGGTAGATCATCGTCTGTTATTCCCATTCAATCGTTGCAGGTGGCTTGGAAGAGATGTCATACACCACGCGGTTAATGCCAGCCACTTCGTTGATAATACGTCGGCTAATATTCTCCAAAATCGTATGCGGAATGTGCGCAAAGGTCGCGGTCATGCCATCCGTCGCATCGACGATTCTGACACAAATGGTGTTATCATAGGTTCGATTATCGCCCATAACGCCGACACTTTTGACATTGAGAAGCACGGTAAAGGCTTGCCATGTTTTTTCATAATAGCCCGTTGCGCGAAGCTCTTGAAGCATAATGACATCGGCTGCGCGTAAAAGCACTAAATCCTCTTTCGTCACTTCTCCCATGATGCGAATCGCAAGACCAGGTCCTGGGAAAGGATGGCGAGAGAGCATATCTTTGGGAAGCCCTAACTCAGCGCCTAAAATTCTCACCTCATCTTTAAAAATTTCACGAAGTGGCTCAATGAGTTCAAACGTCATCCAATCAGGAAGGCCGCCCACATTATGGTGCGATTTGATCGTTTTAGAAGGGCCTTTGACCGAGACGGATTCGATCACGTCGGTGTAGAGTGTACCTTGGGCTAAAAACTGAATGCCATTGTGTTTTTTTGCCTCTTCATCAAAGACTTCAATGAAGGTTTCCCCGATGATTTTACGTTTTTTCTCAGGATCGCTCACACCAGCCAATCGACCTAAAAATTTCTCACTCGCATCGACGGTGATGAGAGGCACATTGCGACTTTTAAACATCGCTTCGACTTGCTCACGTTCATGCGCTCGAAGAAGTCCATTGTCCACAAACACCGAAACGAGTTGATCGCCAATCGCTTCGGCTAAAAGGGTTGCAACCACAGAGCTATCAACGCCACCACTCACACCACACAACACTTTTTTGGAACCTACTTTTTCGCGAATCTTTGCAATTTGCTCTTTCGCAAAGGAGCCCATATTCCACGTACTTTCGCATCCACAAATGTATTTGGCAAAGTTTTTAAGCAGTTTGCTTCCTTGTTCTGAATGATACACTTCAGGATGGAACTGAAACGCATAAATATTGCGTTTTTCATCGGCAATCGCCGCATACGGTGAATTTTCACTGTAGCCGATTTTTTCAAAGCCAGCAGGTAAAGACTCAACCCTATCGCCATGACTCATCCAAACAATTTGTCCGCACGTCGTATCTTTAAAAATCTTATGATCACTTTCAAATTTAAGCTCAGCTTTTCCATACTCTTGATGCGTTGCAGGAATGACGCTACCACCAAAGTGTTGCGTTAGAAGCTGCATACCATAGCAAATCCCCAAAATTGGAAGCCCAAGTGTGTACACATTCTCATCGGGGTGGTACGAATCTTTGGCGTACACAGAAGCTGGACCACCACTTAAAATAATCCCTTTAGGGTTTCGCGCTTTTATAGCCTCAATCTTCTCATTGTACGGGACGATTTCACAGTAAACACCACTCTCACGGAGCTTACGTGCAATCAACTGCGTGTATTGTGACCCAAAATCTAAGACTAAAATAGGGACTTCTTTCATTTATTTCCTTCTATTTAAATATAAACTAAACGCATTAACTCTTTTAAACAACTACCACACGCTTTCAAAGCAAAGCTTTGAAAACTACGTTAACACTGGGTAATCCTTGGCAGAATGCCCGCGCACCCTTGGTGCTTTTTCTAATATAAATCAAGTATTTCAAACTGTACGTACCAAATGACAACGGAGAGAACATAACCAGCAAGCACGGTCCATGCGTACTTCATGTGAGAACCAAAAGTGTAAACACCTCTCATTTTTCCCATAACGCCCACACCTGCTGCAGAGCCAAAGCTAATTAAACTGCCACCAATTCCAGCCGTCATCGTAACGAGTAACCATTGATCCATGGACATATCGGGATTGGCTTTTAAGACCGCACTCATGACAGGAACATTGTCCACAATGGCGGAGAGAAATCCTATACCAATGTTAACGGTTGTTGCACCAAGGCTATCATACAATTTTACAGCTAAATCCAAATAACCTAAAAAATGGAGCCCGCCAACTGCGGCTAAAATACCAAAAAAGAAGAGCAGTGTATCGTGTTCGATTTTGCCAATGGATTTAAAGGTATTGAGCTCTTCATGATGCCTTCGTTTGAGCTGATAACTGTAAAGTTTCAAGAGCGAAAGTCCAAAGACCATGCCCCACATCGGTGGGAGTTTAAAGAGTTGCTGACAGAGCACGGCACAGACAATGGTAACAACACCTAGCACCATCACCACTTTGCCTCCTTTTAAAACAGTGACGCGCATTTCCGTTGAGACATCAAAGTGCGGCTTATCCGAAGGCACATACAACGATAAAAGCCATGCAGTGAGCACCCAACCCAAGAAAGCGGCGGGAAAGAGGTAAAAGAAATCCGCAAAAGGCGCTTTTTCTGCCATCCACGTCATCAGGGTTGTAATATCCCCAAAAGGGCTCCATGCACCACCTGCATTGGCGGCAACAACGATATTAATCGCCCCTGGTACCAAGAAAGTTGGCTTCTCTTTTTCAATCGTAATCAAAACGGTGGATAAAATCAATGCCGTCGTTAAATTATCGGCTACGGGGCTGATAAAAAAGGCCAATGCACCGGTTAGCCAAAAAAGTTTTTTATACGAATAGCCTCTGGAGACAAGGTTGTATTTAAGCGTGTCAAACACTCTGCGCTCAATCAAAACCTCAATATAGGTCATCGCAACCAATAAAAAGAAAAAGATCTCAGCAATTTCTAAAATCAGATGATCAACACTCTGCGTTAACGCCGTAGCATCTAAGCCATTGATGTAATTGTAAATTCCAATTAAGACAAAAATAAATGTCCCCATAAACAAAGCAGGTTTTGCTTTATTGATATGGTAATTCTCTTCGGTTGCGACCATATAATACCCGATCACAAACACAGCCAAGCAGACAATTCCTACCCATGTTGTTGTCATATCTTGCCCACTGGATGCCCAGATGGTATTTGCCAAGACTAATAATACAAACGCTATTTTCATAGTCTCACTTCCTCTTTTATGTAGTGTGCGCCCAAAGACGTTTTTCGTTTCAATGCACTGGTGATAATCTCGCGTGAGACCCAAAGTCTCAACCTCAAAAGCTTCCCAATCGACAATGCCAGCATCGCGTCAACCCTTTGCTGCGCCTTTTCCAACCGCTCTTTTTCACGTATAATGCCCACGTCATTCCACATCAAGTGGCGCAGTTCATTTTTAAGGACCTTATCGTTTTCGCACATCAAGACGGCTTCGTTCTCACTAAAACGTTTCATCGTTTTTGCGGACTCTTGCGTTGCGATGACCTCGTTGGCAACCCTTATCGAGAAGACCAAGCCTTCCAGCAGTGAGTTACTTGCCAACCGATTAGCACCGTGAACTCCCGTGTGGGCGCATTCGCCAACTGCGTACACATCTTTTACATGTAAAACCCTGCCGTGCAAATCTGTTTTGATACCTCCCATTGAATAGTGAAATGCTGGAGAGATTGGAATTCTCTGGTGTGGCACATTGTAACCAATATTTTTCATATTAAAATAGATACTCGGAAAGCGTTGTTGAAAATGCTCCTGCGAGAAAGCACTCAAGTCAAGATAGACCTCTTTGTGCGTTTTTTGTTTGTACTGAAAAATAGCACGACTGACCACATCGCGAGGTGCGAGTTCGCCTCTAGGGTCGTAGTCAAAGACAAAACGTTTGCCCTCTTCATCCACCACTAAAGCGCCTTCACCACGTAAAGATTCGCTTAAAAGCTGTTTGCGCACGCTATTGCCCAAAATAAATGCGGTCGGATGAAACTGCATCATCTCCATGTCGCCCAAGGCGATGTTATGGCTTAAACAGATCCCTTGCATGTCGGCACTGATGGTACGTGCGTTGGTATGGTACTCATACAATGATCCCACGCCACCGCTGGCAATGATCACTTTTTTGGCGTAAAGGTTAAAAATGCGATCGCTATTGGAAACACGCACACCATAACAGGTACCTTCATCGATCAAAAGGTCGGTCACTTGGGTGTTGTATAAAATGGGAAAAGGGAGTTGTTCCATTAAAAAAAGATGAATGTATCGCCCCGTGGCATCGCCGCCTGCGTGCAAAATGCGGTTGGTACTGTGTGCGGCTTCTTTGGTGTAGAGCAGATTGCCTGCTTCATCGGTATCAAAATGAAATCCTCTATCGATCAAGCCTTTGATCGCAGCTGGACCTTCTGAACAGAGAACATTGACCGCTTCTGCATCACAATGCCCTGCTCCAGCGCCTAGTGTATCGTTTACATGTAAAGGGATGTCGGCGTCATCTTTCGCCACCGCAACACCGCCTTGCGCATAAAAGGTATTGCACTCCCACGCATAATCTTTGGAAACGATCAAAACGCTCAGTGATTTTGGGAGTGCTAAAGCGGTATTCAGTCCCGCAATACCCGTACCAATAATCAGCACATCGTACGATGTTTTCATTTAGTAAAGTGATTTCTTGTGTGTTTTTGCCGTTGTGTTGCCATCGTCGTAAACAGGAGGTCCTTTGTAACCGCAACCAAGCAGCCCAAAGCCCAAACATGCTATAATCAACGTATGAAAGATTCTAAAAGTATAATTTCTCATCTCGTACAACAACCTTCTATGAAGAAATATGAGCAGATGCGTTGTTACGACAGATTGCTCAGTTTATTACCCAAAAGCTTCACACGTATGATACGCTTTGTGTACACCAAAAACGATACGCTCTTTTTTGTACTCAATCATCCGTGCGCCAAAATGGAATTCAATTATAAACGTAATTTAATAAAGAGTCTATTAAAAGAGGTGCATGTTCATTTTCCCGAGTGTGGCTGTTTACATGTAAACGAAGTTCAAGCCTTTGTCACCAATCAAAAAAGCGAGGAAGAGGCGCTCATTGTCTCTGCCAATTCGGAAATTTTCTATGCAGAACAAGCGACTGGGGCGTTTGAAACACTCTGCGAAGATGAAAAACTGCATTCGCTTTTTGAAGCGATCAAAGAGACCATTGCCAAAAACAGAACATGCTAGCTCAAAAACTTAAAAATGCTCCGCACAATGCGGGCATTTATCAGTATTTCAATGCGCAAGGAATGCTGCTGTATGTTGGCAAAGCCAAGAGCATTAAAAACCGCGTGAAGAGCTATTTTCGCTTCTCAGGTGAACTCAGTGCTGCACCCAATTTATCGCCACGCATTGCGAAGATGATCAGTGAAGTGGAGAATGTCGAGTACATCGTCGTGCAAAGCGAACATGACGCTTTAATTTTGGAAAACTCGCTGATTAAACAGCTCAAACCCAAGTACAACATTTTGTTGCGCGATGATAAAACCTACCCGTACATTGCGATCAATCTCTCCGAGCCCTTCCCTCGTTTTGAGATCACGCGTAAGATTGTCAACGATAAGCATATGAAATATTTTGGTCCCCTTTCAGGTTCAGCCAAAGCTCTCTTAGAAGCGCTCTATTTGGCGTTTCCGTTGGTGCAAAAAAAAGGGTGTTTGAAAGGCAAAAAAGCCTGTCTATTTTACCAGATCAACCGCTGTTTAGCGCCTTGCGAGCAAAAGATAGACACCGAAACGTATGGCAAAATTGTTCAAGAAGCACTCGAATCCTTAAGCGATCAAAAAAAGCTCGTTACCCTTTTACATGTAAAGATGGAAGAGGCGTCGATGAAGCTCAATTTTGAAGAAGCCGCCAAGCTTCGTGACATCATAAACTCCATCAAAGATGCGTTACATGTAACGCATGTGGAGCTTTCAAAACTCGAAGATTACGATGTATTTGCCATTGAAATTATGGAAAAAACCGCGGTGATTATGCGTCTGTTTATTCGAGGCGGCAAAATCGTCTCCACCTCGCACACGCTGATGCACAATGCGTACGGTTTTGAAAAAGAGGAGCTGTATCAGCGAGCACTTTTTGAGTTTTACAACCCGATGAATCAAACCTTTGCCAAGCAGATTCTCATCGCAGAGTCGTTTCATGAACAAGAGTACCTCAGTCAATTTTTAAGTGAAAAATTTGGACAAAAGATCACGATTAGTGTTCCTCAAAGAGGCGAAAAACTGCATCTAACCTCCATCGCACAAGAAAATGCCAAAACGATTTTACTTCAACACAGCACGAAAAACAACAACTCTTTGTACGAGCAGATGCAAACCCTGTTTGATTTTGTCTCTTTGCCCAAACGCATTGAAATTTTTGATAACTCGCATCTTGGAGGCAAATCGCCCGTGGGAGGTATGGTCGTGTGGGATGAAGGATTTGATAAGTCCAGCTATCGCCGTTATGAACTTCACCACGCCGATGAATACGCGCAAATGCGCGAAATGTTAGAGCGTCGTATTAATGATTTTTCCAAAGAATCTGCGCCCGATCTTTGGGTGCTGGACGGCGGTGAAACCATCCTCAAACTAGCCAAAAGTCTGCTCAGCCAAAAAGGGGTGCAGGTCGATCTGCTCGCCATCGCCAAAGAAAAACGTGACGCCAAAGCGAACCGCTCCAAAGGAGCCGCGCACGATCTTTTATACAATCAAAACCAAGCCTTTGAACTCCCACCTAGCGACAAACGTTTGCAGTTTATTCAAAGGCTTCGCGATGAAGCCCACCGCTTTGCCATTACCTATCATCAGAAGAAAAAACGAGGAGCCGATATGAGTTTGGAGCTTTTGCAAATCGAAGGAGTCGGTGCGGCAACGATTAAAAAATTGCTCCTTTACTTTGGCACGTTTGAAGCCATTTATGCGGCAAACCAAGAAGAGCTAGAGGTCACCGTTGGTAAGAAGCTTGGAGTCAATCTATTTCAGGGCTTAAAAAAGTAGGTTAGTTTTAAGTATAAGTGAGTTAAAATTGACTTTTTAACGTTCATTAAAGGATCGTGATTTGATACTTTACGATAAAAGTGGCCTATTTTTGGGAATGGGGAGCCAAGAGTTGTACCTTTTGGGGTACGAAGACATGGAAGAGTTTCGTAATTATCACAGCGACATTGCCGATCTCTTTGTGAATAAACCAGGCTTCATCTTCAAGTTTAAAAACTTCTGCTGGATCGATTATGCTCAGCACAGTGGCACACCCAATAAACGCGTTCTCATCCGTACCAAAAATGGTAAAGAGATTGAATCTTCTCTTTTGATTAATGAAATCTATCTTCAAAAAGAGCTCAATAACACATCGCTTTTTTACAGTGTAGAGCTTAGCAATGCGCCTTCATTTAAACGTGACCTTCCTATTTCGATGAACACGCCTCAAAGTTTTGATACACCGCTTGAAGAGCCATCCCCTTCTATCATCTCGTATGAAGAGTCCTTCAGCGAAGAAGTACCATCAGCACCCATTAGCTTTGAGACACCGCAACCTTCGATGAAAACGGCTTTTGAAGAGGATTATACCCCTCCGCTTCCGACACCGATGATTGCACTACCTGAGACAGAAGAAGATCAAGATTTTAAGCTCAATACTTCTGCCCCACTTTTGGAAGAGACGTTTGATTTTAAACTCAAATTTGACCATACCATTCTGGATGAACCCAAAGAGGATAACGAGCCAAAAACCGTAGAAGAGACGCCACAAGCGTACCATTCGATTGATCAAATCACGCTACACGATCTTGATTTTGTCGCCCCTCTGGAAGCCTATCCAGAAGATCATGTCGAAGATCTTTTAAGCGATCCAACCTTACATGTAGAGGAGTTGCGGCTCCAAGCAGAGGCTCCTCCTTTCGTGCAAGACGAGAGCTTTGATCTCTCAGAGTGTGCCGAAGCATTAGGGCTTGATATTAGTACATTAGCACAAATTATTGAAGAGTATGTACTGTCCTTGGATACCAGTTTACCACGGCTAAAAGACGCTATCGATGCGAATAATCGCCATCAAGCCAAAGAGGAGATTGCACACCTTAAAAGCATTGCCCTTCATCTTCAAATTCTCTCTTTATTTCACCATTTCGAGCACTTAGAAACCAGTTTAGATTTTGATACCAAAGAGGAGATTTTGCACACACTCCAAGCTCTCCAAAAAGCTGTTTCATACTTTAAGGAGAATGTTCTATGATAAAATTTTTCCTCGTTTTGGCGCTACTACTCTCATCTGCCTTTGCCGACCACTTTCGCGATGCAACCTTAGCGTATAAAGCAGGTCACTATACGCAAGCCAAAGAGCTTTTTGAACTCTCTATCAAAAAAGAAAATGCCATTCAAGGCTACTTTTACTTAGGCAAAATGTATCTGTATGGCGAAGGGATGGAAGCCAATGCTTCGCTTGCAATTCCCTACTTAGAACAAGCGGTGATGAAAGGCAATATCAAGGCAAAATGTTATCTTGCTGAAGCCTATCTCAAGAACAAGATCAAACATGATGATGCCGTTTTACTCCTCAAGCAAGGAGCCAAAGAGAGCGTTACATGTAAAGAGATCGCTGCTACTTACAACATACTTATCAACAGTTAATAAAGGACGCCGACCATGAAATTAACGACACAACATACGTTACGACTTATCAGCCAATACCCATTGATTATCCTCTTTATCTTTTCAAGTTATTTTCTCTTTTTATCGTACAGTCAATTTGATACGACACTCACACTGAAGAATAAGATAGAGAGTACCAAGGTTTTAAGTTCACTCTCCATTGAACTTGCCAAAGAGAGGGGGCTCAGTGCTTCGTACCTTTCCAGCCAAGGAAGCATCGCCAAAGAGGCACTCCAAGAGCAGCGTGCCAGTGTCAATAAATCCATCAAAGAGTTCCATGACTTTTACAAAATCCATGAGGTAACCCCGAACATTAAAAATGTGATTACCTATGTGACTAAAATTGTTGAAATGCGCCAAGCTGTCGATAGTTTTTCCATTGATTTTAATAAAATGTTCTTTGATTACTACAGCCAAATCAACATTCATCTTCTCAAAGAGCTTGAAACCATCGGCACCATTAACACCAATTCCAATATTTCAAACCTTACCTACTCTTTGGTGACGGTCTATAAAAATATTGAATCGCTTGGTCAAGAGCGTGGATTTGTTGCTAAAATCTTGAGCCAATATGTCCCCTTTAGTCCTAAAGACCTCGAAATGTGGATCACAATATTTGGGACATCCAATAGTTTTGATTATACAACGATTAACGATGCTCAAACACGAGCACAAATCGAAAGTCTTTATAAACTTCCCGATAATGTCAAACTGGAAGAGGAGATCACACAAGTTAAAGCGGAACTCATTGCAGCAGCACAAACGGGCGAGTATCTGATTGATCCAACCCTGTGGTTTGGGCTTTTGACAAAAAAAATCGACATCCTTGATAAATCGGCACAGATTATTAAAGTTTCATTAAACGCACAAGAGCACAACTATGACAATCAAAATATAGGACAACTCATTGGCGCAGGTTTTACATGGGTTATCTCCATTGTGCTTATGTTCCTAGGCTTTGGACTCTCAGGACAATTTCGAAAGAACGTCCAAGGTCTTGAAAACATCTTTACCCGCGTTGAAGAACTCGCCGATACCAAAGAGAAGGTTGATTTTAACACAGCAGAGGGCATGAACGTCGCTTACGCCATTATCGATAAAGCAATTGAAAATATTGCCAAAGAGAAACAAAATGCCGAAGAAGCGAGTGCTGCAAAAAGTATTTTCTTGGCGAATATGAGCCATGAAATCAGGACACCACTCAATGGCATTATCGGTTTTACGGAGCTGCTGAGAAACTCTGATTTAGATGAAGAGAAACGTGAATTTGTGGATGTTATTGAGAAAAGTTCTGAAAACCTTTTGGCGATTATCAATAACATTTTGGATCTTTCTAAAGTGGAGAGTAACAAAATTGAGATCGATGAGATTCTCTTCTCCCCTATTGATGAGTTTGAAAATGCCGTTGAAGTGTATGGACCAAAAGCGGCTGAGAAAAATATTCAGCTCTCTTTGTACATTGACCCAAGCTTGCACAATTACCTCAAAGGTGACGCCGTTAAGATTAAAGAGGTATTGATTAACCTTATGAGCAACGCGGTCAAATTTACCCCCAATAATGGCCAAATTACCGTCGAGATCAAACGACTGGATAAAGCGCCGCTGGATAAAGCCCGCGTGCTCTTTAGTGTTCAAGACTCTGGGATTGGCATTCATCACGATAAAATTGAAGGTATTTTTGATGCCTTTAACCAAGCAGATTCAACGATTACGCGCAAATTTGGAGGAACGGGACTTGGTCTTACGATCTCATCGAAGTATATTGCGCTTATGGGAAGTCGCTTGGAAGTGGAGAGTGAAGAAGGCAAAGGGAGTCGCTTCTTCTTTGTACTGGATCTTATTGAATCCACCGCTAGCGGCACGGATTATAAAGATCATTTTAGTGACTTTAACTGTGCCCTGTATGCACCGCTGAACAGTGCTAAAGCGCATACCGAGTTTATGTATGACTACTTTACCTATTTTGGTGCACACGCCAAATACTATACCGATTTTCCGGCACTTAAAAATCTGATCTTTAAAGCAGGAAGCAACATCATCGTTGCCGATTACAACAACCTCACCAAAGAGGAGCTTGAAGAGTATAAAAAGATTAAATTACCGATTATTTTGATCTTCAAATCTTCACAGCAATCCAAATACAACGAATACAATACCAAATACATTACCCCAATTTACGAGCCTATCAATGTCTCAAAACTCGTTAAAGCACTAGAGTCAAAACGTGAATTTTTACCAGCGAAAGAAGAGCATGTTGAGCCACAACCGGTTCAAAAAGCGACCTTTGGTAAAAAATTTAAAGCCAATGTCTTGGTCGCAGAAGATAATGAGATCAACCAAAAACTGATTCGTAGAACCCTCGAAGATTTAGGCTTAAACATCACGATTGTCCCCAATGGTCTTCAAGCCTTGGAGCGCAGGCGCAATGAGACATTTGATATGATCTTTATGGATATTGCGATGCCAGTTATGGATGGTATTGAAGCGACCCATAAGATTTTAGAATACGAAGAGAAAAATCACCTGACCCATACACCCATTGTCGCCATTACGGCCAATGCGCTTAAGGGAGACCGTGAACGTTTTATGAAAGAGGGCTTGGATGAGTACATCACCAAACCGATTAAGAAAGAGAGTATCATCAGTATCCTCAACCTCTTTATGCAAGACAAGATTGATTACTCTGCTCAAGAAAACGTTGCCGAAGTCAAACCTTCCCCAAAAGAGAAACCCATCGAGCCTGTAGCACCACTGCAAGATGACGTTGTCGTTGCCCCAAGCGCGCCTGAGCTATCCATCCGCGAGGAAGAGACTGTGTCACCTCTCGAACTGCTTGATGTTTTAGTCTTGAAAAAAAGTCCCATTGAAACCAAAATTTTCACCAGTGTTTTGAGTAAAATATGTGATCATGTTGAAGCAGCAACCTCGTATAATGAGTTTAAACAAAAAATTGAGTCCAAACAGTGTAAGATTGTCTTGTTCGACAAAGAGATGCTTTTGGATGATGCAGAGACGTTTCTAGCATGGATTCACACCATCACAGAGCAACACCATGCAGGAAAGATCTATACCATTATGTTTATTGATCCTAAAGATAAAATCCAAGATTCCGCTGTTGCCTTTGATGCTATTTTACCAAACCAAATTAGCAAAAAAGAGCTTGAGACCCTGATTCACACGTTTATTTAAAAGGCCACATGTATGGAAAAGCAGTTAAAAATTCTAGCGGTTGATGATGATTTCATTAATCTAAAATTGATTAGTTCTATGTTACGTAAAAATGAGAACGTAGGCATTATCATCGAAGCAACCAATGGACTTGATGCCATTAACCTGTTAAAAACACAAGGCGATATTGACTTAGTGCTTCTTGACATTAAAATGCCTGTCATGGATGGTATTGAGTTTCTCACCAATATCCAATCCATGAGCGAATTTAAAAAGCTTCCTGTCATTGTTTTAACAACGGACGAGACGCGAAAACATGAAGCGTTTGATCATGGGGCGTTTGATTTTCTAGTCAAGCCGATTCGTGAGCATGACTTAAGCAGTAAAATCGCTAAGGTTGCTGATCTTTATTGATCAGCGACTTTGGTGAATCACCTCATGAATATGGTGATACAACGATGTAATTTCCTCTTTTTTCTCAATAAAACTGTTTTTATTCGCGATCAAATACGCCGATGAATCTAAAATAGTTTCAACCACTTTAAGCCCATTTTGCTTCATCGTGCTCCCCGTTTCGACAATATCCACGATCACATCTGAAAGCCCAACGAGTGGCGCTAATTCAATCGAACCATAGAGTTTAATAATATTGACTGGCATCGCTTTTTTTGAAAAATACTTTTGCGTAATATTGGTCATTTTGGTAGCGACTTTAAGCTCTGGAGCACTGTAATCGATCTCTTTACCCTCTTGGATGCCCACACAGACTTTGCATTTACCAATACCAAGATCAAGCAGTCGCAAAAGATCTTCATCTTTCTCTTCTAACACATCTAAACCCACGACACCAATATCTGCTGATTGGTGCAAAACATACGCAGGTACATCTTGATTTCGTACCAATAAAAATCGAAAACCATCGGCTTCTAAGATTAGTTTACGATCGTCAAAGCGAAACGCCGTTCCAAAGATTTTTTCAAAAATTTCCAATGTCTCTTCTGCAATTCTACCCTTTGGCAATGCCACTGTTAACATTTTCTTCCTTTTAGTATTTTGATCACGGGGTTTAGGCAAAGCCTAAACCCCTACGCTTGGCCGCTGTGACACTAAAGCTTGACTCCAACGAGTCAGAAAGCTTCTAAGAAGTCTATTCTAATTGTGCTTCTTTAATGGTTTTGAGCATTCCTCTAAAAATGAGCGTTCGATCAAAGACCGCATTGCTGAAAAATTTAGAGAAAAATTTACCATCTCCACCCAAAAAGAAGATGCGTTTATCTTTACATGTAACTTCTAAAAGCATCATAATCGACTTAATCACGCCATAGGAGATCGCATCGTTTGTTTTTTGAGGTAGGGCATCCAAAGCGATGCTTGGATTAATCGGTAAACTAAGACGTGGCGAAATCGAGGCATAACACTTCTCATACGCGCCAAGACCCGGAAGAATAAAACCACCCAAGTGCATTCCTCCTGACATAATGTCAACCGTAATGGCGCTGCCTGCATCCACAATCATCCCATCTTCAATCGTACAACATGCCGCAATACGATCAATCCCCATTCCTTGGTAAATCGTGTCAAACTCAAAATAAGGCTCCAAATCAATAAAATGATTTCGCCCTTGCAACCAACTTTTGAGGGCATCGTTCACACAAATATAGTAGACACGCTCTTTGGCTGAAAACTCTTTAAACTGTTTATGAGACATGCTCCACACTTTACCATCTTGGTAAAAATCAGCATTGGAATTTCCAATATCACATAAAATCATTATAAACCTTCCAACCATTGTCTTGAAGTATGAGGGCTGCTTTGGAGCACAAAGGCGCATTAAGAAGCAGGTGTTTATACTTATAGGTATGCTTTACATGTAACTCTAAATTGTGACATAGTTCAACAATTTCATCCACATGTTTGCGTAAAAATCGGCTCTTTTGTTCCATACGAAAGATAAGATGGTAAAACGATTTTGGATCTACCCCACTAAAGATAGCGAGCTTTTTGCGCGTATGAAGTATTTTTGGATCCACCACTTCCAGAGATGTAAAGACGACCTGCTTGCAACAAATGCGCTCTAACATCTCTTTCATGATGGTAACACAACCCAATGCCTATTTTTTACGATTGAGTTTGAAGAAATGATCTTTATAGTAAAGCGCATCACCTGTTGTAAAGATGTGGCTCTCAATTTCATCGGGAAGTTTATACACGTTGGTAGAGACGAGATCCAAATCGGTCGCAATCACATACCCACCTTTTTCGATCATGTAGATAAAATCGCCGTAAATCGTTCCAGCAAAGGTTGCAAAGGGAAATTTACGCTCTTTAATCACTCTAAGATCCGCATCGGCTAAAATGACACGTCCATCTTTCGTGAAGACAAAAATGCGATTTTCAAGTACGATCACATCTTTGACCTCTTTTTCAAGGAAACTGATCGATTTTGGGCTAATGGAAACCACTTTGCTCTTCGTCGCTGCCACCAAACGATCGCCTAAGACTTGAAGGTAGATGATGTTACCAAAGAACTTTTCATTGCTGACCACAACATCACGAATCGGTTTTTTGCTTTGCGCATCCACAATCACAAGCTTACCATCCAAGGTTGGGAAAACGATTAAGTCGCCCAAGAAATACGGTGCCGCAATACGAGAATCAAGCACATAAACGTTATCTTGCTTAAGGTGCATCATCTCTTTGCCATCGTTAATGTCAATCAAGATAAGCTCATTAGAGCCTAAAACAAGTGCTAAGATATTGGCTTTTAGCGAAGCAGAAGCGACAGAGACGCTACAGTCTTTAGTGAAAAGCACTTTTTTAGACGCGTCAATGACTTGCAAAGCACCGCATTTGGATGCAGCAACATAGCGCCCTTGATCTTCACCAAGGTAGACAAAACCTTCAGGTAAAAGAACATTTGAGAGTCCTTTTTTGGTGATAACTTGACCATTAGAGAGTGTAGCACCATCGCGTACCGCGTCCACAATGGAACCAGGCAATGAGCCATCATAACTTACTTTACCCGCAAGCGCCTCTGGTTCAAAATATTGACGTTTTGTGCCACAGCCGCTGACAACCAATAGTAAAGCTAAAAGTGAAAAAACAATTTTTGCGTATCTCATTAGTTTAAACCTTGATAGTGTTCTAGATTTTTTGCAATCTGTTTAAGTGGAGAACTTGCATCGATTTGAGCAAATTTCAACCTCGCCTCTTCTACTTTCTTCTCTTTGAGCAATTCATACCCCTCTTGGAGAGCCACCATTCCCGAAAGCAATTCACCTTTAGCCGTGGCATTTGCATCAAGCTGTGAAAGCTGATACGCTGCTAAATCCGCTAAAATAGGATCTTCTTTTGAAAGGGAGACGCTTTTGAGCACTTCCGCATCACCTTTTGCCAGTGCTGACTCAAAGAGATACATCGTGTACAGTTTTGGATTTTTTGCTTTGAGGGTTTCTAGCGCAGAGACATTACTTGCATCCATCAAAAGTGCTTGATACGCAACATTGGAAGCTTTTAAACGTTGTTGAACCATAACATCATTGATAGCGTAGCCACCAGCGCCTAGCACTAAAAGCACCAGTGCAGAGATGATATATGTTTTATTACGTTTAAAGAAACGCTCACCTTTGATCATGCCCTCTAAGAACTGCTCTTCCGTGCTTATCTCTTCTTTGACCGCTTTAATATTCTCTTGAAGTCCCAAACACTATCCTTATAGAAGCGATTTTTTTAAAAATATGCCAAAGTTTATCACAAGAAATATAAAAAGCCACTAATGCCATTTCAGTCTTAGCCAAAAGAGAATTTGCTATAATCAGCTTTTAAACCAACTGAAGGATTTTAGCCAATGCACATTGATGACACACTCTTGCAAAAACTTGAAAAACTCTCTTCTTTGAAAATAAGCAATGAGAAACGTGAAGGTGTGATTAACCAGCTGAGTGAAATTGTCGCTTTTGTTGAAAACCTGAATGAACTGAACCTTGAATCAGAAGAGGCGACCTTTACAACCCTCGCAGGGGGCACACCGTTTCGTGACGATATTCCCACTGTCAATCCAGCCATTATTAAAATTATTTTAAACCATGCCCCACAGAGTGAAAGTGGCTTTTTTGTCGTTCCAAAAATCATCGAATAAGCCCATTTAAGGAGAAAACCGTATGAGTTCACTTAATATTAAAGCATTATTAAAAAATGTGGTCGCCTATAAAGCGTCCGATCTACACCTTGTAGGTCGTAGTGAACCTCAGATTAGAATTGATGGTAAACTGGTTCCTCTCGATATGGAACACCTCAGTGGCACGGTGATTGAAGAACTCTGTTATACCCTGATTACCGATAAACAAAAAAAGAAACTGGAAGAAGAGAAAGAGCTCGATTTTGCAATCATGTTTCCTGACATTGGTCGTTTTCGCGCGAACTACTATTACACGATCAACGGTGATTTAGCCGCCGCATTTAGGATTATTCCTATTGAAATTCCTTCTTTGGATGATCTTAATGCTCCTATCGTGTTTAAAGAGCTGATTAAACGCGAAAAAGGGCTTATCTTAGTCACAGGGCCTACGGGAAGCGGTAAATCAACCACCTTAGCAGCCCTGTTAAATGAAATTAACCTTTTTGAACATCGCCATATTATTACTATTGAAGATCCCGTGGAGTTTATTCATAGCAACAAAAAGTGCCTCTTTTCGCACCGCAATGTGGGTGAAGATACCAAAAGTTTTGCAAAGGCGCTCAAATTTTCACTTCGCCAAGATCCAGACATTATCCTTGTGGGTGAGATGCGAGATCAAGAGACCATTAGTACAGCTATTACCGCAGCTGAGACAGGTCACTTGGTTTTAGGAACCTTACACACCAACTCTGCTGTTCAAACGATCAATAGAATTGTTGACAGTTTTGATGGCCCTGAACAGGTACAAGTACGCAATATGCTAGCAACGTCGCTGTACGCTATTATTTCGCAAAGCCTCTTGCCAAAAGTCGGTGGAGGAAGGGTTGCCATTCATGAAATCATGATTAACAATGCGGCAATTGCAAACCTTATTCGTGAAAATAAGATTCATCAAATTTACTCACAAATGCAACTCAATCAGCAAAAAACAGGTATGGTCACCCAAACCCAAGCCATGATGAAACATCTCAAAGCAAACCTGATTACCAAAGAGGATGCCATTCGTTACTCGACACAACCGCAGGAGCTCTTAAACAATATGGGCATCTAACGCAAAGGTTTTACTAATATTACAGCTAATTCAGGCTATACTAAAGCACTAAAATTTAAAATAATGGGTAAAAAGGCACCTATGGACATGAACAATGGCAATCATATCGCAGAGATGGTTTTTCAACTGGCCGATGAGACATTTGCAAAGCTCAAAGATTTAAATATTCCCCCCTATCCCAAATATTATCACGATACCTTTGTCGAGACGATGCAAACAAACGGCGATGCCGAAATTTTAGACCTTTCAAAAAAACACAGTTATCTTTTTTCCAATGCAGGGCAGGAAGAACTTTTAAGTGAAAACTGCTTTGGATTAATGAAAAAAGGGCTTGAAGAGTTTGTCAAAACCAATGACAATCTTAGATTCATCTCCGATGAGACCGCCATTAATATTGATAACATTAAACGAGACTATGAAAGTGTGGATACCCACCAAATTCTTCAAGCATTTGACCATTTCCAAGATAAAATTTTCCACGAGTTGCAAGCAGCCGATGAAACCATCGCAAAGCTCAAATTGGAAGTGGAACGATTGGAGCGTGAATCCAACATCGACCCTCTGACCAAAGCACATAACCGCAGAGTCTTGGTGAAAGACTTAGAAGAGGTGCTCAGTTTTGGAAAAGAGAAAGATATGGACATGCACCTTGTCATGTTTGATGCCGATGATTTTAAACAGATCAACGACTCTTTTGGACATATTGCAGGGGATAAAACACTGATCTTTTTATCCAAACTGATTCAAAACTCGCTTCGTCGTGGAACACGCATCTACCGTTACGGAGGAGAAGAGTTTGTGGTGATTCTTAACCGCACCTCTTTCGAAGAGGCGACCAAAATTGTTGATCGCATTATTAAAGAGACGAGTGATAGTAAATTACTCTACAAAAACCACGACATTCATTTGACACTCAGTGCAGGTATCTGCTCTCATAGACACACCATGAGTGCGGATGATCTTTTAGATAAAGCAGACAAAGCACTGAATGAAGCCAAACGAAGTGGCAAAAATTGTTTTAGGAGCACCTATTAATGGCGAATTTTTCCATGTTTGACATTATCTCATTGGCTTTAGTGCTTATTTTAGGTATTAAAGGTATTATTAATGGCTTTGTCAAAGAAGTTTTTGGTCTTTTAGGCATTATTGGAGGTATCTATTTCGCCTCACGTTATGCACCTGTTGCTGGTCACATGATTAATGATCATCTTTTTGTTTTTGGAAACCAAGCCTCTTTGTATCTTTTTGGTTTTATTGCAGTTTTAATTGTTGTATGGATTACGTGTATCTTTTTGGGCTACCTTATCGCGCAAGCATTGAGCCTTAGTGGACTTGGTATGATCGATAAATTAGCAGGTTTTGCGGTGGGAAGCATGAAAATCTTTTTGGTCTTCTCAGTGCTTGCTGTGACACTCAGTAACATTGAATTTGTCAAATCCAAAATGGAGCCTTATGTTACTCAAAGTAGTATGTATCCTCTCTTTTTGGAGATGGGCAATTATATTGTAAAATTAGATACCAATACGATGTTTGAAAGCCTTCAGCCTAAAGTCGATAATTCAACAAATCCTTAAGAAAGGTTACACAATGAGTGCATTTGAAAATCTTGAATACAGCTCTTTACTCGCCAACTTTAAAGAGCTCTTGAAAAACAATAGTTTAAAATTTACCAAACAACGCGAAGTTGTTTTAAAAACCTTGTACGAGCGAAATGAGCATTTTACCCCTGAGGATCTCTATATTTTTCTTAAAAGCACGTACCCAGAACTGAACATTGGGATCGCTACGGTGTATCGCACTTTGAACCTTTTGGAAGAGTCCCTCATGGTCACGTCCATCTCTTTTGGCGTGGCAGGTAAAAAATTTGAGCTTGCCAACAAACCCCATCATGATCATATGATTTGCAAAACATGCGGGCTTATCATCGAATTTCAAAACGATAAAATCGAACAACTTCAACTAGAGATCGCGAAAGCGAATCACTTTCACATCACCAGCCATTTGATGCAACTACGTGGTCTTTGCGAAAAATGTGCTAAAGAAAAAAGCTAATATTTAGAAAAGAGGAAGCAATTTGTTATTTCAGGACCAATACCAACAACAACGTATCGAGAAGGGAAAAGCGCTCCAAGTTCTTGGTCACAACCCTTACAGGCACAATATTATCAAAGACACCAGTACCAAAGAGTTTTTAGAGTGTTATGAATATGTGATTGAGAGTGAACTCAAACGTGATGAGAACAAGAACAATACCGTTGTAGGACGTATTAAATTTTTACGCCATATGGGAAAAGCCGCGTTTGCAAAAATCGAAGATGAACAAGGGCTGCTTCAAATCTATTTTAGCCGTGAGTCGATCGGTGAAGCATGGTTTGATGAAGCCAAAAAACTCGTTGAAGTGGGTGACATCATCAGTGTGACGGGCTTTCCATTTGTCACCAAAACGGGTGAACTCTCTTTACATGTAAACACACTTGAAGTCGCTACCAAGTCCATTGTACCGCTTCCTGAGAAGTTTCATGGTCTCCAAGATAAAGAGCTCAGATACCGTAAACGTTATCTCGATATGATTATGAACGCGGATGTGCGCAAAACCTTTAAAATCAGAAGTAAAATTGTCAGCGAGATTCGTCATTTCTTTGAAGAGAGAGACTTCTTGGAGGTTGAAACTCCTATGATGCACCCCATTGCAGGAGGGGCTAATGCGAAGCCTTTTATCACCCATCATAATGCGCTTGGTGTTGATCGTTACCTTCGCATTGCACCCGAACTTTACCTTAAACGTCTTGTAGTAGGAGGTTTTGAAGCGGTTTTTGAGATCAATCGTAATTTTAGAAACGAAGGGATGGATCAAACCCATAACCCTGAATTTACGATGATTGAATTTTACTGGGCGTACCATAACTACCATGATTTAATGCGTCTGACTGAAGAGATGTTTGATGTGCTCCTCAAAAAACTCAAACTCCCTCGTAAACTCCCTTATGGTGATTTCGAAATCGATTTTTCAAAACCATTCCGTAAAATTGGCTTTAGAGCAGCGCTTGCAGAAATCGGTGATATTCCTGATCAAATTTTGGATGATCGTGCTCAAATTGTGACCTATATTACCAATAAAGGGTTTACAGTTGAAAAAAACCTAAGCCTTGGTAAACTCTACGAAGAACTTTTTGACCTTTTTGTGGAAGAAAAACTGATTGATCCAACGTTCATCATGGATTATCCGATTGAAATTAGCCCCCTCGCACGTCGCAGTGAAATTGATCCAAACATTGCAGAGCGCTTTGAGCTCTTCATTGCTGGGCGAGAGATCGCCAATGGATTTAACGAACTGAACGATCCTTTGGATCAATACGAACGATTTGCAAAACAGTTGCAGGCTAAAAATGCCGGTGATGATGAAGCCCATGAGATGGATGAAGATTATGTCTACGCTCTAGGGTATGGCTTACCGCCAACCGCAGGACAAGGGTTAGGAATTGATCGTTTGACGATGTTACTCACCAATGAGATGTCGATTAAAGATGTCATTTTGTTCCCTGCCATGAAACCCCTTGGTGAGAGCGATGATTTAACACAAAAAGATGAGGAATAAAAATGAGTATTTTAAAAACTGTTGACCCTGTTGTTTATGACTTGACCGTAAAAGAGTTGCACCGCCAATGCGATCACCTTGAGATGATTGCCAGCGAAAACTTCACCTATCCTGCTGTTATGGAAGCGATGGGCAGTGTTTTTACGAACAAATATGCGGAAGGTTATCCTGCAAAACGCTACTACGGTGGTTGTGAATTTGCCGATGCGGTAGAACAACTGGCGATTGATCGCGTGTGTCAGCTTTTTGGATGTACCTATGCCAATGTTCAACCAAACTCGGGTAGTCAAGCCAACCAAGGTGTCTACCAAGCGCTTCTTACGCCCTATGATAAAATTTTAGGTATGGATCTAAGCCACGGTGGTCACTTAACACACGGTGCAAAAGTGAGCAGTTCAGGTAAAACGTATTCGAGTTTCTTTTACGGCGTAGAGCTGGATGGTCGCATCAATTATGATAAAGTGAGAGAAATCGCGCACATTGTCAAACCTAAAATGATCGTTTGTGGTGCCAGTGCGTACCCACGCGAGATTGATTTTGCTAAATTTAGAGAGATTGCCGATGAAGTCGGTGCGTATCTTTTTGCCGACATCGCGCACATTGCAGGTCTTGTAGCAGCAGGTGAGCATCCAAGTCCATTCCCACACTGCCATATTGTAACTTCAACAACGCACAAAACACTTCGTGGACCTCGTGGTGGCATCATTCTTACTAACGATGAAGAGATCGCTAAGAAAGTCAATAGCGCGATCTTCCCAGGTATTCAAGGTGGTCCCTTGGTGCATGTGATTGCGGCTAAAGCGGTTGGGTTTGCTGAAAACCTTAAGCCAGAGTGGACAGTGTATGCCAAACAAGTTCGTGCCAATGCCAAAGTTTTGGCAGACGTGCTCATTAAACGTGGCTATGACATCGTGAGTGGCGGTACCGATAACCATTTGGTACTTGTTTCATTTTTGAACAAAGAATTTAGCGGTAAAGAGGCTGATTTGGCATTGGGACGTGCTGGCATTACGGTCAATAAAAACACCGTTCCTGGCGAAACCAGAAGCCCGTTTGTCACCAGCGGTGTTCGCATCGGTTCACCTGCTTTAACCGCGCGTGGTATGAAAGAGAAAGAGTTTGAAATCATCGCCAATAAAATTGCCGATGTGCTGGATAATATCAACGATGAAGCGTTACATGTAAAGATTAAAGATGAGATGAAAGCGCTTGCAAGCAACTTTATTATTTACGACAGACCAACCTACTAAGGGAAATTATGTACAATATTGACGTCTCTCTTATCAAAATGATTACCGATCACTATTGGATCAAACGTGACAACATTGTCCAAAAGATCGATTTTGGAGGGAGAGTCTTTTTTGATAAATACGAGCGTATTAATCAGCCTCTGAACAACAGTATCATCAAAGATCATCTTGATGGCAAAATTACGGTTGCGCACTCGCTGATTAACCGCTTTGACAAAGTCGAAAACATCGTTTTTGACTATAACGGAAGAAACACCGAGCGATTTTGGCATAGGGCACAACTTTTGCTTAGAGAAGAGGGATTCATCAATTTTACGGCGTATAAAAGTAAAACGGAAGATCATCTACATCTGTATGTTCATAAAGGCCATACTACCTTGCAAGAGGGGTATCAGATCGCTAAAATGCTCTCAGCCAAACTCTCCCAAAAGCTTCCGCGCGAGTGGAGAATGTTCCCAACACAGGAGCTTCCAAAAGAGTTTAACATTTTGGCACTGCCTTATGACTTGTACCAAAAAGAGCGAGGCGCTTCTTGGTCGAAGCATATGTAGTGATAACATCATTCTAAGGAGAACCGATGGAAAATAGAAATGAGCTTAGTGATATTGTGTTAGAAAAAGGGGATAATAAGACCCTTAGGATGAAGCGTATCCTTATTTTAGTTGCTTTTTTGATTCTTGTCTTTTTAGTCGCACTCGCAAGCATGAAAGTAGCAAACAAAGACGAAGGCAAAGATACGTCGAAACTTATTTTACCGCCAGAGCCAACCCAAGAGACACAAATTCCTAAAGATGACCAACTCTTTAAGCAAGTGCCAATTATTGAGGAAAACCCTAAAAAAGAGAGTTTTGAAGATATGATCAAAACCCTCAAAGAGAAAGAGGCGCAAAAACAAGAAGAGGCAAAAGAGACCGAGAAAACAGCTACGCCAGCAACAACCCCTTCTGTCAAAGAGACCCTTCCTTCTAAAGTGAAAGAAGAGCCTAAAAAAGAGGCGACAAAAGCACAACCTCTGCTTCGCAGTACCGAAGTGAGCTCTAGCGAAAAAGCACCTACTAGCGGAAGTGCCGATGCAGGAATTTATGTTCAAATAGGCGCTGTTGCGACCACACCTGATGCCAAACAGCTGAACGACATTAAGTCCAAAGGGTTTGAGTACAAACTCTACACGACCGTGGTTAATGGCAATAAAGTGACGAAAATCTTAATTGGACCGTATGCCAAATCAAGCGATGCGGAGAGTGCACTTGTCCTCATTCGCTCCAGTGTCAATAAAAACGCATTTATATACCGGGTGAAATAAGGTGCTAAGCTCTCGTAAAATTCTCTTCGATCAGCTCACCCCAATTACGATCTTTGCAAAATTGCAGGATTATTTTCAAGGTGAGCTCTGCTTTTTGTTTGAAAGTGCCATCAACAACAACGATGGCAACTTTAGTTTTCTCTTTATTGGCGCACGTGAGCGTGTTATTCATCAAAATGATCTGGCGGTACACATCGATGAAGAGGGCATCTCTCACGATTTAGGCGCTAACCCATTTACCTTTTTAAAAAAACGCTACGCAGAACTGGATAAAACACTCTACCAAAACTATGCCAAAGAGCTAGGTGTTGGCTTTGTAGATGGTTTTATCGGTTACATCGGTTATGATGCCGTGAAAATTTTTGAACCACGTTTACGCTCACACATGGATGGACTCAAAGATGAGCTTCACATTCCCGAAATCGACCTGATGCGTCCCAAACTCGTCTGTACCTTTTCGCATAAAACCAATACACTTGTCCTAAGCACATTTGTACCTCACATTGTAGCTCAACTGGATGCCATTGAGGCAACCCTTAAAGAGCCTCATCATCACATTCCGATTCAAACAGCGATTGTCGATAAAAGCAAGAGCTCGTTTGCGCTTTCCAAAGAGCACTTTTTTGAGATGGTGGCACAAGCTAAAGAGATGATTCGCAGTGGGGATGTTTTTCAGATTTTGATGTCGAATCGTTTTACGCAATACGCACAAATTGATCGTCTCAGTTTTTACCGCATTTTGCGTCAGAAAAATCCATCGCCATACATGTTTTACCTCTCCTATCCCACATTTGCGATCATCGGCAGTTCTCCTGAAGTGATGATCGGGCTCAAAGATGGGCGCATAACGCTTCGTCCGATTGCAGGCACACGCAAACGCGGATCGACGTATGAGAAAGATATGGCGTACGAAAAAGAGATGCTCAGTGATGAAAAAGAGCGTGCGGAGCATCTGATGCTGATCGATCTTGGACGCAATGACCTTGGACGCGTGGCAAAAGTGGGCAGTGTGAAAGTGAAAGAGATGATGCGTGTCGAGCGTTATTCTCACGTCATGCACATGGTCAGCGACATCGAAGCAGTGCTCGATGCCAAATACGACATGTTTGATCTTTTTGCAGCCACCTTTACGGCTGGAACGATGACCGGAACGCCTAAGATTCGGGCAATGGAGCTTATTAGCGATTTTGAAGGTTTGAAGCGAAGCTTTTACAGTGGAGCAGCGGGTTATTTTGGATTCGATGGCAATATGGACAGCTGCATTATGATTCGAACCGCTTACCTTGATGAAGAGAAGATCATTTTTCAAGCAGGAGGCGGTATTGTAGCCGATAGCAACCCTGAGCTTGAATACCTCGAAGTGACCAATAAACTAGGTGCCATGACCAGTTCACTTGATGACCTAAAAGCGTAGCATACTCATGTTACTCTTTAGTATTTTTGGCGACCCTGTTACGCATTCGATCTCTCCAAGACTTCATAACACCGTTTTGCAGGCGTTAGAACTCGATGGTTGTTATGTGCGCAAAGCCATTAAAGAGCCTGAAAAATTGCTCTCCGCGTTTCGTGCGATGAATCTTCAAGGGGCAAATGTTACCGTCCCCCATAAAGAGGCAGCGTATGCGCAATGCGACGAAGTGCGAGGGCTTGCCAAAGAGATTGGCGCGGTCAACACGCTGGTCCGTGAAGGAGCGCGCGTCATCGGCTACAACACCGATGCTGAAGGCTTTTACGAAGCGATCAAAAGCTTTGGCATGCTTCGCAATGCCCTGATTTTAGGAGCAGGAGGAACGGCAAAAGCGATTGCGATGATTTTAAAAACACACCACATCGAAACCACCATTCTCAACCGATCCTCCTCTCGACTCTCTTTTTTTGAAGCCAAAGGCTTTACATGTAACACTTGGGAAACCTTTACATGTAAAGCGTATGACCTCATCATCAACACCACCTCAGCAGGACTCAAAGAGGAAGCGTACCCGTGTGACAAAGCGCTCTTAGAGACTCTGTTTCAAGACGCCAAATACGCTTTTGATGTGATTTACAATAAACCAACCCCTTTTTTAGAACTCGCACGAAGCCATCAGCTTACATGTAAAGATGGTAAAGAGATGCTTTTATACCAAGGAGTTCTTGCGTTTAACCTTTTCTTCTCTAACCATTATGACGTTAAAACGATCGAATCGTTGATGCGCCCTGCGTTTGATCTCTAAATTTTACCCAAGGAGAGCGTGTGCAACTTGAAAATACCCTGAAAAATCCTTATGCGCATGAGTATCAACTCTTGATTAAAAACATCCTCAATGCTCCAATTTATTTCGACCCTAAACAAGAGATCGTCTACCGTGGGGAGAAGCGTTTTACCTACGCAACGTTTAAAAAACGTGTGCATAAACTGGCGCATATGCTCAGTGCTCTGGGCGTGAAAAAAGGCGATACGGTCGCGGTGATGGATTATGACTCGCACCGTTATTTGGAGTGCTATTTTGCGATTCCGATGCTAGGAGCCATTTTACACACAATCAATATTCGTCTCAGCCCTGAGCAGATTCTCTACACGATTGACCATGCCGAAGATGATGTGATCTTAGCGCATACCGACTTTTTGCCCATCCTTGAGCAGATCAAAGGAAGGCTGGATGTGGAGCATTTTATTGTTTTATCGGACGATGAAACAATCCCTTCAACCTCTTTACATGTAAACGGTGAATACGAAGCGCTTCTTGCGCAAAGTGCCGATGTTTTCGACTTTCCAGACTTTGATGAGAACACCCGTGCAACAACGTTTTACACCACAGGAACGACAGGTCTTCCCAAAGGTGTCTACTTTACCCATCGCCAACTTCTCCTTCATACTCTAGGCGTTCTCTCCACGCTCGGAACAGCTCCACAACAAGGAAGTTTTCACCAATACGATGTGTATATGCCGATCACACCGATGTTTCATGTCCACGCATGGGGATTGCCTTATGTTGCAACGATGCTTGGGGTTAAGCAAGTCTATCCAGGTCGTTACATTCCTGACCTGCTTTTAGAGCTGATCGAGACAGAAAAAGTCACTTTCTCGCATTGTGTTCCAACAATCATGCACATGCTTTTTAACTCCCCAAAAATTAATGAAGTCAATCTCAAAGGCTGGAAAGTCATCATTGGAGGAGCAGCCCTTCCCAAAGCAATGTGCAAAGAAGCACTCCGAAGAGGGATCGATATGTTCACAGGGTATGGCATGAGTGAAACCTGCCCAATTTTAAGCCTTGCGCAACTTACGCCTGAGATGTTGGAGATGAATGATGACGCGCAAAGCGATATTCGCATCAAAACGGGTCGTCCGATGGGACTTGTGGAGATTCACGTGGTGGATGAGCAGATGAACCAACTTCCAAGGGATAGCATCAGCACAGGAGAAATTGTGGTGCGTTCACCATGGCTGACACAAGGCTATTTTAAAGATCAAAAAAACTCTGAAGTGCTGTGGCACGGTGGGTATTTGCACACGGGCGATATGGCAAACATCGATGAAAAAGGCTACATTAAGATCACCGATCGCGTCAAAGACATCATTAAAGTGGGTGGTGAATGGGTCTCATCACTTGAGCTTGAAGACATCATCAATCAACATCCCTCTGTCAAAGAGGTCGCTGTGATTGGGATTGATGATGAAAAATGGGGAGAGCGACCGCTTGCACTGGTCGTGAAAGATCCCACAAAATCCCTTAGCGATAAAGAGCTGCTGCTGCACACTAAGGAATTTATTCACAAAGGAATTATGGCACGTGAAAGCATGCTCTTGAAAATAAAATGTGTCGAAAGTATCGATAAAACCAGCGTTGGCAAAGTCGATAAAAAAGAACTGCGTCACAAATACAGTGCTTAAAAAGCGGAGGGACGTTTAGATGTAAGCTTCCCTTTGACATACCCAGAGACTTTTTTCCCCTCCTTCACGACACTAATAATATTTTTAAAAAAATTTTGTAAGTTTATCTTATAATACTTTATCGCATTGGAATAGATAGTGCATATACGATATTTTAAAGCTTTTAATGGTCTACATTTTAATCCAAGGCTCTATGATGACCATAAAACTACGGTTAATTCTAGCAGCTATCCTCAGCATGCTCGTCGTGGCACTGGTCATTGGAGTCTCATTTATCACCATCAATGCCGTGCAAATTAAAGGTGAGCTCTACACCAAAATTATTCTCTCCAAAGACCTGCTTGCCGACATTCTCCCTCCGCCTGAGCATATCATCGAAACCCGCTTGATTACATACGCTATGCTCACAAGTGACACCGCACAGATTGCCGAACTTAAAACAAAATTACTCGCGTTAAAGAAAGAGTTTATGAATCGCCAAGCATACTGGTTTGAGAGTGACGTTGAATCATCCATGAAAAAATTGGTGCTTAATGAGGTTAAAAACTCCGCATTAAGCTATTTTGAAATCACCGAAAAAGAGTTTTTACCTGCCATAGATACCCACGATCTTAACAAAGCCCAAGCGCTGGTGCTGGGAAAACTCAAAACAGCATATGACACGCATCGAAACTACGTCGATCAACTGGTGATTCTTGCCAACCAAGAAGCGCAAAAAGATGAGGCACGTGCCGATAGCGCACTTCAGAGAGGATTTATAACGCTTTTGCTCACAGCATTTTTGGGTGTTTTTCTTCTGCTGAGCATTTTAGCATTGACCAGCAGATCCATTCTAAAAAATATCAATCGCCTCAAATCCATTGCCGAATCCCTAGCATCCGAACAAGGTGATCTCTCCAACCGTTTAGCCATTGTGAGTAGCGACGAAATCGCGCAAACATCTCGTAATTTCAACCTTCTTTTTGATAAATTTGAACAGAATGTTCTTCTTGCCAAGGAGGAAGAGAAGAAGATCAAAGAGGCGAATGAACAGATTCATCAACATATGAAGCGATCCCAACTCATGATCTCGCTGACCGATCTGATGAGTGAAGGGGCGATTCATGGAAGCCTTGCCATTCAACCAACCATGCAGACAACCATTGGAACATTGCAATCCATTTTAAAACTGAATGACCAAACATCCATCGTCGTTCAAAATGTTCACCAAAGTACTGCGATCAACATTCTAAAGCAAAATGCCGAAACAATGGTCGAGAGCAGTGAAAGTACGGAAACGTATGTCAAAGCTTCCGTACAGGAGGTCGAATGCTTTAAAGAGAGTTTAGGAGAGCTCACGACCAACGCCAATGCCATTCGTCGTGAAAATCTTCTGATTTCGTATGATATTTTTATTGAACTTGCTAAGCTTGACCATATTATCTTCAAACTCAATGCCTATAATACTCTCTTTAAAAATGATGCAAAAACCACATTTGGAGATCATCATCAATGCCGACTAGGATAATGGTACGAAGTGGGTGATGGCAAAAAAGCCTTTAGTAGTGTGGCAAGTTATCCTCTCTTAGAAGAGCCTCATCACAGTGTCCATGAGAAGGTACGCACCTCTTTGGCGTGCATTGCGCAAGGAAACTGCGTGGAAAAAACGGAAAACATTTTAGAGAATTTTAGAGTGATTGAACTGAAAAGTAAAGAGCTTTTCACCATCCTCGATCAGATGGTCATTGAGGCAAAAAGAGTTTAAAAATCTTATTTTTTACTTATTTATTTTATTAATATATTAAATTTATTTTTTAGATCAAAAACGCTAAAAATCCATTTCATAATTCCAAATTTTATGTTACACTACGCGCTAAACTACCTGTAACATTTTTCAAAGAGAGCGTTGTATGAGCCTTGTTTCTAAACTTATCCAAAGACTATTGCCACCCAGCAGCGCTACACAAATGCTTGCTGAGCAGGAAATTTTCTTTAAGCAAATCTTGGATACCTCCAGTGTTGCCATCTTCTTGATCAACCCTGAAGGGCGCATCATCCAAGCCAATCAACGCATGCAAGAGATGTTTTTATACCCACTCGAAGCACTGCTTGGTAAACAGTATGTTGAGCTCATTCACCCACGAGAGCGAGAACTGAGCAGACAAAAGATGGTAGCACTTCTTGCCAACACAATAGACTCTGTGGATTTAGAGCGCATCTACTACAAAGAAGATGGCAGCATCTTTTGGGGGCGCCTGACATGCAAACCTTTTTACGATGCAAAAGGCAAGCAAATTGGGCTTGTCGGTGTGATCGCCAATATTGATGAGCGCCAATACACTCAGCAATACGAAATCCACCATAAACATATTTTACAGATGATGGCACATATGTCACCACTCTCTTCTATTTTACATGTCATCGTAGGCGATATTGAATCCATTCATCACCGCTGCATTGGGTGTAGCATTCTTCTTTTGGATGAAACCCATCATCAACTCAATCTAGGAGCGACCTCCAATGAGCTACACTATGTAAACACGGCACTGATTCAAGCAGCCCACAGCGATAACCACTTTTTAACCCAACTGCTCGCTTTAGAGCCAAAACCACACCTGTTAAGTGCCTTAGCGCATGAACCTTGGCAGGATGAGAAGATGGCAGCGCATGAGCAAAATCAACACTGCTGGATCAATCCTATTGTCTCTGCATCCAAACAGTTTCTGGGATATTTGATCCTCTGCTCTTTGCACAATAAGCCACTTACACCGCGTGAGATGAAACTGCTTGAAGATGAAGTCCAGTTCATCTCCCTTGCCATTGAGAAGAGTAAGAGTGATGCCAAGCTTCAACTCGCCGCCAATGTCTTTACCCATGCCAGAGAAGGTATTATTATCACCGATCCTTATGGCACTATTATTGAAGCCAATGATGCTTTTGTTCGCATTACAGGCTATCAACGCGATGAAATTATCGGTCGAAACCCTCGCATCTTAAAATCAGGAAGACAAGAGATGCCTTTTTACATTCAGATGTGGCACTGCATTTCTACCTTTGGAAATTGGCAAGGAGAGATTTGGAATCGTCGAAAAGATGGCAGTATTTACGCAGAGATGCTTACAATCAGTGCGATTAAAGACAGCGAAGGGGAAATTCAAAATTTTGTAGCCCTTTTTACGGATATATCCACCATCAAAGAGCATGAAAAAGCGTTAGAACATCTCGCACAACACGATGCACTCACCTCGCTTCCCAACCGTAGTTTACTGCAAGATAGACTTAAACAAGCCATTGCAGAAGCAGAGCGTTACAGCACCTCTTTAGCGGTTTTATACATTGATTTGGATGGCTTTAAAGAAGTTAATGATACCTATGGGCACAGTGTTGGGGATGAACTTCTGATCACGGCTTCCCAACGCATTGCCTCATTGTTGCGCAAAAATGAGACCATTGCACGCCTAGGAGGCGATGAGTTTGTAGCGCTCTTGACCAACTTAGAGGAAGCCAGTGAATGCACCATCATTGTGCAACGCATCCTAGAAGCGATGAATGAAGTCATTGACATTCATGGTATTGAACTTCGTATCTCTGCAAGTATTGGGATTAGCCTCTATCCTCGCGACACACGCCAAGCGGATGAGCTCATCCTTGATGCAGATAAAGCCATGTACGCCGCTAAGCAAGCGGGCAAAAATCGTTACACTTTTTTCAAACCAACCGAAGAGGTGTAGCGTTTAGGTTTTGGTGCGCGATTCTAGCGCTTTAGAGAGGGAGAGCATATCGACATTTTCCAGATGGACGCCTGTGGGAACACCTTGGGCGATCTTGGTAAACTGCAAAGCATGGTTTTTGAGCTTATCTTCGATAAATAAAATCAGTGCGTCATTGACTAAGGAAGGGGTAAGCGCAAAAATCATCTCGGTGATCCCTTCGTGCACGATCCTCTCAAGCTTACTCAGTGTCTGCTCTTCCAAGTCAGAGAGAACAAAATAACGCCCTTCAAAGAGTTTATGCTCTTCAAGCACAAAAATATCTTTCGCACTCTCCACAATGCAGAGCTTTTGAGCATCACGTCTTTCATCAAGGCAAATATCGCAAATTTCATGCTCGCTCAGGGCTCCACAACGCTCGCATTTGCGAATACTTTTAATCGCACTCTCAATTGCATTGGAGAGCTTCATCGCTGAGAACGTGTCATTCAAAACCAAATGGTAAGCAAAGCGAACGGCGGATTTTCGACCAACGGTCGGGAGTTTTTCAAACGCCTCAACCAGTTTATTGAACTTCTCTAACCCTCGCATCATAACGCACACTCTTTGGAAAAATCGATACTAAACGTGTGAAAGCCCTCTTTATAGGCATACAGCACCTCAAACCCGTGCTGTGCCACAATATTTTTAACGATGTAAAGCCCCAAGCCCAGTCCACTTCCGCACGCTTTAGAGCCTGAAACGAAAGGTTGAAAATACTCCTCAATCGCCATTTTAAGTGGCTCTCCTTCATTGGCAATGATCACTTTTTGCCCTTCACTTTTCACGTAAACACGGTGGTTGAGGCTGTGTTTCATCGCGTTGTCCATCAGGTTTTTAAGCGCCAATGCCATCAGATCAAAATCAACCGTGACTTTAAAATCAAAATCGCCCTCCACTTTTACCTGATCTTCCCTCTTTTTCTCATCCAGCATCAGAAGATCAATCGCTTGATCGATTACATGTAAAAGCGAATACTCTTTCAGACTCAAATCGTAACGCTTTGAGGTAATCTGCTCGATTTTTGAAAACTCTGAAATGAGCAGATCCAGCCGTCCAAAAACTCCAATCAAGCGCTTTTTAGCCGTCTCATCCTCTAACATCTCCGCGACGATGCGCCCTTTGCCAATAGGCGTTTTGAGCTCGTGCATAATGGTACGTAAAAAAAGTTGTCGAGAGTTAATGAGATCGTGGATTTTCTTCACGGCTCGATCAAATTCATTGGCAACTTCACCGATCTCATCATTGGATTCACTCTTGCATTCAATCTCAAGATCTCCCGAAGCAAACTTGCGTATTTGAGAGCTGAGTGTTTTCAACGGAGCAATACTTTTAAAAATAGAGATGTACATGTAAAGCAAAATTAGAAGCGCTATCACAAAAACAACCCACAAACTCTCGTTAAAATTTTTATAGTCTTGACTCTCCAAAAGCACGCTTGATTCAAAGTTATCGATGAAAAGATAGTAGCGATCATTGTAGACAATGGAAGAGAAACGACTGATCGGTGAGAGTTTTTGAAAAATAACCACCCCACGCTCTAACACTGAATCGCGAAGGTGTTTGCTGGAGACTTTTTTGAGCCCAAAGTTATTAAAGTACTCTTCAATATCCTGAGGCTGGACATTGTTGCGGTACATCACCAACAGGTAATTGACCGATTGAATTTGGCGCTGTTTCATCGTGTCTAAGTTTTTATCGCTTTGATGCTCCAACAAAAGTGTAAAAAACATCGCCAACAAAAAGAGTGAGAGAAAAAAGATCGCGCTGATCTTGTTCAGAATCGAGTTTTTAATCATCCAACCAGCTTATACCCAATGCCTCGAACCGAGTGGATGTATTCAGGACTCTTCGAGTCATCGCCGATTTTAGCACGTAAACGTCCGATGATGACATCTAAACTCTTAGAACCTTTATCTTTGAGTGATTTGCAGTTGTAGACTAGCTGCTCACGTGAAATCGAAAAACCATTTTGCTTGATCATATACGAGAGAATCTCATACTCCGCAGGTGTAAGGCTTAAGACTTCATTTTTAAACGAAATCTCATGGCGTTTTTCATCGACCAAAAAAACACTGGCACCTTGTTGATCTTCAAGCGTCGAGCTCTTTTTGTAACGGCGAATCAAGCTTTGAATGCGCGCGTACATCTCTTTAGGATCGTACGGTTTTGGCAAATAATCATCCGCCCCAATTTGAAGCCCAATCACTTTGTCGCTAATATCGCTGCGTGCCGAGGAGATAATGATAGGAATATCGTACTTCGCTACGATCTCTTTGCAGACTTCAAGTCCATCCATCCCTGGTAACGTCAGATCTAAAATCAGCAAATCGTACTTTTTAATGCCTGCGGTTAACCCCAAATAAGGGTCTTCATAATTGGTAATTTTGATATTGTATTTCGCGAGGTATTCACTTAAGATTTCAGCAAACTCAGCATCATCTTCTATCATCAAAACATTAATCATTCTATGACCTTAGAACTTTTTTACTATTATACTGAATTTGTCTCACTTTTCTTTAAAAGAGCGCAACGAAGGGGGACGAATAAAGGAAAATCCCTTATTCATCTTTAAAAATAGAGAGATTTAAACGAACAAATCCATAACTCGCCCCAATCAGCAGTGGCCATGTCAATAGCCACAAGAGGGAATGTGTGTAATCCATACGATGCTCCTAATAATGATGTTCGCTAGAGTCGTTCATCTCTGCTTCTGTAATTTTGACACGATTCATCGCATACCATGCGTACGCAATGTATGCCACAACAAAGGGAATCATCAAACCCACATAACTCATCGTGGTCAGCGTGTACACGCTTCCGCTCGCATTTTCAATATGCAATGAACTTTGCAGATCGCTCAACGAGGGGTAAAAAACGGTATGGTTCAACCCAAGAATGAGAAACAGTGCCATCACCGTCAAGACAACACCCACACCAAAAGGCTTAATGCTTGTTTTACTAGCACTCAAAAGGGCGCGCAATACTCCCAAAACAACCAAACAAACCCCCACGCTAAACAGCGCTAAGACAAACGGCATTTGGACAAAACTGTTGGCATAATGGTACGGTATGATCATCACTACTTTGGTGAGTGGATCATACGCAAATCCCTCCTTGGTTAGAATCCAGCCCATAAAGCTTACAAAAAAGAGCAAAAAGAGCAGTGTCTGCGATTTTAACATCGTTTTGATCTTTACATGTAAAGCATCGTGATCCAGTGTATTGATAAAATAAAGCCCAGCCCCAATACGTGAAAGAAAGAAAAGGGTGAAGGCTAAAAGATAATTAAAAGGGTTGCTTAGCGCTTCTAAGCCTCTCAAGGAATTATCCCAAAAGACAAAATGGTTTTCATCCAGATGAAATGCTGCCCCACTAAAAAAAGTGCTGATCGCAATGCCTAAGAGTAAAACACCTACACTGCCATTGAGGTACAAAAAGTATTCGTACGTTTTTGTTCCTAAAAAATTATCGGGTTTTTTGCGGTATTCGTAACTGACCGCTTGAATGATAAAGCAGAACAAAATGGCAAGCCACACCCAATACGCACCTCCAAAACTGGTCGCATAAAAAAGAGGAAACGCTGCAAATAAAGCACCGCCAAACAGAACCAACGTGGTAAAACCAAGTTCCCACTTACGCCCCAAAGCGTTAACCAACATCGCTTTTTCTGTTTCATTGGCAGGAAGGGAAAAGAGCAAGGTTTGCCCGCCTTGGATAAACAGTAAAAATGCAAAAATACCGCCTAAAAGGCTTACAATAATCCACCACAACTGTTGCAGTTGCACAAAAGAGAGTAGTTCAAACATCAGTGACCTCCATCTGGGCCGATGGCGATTTGCTTCACCATAATTTTAATCTCAGCAATCAACAAAAGGGTAAACAGTATGGCAAACAGACTAAAGGAGAGCATCACATTCCCACTGCCTAAATTCGTTGCCGCAATGCGCACAGGCATCAAGTCTTGAATCGCCCATGGCTGTCTGCCAACTTCCGCCACAATCCAACCGCATTCAGCGGCGATGTAGCCTAGAGGAATACTCCAAAGCGCTGCATACAAAACAGGTTTGTAGCGCATTATCTCACGCTTCATTAAGAGAAAAAGCACGATGATAAACAGGGCTAAAAACCACATCCCCAAAGAGACCATAAGGTGAAACGTGTAAAATGTCAGTGCAAGCGGAGGCACGATCTGCTCAGGTCTCTCCAAATAGCCATACCCAAAATTGGGCATATGCGTCGTTAAAAGCGTTTGCGCTTCTTGCATCAAAGCCGCATTGCCCTCTTTGCGTGCTTCACGATAATTCTTAAGTGCGCCCAACGCTATTTTGCCACTTTCGATACGCTCCTGTGCGGATACAACCCCTTTGCTAGGATTGCCATAAACCAGATCATCTAAACCTGGCACAAACGCCTCAATATCGCGGTATCCTAAAAAAGAGAGCATATAAGGAATCTCAATGTCACCGATAAAAGGGTGCAGATCATCGCCTAGTTTTTTATCAGGATTTAAAAATCCAAATGCAAGCAGGCCTGCACGGTGTTCTCCTTTGTAAATGCCTTCCATTGCCGCAAGCTTAACCGGCTGATGCTGTGCAACTTGATACGCACTCTCATCGCCACTAAGGGTTAAAAAAATAGAAGTGAGCAGACCAAACGATGCGCCTACGAGCATGCTTCGTTTGGCAAACTGGAGATGGCGCTGTTTGAGTAAAAACCATGCAGAGATGCCCACCACAAATAGCGACCCAATCACATAGCCACTCGCAACCGTATGCAAAAACTTGGCAATCGCCACGGGAGAGAGTAAAACATCGAAAAAATTTGCCATTTCGTTGCGTGCACTCTCAGGATTAAACACCATGCCAACGGGATACTGCATCCAACCGTTCGCCACTAAAATCCAAAAAGCTGAGAGATTGGAGCCAATGGCGACTAACCACGTCGAAAGCAGGTGAAAGCCTTTACTGACTTTATTCCAACCAAAAAACATAACGGCAAAGAAGGTTGATTCCATAAAGAAGGCTAAAATACCCTCTACTGCAAGCGGCGCGCCAAAGATGTCCCCGACAAACCACGAATAATTTGCCCAGTTGGTGCCAAATTCAAACTCCATAATAAGCCCTGTGGCAACGCCGATGGCAAAGTTAATCGCAAACAGTGTCATCCAAAACTTAGTCGCTTTTTTCCACTCCAGATCACCCGTTTTCACATACAGGGTCTCCATAATCGCCACTAAAAAACTAAGCCCCAACGTTAAGGGAACAAATAAAAAATGGTAGATGGCGGTCAGCGCAAATTGCGCCCTACTCCAATCCACGGAAGCGAGTTCATTCACTTTCGATCCTTTGTTAAATTATCTAATACATACTCACTTTTTTGCGTCTCTTCATCAAAGAGCGTATGCAGGGTTTCGTTGAAGAAGAGTCCTTTGAAAAGAACCAGCATCACCAATAGCTTAATAAAAATCACTTTCCACAATGTTTTTCCAACTCCTAAATGGCTAAAACCCTCTTGATAGAGCGCTATCCAAAATCGAAAATTCATCTGATTTTTCCTGATTATTTATTTTATTGCATTATAATTTTTATTAGTTAATATTTTATAAATAGAGTGCTTCTCACAAGCAGAAACAAAGAGAGGAAGAGAAGTCGATGAGATACAAGAGCGCGTAATGGCTCTTGTATCTTACAAGTAAACGATTATAGGACTATTTAACTTCAACAAGCGCTTTTGCCCAAGATTCCATCAAGGCGTGCATCTCTTCTTTGGGGGCTTCTAAAAATTCGATGATAAAAGAGGTTTCCAACTCACAGATCGCAATGCTTCGAGGGCGCACGGCGACGATTTTAGTATTGGGGATCATCGGTCCAAAGCAGAAGATGATATTTTGAGCATCTTTGAGCCCTTCCATGATCTCTCCACCCAACGACTTTGTATGCGTATAATGGTCAAACACCGCGATAAATTTCGCGATAGGATGCTCACTGATCTTCTCTTTAAAATAAGCAATAATCTGCTCAGCGTTTTCATAAACTGTCTCACTTTTTTGAATCGTCAACGAATAGAGTGGGTATTTATCCATAAAAATTGTTTTTTGCATTGAATGTTCCTTTGAAATTTTGGTTTACTCTTGAACGCAGATGTCACCTTTTTGCATGTGAATCAGTGTTTGATAAATGACAATCGTGATAATAACGCTTGTGACAGCGATCATCGTATAGGCTAGCACCAACAAAGGAAAATCCTGAGTTTGATGATACATAAGCATCGTGCTAATCGCCATTGCCGCCACAGGGAAGACAAACGCCCACCATGAGATGAAGAACTTAATCTTAATGAAATTTTTGTACATAAAGGCGATTAAAAAAGTAAAGAAAAGTGCGAGGTTAAATAAGATCATCGCAAAGGTATCAATCACTTCATAAATCTTCACATAAGCAATAAATCCAACCGCAGGGGGTGCGATAAGAATAAACATCGTTGGCATAAATTTGTTTGCCATTTGATGATGGAAGATGATGCGATTGAGCAAAATAGCAAACAAAATCACCCAAAAAAAGATGCCCGTGCTAAAAAAATAGAGCAAAACGCCTTGGCTTGCAAACCCAACGCCTGCCACAGGAATGAGGACATTGCCCACAATGGGGATAAACCACGCAGGATTGGAGTGATCGAGCTCTTGGTTGTTATTGATCCAAAACGAGATTGTGTGCATCGTTAAGTAAAAATGCAACACCGCACCTGGATACCAAAAAAAGGCTGAAACTGAAGGATAATGCTCTTTGTAGATGATCGCCAACATCAGCATTGAGATCGAAACTGCTGCAAAAAAGTTGATGCGCACCGGATGGCTAAACTCTTTTTTAACAGCCACACTGTATTTCAAAAATTTTGTGATGTAAATCACGCTGATCACACCAAAAAGCAGTGTTGTGATCGCCATTAACCCTTCGCCAATCAGTGCCGAAAAGCCTAACCATAGGGCGGCTTTTTGGTACATAATGGTCAAACCACTCATGCCCATAACCGTTGCGTACATCATAATCGGGAAAAATTTGAGCCTGTTTCGCTCCGCTTCTTGCACCATTTTCATAACTATCCTTTATTATTATATTAATAAATTTTGATGCAACTATAGCAAGCATGTAACCATAAAGAGCTAAATAATCCTAGTCAATTTATTTGTCTAAAGTAAAAAAAAGGAATCATGCGAAAAAAAAGAGGTTTACATGTAAAGAAGATAGGGAGAAAAGACCTCGGGTAAGGAGGTCTCAAGGATCTTAAAAAAAGGGTGTTTATTTACTCACAGGGGCAGGTGCTTGTCCAGGAGCAGGCTTACTTGGTTTTTGGCTCATCAATATTTTAAGTTCAGCGCGTTGTTCTTTGGTTAAAATGTTAAACACTTTTTCCATATGATCGGCTTGAACGGTGAGCATTTTTTCGTGCATTTCAGTGTTGAGTTTAATGAACTCTTTTTTATTGAAGCTCTCACCACTCATAAGATCTTGCATTTTAGTCATCATTTTTGGATCACGTAGTTTGGTCATTTCGAGTTTAAATTCACTGCGTAACACGTCTAGTTTATGTTCTTGATCATCGGTAAGATTGAGTTTTTCAAGCATCGGTATGCCCATCATCATGTCGCCTCTACCACCGCGCATTCCTTGTGCTGGCATCATTTTGCCACCATTCATACCCATGCCAGGCTGCATATCTTGGCAATTACCACTCATGCCATACGCAAACGCGCCCGTTGTTCCAAGCGCAACCAGAGTTGCGAGTGTTAAGATTGTTCTTTTCATAATGTACTCCTTAAAAGTTTGATACTGAAATAGTACAAGGTGGCTGTTAACAAGCCTTTAACGATTTGTTAACCTACCTTAACAACCAAAATTTAAACTAGAATTTGGTAAAATCTCACTCTTCAAAATCTTACATGTAAAGAGAACAATAGTGGATCTAGAATATTACGAAATATTGGAAATTAGTAGATCTGCAGATGCTGCAGAGATTAAAAAGGCGTATCGAAAATTAGCGTTGCAATTCCATCCTGACCGCAACCAAGGTGACAAAGAGGCTGAAGAGAAATTTAAAGCGATCAATGAAGCCTACCAAGTCTTAAGCGACGAGCAAAAGCGCGCCACGTATGATCGTTATGGCAAATCAGGACTCGACTCCCAAGGCTTTAGCCACTTCTCAGATATGCGCTATGAAGACATTATGGGCGACCTTGGTTCCATCTTTGAGTCCGTCTTTGGTGGAGGATTTGGCAGCAGTGGTGGGTTTGGCGGCAATGGTGCCAAACAAAATCGCAAATACAACCTCGACCTTGAAGCGGAAGTCACGTTAGCCTTTAACGAAGCCATTTTTGGATGCAAAAAAGAGGTCAGTTACAGCTATAAGAAACCCTGCGAAACGTGTGATGGTACAGGCAGTAAGGACAAATCAAAGGCGACATGTAAAGAGTGTAAAGGCAAAGGTCAAGTCTTTTACCGACAAGGGTTTATGACCTTTTCACAAACCTGCCCAGCGTGTGGTGGTAAAGGCAGTGTTGTCACCAATCCCTGCCCAAGCTGCAAAGGCAAAGGCTTTAATCAAATGGATGATAAAGTCACCATCGACATTCCAGAGGGCATCGATAACAACAACCGCATTCGCGTAGCAGGTAAAGGAAACATCGATGAGAGGGGCGCTAGGGGTGATCTTTACATCTTAGTGCACGTCAAAGAAGATGAGCATTTTGTGCGCCATAACGATGATATTTACATCGAAGTGCCTGTCTTTTTCACCCAAGTAGCCCTAGGACAAACGATCAAAATCCCAACGATTCGTGGTGAAGCCGAGCTTGAACTTCCTTTGGGCGCGAAAGATAAACAGCAGTTTATCTTCAAAAAAGAGGGTGTTAAAAACGTGCATACCCACCAACTTGGAAGCATGATCGCACAAATTTCGGTTCGTTACCCTAAAAAACTCACCAAAGAGCAAAAAGAGATGCTTGAGAAACTCCAAGCAGAATTTGGCATTGAAACCAAACACAAAGATGAAAAATTTGAAAGCGTCTTCGATAAAATCAAAAGCTGGTTTGACTAACATTTTAGAGTATGAAGGCGAAAAACTTTCATACTCCATCATCACAAACAAGCGTCTAAAAAACTTTTACATCAAAATAGATCCCATCCAAGGGGTCATCGTCAAAACCCCTTCTTCCAATACCGCGTACATTCATTCCCTCGTAGCGCAAAAAGCGCTCTGGATCTTTGCAAAAATGAAAGTAGTCCAAGAGCGTACAACAGTCGCATCGTTATTTGAAAATGAGGGAAAAGTACTCTACTTAGGGGAGTCGATTCTTTTACATGTAAACCAAACGCCTGAGTCGTTTTACAGAGAAAAGAGCATTCCCTTGGTGACACGCTTGGTGGAAGAGTGGAGCTTTTTGATGGGAGTGAAGCCTGCTAAAATCAGCTTTCGAAAAGCAAAGAAACGGTGGGGAAGTTGCAGCCATACCAATGAGCTCAGCTTCAACTTAAGCCTAGCCCAACTCCCTCTTGAGTGCATCACCTACATCGTCATCCACGAACTCTCACACATTAAGCACAAACACCACCAAAAAGCTTTTTGGAACTGCGTAAGCGAATTTATGCCTGAGTATAAACGCTGTGAGAAAATCTTGAAAAATTACTCGCCATCGCTCTCTTAGAAAAACAGAATCCTAAATCCAATCACCACCAAAATCACGCCACCGAAAATCTCCGCTTTGCTCTCTAGCCATGTGCCTGTTAGTTTTCCCACATGCACACCGATAAAACTGATGACAAAGGTGGTAAACCCGATGATGCCACAGGCGAGGAGCGGATTGAGGTCTAAGAGCATTAAACTAAAGCCAGCCGCCATCGCGTCAATGCTCGTTGCAATCGCTAAGGTGAGCATGATTTTATTGGTAATCTTTGCAAGCTCTTCACCTACGCCTTCATTGAGCCCTTCGTAGATCATTTTTGCGCCAATGAGCAACAAGAGTCCAAAGGCGATGAAATGAGCGTATTCGCTGATAAAACCAAGCACACCTTTTCCACCCACGTAACCAATCAGTGGCATCAATGCTTGGAAAATACCAAAAAAGAGCCCTGCTTTTAAGGCGAGTGCTTTCGTCGTATACCCGTATTGTTTTGCCCCAAGACCGATGGAAACCGCAAAAGCGTCCATACTCAGAGCAAAAGCTAACAGCAACACTTCGATCATTTCAATTCTCCCCAATTATTGCCTATCGCAATCGATACTTTCAGTGGCACCTTAAGTGCGTAAATCTCTTCCATCACGTTTTGTGCCTGCGCAGCAAAGGCTTCCGCCCGCTCCTCTTTGACTTCAAAAATCAGCTCATCGTGAATTTGAAGCAAGAGTTTTGCCTCATCATCCACGAGGGTCGTCATAATTTTATTCATCGAAAGCTTAATGAGATCGGCGGCACTGCCTTGAAAAACGGTATTGACTGCTTCGCGAAGGTAGCCTGCGTATTGCATACCATTGGCATGTTCAAAGTCAAAATAGCGCTTTCGCCCCAAAAGGGTCTGCACAAAGCCCTCTTTTTTAGCGCCCTCTGCAATCGCGGTGAGGAAGTTTTTAATCGTTGGAAACGTTGCAAAATAGCTGTCGATGTAACTCTTCGCCTCTTTGGTGCTGATGCCAATCGTCTCTGACAAACGTTTGGGTCCCATGCCGTACAAAAGCCCAAAGTTAATGCTTTTTGCCACACCGCGTTTAGCAGCTGCGTCCGCTTCGCCAAAAAGTTTGAGTGCGGTCTCTTTGTGAATATCTTTGTTAGAGCGAAACGCTTCTACCATCGCTTCATCACCACTAAAATGCGCCAAAAGCCTAAGCTCTATTTGTGAGTAGTCGATGCCGATCAGTTTATAGCCCTCTTTAGCGATAAACCCGCCACGCACTTCGCGCCCCAGTTCGGTTTTAACCGGAATATTTTGAAGGTTCGGATCTTTCGAACTCAGCCTTCCTGTCGAGGTTCCCGTTTGCATAAATGAGGTATGGATACGACCTTTTGGGGACTCTTTTGAGAGTTTAAGCAGTGGTTCAATGTAGGTCGAACGCAGTTTATACAGCTCTCGGTATTCTAGAATTTTCGCGATGCTTGGGTGTTTGTCCAACAGTTCATTGAGTACATTCTCATCCGTGCTGTAGCCTGTTTTGGTCTTTTTCACAGTCGGAAGTCCCAGTTGTTCAAACAAAACGGCACCCAGTTGTTGCGTCGAATTAAGGTTAAAAGTGGCGTCACACAGCTCGAATATTTCTATTTTCAGTGCTTCAATCGCATGATCGGTTCGTTTTAAAAGTGTCTCAAAATAAGGCGCATCGACTTTGATACCCTCTTTTTCCATCTTCATCAAAGTTTTAATAAACGGAAATTCCACCGATTTTGCCAGATCAAGCAAAGGAGGCTCTAACATCTCTTGAAGTTTGTGGTAGAGTTTAAGCGTCATCCACGCATCTTCGCTGGCATATTCGCATGCTTTTTCTAACGGCACGCTGCTAAAGTTTTCACCTTTGGCAACGACCTCTTTGAACTTTACCATCGCGTGGTTGAAAAAGCGAAGCGCAAGTGTGTCAAGCCCGACAGTGGTTTCAGGATTGAGCAGCCATGCCAAAAGCATCGTATCGGCGTAAATCGCGACATCGCGGATGCCAAAATTGTTTTCGATGACGGCAAGATCAAATTTGAGATTTTGCCCTACGATTTTGTGGGTGAAAAGCGCTTCCAACGCCCTCTTCGCATCCGCTAGACTGATCTGATCGCCCACGCCTAAGTAATGGTGCGCGATGGGCACGTAGTACGCCTCTTCCTCATTGATCGCAAAGGAAAAGCCTACGATCTTTGCGGTATACGCATCCAGCGCATTGGTCTCGGTATCAAACGCGACAATGGTATCTTCTTCAATGCCTTCGATGGTGTTAAACAGCATCTTGGCATCATCGAGCAAAATCGCGTTAAAGCCCGTTTTCACCGCCTCTTTGGGTTTTACATGTAAAGCTTCGTTGCGCACGCGTGAGAGCATATGGCGCAGTTCGTATTTTTCAAGTTCATCGGCAATGCTAAGCAGTGGATTATCGCTAGGAAGGTGAAAAGAGTCAAACTTATCGGCAATGTTTAACGAATCATCCAAGCGCACCAACTGTTTGCTCAAAAAGGCATTTTCACGCCCTTCCTCCAGCATCGCTTGCACGCGAGGGTTTGTGATACGCTCCAAATTTTCATACACGCCTTCCACGGTTTCGTATTCGTCCAAAAGTTTTTTAGCCCCCTTAGGACCAATGCCTTTGATTCCAGGGATATTATCGGCAACATCGCCGACAAGAGAGAGGTATTCGTTAATTTTATGCGGATACACGCCAAATTTCTCAAAACATTTTTCGGTATCGATCTCCATCTTTTTCATTGGATCGTAGATAACGACTCTGCCATCATCGATAAGTTGATAGAGGTCTTTATCGTGCGTGACGATGCGTACTTTGATGTCATGGTGTTTGGCGAAACGCACCGCAGAGGCGATGACATCATCGGCTTCAAAGCCCTCTTCGCTGTAGCATTTAAAGCCCATTTTCTCGATCCACGAAATCGCAACGGGAAGCTGGCGTCTTAAATCTTCGGGTGCTTCAGGGCGGTTGGCTTTGTAATTAGGATCAATTGTATGTCGAAAATTCTTACCTTTACTATCGAGCGCAAATAGCAGATAATCGGTGTCGTGCTCGTTTTTGATCGCATAGATAAAATTGGCAAATCCCGTCAAAAGTCCTGTGGGAAAGCCTTGGGAATTGCGCAGTTGGGGAAGTGCAAAATAGTTTCTAAAAAAAAAGCCAAAGGTATCAATGATGGTAAGTGTTTTCACAAAAGCGCCTTTACATGTAACGAGTTAGTAAGATTTTCTAAGAGACTGAATCACGCCAAGAAACAGCGTTTGGTCAAATTTCTCTTTCTCTAAAAGCTTCAGCGCCATATTGACACTGCGCTCACTCAGGGGTGCGTTAAGAGGAATCGCTGTTTTAACGACTTTTAGTGCAAAAGAGTACGGACGAATCACCACAGGTGCTGCACCGACAGCATCGGTGTATTCGATCGCCTCGACCATTGTTTTATCAAATTTCCAGTGTTTGAAGATGCGTGAGGTTACCTCACTGCTCGTGATGCGCACAAACATGCGCTCGACATCGGCGATGTTATTGCAGCTCTCTATTTCAGAGCGAAATTGATAGGTTTCATTATTTTTAGCGATCTCATCAGCGATGAGAATTTTGCCCGTCTCTTGCAAAAGTGCTGCAAGGAAAAGCAGATCAACCTTGCTCGCATCGACTTTGCCGTACCACTGTAACATCAAGGCACTCTGTAAACTTGAGATAGAGGCGAACTCTTCAGGCGTAATGCCATAGGGCGCCATGTCTACATGTAAGAGTTTTTTAATCGACATGTCCATCACCAACGAGCGGGTTGTGGACATTCCAAATAGACCGACGGCTTGCACCACGCTCTTAATTTCGCGTCTAAAGCCATACAAAGGAGAGTTTGCCACCTTTAAAAGGTTCGCGACCATCATCGGATCTTCTTCGATCACACGGGCAAGGTCGTTGACACTGGCATTGGGATCTTTGCAGATCAACGTCATTTGATGGAAACTTTTGGGAAGGGGTGGAAGTGATTTGATGCGCTCAGCTATCTCTTCAAGCATGCTGTCATCTCTCTTTATGAATTTGTTAAAGATTATAGCGCGCTTTAGTTAAAAAGCTAATGAGAGAAGCCGCCTAGAAGAGTTCTTACAACCATAGCTTCGCAAGAACTCCAATTCGTTGCATGCGACTACAAAGGAATGACGTCTTCAACGCTTTCGGGGTGATCCAGTGTGTATTTGAATTTTTCCATATCGATCTGTTTATCCCAAGCGCCAACGACCACCGCCGCAACCGCGTTACCACACAGGTTACCGACCGCACGCATCTCGCTCATAAATTTATCAACCCCAAGTAAAACCGCCACCGTTACGACAGGAATCACATCGCCCATTGCTGAGAGCGTACCTGCAAGCACGATAAAGCCTGAACCCGTGACGCCCACCGCACCTTTGGAAGCCACCATCAAAATAAAGATGATGGAGAGCTCATGGGAGAGCGTGAGGGGAATGTTAAAGGCTTGCGCCAAAAAGATGATGGAGAGCGAGAGGTAGATGTTGGTACAATCAAGGTTAAACGAATAACCCGTTGGAATCACAAGCCCCGTGGTTCCGCGACTCACCCCTGCTGCTTCTAGTTTGCGCATTAAAGGGGCTAATGCCGATTCGCTTGAAGAGGTTGCAAAGACAATTAAAACTTCTTTGGCGATAAAGCGCATAAATTTAAAGACATTGATTTTGAAAAAACACAAGATAAGACCAAGAACACCAAATAAAAAGACCAAAACCGAAACCAGCATAACGCCCAGCAAACTTGCCATACCAATCAAAGAAGCAATGCCAAATTTACCGATCAAAAATGCCATCGCGCTAAAACTCGCCAGTGGGCTTAGCCACATCACAAACGTTAAAATTTTAAAGAAAACGTTTTGCACCTGCTCGAGAGGTTTTAAGATGGCAGGTTTGTATTTGCCACCAAACGCAGAGAGCAGAACCGCTAAAACCAACGCCATCACCAAAACTTGAAGGGTATTGCCATGCAAAAATGGGGTAATCGGATCATGAGGAATAGCGCTTTTTAAAATGCTCCACGCCGTTGCACTCTCTTGCCCTGTTTTGGTAAAATTCGCCACACTCGAAGCGTCTAAAGACTCAACGCTCAGGTTCATTCCATGCCCAGGTTTGAGAATATTTCCAAAGAGCACGCCAATGGCAAGCGCAAACGTACTCACCACTTCAAAATAGATGAACGCCTTAAGCCCGATGGAACCCACCTCTTTAAGGCTTTCGAGTCCAACAATTCCTGAGATAATCGTTAAAAAGATAATCGGTCCCACCAACCATTTTAACACCTGAACAAACCAATCAATCCCTGGTTTTGCTTTGACCGCAAGAGTTGGATCAACCATCCCAAGCGTTACACCGGAGATAATCGCCACAACCACCCAAAAAGCCAAACTTTTAACCGTATAGTGCGTCCAATCTCTTCGAGATACTTTTTTTACCTTAAGCGCGTCCAATACAATCCCTTTGTGATACTCACTCTAAAAACAGCGTCTATAAATGTTTACATGTAAGCACTTATGTGCGTGCGAATAAGCGAATTATTTCTTTGATTATGACACAGCAGAGAGGATTTTAATGAGATTTTTACCGTTAAAAAAGAGCGCTAATGAGGATTTTCCTCATTAGCTTTACACGAAGATTAACCAGGAATTACGTCTTCAACACTTTCAGGATGATCAAGAGCATATTTAAATTTTTCCATATCGATCTGTTTATCCCAAGCACCTACCACAACGGCGGCTACTGCGTTTCCACAGAGATTTCCCACCGCTCGCATCTCACTCATAAACTTATCCACTCCCAAAAGAACCGCAACGGTGACCACAGGAATTGCGCCACCCATCGCTGATAAGGTTCCTGCAAGCACGATAAAGCCTGAGCCTGTAACACCCACCGCACCTTTAGAGGTGACCATAAGGATGAAGATGATCGAAAGCTCTTCCGCAAGGGTGAGTGGAATGTTAAACGCTTGAGAGATAAAAATAATCGACAAGGAGAGATAGATGTTCGTACAATCAAGGTTAAACGAATAACCCGTAGGAATCACAAGTCCCGTGGTTCCTCGACTAACCCCTGCTGCCTCAAGTCGTTTCATGAGTGGAGCAAGAGCCGATTCACTGGAAGAGGTTGCAAAGACGATCAAGACCTCTTTAGCGATAAAACGCATAAATTTGAAGATGTTGATCTTAAAAATTGCCATGATGATACCCAGCACACCAAAGATAAAGGCAAGAACGGAGATTGCCATAACACCGAGTAAACTTGCCATATTGATAAGAGAGGCAATACCAAATTTACCGATCAAAAACGCCATCGCACTGAATGATGCAACGGGACTAAGCCACATCAAAATCGTTAAGATTTTAAAGAAAAAGTTCTGAGCCATTTCAAGAGGCTTCAAAATCGTTGGTTTATGTTTTCCACCAAACGCAGAGATTAAAATGGCAAACGTGAGTGCCATCACAAGCACTTGCAGTGTGTTACCATGGATAAACGGTGTGATAGGATCGTGAGGAATCGCACTTTTTAGAATCGACATAAACGAGCCAACATCTTGGTTAGCGTTTGTAAACTTAGCAACACTCTTAGGATCCAACGACTCAACCGAGAGGTTCATGCCGTTTCCTGGGCCAAAAAGATTGCCAAAGAGTACACCGATTGCCAAAGCAAACGTACTCACAATTTCAAAATAGACAAACGCCTTAAAACCGATAGAGCCAACTTCTTTAAGACTCTCAAGCCCTACAATACCTGAGATGATCGTTAAAAAGATAATCGGTCCTACAAGCCATTTAAGAATTTGAATAAACCAATCGATACCTGGTTTGGCGAGTACCGCCATAGTAGGGTCAACCATACCAAACACAATACCCGCAATAATGGCAAAAACAACCCAAAATGCCAAACTTTTAAGGGTATAACTTTTCCAATCTTTTTTCTTTACAACACTCGTAACCTGTTCCAAGAAAGATCCTTTGAATTTTTAGATAGAGCGATTATAATGAAAAGATGTGTCTAACTTATGTAGGGTTACATGTAAAGAGATTCCTAGGTTTTTTTCAGTTAAAAAGAGTTACTAAAAGAAACATTTAAGGCTTTTTCGTTTCTGATTCCAATTCCAGGGCTAAAAATTTCCCCGTATAACTTTCGGATTTTTCTGAATTTTTAGCAACGTCCAATGGCGTTCCAACCGCGATTATACGCCCTCCATAGCTTCCACCCTCTGGTCCCATATCGATCATATAGTCTGCATTCTTAATCACATCCATGTTATGCTCAATGACCAAAACCGAGTTACCCATATCTGTGAGATGGTGTAACACTTTGACCAATCTATCGACGTCGGCGAAGTGTAAACCCGTCGTTGGCTCATCCAAAACGTAGAGAGTATTGCCGGTATCTCTCTTGCTCAGCTCTTTGGCAAGTTTGATGCGTTGTGCTTCGCCACCACTCAGTGTTACCGCATTTTGCCCAAGTGTAATGTAGCCCAAACCAACATCTGCCAACGTTTGCACTTTTTGGTTAATTTTAGGAATCGCTTTGAAAAACTCGTACGCTTCATCCACGCTCATACTTAAAACGTCCGAAATGGACTTGCCTTTGTACTTGATTTCCAAGGTTTGTGCGTTGTAGCGATGCCCTTTACATACATCACACTTGACCATAATATCGGGTAAGAAGTGCATCTCTATCTTAATTTCGCCATCGCCTTGGCACTTCTCACACCGTCCACCCTTCACGTTAAACGAAAATCGGCCGACACTGTAACCACGAATTTGCGCCTCTTTGGTTTTCGCAAACAGAGCCCTGATCTCATCCATGACGCCTGTATAGGTCGCAGGATTTGAACGAGGTGTCCTACCGATCGGGCTTTGATCCAGATAGATCACTTTATCGAGTTGATCGAGTCCAATGCACTCAACACCCGCAACTTTGTTCACTTTTTTTGCACGATTCAGATACTCTTTGGCAACAGGAAGCAAGGTTTGAAGAATCAGTGAGCTCTTACCACTGCCACTCACGCCGGTAATGGCGACAAGATTTCCCAAAGGAATTTTGACATCAAGATTTTGAATATTGTTGATCGTGACATGGTTGAGTTCGATCCAACGCTCTTGTTTGCGGTTTTCTCGGTAGTTAATGACTTTTGTGCCATTGAGGTATTGCGCGGTGAGCGTATTGCTTTTTAAAAGCTCTTCGTTGGTGCCTTGAAAGACCACTTCGCCCCCAAACTTACCAGCGCCTGGACCAATGTCCACAATAAAATCAGCGGTTTTGATCGTCTCTTTATCATGTTCAACGACAATCACCGAGTTGCCTTTTTTCTGCAAACTGCGCAGCGTTCGGATCAGTTTAAGTGTATCGCGTTCATGCAACCCGATGCTTGGCTCATCAAGCACGTACATGACACCTGTCAAACCACTCCCAATTTGCGAAGCAATACGAATCCGCTGTGCCTCACCACCACTGATCGTTCGTGCATCGCGCCCAAGGCTGATGTAGCCCAGACCCACGTCAAATAGGAAAAACAGACGCTCTTTGATCTCTTTTAAAATAGGCTCCGAGATCATCTTGTGCTGGGCTTTCATCGAAGCAAAGTTTTTTTCGTCTTTGAAAAAAGCCAAACATTGATCGATGGGGAGTTCCAAAATATCGGCGATGTTTTTCTTGGCTAAACGCACTGCTAGACTCTCTTTTTTCAGACGGTATCCACCACACGTGTCGCACGTCTTTTCACTCATATAATCGCCAAGCTCTTTTTCATCTTTGAGCATATCGTAAGCGATTTTGATCACACCTTCCCATTTACGGGTCAGCTTATGTTTTTTCCAAAAGAAGGTCGCATCTTCCACGCCACCGTGCAAAATAGCTTTTTGTTGGTACTCCTCTAACTCTTCATACGGTATTTTGGTATTAATGCCTGCCGCTTCACAAAACGCTTGCAAGAATTTAGCGTAAAAGCTTTTATTAAAGCCATAAAAGATTTTAATCGCACCCTCTTCGATACTCACATGTTCATTGATGATTTTCTTCAAATCAAGCGTGTAGCGAATACCCAAACCATCGCACGTTGGACAGGCACCTTTGGGCGAGTTAAACGAAAACGAGAGCGGCTCGAGGGGTTCAAAACTGATCTTACAATCAAAACACGCCAAATGTTCGCTGTAATGAATGTGAGACGTTGCAAGCCCTACTTCTTCGGCATTGGAGATGTCCAGTTCCACTTCGCCGTAACTCTCCAAAAGTGCTTTTTCAATGTCCGTAGCAATACGATCTCTGTTTTCATCACGCACCACGACACGGTCGATGATGACTTTAATGGTATGTTTTTTAGTTTTCAAAAGCTCGATCTCTTCATCCAACCGCACCATCACGCCATCGACCAGTGCTCGCACATAGCCTTTGTGACGAAGCGACTCGATCATGTCGGCAAAACTTCCTTTTTTCTCGCGTACCAGTGGCGCCAAAATGGAAAGCTTCGTCTCAGGAGGCAGTTTTAAAACCTGCTCGATGATGTCCGCCACCGACATCTGGGAGATCTCTTTACCACAAAGATGACAGTGCTGTTTTCCCACACGCGCGTACAAAAGGCGCAGATAATCGTAAATCTCCGTAATCGTTCCCACGGTTGAGCGTGGGTTTTTGCTCGTTGTCTTTTGATCAATCGCAATGGCAGGGGTTAATCCTTCGATTTTATCGACATCGGGTTTTCCCACACGGTCCAAAAACTGTCTGGCATAAGACGAAAGCGACTCGATGTAGCGACGTTGACCCTCGGCGTAGAGCGTATCAAACGCCAACGTACTTTTACCACTTCCACTAAGCCCCGTAAAAACCACGAGTTTGTTTTTGGGAATTTCTAGGTTGATATTTTTAAGATTATTCTCTCTAGCGCCGTAAATTTTTATCATAGGACATTCATCTCACTTAAAATTTTATTGAAGGTTAGGATAAACATAACCGTATACAAGATCAACAATGCGCGTCTTTGCATCTTTTTTTCGATGCGGTGCGATAGTTTAACACCAAAATAAACCCCCATAACAGAACCCATACCAATCGTAGCCCCCACCGCATAATCCACATAGCCATGCAGCGAAAGACTGATAAAGCCTGAAATAGAGCCAAAAATCACAAAAAAGAGGGTCGTTCCCACCGCTTTTTTAATGTCCCATCCCAAGAAGCCAACCAGCGCAGGGGTGAGAAAAATAGCCCCACCCGTTCCCGTGCTAATGGAAAGTGCGCCCACAACGACGCCGATCAGTAGAAGCAAAACGATGGATTCGTTGGGGTGAAGTTTTGGCTCAAGGTTTGCGGTAAACATTTTATAAATCGAAAGCAGTAAAATAAGCGCAAAAAGCATTAAAAGCGCTAAATGGGGCATCGCGTCGACGATCATACCACTAAAAGCAGCGCCGATAAAAGAGCCAATTCCTAAGATAATGCCACTCTTAAGCGCCAAACTTCCTGCTTTATAATTATGATACGAGCCAAACATGGAGCTAAAGATCATCTGCATCACCGAAATGCCAATCGCCATCTTGATATCATAGCCAAAATAGATGAGCGCTGGGACTAAAATGGTACCACCACCGATACCAAAAAAACCAGACGAAAACCCTACTAAAATACCAAAGAATCCAAGCCCCACCAACATCGATATGCCAACTTTAATTATAAGATGTTAGATTTTACTCGAACCCCTCTTAATAAACCATTTAAAGAGTGGTTTAGCGAGGGAAGTCGTCTTTACATGTAAAACGTTTTACATGTAAAGACTTAGAATTATTTGCGAGAGAGTTTGTACCCAACGGCAAGGAGTGCGATCCAAGCTGGGATGAGATAAACCGAGATGTTAATACCATCGATAAACAGCATAATGACCAAAATCATCACAAAGAAAAGAAGGCAGATGATGTTGCCCACAGGGAACCAAAACGCTTTAAACTTAGGCTCCACGCCCTCTTTGATCTTTGCATAACGAAATTTGAGATGCGCAAAGCTGATCATAAACCAGTTGACGACAAGCGCTGAAACGACCAATGCCATCAAAAATTTAAACGCATCTTCGGGCATAAAGTAGTTGAGTACGACACACAGTCCCGTAATGAGCGCTGAGAAAAGCACCGCATTGACAGGCACACCTTTAGCGTTTAAGCTCATCAGCATCTTGGGTGCATTGCCTTGTGCGGCTAAGCCAAAGAGCATACGAGAGTTCGAGTAAACACCGCTGTTATAGACCGAAAGTGCGGCGGTAAGCACGATGGCATTCAGCACATGCGCGATGAAATTTTCATTGAGACTGCTAAACACCATCACAAACGGTGTCACGTCTTTGGTCATATTCATCCATGGCATAAGTGAGAGCAAGATCGCCAGTGCGCCGATGTAAAAGATGAGAATGCGGTAAATGACTTGGTTGGTCGCGCGTGGAATCGTATGGCTTGGATCGTCCGTCTCAGCGGCTGCAATGCCGATGAGCTCCAATCCACCAAACGAGAACATGATGAAGACCATCGCCATCAAAAAGCCTTGAATGCCATGAGGGAAAAATCCACCCTCCAACGCCCAAAGGTTGCTAAAGTGCGCACTTTCACCACCGTTTCCACTGATCAGCAAGTAACTTCCAAATGCGATCATCGCGATAATCGCTGCGACTTTGATGATGGAAAACCAAAACTCAAACTCTCCGTAAATGCGTACATTGACCAAATTGACAAGGTTAACTAAAACAAAGAAAAACGCCGCCGATGCCCATGTCGGAATGTTTGGAAGCCAAAAATGCACAAACGTACCAATGGCGGTCAGTTCTGCCATACCGACTAAAACGTAGAGTATCCAGTAATTCCAGCCTGAGGCAAAGCCAGCGAATGGATGCCAGTATTTGTTCGCGAAGTGACTAAATGAGCCTGCCACTGGCTCTTCGACGACCATTTCGCCCAGTTGACGCATAATCATAAATGCAATAAATCCCCCCAACGCATACCCTAAAAGTACCGCTGGACCTGTGAGTTGAACCGTAGTAGAAACCCCTAAAAAAAGACCCGTTCCAATAGCACCGCCCAGTGCAATAAGTTGGACGTGTCTATTTTTAAGACCTCGTGAAAGCCCTTTTGCGTGCATAAAATTCCCTTATTCTGTAAAAAATCAAAACGCCATTGTAGCGTTTTTAACAAAAATATAACGCTATTGCGTGCTCAATTTTTATTTAATCCATAATTTAAAGAGTTTAACTTATAATGGTTCATCCATTCACGTCAAGGGAAAACCATGCAAGAAGCTGTGATCCAAGCGACCGAGAATTTCTGCTCAACCATTTTGTGTGAAGTTCCACAAAAAGCGTCCGAAATAGGAAGCTATTTTTATGGTTCCGCCATTGCCCTCATCGAAAATGAGATGGAACATACGTGGTATCTTTTTTTTGAAAAGAAGGTGTTGGATGAGATCGCACTAAACCTTCTTTTTGAAGAAAATCTCTGCGAAGACGACCTTGATGATCTGCTTAAAGAGCTCGCCAACCAAATCATCGGCTCTGCGAAAGTCCTCTTGGAAGAGAAATACCCCACCAACGACTACCGCCTCAGCGTACCCGAATTTATGGGCAATGTCGCCACCCCGTTTCCCATACCACTCAAAGAGACACAACACTACCAAATCAAAAACAGCACCTTCGTCATCGCAAAATAATCTTTACATGTAAAGAAAAGAAACGTCCCTTATACAAAAACACCCTTTCTTCTGCCCAACGTTTTTTCTTAAGTCTCTTTTGGGCATAGCTTTGTATAATCATTCCCGTATCATTGTCTGTGGGGGTGCCGAACGTATGGCTGAGATGATACCCCAAGAAGTCCATTAATGTGGCTTCACGAACCTGATCTGGGTAATGCCAGCGTAGGAAATAAGGAGATAAACTTATGAGTAAAGTACTCGACAACCTCGAAAAAATAGATGCTTCATACATTCAAAACTTCCCAAGTTCCAAGAAAATTTACATTCAAGGCACAAGGGCTGACATCCAAGTCCCGATGCGCGAAATCACCCTCAGCCCAACCTCTTTGAGAGATGGCACCTTTGAGGAAAACCCACCGCTTCACGTTTACGACACTTCAGGTGTTTATACCGACCCCAATGTCAAAATCGACCTGCATCAAGGCTTAAAGCCAATTCGTGCCAAGTGGATCGAAGAGCGAGGAGATACCGAACAATTAGAGGATTTTAGCTCCATCTATTTTCACAAACGCCACGACGACCAAGAGTTAAACGCGCTACGTTTTCCTAATCTCAAAAAGCCACGACGTGCGAAAGCGGGCAAAAATATCACTCAAATGCACTACGCCCGTGCTGGCATCGTCACGCCGGAGATGGAGTATGTCGCCATTCGTGAAAACTGTAACCTTGAAGAGGCACGCAAAAACAAACTCTTAGGCACGCAACACAAGGGTGAGCATTTTGGAGCCAATCTACCTGAAGTTTACACCCCAGAATTTGTCCGCCAAGAGATCGCCGCAGGTCGTGCGGTACTACCACTCAATGTCAACCACCCCGAAGCGGAGCCGATGATCATCGGGCGCAATTTTATGGTCAAGATCAACGCCAACATCGGCAATTCCGCCACTACTTCCTCCATCGAAGAAGAGGTTGAGAAGATGCTTTGGTCAACCCGTTGGGGTGGTGACACCGTTATGGACTTGTCAACAGGCAAAAACATCCACGAAACCAGAGAGTGGATACTTCGCAACTCCGCTGTACCTATCGGAACCGTACCGATTTATCAGGCGTTAGAGAAAGTAAACGGCATCGCCGAAGACCTTACGTGGGAAGTGTTCCGTGACACCCTCATCGAACAAGCCGAACAAGGCGTGGACTACTTCACCATTCACGCAGGCGTGCGCCTCGCTTACGTGCCAATGACGGCGAAACGTCTCACAGGCATTGTTTCTCGTGGTGGAAGCATCATGGCAAAATGGTGTCTTCACCATCACAAAGAAAGCTTCTTATACACCCATTTTGAGGAAATCTGTGACATTATGAAAGCCTACGACGTCGCCTTTTCACTCGGAGATGGCTTGCGCCCCGGTTCACTCTACGATGCGAACGATGAAGCCCAATTTGCTGAACTTGAAACCTTAGGAAAACTCACCAAAATCGCATGGAAACACGATGTGCAAGTGATGATAGAAGGCCCTGGACACGTGCCAATGCAAAAAATCAAAGAAAATATGACCAAAGAGCTAGAGGACTGTTTTGAAGCGCCTTTTTATACCCTTGGACCCCTCGTCACCGATGTCGCCCCAGGGTACGACCACATCACCTCCGCCATCGGTGCGGCGCAAATCGGCTGGTACGGCACGGCGATGCTCTGCTACGTCACCCCAAAAGAGCACCTAGGCTTACCCAACCGTGAAGACGTCAAAGAAGGCATCATCGCCTACAAAATCGCCGCCCACGCCGCCGACCTCGCCAAAGGCTTCCCAGGTGCGCAAATCCGTGATAACGCCATGAGCAAAGCCCGCTTTGAATTTAGATGGTACGACCAGTTCAACATCGGCTTCGACCCAGACCGTGCTCGTGAATACCACGACAAAACCCTACCCGTTGAAAGTGCGAAAGTCGCCCATTTTTGCTCCATGTGTGGCCCAAAATTTTGTTCGATGAAAATTTCTCAAGACGTACGTGACTACGCCGCTAAAATCGGTGCGGAAGATGTTAATGTTGCGCTGGAAAAAGGCTTGGAAGAGCAAGCAGAGCAGTTTAAAGAGAGTGGTGGACAGATTTACATGTAAAACGTTTTAGCCCTTGAAATCAAGGGCTAACCGTTTTTTATCTATCTAGTCGACCCTGAAAAACCCAAAAC
>NZ_JQGK01000006.1 GCF_000743525.1 Sulfurospirillum sp. SCADC | reverse complement strand
CTGTTTAACTAGCAGTTTGGGTTTAAAAGTATATACTTAAAGGGTTTGGAAGTCAAGAACTCTTTTACATGTAAAGAGTTTACGGATACGAAACCAAAACCTTCTCTATCGCCTCTTTGAGTTCTGCATTCAAATTATCCATCTTAGTCACCATCCATACAAGATAGTTACGATCTATCTCTAAAACTTCTAGAGGGGTTTTGCCTGCGTATTTGCCAAAGCTGATGGTCAGCGTGACGCTTTCTTTGGTACTCTCAAGAGCATGAAGTATGGAAGCTTTCATGTCTTCGTCAAGTCCATTGGCGTTAAGCATATAGTGGAGGTCTTGGCGGTCGCTTTTGGCGACATCGATGAATTTTTTGCCTCGGTTTTTGCCGTAAGGGATGTGACTGAGGATGATGGGTTCGGAACAGAGCAGGATCATTTTTGGGATGGAGTGTTCTTCGCACAAGCGTTCAAAGAGGTGTTTAAGCACGATGACATCGCCAAGCGCGTCGTGTGCTTTGATGGTGATACCAAGCTTCTTCGCCAATGCCTCTTCGTGTTTGTAAAGTCCCCATTGGTAGCGTTTAAATTGCAAGCTAAAAGAGCCTTCATTGGGGTAAAGCGCGCGCAAGATGCGAAAGGTGTCGATGAGATTCATCTGTGAGTTAAAGCCCTCTTTGGCGAGCATTCCAAGGTCAAATGCGGCATTTTGAATGACGAGAATGTTGGAAACCGTGTTCAACTCACACAGCCTTTTGTAGGCTTTCGTTTGCACGCACGCAGGCTCACCTTCAACCATCTCAGGGGTAATGTGGTGGATCGCCATCGCTTCGTAAGCGATAGGAAGAGGCGGCATGCACAGGTCATCGTGAACCTCTTCGATCTCAAACTCCTCATTTAAGACCAAAAAACTGAGCTGGCAGATGCGATCTTTCTCAAACATTCCCGTGGTTTCGGTATCTAAAACTATCATTTTCATAGCGTGCCTTCATCTTCATAATTGCCTCATTGTACTTTTTAAATGTTTTACATGTAATAAAAATTCATACACCATTCATTTTGATCATTTAAAATTGTCATCAAAATATAACACAAAAGGAATTCGATTGATTTCACTTTTCTTTAAAGCGCTGAATCGTAACCGCTTTAAAACGTTTCTCATTTACCTAAGCATTACCGTTGCGATTACGGCGATCTTTATGATTACCTCTATTTCACGCGGCATCATTGGCATGTACTCCACGATGCTCAAAACAGAGGGTGACATCATCGTCACGCAAGCCAAAATCGCCGATACCTTTTTCAGCGATGTCAACGCGTCTCTTGCCGATAAAATCAAAACGATTGCAGGGGTGAATGACGTGTATGCGATCATCTTAGGCGCAAGTCCGATTAACGATCTTCCGATTGCTGCAATTTACGGCGTGAGTGAAAACCGTTTTAAAACCTACGCGCTTACCGAAGGCGCTTACCCAAAAAAGGGCGAAGTTATCCTTGGTAAAAACATCAACGCACGCCTGCACGAACCCAAAACTGTCTCGATTTCCAATAAAACATTTAGCGTTTCAGGCATCTTTGAAAACGGTGTCGGCTTTGAAGATGGTGGAGCGGTACTAACACGTGGGGATGCCAGCGCTATTTTCAACAAAGACGCGTCTATCTTACTTGTCAGCATCAAACGAAGCACAAATGTGGAGGAGCTGATAGAACATATCAACGCGATCAACCCTGACATTGAGGCGAAAACCACCCATGAATTTGTGGAAAACTACAATCAATTCAAGATCATCGAAACCTCTTCCAACGTCATCAGCGCGGTGGCATTTTTGATGGGACTGCTTGGCATTGCGAGCCTCATTAGCATCACAATTAACGAGCGAAGAAGCGAGTTTGGCATATTAAGAGCCATTGGTAAGTCGTCTTATTTTATCATGACGATGGTCGTCGGTGAGACGTTTGTCATTACCTGCGTTGGCTTTATCTCAGCTCTTTTACTCTCTAAAGGGCTTCTGTCTATGATCGCGCACATTGAGAAGTTTCAAGGCTATGTGAACGGTGAGCTGAGCCTAGAGACGATTGTAACGGTCTTTGGTTTTTCCTTATTTATGGCGCTTTTAGGCGCACTGCTTCCAGCGTACAGCGCTTCAAAGATCGATCCGATCATCCTCATTCAAAGGGGTGCATTATGATACTTGAGGCATGTGGTATTACCCATTACTACAAAAATGATCTCGCTCTGGATAACGTCAATTTTGAAGCTAAAAAAGGCGAATTTATCGCCATCGTGGGAGAAAGCGGTAGTGGCAAATCCACCCTGCTTTCCATTCTTTCCTCCTTGCTTCACCCAAGTCGTGGTGAGCTATTTTTTGAAGGCAAGGCGTACACGCTCATCAAAGACATCGACGCATTTCGTCAAAAAGAGGTAGGTTTTATCTTCCAGTTTCACTACCTCATCGGGTATTTAACGATTTTGGAAAATATCAAGCTTGCGGCGATTAACAAAAAAAGCAGCTACATCGACACGCTTTTTGAGCAATGTGGCATCGAAGCGATTAAAGACAAATACCCTGATGAAATTTCAGGTGGGCAACGCCAACGTGCCGCCATTGTACGCGCCCTTGTGAACTCACCCAAAATCATCTTCGCGGATGAGCCCACAGGCAATCTAGATTCACGTAATTCACAAACGATTTATGAACTTTTTAAAACGCTCTCCCAAAGTGGCACGACGATCATCATCGCGACACACGACCGCCATGTAGCGGCATACGCAGACAAAATTATTGAGGTGAAAGATGGAAAAATTCTCTAGTTTTATACAAAAAGCCTTTGCCATAAGTTCACTCTTTTTAGTGCTAGGGCTAGCCTTTGGGTTTGAATACTCACTCAACCTTTTGGGCTACTTTCTGCCCTCTTCCACGCTCTCAGCGGTCAATGCTCGAAGTGCGCATGTTTCGTTGATGCTCTATGGTTTTGTGCCGTTAATGCTCTCGTTTTTGCCGTTTGTTTTGATGGAAAAAGAGAACATTCACAGTGAAAAAGGGCTTGAAAAACTCAAAATCTACTTTACCCTTTGGTGCATCTTTTTGGTCTTTATGACCATCAGCCTTTTGATGGGCGTGCATCGAGGTCTTGTTTTTTACGACTTTGCGTATGAACTCAACTTTATTCTCGCATTTTCAGGTGTTTTTTACATCTTGGCACTCTATGACTACATCAAAGCGTACAAGGTCATTCCGTTGTGGATTAAAGTCTCTTTGTACCTTGTTATCGCCTCACCTATCGCACTTTTGGTGCTGATGAATCCCATCATCGGACAAGTGGAAAAGACCATCGTAGGACCCCACGGCGACAATACTTTGGGTATGAGTTACACGCTCATTCCCATCTTTTACCTCCTCATCAAACTGCATGCCAAAGAGAGCTTTGTCGCAAAGTATCACGCAATGTGGATCATTCCATTAGTTGGCTACATCGCTTCGGTGGCGCACCGCATCTTTATAGGAGAGCTTACCTACAACCAAGAGTGGTTTTTCCAGTACCTAACGCTTTGTTTTGTGCCTCTTTTGATTAAATGGCTTAGTGATGCGAAGATCACGTTTAAAAACAATCCTTTCCTCATCATCGCTGTTTACTCCTTTTTGTTTGTGGACATCGAAGGCAACATCTTGTTTATCCCTTCCATCCGCTGGTTATTTCACCGCAATGACCTCGTTGTTGCGCACGCGCACATCGCGATGGGTGTTGGCATCTTTTTTATGGCGATGGCAGTTGTTTCGCCCTACCTTAAAAAGCTCAACCAACTCTCCTTTAGCCTTTTTTACACTCTTGGTTTTACGCTAATGCTCATCGCCCTTTCGATGGCGGGTATGATGGAAGCGGGCTTTTTGCAAGCGGACATTCATCTTTTATGGACGATTCGCATGCTGTGTGGACTCTTTATCATCCTTGTGACCATTGGCTTTTTCTACCCACAGCTTGGACTGGACGTTGAAAAACTTGATAGTTTAAGACTTTACCATCTTACAGGCTTTCTCTCCGACGCAGTGGGTGGTCTCTTTTTATTTGCCTTTGCAGCGACCTTGTACCCACTCTTGGGCTTTGGTTTTGAAGGAAAGTACGAGTACATCGTCTTTGCATTTATGGCAACGACAGGCATTATGCACCTCTTTGGTCTGCTTCAACCTTCCTATGCGCTCATGCTCGCCAAACTCAGTGCGTTCAACCGTATCGCGGTTTCTGCAATGTTTTTATCGCTTTATCTTTCCCATCAACTGGGGGTTGAAGCGATGCTGATCGCCGTGTATGACCTTGTTTTTGCCTCCATTTATGTTATGTTTGCATCCCATTTTGAAAGGAGACTGTATGTTTAATGCCCTCTTTACCTTCTTTGTTGCGAGTGAGTTTTGCTACTATTTGCTCATCGCACAGACAGGGATTATCGAAGTGTTTCACTCCGACATCCAAGCCTTCTTTACCCTTCCTTTGGGAGGTGTGTTTGGAAGCTTACTCGTGTATCGCTCTTTCGGCTGGCTCAATACCGATCAGAAAAAGATCATCTTTTTTGTGGGGCTTCAAGCGCTCTGCTCGCTTTTTTACCCTTCGTTGAACCTTGTGGTTTTGGGTGCTCTTGGTGTCAGTTTGGGTATGAGCGCTCCTTTGCTGATTAAATTTACCAAAGGTCGTTACACTGAAATTGCCATAGCACTTGGCATAACCTACGCACTGGCTACGGCTCTTTTTACGTATGAGCCCGTTTTGAGGGGCAATCTTGCCATTGCACTCTCCGTGATTGCCTTTACATGTAGCTTTTTTATCCACCGTTTGCCAGAGCATTTCGTGAAAATTGAGTCTGAGAGCTTGAGCATTTACGCGGTTTTATCGATGTCCTTTTGGGCGTATTTGGATTCCAATCTGTTTGAAACACTCTCACGAAGCAGCGACATCTCCATTTGGCGAGCGGAAACATGGCACATCATCTTAGTGTTTCACTTGGTAGGAATGGGCTCAGCCTATCTGCTTCGTGACACTTTGAAGGAACATCATTCGTTTATCATCGTGCTTTTGTTTGCACTGAGTTACATGCTCTACGCAGCGCGTGAAGCGGTGCTGTTAAGTATGATCTATCCGTTTGTGATCTCATACTACAACTTTGTCATTCTCAAACGACTCTCAAAGTTAGCAAATCTCAGGCTTCTAGGAATGATCATGGTCTTCACAGGCTGGATCGCAGGCGGTGGTGGATTGATGAGCGCACTTGGCGGCTACACCTATGTTGGGGTTATCTTTATCTGCGTGCTTTTGTGCGTGGAAATCTATAGCTTTATCTATCAAACTTCTCAAAAAAGGATTAACAATGTTCAATAAAATCGCTCTCTCCCTTCTTACCGCATCACTACTTTGTGGTGCCGCTTATGCCAAAGAGCTTAGTTTTAAAGAGGGCTTCATTGGCGCGCAAACCGAAATCTTTGGCGATAGCAATATCAACCCTAAAAGCTCTCAAATCGTTACAAAACTGAACATGGACGATACCATCGAGTCGCTTAAAGGGGATATTTCCTTAGAGCTCTTAAGCCTCAAAAGTGACAATGAAAAACGCGATGAACACATGTACGAAGCTTTACATGTAAAAGCACATCCTAGCACAACATTCAAGCTCAAAGAGGTAAACAAAAAGGCAGATGGCTACCATCTTATCGGTGTTCTCACGCTCAATAAACAGACCAAAGAGATCGACACCAAAGCTGACATAACCGACCAAAGTGATCTTCTTAAACTCAAAGGTGCTTTTAGCATCAAGATGAGTGAGTTTGGCATTGAGCCTCCAACCCTGCTTTTTTTAAGTGTGCGTGATGAAGTCGTTATTACCTATGACCTTACGTTGGCGAAAAATTAAAAGGCACGCGGATGTTTGAAAAAGCGTATGCGAGGCTCAATTTTAAAAATTTGAAGATAGGCATCACCAACTTACCCTCCTCTTTTGAAGACTTTACCATCGTGCATCTGAGCGATTTACATGTAAACGCTAAAACGCCCTTGCCTGCGCTTGAAGAGTTGGTTTTAAACCTCAACGATCTGGACATCGACATGGTCGCACTCACAGGCGATCTGTTCGATGCCAATCCTGCACGGATACGCGCCCAGCTTGAACGTCTCAGTCGCATCAAACACCCGGTCTATTTTGTCAGTGGCAATCACGACCTTTTATTTACACGAAAAGAGCTGGCTCGTGAAATTGATATGCTTGGATTTACGCTTTTAGACAACCGTTTTATTACCCTCAAACGAGGCGATGAAGCGCTTCAACTGGTTGGTTTGAGCGATGCATTTAGCCGCTATTTTGGCATCAAACGAGACCCAAAGAAGCTTTTCAGTGAGCTGGATGCGCAGATTCCTTCGATCTTACTCGCCCATCAGCCCAAAGATATTCGTTTGGCGCACACATTTCCTATCGACTTGCAACTGAGTGGGCATACACATGGTGGGCAGATTTATCCGTTTGGCTACGTTGTGAGGCTTTTTCAGCCTTACCTTCAAGGTTTACATGTAAAGAACAAAACGCAGATATTCGTGACGACAGGGTATGGCAGTTGGGGCTTTGATTTTCGTTTTTGTGTTCCTAGCGAAGTGGTCATCCTTAAACTCACCAAGGGAGAAGAACGTGAGCATTAAAGTAAAATTGCTTTTATGGTTTTTAGCGATCCAAACACTGATTTTAGCAGGGTTTAACTATGCCCTCTATATCAATGTGGAACACACATTACATGAAAGAACCTATGTAACGCTAGAAGCGCATGAAGCCATCGAACATTTTCTAGGCACACTCTGGTTACTGAACCCGTTTATTTTGCTTTTTTCCAGTGTGGGAGGTTATGTTTTGGTACACACATACTTTCAACCCATTCACGCGATGCTGCATGAGATCAAAGCCATTACGCCCAAAGATCTTTCCAAGCGCATCGAGCAAAGACCGTTTAACGATGAGATCAACCATCTTGCTCTTGCGTTTAATGAGATGTTAGACCGTCTTGAAAAAGCGTTTCGAGGGGTTAAAGAGTTTAACACAAATGCCTCACACGAACTGCGAACACCGCTGACCATTATGAGAGGTGAGATCGAAGTAGCCCTGCGAAAACAGCGCCCCAATGACGAATACCATGCGATTTTGCAGACCCAACTGGAGGAGATTATGATTCTTCAAAAAATGATTGAAGAGCTCCTTTTTCGAGCAGAAACCCATACCATGGAAACGGTTTACATGTAACGTTTTTTACTCTTTGGTCAACTCACGAATGAGCTCATACTCATTTTTACGAAACGCTTCAAGTAACACAGCGATCTCATCGGTTGGCACACCCATTTGACTCAGTGCCTCTGAGCCTGTGCGAATGCTGCTCTCCAACGTCTCAGCGATGACCCAACTCGCCCCAGCGGCTAGCATTTTATCCATTGCTTTGATGTCAAGAGCACGTGCCAAAATCTTAATGTGCGGATAGTTCTCTTTGATGTGCTTCACGACTTTGATCGCGTTGAGGCTATGGTCGATGGAGACAATGATCATCGACGCTTGATCGAGTTTGATGGTACTCAGCAGTTTAAGATCGGTAATATCCCCAAAAAAGACGGGCAAGCCCTCTTTGCGCCCCAAGGCAACTTCGTTGGTGTTGATGTCAAACACGATAAAAGGAATCGAGCTGTTTTTGAGCATCCGCGCGATCACTTTTCCCGTACTTCCAAAACCTGCAACCACCACTTTTTTCTCCATACTCGCATTTTCAGTGTTAAAGTAGGAAAACTGTGAGACTTTTGCCAGATGGTTAGCAAGCGAACAGCCAAACGAATAGAGCACCGGTGTGAGAAGCATACTGATGGAAATAACGCCGATGCCTATCACAAAAAGCTGATCGTCGATGATGCCAAGCGCCTTTGCTGCACCAAAGAGCACAAAGCCAAACTCACCGCTTTGGTTGAGCAAAAAAGCCAGTTTAATCGCACCGCTTTTTGTGGCACCAAAAGAGAGCATCAAGGCAAAAATGACCAAAGCTTTCAGCACTAAAATCACCACAACATGCCCACTAAAAACCCAAGGATCGCTCATAATCGCTTTAAAATCAATCGACATACCCACGGCGATGAAGAAAAGGCTCATCAAAATACCTTTAAACGGTTCAAGGCTTGATTCGATCTGAAAGCTATAGCGCGATGTGGAAAGAAACATGCCCATCAAAAACGCGCCCAACGCCATCGAAAGCCCCGCATGATCCATCAGATACGCTGAGAGTACGACGCTGAGCATCGTGAGCAGTAAAAAAGCGTCTTTATTGCGCTGTTTAGCCACTTTGTCGAGTGCTTTAGGAATGATGTAACGTCCAAATGCGATCAACAGTGCGACCATCGCCACAACATTGATGAACGACTCAACCCAAGAGGTTTCTGAGGGTTGCGGTTGGTGTGAAAGCAGCGGAAGCACGGCTAAAAGAGGAACAACCGCTAAGTCTTGAAGGAGCAAAATCGCAAACGCATTTTTACCGTGTTCTGTGTTGAGCTTCCCTTTTTCTTGCAAAATCTGCATGACAAACGCGGTCGAAGAAAGGGCTAGGGTAAAGCCTAAAAGCATGGCTACTCCTAAACTTTCCACAAAAAAATTCATGTAAAATCCAAGCACAAGACCGGAGACAATGACTTGAAGCGAGCCCAAGCCAAACACCTCTTTGCGCATCGACCAAAGCTTGGCTGGTTGCATTTCAAGCCCAATCACAAAGAGCAATAACACCACACCAAACTCCGTAAAATGGCGCATAGACTCCACTTCACTCGTTACAATGGGCCCTGGCGTATGAGGTCCTACGATAATTCCAGCGATCAGCAATCCCAAAATGGAACCAAGTCCCATATGTTTGGAAATGGTCACCATAATCGCAGTGACCGCTAAAAGAACCAGTGACGAAAGAAGAAAAAAGTCCATTCAGATCCCTTTTACATGTAACGATTTAGAGAATAATCTCTTGGTTGATATTCAGCCCAAAACCAGCAAGCCCTACATAATCTTTACGTGGCGTAATCGAAATTAGATCAATATTTTCAATGCCCAGTTTTTTAAGGATTTGCGCCCCAATACCAAACTCTCGAAGCTCTGGGTTGGTGGTGTATTCGCTGTCGACAAAGATAAAAACACCATTGTGTTTTTTGAGATACTCAATCGCTTTTAAAACACCTTGGTATTTTTTTTCATGCGCTAAAAGCTCGTTGTCTGGCAAAATATGGTGAAACTTCACCGCGCTGGTTTTGCCGATCTCCCCAAAAGCATAGACGATGTGATGGTTTCCTTCATGATCCACCATATCGATTTTGCGTGTTTGCGCCTCAAAAAATTCGACATTCGATGAAAAGATTTCACGCACGAGTGACTCAGACTGCATTCGGTACGCCACAATGTCCGAAATGTAGACGATGTTGATGCCATGCTTTTTGCAAAAAAGATCCAAATCATCACGGCGTGCCATGTGTCCGTCTTCTTTCATCACTTCACAGATGACTGAGACCTCACGAAGCCCTGCTAAACGGCACAAATCGACTGAGCCCTCTGTATGCCCTGTGCGAACCAACGTTCCACCTTTACGGGCTATGAGTGGGAAGATATGCCCTGGTTTAACAAGCTCGGAAGGTTGGCTAAGCGTATCGGCGAGGATTTTGATCGTGATGTCACGCTCATACGCAGAAATACCTGTAGAACAGACACGTGCATCCACAGAAACCGTAAATGCCGTTTCATGCTGTGAGTCGTTGTTTTTCACCATCGGAGTCAACTCAAGACGCTTAGCGATCTCTTCGTTTAATGAAACACAGATCAATCCTTTGGCTTCAGAAGCCATAAAGTTAACTTTCTCAGGCGTAGAAAACGTGGCAGCGTAAACAAGGTCACCCTCATTTTCGCGATCCTCATCATCAACCATCATCACCATCTTACCATGCTTAATATCTTCTATTGCTTGTTTGACTCTTTGACTAGGCATTTTCGCTCCAAAAATAATTTTAAATGATTATAGTAAATTACCCTTGACAAACAAATTAAAAATGACTATAATTTCACCTCAATTAACGACTTGGATAAATATCGCCAAGCGCTAAGATACGCTGGTTTCGCTCCAGCTATCAGGGTTCATTTCCCTTTGATTTAGATCGCGGGATAGAGCAGTTGGTAGCTCGTCGGGCTCATAACCCGAAGGTCGCTGGTTCAAGTCCGGCTCCCGCAACCAGTCTTTTTTTAATCTTCTTGGGGATTCGCCAAGCGGTAAGGCATCACGTTTTGGTCGTGACATCCACAGGTTCGAATCCTGTATCCCCATCCACCTTTTTTCTTCAAATCAGACTTTTAAAACATTTTCAACACTCACAAAATCTTATTTTATCGTCCCTCTTTTTTAGCATTCGCATTTTCCAAAGCTTTATGTGCACTGTTTTGGATTTCGGTTATTTCTTTGGTTACACTTTGATTGATGGTGGACACAGCGGTCGAGACGTCATTGATTTCGTTGAGAAAAAATATCTCTTTGATGAGATAACCCACCATGCCCAGCATGATGAGATACCAGATAAAATTGGGAATTCCAAAGAGGCTATTGCTGCTCTTTTTATCGGATTTTGACATCAATTGCCCCAATTCTTTAAACAGCATCGTTTCATTAGTGTCTGCCTTATGGCTAGAGATTTGAGTGTTGTGGGTGAATTGTTCGAGTAGATCAAGTGTGTTATGTTCTTTATGATGCATCGTTATACCTTACGTTTTTCAACTGCTGAATTACCTTACTTTACTCTTTTATACACTGTTTTAAAGCCACCAGCTTCTGTAGAGATAGTGTTTTCATCGACAAGTTTGTACGTATTGCCGACTTTGATGGTATCGTCAATGACGATGACTTTATCGTCTAAAATATCGTATGTTACAGGATTTTTAGTACCAAACGAGGACATACTGCTTCGATCAAACTCTATTTCCATGATGCCCAAAACCGTTTGTGCGCGCCACTTTCCCAGTAGTGGGTTATAATTGATCGTATGATCGATCACGTATTTTATGCCAAACCCGACAAAAAAGAGCACCACGCAACTTGCCAAAAGATTTAAAAGCAACGATGGGCGTTTAGGAGCTTTTTTTGCACTCATTTTTCGTGCTTTTGGCGTTACCTTTTTAGTCGTTGTTTTTGGTTTTAACGATTTGGTCGTTTTTTTGGGAGTTACCACATTTGGAAGCATTGAAAACCTTAGGCTAGTGTATTGCAAACTCGCCATTATAGCATTTTGAAAAAAACTTACGCTTTCACTTTACATGTAACCATTTTAGCCCCTCTCATCAGCATTAAAAGGTTCAAGTGCTATACTTTTTAAGACCAAAGATTAATGCACAAGGCAGATGATGTTTTCTAAATTTATGAAATTTTTTGAAGTAAAACCCGATGATACACTAGATTATATGGATCCAGACAAACTGTTGAAAAACAAAAAAAGAGTTCTCAAAGACCCTTTAAACCAAGCAGATGAAGATGAATTTTTTCGTCAACTAGAAGTTGAAGAGCAATTTTTTGACCATCTTAATACCCAAGAAGAATCGCAAACAACACCTAAAAATAACGCTTCGAGAGAGTCCGTTTTGAAAAAAATGCGTCAGTGCATGCAAGAGCGAGACTGGAATCCAAAACACCACCCCAAAATTCTTCTTGCCAGTGTAGCAACCATAATGGGTACCATCATTTTACTCCTAGTACTGCATGAAACACCCAATCCGCTCATCGGCAAATGGCGTCCACAAGGGAAAAATATCTTCTTACCCGTCGGTGACATCGAATTTACCAAAGATACATTTCAAGCGCTTGGCATTTCCACAATGGTCAAATACGAGATCGATGAGACAAAGGTTCAGGTCATTGATACCACAACAAACACAGGGATTAATTTTTACATTACGAGAGATAAAACCATCGAAGTCAATCTTTTGGGCATAAAAACAAGCTATAAAAAGGTGGAAAAATGAGTCTCAAAAAAACCAATGCGGCGCGGTTTTTAGATACGTTGAAACTGCCTTATACGATGAGTTCGTATGCGGTGGATGAAGAGGACTTAAGTGCGACGCATGCGGCAGCATCGCTTGGGGTGGATGCTGCGTGTGTGTTTAAAACGCTGGTGGCGAGGGATGATGCTAAGCGCATTTTAGTGGCGTGCATTCCAGCAGCAGAAGAGATCGATCTGAAGGCTTTAGCGAAAGTGGCAAACGCTAAGCGCTGTGAACTGGTGGCGGTGAAAGAGCTTTTAGGGCTTACGGGCTACATTCGTGGTGGGTGTTCACCGCTTGCGATGAAAAAACAGTATGCAACATTTATCGATGAAAGCATCCATCAGCATGAAAAAATCTACGTCAGTGCAGGACTTCGTGGGGTTCAGCTCTGCCTTTCACCCTCAGTACTGATTGAAGCTTCCAAAGCGGTGTGTGAACCTCTTATAAAACTCTAAAATCCTTACATGTAAAGATTTTGCAACGCGTTTGCAACACTTAGCGTATACAATGCCTTTAAGAAAACCTTGGGAGCGCGCGATGTTTGAATGTATCTCTTTTTTTGAACGCATTGAAGACTTACATGTAAAGCTAAAAAAAGGCACATATCTCCTGCTGATTGCAGAGGAGACGCCTTTTTTGGAGATTCAACCAAAAGAAGGTGTGACACTCAGTGGTGCCATTTTCCCAAGGGTGATTTTTAAAGACAAAACCTACTCACAAGGCATTATTGCCGCAAAACTTAGCGCAACGTCTTCGATGCAGATCATCGATATGGACAATCCTCAGCAACTTCGTACCGACCCAAATACCAGCGCTATCTTTGCCATTATCGATGGTTTTTCAACCCAAATTGATGGTTTTTTAGAAGAGTTTTACTCGCTTTTGCCTGAAAAAACAAAACTTGTCGGAGGAGGAGCGGGAAAGACCACTAGCATTCAAGAGCCTGTGATCTTTGATGCGTCTCGTTTTTACATGAATGCGGCGATCATCATCACCTCACTGCACACGATTGGTGTGGGCGTTAAGCATGGGTGGAAACCTCTGTTAGGGCCTTTTATTGCGACATCGTGCCATGGCAATGTTTTGGAGAAGATGAACTACCAAGACGCCTTTACCATTTATAAAGAAGCGGTTGAAAAGGAGAGTGGCTTTTGCATTGACTCAACGCCTTTTTTTCAATTTTCACAACGCTATCCACTGGGAATTGTGCGCTACAACAAAGATTTTATCGTGAGAGAACTTGCGAGCACCGATGGTAACACCATCGTTTTAGTCGGCGATCTTGATGAGAACTCTGTCCTCTTAATTCTTAAAGGCGAAAAAGAAGATCTCATAGCAGCAGCCGAAGAAGCGGCACACATTTCACGTTTCAATAAGGAAGAAGATACGGTTCAATCCATACTGTTGATCGATTGTATCGCACGGTATCAGTTTTTAGATGAACTCTTTCCCAAAGAGTTGGAAGCAATCTCTAGCGTTTACCCTCGTAAAAGTATTCTTTGGGGCGTGCTAAGCCTTGGAGAGATCGCCAATGCCAACCAAGAAGGCATCGAGTTTTACAATAAAACCTGCGTTGTTGCTACCCTTTAATCGTCATTATTATCGTCTGTATCAGTTTCTTTATGGTATTTTACAGTTTAGCGAATCATCGGCACGATCCTTCCATTTTCATGCGTATCCTAGGAGATTTTGATGCAACAACTCAATGAACAACTTCTGATTACATTTGAATGTGTCAGTGCCATAGGAACGTCATTGCAACTTCGAGAGATGATGGATCATTTTTTAAAGGTTGTTTCACGAAAAATGGGCGCACTTGCCTCAATTTATTGGACGTATGAGACAAAAACACACACGTACAAACAGCTCTGCCTCAACGGTAAAAAAGCGTATCAAGCGCTCTTTGTACCGCCTTCATGTTCGACACCTCTAGAGTCCATTCGTTTCGATCACGCCAGTGGCAAACATCTTTTACATGTAAAGGTTGGAGAGGATTGGATTGGGTTTATTTTTCAAGCTTCTGAAGCAGAAATCGAACTCATCAAAGCCATCATCGCTTCGTTTGAATCCAAACTGGAAAATGCCATTCAGGCGTGTAAAAACCATCTTGAGCTCATCGAAATCAACCAAACACTGGAGCATCGCGTCGAAGAAGAAGTGCTTAAAAACAGAGAAAAAGATCAGCACATTTTGCAGCAATCTCGCTTGGCACAGATGGGTGAGATGATCAGCATGATCGCCCATCAATGGCGTCAACCTCTAGGCTCCATCTCCGCGGTTGCCGCGTCCATCAAACTCAAAACCTCGCTTAACCGTTTTGACTACACCACGCCTGAGGGCATCGAAGCGAGCAAACTTTTTTTAGGCGAAGCGATGAGTAAAATCGAATCGTACGTGCAGTTTCTCACCCATACCATCGATGATTTTAGAAACTTTTTTAAGCCCAATAAACAAAAAGAGAGTGTGACCCTTGCGCAACTGGTGAACCGAACGCTGGAGATCATCGGCAAAGCGCTGGAGATCAACGGCATCACCATCAACGTTGAAACACGCTCAAACCATGAGCTGTTTACCTATGCCAACGAAGTGACGCAAGTCATTTTGAACATTTTGAAAAATGCGGAAGATGTCATCAAAGAGCGTGAAATTAAGCGCGCGCAGATTCTAATTACGATTGAAAATGAAGGCAGTTGGCAAATCATCAGCATCGAAGACAACGCTGGAGGCATTCCAGAGCAGGTGTTACCTCACATTTTTGAGCCCTATTTTTCGACCAAATCGGAAAAAAATGGCACAGGACTTGGGCTTTACATGTCCAAAACGATTATTGAAGAGCATTGTGGCGGAGAAATCCTCGCTCACAATACATCTGTAGGTGCCAAATTTACCATCAAACTTCAAGAAGGTTAATCTATGGCTCAAAACACCCTTGCACGCTTGGTCAAAAAAGAGTACTTACGCTCCATCATTTTCCCACTTTTACTCATAGAGATGATGCTTTTAGTGACCTATTTTTGGAGCAATGCGTATGTCAATGAGACCACCAAAACGGCGCTGATAGAAGAGAGCAAAGTCCACATCAAGGAGCTTAGCAAACGCTCAGCCACCATCGTCAATAACGAATTTAAAACGCTCTCAAGCTTAACACGGCTTTTTCAAAAAGAGCATGAGCACTTTTTTGCCACTTTTAACCCTTTACATGTAAACACCAAAGATAGCACTTACGCACAAACCAACTCTGGCGTTCTCTTCAATACACAAAAAACACCAGAGAGCTGTTCACTTTTTTTCTCAAACGCGCAAAAACAGAGCCCAAACCGCTTGGCAAAAGCCATCGCCACGGAGAAACTCGACCCCTTTTACACAGCCATCTTGCAGAGCAATGCCAACATCGCGCAGGTCTATTTTAACAGTTATGACTCTATGAACAGGCTCTGCCCTTTCATGCCCAATGCGCTAGCTCAATACGCCCATGACATCGCCATTCCCACGTATAATTTTTACTACCTTGCTGACGCGGCGCACAATCCAGACAAAAATGTGGTCTGGACCAATGCTTACTTAGACCCAGCAGGGGCTGGATGGATGATCAGTGCGATTGCGCCTGTGTACAAAGATGATTTTTTAGAGGGCGTTGTGGGCATTGATGTGACGATAGAGCATCTCATAAAAACCATGCTTTCGCTTCAACTGCCTTACCGCTCCATGAGCATGCTCGTCGATGAACACGGCAATATTCTTGCGATGAGCGAAGCTTTGGAAGCGCATCTTGGGATTAAAGAGCTCAAAACACACACCTATGATGCGCCCATTGAAGCGACTATCACGAAACCTCGCGATTTCAATCTTTTCACCAATACCACCAATACGCTCGCAATGGCACTCTCTCGTATGATTCAAGAAAACAGAGCCATACTAGAACTGCAACACACTCAGGGTGATTTTATTATCACGCAAAATACTATTGCACAAACACGCTGGAAATTTGTCCTTTTGCTCGACAAAGACTCTTTGCTTAAAAACAGCACCCAACTCAAAGCGAAAACAAACGTTATTGGCTACCTCGCACTTGGCTTTATGGGGCTTTTTTACCTCATCTTTCTTGGCATCCTTTTAGCGCGTGCCAAAACATTTTCAAATCATATCCTCAACCCTTTGCAAGAGCTCATCGAAGCGACCAAAACGTTCAAAGACAAACTCACAGTGACACCAATAGAGCGCTCCAACATTGTCGAGATCAACACACTTCTAGACAATTTCACCGCGATGAGTCAAGAGCTCCAAGGGCTGTACGACTCGATGGATAAGAAGATCAAAGAGGGCGTGGTTGAGCACATGGAGACGCAAAAAATGATGCTGTATCAATCACGTTTGGCACAAATGGGGGAGATGATCAGCATGATCGCACATCAATGGCGACAACCTCTTGGCTCCATTTCAGCCGTGACTGCTAGCATCAAACTCAAACAAAGCCTTAAAAAATTTGATCTCAAAAGTGAGCAAGGCAGAGCCGACCAAGAGGAGTTTTTAGAGGGCGCCATTGGTAAAATTGAGACCTATGTTCACTTTCTAACAACAACCATCGATGATTTTAAAAACTTTTTTAGACCCGAAGAACAGCAAGAACAAAGCTCACTCCAAAGGATTATTGATCGTGCGCTTGGGTTGATTGGAAAGAGTTTATCGGTGCATCAAATTACGTTACATGTAAACAATACATCGTCCAATTCACTCATCACCTACGAGACGCAAATGATGCAAGTGCTCATCAATATTTTGAAAAATGCGCAAGACGCCATCCTTGAAAAAAAGCTAGAAAATGGTACTATATGGATCAATGCGTACGAAGATAACACCTTTTTTGTGATCGAGATAGAGGATAATGCAGGAGGTATCCCTGATGCGATTCTTCCTAAAATTTTTGACCCCTATTTTTCGACCAAAACAGAGCGTAATGGCACAGGACTTGGACTGTATATGTCCAAAACCATTGTACAAGAGCATTGCCATGGCTCTTTACATGTAGAAAACCAATTGCATGGCGCCAAATTTATGATTAAGATTCGTGGAGAACACCGTGCAAATTAGCCTGACCGATCTGGTCAATCTCACCTCAAAATTACGTGTTTTATATGTCGAAGACGACCTGATACTGCGCGAAAATACCGTCTCACTGTTGCGCGATCTTTTCAGTGAAATCGATGAAGCAAACGATGGTGCTGAGGCGCTTAAAATCTACAAAGAGCACCCGTATGGGTACGACATTCTTATCACCGATCTCAATATGCCGCACATGAATGGTATGGATCTCATTAAACACGTTCAAGCGATCCACCCCAAACAGCCCATTATTGTGGTCTCTGCGCACAATGAAACCGAGTATTTTTTAGAGAGCATTCGCAACAATGTCAACGGCTACATCTTAAAACCCATCGACTTTGATCAGCTCATCGAAACACTCTACAAAGTGGCCTCTTTGGTGAAAGAACGCCTTGAAAAAGCTTCGCGCCAAGCCACATTAGAGCAAAAACTTGAAGAGCAGAGCGAGCAATTGGCGCAAAGTTCACAAATCGTGCATGAATTTTTGACTATTGATACCGTCACCAAACTTCAAAATGCCACCATGCTCTATAACTTTTTAGACAACTTTCCGCAAAATCATCAACTCACCATTATGCTCTACAACATCGACAATTTCAGCTTTATTAACCAAACTTATGGTGCTGAGTTTGCCGATGAAGCGCTGTTTAACGTGGGTGAATATTTACAATACAACCTCTCCAAAGAGGTGCATCTCTACCGTTACAATTCCGATGAATTTGTCATCATCTTCGATCCACAAATCATCAATCCCGAATTTGTCGCTATCCAAATTCAAGCATTTTTCAGAGAAACGCCCATTGGTGAGTACGAAGAAAAACCCATCTATATCACGCTTTCCTGTGGCATTGCAACAGCAAATGCCCCCACTTCGTTGCTTCCCAATGCGCGCATTGCTCTTCGTGAAGCGCGTATGCGAGGCATCCCCAATCAATACAACATCTACAACACCCAAGATGTGTTTCTCAAACGTACCAAAATCGAAACCTCGTGGATTCAAAAGTTTCGCTTAGCCCTCGAAGAGGACCGTGTCGTACCCTACTTCCAACCTATCGTCGATAACCAAAGCTTGAGCGTGGTCAAGTACGAATGTTTAGCACGCATTGAAGACGATGGCGAGATTATCTCACCCACGCATTTTTTGGAAGCTGCTAGGCGTAGCGGACTGATGAGCAATCTCACACGCATCATGATCAACAAATCGTTTAAAATCTTTTCAGGGCAAAATGTTGCCTTTTCGCTAAACATCACCAATGAAGATCTGCTCAATCAAACTTTTATCGACTTTCTAGAAGCCAAACAAAAACTCTACCGCATCGACCCAGCTTTGGTTACGTTTGAGATTTTAGAAGACATCATCATCAGCGATGTCAACCGTGGTCCCCTTCAAAACTTGCATGTTCTGAAAAAAATGGGCTATCTGCTAGCCCTGGATGATTTTGGAAGTGATCGCTCTAATTTTAATCGCTTGGAAAGTTTAGGAGTGGATTTTCTCAAAATCGATGGACAGTTCATCAAAGGCATTGACACCAACCCTCGCAATCAAGACATTGTGGAGTCCATCGCGTCCATGGCAAAAAAGATCGGCATGCAGGTTATTGCTGAGTATGTCTCCAACGAAGCAGAGTTTGAGACGGTTAAAAAATTGGGCATTGATTACTCGCAAGGCTACTTTTTTAACGCCCCACTGCAACTGCCTATGAAGGATGCGTAGAGAATTTATAGCCTCGATGTTTGAGGTTAATGATGCACTCATCATACCCCAGCTTGTCGCGTACCCGTTTGACAAGCGCTCGAAGGGTTGAGTTATTGACCTCATCGCTTTGCCAGATCGCTTGAGAGAGCTGTTCATTGCGCACAAATGCGTTGGCATTTTTCACCAAAATAAACAGTAAAAGCTCCTCTTTCGCGGTTAATTCTTGTGGTATTTGGTTTACATGTAAGGTTTTCGTTTTAAGATCAAACGTAATGCCTTGATGCAAAACAACGATTGAACTATCAGCTTTTCCCTTTTGCTGTTCTAACAAAGCGGTGGCTTTGATCATCGTGTTAATCAGCAGTTGTGAATCAAACGGTTTAGTGAGAAAACTGTAGATGCCAAGGTTGATGCTTTTGAGAAAATAGTCAACCTCTTTGTACGCCGAGATGACAATGACCATTTGTGAAGGATTTTTTTTCTTGATTTTTTCAACCAAGCCAAGACCGTTTTGATGGGGAAGTTGGATGTCGGTGATGACAAGGTCATACGAAGTTTTCAGATAGTTTTCATATGCTTCTTCCACAGAGCCGCACGCATCAATCGTATCAAAAAAATCCGATAAAAAAATGCCCAACTCTTCGTTTAAAGAGAGGTCATCTTCCACTAGAAGTAACGTTAATGCTTCTCGCATTGTCTCTTTCCTCAATGAGTAGATTTGCCCAAGAACCACACATTGCGCTAAGTATAGCGAAAAATATCACCCAAATACAACGTTTAGAGTCTCTACTGTACTAATCAATTCCAGAAGAACGTGATTATGGAAAATCCATTTTATCCGTCAAATGTGCTGGTTTACCGCAACATTCCCACTAAAAAACTGAGTTAATAGAGCTTATAGGAATCGCTTGTTATAATCTACCTCTAACTTAATCATAAAGGCTTCACACCATGAGCGCACTCAAAACCTATGACTACACCAAAGAGCAATTGGCTGCTTTTCAATACGCTATTATCAAGATGGAAAAAGGCGATATTGTCATCAAGCTCAATCCTGAAGAGACTCCAATAGCGGTTGCTAACTTTGCAACACTTGCCAATGACAAATTTTACGATGGACTTATTTTCCACCGTGTGATCAAAAACTTTATGGCACAAGGCGGTTGCCCAAGCGGTCGTGGCACAGGCGGTCCTGGTTGGAACATCGCATGCGAATGCAAAGGTCAAAAAAGCAAACACAAACGTGGCTCACTCTCTATGGCACATGCAGGGGCAAACACAGGTGGAAGTCAGTTCTTCATCTGCTTTGTGGATTGTCCTCATTTAGATGGCGTTCATACCGTTTTTGGTGCCATCGCAAAAGATGACAAAGAGAGCTTTAAAGTGCTTGATAGCATCGCGCAAAACGATGCCATGATCACTATCGAGATCAAAGACAAGCTCTAATACGTAATCCTTACATGTAAGGCGTTACCGCTTTACATGTAAACGCTCTTTTACACTCCTTTTTGGCATCATTCCTCCGCTTCTTTGTTATAATCATCCCTTCATCTTTTCAAAAAGGATTGTTATGATTCATCGTCTCAATGCACTCTTCCCTCTTTGGGCTATTCTTTTTTCGCTGGTGGCGTATAACATGCCAACGCTTTTCGTACCGATGAAAGGCTCCATTACACCCCTGCTGATTGCCATTATGTTTTTTATGGGGGTTACCCTTCGTTTAGAAGACTTTGCACGTGTGCTCAAAGCGCCCAAAGCGATTCTTTTAACCGTGGCTTTGCAATTTTTCATTATGCCACTTGCGGCTCTTTTGATCTCAAAAGCGTTTCACTTTTCAACCGAACTCATGGTGGGAATGGTACTCGTAGGAGCGGTTTCAGGAGGTACGGCGTCGAACGTTATGACCTATCTTGCCAAAGGCGATGTCGCACTTTCGATTACGATGACACTGAGCTCAACCTTGCTCTCCGTAGTTGCCACACCATTTTTAACCCTTTTGTACGTGGGGCAAAGCGTTCCTGTTCCGGCAACCGATATACTCTTAAGCATCGCACAAATCGTACTTGCGCCTGTTGTTTTGGGCGTGATTGTGAATTATTTTTTACATGCGACTATTAAACGTTATGAGCCTTATTTAGCAACATTTTCGATGATCGCGATTGTGTTTATTATTGCGATTGTTGTCTCACTGAATCAAGGACGTATCGCCAATATTGCGTTTTTAACGGTTCTGGGCATCATGCTTCACAACCTTGCAGGACTGGCAAGTGGCTATTTTGTTGCAAAATGGCTGGGCTACAGTCATGCGATTTGCAAAACTATCGCCATTGAAGTGGGTATGCAAAACTCTGGTTTAGCCGTTGCACTCGCCATGAAATATTTCACACCACTGAGCGCACTGCCTGGAGCCATTTTCAGTGTTTGGCACAACATCTCTGGGGCGTTACTTGCAGGGTATTGGTCAAGACAAAAATAGAGTTTGAGCGTGTAAGCATCTTTACGCGCTCCTAGGGTTAAATATTAGAAGAGAGCTTACCGACCACTTTGCCAAGTACTTGCACATCTTCCGCATTGATCACTTCAGGCGCATACGCTTCGTTATCGGAGACCAAAGCTACGGTGCCATTGGCATGCAGTTGAAGACGTTTAATAAACAATCCCACAGGCGTAGAGACTACGTAAATACCCGATTTTAAAGCGTTGGTGTACTCTTTGTTGATGAACACCACATCCCCACTAAAGAGTGTTGGCTCCATCGAATCGCCCAAAACATTGATGGCTTGAATGTGCTTAATCATCCCAAGTCCGCCAAGCTTTTCAACGATCTCCTCATCAAGGTACATCATCTCACCTTCTTCGTCTTCATTCAGTGCTCCACCACCGGCTGAAGCGTAAATATCTCTAAAGTAATGCACCCGTGCAAATTTATCGGTCTCTGCTTGCAAGCTTTCCACCACTTGGTCAAACAAAAGCCAGTTAATGGAGATTTTACGTTTCGCACAAAATTCAAGAATCTCTTTATAGGGAATTTTGGCACGATTTTTCATCGTCGCAAGGGTCAATTGATTAATGCCCAACGCTTCTGCGACATCTTTATCAAATACTTTACGTTCACCCAACTCTTGGGAGAGAATATCCTTCACTTTATGCAAAACCGCTAAAATATTTGGCATTTTGTCCTCCAATATTTCATTTTGAAATATTATTGTAGCATATTTTTCATTTTGTATACAATAGTGAAAATTTTATAACAGAGGAGCCTTCAATGAAAAGTTTAATCTGTACGATCAGTCACTCACGCAAAGCCTACAATGAGTTTATGAACCGTTTTGAGCAGAAAATGCTTATTTTAAGCAATAAGATATTTTAGCAAACGCGTTCCATCTCAAACATAGAGAGGAACGCGTTAATGTGCTCATATGATTTAACGCCTCTTTTTTGTAGCCGATTGGAAATAAAACCAGATCAGTCCAATGATGGAGAGTAAAATCAAAGGGGCTAAAAAAGCATTGTCCGAAAAATAGGCGGCGATGCGCATTAAAAGCTCACCTGCCATGTAACTCCCCACACCTAAAACCAGCGCCCAAACGCACGCTGATAGGGTATTGAGGATGTGAAATTTTGTTTGGGGATACTTGGTCAAACCAATGGTCATCGGTACCAAGGTTTTCAGCCCATAGATGAATTTCTGAATAAAAATGATCTTATCGCCATACTTTTTCATCAAAATATGGCTGAGTGCCAATTTTCGCCGGTGATCTTTAAAATAGGGCATGAGTGCTTTTTTGTTGTAGCGCCCCATGTAAAATAAAAAGGAACTGCCTATGACATTGGCTAACGCTGCGACTGCAATGGACGTGCTCAAATCCATCTTACCAGCATAGCAGAGCACACCTGCGGCGATGATGGCGACCATGCCACCCCCAAAAGAGTAGAGAAAAAGGATGATGTATCCATACGTCGAGAGGGAACTTAAAATATCTTCCACATCCATCCTTAGTTTGTAAGCTTTTGTATCGTTTTGAGGAAATCCTCAACCGCATACGAAGAGACCAAACCATCGGACTCTACAATTTGTTCAGGGGTGATGTTGTTGCCATAAAGCTCAATATTTTGGTCATAGTCATGGTTCATGACCGAACCATCAATGGAGACACCTACAAAAGCGCCTTCTGTTTTGGTATAAGTATAAATTTCAGATGTAAAGTCAACTTCACTGCCTTTTCCTGCACTCTCTCCTGCAGGACCTGCCGCAACCGAAGCATCAGCCCCTAGGGTGATTTTGTTGTTCATCAGTTTTTTGACACTGTCTTTGCTTTGGAAAACCATCAAAATGTCTTTTTTCTCAACACCCAGCTGAAAGCCCAGTCCTGCACCTCCCAGTTTGACAAAGAACGGATAGCTCCACGAACCATCACTTCTACGCACAACCATCACGCCATTACCTGTTTTACCACCTAAAAACATGCTAATCTCAATGGTTCCTGGGAAAATAGCAATGGCTTGGGCTCGCTCAAGTACCTTTTGGGGAATCTTGATTTTAGAATCACGTATCATATTTTTAAGGGCATTGGATGAATCCAACAATTTTTCTTCTGCCGATGCAAAGAGTGTTGTGGTCATGAAAAGACCTATCATGAGACTAAACCATATTTTTTTCATTATCTTTACTCCTTCTATTTTGTACAACGTATTCGTAAAATGCACCCTCTTGGCGCATCAACGCTTCATGCGTTCCTGATTCAACAATGCGTCCTTTGTCCATCACATAGATAAAATCAGCTTTTTTAATCGTACTGAGCCTGTGTGCGATGATAATCGTCGTTTTACCCACAAGGTAATTTTCCAGCGCGTCAAAAAGCTTCATCTCCGTATGCACATCCAGTGCCGATGTCGATTCATCTAAAATGACCACATTGGGATTTTGAAGCACCATACGAGCAATGCTCAGACGCTGGCGTTGCCCACCGGAAAGCTTAATACCGTGCTTGCCTATTTGGGTTTGCAGACCATCAGGCAACTCATCCACAAAACTTTCCAACTGCGCAATTTGAAGCGCTTGATGCACAAGAGCTTTATCGGTTTGCTCATCCATCATCAAGTTTTGAGCCAGTGTGGCATTAAACAGTTGTGGATTTTGAAGCACCAAAAACAGATGTTCCCGCACCACATCAAGTCCTATCTCTTTAACCGAAACGCCATCAAAGAAAATATCGCCCTCATCCAAAGGATAAAGCCCAACCAGCAGATGCGCCAGTGTGGTTTTGCCACTTCCACTCGCGCCTATTATAGCGATTTTTGAGCCCTTCGGAATGGTAAGATCAATGTTTTCTAAAATTTGCTTGCTGCCATCATAGCTAAAACTGACCCCTTTGAGTTCAATCGCATTGGTGCTATTTTTCACAAAAGGATTCTTTACATGTAAACCTCGCTCTTCTGCTTTGAGCTCTAAAATCTCGTTGATCCGTGTTAAAGATTTGCCGGCATTATGGTACGCGTATTGGATATTTAAAATGTCTTGAATCGGTCCCATCATCACCCATAAATACCCAAAAATGGCAAGCATAGAACCAATACTAAGATCCGAATACGCTACCACAAAAATACTCGCCGCTCGAAAAAGCTCAAAGCCAGAGAGAAAAATGAGGAAGGAGAGACGGTTCGCGCCATCACTTTTATAGCCATAAATAATAGAACTCTCTTTGATCGACGCAGCATGCGCCTCTACTTTATAAAAAAAGAGTCTCTCTTTGTTGGTTGCGCGAATTTGCACAAACATATCGAGCGTCTCTGAGAGTGTATCTTGGAAAAGCTCAAACGCCTTGTTTTGCTCTTTTTTGAGCTTTGCCACTTTTTTGGCGAGTTTGGTGGTAAACAGAACCACGACAGGGTTTAGCACCAAGATAAAAAGCCCCAATTGCCAATGAATCATCAGCAAAACTGCCCCTACCCCCAAAATGGTAAGCACGGAAATAATGAGACGACTGACAAAAACACCTAAAAAGTTATCGATCGTTTCAACATCGGTCACAAGCAGGGAAGCCGCTTTACCTGAGCCAAAAAATTCAAATTGGCTCATCGCCACATGGCTGAGATGACCTAAAACATGGGTGCGTATTTTAAAAGCAATGTTTTTAGAAACAATCGTAAAAAGTTTTGTTTGCAGATAATTTAAGAGAAAAAAGAGAAGTCGCAGCGTCACAACAACAGCTAAGACACTCACAATGTACAAATAAGCAGGATTTGGTGAGCCGAAAAAGCTATCGACAACGTGTGTCACAAATCCTTTTTGACCAAGCAACACCTCATCTACCAACATAGGCATTAAAAGCGGTACGGGTGTGCTCACTAGCACCGCTAAAAAGGCAACCACATTGGCTAAAATCAGCTCTTTTTTATACTGTTTAACTTCGTGAAAAAGGGTTTTGAATGTGTAGTGTTTTTGCATAGTGTTCCATTAAAAGCAGTCATGCAGAGGCAAGAAGCCTCTACATGTAAAAAGCTCTAGCGTGCGAAGTCGATGGCGCGAATTTCCCTGATGACATTGACTTTAATCTCACCTGGATACTGAACTTTGCTCTCAATCTCTTGCGCGATCTCTTTGGCAAGAAGCACGGCTTCATCATCATTGATCAATTTAGCATTGGCAATGACACGGATTTCACGACCCGCATTGATCGCGTACACTTGTTTAATACCCGGTTTACTTTTCGCAATCTCTTCAATGTCTTGAACGCGTTTCAAGAAACTCTCAAGCACTTCTCGTCTGGCTCCTGGGCGCGCCGCGGAAAGCGTATCGGCAGCACACACAGCAGCAGATTCGACCGAAGTGGGCTCTTCATGACCGTGGTGCGCAAAGATCGCATTGATGACCACATCGTGCTCTTTATAACGACGGCAAATCTCAGCACCCAAATCAACGTGGCTACCCGCAGTTTCATGCGTCAAGGCTTTACCGATGTCATGCAATATACCTGCACGACGAGCAAGCAGAACATCACCACCCGTTTCAGCAGCAATGATACCGGCTAAGTGTGCGACTTCCAGTGAATGTCCGAGTGCATTTTGACCGTAACTCGCTCTAAATTTAAGACGACCGATCAATTTCACAAGCTCAGGGTGTACTTTCGTAAGACCTAGATCAATGACGATATTTTCGCCCTCTTCCATCAAGCTTTGGTCAAACTCATCTTTAACTTTTTCATAAATACCTTCAATGCGTGCAGGCTGAATACGCCCATCTTGCACCAAAAGCTCAATGACTTTGGTCGCAATCGCACGACGGTAGAGGTTAAAGCTACTTAAAATAATCGCATTGGGCGTGTCATCGATGATGATGTCAACGCCTAAAAGCATCTCAAGGGTTTTGATATTACGACCCTCTTTACCGATGATGCGCCCTTTGAGCTCATCATCTTTAATATTGACAACGTTAATCAGACGTTCTGCCGCAAACTCTCCTGCAAAACGGGTCGTTGCTTGCGCTAAAATGTAATTCACACGACGTTTAATATCTTGTTTTGCCTCTTCTTCAAGGCGTCTGACGGTATGGGCGATTTCTGCGCGAGATTGCTCTTCGACTTTGGCTAAAACGATCTCTTTGGCTTCATTTTGAGTGAGCCCTGAGGAGCGCTCTAAAACTAAAAGCGCTTCACTCACTTTCGTGGTGTACTCCTCTTTAAGCTGTGCTCCCTCATCAAAGAGTGCATTGGCACTGTTTTGCAAGAGTTGAAGCTCTTCGCGATCTTTGGTGATTTTTCGAAGCTCTTCTTTGTAGCCACGCTCTTTTTTATCCAACTCTAACATCTTTTCAGAATGCTCTTTTTTAAGCGTGATCGTACGATCTTCGTATTTGCGTTTCGCCTCTAGTTCAGCCTCTTTAACCTTAATGTTACTGCTACTAAGGATGAGTTCCGCTTCGTGTTCAATGGCTTTGGCTTTGGCCCTTGCTTGGGCAACATGTATTTCATAATTGGCAGCTTCCATCTTTTTGGCGATGAAAAATCCTGCAACGCCGCTTGCTAGTGCAGCTCCGCCGACCGCTAATGACTCTAAGACCATTTGTCCCTCTTTTGATAATAGTTTTATAGGGGGTTAAATAAATATCTGCTGCAATATCATGTGGTTCGCATATTAGGCTTTGTGTCATACAAAACTCCCTTTGAACAAATGCTATTGGAGGTTTAGGTTCAAGCGATGCAAAAAAACGATCGTACATCCCTTTACCAAAACCAATTCGTTTGAATGCCCCATCAACCCCTATGACAGGCACTATCGCAAAATCAATTTTTGGTTTAACAGCAAACGAGTTTCGAGGCTCTTCGATGTTAAATTTTTTCTTACTTGAAGGCAATCTCCATTTTACCATCTTGAAACTAATACCTTCCATAAACGGAACATAAACGTTACATTTTCTTCGTCTACATGTAGCGATAATGCCTCTGGTATTGGCTTCTATAGGCAATGAAACATAGAGTAAAATAGAGCGTACTTTAAGGTGATCTACCATCGCTAAAATCTGTTTTTCAACAAGTTTATCGCGCTTGTAACCATTGTGAACGAAGCTTAATTTTGCCCGTGCGAAGGAGCGAAAATCCGACTTAGTCTCGAACTTAATTTTTTGCATTGTTGTCACTTTAAGGCATGTTTGAATACAATCATAGCCATTATAATAGACTTCGTGCCGTTTTGCAAGAAGTCTCTGCCTCATTTGAGGCAAGCTTAAGCGCCCTAGTGGCTAACGTAGCTTTTGAAGCTTTGCTTAAAAAGCGTATCAAAGAGAGTTTCATACAAACTCTGAATTAAAAGGATCCTAATGAAATTTTGGTTTGCTCTGTGTATCGCATGCTCTGTGCTCTTTTTTAACGGGTGCTCCTCTGAAAAAAAGAAAGCGGATGACAACTCCTCTAACGCTAAAGAAGAGGCTAAAAGTGAAAAAATTGTACTGCAAGATGTTTCTGGCAAAGAGATTGTTGTAACCACACGTGATAAAGGATTTAGTTTTGCTGGATTTGAAAATAAAGTCGTTTTAGTCAACTTTTTTACCACATGGTGCCCTCCGTGTAAGGCTGAAATTCCCCATCTGAACAACCTTCAAGAGAAATACAAAGACAATTTTGTCATCATTAGCGTTCTTTTAGAAGAGAATAAATCCAATGAAGAGGTCAATAGCTTTATCAAATACAACAATATTAATTACATTATCACGAACAGTATTGAAAACTTCAAACTCGCACAAAGTGCAGGTGGCGTTAAAAATATTCCTCTGATGTTTTTATACGATAAAGAGGGTAAATACTCAACCCATTACGTAGGGGCAATTCCTGAAGAGATGATTGACGCTGATATTAAAAAAGTGCTCTAATGTTTAGTTTTATTAAAAAAGGACTTGGTAAAACACTCGGGGCGATCAAAGAGATTCTGCCTGAGAAAGTCGAAAAAATCGACAAAACGCTTTTAGAAGAGATCTTAATCGAATCTGACATTCCTTATGAGCTCGTTGAAGAGATTATCTACTATCTACCTCCTTCTCAAACGGTGGTGCGCGACGATGTCAAACGCGTTCTCAAAGCCTATTTTAAATACGACACAACCGCTTTAGCGCACACACAAGAGACTCCTTTTGTGGAGCTCATTATTGGCGTGAATGGTGCAGGAAAAACAACGACAATTGCCAAGCTCGCACACAACTACACCAAAGAGAACCAAAGTGTGCTTTTGGGTGCTGCTGACACGTTTAGAGCCGCAGCGATTGAACAGCTCAAAAGCTGGGCAGAGAAGATTGATGTCGGCATCATCTACACGCAACAAGGGCACGATCCTTCCGCTGTAGCGTACGATACGATTAGCTCTGCCGTGGCTAAAAAGATCGATCACGTCATCATCGATACCGCAGGACGTCTGCATAACCAAGTCAACCTTGCCAATGAACTGAAAAAAATCGTGCGCATCTGTGATAAAGCGCTCAGCGGAGCGCCGCATCGTAAAATTCTCATTTTAGATGGTACACAAGGAACCTCTGCCATTAACCAAGCCAAAGCGTTTCATGAGATGATCGGCATTGATGCAATCATCATCACCAAGCTTGATGGTACCGCAAAAGGCGGTTCACTATTTGGTATCGCCAACGCGCTGAAACTTCCTATTATCTACGTAGGTGTGGGTGAAGGCAAAGACGATCTGATTCCATTTAATGCCGATGATTACATCAATACGATTTTAGACTCCATTTTTACGCAAACTCATGGCTAAAAAACAGATCCTTTTCGAGTGCCAAGCCTGTGGACACCAAAGTGCCAAATGGCTTGGTAAATGCCCAAATTGCGGTGCATGGGATGAGTACATTGAACTCAGTGAAAAACAGATAGAAGTTCTTAAAGAGATCAATTCCAAGCCTACAACCCACACCCAAAGTAGTGCCATTCCCATTACAGAAGTCAGCTTTGAGCAGGTTGAGCGTTACAGCTCAGGGGATCGTGAGCTTGATTTAGTCCTAGGGGGTGGCATCGTTCAAGGAAGTTTGACACTGATTGGCGGAAGCCCCGGTGTTGGCAAATCCACACTGCTCCTTAAAATTGCCGGCAATCTTGCCAAAGAGGGGAAAAAAGTTCTCTATGTCAGTGGGGAAGAGTCTTCAAGCCAGATCAAACTTCGTGCGAACCGCGTGGATAGCAATTATCCCAATCTTTATTTACTCTCCGAAATCAGACTCGATACAATTTTTAAAGAGCTTGAAACGCACGCATTTGAAGTGCTCATTATCGACTCCATCCAAACGATTTACAGCGAAAAAGTGGCGTCTGCCCCCGGGAGTGTTTCACAGGTACGCGAAATTACGTTTGAGCTCATGCGTTACGGGAAAGATAAAAATATCGCTATTTTTATCATCGGACATATCACCAAAGAGGGCTCCATCGCTGGGCCTCGTGTACTGGAACACATGGTCGATACGGTGCTCTATTTTGAAGGCGACTCTTCGCGTGAACTTCGTCTGCTTCGTGGGTTTAAGAACCGTTTTGGAACGACCAGCGAAGTGGGCATCTTTGAGATGACCAAAGCTGGACTGGTCAGTGCCAAAGACATCTCCAAAAAGTTTTTTACCCGGGGCAAAGCACAAGCGGGTTCTGCTATCACCGTTTTGATGGAAGGAAGCCGTCCGATTGTCTTGGAAGTGCAAGCATTGGTCAGCGATAGTGGCTACCCGAACCCCAAACGCAGTGCCACAGGCTATGAACTCAACCGCCTTACGATGCTTTTAGCACTTTTGGAGCGCAAACTTGACCTACCGTTTAACCAGTACGATGTCTACATCAACATCGCTGGAGGCATCAAGATCAGCGAAACATCCGCCGATCTTGCTATTATTGCTGCGATTATTAGCTCATATCGTAACCGACCGATTAGTAAAGATACGATTTTTATTGGCGAAGTCTCGTTGATTGGCGATGTACGCGACATCTTCAACCTCGACCTCAGACTCAAAGAGGCGAAGTCACAGCAGTTTGAAAAAGCGGTCGTTCCATCCCTTCCTTTGGAGAAGATTGAGGGACTCAAGTGTTATAATATTGATGAAGTTTCAAAATTAATCGAATGGATGTAAATTTTTAACGAAATTAAACGATATACAGGCAAAGTATATTTACATGTAAAAGGATAACGAATGGCTAAAAAACCTGAAGATGGCGATGGAGCAGTTGAAAAAAAATCTAAAAGCAATATGGTACTGATCATTGTCGTTGTTCTTTTAGTTGTTCTGCTTCTAGGTGGCGGTGCTGCGGCATTTTTCCTCTTAGGAAGCCATGACGAAGAAGCAGCAGCGGTAGCACCCTCTTCTCACGATACCAAAGTTGAGAAGAAAAAAAGCAGTAGTAAAAAATCAACCGATCACTTAGCCATTGGTCCCATGTACCCGATGGCACAATTTGTTGTGAACTTACTCAGCGAAAGTGGCAATCGCTTCTTAAAAGTTTCCATTGATTTAGAACTCAGTGACGTCAAACTTCAACCTGAAATGGATCATAAAAAGTCTTTAATCAGAGACATTATCATTCGTACCTTCTCTTCGAAAACCTTTGAAGAGATCAGTACCTTGAAGGGCAAAGATAAGCTCAAAGAAGAGGTTCTTGACAAGATCAATGAAAATCTCTCCGATGGAGAAGTTAAAAATATCTACTTTACAGACTTCGTGGTTCAATGATCGGTATAGACCTCATCAGTGTTGAGCGAATCACCAAACTCAAAAAGCGCTTTGGAGACAAGGCGCTTGCTAAATTTTTATCTCCTGAGGAAATTGCTTTAGCGAAAAGCGATGCAACGGCAGCTGGATTTTTTGCGGCCAAAGAGGCGGTTTCTAAAGCGCTAGGAATTGGCATCAGCGCGCAGTGCGGTTTTATGGATATTCAGCTCACCAAAGATGCCAAAAATGCACCCTCGTTTACCCTCTCAGCACATCTCATCGAAGCGTATGCCATCACCGATCTCTCACTTTCCATCACGCACGACAACGGCTTTGCAATCGCCGTAGCGGTTATTGAAGGCGAACGTACCTCCAAAAAACTCTCTCACTAAGCACCACCACCCACAAACTGTAAAAACTCGACTTTGTCATTTTCGACAAGTTCGTAACTTTCCCACAACTCTTTTTTGACAACGTTCATATTGACCGCGGCTGCCATCACTTTGCTTTCAATGCCCAGCTCATCCAAAAGCGCTTGAATGCTCTTTGCTTCACTCTCTTTGTGTTCACCATTCACAATCAACTGCATCCCACTTCTCCTTTGCGAAAACACGCCATTTTAAACCGCTCCCCCATAAACGAAGGGTCGATCAATGGTTTAATTTTATTCATTTCACGCTCGTACTGTTTTTCTGAAACGTTTTTGGCGAACAGTTCTAACAGTTCCACTAAGCCAAAATCGACCAAGGCTTTCATCTGTGTCGCGTACGCATGCACACGAATACCGCTTTTTTCAAACGCATAAAAAAGATGGCTAAAGTTGACATCATACGTGATGTCGGAGCGTGCAAAAAAGGTATTAAAATCGCTTTTTTCACGCAGTTTCTCTTCCACCAAATCGCTCAGTGCAAAAAAAGGATAAACCTGATGAGAGGCATACACGCGCAGTGAAAAATCACCTCTCGCCTCTTTATCGCCATAATCAAACGTCACAAACTCAAAACGCTCACAACATCGCGCCATTGCCTCTGCAAAAGGTTCATATCCCAAACAGAGTTCCCCTTTGGTGATGCCGTACTCTTTGGCTTTTTTACATGTAAAAGCATCCATCGTCTCAAAAAAAACGGTGTTGTTTTCAACCAAAAGCATCTGATCGTCTTTAATGAGCTCACACGAAAACGCGTCAAAAATCTCATTCGCCACGAAGAATGCCTCTTTACATGTAAACGCTTCCAAAGAGTTTACATGTAAAAGCTTTATCGCATCGCCAAACGCCTCTTCAAAGTAGGCTTTTTGCATCGCTTGATTTGCAGCAAAAGGCTCAACGATGATGAAGGTAAGGGTTTGAAGGAGTTCAGGTTTGAGAGTGTAGATAAATTGAATCATATCGGCAAGTAAATAGCCTTTGTGCGCACCGATCTCAACGACACTGCAAGCAGGGCTTAAAAACCCGCTCTCTATCGTTGAAATCAGCCGCTTGGCAATCGTTCCACCAAAGAACATGCTCGTACTTACAGCGGTGTAAAAGTCACCCTCTTTTCCGATAGTGCGCACATTGCTGTAGTAGCCATCATTGCCATAGAGCCACGCTTGCATATACGCGCTAAATTTCATGTTTCTCTTTTATAAAAGCGCTTGACACGCACTCTCTAGGCGTTTAAAGCCCTCATCGATCTCTTCTTTTGAGATCGTGAGTGGTGGAAGGAAACGAAGCGTATTTTTGCCCGCTTTAAGCACCAAAACGCCCTGCTCAAATGCCTTTTTAATGACGTTTGCCAAAATATCGCCACTTTGACACTTAATGCCACGCATCAACCCAAGCCCTTCAACACTCTCAAAAAGTGTCGGAAAGGCTTTACATGTCACTTTGAGTTTAGCATCAAAATAGATCAACGCTTCATCCAGCATACCGCTTTGTTTGTACTCTTCTAAAATGGTAAGTGCTTCGAGTCCTGCGCGTGTGGAGAGAAAATTGCCGCCAAACGTACTGCCGTGATCGCCTGCTTCAAAAATATCTTTGTGCTTGCTAATCACCGCACCAATAGGCACGCCACCAGCCAACCCTTTGGCAAGCGTAATGATGTCTGGCTCGATCTCATACAAACTTGTCGCTAAAAATTCACCACTTCTAAACACACCGCTTTGGACTTCATCGATGATAAGCAAAATCTCTTTCTCTTTCAAAAATTTTGCCAAATCTTGAATCTCTTTTTTAGGAAACGCCTTAACGCCACCCTCACCTTGCACGAGTTCAATCATAACAGCAACCGTCTCATCATCAATCGCATTGTAAAGATCTGCGATCTCTTTGGTGTACGAAAATCCCTCAGGATACGGAGCAAAAGCGGTTTTATGAAAGCTCTCTTGACCTGTGGCTTTCACGGTTGTAATCGTACGTCCGTGGAACGAGTGCTCTAGGGTTAGGACTTTGTATTTTTTATTGGCAAATTTTTTCTCACCATACTTTCGTGCGAGTTTAATCGCACCCTCGTTCGCCTCAGCACCTGAGTTTCCAAAAAAGACTCCTACATCAAAACCAGTGAGTTCATTGATTTTTTTGGCTAATTTTGCTTGGGGCTCGATCATGTAAAGGTTTGATGTATGAATGATATGGCGTGCTTGATCAGCGACCGCATCGGCGAGTCTTTGGTTGCCATGCCCCACGCTTACCACACCTATACCGCTTGTAAAATCAATATAGTCTCTTCCTTTATCATCAAAAAGGGTTGCGTTGATGCCGTGTTTAAAATTGACATAGTTTCTTGCATACGTCTGCAACACATACTCTTTATCCATTGTTTCAAAATCCATGATTACTCCTCTAAAAAAACGCCATTATACCGAAAAAAACCTTACCCAATTTTTGGCAAATGCCACTGTTTGTAATACGCCAACAACCGTAACGCCACGCCAAAGGCAAAAACAGCCATCACAGGCAGATAGCCGCTGATGTCAAACTGCGCAAAACCAAACAAAATTGCCCCAACTAACAGCGAGACGGTACCGTAAAATTCACTGATCAAAAGCAGTGGTACACGGTTGAGCAAGATGTCTCTTACTACACCTCCCCCCACGGCCGTTACAAGCGCCATTAGCACAACTCCAAAAAAGTTAAACTCTACTTGCAGCGCAATGAGTGCTCCTGAAATCGAAAACGAAACCAGCCCCAATGTATCGCTGATAATAAAATAAAACGTTTTCTCTATCTCACCTTTTAGGTGAAGTTTGAAAAACGTGCTCAAAAGAATCACGGCAATCACCAAAATAGAAGGCATGAGATGCGTAAAGGTGTACGGAGCACGATCACACAGCATATCACGCACCAATCCACCGCCCAATGCCGTTAAAAATGAAGCGATAAAAATGCCCAAAAGATCAAGTTTTTCCTTGATAGCCACATAAAAACCACTCAGGGCAAACGCAATGGTACCGATAATTTCGGCGACTTCAAGCTCAACCATGACTCGCCTTTAACGTGTCCAAGTAGCGCTCCAAAATCACTTTAGCCGCCATGGAGTCGATACGTCCATCGCGCTTTTGACGAATAAGACCTTGCATCATCTCTTTGGCTTCATTGCTTGAGCCATACTCATCTTGGTACACCACTTCGCCACTAAAAGTGAGCAAACTCACAAAGTGTTTGATGCGTCGTTCCATCTCGTCACTGCTACTGCCGCCTTTGGGAAGCCCCACAACCAAAAGCTCTATGCTCCACTCCTTCAAAAAAGCATCCACATCGCGTGCCGCTTGGTCTCGATTTTTACGCAGTATCGCCTCTTGTGGAGATACGATGCCCATACTCAAACAGAGTGCTACACCAATACGCTTTAACCCAATATCAATACTTGCCATTTTTTTCACATAAAACTCATTTGTTGGAATTCATTTATTCTATCCAAGATTGATTTAAAGCGCTCTTTTTCGCTTTACATGTAAGCCCGATTCTGTGCTATAATCCACCACAATTTTTCGTGCCAAAAGGTATGTCATGCAATCACTTAGAACATTTTACTGTATTGGGCATGGACCCTCTTCAAGCCACACAATGGGACCTTTTAATGCGGGCACGATTTTTAAAAAACGCTTTCCAGATGCTTCGCTCTACCGTGTCACCCTTTTTGGCTCACTCGCTGCAACAGGCAAAGGTCACCTAACCGACGATGCCTTGCATCAAGCCTTAGCCTCAGCAGGCGTTGAGATACTCTTTCGTCCCGACATCACCAAACCCTTTCACTCCAATGGTATGGTGTTTGAAGCTTTTAATGAAACCAAAGAGCTGCTTGGCTCGTGGGAAGTCTACAGCGTTGGGGGTAGTGCGCTTAAAGAAGTAGGTGACAATCCCTTAACGGAGCCTTCGATCTATCCGCTGACAACGTTTAACGCCATTATGCAGTGGTGTGAAAAAGAGCACAAAGAGCTATGGCAATACGTCGAAACCTACGAAGGTGAAGCGATTTGGGAGTATCTTGCAGAAGTCTGGCAAAGCATGCAAACCACGATCGATCGAGGCTTGAAACAAACCGGCGTCCTGCCAGGCATCTTGCAATATCCCAGAAAAGCTCCCATGTTTTTTGCCAAAGCGCGCAAAGAAGAGAAACGCGCACACGGCATCATCTTCGCGTATGCTCTAGCAACCAGTGAAGAGAATGCTTCAGGCAATATCGTCGTGACCGCACCGACGTGTGGAGCCTGTGGCGTCGTACCTGCCGTACTTCGCTACCTCAAAGAGCTTTACAACTTAGATCAAATCGATTGCTTACGTGCCCTTGCCGTTGCAGGACTTTTGGGAAATATCGTGAAGTTCAATGGCTCCATTTCAGGCGCAGAAGTGGGCTGTCAGGGGGAAGTGGGTGTTGCCTGTTCGATGGCAGCTGGCATGGCATCGTACCTCTTTGGCGGCAATTTACAACAGATTGATTACGCCGCGGAGATGGGACTCGAGCACCACCTTGGCATGACGTGCGATCCTATTGCGGGCTACGTGCAAGTACCCTGCATCGAGCGCAACGCTGTGGCAGCGATCCGCGCCATTGACGCAGCAGAATACACTTCCTACACCGATGGAGCGCATAAAGTAAGCTTCGATGAGATCATCCAAACGATGGTCGAAACGGGCAAAGATATGAACACGAAGTACAAAGAGACCTCACTCGGAGGTCTAGCGAAACGTTATCTGTAGAGTTTTACATATAAAGCCTACGGACAGCGTAAATACTCGATCCGCGTCTCATCCCACAGTGCTTTGGCATCGTAATTTAAGATTAGTCCATCACCGCGTGTGACGCCGTTTTGAACCATATATTTTGGGTAATAAGAAGGGGCACCTAGCTTTTCTAAGAAGCGACAACTGGATTTCATATCGTCCAATCTTGCGCGCAAAGCTTCGGCAAATTGGTTGCGTTTCGTTGCGTCAAGAGGACTAAAGTTCTCTGTTTTAAGCGATTCCAATGTTTGCCTGGTACTTTTATCGATCACGCGAGCGCTGTCAAAATAGCCATATGCCGTGGCGACCAAATACAGATCGACCGCTTGGGCGTATTTTTTCTCTTCGACACAGAGTGCACTGGATTTAAACAGATCAACAGGCGTGTGAGCATTAGTGATCTCAGCACGTTCCATACAGGTACTCACCATGATAACGGGTGTTTGACTCTCTTCAAAAAGATCGCGTGTCGTAGCACATAAAAGCAATGATGGCACGATAAGAGCCCATAAACAACCTTTTTGCATTCTATTTCCTTTGTTACATGTAAGCAAGGCTAATTCTGCCAGTTTTTACAGACATCCACCCAACTCAAAGCTTTGGAATGTACTTCTAAAGCCTCTAAATCTAAAGCAATCGCACTGTTAGCGCTTCCTGCGGCGGGATAGACCACATCAAAGCGCTTGAGCGAAATATCAAGATAAACATGTACCTTTTCATTGACCCCAAAAGGACACACGCCTCCGATGCCATGCCCAATGAGGGATTCAACATCTTCTGCTTTAAGCATCTTGGCTTTGAGGTTAAACTGCTCTTTAAATTTTTGATTATCCACCTTAGCATCCCCTGCTACTACAATGAGGAGAACACCTTCATCCGCATAAAAGGAGAGACTTTTAGCAATACGCTCAGGCGCGCAACACAGTGCCATAGCGGCAAGCTCGACCGTTGCACTGGACTCTTGAAACTCCATGACGCGCTCTTCCATCCCCTGAGTTCTAAAATAAGCTTTGACTTTTTCCAATGCCATCTTAATCCTTTTACATGTAAAACTAGATAACCGATGTTAGCATCTTAATACTAAGGATCATCAAAAGCAGTGCAAAAATCTTTTTGAGTTTGCCAACAGGAAGCGTATGTGCCATCTTAGCACCCAAAGGAGCGGTAAAATAACTCACAACAGAGATCAGCACCACCGCAGGGAGATAGACAAAGCCTAGCATCATATCCGCACCTGCTTCCGCGTGCATCATGCCATTAACGATGTAACCCACTGTTCCTGCGATGGAGAGGGGAAATCCAATCGCCGCAGAAGTCGCAATCGCACGTTTGAGATCCACATTTTGCCAGACAAGATAGGGCACGGTCAACGAGCCTCCACCGATGGAGACCAGCGCAGAGACAATCCCGATCAACGAACCCACGCCAAAAAGCGATGGAGGGGTGGAGAGTTCGCGACTCGGTTTGGGTTTTTTATCGATTGCCATTTGGATGGAAACATACGCCATAAAAACGGCAAAGAAGATCGCCAATTGCACGGATTTCATGTAGGTCGCTAAGAACGTTGCGGCAAAGGTTCCGATGACAACACCTCCTGCCATGTATTTGACCACATTCCACATCACCGCACCTTTTTTGTGGTGGGCGCGCATGCTCGCAAAGGAGGTGAAGATGATGGAAGCCATCGAGGTTCCCAATGCCATATGCACGACTTGATCCACAGGAACGCCTTGTGCGAGGAAAATCGACGTCAGAACAGGCACCATAATGCCGCCTCCGCCAATGCCCAAAAGCCCTGCCATAAACCCAACCACTAAGCCCAACACCAAAAATGCGATAATCCATTCAAAACCCATTTTCTTCCTTTAGCTACGCTTGATGCGCCCATTTTCAACGCTTATTTTACCTAAACATTCGTATTCAAATACTTTTTCTGCAAACTTTGCCACCGCTTCATGATACAACGGGTGTGTGTCACAATACGTTAAAAAATCATCGTTACATGTAAGATCTATCTGCCCAAACTGTGCGACAAATGCGTCAATGTCTTGCAGTGGCGTCGCTAAGTTTTGCCTCAAAAGCCAGTTGGTTCCTTCGCTCTCACCCAAACGGTGCGGAAGGACATAAATAGGCTTTTGCATTTTCAGCGCAAATTCGATGCTGTGCATTGTACCACTTTTCAAATCGGCTTGGGTGACAATAAGAACATCACCAAGCGCCACAACCAGTTCGTTGCGCAGCGGAAAATTCCACTTCATCGAGGGTTGCCCTGCTTCAAATTGACTCAGCACCAACCCCTCTTTTTCAATGCCTTCAATCAGCTTTACATGTAAAGCAGGATAGCGTATATCCAGACCCGTTCCTGCGACCATAATCGTATTAGAAATGCCTGCTGCTTGGTGTGCGATGCCATCAACCCCTTGCGCACCTCCGCTTACGATGCAGACACCTACAGTGGAGAGTTTGTGAGCCAATTCTTGGGTGTACAGTTTTGTGTACGTAATGGGATGACGCGTGCCAACGATGGAGATTTTAGGGCGTTTAAGAAGTTCAAGATTGCCAAGAGCAAAAAGAGGAGTGGGATAGACTTTCATCATTTCCAATTCAGGGACGTGAAAGTCTATCGTTTGAATCATTATAAATCTTTCAAATAAACCATTTCCACACCGTTTAAAAGATCTTGGGAATCCCTAAGAACCTCTAAGGTATTTTTGTGTGGATGCCCGATAGCAATGGCATAACCCAGTTTTTTAGCCTTCGTCACAGCCTCTTTAAGCTGAATGCGAATCAAATTTTTATCGAGTGAATTGTCTAAAAAGACATCACGCGAGTAGAGAAACATCCCGTACTTTTTCGTAATTTCAGGCGCTTTTGAATTGCCAACAGTACGACTATCGACAAAAATGAGCCCATTTTCTTTAAGCACTTTGACCAACCGATCCATCGCATGATAATCCGCGGTGAACGATCCGCCCGTATGGTTGTTGTAATAGACGATGTGAGGAAACCACTCTTTGATGCGTTTAATGCGCTTTTCGATCACCTCGCTCGAATCGACAATATTGAGCGTTTCAGGTTCAGGGGATGAATAATTTTTAGACTCCATCGGAAGATGGATCATCGCAAATGGAAACTCTTGCGACATGCGTATCGTTTCAGGATGCCCTTTGGTGGGTGGAAAAAACGAAGGCGTCACTTTGTAAGGAATCTCTTTTATCGAACGTGTTTGCCAAGGAAACGAGACATCATCGATGATAATGGCAAGCCTAGGCGTTGTACCTTCGGGATATTTTTTACGCACAATGTCATGAGAACGAGCAGGTTTTCCACTCTCTTTGAGACTGCGCTCATAGTCATGGACTTCGGAGCGTTCCTGCGCTTTGCTCTCCTCTTCAGGGGTCTGTTGAACCACAGCAACAGCTTGCGTTTCATTGTTTTCAAGAGGTTTTTCACTGCTTTGATTGTTTTCAACAACGGTTGAGACATTGGTTTCAGCCACAGGAGAAGGGGGAAGTGGCAGTGTCGCTTGACGCGCTTTTTCCTCTTCAAGCATCTGCTTCATCTTTTGCATAAGTGCATCGCTAGACGCTTTTTGATCTTTTTGAACTATTTTGTAATGCTGATACGAGGTTGTCATATACAAATAGGTTCCAAAAGCAATCATGCTGAGGGTTAAAATGAGCATTAAGATCAGGCTGTACTTTTTAAGCTTAGCTGATTTGATCTCATTCAACGAAGGCGTCTCTTTTTTGGGGCGTTTTTCTTTAATCTTTTTTACCATCAATACACTTACTTTCCAAGAATGACTTCGACTTCTAATAACTCAATATTTTGATTCGTTTGAGAAGTGATTTTTACATCTTCAACTTTGGTATACTTGCGAATGACGGCAATAAGATCATTGCGCAAATCATCCATATAAGGCAATTTGCAACTGGCTCTCTCATGGGCAAGCATGATTTTCAGACGATTTTTTGCCACATCTGCGGTAGGTTTAGAACGACCAAAAAGAGTGTCAAAGAAACTCATTTGAACATTCCTTTCAAGGTTGCCATCAGTCCTTTCTTCGCACGAATATCTAAAAATTCGACCTCTTCGCCTAAAATACGACGCGCAATATTGCGGTATGCTTCGGCTGAAAGTGATTTGTCTTTGTTGACAATCGGTGAGCCTGTGTTAGTGGAAGTGATAATATCTTCATCATCAGGAACAATACCAATGAGTGGAAGGGCAAGAATGCTTAAAACATCATCGACACTGAGCATATTGCCAGCTTCGACCATCTCGGGTTTGATTCGGTTGATGATGATGTGTTTTTCGACTTCCAAACCATTTTTGGCACGTTCACTTTTAGCATCAATAATGCCAATAACACGATCTGCATCGCGAACAGAGCTCACATCGGGAGTCGAAACGATCAACGCACGATCGGCTAGGAAAATGGAGTGCTCAAACCCACTCTCAATACCCGCAGGAGAGTCGATCATCACGAAATCAAAACTCTCTTTGAGGTTTTCGATCAACGCTTTGACTTTATCTTTATTCAAAATATCTTTATCTTTGGTTTGACTCGCAGGTAAGAAGTAAAGTGATTTGGATTTTTTATCGTTGATCAGCGCTTGTGCAAGGTTACAACGACCTTCCATAACATCGACCACATCATACACGATGCGATTTTCAAGTCCCAAAATCATGTCGAGATTTCTAAGCCCTATGTCAAAGTCAATCGCAACCACTTTTTTGCCTAAATTTGCAAGTCCTACGGCGAGATTAGCAGTGGTGGTGGATTTACCCACCCCACCTTTACCGGACGTTACGGTAATAACTATACCCATTAGTTTTTGTCTTTATTGATGATTTTTTTAGAAGTGATCCAAGGCATCATTGAACGAAGTTTCTCACCAGTTTGATTCAAAAGGCTTCTCTCAGTTTTAGCACGTTCTGCGTTCATACGAGTGTAGCCTGCTTTGCGCTCTAAAATAAAATCTTTGGCAAAACGACCATCTTGGATTTCAGCCAAAATCTCTTTCATCGCCGCTTTTGACTCCGCATTGATGACACGTTTTCCGCTCACATAATCACCATACTCTGCAGTGTTAGAGATAGAGTAACGCATATCAGCAATACCACCTTGGTACATCAAATCAACGATAAGTTTAAGCTCATGCAAACACTCAAAGTATGCCATCTCAGGCTCATAACCCGCTTCGACCAATGTTTGAAAACCAGCTTCCACAAGTGCAGTAGCACCACCACAAAGAACCGCTTGCTCACCAAAAAGATCAGTCTCAGTCTCGTCTTTGAACGTTGTCTCAATAATACCTGTACGTCCACCACCAATAGCGGAAGCATAACTTAGCGCTAACGCTTTTGCGTTGCCTGTTGCATCTTGATCAACAGCGATAAGATCGGGAATTCCTCCACCGTTTACAAACTCGCTTCTTACGGTGTGACCGGGTGCTTTTGGAGCGATCATGATGCAGTCAATGCCTTTGGGCGTAACGATTTGACCGTAATGAATGTTGAAACCATGTCCAAATGCAATCGCTTTACCTGCACTTAGGTTTGGTTTAATTTCGGCAGCAAAGACATCGCCTTGCATCTCATCTGGCAATAAGATCATCACAACATCCGCATATTTGGTCGCTTCGCCAACGCTTAAAACTTTAAACCCTTTTGCTTCTGCTTTTGCCCATGAACTACCCTCTTTTCTAAGACCTACAACGACTTCCACACCGCTATCACGAAGGTTTTCTGCATGTGCGTGTCCTTGAGAACCAAAACCAATCATCGCTACCTTTTTTGAGCGAATAATGCTTAAATCACAATCTTTGTCGTAAAAGACGGTTATAGCCATTTGTCAATCCTTACATGTAAATATTAAATGTCGGTATTTTACAGCAACGTTACTTAAAAACGTTACATGTAAATGGGCAAAGGAAACTATAAACCAACAAGAGATAGAATTTGGCTATTAACAAATCACTCGGAATAGGAACCCTTTATGGACGAAAATATTTTAAAAAAAATCAAAGCACTTCCGCCTCTTGATGATACGGTTTTGAAGATTCAGCGTATTTGCGTCGATAAAAATAGCTCCCTAGCCGATCTTGTCAAAGTCGTTGAGAGCGATCCGATGCTCACAGCCAATATCTTAAAATCTTCCAATTCACCCCTGTACGGCTTTAGCAGAGAGATCAAAAATATCGCTCATGCGGTATCGCTTTTTGGCATGGCAACCGTGCGTGGTTTTGCGCTTTCAAGTGCTATTAAACAAAATATCAAAATCGATCTCTCCCCTTATCATCTCTCTAACACAACGTTTTTAGAGATCAGCACGCTTCAAAGCACCTTTATGTTCAAATGGTATTCCAAAGTCAACAAAGCAATGCTTGATGTGCTTCAACCTGCTGCTTTTATGATGGAAGTCGGCAAAATCATCATCGCGCACGAACTCCTTGAGCAACACAAAGAGAGTGCCTTTAAAACGGCGCTTAATTCGATGAAAACACCCCAAGAGCTCTCTCTTCTCGAAAAAGAGTACGTGGGTTTTTCCAACGAAGAGATCACTGCAAAGATTTTTGAGCAGTGGAATTTAGAGAGTGAACTGGTCGAATCAATCAAATTTTGCAATGACCCACTTGAGGCTCAAGAGCACATCCGCGCTTTTTCTGAAGCCCTCAATGTTGTTAGAAACAGCATCAATATCTTCGGACAACTCACGGAACCTTCCATCCAACACGCACTCACACTTGTAGAATCATACGGACTCGAAATGGAACCATTTTTACAAACCGTAGAGCATTTTAAACAGTGAAAAACTTTCTGCTTAGCCTTAAAGAAGGGGTAGCACAAGCTGATGTGCCAGCCCCTTTCCTCCCCCATTTTCAAACACTGATTCAACTTCGAGCCCTTACCTCTGAGGATGGTCTGTTTGTGCTTGAACCTTCGCATGTTGTGGGTAAAATGGATGTTTCGTTTAGCGGAACAGGCTACTTGAGCTCCTTGGAGCCATCACGCTCCAAAGACCTCATTGTCGAAGCTTCAGGATTACACGGCGCGATGCGAGGCGATTTGGTGGTTGCCAAACGTGTCACCAATAAACGAGGCGGACGCGCCAAGGCTGTCGTTGTCTACATCGCCCAGCGCGCTTTTGCCAAAAGCATCGTCTACACCAAAATGAGCAAAGGCAAAGTCGTTGGTGTAAATGTCAAAAATGAATCGATGTTTGAGATCACCGCGAGTCAAAAATCGCTCAAGCAACTTCCATTGGGAAGTGTTTTAAAGATCGATAATATCACCAATGCCATCGAAGAGGTTTTAGGAGTGCTGGATGATCCCTTGGTCGATGAGAAAATCTCTTTGGCGCTGTTTGATAAAAAAGAATTTTTCAGTAAAGAAGCCGAAACCGAGGCTAAAAGTCATGGCGATTTTGTGGACAAAGCGTACTATCCGCACCGTGTTGACCTTACCCATTTACCCTTTTGTACGATTGATCCTGTGGATGCAAAAGACTTTGATGATGCGATCTATTTTGATGTCAAAAACTACATTCTTTACGTCGCAATTGCCGATGTGAGTGAGTACGTTTACGCGATGGGTGCCATTGATAAAGAGGCGATTGAGCGCGGCTTTTCGATCTATTTTCCTCATAAGTCCATTCCGATGCTTCCACGCTCCTTAAGCGAAAATATCTGCTCCCTCAAACCCAATGTTGACCGCCTTGCCTACACCTTTAAAATCACCCTCGATCCGCTTACATGTAAACCAATCAAAGAGGAGCTTTTTGAAAGCATCATTCACTCCACAAAGCGCTACACGTACGAGCAAATTGATCTTTTTTTACAAGGTAAAACCGACGATGCGGACGCTGCCGATCAAACGATCTTAGCGTACCTCTTGAACTTGCACTCACTGACGCAAAAACTGCGTGACATCCGACTCGAAAATGCCTTTTCGTTTCACTCTTCTGAAGTAAGAATGCGACTTGATGCAGACCAAAACTTACTCTCTACGACCGTAGAAGAGGAGACGCCATCGCATGGTTTGATTGAAGATTGTATGTTACTTGCCAATAAAGCCGCAGCGAAAAAACTGGGTTTTGGCATCTTTCGAACCCATGAAAGTCCTTCGTATGAGCGCATGGAGATGCTTTTAAGCGATCTCGCACTCATTGGCATCAATGCTAAACTAAGCGCTGATATTCCCAAAATGATCCAAGGCATTCAAGCCAAAGCCGATGCGTTAGGACTGCGTGAAGAGGTCGATAAGCTCATCATCAAAAGCCAAAAAAAGGCAATTTATGAGCCTGAAAACAAAGGGCATTTTGGACTCGGTTTTGACATCTACACCCATTTTACCTCTCCCATTCGCCGTTACAGCGACCTTACACTACACCGTCTGTTAAAAGCGAAGATGGCAAAGGATGAGAAAAAACTGACGTTTTTACTCAAAGACATCGCGCCACTGTGTGAACAAATCAGTGCACTTGAGCGCGAAAGTGACAAAGTAGCGTGGGACTATATGGACCGTAAATTTGCGCGCTATATGGCGTTACATGTAGGCGATAATTTCAAAGCGATTGTCGTCGAAACCGAACAAAATCCCATTGCAAAACTGGATGATGAACTCAAAGGTGCGCGCATCTTTTTGCTTGACAACGATGTACATTTACTGCAACGTATTGAAGTTAAAATCGTCGAGAGCAATATCGCAACCGCTCGGATTTACGCCAGAGTGACCAGGAGTTTTGATGTATAAAAGAGAATTTGAAGGACTTTTAAAAGCCAATAAAGCCCCCAAATCAACGCTTTTATACGGTGCCTGCGCGTACCAAAACAACGCCCTTGCACACCAACTTTTAACATTATTACAAGCAAATAGTGAAGAAAAAGTGATGATGTATTTTGATGAGTACAACTTTACCTCTGCGAAGAATTTTCTCTCCCAATCTTCGCTCTTTGGTGATCGCAATATCTTGATCGTTAAAACCGATAAAACGATTCCCTCCAAAGAAGTTGAAACCCTTGTGGGACTTTGCGCCAAGAATGATTCAAGTTATTTTATCTACCAGTATTTTGGCGAAGATAAAAAAGCAACACCTCTGACAAAATTTTTTGAAAAGCAACATAGTGGTGCGTTCGTGCGCCTCTTTAAAGCTGATTTTAACGAAGCGATGCAGTTACTTCAAAACCATGCTAATGCCGTGGGGCTCTCCATTGATCGCTACGCGTTGCAACATCTCTACATGATCCACTCCGAAGATCTCTCCTTATGTGTCAATGAATGTGAAAAACTGTTGGTGCTCGGTCGTGAGATTGGAATGAACGATATTAATACCCTTGTGTATGGACTCGGTTCTGTTTCTATGGATCATTTCATCACAAAACTGTTGGAGAAAAAAGATATTAAAGAGGAGTTTGAACGGCTCGTTGAAGGCGATGGTGTTGAGGAGATTCGCATTATTAACGCCATACAAGCGCACGTTTCTCAGCTCTTTTTATTTCATGCCTACATTAAACTGCATGGTGCGTTCGATGCCAAGGCGATTTTGGGTTACTCTCTTCCTCCTCAACTTGCCGCTCAGCGTTCCCAGCACTCTATCAAAATTGATCTTCCTACCTATCAGAAGCTCTCATCTCAACTGATTGATGCAGAGTACCGCTTGAAAAGAGTGGGAAACATTGAAAAGAGCAGTTACCTGCTTTCAAGCTTAATAAAACTTCAAAGTTATTTGTAGTATAATCCACGCCTATTCTAAAAATCCTTACTCAAATAGAGACTATTTGGGTGAAATCCAGAAGGAGAAACGATGCGACATTATGAGTTGCTTGTTGTAGTAAAACCTACTTTAACCGTAGAAGAACTACAAGCAAAACTAAACTATCTAAAAGAAATTTTAGAGAAAAACGGTGCAGTGATCGCTGCAACACTTGAGATGGGTACACGCAAACTTGCGTATCAAATCGATAAATTTGAGCGTGGTTCTTACGTAGTATTCTACTTTACTGCCCCAACCCCTGCTATTGCTGAAGTTGAGAGACTTATCAGAATTACTGAAGAGTTTATCCGCTTTATGACGGTGAAATTTGAAAATCAAAAAGAACTTAGATTTTGGAACAAACAAGTGGAAAAAATCACTAAAAAAAGTGATGCACCAGCTCCTGCGGTTGTCGAATCTAAAGAGATCGTAGAAGAAACTGTTCCAACTGAAGCTTAATTAAGGAGCCATGATGTTCAATAGAGTCGTTATGCTTGGAAACCTCACACGTGATTGCGAACTTCGTTACCTCCCTAGTGGCGGTGCGGTTTGTACCACTGGACTTGCGACCAATCGTCGCTTCAAAAAGCAAGATGGGAGCCAAGGCGAAGAGGTTTGCTTTATCGACATCACTTTTTTTGGACGTACTGCAGAGATCGCGAACCAATACCTTAGCCGTGGCAAAAAAGTATTGGTAGAGGGTCGTTTAAAGCTCGATCAGTGGACCGATCAACAAGGGGTAAAGCGCTCAAAGCACTCTATTACCGTTGAAACACTTCAGATGATTGACTCACGCGGTGGACAAGAAAGTGGTGGCGTTGAAGGTGGAAGTTATGGTGAGCCAACTGGCATGCCTAATGTTGGTTATAACAATGCCAACGCACAAAAACCTGCAGCCTATCCACAACAGACGACTCCTGAATACAGTGGTCATGACATTCCGGACATCGATATTAACGATGACGAAATACCGTTTTAGCACTTTTTTTGCATCCATGCAAAAAAGATCTGCCTCAAAAGAGGCAAGCTTTAGCGCCTTAACGGCCAGCGTAGACTTCTAGGCTTTGCCTAAGAGTCGTTATAACATAAGTAAAGGATAAAAAATGGCAGAGAAAAGAAAATTTGCACGTAAATACTGCAAATACTGTGAAGCAAAAGTAGAATACATTGACTATAAAGACGCAAAAATTTTGAGACACTCTCTCTCCGAGAGATACAAAATTATGCCACGTCGTTTAACAGGTAACTGCAAAAGACATCAAGAGATGGTAGAACTAGCGATCAAACGCGCTCGTGCTACAGCAGTCATCCCTTACATCATCGACACTCAAAAAGTTGTTGCAGTTCCTTTCGAACAACTTCAACAATAAATCTTACATGTAAAGCTAGATGGTCTCCCATCTAGCTTCTTTTCTACTTCACTAACGCATACTCCAACACCTCTTCGACACGAGATACAGGGATGATTTTCATCTTTTCTTTGACTTCATCAGGAATCTCATCGAGATCTTTTTCATAGTTTTTCTTAGGAATCAACGCTGTTTTAATCTTCGCTTTATACGCTGCGATCAATTTTTCTTTGAGTCCACCAATTGGCAATACTTTACCCGTTAAGGTCAACTCGCCCGTCATCGCAATATCGCTTTTTACTTTTTTATCGCACAAAATCGAAGCAATCGCCGTTGCCATCGTGATACCAGCACTTGGACCATCTTTGGGTGTAGCCCCTTCTGGTACGTGAATGTGAAGATCATATCGTCTGTAAACATCGCTTGGCTCAACCTGTTTGGCATTTTCTTCTTTCTCCAACCCCGTGGTTGGAATGATAGAAAGAGGCACATCGATCTTGCCATTATCGATCAAGACTTTTACAACACTGAGCGCAATTTTGGCAGACTCTTTCATGACATCACCAAGGGAACCGGTGATCTGAATACCACCTTTGCCCTGAATACGAATCGCCTCAACTTTAAGCACATCACCACCCACACTGGTCCACGCCAGTCCATTAACGATGCCCACACTGTTCTCTTTGTCGACTTCATCGATTTCAAAAACAGTTTTTGGCAGGTAATCTTTTAAATTGCTGTTCGTAATGCTCACTTTATCAATCGCAGGATTTGTCAAAAGCTGTTTGGCTACTTTTCTCAAAATATCGGCAATCCTACGACGTAGATTTCTCACCCCTGATTCACGGGTATAATTCGCGATAATGAGCTGCAATGTTGGCTTAGAGATGTTGATCTCATTGTTTTTCAAACCATGTTTTTTAAGCTCTTGAGGAATGAGGTATTTTTTAGCGATCTCATACTTCTCTTGAGGCGTATACGAATTGACAAAAATAAACTCCATACGATCACGCAGTGGTGCTGGGATCGAGCCCACTTCATTCGCCGTTGCGATAAAAATTACTTTGCTAAGATCAATGTTAAAGTTTAGATAATAATCTCTAAACTTGTTATTTTGCTCAGGATCAAGCACTTCTAAAAGCACCGCTGTTGGGTCGCCTCTGAAGCTTCGTGCGACCTTGTCGATCTCGTCTAAAACTACCACAGGGTTCATCTCTTCGGCTTCGATGATACCTTGCACAATACGCCCAGGCATCGCACCGATGTAGGTTCGTCTGTGACCGCGAAGTTCGTTGACATCTTCAAGCCCACCCAAAGCGATTCGTACCAATTTGCGCTTCAAAGCCTTGGCTATCGAGTTTGCCAAAGATGTTTTACCCACACCTGGAGGGCCTGCAAAACAGAGTATCGCTCCATTGGCTGATTTCTCAGCAATGCCACGTTTGGCAAGGAGTTCACGCACCGCAAAAAACTCTTCGATGCGCTCTTTGGGTTTTTCAAGCGAATAATGATCTTTATCGAGCTGTGATTTGACCTCTAAGACATCAAGATTTTTCTTAGCCGCTTTACCAAATGGGATCTCAATGACCCAGTCCAGATAGCTTTGAATAAGGTTGGCATCCGCAGAATCAGGGTGCATGCGCGAAAGCTTATCGATCTGTTTTTTGATCTCTTTGTACACATCCTCTTCCATATACTCTTTTTTCGCTTCCAGCTTTTTGCGGTACTCTTCGATCTCTTCTTCGCGTTGGTTGTCCGTTCCTAGCTCTTTTTGAATCTGTTTAAGTTGCTCTTTTAAAAAATACTCTTTATTCACTTTCTCAATCTGCGAATGCACTTTGGTTTTGATCTCTTTTTTAAGACGACTCGACTCGATCTCTTCGATCACATAATCAATGAGTTGCAGAAGTCTTGTCTCATCATCGCTCTCAACAAACAGTTTATACGCTTGATCTTTTTTGAGTTTCATGCTGCTTGCAACAAGATCGGTGATGCGGTGAATGTCGCTGTTGTCTTCAATGGTTTTAATAAGATCAGGGGGGAATTGACCGCCGAGTGATCCAAGAAGCGCTACTTTTTCGCGCAAAACTGCCAAGGTTGCATCGACTTTCATCGCCTCTGAACGATGCGTTGGAATCAACTCTATCGTTGCACGAAGAGGTGTGCTCGTGAGCTCTTTTAAAATTCTTCCTTTTTGCATTCCTTGAAAAAGAATCTTAACGCGTCCATCAGGAAGATCCACTTTGCGCATGATAGAACCGATAACGCCTGCTGGGTAAATGGCATTAAAATCGCGTCCATACTCACTGCCTACTTTTGCCGTACACACCATGACTAAGGAGTTGTGATCTAGGGCATCGTTTGCCGCACGAATGTTCTCTTCATCCGTTAAAAAAAGAGGGGAAATCATAAAAGGGTATAAAAATAGATTGTCTTCTACGACAATGGGTATGTCCGCTGGAAATGCGGTGTAGTCGCTGAGTTTCATCGCTCAATCTCCGTTATATGTGTTTTATAATAGTTTACATGTAAGGGCATAAGAGCTAAGCCCTTATGCGATAATTAGATTGTATAGTAAAGAAGTAAATAAAAAGTTTAGTAACTACTGTTTTTCAAACCAAGAACGGTACCATGGTATCGCAGGTTCTATACTTTTTGCGCTACCTAGTGAAGATTTGTTCAGTTTTTCTTCATACGCTTTGGCAGCTTCTGGCTTGTCCACTCTCTCGTAAAGATCTTTGATGTTCGTATCTAAAAGATACTCACCCAGCTCCAAACGCACTAAAACCGTCTCCGCTAGAGGGCGAAATTTTGAATTGGGGTAACGTGCAAGAAAATCTTTGGTTTGCGTAATGGTGTCCATAAGCAACTGTTGATTACGATTTGGATTGGGGAACGCTTCGTAATTTGCTTTGATTTTCATGTAACGTACATGGTCTGCATTGGCTTTGCTACCATAACGTTTGAGGTACTCATCCAGGTAAAAGTTTGCCAAAACATACTCTTCATCTTGGATGTGTGCGTTGGCTAGCATCGTCATCGCTTCAGGTAAAAGTGGGGATTCGATATGCTCACTGGCTAATGAGGTGTAAAGCGAGTCTGCTTTTTCCAAATCTTGGTTCTTGATCTCTTTGGCGATCTCTTCATACCAATAGGTTGCTGGCATATTGAAAACCTCTTTATCTTTAGAGGCACAACCGCTTATAAAAGCCACCAATGACGCCACAATAAGAACATTTGCTATCTTCATTCACGCTATCCTTTGTGTTAAAAAAACCTATTGTATCTTCTTTTTTGTTATCTTAAAATAAAACGCGTTTTTTTCGCTTTGAAGTCGATTTCTTTTGCGTCGCTTGCCTTATTTAACATACAAAATGATACAATAGATAAAATATTTGTTTTTTAAAAAGGAATAGTATGATCTTCTCTGTGAAAGCGCCGATCCCTGGATTTGAAACCATCAAAGAGGTAGAACTGGAAAAAATTGATGAGTTTTTCGTCAAATTTATCTCGAAATCCGATCCGACTACCTTTACACTTATTAACCCTTTTATGCTCCGCCCTTACGCATTTGAAATCCCCGAATACTTTAGAACCCTGCTCGACATCAACGAAAAATCGAACATTCTTATTTTAAACATTATGATTATCGCCACACCGATTGAAACCTCAACCATTAATTTTATCGCCCCACTCGTCTTCAATGTCGACAACCAAAGCCTCGCCCAAGTCGTACTAGACGCCAATCAACATCCTGATTTTGGTTTGATGGAAAGTATTTCGGGGTTTTTGAATAAAACAAGTCAAGAGTAACCCAAAGTGCCTCTTTTGCAAGGATTTTACAATGCTGAACAAAAATGAGATTTTAGATTACCTCAAAACATTAAAGCCAAGTTTAGAAATAAACGGTATCTCAAAGCTTGGTATTTTTGGAAGTTACGCAAAAGACAGTGCCGATGAACAGAGCGACATTGATGTTTGCTATGAAACTTCAGAACGCTTCATTCAAAGCTATAAAGGGTGGAATGCTTTTGTCTACCTTGATGAAAATCTCAGAAACAAATTGTCCCAAAAGTTTGATAAAAAAGTTGACCTTTTCGACCTAAACAGTGATGCACCCCTCAAACCATTGATTCAAAGAGAAGCACTTTATGTTTAAAACCAGAGACAAACAAAGACTAGAAACCATCCATGAAAAAATAATTTTTATTGAAAATATTGTTCAAAAAAACAGAGGCATAATGCCTGCTTTAGAAGATAAAGAAATTGCAAAACCTGCTATTTTGATGCACTTAACAGCGATTGCTGAACAATTTTCAAAACTAAAACACGAAGAATTTACACAACACTTTTGCGATGCTATAAAAGGGTCTATGAGTATTCGAAATTTTATTGCACATGACTATGATGGTGTAAATCTTACGATTATTGAAATAACAATTAGAGATGTTTTACCTGCACTCAAATTTGAAATTGAACAAATTTTACGCAAAGATTAAAACGGGTAGAATAACTAAAGTCAAGAAGTATTTCGAAGTTTTTGAATAAAGAAAAAGCTGAGTAAAATTGTGAAACGTTTTATACGTTTTTGGCTTTTACATGTAAAGATATTTCTGAGGTGATATATGAAAAAAAATAGTCTTATTTTCAATGTAATGAAAGCTATTTTATTTTTTATTTGTACACATTCTTTATTATTGGCAGAATCACCTGATTATCCAGGGAGTTGTAATAATCCAACAACTGCAAGTACTTTTAATTTTACAACAGCTACCTCAACTCTTTCAAAACAAGGGAATGTTACTTATTCAGGGTCTTGGTGGTGGGGATATACTGAAGATAATGATTACTTTTTAGTTACTACTCAACAAGCAGGAACATTAACTATTACTATTAATGGTTCTAATACTTTTTTTACCGTAGCAAACAATGCGTGCCCAACGAGAAATAGTACATCACAAACAACCTATACAATTCACTTAGACAGTGCAACTACTAATTTTAATATAGGAGTATTTTCAAATTTAGGTTCTTCTCCTGGTTACACCCTTTCTGTTACATTTACCCCTGACATTATTACACCTTCGTTTTCTATTGCAGACGTTACAATGAATGAAGGTAGTTCGGGTGTTTACACAAAAAATATACCTGTTACTCTTGCTGCTGCGAACGGTAGTCCCTTTACAGTTAAGTATGCCACCACATCTAATGGAACAGCAACAGATGGAAGTGATTACAATGCAACTTCAGGAACACTAACGTTTTCAGGAAGTACAACCACGCAAAATATTCCTGTAAAAATCAATGGTGATACAACAAATGAAAGTGATGAATATTTTTATATCACACTATCGAATGCTACAGGGGGAGCAACGATTAAAGACAGCAGTGCCACAATTACTCTCCTCAATGATGATGGAGGTGCTATTCATTCAGGTGGTCGTGATTTTTTGATTCGAAATCCAATCAGTACGCAAAATATAAAAGGAAACATCAAAGTTATAGGAAATACTGTTTTATGTTATAAAAACAAAAATGGGCAATGCATAGATACAGATTTAGCAAATAATCAAGTTTCTCTTAACTTTATTAATACAAACAACGTCACATACCCTTATAAAAACTCTTCGCAAGCACAAATAGCAGGAGTTCCAGCAACAGCTAAAGTTGTTTGGGCAGGGTTTTATACACAAGGGTATTTAGCAAAGAATTATAGTGATACTACTTCCGCACTAACAAGTACCCCTGCGTATCTTATTACACCACAAGGTACTACTATTGCGGTTAGCCCTGATGTCATTGATGTATATCCATATACTTCATCGCAATACACATATTCCACTTTTAGTGCAGTCCCATCACTTGTTGGATTAACAGGTAGTCAAGTTAATGGTTATTTTACTGGAGCAAACATCAAAGCAAGAGAAGGTGATGATTCTAGCGCTTTGGGTTATTTTGGCGCATGGTCATTAGTCATCATCTATGAAGATTCCACAGAATCACTTAAAAATATTTCCGTTTTTGATGGTTACAAACAAGTAGGAGATTCAACAGAAACAATTTCTGTAAGTGGTTTTTTAACCCCTACAAGCGGTGATGTTAAATCTACAGTTTCTGTATTTGTTGGGGAAGGCGATAAGAATATTGATGGCGACACAATATCTTTAAATAATATTCAGATTCCAGATACAATAAATAATAACGCTTTTAATTCTACGATTAATGGTTTTTTAACAAATCCAAATCCTATAAATTATCAAGGCATTGATATTCATAACTATGATGTAGGGGTGGATGGAAGCACATCGCATTTACAAATCATTGGTAATTCTGAGCAAAGTGCTACTATAAAACTTGTTTCAACAGGAGATTATTATTACCCAAGTATGGTTGCTTTTACAACAGAACTCTATGAACCACGTGTTTGCTATGTTGAAGCCTACTATAATGCAGATGGAAATACAACACTTACAAGTGCAAACGTCGGTGATATTATTACCATTAAAACATGGATCGCCAATATGAAAAAAGATGCCAGTGATGGCAACTTAGAAACAGCAGAAAAAGTTGAAATCACGATGGAACATGATGATACAAACCTTGCATACCAAAATGAAAGCACAAAAATACAAAATGTTGGGGAAAGTGCCTATAGCAGTAAAACAGATGCAAGCGATAGTGATATAGCGACATTCACCTCTGATACAAACACATCCGTATGGCACATTGGTACAGGTGCAAATGCTACAAATGGTGGTGATCTAACACCCAATGTTACCAATGATGCTGCAAATAAAGCCTATATTTCCTTTAAAGAAAAGCTACAAACATCCGGCGATATTACTATTGCAAATATTTACAAAGTCTCTTATGAAAACTCTAGCATGGGACTTCGTATAGGAGATGAATCTCCTGTAAATATTGGAGTATGTAAAGATTTCAACAGTTCTATTGCTGTAAGTGCCCCATTAGGTGTTTTTAATGTTGTTAATCAAAATTTCACAGGCACAACTGACCCAAAAGATACTACTAATAGCCTAAATGCTTTGTATACACAAATTGCAGGCAAAGCTTTTAATGTCAAAGTTTTAGCGCTCGACTCAGATTATATTACACTTAAAAGCTATACTGGAGATGTTAATCTTAGTTTAATTACGACACCAAATTATTTAGCATCTGAGACAGATGATCAAAAACAAGCTAAGTGTAATGCGGCAACATCCTTGAACACCGCTCAAAATATAATTTTTAATAACGAAAGCTCGAAAACTCTAACGCTTAATAATTACACAATTGCCTATCAAGATGTTGCTTTCAAAATAGCGTATAGTGATAATGGTACACGTAAGTATGTCTGTTCACGAGATAGCTTTGCTATTCGTCCAGCAACCTATTCATTGGTGGCAAGCTCCACAAACCTTATTGGGGGGGAAACTTATACCCTAACCGCGAATGCATTGACCAATACTTCTGCTGTTGCAACAGGATATAATCAAAGCATTACAACCTCATCAACAGATAAAAATGCAACAATTGATCTTATTATTCCAACAGGATGTACTCTTGATAAGAATAGTACCAATATGGCACTTTCTTTTTCCAGTGGTGTAGCAACAAATACCAGCTTTACTTATAATGAAATAGGAGATGTGAATGTTACCGTTGCTGATAATAATTGGACAGCAATAGATCAAAATTCAAATAGTGATTGTTTAGCGGGAAGTACCACATCAACTCCTGATGCGAATGGTAAAGTCGGTTGCCTCATACAAAAAACAAAACAATTTACTTTTAGTCCAAAACAATTCAATAATGAATTGACACTTCAAAACTTTAACGATGGCAATTTTACCTATATATCAAATGACAATACAATGAGTGCTGAAGCGCTTTTAACAACAACGGCTGTTTTAAACGATGCGACAACAACAGCAAAAAACTATACGGCAAAGTGCTATGCACGAGATATTGATTATACAATCAAACTTATCAATAATAAAAACTTATCAAATTCGACTACCCAAAATCGTATTCGCTATTTTGAAGATGGGACAACATCCAATTTGGAGAATAATACAACATTAAGTCAAGCAACTTTTAGCTCATCTGAAGGCAATTTTACCAATGGTTTATCTAATTTAAAAATGCTATTTAACTTCACGCGCGATAGCACAAAAGCTGACGAACCATTTAAAATTGCAAGAAACGATTTTAATATTACCAATGTTGTTGATAGTAATGGAACAACAGGAACTGACTTTAATCGTACAAATGACCACAATACAACATTTTATTATGGTCGCGTTTATTCAACGGATTACCGAGGAATAAGTCCAATCGATACAACGATTCGCTATGAAGTTTATTGTAAAGACTGCAATACTTCAATGTTTAATGCAATTGGAACACAAAGTCCATTATCGCTCAATTGGTATCAAAATCCTTTACATGTAATATCAGATGGCAATGTTACCACATACACACCACAAGGGACAACAACTGTCAATCCAAGTGCAACCGATACTATTACAAATGGTTTTGAAACACATGCCCATCAACTTACTAATAACAACGCTCCTTATATTGACCGTATAAAAATGACGCCTTCGTCATGGCTTCTTTATAATCTGTACAATGCCACAGCTACTACTAATGATTTTACTGCAGAGTTTATTCGCTCAGGGAAATGGGCAGGAGATGGGAAACTTGGTAAAATCGTCGACATCAACACTTCATCTCATGGCATCAGAAGTATTGAGTGGTGAACATGAGAGTAGCAATGTCATTAATTGAACTTGTTTTCGCTATAGTCATTATGGGAATTGCTGTGATGAGTTTGCCACTTATCTTAACACAAGTACAAAACAACAATGCTTTCGCAATGCAACAAGAAGCTATTCTTGCAGGTAAAAAGACGATAAGTGCTATTTTAACATCAGCATGGGATATTAAAAGTTATCCTAATTCAGATACTAATGTAAGTAGCCCTTATGTTCTTGATGTTAGTAATGGCGATCCAGCACTTGACCGATTTCCAAATACTAATATGCGCATAGGTCACGTTAAGACTAATAATAGACGTAAATTTTATGATAGCAATACCTCTGCTTCTAATATTACAGAAAATGGATTTAACGATATTAATAGTTTTGATGGGGATATTACTAAAATAATTCTTGAAGAAAATGCAAAAACGCTTGACTATGTTTTAGATTTTGATGTTAAATCAAACATATCATATGCAAATGATCAAGCTGACTATTCACAAAAAATATTGAATAATTTCACGTTTAATCCTCAAGTGCATGGGGCAACCACTAATATTAAAACCATTACAGTAACGGTTAGAGATAAAAGTGATAATAATAAAACAATGATTACTTTTCATGCTTTTAGATCTCAAACTGGAGATAACATACTGCTTACAACTAGGCCATATCAATGAAAAAACACGCTGCTTTTACAATGATAGAATTGGTGATGGTCATTGTGGTATTGGGCATTATTGCAAGCATTGGCGCTGAGATTGTTACGAAACTTTATGAAAATTATTTACGAACACGCGCTATCAATCAACTCCAAAGTCAAACAGAAATTACATTAGAGCAGATTGCAATGCGATTACAATATCGCATCAAAGATAGTGTTAGAACTCGTCAAAATGCTGCTGGTGCGTGGGTATCGTTAGCAAGTCAAAATGCTGATAAAGGTTACCGCACGAATGAATGGATTGGTATTAGTAATGAAAGCTTTTTAGGTGAATATAACGGCACAACTGTTGTTCCTGGGTGGAGTGGGTTGATTGATATGGACGACACAGCCAAAACTAATAAAAACGCACGTACACTTTCAACACCAGGAAGTAGTCTTAATTATGCCAATAACATTATCAAAGCACTTACTAATGATACGACTTCATTAGATGGAACAACAGCAAAACGACCTGCATTAATTTTTAAAAATCCAAAATATTTATACGATGTTAATGGGTATTATAACCAAGACACCTCCTATACAACCCCTGTTAGCCAAAATAACAATACAACATTTATAATTCCTGCAGGAAAGGAGCCTGCAAATATTTCTGAACAATACTACCTTTCTCATACTGCTTATACTTTAGAGTTAAGTGGTCCTAACGATGATTATAATCTAACACTTTACTACAATTACCAACCTTGGGAAGTAGAAACATATTCAAATGATGGAACACCTGCTATTCTTGCAGAACATGTAAGCACCTTTCGTATTATTCAAGAGGAAAGTGGGGCAATTAAAATCAAGCTTTGCATCCATGACAATAATCAAAGTGGCAACTTCGACTTTAGTGCTTGCAAAGAGAAGGTGATATACTAATGCGTAAAGGATTTTCACTGATTACGGCGATTGTGTTTATGGTGCTCATTGCTTCTATTGCGGCACTTTCACTCTCATTTTCAACATTTTCAACCAAACAAACTACCGATCTCTTTTTAAGAGAACAAGCAGAGCTTTTGCTTCTAAGCGGTACGGAGTTTGCCCTTCTTGCTATTAGTGGGCATGATATTGCCGCTACCAATAACTGCATCAATACAATTAATGCGCAGTACCCACAAACAAATGCCAATGCAATCTTTGATATTAATATCACCATTAATTATATGGGGAGTGGTCTTCCTGCAGCAGGGTGCAATATACTCAGCAATACAGTAGATACCAATGACTCTAATGTCACCGTCATCATCGATACAGTTGTTTCAACCAACACCGATCACAACATCTCCACAGAGCCTATTCGCTTGCATCGTCGTACCATCCAAAAGCCGTAAAACAAGCCTCAAATTCTCCTTTTCATTTAAGGTTTTATTTGTTATACTGACTCTACAAACCCTTGAAAAAGGGAAGGAAAAGGAGACAAGATGAACACCAGTATCGTAGGTAAACAATTTGATTTGACGGAGCCGATCAAGGCTTATGTTGATGGAGCGGTTGATGCTCTTGGCAAATACAATTTGGACATTATCTCTGTGCGTACTGTGATTGCTGCCGATGAAAAAAATGGCAAAAAAGGCTTCAATGTTGAGTTTGCGATTAACATGGCACATAAAAACACGGTTGTCATTCAACAAAAAGACAAAGATGTCTATGCCGCGGTTGATCTCGCCATCGAAAGAGCTAAAAAAGTCTTACGTCGCCACCATGATAAAATTACCAATTATAAAGCAGAAGAGCCCGTCGTTGTCGAAGAAAATAGTGAAGGAAGCGACGATGAGATCGTGCCAATTCGCCTTGACAGCTACAAACCTGTCGAAGTCGAAGATGCGATGAATGAGCTTAAAGCAAGTGACAAACAGTTTATCGTTTTCCACGACATGGAAGATAAATTCCGCGTGATGTATAAAAAAACCGATGGAAGATTCGGATTGTATTAAGGGTTACACACCAAGAGAGCGTTGCTCTCTTGGCGACGCTTCCAGTCTACTTTTCGCCTCTTTTAAAATCTCTTCATCTCCAACCATATCAAACCAAACCAATTTCTTCCCACTTTGAATGCTTCCCTCCACGACATCACCCCCTTGACGATACGCCAAGTCCAGTTCTGCGATCTCAAAGCCATCGAGTGTTTGAGAAAACTTCTCCAGTCTTTCACTTTTGGCAAGATTCGTATAGAGAAAACAGTAGCCTTTGAGACCATTACGACTCACGCGCCCGCGAAGCTGATGCAAGCTCGCAAGTCCGAGGCGCTCTGCGCCTACGATGACGATGATCGAGAGATTGGGAAGGGAGATGCCCACTTCGACAACCGTAGTTGAGATAAGCAGATTGCCCTCTTCTTTGAAGGTTTTTAATATCTCTTCTTTGTTTTTATCTTTGCCATACGTGACAAAAACGCCCTCAAAATTTTTCTCCCAAAAGCCACGTCCTTCATCGATGGATTGGTAATTGACCATCTCACTCTCTTCAACCAATGGATAAACGATGATGCACTGATGCTTTTGGGCAATTTCAGAACGCAGATGCTCAAGCAGCGCTTTAAAATCTTTTTTGGCGATCACTTTCGTCGTGATGTCTTTAGGAAAAGGAAGCATCTTGATGAACGAAAAATCAACCAACGAAGACTGAATCATGCTCAAAGTTCTGGGAATCGGTGTGGCGGAAAACTGCAAATAGTGCGGATGCCACGCCTGTTTTGAAACGAGTGCGGAGAGCAGTGCGCGCTGTTTGGTACCAAAGCGGTGCTGTTCGTCAACCATCACAAGCGCACACGTTGGAAGGTCACGGTACAGCAGAGCATGCGTTCCGATGATGAAGTCAAAATCAGCCAAATTTTCCTTACTGTCCGCCTCTTGCGTGACCAAAAGTGTCTTTACATGTAACGGTAAAAACTTCACCGCCTCTTCAAACAGTTGGTTGGCAAGGACGGTTGTAGGCGCCATCAAAATGGCTTTTTGGGGGTAACTCATCATCACCGAAGCTAAGATGACCATCGTTTTACCACACCCAACATCGCCCATGATGACGCGCTTTGCCGCATTGTCACTTAAAAAATCGCGCTTGATTTCAGCGATGACTTTTTGCTGATCGGTGGTCAACGTAAACGGAAGTGAAGCGATAAAAGGCGTTTCATCGCCGTCCAGTTTGGCACACGAGGGAAACGTCACTTTTTTGCCCGAGAGTTTTTTCAGATAGTTATGAATCTCGACATATTTAAGCACATTCAAGATGGATTCCGAGTAGCCAAAACTGCTAAATGCACTTGCCTCTTTAGCACTGGGTCGATGCAAGCTTAAAAGAATCTCAGCTTCGTTTACATGTAAACCTTCGTTTAAGAGTGATTCAAGGTTCAAAAAGCGTGTCATCAACTCTATGACGGTTTTGTTTTGAAGCGGTGTTTTGTATTTGGGAATGAGCGTGTTGATCGCTGTGACGATTTTGGGTTGCACCATCTGCAAGCGCCCGTTGTTGTAACTCACTTTTCCGTGAATATACAACTCATTTCCCACTTTAAACAGTGCTTTATGGTACGGTTTTGCGGCAAAAATGACGCCATCAAGATGCGCATTCCATGCTTCCACATCAAAGACGATCTGAAAGACTTTGGGGCTTTGCTTAAGCGAAATGACCTTTACATGTAAAGTATTGATCTGCTCCAAAAGAGGCGCAGGCGTGAGAGTGGTGTTTTCATACGAATGCGGCAGAAGGAGCGCTAAGTCTAAAAGCGTTCCTACCCCTATTTTTTTAAAGCGTTCTTTGTCTATCGGGTCAAGATCAAGGTTTTTCACGTTTCGTGACTACCGAAAAGCTAAGGGCTGTGATCTCATCGTGTTTTTTAATGAAGCTATTCAAATCTTCAAGGCTCAATGCCTCAATCTTCTCTAACTGTTTTTTAGAGTGTCCCAACTCAAATCCACTGTAGTACTCAAAAAAAGCACGAGAAAGACGTTGCGAAAGGGTCTCATTGCGAAGCGGTTCAGAGCCTAGTAAAAAGCGTTTGGCTTGCGCGAGTTCATCTTCCGTGACACCTTCGTCCACAAAGCGTTTGATCTCAGCAGCAACGACTTTTTTAGCCTCTTCCAAGTTCTCATTTTTCGTTTGAAGATGCCCTGTAAAGCTACTGCTGGATTTGCCGATGCTGCTTCTACTGTAACTCGAATACGCCAAACCTCGCTTCACACGTACCTCTTCCATCAAGCGGCTTCCAAAACCACTCTCACCCAAAATGAAGCTCGCTACTTTGGCTTTGTATGCTTCCGGATCGTCACTTTTCATGTAAAAAGGTGCACCAAAATAGATGTACGCCTGCTCACTCTCTTTGTGAACGACGAACTCTTTCGCGTTTTTATTGGCATCAAAATACGCCATATCACGGCGTTTTCCATGTTTGATCTCTGCAAGGACAGGTAAGAGCAGTTTTTTAAGTTCGTCTAGTTCGATGTCACCACCTGCGACGATAATGAGACTCTCTAAATTAATACGCTCTTTGTAAAAATTCTCAACCTCTTTGAGTTTCAGCGCTTTGATGCTTTTTACATCGCCACTGTAGGCATGCGCAAACGGTGTGTTTTCAAAAATGAGTTTTTGAAGATTAAGGTTGGCGATGTAGTCAAAATCGCTCTCTTTGTTGGAGAGCATTCCAAGCGTTAAAAGCTTGATTTTATCGAAGCTCTCTTTGCTGAAATTGGGACTTTGAAGGAGTTTTTGGAGCATCCCAAGCGCGTAGGGAAACTGCTCTTTCAGCGCTGAGAGTTCAAACACAAGGGTTTCAATGCCTGTGTGAGCCCCTAAAGAGATCGCTCGAAATTCAAGCTCTTCTGCAAATGCGGTTGCTCCCATCTCTTTGGTTCCCTCGCCTAACATCGCTGCTAAAAACTTCGCGATGCCTTCATGCGCACCATCTTCCATACTGCCAGCATTTTTAACCACAAGCTGTACCGAAGCGATAGGCAGTGAGGTATCTTTTTCAAAGACCACTGGGATTTCTACACCATTTACATTGATTTGACTCACTTCTTGCGCCACTAATACTCCTTGTAACAAAATCATTATCGTAACTAAAAACATTTTTTTCATGCAAACTGCTCCAAAATCGTATACGATGTATCGCGTTTGGCAGGAATAGAGCCGATGTCTTTGATGAGTTTGATCATCTCCGTTTGATTCATGCGGTTCGCAGCTCCTGCGGCTTTAACCACATTTTCTTCCATCATCGTACTGCCTAGATCGTTGGCTCCAAACATCAGGGCGAGTTGACCGATGTAACTGCCTTGCGTCACCCACGAACTTTGGATATTTTTAAAATTATCAAGATACAAACGACTCACCGCTAAAAGCCTGAGATACCGGTTTGAGGACTGTTTTTTAATCTCAGGATGTTCTTCTTTAAGCTTCGTATGATCGCTTTGAAAACTCCACATAATAAACGCTCTAAAGCCTCCCGTTTCATCCTGAAGCGCTCTGATCTTTTCCCAATGCTCTATGATCTCTTCGTCTGTTTCTAAAGTTCCAAACATCATAGTCGCAGTGGAGCGCATACCGATTTGATGCGCCGCTCTGTGCACATTTAGCCACTCCTCAGTGCCTAGTTTTTTAGGAGCAATGATGTCACGAACGCGGTCGCTTAAAATCTCAGCGCCAGCACCGGGGATGCTGTAAAGTCCTTTTTTCTGAAGACGTAACAACACCTCTTGGTAACTAATCTTTGAGATTTTAGCAATATAATCAATTTCAATCGCCGAAAATCCATGAATCGTAATGCTTGGATAATTGGTACTGATCCACTCAACCAACTCTTCGTACCATTCGATTTGAAGCTTCGGATGCACACCGCCTTGGAAAAGGATCTGCGTTCCACCGATCTCGATCAACTCTTCGATCTTTTGCCCAATCTCTTCGTAGGAGAGCACATACGCCTCATCTTCTTTATGATGGCGGTAAAAGGCACAAAATTTACAATCCACCCAGCAAACATTCGTGTAGTTGATGTTGCGATCCACCACAAAGGTGGTGAGATTTTCAGGGTGAAGCTCCATCTTGCGCTTCAACGCCATCTCTCCTAATGTATTAAGATCAACCTCACGGATCAGGCGTAACGCCTCTTCATTACTCATTCGTTTCATTCAAAACCCTTTTTGACAAACAAAACCGATAAAAAACTTGAGAGTGGAACCACACTTAAGCCCACAAAAAACGCAATCGCATCCAACGTATCGTGGCGAATTAAAAACAGTACTGCTACAAACAGTACGCCATACGAGAGGATACGGTACAGTGAAAGTGCACTTTTATAGCTTAAAGCAAGATTTTGAAAACTCTGTTTAAAGCCTACTTTAGCGATGCTTGGAAGAGCGCTCTTTGTCTCATCATCATCGTTTTCTTGATCGTCTTCATAATATTGATCGAATTTATCATCTGGAATCAACCCTGCATCAACACGACGCTCTACAAACGTACGGTACGAGCGAAACGATGCCAACGTGATCAGCAAAGAGCAAGCAAACGCCATTTGCGTGTTCAAAAGCCAATCGCCTCCTTGAAATAAGGAGAGAAGAATAACCACAACATCGCCTAAAAGGTAAAAGCGCAAAAGCCTACTTGTCGTCTTCATCATCATCTTTAGGTTGTTGGTATTTTTTGTATCTTACATCGTCTTTGAGTTCATCCAGTGACGCCACATTTTTTTTATACGCTTTGTAAACATTGAGGATCGCTCCACCAATACCCCACGAAACGCCGACCCACAAAAGCCACGGCGTATTGAACCAATTGCTCATGAGCATGCCCACACCAATACCGATGAGCACGGCTACAACAATGGAAATGCCCAAAGAGAGCTGCTCTGCTCCTTCGATCAGTTTGCCGTATTTTGGTTTTGGCGCTTCGCTCATGCAATCTCTTCAAAAACTTTAATCGCTGCTTCAATAGTCTCTTCGATCATCGCATCGCTTATCGCATCGGAAATAAAGCCTGTTTCAAACTGCGAGCAGGCAAAGTAAAAGCCTTCACGAAGCATGCCTTGATGAAAGGCGGCATAACACTGCGTATTACTTTTCAGCGCATCGTCAAAATTTTTCACAGGTTTATCGTTAAAAAAGAAGCCAAACATCGAACCAATGGCATTCACTTGAAGTGCAATCCCCGATGCCTCTGCCGCATCTTTGAGCCCTTCAATGAGTCTTTTTGCTCTCTTTTCCAATTTTACATGTAAGGTTTCATCTTTGAATATTTGCTCCAAAGAAGCCAGACCTGCGGCCATTGCGACAGGATTGCCACTGAGCGTACCTGCTTGGTAGACAGGACCATCGGGAGAGAGTTTATCCATGATTTCAGCACGCCCACCAAAGGCACCTACAGGCATACCGCCACCAATAACTTTTCCAAACGTGACCAAATCTGGCACGGTTTCATAAATGCCTTGCGCCCCTTTGAGGTTTGCACGAAAACCGCTCATCACCTCATCGAAAATAAGCAAGGTTCCGTGTTTGTCGCACAGTGTTCTGAGTTCTTGCAAAAATTTTGGATCGGCAGGGACAAAACCCATATTGCCCGCAATCGGCTCGATGATGATACACGCGATATTTTTAGAGTTTTTGAAACACTCTTTGACACTTTTGATGTCGTTGTATTTGGCTAAAAGCGTGTGTTTGGTAAGCTCACTTGGCACACCTGGAGAACTCGGCGTTCCAAAGGTTACGGCACCGCTTCCTGCTTGAACTAAAAGTGAGTCGCTGTGTCCGTGGTAACAGCCTTCAAACTTGATGATGTCATCTTTACATGTAAAGCCACGTGCTAAACGAATCGCACTCATGACCGCTTCGGTTCCGCTGCTCACAAAACGCACTTTGTCTATCGCAGGAAAGAGCGAACAGATCAGGCTTGCTAGCTTGGTTTCAGCCTTCGTGGGAGCACCAAAACTGAGCCCTTTTTTCACCGCTTTAATAACCGCTTTTTCAATCGTTTTATTGGCATGCCCAAAAATAAGCGGTCCCCAACTTTGAACGTAATCGACATAGCGATTATTGTCCACATCGATCAGGTACGCACCCTCGCCTTTTTTGATAAACAACGGTGTTCCACCCACACTTTTAAACGCACGCACAGGCGAATCAACACCACCAGGAATCACATTTTGAGCTTTTTCATACGCTTTAATGCTTTTATCATAGTGCATCGTCACACATCCTTTATTCATTTTTGATTATTTTACTCAAAGTTTCTAAACAAACTACTTTTTCACTTCGCTTGAGACGTAGTAGTACAAACTGTCGATCTCTTGCCATGTTAAAAAGTAGGTTGGCATCACTTTATGCTGACTGGTGAGCGCTTGGAAAAAACGCTCTTTGGAAATGCTCATAAGATTGGGAGCTTCGAGGACAACGGTTTTGCCTTTGTTTTGGTATTGCGCGATCACAGAACCCTCACCTTTTTCGCCATGGCACTTGTTACAGCCAATGCCTCTTGGGTTGGAATAAAGCATCTTCGCATACTCCATTTTGGTGATAAAATCTTCGCTAAACAGTGGTGTGATTGCAAGGAGTAGTACCACGTTACATGTAAGCCAAAATCGCGTCAAAACTGCTTTATCCTCTCTTTATTCGTAATTGGGTATAGTACCAAAAATGAACTAAAAGGATGTTTTGATGCAAATCCTCGATGGAAAAGCACTGTCAGATCAAATCAAAATTGAACTCAAAACAAAGAGCGATAAACTAAATCTCAAAGGCATTACGCCCGGACTTGCCGTTATTTTAGTCGGCGATGATGCGGCGAGCCAAACCTATGTTAAGATGAAAGAAAAAGCGTGTGATAGTGCAGGCATTTACTCCATCATTCACAAAATGCCAACCACCATTTCGCAAGAGAAGATTTTAGAGACGATTACAATGATTAACAACAATCCGAACATCGATGGCGTTTTGGTGCAACTTCCGCTTCCAAAACATGTGGATACAACCAAAATCATCGAGGCGATTGACCCTCAAAAAGATGTTGATGGCTTTCACCCTTTCAATGTCGGTCGTTTGGTTGCAGGACTGGATAGTTTTGTGCCTTGCACGCCACTGGGTGTTATGCGTCTTTTGGCACACTACAACATCGATCCCAAAGGGTTAGATGCCTGTGTCGTTGGTGCTAGTAACATCGTCGGAAAACCGATGATGAACCTTTTGTTAAACGCAGGCGCTACCGTTGACATCTGCCATATTTTCACTAAAGATCTCAAAGCACACACCCAAAAAGCAGACCTTGTGATCGTGGGTGTGGGCAAGCAAAATCTCATTACCGCAGATATGGTCAAAGAGGGTGCGATTGTCATTGACATCGGGATCAATAAAACTGCAGAAGGGCGCCTTGTTGGCGATGTGGATTATAAAAATGTCGCACCAAAATGCTCTTACATTACGCCCGTTCCAGGCGGTGTTGGACCTATGACCATTGCGATGCTACTCGAAAATACCATTAAAGCTGCTACTCAGCGTTTATAATTTTAGGAAACTCATGAAAAAATTTCTCAACCGTTTTTACACCTTCTCCAACAGCTGGACGGGTACGATTGTTATTGTCCTTTTTGTCATCTTTTTTGTTGCACAAGCCTTTGTGATTCCCAGTGGTTCGATGATCAAAACATTGCTCATAGGCGATCATCTTTTTGTCAAAAAATTCTCCTATGGCGTCGCAACCCCACATCTTCCGTGGCTTGAAATCCCTGTTTTCCCTGATCTCAAAGGCAATGGACACATCATCGAAGGTGATCGACCACAGCGTGGTGACATCGTTGTGTTTCGCTACCCCAAAGATGAAAAAGTGCATTATGTCAAGCGATGTGTTGCCACAGAAGGCGATGAAATTCTTTTCCAAGAAAAAAATCTCTACATCCATTTTAGTGAAGGCGATGCGTACATCAAAGCCAACTATCCTGTTGAAAAGATCAAAACGATTGCAGGCAAATTGTGGGTCAACAATCCTTACAGTGAAAAATTTCATGGCATTCACTATGATGATGCCATCAATCTTTTTCAACAGATGACCTTGCATTTAAGCGCCAATCAGTTGGCGATGAAACCTGCCCAAGTTCAAGAACTTCCAAGCATCTCAGGGTATGGCTTTAACGCTTTTTACACCAAAGTGGAAAAAGACAACTACTTTATGATGGGCGACAATCGCGACCACTCCAATGACAGTCGTTTTTGGGGCAGTGTGCCGTACAAACTCATCGTTGGGAAGCCTTGGTTTATCTATTTTTCATGGGATGATGAGTATAAAATAAGATGGAACCGCATCGGTCGTTTTATTGAGACGATGCAATACGATGAGAGCTTTTTCTAATGGATGAACTTAAACTGATTGAGATTACAGCAACGATTCTCGCCCTGATGATCGCGATCATTGGGCATGAAATTATGCACGGGTATGTGGCGTATCGGTATGGTGATACGACCGCTAAATACCAAGGACGTTTGAGTATTAATCCCATCGTCCACGTCGATCTTGTGGGAACCATCATCGTGCCTGCGGTACTTTTTTTCAGTGGCGCTCCGTTTATGTTTGGCTGGGCTAAGCCGGTGCCGATTTTTATTCCTACGGTTGTTCGCAATGGTGGGTACAAAGCGGCGATTTATGTCTCACTCGCAGGCATTGCCTACAACTTCACCCTTGCCCTTGTGTGCGCAGCCATTTTAAGCTTTTTACCGGATCTTAGAGAAGCCAATAGTTTCATCGAAGTCTTTCTCATCTTTTTTCTGATTCAATCGCTTGTGTACAATGTCGTTTTGGGTATTTTCAACCTCTACCCGATTCCACCTCTCGATGGTTCTCATGCCCTTACCTATTTGGGTCTGATTATGGGATGGAGCGCATTGGTTCGCTTGTATGAATCCATGGAGCGCTATGGTATGGTGATCTTGATCCTCTTCATTGCCACACCGCTTTCTCACTACTTTTTTCTGCCTATTCGCTACGTTATTGGATGGTTGTATTAACAGGTCTTTTCTAAGAGACCTGTTTTTGGAATTTATAATAATGCTTGTGCTATAATCGTCCTTATTCCCTTACAGAAGGACACTTTCTTGAAGTTTTTTATTGCAACCGATCATGCAGGCATTGCCATCAAACCCGATGTCATTGAGATGCTCCAACGCATGGGGCACGAAGTCATTGATCTTGGACCTTTTAACACAGAACGTGTCGATTACCCTGATTTCGCGCATGCCCTTAGCCTTGAAGTGCTCAAAAATAGTGGAACACAGGGTATTTTGATCTGTGGTTCAGGCATTGGCATGAGTTTAGCGGCTAACAAACATGTGGGTATTCGAGCCGCCTTGTGTCATGATGCGTACACGGCGGAGATGGCACGCGCGCACAACGATGCCAACGTGCTCTGTTTTGGACAGCGTGTTGTGGGGCTCGGTGTGATTGAGTCGATGCTCAATACATGGTGTGCTACCTCATTTGAGGGCGGAAGACATGCGATGCGTGTTGAAAAAATAGAGCTGTAGCCATGGCACTCGATTGGGTTATCGCAACGGTACTGTTTTCCGCGTGTGTCTATTTGTTGATTATGGTGTTTTACTTCAAAACGCTGCTTCGCAAAGAGAAGCGCAGTAATGTTGTCGTCAAACAAACCCTCAACGATGCCGAAGTGGTCATCCGCAAATATCAAGTCCAGCTGCAACGCTCTTTGGGCAATATTGATATTTTAAGCGATGAGCTCAAAAAGGTCAAAAACGACCTCAAATCCCTTCGTACCCGTAACAGCCAATACCGAATGGAAGGCGATAAACTCCGTCAACACATTAAAGAGCTCGAAGGAAAGATCGAGGCACTTTTATAATGAATGTAGGATTGAGTTGCTTTTTCCGTTTACATGTAAACATTATTTCTGCCTCAATAAGGCAAGTTTTTTAGGCTTTGCCTACAAAGCGTATATAATCAAAATGAAAAAAGGGTTTCTATGAGTCAATTAAGTGAAGCGGATAAAACGTATCTTTTAAACTCCATTCGTGAGATCGAAGATTTTCCAAAACCTGGCATTAAGTTTAAAGACATTACCACACTTTTAGGCGATGCAAAAGCATTTCATCTTTTGATGGATCATTTGGTTGAGCGTTATGAAAACAGAGAAATTGACTACATTGCAGGTATCGAAAGCCGTGGATTTATCTTTGGCTCTGCGCTTGCCGCGCGTCTTAGAACCCGTTTTGTGCCGATTCGAAAACCTGGTAAACTTCCCTACACCACTATCAGCGAAAAATACTCACTCGAATACGGCGTCGATGCGGTTTCCATCCACATTGATGCGTTTACGGGAGCGGGAAAACCAAAACCCAAAGTGCTTTTGATCGATGATCTCATCGCCACGGGTGGCACAGCTACGGCTGCGGTCAACCTGATCAACAAAGCAGGAGCTGAGTGCATTGAAGCCTGCTTTGTGATCAATCTTACGTTTTTACAAGGCGATCTTGACATCAAAAAAACAACCTCTGTTTACTCTGTTTTAGAGGTGTTCTAATGTACATTCCAAGAGCCTCTAAATTTGACCCTGACCACAACGGACACTTTGGTATTTTTGGAGGACGCTTTGTTCCTGAAACCTTGATGCCCATTCTGATAGAGCTTGAAAAAGAGTACCAAACCCTTCGTTTCAATGAAAATTTCTGGAGCGAAGTCGAACACTACCTCAAAGATTATGTTGGACGTCCTTCAGCACTTTACTATGCTAAAAACATCTCTCAAGAGTTGGGTGCCAAAGTCTACCTCAAGCGTGAAGACCTGAACCACACGGGCGCACACAAGATCAACAACACGATTGTGCAAGGCTTAATCGCTAAAAAAATGGGTAAAAAACGCGTCATCGCCGAAACAGGAGCAGGACAGCACGGTGTTGCTACGGCAACCGTGGCGGCACTTTTAGGTCTTGAATGCGAAGTCTTTATGGGTGAAAAAGATGTGGAGAGACAAGAGTTGAACGTCTTTCGTATGAAGCTTTTGGGGGCTAAAGTGCACGCCGTTAAAAGCGGTAGTAAAACCCTCAAAGACGCGATGAATGAAGCGATTCGCTACTGGGTAACGCATGCACGCGATACCTTTTACATCATCGGAACCGTTGCAGGACCACATCCCTATCCTATGATGGTGCGTGATTTTCAAGCGATCATCGGCTACGAAGCCAAAGCGCAAATTCTCGTTAAAGAGAAACGCCTTCCCGATATGGTCGTGGCGTGTATCGGTGGCGGTAGCAATGCGATGGGAATTTTTAGCCATTTCCTAGGCGATGAAGGTGTTCAGTGCGTGGGCATCGAAGCAGGAGGTCATGGTATCGATACCGACAAACACGGCTGTTCGCTTGCTAAAGGAAGTCCGGGTGTGCTTCACGGTCAGATGAGTTACCTGCTTCAAGATGACGATGGGCAAATCCTCGAAGCGCACTCCATCTCCGCAGGTCTGGATTACCCTGGCATTGGACCCGAACACGCGTATCTTAAAGAGCAAGGTGTTGTACACTACGATAACATCACCGATCAAGAAGCCTTGGATGCGTTTGTGTGGTTGAGTCGCAAAGAAGGCATTATCCCTGCATTTGAGAGTGCGCATGCGATTGCGTATCTGAAAAAAATCCCTAAAGATGAGATTAAAAACAAGGTGATTATCGTGAATCTCTCTGGTCGTGGGGATAAAGATATGGTGCAAGCAAAATCTATTTTGAACATAGGATAAGGTCATGAGCGACTTTATGAACAAACACTCAGGTAAACTTTTCGCTCTTGTTATGATCGTTATTCTCTCTGTTCTTGGCTACGTTTTGTACATGGCACCCGTGGAAGGGTTGGAGAATAAATTTCTCTATTTGATGAAAGAGTACGGCTATATCATTCTCTTCTTTTGGGGGATGCTAGAAGGCGAAATGGGTCTGGTGATGGCAGGGCTTCTCACCCACACAGGCGATATGAATCTTTTTCTTGCGATTTTCGTCGCAGGACTGGGTGGTTTTGCAGGCGATCAAGTCTATTTTTACATCGGTCGTTTCAATAAAAAATTTGTCTATAAAAAGCTTCGAGGACAACGCCGTAAACTCGCACTTGCGCATCTTTTGCTCAAACGATACGGCTGGCCGATTATCTTCATCCAACGCTATCTTTACGGTCTTCGCACCGTTATTCCTATCTCCATAGGGCTTACACGCTACAGCGGAAAGATGTTCGCCTGTATCAATCTCATCTCAGCGTGGTTTTGGGCAGCCCTCACCATTGTTCCGACATGGTATTTTGGTCAGGAAATTCTCATCGTCATTCACTGGGCGAAACAACATTGGTATTTTGCTCTTCCGCTAGCAGCTATTATTGGTGGAGGAATCTCGTACTATTTTCACAAAGTTACCGACAAGACATTTAAGGAAAAACATGCAAATACACCTCAATAACCAAAAAATCAATGAAACACAAGCCGACGCCAAAATCGTCCTTGTTATCGATAAAAATTTAGACCACGCGTCGATCAGCGATAAAGAGACTTTAACGCTTTTAGGATTTAAAGGGGAGAGTGAAGAGAGCCTTTTTGTGGCAGAGAGTAAAACACTCTACGTCGGATGCGACTCACTCGATGCCGATGAAATTCGTCTCGCCGCGGCGAAAGCGTTGGACGCGCTCAAAAAAACGAAACTGAAAAGCCTCTGCATTGGAACCTATTCAAACGATTGCCCAGGCTTAAATATCAAAGCGTTGGTGGAAGGGTTTATCCTTGGTAGCTACACCTTTGATACCTACAAAAGCAAAAAAGAGCCCTCTTCAATCGAGAAAATTACGATCTGCTTGGACGATTACAGTCGTGTGGATGTTTCCATGCAAACGGCAACCGAGGCGCTTCGTGTCGGCACAGCGATTGCAGAAGCGACCAACTTTGCCAAAGCCATCGTCAACGCAACGCCTGAAGACATGACACCCATCGCTCTTGCCGATGTGGCCCAGACATTAACCTCGATTCCTAACGTTACATGTAACGTGATGGATGAGACCTTTTTAAAAGAGCAAGGCATGAATGCTTTCCTTGCCGTTAACCGTGCAAGCGTACATCCACCTCGCTTAATTCATCTGACCTACAAACCTGAAAATGCAAAAAAACGTCTGGTCTATGTTGGCAAAGGATTAACATACGATAGCGGTGGACTGAGCCTAAAGCCGAGTGAGCATATGGTCACGATGAAAGCCGATAAAAGCGGTGCGGCTGCGGTTATGGCGATCTTAAAAGGTGCTGCAACCTTAGCGCTTCCGTATGAAATTCATGCGATCATTGGTGCAACGGAAAATATGATCGGAGGTGATGCGTATAAGCCCGATGATGTTTTGGTTGCAAAAAACGGTAAAACCATCGAAGTGCGCAACACCGATGCTGAGGGACGTTTGGTACTCGCGGATTGTTTATGTTATGCCCAAGAGCTGGGCCCCGATCTTTTGGTCGATATGGCAACGCTCACAGGTGCGTGCGTGGTAGCATTGGGTGAGTTTACCACAGGCATTATGGGACACAGCAGTGAGCTCAAACACTCGATGCTTAAAGCATCCACAGCCAGTGGTGAACTCAGTGGTTCCCTTCCGTTTAACAAATACCTTAAAAAGCTTCTCAAAAGCTCGGTTGCTGATATGTCCAATATCAGCACCAGTCGTTACGGTGGCGCTATTACCGCGGGTCTGTTTTTAGATAATTTCATCGAAGAAGCACATAAAGACAAATGGCTTCATCTTGACATCGCAGGGCCTGCTTACATCGAGAAAGCGTGGGGATACAACCAGTTTGGTGCCAGTGGCGCAGGGGTTCGTATGAACCTTTACTGGATGATTGACGACACCAAACGTGGAGATCAATGAAACCTAAAATTGTGTTGATCGGAGCCTCCACTGGAGGCCCTGGTCATTTAAAAAAGATTTTATCGGTGATTCCTGCAACGTACAATGGATCCATTATTATTGCGCAACACATGAATGCGACGTTTATTCCTAGTTTCATCAGTCAATTTCAAAATGAGTTACACCTGCCAGTCCACGCTGTGGATGCGCGAATGAACTTGCACGCGTCGCATGTCTATATCTGTCCTCAAAATTGCCGTCTAAAGCAAGCCGATTGCACGCGTATTGAGCCCATGGATGAGGGTGAGACCCCGTACAATCCAAGCATTGATTCGCTCTTCTCTTCGGCAGTTGAGTGTATTGGGCACGCTGAGATTTTAGCGGTGCTGCTCACAGGAATTGGGCACGATGGTGCCAATGGGCTTAGCGAATTGCAAAAACATGGCGCACAATGTATCGCAGAGAGTGAAAAAAGTGCTATAGTTTATGGCATGCCAAAGCGCGCGGTGGAGATCAATCCCAATATCACTTCGTTTGCCTTGGATGAAATCGTACACATTATTAAAACCTTTGGAGCGTCTTGATGTGGTTTTTTAACAAGAAAAAAGAGCCTGAAATTGCACTGCAACACGAAGTTTCAGCCCCAAAAGAGTTCAATACCTTTGGACTTCACGATCTACTGCATTACATCAAACGTGAGATTGGTGTGGATCTGTTTGCAAAAAACAGCGTCATCGAAACGAAACTGCGCCTCTTTTGCGAACGTAAAGAGATTTACAGTTTTCGTAAACTCTTTGAAGCGTTGCAAAGCGATAAAGGCCTTAGGCAAGATCTGATTGATCTTGTGACGGTCAATGAAACCTACTTCTACCGTGAAGAGGCACAACTCGACATGGCAGTTAATTTTGCCCTTGCCATTCCCAATGTCAAGATTCTCTGTGCTCCTTGCGCTTCGGGAGAAGAGGTTTACTCACTCTCGATGATGCTGCAAGAACGAAAGAGAGAACCTAGGGAATTTAGCATCACGGGCATTGACATCAACTCTGAAGCAATTGATAAAGCGCAAAAAGGGCTCTTCTCCGAGCGCTCTTTGCATAAATTAGAAGCGCGATTAAAAGAGAAATTTTTCACACACGAAGAGCGCTATTTTCGTGTTAAAAAAGAGTATTTCAGCTCTGTTTCATTCACCAAAGTCAATATTTTTGAGCATGAATTTCTCTCTTTAGGCAAATTTGACATCATCTTCTCGCGCAATATGCTGATCTATTTTGATGACGATTTTCGCCTGAAAACCATCGAGCGTTTTGCCACGCTTCTCAAACCTGAGGGAAAACTCTTTTTAGGGCATGCGGACATCATTCCTGAGAATAACCATTTTACCAAACACACTGACCATCGCCTCTCATACTATGTAAAGAAATCCTAAACTTCTTTACATGTAAACGGCTAAAGCGCTTTAACTAAGTTACTGATCGTCTTAAACTGCGCATGATCGGCACTGCGCAAAAGCTCAAACAACAAGGATTCCACCGAACCCATACGCGCTCCTTCTTGGCTCATACGCAAGAGCGCAAGGTCATGGTCTTTGGCTTTGCGAGAACCCATCGCATCGGCGCAGACAATCACTTCAAATCCTGCGTCTACAAGATCAAGCACGCTTTGTAAGACACACACATGACTCTCCACACCAGCGACGATGACACGCTTTACATGTAAAGCTTTGAGCGCTTCCATCACATCTGGATTTTGGCAACAGCTGAAGGTGCGTTTTTCATAAATCTCAACTTCGCCCAAAAGGGTGCGAATACTCTCTATCGTCTCACCCAATCCTTTGGTGTATTGCTGATTGCAGACAATGGGAATGTCTAAGCTTTGAAGCCCTTGAAGCAGTACCAAAAGATGCTTTTCAATGGAAGCGTGTCCTTCAATATGCCCAAAAAGACGCTCTTGAACATCCACGAGTAGCATCGCCGTTTGTTGCTGAAAAAGGCGCATGAAAACTCCTTATTTTTTGCCATTATCATAGCCTACTCGCTCTTAATTAAGTGAGGCTAGACTACAATAGTTCTTTAATTTGATTAAATGAGGGATTTATGGCAACATCTGTGCTTATATTACCAGGGTATCAAGGCTCAGGAGACGAGCATTGGCAAACGTTTTGGGAGAGAGAAAATCCTGATTTTAAACGTGTGATTCAAAGGGATTGGGATCATCCCATTTGCAAGGAGTGGATCGAAAAACTTGAAGAAGAGGTCGCCCAAGCAGGTGAAGAGGTTGTCCTTGTTGCGCACAGCCTTGCATGTTTAGTGATCGCCCATTGGGACGCGCAAAAAATGCACTCGTCCATCAAAGGAGCGCTTCTTGTCGCCCCACCCGATCCAAACTCAGACGTTTTTCCAAGCAATGTCGAAGGGTTTGAAACCACACCGATGGGCTTGTTTGATTTTCCAAGCATCATCATTGCCAGCACCAACGATCCTTACGCGAGTCTTAGTTACGCGCAAGGCTTAGCCAAAGCGTGGGGAAGCGCATTGGTCAATGTCGGCGATAAAGGGCATATCAACAGCTTTAGTGACATTGGGTCATGGGAAGAAGGGTATGCGTATTTAGGGCAACTGCGTCGCGCTTAAGAAGCCTTGAAAAGGCTTCTTCATTAACAACCACACTCTAAACGTGGTGTGGCTTTCACCATCTCAATTGTGTCAGTGCTGTTGGGAACCAAACATAAAAATTCATAATCTTCATCACCGATCACATGGTACGAGTGTGGCACGCCTGCCGGCACAAAGATGATGTCATCTTTCACCGCGATAAAACTCTCTTCACCCAATTGAACGCGTGCTTTACCTTTTAAAATATACTGCTCATGCTCGACCGTATTGGTGTGAAAAGGCATAAAACCCTCTTTTTTAATGACAAATTTGCGCATCGCAAAATGAGGGGCAACCTCAGAAGAGATAAGCATCTGCATACTCGCACCTTCGCCTGCTTGAAGCGGTGTACTTGGAATTTCACTCAGTGATTTTTTCATTTTCAACCTTTACATGTAAAATAATAAACGTTATTTTAGCTCAAATTTGAGCTCTTCTAACCTTGCAATGCGATCTTCCGTAGAAGGATGTGTCGAAAAAAGGGAGGCAAACGAAATATCTTTGCCTGAAAATGGGTTAATAATAAACATATGCGCACTCTCAGGAGTCGCCGCGTGTACCATACCTTGCGCGTTGTAGCTTGAAAGCTTTGCCAATGCGCTTTGTAACCACTCAGGATGACGCGTTAAACGAGCCGCTCCTTCGTCTGCCATGTATTCGCGGTTACGGCTAATCGCCATCTGAATGACCGCCGCGGCAAGCGGTAAGATGATAGCAAGGGCAATCATCACGATGGGATTGGGTCTGTTTTCCCTGCTTCCTCCAAACATCGCACCAAATTGCATCATATTGGCAATCACGCCAATCGCTCCTGCAATGGTTGCCGCAATCGTTCCCACCAAAATGTCGTAATGTCTCACGTGACTTAACTCATGCGCCAAAACGGCTTCCACCTCTTCATCGTCCAAAAGCTGTAAAAGCCCCTCTGTTACGGCGACTGCGGCATGAGAAGGATTGCGTCCTGTTGCAAAGGCGTTGGGAACCGATTCGGGAATGATGTAAACTTTTGGCATCGCAAGTTCGGCTTTTGAACATAAACGCTCCACAATAGCATAGAGTCCGCTCGCCTGCGCACGCGAAACCTCAACGGCATTGTAATGACGAAGTACCAAGGTATCGGAGTAAAAATAGCTCACAAAGTTCATCACACCTGCTAAGACAAGTGCCATCATCATCCCCTGCGTTCCTCCCATCATGCCACCAACCCAGACAAACAAAAGTGTCATCAAGGTCAATAATACAACGGTTTTTACCACTTCCATGGATCTTCTCCTTCAAAAATTGTTAGCTCTATTTTATCACACTTTGGTAAATAGTTTTTACATGTAAACCTAAAAATATTTTATACTAAAATTAACATATAAATGTGCTATACTTCATAATCAAAATGATTTTTTTGACAAAATATTGCAAAATTTGCAATCTAAATATACTTTGGAGCATATTATGCTAGTAGAATTTACTGTAAAAAACTTTCGATCATTTCGAGATGAAACACAACTCAGTATGGTAGTGTCAGATAAAAAAAACCTTGACAATAGTATTATTTTAGAGCAAAGTCAGCTCATGCTTTTACAAAGTGCTGCTATTTATGGTGCCAATGGCGCTGGAAAATCCAATCTAATTAAAGCTTTTCAAGCAATGAAAGAAATTGTTTTATCTTCTGCAAAAGAACAAAGAGGTGATCAAATTAAATTCATTGAGCCATTTCTTTTTGATGAAGAGAGTCGAAATAATCCTACACTTTTTGAAGTTATTTTTATTGTCGATAACATTCGCTACCAATATGGTTTTAGTGCAACAAAAACTAAAATTACAGAAGAATGGCTTTATTCATTTCCAAAAGCCCCTAAGCGTACATGGTTTGTTCGCTCATGGGATGAAAAATCACAACAATATATTTGGGTTGATAATGAAGGGAAATACTTAAACGCCAACAAAGATAAAATGACACTATATAAAGAAACTACGCGTGATAATGAACTATTTTTATCTAAAATTGTTCAACTTAATAATAAAGAAGTAGCTCCAATTTTCGATTGGTTTGATAAAACACTACGATGTGCAGGAATTGAGGGATGGAGCAATGGTGAAAAAGTCACATTAAAGCTTATTTCAGACCACAATAAAAAGGATTTAATTATTCGCTTATTTCATAATATGGATATTGGAATTGATGATATTAATGTTGGCGAAAAAGATATTGACCTTTCAATGTTAAAATTACCAGAAGAAATGCCTAATGAGCTCAAACAAAAAATCATTAGTGATTTAAAAACAAAAACACAACTTGTTAGAAAAGTAGATCAAGATAAAACTATCTCATTAGATTTAGACGAAGAATCTGATGGAACGCAAAAGCTTTTTTCTCTCTTAGGTCCATTTTTAGTGGCACTTGAAAAAGGTTATATTATTGTCATTGATGAATTACACAATAGCTTGCACCCTTTACTATTACGCTACTTAGTCTCCTTATTTCATAATAATGCAATTAATAAAAGCAACGCTCAGTTGGTTTTTACGACGCATGAAACAGAAATTCTTAATCAAGAAATTTTCAGAAGAGATCAAATTTGGTTTTGCGAAAAAGATCGAAGATTTGGTTCAGCACTCGTACCACTGACGGATTACCAACCAAGGAAAAATGTTGAAAATTTATCTAAAGGCTATTTGAGTGGGCGTTATGGTGGTATTCCCGCCATCGAATTAGTGACAAAAGAAAAAATTCAAAATCTTATGAGTCTGTAATGGGAACAGATAATTTACACCAAAGAGCAAAATCAACCAAAGAGTTGGGTCGTAAAAAAGCACAGCGAAGTGGCGACTTGATTTTAATTGTTTGCGAAGGTGAAAAAACTGAACCCCATTACATTGAAGAGCTTTTAAAAGATTTAAACATTAGTAATACCCGAGCTATTATAGAAATGACTGGAGACTGTGGAAGTGCTCCACAATCCGTTGTTGAAAAAGCAATCGAACGCTTTGAAGCAAAGAATTATGACCATATTTTTTGTATCATTGATAGAGACAAGCACCCAACGTTTGGCATTGCACTAGAGAAAATACAAGCATACAAATGGAAAAACACAAACGGTAAATCAACATTTAAAGCAAAAACGAAAAAAGCCATTATTAGCATCCCATGCTTTGAGTATTGGCTTTTGCTACACTTAAAAAAAACAACCAAAGTATTTGCTGGCAATGGGCAAAAAATATCACCATGCAAAGAATGCTTATGTGAGCTTAAAAAGGAACTGACTCATTATGAGAAAGGGAGTAAAAGTATTTATGCACTCACTAAAGATAAAATAGATACGGCTATTAAACATGCAAAAGAAGTTGTAGCTAACAAATCTGATGAACATCAAAACCCCATTACTTATTTTCACGAATTAATAGAATTTTTGAGAGCATACAAATAATCAAAAATTCTTACATGTAAACCATTGTGCTATAATGCCGTCATCAAAATTAAGGACGTGCTCCCGGTGAGACTGCCTCTGGGCTTTGGCAAAAAGGGCTACTTTAAGCTCGCTTCGATTCAAGCTTCGACCATCGAATACAAAACTAAACGCCAACATGCACGCCTACAGCACACCGCCCGACTTTTTGCCTATACCTGTGAACCCCAAGAGGTGGAAGATGACCCACCACCTGCTCTTTCAACCCTTTTCGCCTCCCTTTTCCATTATCGCTCCAGACTGTGTAAATGCAGCAGGCTCTTCGCAAAGCGCGCCCATTCCGCCATCAAACGTGCCAAAATAAGACGTAAAAACAACTGTAACTGCCGCTATTTTAGCTTCCGCCGATCAGGCATCCACCCTCCATTTTTTCCTTTATCATGACCACCATTCACCAACGCGCTTTGCCACGCATTGAAGCTGGCTTAATTTTCTCAAAAAAGCAATGCTTTTTTGATGTGTAAACCTATAAGGGAAAAGTATGTCAAAAACCTACGTTACAGGGTTTCCTCGCATTGGGGAAAAACGTGAACTCAAATTTGCATTAGAGGCTTATTGGGTGGGAAACTCCTCGTTTGAAGAGGTCAAAACCGTTGCCAAAACCTTACGTGAGCGCCATTGGAACTACCAAAAAGAGCGTCATATTGATTTTATTTCGTGCAATGACTTTAGTCTGTACGACATTATGCTTGACACCACCGTTATGCTAGGAGCCATTCCACCACGTTTCCAAGGCATCGAAGATAAAACGGCGCGCTATTTTGCGATGGCACGAGGGGACGAGCATCGCGCTGCGATGGAGATGACCAAGTGGTTTAACACCAATTACCACTACATCGTTCCTGAGATTCACGCGCATATGGCGTTTAACGTTGATATTTCCAAAATTGCCGATGAGTACATCGAAGCCAAAGCGCTAGGCTTGAATCCAAAGATAAATCTAATTGGACCTTTAACCTTTCTAGCACTTTGCAATATGATAGATGGAAGCGATGTTTTCTCACTTTTCGATGATCTTCTTGAAGCGTATGTCAAAGTCCTTCAAGCCATTGAGAGTCTAGGCGAAAACATCGTCGTGCAGTTTGATGAGCCACTCTTTGCCAAAACCTTAGAGCCAAAATTTTCAAGCCTACTCAAAATCGCGTATGAGCGTTTAGGCACGGTAAGCACTACACTTAAAATCGCCGTTGTCACCTATTTTGATCGTGCCAATGAAGCGGTGGAAATCTTAGGAAATTGCCCTATTTGGGCGATAGGACTTGATTTTGTGTATGGGGAAGAAAACCTAGATGCCCTTTTACATGTAAACAATAAAGTGCTGATTGCTGGCGTGATTGATGGGCGCAATGTTTGGAAAAACGATATTTCAAAAACGTATGAATTGTTAGAAAAAATCAGCGAAAAAATCGATGACAACCATATCATCCTTTCCACCTCATGCTCGCTTTTACATGTACCTTTTTCAACGCAGTTTGAAGAAAAATTAGCTCCTGAAGTCAAAAGTCGTCTCAGCTTTGCCCTTGAAAAACTAGTAGAATTGGAGCAGATCAATACACTTTGGAAGAAGAAAGAAAAACCAACAATAAGTGCATGCACCCAAAAAGTACCACCACTTCAAACTAGTGGCATTGCCTACACCAGATCACCTTACGCTACCCGTTTTGCCTTACAACAAAAAGCGCTGAACTTGCCGCTTTTTCCTACCACCACCATCGGCTCATTCCCTCAAACTAAAGAGACCCGAGCGGTGCGCAATGCCTATAAAAAAGGGGAAATTTCACGCGAGCAGTACGAAAGCTCCTTAAAAGAGTCCATCAAAGCATGCGTGGCGTTTCAAGAAGAACTTGGACTGGATGTTTTAGTACATGGTGAGTTTGAGCGCAACGACATGGTCGAGTACTTTGGCGAACTCTTAGAAGGCTTTGCCTTTAGTCAAAACGGTTGGGTGCAAAGCTACGGAAGCCGATGTGTTAAGCCACCGCTTTTATACGGCAAAGTGAGTCGCAAACAGCCGCTCAGCGTTGACTGGACGGTTTACGCACAAAGCTTAACCGACAAGCCGATGAAAGGCATGCTCACAGGACCCGTGACGATTCTAAACTGGTCGTTTGTGCGCGATGACATCCCTAAAAGTGAGGTCACCTACGAAGTTGCCACCGCTATCGCCGAAGAAGTCGATGAGCTTCAACGTCACGATATCAAGATCATTCAAGTCGATGAAGCGGCGTTCAAAGAGGGGTATCCTTTACGCGATGAAAAGATCAAAGCCTATGAAAAATGGGCCGTCGAGAGCTTTAAAGCCTCCGTGGGAACCGCATGGGATCAAACCCAAATTCACACCCATATGTGTTACAGTAACTTCAACGACATCATCGACACGATAGAGCGCATGGACGCCGATGTCATCACCATCGAGACTTCACGCAGTGGCAATAAACTGCTCAAAGTCTTCCAAAAAGTGGGTTACAAAGCGCAAATTGGACCCGGTGTCTACGACATCCATTCGCCTCGAGTACCCAGTGTGGAGGAGATGAGCGAGCAGATCAAAGCCTTCTTGCACGTGCTCCCCAAAGAACAACTCTGGATCAACCCCGATTGCGGGCTTAAAACCAGAGGATGGAGTGAAACCAAAGCGGCACTTGCCAATATGATTAAAGCGGTGCATTTAGCGCGCTAAAAATAACTACGAGGGGAATTTTCCTCTCGTGGCATATCAAACAGACTCTTTTTTATAATTTATCCTATTATAATAGTGTTATTTATGCTATTATATACGAAATTATTTTAAAGAGTTTGCCATGTTAAAACGAAGTTTAGAGCCCATTTTGAAAACAGCCCTTAAAATCTCACCTATTGTTTTACTCAAAGGTGCAAGGCAAGTAGGCAAATCCACACTCGCTTTAAATCTATGTGAAAACTATACCGTTTTGGATGATGTTTCCACGAGAGTGAGTGCCAAAGCTGACCCCAATCTTTTTATTCAAAATCTTAAAAAGCCCGTCTGCATCGATGAGATTCAAAAAGCACCCGAACTTTTAGAATCGCTGAAACTCTACATCGACACATCACGTCATAATGGAGATTTTCTCATTACTGGCAGTGCCAACATCTTAGATATGAAGCAAACCAAAGACACGTTGGCTGGTCGTATTATCGAAGTCGATCTGTTTCCCTTGAGTGCTAAAGAGCGTGAAGGTAAGCCAGAAGAAAATATCATCGATAAACTCTTTGCACAAGCGTTTGATGTGACACCTAAACCCCATAAAGAGATAATGGATGATGTGATCACAGGAGGTTACCCTGAGAGCTTAAAACTGGAAACGCCTTTGGAGAAAAAACTTTGGTTTGCTTCGTATGTGAGTACGTATATTGAAAGAGATGCGAGGGATTTAGCAGAACTTCGTGACATCGATAGCTTTTTTAGATTTTTACATGTCCTAGCACCTCGAAGTACCACTATGCTTAACAAATCAGACCTTGCAAAAGAGGTCGGCGTGAGAGTTGAAACCATTGAAAATTACCTCTCTATCTTAGAGCAAACCTTTCAAATCAAACTGGTTCGCCCCTATTTTGAAAACATTGGAAAACAATTTGTCAAAAGCCCCAAACTTTATCTCAATGATACGGGCATTGCTTCGTATTTTTTAGGCATTAACTCACAAGAGAGCTTAGAAGCTTCCCATTACAAGGGTGCATTGATTGAAACCTTTGTGTGCAATGAACTTTTAAAACATATCTCTTTCGCCTCTCAACCGACCAATTTATTTCATTATCGAACCAATGATAAAAGGGAGATTGATTTTATCATCAAACAAAATAGTCGCATCATTGCCATCGAAGTCAAATCCTCTTCCAAGGTCGATACCAGTGATTTTAAACACATCATCGATTTTCAAAAAAGCGGTTCACTCGATGTTTTTGGGGTCGTTTTTTATATGGGAGAAAATGTATTGTGGATGAATGAGCGATGCGTGGCACTGCCGTTTAGCTTTTTTTATTAAGGCGTGTTTTTGCTCCATCTTCGTTTTACATGTAACGCTATTTAGAGTGTGACTTCCTCAAAGAGTTCTCTTAGTTTTTGAAGCTCTTGGGGTGTTAAGACAGCCAGTTTTTGGATGAAACGCTCATTGTCAATGGCACGTATTTGCGTTACAACAATGTCGGAGTCTTGCTCTAACTGGTCTCTTTTTGAAACACGCATACGAATCGGCTCTGCATCATCAATCAGTGACGTACTCAGCGGAAAAATGATGGTGGTAGGATACTCGCTTTGATTGAGCTCATCGTTTTGAAACACAACCGCAGGTCTTGTTTTGCCCATTTCATTATTTTTCTTGCTAGGATTGAGGTTCAAAAGCCAAATCTCGCCCTTACAGACCGTCATTCAACGTTCCTTCAACACTCGTATAAAGAGCTTTGTCTGCCTCTTTTGTTTTTTCTACGGCTAAAAGTATACGTGATTTTTTTTCCGATTCAACACTACTGGCATAAAAATCTATCGCATCACGAATGACATCGCTTTTTTTCTTGTGCAACGTCTTTGCCATGCGCTCAAGCTTTAGTTCTAGTGCTTCATCAAGCCGTACGGTTGCTGTCATATTGTCTCCTTGTAGTTTGTAATACAGTAGTATAGCATACTGTTTTGAAAAAAGAGATAGCATATTAGGCGTTCATCACGAGAGAAAAAGTTTGCCTCTCGTGGTCTATCATCTTTTAAGTCTTGACTAACTACAATTCAAATATACATGTAAAGCCAAATAAAAGCCTTAAAATGGAGGATTTAAATGTGGTCATTTTTAAAATGTGAATTACGATTCGTATGTTTGCTACTCATTGGTTTAATAATCCTTAATAGCTTTGTTTATGGTTTAGCAAAATTACTGACTTTTCCATCATATTTTATTTGGGTCTCAGAAGGAAGTCTTTTAGCGCTTGCTCTTTATATTTGTTATTTCATCTATCAGTTTTTGAAAACACTGATCTTTGGATACGCTGGTGAATGTAAGAATTTAATGCAAAGAACAGCTAGTTGGCTTTCAAATTTAACATAATAGAAAATTAGCGGTAGAATCGTAAATAACCTTTACATGTAAAGCAAAAAACTCCCTACACCTTCCCAATATTCTGCAATTTAATATACATCATCGCCGTCATCACGGCATCATTAAGTGCGTCATGCTTTCCAAAGATGGGCAATCCAAGATCGTTCATCATCACATCAAAGCGCAGGTCGATGACGCCATCGGGGATGAATTTGATCTTTTTATCGTGGTAGAGTCCTGAGACTTCAATTTGGGGGTTGGGTAGGTTGATGCCAAGCCATGGTTTGACGTAGGTGTTCATCATCTTGATGTCAAATTCAAGGTAGTAGCCGACCAGTGGGCGTGAACCGATGAAGTGCAAAAACTGGACAATCGCTTCGTGTGGGGCGATGCCGTGTTCTAAATCGACATTGCGGATTTGATGAATCTTAATGCTTTTTTCGTTGATCTCGCGGCTGGGTTTGATGAAGAGCTCAAATTTTTCGGACATCAGGATTTTATTGCCTTTGATTTTCACGGCGCCGATGGAGAGAATCTCATCTTTTTTGGGGTTCAGCCCTGTGGTTTCGGTGTCGAACACCACGACTTCACCAACGGGGGCTTCCTCAAATAAAAAACGGTACTGCTCATCTTTGAGTTTTTTAGCATTGCGTTTGGCAAAAAAAGAGGCGAACATGCTAGCTGACCATGGAAAGTTTAAAATGGTGCATCAAAAACTTCTTAAATTTATTGACGATTTTGAAGCTGTCTTTGAGCAGTTCTAGCTCCAACTGGTTCAGGTTTTCGATGCTAACAAAGTTATCGAGTCCTTTTTCTTCGCCACGTGCCAAGCGCTCTTTGAGGCGTAAATTAAGAAGTGTGTCGAGTGCTTCGATGAGAGCACCTGCAAAATCTGCGTCGATGATGTCGAATTTGGCAAGCTTTTTGATGCGCGTTACTGTGTCGGTTGGCTCAATTTTATGCTCCAAGGCAAGGGCTCGAATGCCTTGAACGATGGGAAAAATTCCCCCTTTTTTGACATCGATTTTATTGTTTTGCGCAATGAGATTGGTAAACATACCGATGGGCGTTTCAAACGCTATTGCAGCTTTGGCAAAGTTTGATAAAAAAGGACTCTGTTCTTCCACATGCTCAAAGACCTCTGCTTTGAGACTGCGCAACATCGACGCATCTCCCGCTACAGGGATCGCATCAAAAAAGATCGCGAGGTTCATCACATCTTCCATACTAGGAGCATCAAACCATCGTACGATCTCTTTATGATAAGCGCTTTTATGCTTGCACCAATAGGGATTTGAAACCATGATGTTGCCCTCACAGCGCGGAAACCCAAAGTCGATGAGCGCTTGCGTGAAGCGTTGCATGTACGGCGTATAAAGGCTTGCATCCATGGCATCATCGATGATGAGCGCATTGTCTTGGTCGGTTTTGAGCAACTGTTCTTTGCGCCCTTCACTGCCCATGACGATCAAACACGCTTTTTTAGCAAGTGCTTCTGGGAGTATCATCGCATAGAGTTTTTCATAAATTTTTTCGTTAATCTCAGAGATCAATTTAGCAATATAATCAACCTTCGTGCCTTTTACATGTAACTTTTTCACGATGCTCATAAGATCGCTGCTGGCTTGTTTGAGCTCGTCAATCGTGGTCGCTTTGCGGATCTGAACGGCGACGAGATAGGTGTGATTGGCAAAGTAGCTGAGAAGATCGAGTTGCTCTAAAATACCGATGATCTCGCCATCGCGCGTCACGACGATACGTTTGATGGAGTGCTTGGTAAAGGAGAGGAGCGCGTTAAACAAATAATCGTCCGCCTCGATGGTGATGATGGGATGAAGCGCTATGGGGCCGATGGCGGCGTGTTTGTCGTATTCGTTAAAGAGCACGTGGCGGCGCACGACACTGTCGGTGACGATGCCATACTCGTACCCTTCGCCACTTCGCACGATGATGCAACTGCTCTTTTTTGCCTCCATTTGGCGCAGTGCTTCCATGATGGAACACTCTTTTTCCACGATGGTCGGCTCATGCAAATAGCTGTCCTGCACGCGCGCCATCATAAATCCTGAAAGTTCGGTGGTGTATTCTTTGGCTTTGGCGGATTGGATTTTATTGGCAAGGTCTTGGATGAAATAGGCTTTAAACGTTGTATTGGAGTCCAAAAGTGAGAGAAAATCCTCTTTTTTAAGCTCATAACAGATGAGCTCTTCAAGCACTTTAAAACTGTTTTCGCTTTTGGCATAGATGAGCGCGTCTGCATCAAATGAGTTGGATTTGCTGTAGACTTTAAGGAGCTCTTCCTCATGAAACTCTCCGACTTCACCTTTGATGATGATGTACAAAAACTCCGCAGGTTTTGAAGGAGAGAGCAACAGCGTCTCTTTTTTGTAGTAAGCAATGTTCATCGCGCCAATGGCTTTCGCCATCTCTGTTTTTGAAAGCAGTTGAAACGGATGAATGGAGCGCAAAAACGCCTCTAAATCGTGCATGCTCATGCAAAGCCCCTTAAAGTGAGTAGCTTTGATTGTAACGCTAAGCGAGCCAAAAAATGCTTACATGTAAAGAATAAGTGGAAAGATCAACGAAGAATGTGGCATAATTGCACACAAAAAATAGACTTCTTTCATAACCCTTGAAAAGATAAAGAGTTTGTTCAGAGTGCGTTAATTTTTAAAACTCAAAATTGAGTCATAGCCGAAGCTATGGCGATGTTTTTAGTTTCAAAAAGTGATGTGCTATGAGCGATACTCTTTTTTCAATGGGTTATGAAAGAAGTCTAATAAGGAAAAACGTTTGCATCCTACCATTGAAACTTTTTTAGCCAAGCTTACCGCCCTGCATCAATTAGAACCCAAAAATCTCCCCAACGATGTTTTACATGTAATGGTTTCGATGAGCCCTGAGGAGCTGTTTAAAACCTGCACACAACTCTCTGTCCTTCTCACTAACATTCCCTCTCAAACCGAGCCGATCACCCTTACAGACGAGGAGATCGCAACATTGGCAGAGGAGTATTTAAAGGGGATTTTAAAACGATTTCGCTGAGGGGTGGTACTCTTCGCTGAGTATTTTAGCGATGTTTTTCGCCATCAACTCGTAGCCTTCAGCATTGGGATGGACTTGGTCGGATTTAAGATTTTCGCCATCCATCACTTTTTTAAGACTGCTATCTTCTATCTCGATGCCATTTTCTTTCGCGACCTCATAGTAAAACGAAGGCACGTTAAACGTCAAGATGTCAAAGGTCGGAACGCCGACTAAAAGGACATAAACGCCCTTCTCTTTTGCCATTTTTATCATTTCAGCGAGATTACTTTTCGTTTGCGTCAAATCTTTTTTGCGTAAAATATCGTTCCCTCCGTGACACAGCACCAAGATATCGGGCTTATGACGCGCTAAAACAGAGGCGAGCCTGGCGAGACCTTGCTCACTTAGTTCTCCATTCACCCCTTCGTTGATGACGTTTACATGTAAAAGATCGCCCAAAACCGTTGGGTAATTTTTGTCGCGTGTGACGCCATAACCGTAGGTAAGGCTATCGCCAAAGGCAAGGATTTTGGTATCAAGCGGCAACGAGAGACTTTGAGGATTGACCTCTTGCGTGCTCTTATAGTAGTTGATGCCAACGATCAGCAGAATGATAAGAATGAGATTGCGTACGTTAAAGAGTTCCATGGCTTCATTGTACACTATACTACTCGTTTTAGCAAACAAAAGATATAATGGCACACACTTTTTCAAAAAGAGATTACGGAATGAAGCAAGAACGTATTGATTTGATCGGCATTGTATTTTTACTCATCGCTATGCTCACATGGGCAAGCTCTTTTATCGCCCTTAAAGCCGTCCTTGGTGTGTTAGGACCCATGAGCGCGATGTTCGGTCGTATGGCAATTGCGAGCCTCTGCTTTGTCTATTTTATTAAGCAATTTTCCAAGCTTGAATTTACCAAAAAAGATGTGAAGTACATCTTACTGTTGACGTTTTTTGAACCGTGTCTCTACTTCATTTTTGAAGCCAAAGCCTTGCAACTCACCACCGCGTCCCAAGCAGGCATGATCACCTCGATGATGCCACTCATGACCGCCATCGCGGCAAGTTTTGTGCTCAAAGAGTACCTGAGCAAACGCATCGTCGTAGGCTCCATTTTAGCCGTAGCAGGAGCTGTTTGGCTCAGTCTTGGCGCACAAAGCAGTGAACACGCGAGCAATCCCCTTTTGGGCAATTTCTTAGAATTTTGTGCGATGGTCTGTGGAACATGGTACGCCATCTCAGTACGTTACCTCAGCCAACGCTTTTCCGCCCTCTTCCTCACCGCCGTTCAAACCTTTGTGGGAATGCTCTTCTTCTTTCCATTAGCCGTTTGGGAATCATGGGGCGTGCCACTCACGCTTTCATGGGAGGCGCTCGGCTGGTTGTGTTACCTCGGCATCGTCGTGACGCTCGGAGGGTATGGCATGTTCAACCTAGCCTTAAGCCGCATCGAAGCCTCACGTGCCTCCGTCTTTGTCAACCTCATTCCCGTTTTCACGGTTCTTCTCGCGTATATTTTCTTAGGCGAAGTACTCAGCCAAACAGAGATGATGGCAAGCTTTGTCATTTTCGGAGGGATTATCGTCTCGCAACTGCCACGCTTTCGTGCAAAAGAGAGATTCATCTAGCATATAAATCTTTTTTTCATAATAAAAGTTGTGCTTAAATCTAAATAAAGCATAATGCCCCATATATCTCATCGCAGAATAAAACACTTTACACGATATCAAGCTACCTTTTGCAATCTTCTTACACAACCTAATACAAAAAAAGGAGAAAAGTTAATACCAGAAGCTTTATATTTTTCTGGCTTCTTCTTTTATAGCTAATTTCATTTTATATAATATTTCCAATTTTCAACTATGTTTTTTGTGAGTCTACTAAGTGATCGCTTATGCAAATTATCAATTTCTAAATAATTTGAAAAAATAAATCTATAAATCTATTCTTCTTAAAATCGTATATAATTTTCATAGTTATTGAAGTAGAATATTAGATTTTATTTTAGGAAATATAAATATGACAAAAATTGAGTTATTAGAAAAATTAAATAATTTACTACAAAAAGCAGATACATTACCAGCTTATCAACCAAATAGTAATCAAGAATATGACAAATGGTATAGAAAAATTGAATACACCTTAGAATCTATTCCTCATATGACTAAATATTTCAATGAACATAAAGATTTAAAATTTATCGACAATCCACAACAACAAGGTTTAGATAAAGTTTGGGGAGGCACTACAGAATTAAATAAATATCATAAAGCTATAAATGATTCAAAAGCATTAATTGAATCAGTAATGGATAGGGTAAACGAATGGGATAAGAATATTTCATTCGATTTAGTAACTACAAAATTCGAAAATATAACAGTAAATGTCATTAATGTATCAGATAATACCCCTAAAACTAAAGTATTCATAGTACATGGGCACGATGAATTAGCAATAGTCCAAGTTTCGGAGATATTAAGAAAATTAGGATTAGAACCAATTGTATTACGAGATGAACCAAGCAAAGGGAATACTATAATTGAAAAAATAGAAAGATTGTCAAATGAAGTGGGCTTTGGAGTTGTATTATATACAGCTTGCGATGTGGGTGGGAAAACACCTAATCAACTTAAATCGCGGGCTAGACAAAATGTAGTTTTAGAACATGGTTATTTGATGGCAAGACTTGGAAGAGAAAATACTATGGCATTAGTAAAAGATAAAGTCGAAACACCTAGTGATATAAGTGGTCTAGTTTATACACAAATGGATGAACATGGGGGTTGGCAATATAAACTTGTAGAAGAACTTAAAGCTTCAGGTTATAGCGTAAGCAAAGATAGTATTTAATTATATGCTTTCATATTATAAGATTCTTTATTTAAATAAAAAGGCGTAAATAATGAAAAGTATACTTATATTTTTAGTGTTATTCACAACAACATTGTTTTCAGCAGGAATAAAACTTGGAGAAAATTATGTTAAAAGTGATTCTGCCAAAGTTTTGCTTTCGGCGAGCGATAAAGGCAAAGAAACAGGAAAAGTGAGAAAATATGAGACTGTTACTGTTTTAGAAATCAAAAACAACTATGCGCGTGTTTCAAAATACTATGATGGATGGTCTGAAGGAGTAGATGGTACTGTCGCTCGCTGGGTCTCGGTAAATGCTCTATCAGCTGAAAAACCTGTTAAAAAAATAATTGAATCTAATTCTCTTGTTAAAAAATATATCGAAAACTCTGATGATTTTGAAAAATATTCTGATGTAATGATAAAAGCTTCTGAAGAATTGATCAAACAAGGAAAATGTACACTAAAAGATTTTGAAAAATTTGGACCGTGGGGACAATCAACAATAAAAACAAGGGGCGAAAACTATTATTTTATATATTGTGGTGCAATGAGAAGTAGTAATAAAATTTACTTAAATGTTTTAAATGGAAAAATAGAAAAAGATTGATGAAATAAATAAGAACTCAGCGCTCATGTTTACATGTAAAGCCTCGTAAATAATATTTACGAGGCAATATATTTAAATAAACACCACACACGCCTCAGTAGCGCCATGCGCTCCGATGACGAGGGATTGTTCGATGTCAGCGGTTTTGGAAGGTCCGCTGATGAAAAGCCCAAAGACATCTTTATCGCCAAAATTCACTCTTGTATACGCTTCGTGCATGCTGTGAACGATCTCACCTTTGGGGACGATGATCATCAATTTTTGAGTAATAAAATAAAGAGCGCGGTGCCTTGCATCGGCTTCTTTGATCCACACAGCACCATTTTCAGCCACGGCAAATTCACCTTTGATGATCGCCAAATCGACATCTTTAAGCGTATGCGGATCATCCGTTGCACCTAGCTCTTTCGTGTTTGTTGACAAACCTTCCACGGTTGAGACAATGACCATTGCTTCTTTGTAATGCTCTTTAATGTAGCTATCAACCACGCTCAAAGAGTCCAAATGAACGGCATTTCCACCCACGCCTGCAAGGGTTGTTGCAAATTTTGCATCCAAATCATCATACGTCGTATGAAGAATGTTGACCTCAGGAAGGGCACTTTCGCTATTTTGAGGTTTTGCCTCTTTGATTGCATTTAAAATGGCTTCGCGTGAACTCATTTGATACCCTTTTTCACTTTGTAAAGTTCTTTAAAACTGTTTTTGGGAAATGGCGGCAACTCTCTATTTTTGCCCCAGAGGTTGAATTTTGAATAAACCAGTGCGCGCGGCAAAAGTGGTACCATTTTACGCGCCATAAAGCCTGCAAAGTCCATCAGTTTTGGACGGCACATCAGCCATGTCGCCATCTTCAAAGCATTGTGTTTGACAGGACTTAGATAGCCCGCATCGACCACATCTTGGCGTTTTAAATAGAGCTGATCAGCCAAATCCACTTTGACAGGACAGACGTTGGAGCATGAAAAACACAGAGAGCAGGCAAACGGCAAGCTGTAGTATTTTTTAAGATCACGACTTGGAGCCAACGTTGAACCAATCGGTCCTGGAATGACGTAACCATAACTGTATCCACCGCTTCTACGGTATATCGGGCATGTGTTCAAACACGCACCACAGCGAATGCACTGAAGCGATTTGACGTAACGTTTATCGGCGAGGATTTTAGTTCTTCCATTGTCCACGATGACCACGTGCATTTCACCACCTTCCACGGCGCCATGATAGTGCGATGTGTAGGTTGTGACAGGCTGACCCGTGGCACTTCTGGCTAAAAGGCGCGTAAAGATGCTGAGATCTTTCAGGCGAGGAATGATCTTCTCAATGCCCATACACGCGATATGAAGCTTCGGTAAACTTGCACCCAAGTCGGCATTGCCCTCATTGGTACAGACCACGATGCCACCCGTTTCGGCGATGGCAAAGTTGACACCTGTCATTGCCGCATCGGCACCCACAAATTTTTCACGCAAATGCGCACGCGCCGCACGGGTCAAATAGGTCGGATCGGAATTGCCTTTTTGGGTGTTTAAAAATTTTTCAAACGTCGTTCCAACGTCCTCTTTTTTGAGGTGAATCGCTGGAAGAACGATGTGCGAAGGTGGCTCATTGCGTAGTTGTACGATGCGCTCACCCAAATCGGTGTCGACCACTTCGATGCCGTGCTCTTCCAAGTAAGGATTCAGATGGCACTCTTCGGTGAGCATGGATTTGCTTTTGACGATCATCTTAGCGTTGTGAGAACGCAATAAATCTAAAACGATCTCGTTGTGCTCTTTCGCATCTTTCGCCCAATGCACGCGAATACCCCGTGCTAAGGCATTTTTTTCAAACTGTTCAAGATACTCATCTAAATGCGCCAGTGTATGTGATTTGATTTTATCGGCGGTATTGCGTAGCTCTTCCCACTCGTCCAAGCTTTTGGCTTGATTGTCGCGTTTGACACGAACAAACCACAATGCTTTGTCGTGCCATTTCATACGCTCAACGTTGCTCGCAAATTTATCGGCCAGTTCAGAGTGATTGTGACTCATTGGAGATCTCCTGCTAAAATTTGAGCGATATAGATCGTTTTAAGCGGCATTTTTTCGCGATCAATCACGCCTTGCATGTGCATCAAACACGACATATCCACCCCCGTGATGTACTCACTGCCAGCATCCAAATGGTCTTGCAAACGCGCTCGCCCCATCGCCACACTCATCGCTTCTTCACTCACGGAAAACGTACCGCCAAAGCCACAGCATTCATCTTTACGCGTGAGCTCAGAGTAGCTGATGCCTTCCACTTTGTCGAGTAAATTTTTGATTTTGGAAAACTCAGGTACATTTTTCTCACTCATGCTCGCCATGCCAAGCTCTCTGTGCGCATGGCAACTGTTGTGAATGCCGACTTTGTGAGGAAACGAAGCATTCATCGAAGTTGGCTTGATCACATCGTGTAAAAATTCGATGAGTTCAAAGGTGTGTGAACGCATGCGCTCAAACCCATCACGTCCCTCTAAAAACTGGGCATAGTTATGACGCACCATGCTCACACAGCTTCCACTGGGTGCTACGATGTAGTCGTAATCTTTGAAGATTTTTAAAAAACGTTCGGCTAAAACCGCGGTCTCTTTCGTGCAACCTGTGTTGGCTTGGGCTTGTCCACAACAGGTTTGTTCCAGCGGATACTCCACATCTAACCCCAAATTTTCCAGCACCTTGAGTGTTGCCATGGAGGCTTCAGGGTATAACTCGTTCATAAAACAGGGGATAAAAAGACCTATTTTCATCTCTACTCCATTAATTCTAATTTTTTCATTATATCGTAACAACTATGTCACACAAACGTATGATATTTTTTACGAGCCTACTATATTTTGTAAAATGATTTCAATAAGTAACACTCCTGCAAAGAGCGCAAGAATGACGGCTAAGAGTTGACTTTTTTTCATCGTGTAAGCCCTATTTGGATGTAAAGGCTAATTTAACAGCCAATGCTGCAAAGATGGTTCCAGCAACGCGGTTGAGAATTTTCTCACCGTTTTTGGTTTTGGAAAACCATGCACCCACACGACCTGCAAGCAAGGAGACCAAGGTGAAAACCACAAAGGCACTGAGCATAAACAAAGCGCCCAACGTAAAAATTTGCCCAGTAACATTGCCCACTTCAGGGTTGGTGAATTGCGGTAAAAACGCTAGAAAAAAGATGGAAACTTTTGGGTTGGTGATGTTCATCAAAATGCCACGTTTGTAAAGTGAAACGAGACTGAGGCGGCTTTTAGACGATTCGAGTTTACTCTTACTGGCATCTTTAAATGCCATAAATGCGAGGTACAAAAGATACGCAGCTCCCACGAATTTGAGAAGGGTAAAGGCTAAAGCCGAGGTTTGAAAAATCACCGCAACACCCAAAGCAACGGCGGTTGTGTGAAAGATGAGCCCGCTGCAAAGACCTAGGGCTATGACAATGCCAGAACGACTTCCCTTGCTCATAGATTGGGTTAAAACAAAGAGGATGTCAGGTCCTGGAGCAAGGGCTAACAAGGTTGAAGCGGTCACAAACATCACAATGGTTTGAAGCTCAAGCATCGTAATCTCCTTTTACATGTAAAGATGTAAAATTGTACCGCCTAAAGCTTTAGGTTAACCACCCAGTTGCGCAATTTGCATGGAGATTTTGAGGATTTGCATGATAATGCCACTTTTTTCACTTTCATCATGCGTCTTCGCAAGTTTAGCATGTAAAACTTTGAGTCTATTTTTAAGCGAAGAGAGTAGATTTTCCCCAAGATCCGAAGAGGAGGATTGTTTAAGTTTCCCAAGTGACGCACTTAAAACACTGCTCGTACTGGCAGTAAGGCTTGGCGTGCTTGTTTGACCGCTCTGCTCTTGCGTCGAAGTGATCGCAAAATCGACATGCGACACCCACCCTACTTTGCCATTTTCAAAAAGAACAACGCTGCTTTCTTGAAGCTGGGCATTGGTATCGGCACCCTTTTTGTAGGTAAATGAAGAGTCCGCACTCTCCAATAAAAGCGCTCCCACTTGGGCTTGACTTAGAGAGATCAGGCTATCTTCCAAAGCACTTTTTTGCCAAATTTTTAGCATAGGGAAGATGCTATCGTTCTCATCGATCCACCCATTGCCATCATCATCGTACTGTGCTAGATCAGCAAATCCATCGCCACTTTGGGTACCAAAGAGTTCGCTGCCATCATCAATGATACCATTTTCGTTTTTATCATAGGTTAAAAATCCGTTATTGTGTCCCAAGAGTGACATCTCATCGGCTGAGCCATCACTGTTTAGATCAAACAAAAAGGTGTTTAATGCGTCAACATCGGCGAGTCCGCCACTCAGATTAATCACCAAAGGGTCCATCAAAGAAGCAATGGACTGAGAGGTAAAGGTCTCATAACGATCATAGCGCTCCAACGTACTCTGCAAGCTAATATCCAAGACATCGCCTGATTGTGTCGTGACATTTCCTGTTGCTTGAAGCTGTAACGTTTCTGCTTCGCGGATGCGTGTGAGTGTTTGCACATCTGTATCGGTTGTGCGCCTATACGCTGTACTGTTTTCCAGCGCCTCATGATTTGACTGTAATGTCAGTGATGATGATTCGATAATCATAGCTTTTTGCCCCCAAATAGCTGATGTGAACTAAATCGGCAAAATCGCAGTATAATAAAGACACTCTCTTACGAAATTCTTTGAAAGGAGATACCATCGCAACATCACACGACTACTCTTTAATGGAAGAGATTTGGCATAGTAGCATTCATGGACTTGGGTTATTGCTCAGTGTGAGTGCGCTGAGTATTTTGTGCGTTTTTGCAGGACAAAGTGGTGATGGCGCAAAGATCGCGAGTGCTGTCGTTTTTGGACTCTCTTTGATCGTTATGTACGGAGCCTCTACCCTTTATCACGCCATATGCGCCCCAAAAACAAAATCTATTTTGCAGCTCATTGACCATTGTGCCATTTACATTCTCATTGCAGGAACCTATACGCCGATTAGTTTGCTCGGCATCCAAGGGGTTACGGGATGGGTACTTTTTGGCATTGCGTGGGCGATTGCAGCCGTTGGGGTTAGTCTCAATCTTTTTTTCCCCCATCGCTTTCATCGCCCTGCGGTTATTCTTTATATCTTAATGGGATGGATGGTGGTTGGTGTGTTTAAAACACTCCTCACCAATCTGGACACCCTGACCCTTTCACTTCTAATAGCCGGAGGCGTCACGTATACGGTTGGTGTTATCTTTTACGTCTGGAGAAAACTCTATCTCAACCACGCTATCTGGCATTTTTTCGTCTTAGGAGGTTCTACATTTCACTTTTTTATGGTTTTATTGCTGATAATGAATTAAGATTGATTCTTTATCAGACTTTTATCATAGATTTCTTATAAAATGGATATAGATTTACTTTATCAAACTATCACAAAAGGGGTGTACGATGAACGTTTATGAATACGCGATGAAAGCGGAAAAAGATGGGGAGCTCTACTACAGAGAGCTTGCAACAAAAACCGATGATGCAGGCTTAAAGTCTATATGGACGATGCTTGCCGAAGAAGAGGTCAAACACTACCATATTTTTGAGAAGATGAACCAAAACAGAGCCATTCCAACTGTTCCCAGTGTCGATCTGTTCAAACACACCAAAAACATCTTTGAGAAGATGCAAAAATCAAATCACGTGCCCTGTTTTACCGAAGATCACATCAACCTCTACAAAAATGCCTTACGCTCTGAAGAGAGCAGTTACAAATTTTACACCGAAAAAGCGTTGATGCTTGAAGAGGGTGAACAAAGAAATGCCTTTTTACGCATTGCCGAAGAGGAACATGCCCATTATGTGCTTTTAGAAAACATCGTCGAGTATGTGAGTGCTCCCGAAACATGGGTGGAGAGTGCCGAGTTTAACCACTTAAGTGAAAAATTTGTGCAAAAATCAGCACTGATTTAACCATTTTATCACGGTTGTTAGGCAAAGCCTAATAACCTACGCTACGCCGCTATGGCGCTAAAGCTTGCCTCTTCGAGGCAGAAGATTTCTTGCAATTTTGCAAGAAATCTATTTACATGTAAAGTTTCCAAACCCGTAAAACAAGTGGGTTTGGAAGCTATTTTTAAATCAATTTATCAAATCCAATTTTCTTCTTAAAGCTCTCGATTCCTACGGAGATCACCAAACAAACCCCCAAAAGTACTGCAAAGATCATTACGGGATAGTGAAAACTGTAGATAAAATCAGGAAAATAGTAGTAGTAAATGAACGTGTGAAATAAGAAAATATTAAACGAATGTACGCCCACAAACTCAAACGCTTTTTTTGCCAAGGGTGAAAAAACAACCAGTTCCGTTGTCCAAAGGATCAGTAAAATCGCAAAAAATGTATCGGCACGGACACTGTCAAAAAGCCAGCCATTTTGTCTATACCACGCCACGCACACGGTTAAAATCGCAAGCGTGATAAAGCGTGCTTTACCTTGTTTATCGAGCCAAATGAGCAGTTTGACAAACCCATCTTTTTGCGAAAGGTACACGCCCACCGCAAAAGGGAATATCCAGTCATTGACCAAGGGAATGGGGAAAAAGAGAAGCCATGCACAAAAGGCTAAAAACCAGAGGTGGTATTTTTTCGTTAAGACATTCACCAAGGGGAAAATAGCGTATAGCACGATGATCAGGCTCATAAACCACCATGTTGCATTGTAACCATAACCAACCCACGTGAACATATGGATACCTAGCATTTGAAGCATAAAGCCTTGAAAAACATGCTCGCCGTAAACGCTTGAAAGCGACCTTTCCATAAACCAGACACCAATCGGCACAAAAATAAGCGCGATCAGCCAGTAATTCATGTACAGTTTTAGCAAACGTCGCTTGTAAAAAACGCCCAGTTCCAACCCTTTTTTCTTCACAGATTCCGCCAAACCATACCCACTGAGCACCACATAAATGCCCACACAGACTTTCGCCAAAAGTGCTGTTTGAAAGACGATCAAGCCCATTTCAGGCTTTTCATAGAAAAGATGATGCCACAAAATCAGCATCAGTGCCATTCCTTTACTCGCATTGGTGATGGAGACATCAAACTTTTCTAAAACCATACCCGCTCCTAATAACGTATAATTTTTCTAAATTTTAGCCTGTAATCTTTCTAAATTTTCCTCGATCTTATCGTCTTTATACACCGCACTAACGAGCGAATACATCGCAATATCATAGCGTGAAAGAAGCTCAATATTCTCCTGAGTAATGCCTCCAATGGCACAAATAGGCACATTCAGTTGCGCTTTGGCTGTTTTCAGCAATTCAGGGTCTACGATTTTGGCATGGGGTTTGGTTGGGGATGGGAAAAATGAGCCAAATGCGACATAGTCGGCTCCTAGATTGGCGTATTTTTTTGCGCGTTCGATGTCGCCATAACAGGAAACGCCGATGATTTTATCATCTCCTAGCAGGGCGCGAGCCTCTTCGTAACTTACATCATCTTCGCCTACATGTAAACCATCGGCATGGATGCGATACGCAATTTCCAAGCGATCATCAATGATGAACACTGCCTCGTAATAGTCACACAACGCTTGAAGCCTGATGCACTGTTTTTCAGCCTCTTCATCACTAGCGTATTTGTCGCGGTATTGGATGATCGTAACGCCGCTTTTTAAAACGCGTTCTACCTGTTCAAGTATTGTTTCCGTTGGGGTTAGGGTTGCATCGGTGAGGACATAAAGTCCTTTGAGGAGTTCTTTGTTTAACATAAATGCTCTCTGTTTTTTTACAAAGATTGTACAGACTCAAAGCTTAAATTGCCTACGCAATATAACGAAGCGTAGGCAATTTTGAGTAAAAAGTGCGGTTAGGACTTAAATTTTCCCAGTTCATTGTTGAGGTTTTCGGTCATGACATGTAAATGCTCACTCGCTTGTGAAACATTGTCGATGCTTCCCACATTCTCTTTGGAAATGCCATGAATTTGCTCAATCGCATCCACAATCTTTTTGATTTTCGTCGAAGTATCGATAAAGTTATCAACATTGTAATGGCTCTGATCAATGGTTTTTTGAATAATATTAGCAACATTATTCATGCTATTTTGAAGATCCGAGGTAATGGAGGCTAACGCTTGCACCTCTTGAACATTTTGAGCAATGTCAGTATTGGCATCCATGATGGACTGGACAACGACATTGATCGTTGCATCGATCTCTACCAACCCTTTTTGGGTACGTTCAGCCAATTTTCGTACTTCATCGGCAACTACCGCAAATCCACGTCCGTGCTCTCCTGCACGCGCTGCTTCAATGGCGGCATTCAACGCTAAAAGGTTCGTTTGATCGGCAATATCACGAATAACTCCTAGTACATCTTTAACTTCATTGGCATTGTGGCTGACGTTATCAAGTCGTTCTGCTAAACCCTGCTCTTTAATCGCAGCTGCTTGCATCGTGGACTCAAGTTGTTCAACTTTGCTTTTGACCTCAACGATGTCATGTTGTGTTTGACTCAGGGCTTCTTGGGAACCTTTGGCTTTCACCACCGAGGTTTCAAGACTTTTGACCAACGCAATGCCCTCATCTTTGGTCGTATCCATGATGCGAGATTCACTCTCCACATTGCGGACAACCTCAGAAGCGGTACGTGAAAGCTCTTCGGAGATGGACGCATTTTCAGTACTGATGATTTTGGAATTTTTAACAATCTCATGCAATTTTTCGATAAATTTGTTGATATTGCCTGAGACTTGTGCAAACTCATCGTTGGAGGTTGTTTCCAAACGGTGTCTTAGATCACCTTCGTTGCTAGAGAGCTCTTTGACAACACGGTTAAGATTATCCAGTGGTTTTAATAAGGCTTTGATGAGAACAATCATAATACCAATGGAAAGAAGAAGCATCAGAATACCTGCGATAAACAGCTCACGCATTTGGGTCTTTAAAAAGCTGTACGCAACCTCTTTATCGAAGGTGATCCCTAGTGTCCAGCCTGCTTCTTTGGAAACTTTAAACGCAAAGATTTTGCTCTCATTGTTGAACTGATACTCGACCAAACCATCGCTTTTACCTTTGATCTGTTGGGTCAATTCGGGCAAGAATTGGGAAAGCTCTTTTCCGTACATCTCTTTATTAGGGTGCGCGATCACAATGCCTGCGGTATCAAACAGCATCCCATAACCGCCATTAAAATTAACATCCGCAGTCGCTTTGGTCAGGGTGTCAAGTGCTATATCTAAAATCACACCACCCACATATTTGCCCTCTTTCATGATCGGAGCCATAATGGAAACGATCAATTTGTTGGTTGTTGCATCGATGTAAGCATCGGTAACACTGACTTTTTTTGATTCTTTGATACTTTTATACCAACCTCTCACACGAGGATCGTACCCAGCCGATAACGGCGTTCCTGTGCCTGTCATCGCACTGCCATCTTCCAACCCCACAGTGGTATCAAAACCACCCAAAGTTTTAGTTGTCTCTTGCAAAATAGCGATAATCTCTGATTTTTCCATGGACTGAATGTTGGTAAGATACCTCGCACTGCTTTCCATGCCACTTTTTTTACCAGCAAGCCAAACATCAATATAATCGCTCAGCGCGCGTGATGCCATTTTCAGACTGTTTTCCGTTTGAATCACACTGTTCTTTTTTGTATCGAAATAGCTGATAAAGCTAAAAATACTGAGACTTAAAAACATCAAAACGCAGAGTGCTCCGATGATTTTCCCTTTAAATGACATAGTTCCCCCTTGACAAAAACTGTGTGACAGTATACGCTTAAAAATATTCCAAAAACATTACAATAGTGCATAATTTTTATCCAAAACTTTAGTAATCCTTTTGCAATCAACTTATCATACACTTCATATTAAATTTTTTATAGTGGAGCTTTTTATGCCGCAATTTGTAAGTACCCTTTTAAAACAACTGAGCATTGCGCATCGTTTTTATCTAGGATTTTTGACACTGTTTGTTGCCTTTGTGATTATGGGCATCCTTTATGGTGTTGGTTATTTTCAAAATCAAGACTTTTTTCACGCGCAGATCGAACAGAGCGAAATCCTCAAAAGCAACCTTCAAGAGACCTCTAATGCCAATGCTCGCACCATCACAGAGTTTAGCGCCTTAGAGCACCAAGCCAAAGAGGTGGGCATATGGTACAACGATCTTGCCAATTTGCGGAACATTCGCAACGAACTCACCACCTTAAATTTCAAACCTTCCCAACAACGAAAACTTGAACGTCTTTTGGATGAGCTGATTGCATGGCAAAACAGCAGTGCAGGAAAACACCCGTTTATCGCCCCGTATGCTGGGCAATTTACCATCTTGGCGGAGCGCATGCGCAGTGAGCCCAGTGAAGATGGCGTGCGTGACATCGCATTGGTGATCGAAGATATTACAGGGAAAATCATTGAAGAGGCGTTAGCATTCAACCAAAAAACGGAAGCAACCATGGCAAAGGTCAATACCAATCTGACCCATCTCAATACCAACCTCACCCGTGATGCAAACACACTAGAGCACAACCATCTTTTGATTACCTCCTTGCATCAAACCAACCAAAACAACACTTTTTACCTTTTTATCGCTTCGCTTCTTTTTATAGCGACGTTGCTCTTTTTATCGTTGATGATTCGCTTGGTGGTGCTTGAAACGGTGCAGATTTACGCCTTTTTGCAAAAAGTCATTTTTGCCCCACACCATATCGATTTTCGTCATAAACTCAAACGAGTCAGTGAAAACACCAAAGATGAGCTCGATGGCATCACGCAGACTATTGACTCTGTCTTTACCAACGTGGCACAGACGATTTCACGCATCGCCACCATTTCAAACGATGCGCACCACTCGGCACAAAGCTTGCAAACAACCTCTCAAACCTTATTAGGCACGATTCATGCGCAAGAGAGCAACATTGAGACGATGCAAAAACCTATCGCTTCGCTGAAACAAACGCTCAATGAATCCGAAGGGATGAGTGTGCAAACCAGAGATGTCCTCAAGCAAAATATGGGCGTTATGGGACACTTTATGCAAGATCTTGACGCATTGCACAACGATGTGCAAGAGAGTAAAAAAGAGCAACATGCGGTCAATCAACAAATGGTAGCACTGACCAAACAGGTCGATGAGATGAAAAATGTCTTTAACCTCATCGATGAGATCGCCGAACAGACCAATCTGTTAGCCCTCAATGCTGCCATAGAAGCGGCACGTGCTGGGGAACATGGACGCGGTTTCGCCGTGGTAGCAGATGAAGTGCGAAAACTCGCAGAACGTACCCAAGAGAGTTTAGGCAACATCGATGTGATCACCAAGCAGATCATTGGAGGGGTAGGCAGCAACACCAAACGGCTTAACCATGTGGCAAGTTTGATGGAAGACACCAGCGTGCGCATGGCGTCACTTGGGAAAATTGCAACCGAGACGCAAGAGGAGATCACTCATTCGCTCAGCGTCGCCAACCAAGCTGTCAACCTCTCACACGCCGTTTCCCACAATGTCAATACCCTTATCGCACAAATGCAAGAGACCTTAGCACTCAGTGTGACCAACCGTGGCAATGGACAAGCGGTCGCCAATGTTGCTGAAGAGCTCTTTGAGATTTCCCATACGCTCACCAAACTCCTCTCCAAATTTTTATACCAAGAGAGCGCTACCATCGCAGTGGAAAAGAAAAAAGAGTCGCTAAAACTCGTCGCGTAACACTTTACATGTAAAGAGTTTTCGCTCTGATTGTTCAAAGCCAAGCTCTTTAAAACGCTCATAATCTGACGCCTCTTTTGCCCATAGTCTTAGTTTTTGGCAGCCCCTTTTCGTGCACGAAGCGATGGCATATTCAAGCAATTCCTTTTCAATAGCATGGTCACTGCCAACTTCATCCACGATCACCGCTTCAAACATCGCTACCTTTTCCCCTGATACAACCGATACGTTGTAGAGGACGGGCAGCACGCCTACCATCTTTGCCTCATGTATAGCAAGAAAGAGAGCATGGGTATTGGTATTTTGAATCATCTCAGAGACAATTTTCGCCCTATTTTGCGCACTCTTTGGAAAAATAGCATGCAGAAATTGGCAGATATTGGGTATGTCTTCGATCGTTGCGAGCCTAAAGTCTGGGTGACTCTTTTTATAAGTTGATTCATAGGCGATGAGGATTTTTTTGCGCTCAATGCCCCAACTGTACCCGCTCATCGCACCACTTTTGGCAATGACGCGGTGACAGGGAATGAGATAGCCGATGTGATTTTTCCCGATGGCACTGGCAACGGCTCGCACCGCATTGGGTTGATCGATGAAATTGGCAATGTCTTGATAGGTGGTCACAGCACCGTTGGGAAGATTGAGAAGCGCTTTCCAGACATTGATCTGAAGGTTCGTTCCTTTGACCAAGAGGTTGTATTTTTTATTGTTGATGAAGATATTTTCTAAATAGGTTTGCGCTTTAAGATCATCATGCACCAAATTGGCATTTTCCCAAAGCTCTTGAAACCGTGTAAAAATTGCCTCTTTGTTCTGGTCAATAAACCCCAAATAACAAATGCCCTTGTCGGTGTAAGCGATCAGTGCTTCACCAAAAGGGGTGATGCCAAAACCATACGTGATGATGACATCCCTGCCCTTTTCGCGCCACTCTTTGGGTGTCACGCCGATCAAATTGACAAAAAGCTCGTGCAGCCTGCTGACACTCGAGAGCCCAATGTCTAGTGTGCTGTCTAAAATAGACTTGGACTCTTTGATGTGCTCTTTGGCGTAATTGAGCGTCACCGAATGCAAAAACTGTTTGGGTGTCACGCCCACATACTCTTTAAACACGCGGATAAAATGGTATTTGCTCATGCCGATACTGCTAGCAATCACATCGATGGAGGGCTGTTCTTTAAAATGCGCATCGATGTATTTGATCGCTTTTTCAATCAGCTGATAGTTAGTATGCAACGCTTCCATCTCTCTCATCGCGCCCTCCTTCGTCATTTTGTCATAAGAGTTCTTACAGAACTCTTGACACGCCTTTAAAGCAAAGCTCTAAAGGCTACGTTAACACTGGGTTTTCCTCGGCGGAACGCCCACGCACCCTTGGTGCTTTTCCTTCTTGCAAAATAAGTTTTGCAAGAACTCTATTTAATACGTCGCACTTTCGTACACGTGGAAGTTTTGCAAAAGTGCCACTAACTCTTTTTTAATCTTTACATGTAACGCTAAATCGTGAATATTTTTCAACACATCGCAAATGCGGTGCGCGATCAATTCAAACTCTTTTTCTTTCATACCCAGTGTCGTTAATGCCGCAGATCCGATGCGGATACCTGATGTTAGTTTCGCACTTCGCGTATCGTTAGGGACACTGTTTTTATTGACCGTTATACCTGCATTTTCCAAGGCGGTGCTCGCCTCTTCGCCTGAGAAATCTTTGTTCAGTAATGATACCAAAATCAAGTGGTTATCGGTTCCACCACTGACCAAATCAAAACCCCGTTCAAGCATAACCTCGCCCAAAACGCTGGCATTGCGTTTGACCTGCTTGGCATACTCTTTCCACTGCGGCTTTAACACTTCACCAAATGCCACCGCTTTTGCCGCGATAACATGTAACAGAGGACCGCCTTGGATTCCGGGGAAAATAGCCGCGTTGATCTTTTTCGCAAGCGCTTCATCATTGGTCATAATCACACCGCCTCTTGGACCGCGCAATGTTTTATGGGTTGTCGAAGTGACGACATGCGCATGCGGAAAAGGGCTCCTGTGCTCACCTGCGGCAACCAGACCTACGATGTGCGCGATGTCAGCCACTAAAATTGCACCCACCGCGTCCGCAATCTCACGAAATGCTGCAAAATCAAGCTCACGCGCATACGCCGAAGCACCGCATACGATCATCTTAGGCTTCACAATCTTCGCAATCTCCAGAACCTTGGCATAATCAATATAACCATTCGCATCGACACCATAGCTAAACGATTGATAATTTTTACCTGAAAAACTTACTTTCGCACCGTGCGTTAAGTGACCACCTTGCTGTAAATCCATACCCAATATTTTATCGTTTGCATTCAAAAGTGCCGCATACACCGCACCATTGGCTTGGCTACCTGAGTGCGGTTGTACATTGGCATAGGTACATCCAAAAATCTCACAGAGTCTGTCAATGGCAAGTTGCTCGACCGCATCCGCACATTCACAACCGTTGTAGTAGCGCTTTTGTGGGTAACCCTCAGCATATTTATTGGTAAAAATACTTCCTGTTGCTTCCATAACCGCACGCGAGGTAAAATTCTCACTCGCGATCATCTCAAGATGCGTAGCTTGCCTCTCAAACTCATTGTTAAGAATCCTAAAAACAGCATCATCGGCTGTGGCTAAACGATCATTGTTGATAAAACTCATCTGATCTCCTTTGGGGTTGATGGAAGACAGTTTAGCCATAAATGTTCTTTCACTCAATCCAAAAATTGCCAACTTAGTTTTATCCGAGCAATTTTTGGATTATCCTTACAAAAGGGGCAAATCTTTTGACTTTTTTTCTTTACATGTAAAACTTTTTGAGTTTGTCTATCATTTTAAGCTTTCTCTCATTTGAATTGTTTTAATATATGAGTAATTGTTCATATGAGCATTTGTACATAATTTCAAGAGGAGGAACCGATGAGCGATGAATTTTGTAGTTGCGACATTGTGCATGAAAATGTCATCGAAATGGTTAGAAAAAAGATGCCTCAAGAGGAGAAGCTTTACGATCTAGCTGAGCTCTTTAAAGTCTTTGGTGACACGACGCGCGTGAAGATCATCTCAGCCCTTTTTGAAGCAGAGATGTGCGTGTGTGACATCGCAGAACTGTTGCACATGACGCCCTCTTCCATCTCGCACCAACTGCGTGTCCTTCGTCAAGCAAGACTTGTCAAGCACCGTAAAGAAGGCAAAGTCGTCTTTTATTCACTCGATGACGAACATATCAAAACCATTTTTAACCAAAGCTTAGAACACATTTTAGAACCACGAGGATTTGAGTATGCAATTTCATGAGACCGCACCCCAAACATGCACCACAACAGCGGAGAGTTGTTGTTCAAGGTGTAAACCTGCCGTTCCGCAGGATTTCAATCAAGAGCATGAAGCGCATGCACATCAACACGGATTAAGCGATTCGAGTCTAATGGAGATGCTAAGATCGTGGCATTTCTTCACGTTTTGCATCGGCGCGGTGCTCTTCGTCTCTGCTATTGTGATGGATGAGAGCAATTCTTTGATGTTTTGGACCTATCTGATCAGCTTTTTCTTAGTGGGTGGCGAGATTCTCTACATGGCGGTCACCAACCTTTTTAAAGGGCATGTTTTCGATGAAAACTTTTTGATGGGGCTTGCTACTGTTGGAGCGTTTAGCATCGGCGAGTATCCTGAGGGCGTTGCGGTGATGCTTTTCTTCCGCATCGGTGAGTTTTTCCAAGACTTAGCGGTCGATCGCTCTCGCAAATCCATCACCAAACTGATGGACATTAGACCCGATTTTGCAAACCTTCAAAGCGAAACCGGCGAGCACAAAGTAAACCCAAGTGATGTTGCTTTAGGCAGTCGCATCATCGTCAGACCGGGAGAGAAAATCCCACTCGATGGCGTCATTTTAGAGGGTCGCTCCACGCTGGACACCTCGGCACTCACAGGTGAATCTTTGCCCAAAGAAGTCGCAGTCGGCAGTGAAATTCTCTCTGGAACCATCAATAAAACGGGTGTGATTATCGTAGAGACGACCAAACTTTTCTCAGAGTCTACGGTTTCTAAGATCTTAGACCTTGTGCAAAATGCAGGCGCTAAAAAAGCCAAGACAGAGCAATTTATCACCACGTTTGCCAAATACTATACGCCACTTGTCGTCATCTCAGCTGCCCTACTCGCGTTTGTGCCGCCGCTTTTGATGCAAGACGCGCTTCTCAGTGACTGGTTTAGACGCTCCTTAGTTTTCCTTGTTGTCTCATGCCCGTGCGCACTGGTGGTTTCTATTCCGCTAAGCTTTTTTGGAGGTATCGGTGGTGCATCTAAAAACGGTATTTTGGTCAAAGGGGGCAACTTCCTTGAAGCACTCAATGGCGTCGATACCGTTGTTTTGGATAAAACTGGCACACTAACCAAAGGCATTTTTAGCGTAACCTCTATTACCGTACTACACGGTTACAGTGAAGTGGATGTCTTGCGGCTTGCGGCTCTGGCTGAGATGCACTCAAGCCATCCCATCGCCCTTTCCATCAAACGCGCGTACACAGAGCCTTTGGAAGCGATGGTGAGCAACTATGAGGAACTCGCAGGCTACGGCGTTAAAGCGACCATAGAAGGCAAAACCGTTCTTGCAGGCAACGATAAACTCCTCCTTGAGCACACCATCATTCATGAAACAATCGATACCCCCGACACCGTCGTTTATGTCGTGGTTGAGGGCGTTTTAGCAGGCTACCTCATCATCGCCGATACACCCAAAACAGATAGCAAACAAGCCATTTTAGGACTCAAAGCACTTGGCATTAAAAACATCGTGATGCTCACAGGCGACAATAAAGCTGCCGCCGATAAAGTCGCTAAGGAGCTTGGCATTACGCATGTGGAAGCAGAGCTTTTGCCACACCAAAAAGTCGAAAAGCTTGAAGCGATTATGGCACGCAAAAGCGGCAAAGGCAAAACCGTTTTTGTGGGAGATGGCATCAATGACGCACCTGTTTTAGCACGCGCAGACATCGGCATTGCGATGGGTGGCGTGGGCTCAGACGCGGCGATTGAAGCCGCCGACATTGTCATCATGACCGACGAGATCAGCAAAGTCGCCACCGCGCTTAAAATCGCCCGTAAAACCCACGCCATCGTCTGGCAAAACATCATCTTTGCACTGGGTGTTAAAGGGATTATTTTGATCATGGGGGCGATGGGAATTGCCACGATGTGGGAAGCGGTCTTTGGCGATGTGGGCGTTGCGCTCATCGCTGTACTCAACGCTACACGGGTTTTAACGCATAAATAAACTACGCAAAACGCTCTTCACATGAGGAGCGTTTTTGCTTTACATGTAAACACTCAAATGGTGGTTATTTAAAAAATTTATCGATCAAGGTTGTGAGCCATCCGCCGTTCATTTGAGCTTCTTTTTTGTGAAGCATCGCTTGGACAACCTCTTTATAGTCTGTATCGTCGTGTTGTATGTGATTGATAAGCCACATTTGCAGATCCATCATCAGCTGTTTTGAAATATCTTCACCGTTTTCATAGCGTTCTTGAAAGAAATGAATGCGCTCAATAAAAGAGAGATGAATCTGCTTATGAGCTTCCAATTTAGGATACCCTGCCTCTTCCATCAAACGCTCTTCAAAGGCAAGATGGGACACCGTATAATCCATCAACGCCAAAAGCACCGTACGCACTTTTTCGTTATCGTGATAGATCGAAATCGTACCGAGCTCATTAATATACGCAATCATTTGCTTATGCTGATCATCAATCACTGCAATACCCACCGAAAAAGCTGGCTCCCATTTCCAATACGACATTGCCATTCCTTTAAAATTTTGTCATCTAATACTCAAAACGAAGAGGAAATTCTTTTACATGTAAACACCAAAACCCCTAAATAATAGGCTTTTGGCGCTTGGTATAATACATCGAAGGGAGCACCAAGCCAAAGGCAATCGCAAATAAAATACTGACCGCATGCAGCCCATTCTCTATAAAACTTGAGAGCAAGGCATCGGTGACGCCATCGGTATTCATCGAAACAAGGCTTATCATCATCTCATACGCGTACGTTCCAGGGATGATCGGAATGATGGAAGGAACGGTGTAGACGGGTCTGGGCATCACATAAGCGCGTGACCAAAAAACACCGATAATGCCGATTGCCGTTGCGGCGATAAACGTTGAAAGTTCGATGGTGAGGTGATGGTGCATTAGCACCTCTCTAAACCCATACGTAAATGCGCCACCCACCGCACACAACGGCAGAGCTGAGCGCGGAACATTGAAAATCATCCCAAAACCCACAGCAGGAATCGCCGCCCACATCGCGTCCAATAAAAGAGTGACCCATTCCATCGTTACCATCCTTTGATGTCCAAAAGCCCCATGGCGAGCATGATACCAAGAGAAGACATGAGTGTTAAAAGCGTCGCTTGCGTCCAACGTCCCCAGCCCATGCTAATGTAGCCTTTGAACGCATCGAGCATCGAGTTGATGTAGGGAAATCCCGGGACAAGGAGTAAAACACTCGAAGAGAGAACGATACTTCCTGTGGCACTGAGACCTTGATAAAAAGAGAGGCTGGCGATCATCGTACACACAAACGCGGTAAAGGCAAAGACAATCAGCAAAGAGTAATTACGAGAAGAGAGTGCCCTACGTACCATCATCCCCACTGAAGCTGCCAAAAAAGTGATGCAAAATCCTGCCCAATCCGCCCCTTGTAAATGGCTAAACGCCGCACACGAAAGCCCAATCATCGGAACAATCAACCACGCAGGATACGGATTTGAATGAATGTTGGCAAGCTTGGTTTCCACCATCATAATGTCGCGAGGATTTTTCTCCGCCGCAATGCAGATCGTGACGATTTGATGCACGATGGACATATTGATCGGCTGTTCGTGCGCGCGCCTCGTGGTCGTAACCGAAGAGTCGCCAATGAGCGTGGTCAAAACAATCGCAGAGGGAATCAGCGAAATCTCAATGGACGTACACCCAAGTGCCACGCCCAAACGAGACGAGAGTTGCTCGATCAAACGACTCTCAGCGCCGTACTCCAAAAGCATCGCCGCGACTCTCACAACAACGGTGGTGATTCTGGTCTGTTCTTCCTTTGAAATCGTGGGAAATCCTTTTTGCATTTTATGTGAGAATCATAGTCTAAATAGGTTGAAACTTAAGAAATCAATTGCCTTTTATTTCATCATTTTAGTTTTAGCTTTACATGTAATCATGAACCGATGCGTCATTTTATACAATATCTTCCAAACTCAAAAGTTTCCATTGCATAGTATAATTGGGATAATCCACTAACAGTTTTTTAGCCTTTGCCTCAAGCACGCTCTGATCCAAACGTTTTTTGGCAAGTTTAACCTCGCAAATCATCAGTGTTTTGGCAAATTCATCAATCGCTACGATGTCTATTTCATTTTGATTGCCTCTCTCCCAGTAAGAGCCAATATGGGCGAATTGTTGTTGCTCTCTAAATTGATCGACAAAGAGTTTTTCTAAAAATTTACCGCTAAACATATCAAAATCTCTTAGGATAATCTCTTTGAGTTTTTCATAACTTCCTGCTTCAATGAGTGATTGATATTTAAAAATGAAACGAAACCAAAAATAGAGAAAATTATCGACAATTTCATATTTTTGAACTTTTGAATTGGGCTTTGCATTGATAGGCTTGATGCTTTTAATGATGTTATAATCATTCTCCAAGCGGTATAAATAACCCGAAATGTTTTTTTCCAAAATGCTTTCAATTTCACTTTTGGATGTTTTAGAATTAGCGATGAGTGAGAGAATCGAAAAATAGACACCATACTCTTTTCCAAACTCTTCAATTAACCGATTGCGTCCCTCATCTAAAAAAAGACCATTGGGATTGACTATTTCATTGATCATCGAAATTCTATCGAACGCTTTAACATTGATGAAAAGCTCAATATACTTAGCCACACCGCCTGTTAAGATAAAAAAATCTAAGAGATTTTTAGCAGAACTTGCATCATAGTCTTTTAAAATCTCTTGAAGTGTTGAGACATGAAAAGGTTGCAGATGTAATTTAAAATCGGCTCGTCCAAACAGAGGCTCATGCGCATTTTCAAATATTTTTTTCATTAATGAATACATCGAACCACTCAAAATGAGGTGCATTTTCGTGGATGCTTTATGGGTATCCCAAATGCGTTGCATGACAGAGTAAATAGAAGCATTGATGCGTTCAAACTCTTGAAATTCATCAATGACTAACGTGAAGGAGATACTTTGTGCCGCTTGCATTAAGAGCGCAAAAAGATTTTCAAATGTTTTGATCTCTCCAAAGATAGGAAGGGCTAGTTTATCTTTAATCTCTTCCAAAAACTCTTCACACAGCAAAGACTCTTCTTTTTTAGAGATAAAAAAGTAAAGTTTGGGCTCTTTGGTAAAGGGTTGAAGGGCTAAGGTTGTTTTACCTATGCGCCTTCTGCCAATGAGTATGGTCATAACAGAGTGCTCATTTTTTAATGCATCCGCTTTTTTTAAAAGAGCCAGCTCTGCACTTCGATTGTAAAATTTCATTATAATAACCTATGTTGTAATAATTTGAGTTATTATAATTTATTCAATCTACGAAGTCAATACAATGACTCAATGAGATCACTCTTTTGTACAATACCCAATAAAAGTCTTGTCTTAGTCACATTTTCTAACCTTCCTTTGGGTACAATAGCGCACTTTAATTTTGGAATTTAGATGAAAACCCTCTGTAAAATGGCGCTTTTGGTCATCACACTTTTACATGTAACGCACCTTTTTATGCCCGTGAGTTTGGAACTTTTAACGTTTTTTACAGCTCTTTTGTTTGGGGTGGGTCTTTTTAGGCAAAAAAGCGGGTTTCGTACCATCACGCTGTTCTTTTTTCTCATGGGTTCACTCATACTTTTCTACTACAAACTTCCCTTCCCGATTTGGATGCAGTCGCTCACTTCCATGACCAACATCATCGCCATCATCGTAGTAATGCAGCTTTTTTCCATTCCGATCGAGATTGGTCGCTACAGCGATACTGTCGAGTATTGGCTCAAAAAGCTCTTTAAAAAAGAGAGTTCGCTCTACCTTTTTGCGATGCTTGTCACCAACCTCTTCGCGAGCTTTTTGCTTTTTGGAACGGTTTCTGTAATGGTTTCGCTCTTTAACAAAGCGCTTAAAAACAATGTCTCCGAGCACCAGCGTTTTTTTGCAACTGCCATTATGCGAGGCTATGCGCTTGTCCTTTTTTGGGCGCCCGGTGCGGTGATCATGCTATTGGTGATGCAAGTGACGCATGTTTCGTGGTCACAGCTCTTTTTACCTGGACTTCTTTTAAGCGTTATCGGCTTACTGACTTCGTATGCCTTGGAGCATTTTTCAGGGTTAAATAAATCCATCGTTACAGAACCGCTGCTTGAGACATCGAGTATTGTCAAAAATGCGCCAAAGCAAACAGCGCATATTATCCTTGTTGTCATCGCTCTTTTGGTGTTGATCTCGTTGTTTGAGGCGCTTTCTATCGGTTCACCCACGGGGAGAATTTTACTTTCTGGGCTGCTTGTCTCGACCATCTGGATCGTCTCATTTTTCAAAAATGTGGAACTTAAGAGCGTTTTGAATCTCTATTGGGAAAATGGCATCACGCAAGCGACCGATTTTTCACTCTTTTTTATCGCCGTGGGTTTGTTTGCAGGCGCGGTCGATCACAGCGGTGTTTTGAGTCATATTCAGCCACTCTTGCAAGGAAGCGTCAATCACCTTGGCATCCTCTCCCTCCTTGTCATTCCGCTTTTATTTATCTTTATCGCCGTATGTGGCATCCATCCCTTGGTACTTGCCGTGATGTTTGGCAAAATCTTACTCGCCGTTTCACTGCCACTCTCGTCCGTTTCCATCGCGCTCATTTTGATTTTATCATCTGCCATCTCCTTTATCATCTCACCGTTTGCAGGAATGTCACTGATGACCGCCAAATTTTTACATGTAACACCGCTAGAAGTCTCGCTCAAATGGAACTTGCTCTTTTGCAGTCTCTTTTTGATCGAAGGGTTGTTTTTCGCCTATCTGTGGCATGGCTAAGATTAAACTTTTGTCACACTTTTGTTAGTGTTTAAAAAATAATCAAAAAATGAGACTTTTATTCGCTTTCTCTGCTTAATTTTGTGCTAAACTGCTTGTATCACATTTAGGTGAAAGGGCAAAAGGTACACTATGATTGAGTCAAACAGTCCATTCTATGATACGTTTAAAGGCATCTTAAACACTATCGACAAGAACCGCGTCCAAGAGTTGCTCACGTATATGAATACCGAAGCGATCAACTTCAACCTTTTTAAAAACAACGCGTTTATAGAGCGCAAATTTCCCTTTGACATCATTCCAAGAATCGTCTCCCCGTCAGAATTTGCGTACCTTGAAAAAGGGATACAACAGCGCATCTATGCGCTCAATCTCTTTTTAGAAGACATCTACGGTGTACAGAAAATTCTTAAAGACGGCATCATTCCTAGTGAATTTGTCTTCTCATCCAAAGCCTATCTGCCAGCATTTGCCAACACACCTGTGGCGAAAAACATTCGCGTGCACATCAGCGGTATCGACCTTGTTAAAAACAGCGTTGGGGATGGTTGGGTTGTGCTTGAAGACAACATCCGAGTACCCAGTGGCGTGAGTTATCCGCTCTCACTTCGCCTGCTCACACGCAAAGTGTTTCCTGAGTTTTTTGAAAAACTTCCGATTCAAGATGTGCGAGACTATCCAAAGAAACTCGAAGCGGCGATGGACTATGTTAACACGGGTGGCATCAATGTCATCTTAACACCGGGTCGTTATAATTCTGCGTTTTACGAGCACTCGTATCTCGCCAAAGAGAGTGGTGCGATTCTTGCCAATGGTGAAGATTTGGTCGTCGAGAAAGACAAAGTGTATCTCAAAACGTACAATGGTAAAAAAGCACGTGTGGGCGCCATTTACCGACGGCTTGATGATGATGCGCTTGATCCTGTCGAGTTTCATCCAGACTCTTTGATCGGAGTTCCCAACATCACCCAAGCGTATCGCGCGGGCAATGTAGCGCTGATGAACAGTATCGGAAACGGCATCGCAGACGATAAGGGCATTTACTACTTTGTGCCAGCGATGATTAAATATTACATGAATGAAGAGCCAATCTTGCAAAATGCCCCAACGTTCTTGGCATTTTTTGAGAAAGATCGCAACCACATTTTACAAAATATGCGAACCCTCGTCATCAAAGATGTTGCAGAAGCTGGAGGATATGGCGTTGTGTTTGGCTCACAACTCACCAAGAGTGAACGTGAAAAACTCAAAGATGCTATTATCGCGGAACCTAGGCGTTTTATCGCACAAGAGGTGATCGAGTTTTACGACATCGAATGTTTGGATGAAGCAGGCACTTTTTCACCTCGCAAAGCCGATCTTCGAATGTTTTCCATTTACGGTAAAGATATTTTTGTCTGGCCAGGAGGACTTACGCGTTTTGCGATGGATCCGACCAGTTACATCGTCAACTCGTCCCAAGGTGGCGGTTTTAAAGATACATGGGTTTTAAAGGAGCACAGATGATTCTCATACCCCCACAAGCGGCAGAACATCTTTACTGGATGGGCAGGTACATTCAACGCTCCGAGAGTATGACACGTCTGGTCATTGCCCTTTTTGATAAAATTTTAGATGAAGATTTTGAGGATGCAAAGGTCTTTTACGCCAAACTTGGCATCGAACTTGCGTATGATTCGGCACAAATGTTTTTGAGAGAAAGTGTCTTTAACTTAGAAGATGCGAGCTTGTACAATACGATTAACATGGCGCGTGAAAATGCCATTTTGACACGCTCGCACCTCTCAAACCGTATGTTTAGCCGCATTAATGCACTCTATTTAGCCTACCAAGAAGCTAAAGAGGAGCGTACTGTTTCGCTCTATTGGTTAGAGAGTACGCTCAAAGAGCTTGATGCCATTTGGGGCAACTTGGAGCTTTCACTCGTTGAAGCCAAAGAGTCTCCCTTGATTCAGCTGGGCAAAGTGGTAGAGCGAATGGATCTTAATATTCGCCTTTACGATAGCATTGAAGCGGCTTTGATGGATGTGGAAAAGCTTAACAGCATTGCTGAGAAAGTTCGCCCAAATCATAAACGTGTTACACTTTCGTCCAGTAATAAATTTAAAACATTACAAACGATCAATTCAGTATTCGAGGCATTGACCACAAAGCATGAAAGTTAATTTTTCTTACGATTTTACGCTCACCTTTGATGAGCCCGTACGCAACCATCACTTTTGTCTGCGCATGGTGCCGCACACCAATGCCATACAAACGCTTTTGGATTGGAAACTTAATCTCAACGATGGTATTCCTTATTACCAAACACGTGATGGATTTGAAAACCATTTGGTGTATGGTTATTGTGGGAAACCGCATCGTGCGCTTAAAGCCAACATCGAAGGTGAGATAGAACTCTCTACGTATATTTACCACGACCAAGAGCCTGTGGAGCTTTATCTGCCGCACTCCACGTTGGCACCTTTGTGCGAAGATGTGCGCGATTTTTCTCGTTCGCTCAAGCTTCCTGTGACAGACTTTCGCAAAGCGCATTTTTTAACCCAACTACTCTATGAGCAGTTTAGAGCCCTAGAAGAGCCTAAAGCCAAAGGGATCAAGACATTTTTGCTCTACAAAGAGGGCATCAGCCAAGATTTTAGCCATTTACTGATTGCGCTCTTGCGCAGTAACGGCATTCCTGCACGTTTTGTCAACGGCTTTATCGATGGTGTCAATAAAACACACACCTGGGTGGAAGCGTTTATGGATGGGGATTGGAGAGGGCTTGATCCGCAAAGTGGCATTTTCATTCACGATGAACCTTACATCAAGATCGCTCATGGGCGTGATTTTTCAGAGTGTCAGATTCACAGAGGCAGTTACATCGGTAAGCGTCAGCATATTTTAAAGATCATGGGTCGAATTGAGAGGAATGAACAATGATTGAAGAGGTCTTTAACGTCAACTTACCCGTCAATGAAACCTTAACGCTCAGACGCAACCGTTTTTCGCCTGAGGACATTTCCACCTCAACCAAACGCATCTCAATCGTCACGGGCATTCATGGCGATGAGATCGAAGGGCAATACGTCTGTTATCTGCTTGCCAAATGGCTCAATAACAACAAACACTGCATCAAAGGCATTGTGGACATTTACCCCTCTATGAATCCGATGGGCATCGACAGCATCACGCGAGGTTTTCCGTTTTACGATGTCGATCTCAACCGAAATTTCCCTGGCAATACCTCTGATTTCATGCCGGCGCAAGTCGCCAATGCGATTGTCGATACCGTACGAGGCAGTGACTTTGCCATCGATATTCATGCGAGTAACATCTTTTTACGCGAACTCCCTCAAGTGCGCATCAGTCGCTCCACCGCCGATGAACTCATCCCCTTAGCGGAAAAACTTGACATTGAGTTTATTTGGGTGCACGACGCGGTGACGGTTTTGGAGTCTACCTTTGCGCATGCGATGAACTCGCTTGGTACCAAAACACTCGTCGTAGAGATGGGTGTGGGAATGCGCATCACCAAGGAGTACGGGCAAAGCCTCACCAAAGGTATTTTAAACCTGCTCGCACACGTGGGCATCATCGAAAGAGCCGTCCTGCCGACAACCAAAACAACTGTTTCAAACCTGCATTCCGAAGTCTTTTTTGTCAACGCTTCCAAATCAGGGATTTTTATTCCTATTTTAGAACACAATGTCACTGTTTTAAAAGGTGAAAAACTCGGGGAAATCATCGATCCGCTCTCAGGACGGATTCAAGAAACACTCATTAGCCCCTGCAATGGCTTGTTATTTACCATTCGCGAATACCCCGTCGTGTACGAAGGCTCCCTTCTTGCACGCATACTTGAAGACCCCAAAGAGGACACCGCCCTATGAAAGAAGAAGTTTTATTTGAGATCAGCTCTCTGAGTCGCAATTCTCTCAAAGTCAAGGGGTTTCGTTTTGGAAGAGAGGGCACGACGCCTAGTTGCGTCATCGTAGGACCTATGATGGGCACTGCCATCGATCAGCTTTGGATAGCATCGCAATTGGTGCGCTTTTTACGTCAACATGAACTGGCGAATGCCGCCTTTGTCAAAGGTGAAATTCTTGTGATCCCCACCGTCAATCCCTACTCCTTTAACATGGGGAAAAACTTCTGGCCGCTCGATAACACCGACATCGATGTGATGTTCCCAGGCTACGACAAAGGTGAGACAACCCAACGCATCGCCGCACGCTTGTTTGAAAAAACCAATAACTACGACTACGCCATTTTACTTGAAGCGAGAAAAGATCACGTTGAGTGCATTCCCTACGTTGAAGTGCTCGAATCGGGTATGAGCTACATCGAGGATGCAAGAGCGTTTGGGCTTGATTTTATTCATGTCAAAGAGGAAATGCCCAATGACACGGTCTCGTTAACGTATAACTGGAATGTGTGGAATGCCAAAGCATTTTCGCTCATTTCAGGTAAAAAAGGCATCCTTCACAAACACGAAGCCAACAAAGTGTTTGATGCCATCGTGCGCTTTTTAGTCAAAAAAGAGCTCATCGACTTCTCAACGTTTGAAGGCTCACACGGCAATCTTGTTATGCCAAACGATGTGGAAGCGATCAAAAGCAGTGCCGCAGGACTCTTTGACACTCTCGCCAACATCGGTGACTCTGTCGTACACGGTCAACCCTTAGCACGCATTTTCAACGCACTCGATGGCACACTCATCCAGACGATCATCTCACCCTGCGATGGCATCATCTCCTGTCGCTACGACTATTCGCTCATCTTCCAAAACGCCATTGCGTATCGCATCGTCAAAGTCGAATCCGCACAAAACACTCTTTAAGCTTTACATGTAAAGCTTTTTCAATGCTTGTTTTATTGCCTCAGGTGCCTTTTGTGCAATATCTAAATAAAATTCTATAGGCTCAACAAGATCGATTTCATCTAAGTATTTTTGGGTGTCGAGTCTTTTCAGCGCATCATGTAAGTCACGTAAATCTTGAAACGTAACGGAACCAGAGTTTAAAAGCTTCTCAAAAATAGAGCTATCATGATAAAGTGCAACACTGAGGTCGATAATATCTCTTGATTTATTTTGATCTTTTCGATAGACGATTTTCTTTGCCAAAATATCTTCCAAACTTTCGACATAAATACTCTCATGAAAAAACGTGTGACTATCATCGATGATGGCATGACCTAGAAAATCTTGCGATACTAAAATGTCAATTTTGATATTTTCCTTCGTGAGCAGTCTGATATGATTGGCTAGGTCAATATACTTTGCGGTATTAAACGAGCGTGAGTCTTCCAACCAATGTTTTGGGCTTAGGTAATTCAATAGTTGTGGATCAGTCACGAACAGATCAATATCAAAACTTTTTCGATGCTAGAAATGATAAATCGCTAAAGCTGTGCCACCGCCAAATCGTATCAAAGAGAGATCGTTATTTGGAAGTAGCTTTTTACACTCACTGATGAGATCATTCAGTGCTTTAATTTGTTTAGCATATATCGCAAGGATGAAAGAGTGGGTTTTAGTATCCATGATTGAGTACTTTATTGACTTTTTTCATCGGTATTTTAAAGTGGCTTGCAAAATCCTCTATCTCAACTTTCAGCGCTTCGGTTTTAATAATATCCAAGGCGTATTTTTCGATAGGCTTTTCAGGAATTTTTCCCATCAAAAGCTTTTTAAGATCATTGGCTCCAAGGTGCTTCGATTCATTACCGATAGAAGCATTGACTGTTGATACGAGCATATCGTAAGCTGTTGCTGACTTGTATAAGTTTAAGATAGCGCCTGTATCGACATTGGTTAAAAAATCAGCTAAAGTTTTTTTTGAATGTCCTTCTTTTTTCCATTCATTGAGAGTCGATTGAGGAACACCAAAAATATCAGCGATCTCTTTTGCTTTCATTGGAACTCCTTTTTGGCATAATTATACGACTATCGTAGTTTTTTGTCAATTATTGAGGAAATTCCGATACCAGAATCGCTTTACATGTAAAGCTCTTAAACCATCTTCTGCACGTTCACTTCGATGGAGAGTTCGCTCTGTCCGCTGCTTAATACCACACCTTTTAGAGGTGCGACGTCGTTGTAGTCTCTGCCAGATCCGAGTAAAATGTGTTGATCTTCGGGGATGATGTTGTTGGTGGGGTCGAGTTCTAGCCAGCCAAGGCGCGGAATGTAGAGTGCAAACCATGCGTGGGAGGCGTCGGCGCCAAAGAGTTTGGGCATGCCAACGGCAGGAATGGTTTCGATGTAGCCGCTCATGTATTTAGCGGGCAGACCGATGGAGCGAAGGGCGGCGATGGCGAACTGTGCGAAGTCTTGACACACCCCTTTTTTAGCCTCGAAAATCTCCTCGATGGGCGTGGTCACGTCACTAAAACCTGCAACAAAAGCGAAGTCTTGAAAGATGCGGTTCATAAACTCCTGTGCGGCATCCACAAGGTTGCGTTGTGGCGTGAATGAGCGCTTCGCGTATTCGACAATGCCACGCGATGCTTTGGGAATAAGCGCTGAGTCAAACATAAAAGGCTTTGCAACCAGATCGTTCAGATCAAACTGTTGCAACAGTCCTAAAGACGCCTCATACGAGGTGCTTTGCGCGCGAAGATTGCTTACATGTAAACGCATTGCATCACCATTGAGATCAACGTGCGACCTGCCGATAACGCAGAGTGACTCATGCGCTTCGCGAATCAATAGATGCGTCGTGTGGTTGCCAAACATGTCATCAAATTCGCTTTGCTCATACGGCATAGGCGTGATCTCCATGCCAAAATCCATCACGCGCTGAAAAGGCGTGTCTTTGGGTTTGAGACGGGCAATGTTGTGGCTAAAGGTGACGAGGCTTTCATAGGCGAAGGCGGTTTTGTGGTAGATTTCATAGGTCATGGCTTACTCATCGTAGTGTGAAAAATAGGTTTTGGAAAGCTCCATCGAACAGAGCGAGAAATGCGCTGTCAATTTTGCTAAAAATTCATCGAGTTTTTGATACACACTTCCACCCTCTTCTATCTGCATCAAGCTTGCGACATTGGTGAGTTTCAGCGATGAAAACGCTTGAAACACAGGCTCTTCGTAACTGCTCAGGTACTTTTTACTCTTCGGAAGTGCTTTGAGATCTTCCAAAAGCTCGTTGGTTAGGTAAGCAATCGACTTTGGAAATTGCGGGCTGAGAATCAAAAACTCCAACACATTGTCCAACTGAAGCGAGCTTTTGTACTGCGTTCGGTACGCATTAAAACTCTCACACGAATTGAGCATACCTTCTAAGATGTCGTAGCTTGCGGACTTTTCATGTTTGACACAGAGCATCGAGCGCGCTTTGGAGATCGTCAAAAGTGCAGACTCCAGCTTATACCCGATGTCATACAAAATCAACCCCTGCTCTTTGTACATGCTCTCTTCGACCAGCTCTTTGTAGGCAACAAGGTAGAGCAAAAATTTATCGAGTTCGCTTAAAATCGTCTGCGTCGGAGAGTTGATTTTGCGCATAAAGATTTTCCACTCTTTTTGCATCTTGTCAAAGAGCTTCCACGCCTCAATCGCCAGCAGACTTTTGATCGAGACATTCGCGCTAAAGAGCATCTCCATCGTAAAAGAAAGTCCCCCTTGCTTGCTTTTGTCTTTGATGAGCGACTCGATTTCACTCATTTGATTGTACACACTTTTTTCATCCAAAAAGCCCGGATATGTCATCGTTAAATGGGTCAAGGATTTTTCCAAAATCAGTTGCGATTCGTGCGATAAAGCCCCTTCGTAGCGGCTGAAATTGGTCATTTTTTTCACCACATAGCGAATGAGGCGAATGGTCGTAATCGTACGACAGAGGTAGCGCCCCAACCAAAATAGGTTTTCTGCTTTGCGCGTGGGCATCGTGTGAATCGAGACATCCACATAAGGAAGCGTGTTGAAAATGGAGCTCATATCGATCGTGTCATCTTCCCCCAAAATCCACAAATCTTTACTCGTCCCACCTTTTTGAGATGAGACCAAAAGGGCATCTTTGGAGGCAGAAACGCGCACCAGTCCTCCATTCATCACCGTGTAATTCTCACTTTTTTTCAGGGCATACGCACGCACAACGGCGTTGCGAGGCTCGATTTTCCCGTTGGCATAAAAAGGAGTCGTGGAAAAACTGATCTCCTCTTGCGCAACGTACTGGTGAGGGTTTTGGAGAATGCTATGTTTAAGCTGCTGCTTCATCTCATGGGAGAGTTTTTTCACCAAATGCGTCTGAATCGCCTCAGTGCGGTCAATTTTTTTGATGATGAGACTGTCAAAATGCTCAAGCACATACTCCAACTCATGGCTCTGCCCACACCACCACGTCGCGATCTGTGGCAGTAAAAGCTCTTCATTTAAAAAATAACGACAGATGCGCTCCATAAACGGGTTCAGCCCGATGTTTTCCACAATCGCACTGCCGATGGGGTTGATCATACCAAGATTGCCCTGCCTTAAGCAGTCAACCAAACCTGCCACGCCCAATTTTGAGTCATTAAGAAGCTCAAGGGGGTCGCAAAAGCGATCATCCAAACGTCTTAACAGGGTGTTGATAGGCTTTAGCCCACTCAAACTCTTCAGCCACAATGCGCCATTTTTAGAGAGCAAGTCATCGCCCTCAACCAAGTTGATCTCCAAAAAAGAGCTCAAATAGGCATGTTCAAAGTAGGTCTCACTTAAAGGTCCCGGAGTCAGCAGTGCCGCTTTGGTGATGTCGCCTTTGGAGAGTTTTTTCAACAGTTTTTTAAACTCATCGATGAACGGAAGCAGTTTTTTGATCTCGTGTTCTGGGTAGAGGTCTTTAGAGACGATGTTCATCGTCAAGCGATTTTCAACGGCATATCCAAGCCCTGAGGGCGCTTGGGTGCGATCATTGATGACCCACATTTTCCCATCAGGCCCTCGTGCCATATCGAGCGCGTAAAAGTGAAGCTGAAAATCTTCCATTGATCCCAAAGTGTGAACAGCAGGAATAAACCCTTTATGCCCGTAAATCACCTCGGCAGGGATGATGTTCTCTTTAAGCAGTTTCTGCTCGCCGTAGAGGTCTTTTAAGATCAAGTTGAAGAGTTTTGCGCGCTGTTTGATCCCTTGTTTGATCGCTTTCCACTCCGTCTTCGTGATGACAAAGGGAATCGGATCCAAACTCCACGGACGATTGCCATTGCCCTCAGGGTCGTTGTAGACGTTGTACGTGACACCATTGTCTTCCAAATGCCACGCGATTTCTGCTTGTTTATTGGCGAGCTCCTCAGCACTGATCGCTTCAAGGCGTTCTAGAAGCGGTTGCCAATGCTCCCTGACGCGTAACTGCGCATCGAGCATCTCATCAAACTGCGAAGCCGAACTGTAATTATCTAAAAAATTCATCTATTTGGCATTCCATTTACGTCTAAGATCTAAGGTGTGTGGAAATTCACTGCTGATCGGCAGTTCTTGAAACACAAACTGTTTGAGCGCTTTGGGTTTATGCACGACAACGGTGCGTTCACTGCCCTCAACCACATGGGGTATCACGGAACTGCTTTGGTACTCTGCTTCACCTTGGGTGTGGTTGAAGTCCCAAAAACGGTTGATGCGACGGGATTCTGCTTCATAGCTGTTCACAGGGAAGGTGTCATAACTTCGACCTCCTGGATGGGCTACAAAGTAGGTCATTCCACCGATGGAGCGTTTGTTCCATGTATCGACGATGTCAAAGACCAAAGGCGTGTCGGCACCGATGGTTGGATGCAGTGCAGAGTATGGCTCCCACGCTTTGTACTTCACGCCAGCAACGAACTCGCCTTCCATGCCTGTAGGTGCTAGAGGAATCGCCACCGCGTTACATGTAAGCGTGTAGCGCTCAGGGGTGAAGTTTTGCACTTTGACTTGTACGCGCTCCAACGAAGAGTCCACATAACGCGCCGTGCCTTGCGAACTGCTCTCTTCACCCAATACATTCCACGGCTCGATGGCGGCACGAAGTTCTAGGTGCATATTTTCAATCGTGGTCATTCCATACAATGGAAAGCGAAACTCAAAGAAAGAATCAAACCAATTTAACTCAAACGCATAGCCTTCCGCTTGTAAAAATTCGACAATATCACGTAAGTCTTCTTTGACATAGTGCTCTAACAAAAATTTATCGTGAAGCTGTGTGCCCCAACGAACCAATTTGTGTTTGTACGGTTTTTTCCAAAAGAGTGCGACGAGCGTGCGTACCAAAAGCATCTGCAACAGCGCCATTTGGGCGTGTGGAGGCATATCAAACGCTCGAAGCTCTAAGATGCCCAGTCTTCCACTACTGGAATCGGGCGAATAAAGCTTGTCGATGCAAAATTCGCTTCGGTGTGTGTTGCCCGTGATGTCAGTTAGCATATGGCGGAAAAGTCTGTCGGTCAGCCAAAACGGAACCTCCTCATTTTCAGGAATCTGCGAAAAAGCGATCTCAAGCTCGTAAAGATTTTCCACCTTGCCCTCGTCCACGCGAGGCGCTTGGGATGTTGGGCCTATAAATGCACCGGAGAAAAGATACGAAAGTCCCGGATGGTGTTGCCAAAAGGTGATGAGACTGCGAAGCAGATCGGGTCGGCGAAGCAGTGGACTGTCTTCGGGTTTGAGCGCTCCAATCGTGACGTGATTGCCGCCACCTGTTCCCGTGTGTTTGCCATCCAGCATAAATTTTTCTGTGCCCAAACGTGACTCTCGTGCGTCTTTGTAGAGGAGTAAAAGATTATCGCTGAGCATCTTCCATGACGTCGCAGGTTGGATGTTCACCTCGATGACCCCGGGGTCTGGCGTGACTTTGATGTGATCGAGTCTGAGATCATGCGCAGGCTCGTAGCCTTCCAAAATAACCTTTACATGTAAAGATTCCGCAACGGCTTCAATGCTTGCAATCAGCTCTAAAAAAGATTCCGAGTGATTCAGTGGTGGAAGGAAAACATAGAGTTTACCCTCTCGCACTTCCGTACACAGTGCGGTGCGTACAAACTTTTCACGGTGATGTGTCGCTTCAATGCTCGCTTCTCCTGCTGATGCACAACGCCTTTTTGCCGCATCAGAGTACTCGCCAAGCGCTGCATACGGTGCAAAAAGGTCTGGTTCAGGATGAAGTGCCAACGCATCTTTAGGTTTTTCAGGCAAAGAACTCAGAGGAAGTCTCAGTCCCATCGGTGAATTTCCTGCACTCAGATAGACGTAACCTCTGCGCAATTCCCACGTTGATGTCATCCATTCGTGCTCGCCATAATTGAGAGGAAGCACGTAGCCCACAGGTGTGTTGAGCCCTTGTGAGAGCACTTTGGCGATGGTTCTTCGCTCCAACGAATCGGAAAGATCGGACTTCATCGGGTCAATGTCGATGGGAAGTTCAGACTCTTTGACGATGTAATAGAGCGGATCTTCGTAAGCTTCAACAATGTTTTGATCGCTGATGCCAAGGGTGAGTGAAAGCTTTGACAAAAAGCGTTTGGCGTCTTCGTTGGTGTAGCTGTACTCAGCGTTCATATCGGCAAGAAGGTCGGGATTGTGCCAGATGGGTTTGTCATCTTTGCGCCAAATGATAGACGTTTGCCATCTCGGAAGCGGCTCTCCGGGGTACCATTTGCCCTGCGCGTAATGGAGCATGCCCCCTTTGGCAAACGAGTTCAATAATTTGCGTGAAAGGGTGTCGGCAAGAGCGCGTTTGTGCTCGCCATCGGCTTTGGTATTCCACTCATCGCCTTCCATGTCGTCGATGGAGACAAAGGTTGGCTCGCCACCCATGGAAAGCCTCACATCGCCCTCTTCTAGGACTTTGTCGACCTCAAAACCAAGATTGTAAATAGCATTCCATTGGTCATCGCGGTACGGCTTTGTCACACGCGGTGACTCGAAAATGCGCGTAACGGTGTTGTCGTACACAAATTCGGTTTCGCATTGGTCGCTCAGCCCTTCTATCGCGTAAGCACTCTCAAAGGAAGGCGTGCAGGCTAGCGGTATGTGCCCTTCGCCTGCAAAAAGTCCACTCGTCGAATCCAGTCCGACCCAGCCGGCTCCGGGGATGTAAACCTCTGTCCACGCATGAAGGTCGGTAAAATCAGCGGCGGGGCCACTAGGACCATCGAGTGAAGCGACATCGGCTTTGAGTTGCACCAAATAGCCTGAGACAAAACGTGCCGCAAGCCCTAAATGACGAAGTACCTGCACAAACAGCCACGCAAAATCGCGACAACTGCCCAGTTTATTGCCCAGTGTCACTTCGCAACTTTGCACACCCGGTTCTAACCTGATGGTGTAGTTTAAATGCTGATTGATCGCGGAATTAAGATAAACCAAAAAGTCGATAATCGGGCGTTTCTTGCAATCCAAGGAGCGCACAAAAGAGCGCAACAGCTCGCCATCTTCGCTCTCTTCGAGGTAAGGTATCAGCTCTTTTTGAAGCTCTTTGGTGTAAAAGAAAGGAAACTCACTGGCATACTCATCGACAAAAAAATCAAACGGATTGATCGTAATCAAATCGGCGATAATTTCGACATCAATGCACAGCTCCTTCGTCTTTTCAGGAAACACAATGCGCGCGAGGTAATTGCCAAACGGGTCTTGCTGCCAGTTGATAAAATGGTTGTCAGGTTTTATTTTAAGGGAGTACGCCTCGATGGGTGTGCGACTATGTGGGGCTGGGCGCAAACGGATGATGTGTGGTGAGAGCGCTACATAGCGGTCGTAGTGGTATTCTGTTTTATGCGATAGCACAACTTTGAGTGACATAATAATCCTTTAAAACAGAAAGTAAAAACGCTTTACATGTAAAAATATTATAGCATGAAGTGAGGGGTTTGAGTGAGGAGTTTGGCTATGTATTAAGCAGTATTCTTCAGTCTTGCTTTAACGCGTGTGGACGTTACATGTAAAGATTAGTGTTGCCAGAGAGACTCTTTGGACGTGCGCTCCAACATCGCTTTGTAACTTTTAAACGCTCTGTGTGCTGTGTCGGGTACAAACGTGTTGTTGTGCAGTTTCACACTGCCCTCTTCGTTCATACACTCTTTGATGGCAATGTCGTAGCGTTTACTTAGCGGCAAGACTTTAAAGCTCAGGTTATCGAGCACTAAAGGCTCCTCTTTGTGCGTTGCAAACACCAACAAGATCATGTGCCAAAGCCCACGATCAGTGTCTTTGACCACGCACAACCCCATCTTTTTAGCCTCTACACCCAAGTCTTTCAGTGTGTAAAACTTTGTAATCACATAATCTTCACAATCCCCACCACCGTGCGCCAAAAACTCGCCTCTGCTAGCCCAGTATTCGTCTCTTCCATAGGTCTGCTCATCGTACGCACCCACAAAGGCATTAACGTAAAAGTTCACCGCTTCAAGCTTTACATGTAAAGGTTTGGGGCTGGTTTCGTTCATAAAACGCTCATAGTCTTTGAAAATGGCTTTGGATTTGGGGGAAGGTTGCGAGGAGAAAAAAGAGGAGGAGAGCTTAAACTCCCCTCCTAAAAGGCTTACATGTAAAAGAATGAAGCCTAGGACGACTTTAAAAAGCATTAATGAAAGTCAGTATGAACAATGGTATCTTGAATGTCGATTTTAATCGCACTATTCACGGTACTCTCGTAACGCGTAAAGCCTGCATCCGCTGTATCTGTAGAAGCTGTCCATCCTGTACCTGAGATACTATCATCACTGCCACCTAAGACTTTAAGAATCGTGCTTGCATCATCAGTGATACTCAAGACATCCGCTGGATTGATCGTAAGCGCAACACTCGCTTGCGTAAGGTCTAGCACTTCGATGCTATTGATTTTTGCATCCAAATCCGCAACATTGCTTAAGTCTACAGAGCCATCGGTGTTGATGAGAAGCGTATCGGTATCCGCTCCACCATCGATGATACTGTCGCTCGCGTCGTACACCAAAGTATCATTGCCAACACCACCATACAAGGCATCGCTTCCTGCGCCACCATCAAGGTAGTCGTTGCCGGCACCTCCATAGAGTGTATCATTACCTTCACCACCGTACAGATGATCATCACCAACGCCACCCGATAAAATATCATCTCCTGCTGTGCCAATCAGTGTATCGTTAGCATCTGAGCCCCATGTGACAGGAGTCGTAGTACTATCGAGTTTGATGCTTAGTGTTGCTTCATCCGTTGTACCATTTGGATAAACCAATTGGTATGTAAAGGATTCAATTTGTCCAACATTATTCATCAGTGCATCAGGTGTGTATGTGTAGCTACCATCTGCATGAACCGTTAATGTACCATACTCTCCATCGATAGTAGTACCTGTACTACTGACCGCTTCAAAGCTACCATTGTTTTCAATGTTCAGTGTTGTATTAACAGAACCAAGGACATCATCGCTTAAGATATTACCACTTGCCGTTGCCGCTTGTACTTCCATATAGGAGGCGGCTAAGGTTACTAAAATCACATCACTGACTTTAACACTTGGGTAACTATATCCAGAGAACCAATTACCAGATCTACCATTGGTATTAGCCGTCACAGAAATTTTGTAGTTTCCTTTGTCTAAATCTGCTACTGTAATGGTTTTGTCATTATTAAGTGCTGTACCGCTGCTAACGACTATATTATTACCATTGACAACTTCATAAAGCACCCAACTGTATGTCGCACTCGTATTATTTCCAACGGTGGTTACATCCACATTGAAACTAATTTTACCTGTTTCATTCTCATCAATGCTAAAGGTATCTGTTTTTGTTGTCGATACATTGTTGTAGTTATCGCTTGCCCCTTTAACGGTAAAGGTATCAATCAATTCTTCTGAAACAGGAGCAGGAGTGATCGTCACCTCTTTAATTGTTGCCGTAGCAACATTATCCACAGCATCCAACGTTGGTTGACCATTAATAGCAATGCTCAACGAAGAAGCTACTTTGTCGCCATCAGCATCGGTAAGATAATATTTAAACGTTTCCGTATACGAATCATCAACATCCATGCTATCTTTCACATCGCGATCTAATGTATAGGTGTAGTTTCCATCACTATAAACACGTAACGTGCCATACTGACCTTGAATGGTGCCATTTTCAATAGCCGTTCCATTACTTTCCCATGTAAGGCTTCCTGTAGTAGCAGGACCATCTTCGCCCCAATCTGCCTCAACACGTCCAATCGTTTCAGAGATAGTCGGTAAATCATCCGTTGAAGTAATTTTTGCAACCAAATCATATGAGTTGGCTTTATCTTCAAGCGTATGGACAGACGTCACAATTTCTCCGTTCGTATCAACAAAGCCTAAGATACTAAAGGTATAGGTATGACCCGCTATCTCTTGTGAAAACGTTGCATTTTGAATGGTCACAATGTCTGCATTTTTCATCGGATCGTTATAGTCATTACTTGTCTCATTATGCTCAAATTGAACCGCATGAGAAATCAGGTAATCGACACCATTAATGGTAACCGTAAAGTTCACTTGAAGATCGGCTGATTCTAACGTATCACCCTGTATAGGAAAATTATTATGTGTAAATGTTCCTACTTTAAAGGTTGAGTCAATCTCGATACCGTTATTACTTCGAAGGGATTCATTATCTGCAAATACATATCCAGAACCATTAGAATCACCCCATTTAATGATATCGTTATAAGCATCAGTGTCGTTATTGGTTCCAGTGTAGTTATCACTACCAGAACCTGTCGTATCAACATTCACCCATCCTGCTGAAAATTTACCAATCATCACTTCATCAACAGAAACATTAAGTGTTGCCGTACTAGTAAAGCTATCTGGTACATCGTTGACTGCTGTCACACTTGGGTCTGCACTGACAGCTGTTCCATTGACTGTGCCATCATTTGGTGTCAAGGTAAACGCTGGTAATTCTGTACCTGCATTGACCAAGGCAAGACCTTCGGCTGTGAGAGTGACATTTCCATTGCCATCCAGTGCATAATGTGTGGTATCACTAAGGGTTACGGAAACAGGATCACCATCAGCATCACTGGTGGTATACGTTGCTACGATTGAGCCAACCACATTGGTACTCTCATCTTCAGTAAAGTCATACGCCTGTGTCAAGGTAATCGTTGGTGCATTATCATTAACATTCGTCTCATTCAAGTTAACCGTAATATCCGTTGTTTTTGTGCTATCGGATGCGGTGACCGTAATGGAATGAGCGTTGGTCGCTGTTTCATAGTCATCTGCAAACGAAGCAACACCTGCTGCGGTTAAGCTGATCGCACCTGTCGTGGTATTGATCGTATAGAGATCATTGCCATTAGCATCTTGAACATTCGTTTTAATGCTGTAGGTAACGCTATCACCATCGGCATCTGTCGCTGCAACGGTTCCTAGAACAGTCGTTGTTGTAGCGTTTTCGGCATAACCAAAGGTATAACTATTGACTATTGTTGTGTTATGTGTAGGATCAACAAATATTGGTGCGTCATTCACGGCATTTACATGTACAACCGTATACGCTGTATTGCTATCAACGTCTCCATCATTTACAATGATAGAAATAACACGATCTGTTGTATCTGGGTCTTCACTACTGCTTGCATAGGTAATAGCTTTAAGGGCGTCTTGGTACTGTGCTAATGTTGCACTGCCTGACAATGTGACCACGTTTCCTATAATCGTTGCTGTAATACCATAAGAAGACAAATCGCCAACTACAAAAGAATCACCCTCTTTAGCATTTGTAAGCGTAACCGTTGCACTTTCAATATGAGTATCATCTACATCGCTAATGCTCACATCATGATCGACAATAGAAACGCCTGTACCATTTTCAGTGTAGCTTGTTTCAAAGCCTGTGTCAGTATTGGCTTTGAGGGCGATATTGTCCAAAAGAGCACCCAAAGAATTTTCAATACCTGTTCCTTCAAACGATAGGGTATTTTCACCGACACTAAGTCCTGTAGCTGTGACACTGATGCTGTACCAACCTGTTGTAACATTATATGTATAACTGACATTTAAGCCATCGCTTACATTGGTAATGGCAAGCACTCCTTCACTTGTATAACTCAGATCAAACGATTCAGCACCTAAAGTGACCTTCATACTACTATCGAGCTGAGCTTCAGGACGTGCATGATAATCAAAGGCTAAAGTTGCCGTTGTATCGGTTAGTGTAAGGTTCGTAGAGAGTTTCACAAGCCCATCAGAATCGAGTTCTGCCACGGCATGACCATCCGTAGCATTGACAGTAGCGAGGACATCGTTGTTTTGTACTTCTAAGTTATGTCCTGTTGTTGTCCATACAATGCCATTGTTTCCTGCAAAGGTTGAGCTTGAAAGAATCGTCCAACCTGTATCGCCAATGAGATGTTCAAAAGATTCGGTATACGCATGATTGCTTCCGCTAAGATCAAGGACAGGAGCATCGTTACGTCCATCAACGTTAATAGTTAAAATAGCGATACTTTTATCACCATCTCCATCCGTCACAGTATAGGCAAATTTTTCTTGAGGGTGATCATTTGTCCCTAATGTTTGAGCATTCGCATTAAGCGTATAGGTATAAGCGCCTGTTGCACTATTATAAGAGAGTGTTCCGTATGTTCCTTGCGTTGTTGTAAAGCTAACGGATTGGACACCATCTGCCCCTACTTTGTCATTATCAAGAACGTTGCCAGAAATACTGACGGCATCTTCATTGGTTGTTTGGGTATCTGCTTTTGCAATTGGAGCATCGTCCTCAATCTTAATCGTGACCGTTGCACTATCTGTTTTCTCGCCATCGGAAACGATAACTTTGAAGCTATCAGTTTCTGGACCTGCTTTGTCGATTGTTGCAGAAGTCAATGTATAGGTATAACTAAAAGTGCCATTGCTATAGTCTGTGATTTTTACTTTACCGGATGTTGTAGTAATTGTTTGATTAACAAGAGAGGCTAGAGAATGTGTTTCATCAATTACAAATGTTTGGGTGCCTATTTGAATCGATTTAATATCATCTAAGCCATCAACATCACCAATCGTAAAGGTTCCTGTTGCATTTTCTGAGGTAGCAGAAGCGTTTGTTCCATTAGGCAATCCTGACTCATACACTGTATCATTCCAGTTAAACCACCCATTCCCTGTATCAACAGAAATCGTTGGTGCATCGTTTGTTCCATTAACCGTAATAGTCAGTGTTGATGTAGAGGTCGCGCCATACTCATCGGTAATGGTATAGTAAAACGTATCTGTCAATGTTTCTCCATCATCAAGACCATTTACCGCACTGTTTCCATTGATCAATCCATAGGAATAGAACCCTGTTTCTTTATTGACGGTTAATATTCCATACGAACCTTGAACATCCAAGTTACCGAAAAACCAGCTAGGCGTTGTATCACTTTGATTGGTTCCCACTGAAAGAATTTTACTTACATCAATATCAGCGCCATGGTCGACATCGGTATCATTGGTAAGTAGCTTTCCTGTTGCAACACCTTTCATGCCATATTCAAATATCGTTTCATCTCCACGTTCTATGACACTGTTGGTATCAACTTCTGCTACTGGTGCATCGTTGGTTCCTGTAACAGTAATCGTGACCGTTTGCTCTGTGGTTGTTGCATCATGGCTATCTGTGGCTATCCACGTAAAGGTAACCTCTTTCGTTTCACCTTTTGCTAAAGATTGGTACGCCTCATCGCTTGCATCAAAGGTGTAATTTCCATTAGAATCAAGCGTAAATCCTGCTGGTGCATCTCCCACTAATGAATAGGTAAGGGTTGTGCTATCATCGTCATTGTCAATATCATCTGCAACCAATTGTCCATAAACAATACTATCCTCATTCACACCAAAATTATCTTCTACTGTTGCGACTGGTGCATCATTCGTTCCTGTCACGGTTATAGTTACGGTTTTAAGCTCAGACGTATTCGATTCTCCATTAGCCTGTGTGAAACTATCATCAACGGCATAGTATTGGAATGTAATTGTTGCAGTTTCGCCTACAGCTAAAGCATTGAAGTCACCCGTGATACTATAGGTTCCATTAGTATTGACAATAATGTTATCAATAGTAATATCAGCATCGGATTCGATGGTATAGGTAACGCTTTCCCCTTCTTCTGTCTCATTATTATCCATTACTGCATAGAACGTATGTCCATCATTGACGTCAGCATCCGTTGCTACAAGTTTGAGATCACCTTCAAAAGTAAATATGTCTGTACCATTTGTTTCTGTTGCACTTACTTCAACGTTACTTACTACAGGTTGATCATTGGTTCCTGTAATTGTAAGCGTAACGGTTGCTGGTGCGGAAGTGTTGGACTCACCATTGGTTTGGTTGATGCTATCATCTATCGCCACATATTGGAATGTAATTGTGACAGTTTCACCTGCAGCAAGGGCATTGAAATTTCCACTGACGGTATAATCACCTGTCGTTTTGTCAATGCTAACTTCAAGATTTGTAATTTTAGTAGTATCAATATCGGTAGAAGATAGTGTTACATTGCTATCGGGTGCTAGCGCGTAAGTATGGCTATCGCTAACATCGTCATCTTGAACCTCAGGAAGGGTACCTGCAAAGAGTGTTGTCACATCAGATGAGACAGCGTCTGATGCTGATGACTCATATTCAGCATTTGTTGCAAGCGGTTCTACATAGCCAACGGTTTCAACATTCGTAATTTCACCACCCGACACATAGGTAATCTCTAAGTTTGAATCCACAGCAGTGTCATCATCGTTCATGACGCCAAAAGTAATTTCATGGGTTCCTGCTGTTGTAAACGTGTAGGTAAAGACGCCACTATTCGTATCGCCTTCATCGGAAACGCTAGCAAGCAATGAAATGGTTTGCCCATCAATGACGACAAATGAAAAGTCATTATAAGAAGCTTCATCGCCTTCTTCATCGTTAAATGTCCAGTTAAAGGTTACGGTCTCACCGGCAATGGTATTAACGGTAAATTTGATAGCAGAACCATCTTGTGGATTATTGCCATCCCCTTCTGTAAAGAGATTTCCGATTTCAACCAGCCCTTCTGGACTGATAAACGCATTGATTGCAGCTAGGTCAATACCATCTGTACTACTTATCTCGTTTTCATCATCATTGGAATTAACAGATGTACCAAGTAACCATGATGTAACCTCATCGCTTCCAATGGTGACATCACTCACAACCGGTTGATCATTCGTACCAGTGATAACAATCGTCACGGTAGCAGGAGCGCTGATTGAGCTTGCGTTGGTTCCATCGGTGCCATCAAATCCTTGTCCATCATCGGCAACATATTGGAACGTGATGGTCGCACTCTCGCCTGCGGCAAGGGCGTTGAAGTCACCGGTAACGGTATAGGTTCCGTCTGCATTGACAGTGACAGTAGGGATTGACAATCCACTATCCACACTGATACTATCGGCAACAAGAGCATAGGTAAGCGCGTCGCCATCGGCATCGGTTCCTGTAGCTAGATTTCCAGTAAATGTATTTTCACCATCAAGCGCTTCGATCATAGCGCCTTCGAGACTTCCTATGACAGGGGCATCGTTTGGATCAACCTGAAAGAGTCCCGAAGCAAAGAGCGTTGCACCACCTGCACCGTCTCCAAGGTCTCGCTCACTACCCGTAACATTGCTCTCCGTACCCCCTGCGACATACTGCGCTGTTGCAAAACCTGAGATCAAGTTCGCGCCACCAGGAGCACCTTCGCCACCGGCTGCGGTCTCTTCAAGGTTGGTGATGTCTTCACCACGAAGCAAGGCTTCTTGAATCTCTGCGGCACTTTTACCAGCACTGACAGCACTGGCGGTTTTTTGTGAGATAACAGCTTCATCACCAAACGCTTCACCTGCGGCGTAAACACTTTTATCAAGGAGTAGACCATCATTGCCACCCAAGGCGATCTCACGACCATCGGCGAGCATGAGTGTCGCGTGAGAGCCTGCACCAACGGTGCTAATAGTATCTTGGTAATTGATCGTATCACCTACTTTTAAGACTCTCTCTTCACCCATTGCGTTTCGTGCGATGACGATACCGCTAATTTCTTTGATTGTCCCGATTGAATGTGCCATGATGCTACTCCTATTAGAATTTTATGATGAGATCATAACGCAATTACAAAAGTGTGACTATTGTACTTTGGTACAATAGATTTTATGTGAAGTAAAAGCACCCAAGGTGCGTGGGCATTCCGCCGAGGAAAACCAAGTGTTAGCGTAGTTTTTAGAGCTTGGCTTTAAAAGCGTGTTTAGCGTTCTTGCAGAACGCTAATAAAAAAGTTTTGAGAGTGTTTACATGTAACGAAGGAAAAGTGTGGTTTGAAGCCTATTCATGCCCCAAATCCACTATAGAAGGATGGCTAACGCGAGGCGATCTTTTACGCCAATTTTTTCATAAATGGAACTGAGATGTGCTTTGACGGTGCGTTCAGTCGTACCCACACGCATCGCAATCTCTTTATTGCTCATCCCTTCTTTAATGAGCAGTGCAACATCGCGCTCTTTGAGGGAGAGTTTTTCAAGCAAATGATGCTTTACATGTAAGGATGTTTTTTGAGTCATCAAGGTTTGAATCATCGTTTGAATAAACTCAGGATAAAGCCATGTATCGCCGTGTCTGACAACCGCTAATGCCTCTTCGAGATGCAAAGGGTCCATATAGGTGTTGCCATACGCTCGTATCCCGTATTTGAGCAAAAGTGAGCCTTGGACAAACGTTGGTTTTTGGCTAAAAAGCATAATGTGAACATGCGCATATTCGCTCTGCAATAGATCTAAAAACCCCTCGATCTCGTCGCCATAACAACGCTCATCAAGCAGTAAAACAACCTTTACATGTAAGGATTTTAAAAAGCTCAAAAGTTCTTTTTCGTGGTGGCAAATACGAATCTCTTCTGCTTTTAAGCTCTCTGTCCAATGGTCAATAATGTCGGCATGCGATGCGTAGAGGATGATCATATTAACGCTCCCTTAGTGCATTATTTTTTGCTTTCAAAATAGGTTTAAGTAAATAGTCCAAAACGGTCTTTTTGCCCGTTAAAATATCGACGGTTGTGGTCATCCCCACCATTAATTCCAGTGGTTTTTCAGCTGTTCCAAGATGATTTTTATCGGTTTTGATATGAACTAAATAGTAACTCTCTCCTTTGTCATTGGTAATTGTATCGGCACTGACGAAGACGAGTTTGCCTTTAAGTCCCCCGTAAATCGAAAAATCATACGCGGTAAATTTAACCGTCGCATCCAGTCCAAGCCTCAAAAAAGCGACATCGGAAGGTTTGATCTTGGCTTCGACGAGCAGAGTATCTTCCGTTGGAACGATCTCTAAGATGTCCATACCCGGTTTGACAACGCCTGAGACCGTGTTGACCAAAAGTTGCTTCACCGTTCCATCCACAGGAGCGCGCACCAGCGTTCGCTGCACACGATCTTCCAAACTGGTTTGTGCTTCTTGGAGCCTCGACATCTCCGCCACGGCTTCATTGAGATCTTTTTTCGATTTATTCATAAAATTCAGCTCAGCTTCACCCCGTTTGCTTTTGACCTCGCTGATGCTTGATTGAACTCTTGGAATGGCAAGACGCGTGGTTTGAAGCTCACCTTGAATGTTGTTGGTTTGGCGTTTGAGTTGCAAAAATTCGATCTCAGAGACCAACCCTTTTTTAACCAAAGGCTCCATAATCTCAACCTCTTTGCGTACCAAGTTGTAGCTGGTTTGCAGTTGAGATACCTTCGATTCCAACTCTGTCAGCTCGCTCTCTTTTTGCTTGATCTGTTCATTGAGAATTTGAAACGTTTGCATCAGCTGTTCTTGATTGGACTGGTACAAACTTTTCTCATACATGATCTGCTTTTTCATCTCCTCGCTTTCACTCTCCAGTGAAACTTCAAAAGGCTGACCGCTTGCTTCAGCTTCAAGGCGCATCGACTTTGCTTTAAGTTCAACATACCTCAGACGGCTCTCACCGTACGAGCTTGCAAAGTTTTTATCATCGATGCGAAGAAGAATTTGCCCTTTTTGAACATGGTCACCCTCTTTGACCAAGATCTCAGAGACAATACCGCCTTCTAAGTTTTGAATCACTTGCAACTGTTGTGAAGGAATAATTTTGCCTTCACCGCGTGTCAACTCATCGACCTCAGCGATGCTCGCCCAAAGAATAATCCAAAAAATAGCCGCTGCAATCACCCACAAAATCTTCCGCGAAGAGCTCGGAGCTTTTTGTAAAATCGCCTCACTGAGGCTGGACATAAACTCTAAATCGTGTTCAGTATAGGACTTTTTCATGCGTGTTTCACCCCATTGAGTTTGGCAATAACGTCCTCTTTTTTACCATCTAAGAGCACGTGTCCGTTTTCAATGACGATCAAACGGTCTACAAGATCTAACAGTGACATTTTATGTGTCACCAAAATCGTTGTTTTATCTTTAATAGCCTCTCTTAACGCATGCTTAATGCGGTTTTCTGAGGTGTTATCGAGCGAATTGGTGGGCTCATCCAAAAGCATAATCGGCACATCGACCAAAAAAGCCCGCGCAATTGCGATGCTTTGCCTCTGCCCTCCTGATATGCCATCGCCTCGCTCCAACACAGGCATATCAAATCCTAAAGGATGCGCATCAATGAACTCATCGACTGCACCCATTTTTGCCGCTTTCAAAATCGTTTCATCATCAACATACGGCGCTTTATAGACGATATTTTCACGCACTGTACCGTTAAAAAGAACCACATCTTGAGGCACATAGCCGATATTTTTACGCAAATCCACAGGATCGATCTGGTTGATGTCGATGCCATCGACCAAAACAGAACCGCTATCAGGGGCATACAGCCCTAAAATCAACTTTTCAACGGTTGTTTTACCCGAGCCATTGCGACCTAAAATGCCCACTTTTTCACCTGCCTCGATCTTAAAAGAAACATTTTCAAGGGCTTGCTTATTGCTCTCAGGATAGGCAAAAGAGACATTTTTAAATTCAATTCTTCCACTAAAGCGCTCACGTCTGACAAATTTTTTACCACTCGGACGCTCAACGGGAAGTTTCATAATGTTATCAAGCGCGTTATAAGCGGTACGTGTCTGCTCAAAACTTGAAATCAGTGCCGCCACTTGTCCCATCGGTGCAATCGCTCGTGACGAGAGAATGACTGCGGCAATGAGTCCACCCATAGTGAGTTCAACCTCTTTGATCATATACACACCAATTAAAATCACCACGACCGTATCTAGCTGAACCAGAAACGAGGTAATCGTTGTAATGGAGTTTGATAAAATCTTAGATTTTAAGCCACGATTGGCGATCTCGCCGCTCGCCTCTTCCCATCGCCACTGTGCATGACCTCCTGCAGAGAGCGTTTTAATCGTTTCAAGCGCATTAAGACTCTCAATCAAAATGCCATTTTTGATCGCAGATGCCATGTACGTACTCTCAATGCTTTGCTGCAATGGCTTTTTAACCATAAACGTATAGAGCAAAATCAACAACATTAAGACAATCGGAACAAACACCAACGCCCCTGCGATAAAATAGACCGTAAGGAGAAAAATAAGCGCAAAGGGAAGATCGATAATCGCACTCAGCGTTGAAGAGGTGAAAAAATTGCGAATCGAGTCAAAATCGCGTAAATTGCTTGCAAAAGCACCTACCGATTTTGGGCGCGACGCCATTTTAAGATCCATCACCTTTTCAAACAAGATGGAGGACATAATCACATCGCCCTTTTTACCTGCGATTTCCAAGAAATACGAACGTACAAATTTGAGGACAATGTCCAGAATATACACAACAAAAAGCCCCAAAGAGAGCACCCATAAGGTTTCGACCGCATTATTGGGAATGACTCTGTCGTACACATTCATCGTAAAAAGAGGACTGGCAAGCACAAAAAGGTTGACAACCAACGAGGCTAAAATCACGTCAATATAGATCTGCTTAGAGCGTTTCAGTGTTCCCCAAAACCAACTGCTCCCATCATGATCTATCATCTGACTTCGACTCTCTTGGCTCATAAACTCTTTTTTGAGCAAAAAGGCAAAGCCCAAATACTCTTGCGCTAACGTGCTTACATCGACCCAATTTTCACCCTCACCAATGTCGGGGTGAATAATCTTGGCTTTTTTGCGTGTCTCATCAAAGCTTTCCAAGATCACCGCCGAGCGGTTTTTAAGCATCAAAATGCACGGAAGCACCAAAGGAGAAAGATCCGCTAGGTCTTTTTTGACCAACTTTGTGAGAAATCCTGCACGTTTTGCAGCGCGTGAAAAGAGTGACTTTGAGCCACCTTTAAGGGAAAAAAGCTCCACAGAGCTAAACCCCTTTTCAATCGGCAAACCCGCAATCAACGCTTCAGCACTGTACGGGATGTTGTGTAGCTTTGTAAAAAGCACTAAACACGATAGCAATGGATCTTGTTTATAATCTTGTTTGACTTCGATTTCAGATTGCATATTTATCCTATGATCTTAGGCTCGGCGATAAAACTGCCTTGGATATATTTGACACCCATTTTCTCTAATGTCTCTTTTTGGGTACTGTTCTCAACATTGGTCGCGATGACTTTTATCTCCATACTATCGGTGATAATGCCAAGGCTTCGGTTCGGTGCATCCAGACCATTACCAAAAAGATCGATCATGTATGAGGCTTGAATCTTGATGTAATCAGGATTGATCTGCTGAATTGCATCTAGGCTTTCGCTGTTAATCGCAAAGTTATCGATTCCAAATCCGTATCCAAAACTGCGTAGGTATTTTGAAAATTTGATCAAAATTTCAATCGGCATATCTAAGGAACTTGGCATCTCAAAATAGAGCCCTTCCATGCCCAGTTTTTTAAAGCCCTCCACACTGTCTTCCAACCACGCCCAGTCGTTACTTTGCATAAAAATATCTTTCCCAAGGTTGATACAAATCGCTTTACATGTAAAGTGTTTTTCACGCAAAACCTCGATGGCACGCTGAATTACATAATGATCCAGTTGCGCGCCTAGTTTAAGCTCCATCACCATCGGCATAAAATAGCCTGCATTGTGCAGATGCCCATTATAATCTTCCAAACGCAAGAAAAGCTCGCTGTGAAACTCTGAGGCGACCGTATGAATAGCCACCACATTTTGATAAGCGAGTTTGAAGCGTTTTTGATCCATCGCATTTTTAAGCTCTTGTGTCCACGCCTCTTTACCAAGCACGAGTTGCGAATCGCCTGCTTGTTCCACAAAACTGTTGATGCTAAACGCACCTCTGGCTTTGGAAGAGGTCAGCGCAAAATCGGCTTTAGAGAAGAGCTCTTTGGAGTCGGACTTAGCAAAATACTTGGCATACCCGATATTGATAAAATGCTCTTTTTCGTTGAGTTCATAATTTTTAGTCAGGTTTTTCACCATCGCATTGATCTCTTCGCAAAGAAGCTCAAACGAACTTTGTGACGTCGCAGGCGCTAAGATAGCAAAGTCGGTGTCACTGAGTTTGGCACTGACATACTCTTTTTGATTGCTAATCGCCATCGTAATGCACGATGCCATCTCTTTGATAAACGCTTCACTTTTTTGATACCCCAATTTTCCCTTCAAACGCTCAAAATCATTCAACGAGACCAAAATCAACGCCCCTTGCGCATTTTTAGCTTCGCTGGAGAGGTACTCTTGGAGTTTGATGTTAAAATAACGACGGTTGTACATCTTGGTGACCGTGTCTTGGTAGAGAATTTCATGGTAACGACGAACCGCATCCGCCTCTTTTTCAAAAATCTCTTTGACTTTTTTCACCATACTGTTCATCGCAAAAACAACGTTTTTGAGCTCTTTGGTAAACGGAATGTCATGTTGAAGGATAAAATCGCTCTCCAAAATAGCTTCGGCTTGCTCTTTGACCCGTTTGAGAGGCTTCAACACAATGGTTAAGATGAGTTGCAAGCAGAAAAAGCCGATAAATGAAGCGACGATAAAAACAGCTAATACTTCTTTAAAAATCGTCCATAATTGACGGTACGCATGCCCACTGTTGAGCTGTACGGAGATAATACCATAAGGCGTCCATCCTAGCATGATTTGTGAACTAGCGACAGGCGTTTCAACTTTAATATTTTTAACAAACCACGCAGGCACGTCTGCTACAATGACCTCTTGGACTTTTTCAACCAAAATCTCTTTGTTCATTCCTTCTAGGGTGATTTTTTCATAATAACCACTGTCAAACACGGAATTAATCATTGTTTCAGCCATGGAAGTGTCATCTTCACTTGCGACCGAACTGATGGACAAGCCTAGTGAATTCGCCGTATGAAGCGCGTCCGTGTACGCTTGTTCTTTGACATATTCATTGGAACTGTTAAAATTGAACCACATCACAGCGCCAAAAATCACTGTCTGAAAAATGGACAAAACAATAATTATCTGTTTAAAAAGGGTCATTGCTCTTCTCTCCTAATCTTATCTATCAAATCAAACCATTTTTTATTTTTCTGCATACCGGAGGGGACAATTTGCCCTAATCCTTGTTGCTTGGCAAGATACAACGCATCACCATTAAAACTGTAAACAGGCACGAGATCGTTTCTCTGTGTTGCTGGTAAAATTTTGTAATTGATGTTGTCTAAAACAAGAGGAACAGAAGTGGGTGTCTCAAAATAGGTTAAAACCATATGAGCTTGTTGAAATTTTATAGCCTTAACATACGTAAAAAAAAGCTTATCTGTTGAAATGCCTAATTGCTTTAACGTAAAATACTTCGCAATCACAAAATCTTCACAATCACCCGCACCCATCCCAATAAACTCCATGCGTGTCGCCCAGTAATCTTTCTGCTTCCAAAGGGATTCGTCGGATACAAACTGCATCTGGTTGAAAAAGGCGTTGACCTTCTCAAGCTTCTCAGATTCCCTAGAAGTTTGAAGCGAGAGCAGCAGCGTGTTTAATGCCTCAACTCTTCGCTTCGCAGAGCCTCCGTATTTTGTTTCAACTTTTTTGAGGATTTCTTGTGTAAAAAATTCTTGTCCTGCATACAGTGTTAAAACAACAAAGATAATAACTAAAAATAGCTTTTTACGCATCCTTCGTTTCTGGGGCTTTAGCCCATCTCCCTAAAGTCTGCTCATTAAAATGAGACACTTTTATGAGAGCATGTTTGAACATCATAGGTTTGCCCAAATGAAGCATCAAAATAGTCGGTTAAAACACCCATGTTATCTAAGATTCTGTATTTGGCGTATAGCAACGTTGCTTCTGCTTCTGCGAGGGCTTGTCGTGCTGAGTAGTATTCGCCCTCGGCATCCAAAAGGTTAATCAAATCGCGTTTACCAATTGCAAACTCTTGTTGGTACGCATTGAGTGTTGCTTGGCTAAATTTTTTGTGTTCTTGCAAAAGGTCAATACGTTTTTGAGTCGACTCATAACTCTCCCATGAAAACTTAACACTCTCTTTAAGATCACGTTCAAGTGCGGCTAAGGTCTCTTTTTCTTTCATCGTCAAAATGGTGTACTTCTCTTTGGTGAGCATGTCAGCACCTTTGTTATACAGGTTGTATCTGAATTTTAAAAGCGCGGAGGTGTTTTCATAACGTCCATCAACGCCATCAAGGTCATGACCAACGGTTCCGGCAAGTTCAAAATCAACTTTAGGGTAAAACGCTGCTTTAGAGCCTTCATACAAAGCATCTGCAAGTCTGACATTGGCTTCTTGCATCTTAATGGAAGGGTTACATGTAAAGCTTTTTTCATTGAATTTTTCATAACTGACAGGAACAGTCGCTGCAAAGTCTGGTTTTACAAGGTCTTTAGCATCGAGTTTTTGACCGTAGAGTTTTTCAAAAGTTGAAACGGCGTCTTTATAGTTGTTTTCTTGCGAAATCACATTGGATTGTGCAAGCGTATAACGGCTACCGGCTTGTTGTGTCTCAGAGAGACGACCAAAACCTGAATCAGAACGCTCTTTAATCTGTTTGTAGATCGCTTCATGGGTTTGTGCGTTTTCACGTGCAAGATCCAAAAGCTCTTTGTTTTTTAAAAGCATAATGTATGCGTTGGTATACGCCAAAAGTGTTCTATCGGCTTTCTCCGTTACGCCAAACGATGCCGCTTCGAGTCTATTTTTTTGTTGTTTGATGGTATTTTCTGTCGCAAAGCCATTAAAGAGATTTTGGTTTAAAACCAATGAAGTCTCATCGGTGACACTGGAAAGTTTACCCGCTCCTGGTTCTTTGTACGTCTGATGCCCGTAGGAGCTAACCAAGTCAAGTGTTGGAAGGTATCCATTTTCTGCAATGTTATACTCTTTCTTCACTCCATTGAAATTCTCGACACTCTCCTTTACTTTAGGACTTGATTCGAGAATCGTTTTTGCGCCTTCTTCTAATGTTAAAGAAAAAGCGAACACTGGAAAACATATCGCTGCCAAAGTTAATGCTTTTGTGAGATTCATAATCTCCCCCTTTGTTTGATCTTACCAAAATAATACAGAACCCTATTCATCGATTGAGCAATTGTATCATATTATTTTTCCAAGTGCAATAGAAAATGAGGATTATAAGTCTCAAAAGTATTTATGTGTGACAATTTGCTTTCACAAGCCCTATTTAAAGCCTTTTGTCACTAAAAATTATGCTGTAATCTTTTTGTAATATTCTTCACTATTTTTATTAAAAGACGATTTAAATCTCTTTTTAATTTATACGTTATTGCACTCCTTTCACTCCTCAAATAACGCTATAATCTTCGTGTATTTCATCTTTTTTATCTCCCTTCATGCCACATTTAGAGGTAAGAAAATCTTAAAACAGATTACCATACTCCCTCTCCGTCACTTCTTTAATAGGCTAAAACTGCCTCTCTCATTTCTTTACATGTAAGCCTATTAGCATAGGTTTTCATTCATGATTAACATTTGGTTCACACTAGATTATCAAACCGTTAAAGTTTTTCATTTATACTTTCATTACAAAACAAAAACGCCAATTTGTTTTGTAATGATCTTCCAAAGTTAAATTTCGACACTCAGATTGCCCCCATTCTGAGTGTTTTTTCTCCTTCAACCACGCTTTTTAGACGCAATTATTTTTCAAAAATACTATTGGTAATTTGCACCGTTGAAATCGCATTTTGGGGTGAACCATCGATGAGTTTGTCAGAGTAGGTCAGATAAATAAGCGTATTGCGTTTGGCATCGTAAAAGCGAACCACCTGCACATGCTTAAACAGTAACGATGTTGACTCTTTAAAAACGCGTTCACCATCACTCTTTTTGGACTGAATCGTTTGAGGCAATGTGATAACACCTGTTTGCCTGCACGCGATCGAAGCATCCGACGTATCTTCCGCAATCCCCAAAGAGCCTTTCACCCCGCCCGTTTTTGCACGCGAAAGATGGCACGAAACACCAGGTATTTTGGGGTCATCAAATGCTTCAATCACAATTTTATGATTGGCACCCAAGAGAACAAAAGCCGTATTGACCGACCCAATCTCCTCTGCAAAAGCACATGAGCCCAAACAGATAAAAGCCATCCCTAAACGATACATTTTTATCGCACTATCCCTCATTTTGAATTCCTTAGTTTGGTTATATTGCAAGCCCTAAACACCACTTAGCTGATTCTGCACTTCATTTGGCGTTGGTGATACAGCCAAAATGCAGTCACCTACAATGCTTTTAAAGACTTAGAATAGAACTCTTTTTCAGAATGCTTGCTTAATTTTACCGTTTACGTAAGATCACTACAATGATTTAACTTTTTTTACGTTTTTGCTCTAGGAAAGCGCCTAACGCTTCCAACACAATTTGAGGCTTCTCTTCAGGCACAAAATGACCGCAATCCAAAAGCCCAAAGCCACTGACATCTTCGGCACGATCTTTCCACCCTTGAAGAATGTCCCACAGTTTTCCCACAACACCATTCGCGCCCCACAACACTAAAAGCGGTGTTTTGATCTTGGTGGAGCGATCAACGATGTCATGTTCAAGGTCAATGCTCGCAGCCGCCCTATAATCTTCACTGATCCCATGCACCGTCGCAGGGTCAGAATAGCATCGGATGTAGTCTTGTAAAACATCTTCTGGGAAGTTTTTAAGTGCCTCAGGGGAAGCTTTTTTCAGCAAATTATTGCGAATAAAATAATCAGGATCAGCGCCTAAAAATCGCTCAGGAAAATCGAAAGGCTGAATGTAAAAAAACCAGTGCCAATACTTCGTCGCAAACTCTCTGTTGGTGCGCTCATACATATCGTACGTCGGTAAAATATCCATCATCGTACAGGTCAACACTTTGTCGGGATGATCCAGCATCAAGCGATGGCACACCCTAGCCCCTCGGTCATGCCCTACGATGTGATACTCACTAAAGCCTAAATGCTCCATCACCTTCACTTGATCGAGGGCCATCACACGTTTGGAGTAGTTCGAGTGATCGGGTAACCCTTTGGGTTTTGAGCTATCACCGTATCCGCGAAGATCGGTCATTACAACAGTGTAACGCTTCGCAAGATCGGGAGCAATGTCTCGCCAAATAAGATAGTTCTCAGGATGCCCGTGTAACAGTAAAATGACCTCTTTGCCCTCGCCTCCAACAAGCGTATGGATCGACACATCGCCCACATCTATCATCATACGCTCAAACCCTTGAAAATAATCCGTTATAGCCATGACGTTCTCTCCTCCATATTAAGCTCCATCTGTTTTTTAATCAACGATTTAATGCCACCACTTTCAAGAATATGCAGCGTATATTCTGACATCGGCTCTGCCTGTGCAATTTTGCCCGTTTCATCGCAAATTTCGCCACTTAAAAGATCGACCTGCACAGTGGCACCTGATGTGACGAGTTTTGAAATCAAAGGGCACACCAACACGGGCAGTCCTAAATTGATGGCATTGCGATAAAAGATACGCGCAAACGACTCCGCGATAATCGCACCCACACCAACCGCTTTGAGGGTAATCGCCGCATGCTCACGACTACTACCACAGCCAAAGTTCGATCCAGCAACGATAAAATCGCCTTTTTTAACGTTACATGTAAACTCAGGATCAGCTCCAAACATCGCATACTTGGCGACATCTTCCACATCGGTAAACTCCACAAAACGCCCTGGGTAAATCTGATCCGTATCGACATTATTGCCAAAGACAAAGGCATTGCCTGTTAATAATTTTTGCATTTTTTATCCTTTACATGTAAAGTGTTGGGTCAACGATTTCGCCCATTAAAGCCGCAGCAGCAACTGCTGCAGGAGAACCTAGAAAAATCTCCGCTTTGGTGTCACCCATGCGCCCAGGGAAATTGCGGTTGGTCGTGGTGATGCAGGTCTCACCAGAGGCAAGCATCCCCTCATGCGTTCCCAAACAGGCTGCACACCCAGGGGTCACAAAGGTAGCACCTGCTTCAACGAGGGTTTGCACATACCCTTTCTCCATTGATTCAAGGAGCACGCCTTTAGACGCAGGCACAATGACAAAACGTGTGCGAGATGCAACCTTTTTTCCTTTTAAAATACGCGCTGCAATGCCGATGTCCTCAGCCCTTCCACCCGTACACGACCCCAAATAGGCTTGATCGATGTGCCGACCGATAAATTGACCCAAATCGTAGACGTTATCCACACTGGAAGGAGCTGCGAGTTGCGGTTTGAGGTGATGCACATCAAACGTGACTTCATCCGCATAATGAAAGTCAGCGTCCGTATGATAAATCTCGTAAGGACGCGCTACTCTCTCTTTCAAAAACGCCATCGTAATGGCATCAGGCTGAATGTAGCTCGTTTTTGCGCCCATTTCGGTACTCATATTGCACAGTGCCATACGCTCTGAGATGCTAAGATGCTCCAACATCGAGCCACCAAACTCAACCGCTTTGTAAACAGCATAGTCCGCTCCTAGTTCGCCAATGGCATGCAAGATGGCATCTTTGGCGTAAACGCCTTTGGGGAGTTTGCCTTCAAAATTGATTTTGATGATTTCGGGGACTCTAAACCACAGTTTTCCTGTCACTAAAATGATCGCCAAATCCGTCGCTCCCACACCCGTTCCAAACGCGCCAAACGCGCCATGCGTCGTAGTGTGTGAGTCGGTAATAACGACGATCTCTCCGGGGTACGACAACCCTTTATCGACAAGGACTTGATGGCACACGCCTTGGTCGATGTCCATCAAAAGATCAATGCCTTGATCCCAACAAAACTCTCGAAACTGCTTCTGATTTTGGGCTTGCAGGATCGTTGAAGCAGGTGCATAATGATCTAAAAACATAATCACACGGCTTGGGTCATGCACTTTAACGCCACCCATTTCATAAAAAGAGCGAATCGTTTGTAAATACAGATCGTTAATGCCTGCCATATCGACTTCACAGTTAATAATCTCACCCGCTTTGACAGACGTCAACCCTGCTTTTTTCGCCAATAGCTTCTCAATTGCGTGCATGATGCCTCTCCTCTTTTTCAGTTACTTTCAAATTTCTTTTGGTTATTGTATTGCAAGTAGTTATCTAAAAGCAAATAATACATAATTATATACAATATAAAGGAGAGCAATATGGATTCATCATTACTCAAGATTTTCGTTGCGGTTGCCAAGCATCAAAGCATCTCATTGGCGGCGCAAGAGCTCTATTTTACGCAATCCAATGTCACGCTTCGCATTAAACAACTTGAAAAAAAACTGGGCTACCCTCTTTTTCACCGTGTACCAAAAGGTGTTATTTTGACGTATGAGGGAGAAAAACTCTACCCTTATGCGCTTGATATTGTTACCAAAGTGGAAGAAACCATTTTAAAAATGAAAAATATCTCAGAGCAGACGCTTTTACGCATTGGAACAAGCCAAGCCAATGCCATTATTCGCCTCTTGACCTTTATCGAAAAGCTTTCACTTGATTATCCTACCATGCAAATCGAACTTTTTGCCAATGGAACACCGCAGGTCATTGACGCTCTTTTGGAGTATAAAGTCGATATTGCGTTCATAACAGGCGATCCGAACCATAAAGACATCATCATCTTAAATGAATTCAGCGATGATCTCTACATGGTTGAATCCAAACATAAAACGAGTCAAAACTGCATCATAGGCTATCGCGAAAAAAGCACGCACTTGAACTTCTTTAAGCAGTACTGGGAAGCGTTGGGAAACACGGAGTACACGACGATCATTTTAGAAAATTACGAAGTGATGCTAGGCTGCGTTAAAGCCGGCATGGGAAGAGCGTTTTTGTCAAAAACAATTGTCGATAAATACCATTATACCGATGACCTCATCTTAACCAAACTCCCACCCAATGCGTGCAATTTAGAGACCCATTTAGTGTGCAGAAAGGACTCCATTCCTTTCATAGGGGATTATTTAAAGCAGATGCAATTACACTAGTTTGTGCTTACATGTAACCTTCATTGATTGAGTGTCCTCTTTCTTTAGGTTAAAGTGTATATTTGCACAAAATATTAATGAATAAACTCCATTGGATTTTTACACAGGTACTCAAATTCAAGATCTTCAAGCTTACAACCTTCAATAATGCGTTGATTAGACTCTACACTGTCTATAAAAAGTGGAAGGATCAACTGACACTGCTCACACTGATGGCGATAAAGTTCCTCTTTTGTGGGATGTAAAGGAGCCGATAGATTGAAAATGCCCTCAAGAGAATGATCCATTGCAAAGATAACAGCGCGAATGACATCCATTTGATGAACATGATTCACGCGGCTCTTTCCATCCTTAACAGGTTTGTTGGAATAATATTTACCAGCAATGCGACCAGCTCCCATTAACCCAGCACATCGAAAAATAACATGCACTTTTCCATAAAGACTCTTTTCTGCTTCATAATATAACGGATTTGATGAAGATGTTATCTCACTGTTTTCATTATAAACGCCAGGCGTTTTAGGGTAAACAGAAGACGAACTTACAAAAAATATTTTCTCAATGGTTGAAAAAGATGGGTGCTGCGAGAGTCTCTTTATAAAATGAAGATAATCCTTAAATTTGGATGGAGGATAGTTGATAAACAGATACTCACACGAGAGTAATACATCAAGGTTATCATACACACCTTCCGTTAAGACATAAGATTCAAAGCCTAAGTCCATATGAATGCGTTTCGCTTCTTCATTACGCGCAGCAAGCTTGATAGTATAGTGGTCTTTCAGTGTGTGAGCAAGTTCTAAGCCTAACCAGCCAGCACCTAAAATAGAGAGTATTTTCATAAACTATTACTCCCCCATCAAAATACAT
>NZ_JQGK01000005.1 GCF_000743525.1 Sulfurospirillum sp. SCADC | reverse complement strand
TTTATGGAGTCTCAAGCAATTTTTAGACCAACTTCGCAACTAGCAGTTTGGGTTAAATACTTTGATAGATGCAATTAATAAGTATTCAGTGAATCTTCTAAAATTTATAGGAGAGACCGATAAAAAACTTATAATGCAAGAAGGCAAAGGTTTTGAACAAGACGATAAAAAAGTCATCCTTGATAATGTTTTTAGACCAACCAATCATGGCATTATCAAAGACGAAGCAAGTATAACAATAAGCGATATTTTAAGTGCATTGAAAAGTAAATAAATTCAGCCAATTTTCCAAAAGTATTCTTTATAATACGCTAAATAGTACTATTAAGGATACTCTTATGATCGTATCAGCCAATGACATTAAAACAAAAGGGGTGACGCTTCTTGACAAACTCTTCGAGAGCGTAAGCGAAGTCATCATCAATGTGCGGGGAAAAAACAAATATGTGGTCATCGACATTGAGCGCTATAAGCAGTTGCGAACCTTGGAACTTGACCGTCTTTACGACGAGACGATGCAAGAGATTAAGGAAGGAAAGTACACGACAGATGTTGAGGAGCACCTCAAAGAAGTAAGAGCCATCGCCAATGGCTTATGAAATCCGATTAAGCGAAAGCTACAAAAAGCGGCTTCGCAAATTTATTCAATCCCATAAAGATATGGCAGTGCGTTATGAAAAGACCATTCGTACGCTTCAAGAAAACCCGTACCATCCTTCTCTTCGCCTTCATAAACTCAAAGGAAATTTAAGTGAGTATTACTCTATTTCGATTAACATTGAGTACCCTATTATCATGGATTTTATAATTGTTGATAACGTGATTATCTTACTCGACATCGGCACGCACGACGAGGTTTCCTAATTCTCCCCAAAACTAAAAAGTAATCTTTACATGTAAAGATTTTGCAGTGCTCAAATGCTATAATGCCTCCACAAAATGAGACTTAAACTCAAGGAGCAAATGCGTGTCAAGCAGAATCGAACATGACCTAATCGGCGATAAAGAGATTTCAAATGAGTGTTATTATGGTGTTCAAACGGCGCGAGCTATGGAGAACTTTCACATCACAGGCGTGACACTAGGAAGTTTTCCTACCTTCATTGAGTCCATCGCCAAAGTGAAAAAAGCAGCCGCTTTAGCCAATTTTGAGTTAGAACTTTTAGCAGAAAACAAAAAAAATGCAATCGTGCAAGCGTGCGAAGCTATTATTTCGGGCAAATTCCATGACCAGTTTGTGGTCGATATGATCCAAGGAGGAGCAGGAACTTCGACCAATATGAACGCGAATGAAGTGATCGCCAACATTGGTTTGGAGATTTTGGGACACCAAAAAGGCGAATACAAATACCTGCATCCCAACAACGATGTCAACCTTTCGCAATCGACCAATGATGCTTATCCTACCGCACTTCGCGTCGCACTCTATGAAAAACTAGGAGAGTTGGGCGAGTCGATGGCAATCATCAAAAACTCCTTTGCCAAAAAATCTGCGGAGTTCAAAGATGTCATCAAAATGGGGCGTACCCAACTCCAAGACGCCGTGCCTATGACCTTGGAGCAAGAGTTTCGCACTTACGCCGTCATGATCGGCGAAGACATCCAACGTGTGCATGAAGCAAGGCAGTTGGTACGTGAGATCAATATGGGTGCAACGGCGATTGGAACGGGCATCAACGCGCATCCTGATTATGCCAAGACCGTGGAGGCTAAACTGCAAGAGGTGACGGGGCGTCCGTTTATCACAGCAGGCGATCTCATCGAAGCGACGCAAGATACAGGCGCTTACGTGCAAATCTCGGGTGTTTTGAAACGCGTCGCGACCAAAATGTCTAAAATCTGCAACGATCTTCGTCTTTTAAGTTCAGGTCCGCGCACGGGTTTTGGCGAGATCAATTTACCTGCGATGCAACCAGGTAGCTCCATTATGCCTGGAAAAGTCAACCCCGTTATCCCCGAAGTGGTGAACCAAGTCTGTTTCCAAGTCATAGGAACTGACATCGCTGTAACGATGGCGTGTGAAGCAGGACAACTCCAACTCAATGTCTTTGAGCCCCTCATCGCTTACAATCTTTTCAACTCGGTCAATATGATGAAAAACGCCTTTGAAGCACTCGCGTACACCTGCGTCGATGGCATCACGGCGAACAAAGAGCACTGCAAAAACTTGGTACTGGGCAGCATCGGACTTGTCACCGCACTCAATCCTTATTTGGGCTATGAAAACTCCACCATCGTTGCCAAAGAAGCGTTGGAGACGGGGGGTTCGGTGTATGACATCGTTTTAGCCAAAGGGTTGCTTGAAAAAGAGCAACTCGATGAGATCATCAAGCCTGAGAACATGATTCAACCGCATAATTTCGGTCTTTCTGAAAAAAGTAAGTTCGTAAAGCTCTAACAAAACAGGGGGATTTTCCCCTGTTTCTCTCTTTACATGTAAAGCGTTTACAACCGCATTTTTAGTTATCTACATTAATTCTATTCTTTCAATATTTTTTTAAATTATTTTCTTAAAAGTCATTTTCAAGTCTCTTTGGAGGTTTAAACTTCCACTACCTTTAAATCTTAAGGAGACACAATGTCAACTAGAATAGAACACGATCTAATCGGCGATAAAGAAATATCGAACGAATGTTATTATGGCGTGCAAACAGCGCGTGCAGCGGAAAACTTCCACATTACAGGTATCACCCTTGCAAAATTCCCAACCTTCATTGCATGCCTTGCAAAAGTGAAAAAAGCGGCAGCCCTTGCGAACTATGATCTTGGACTTTTAGCAGAGAACAAAAAAAATGTGATTTGTGAAGCGTGCGATGAGATCATCGGTGGTCAATACCATGACCAATTTGTGGTCGATATGTTCCAAGGAGGAGCAGGTACATCCACCAACATGAACGCAAACGAAGTCATCGCAAACATCGGACTTGAAAAAATGGGTCACAAAAAAGGTGACTACAAATACCTTCACCCAAACAATGACGTGAACTTGTCTCAATCCACCAACGATGCGTACCCAACCGCACTTCGTGTCGCCCTTTTTGAAAAACTAGGCGAGCTTACCGTTTCGATGAGCATCATCAAAAATTCATTTGCCAAAAAAGCGCTTGAGTTTAAAGACATCATCAAAATGGGTCGTACCCAACTGCAAGATGCGGTTCCTATGACACTTGAGCAAGAATTCAGAACCTATGCGGTTATGATCGGTGAAGACATTCAACGTGTCATCGAAGCGCAACAACTCATGCGTGAGATGAACCTTGGTGCCACAGCGATTGGTACAGGTATCAACGCGCATCCAGACTATGCCAAAACCGTTGAAGGCAAACTTCAAGAAGTTACGGGACGTCCTTTTGTCACCGCAGGTGATCTTGTTGAAGCCACGCAAGATACAGGTGCTTATGTACAAATCTCGGGTGTTTTAAAACGTGTCGCTACCAAAATGTCAAAAATTTGTAATGACCTTCGTTTGTTAAGCTCAGGTCCAAGAACAGGTTTTGGCGAGATCAATTTACCAGCAATGCAACCCGGTAGCTCCATTATGCCCGGTAAAGTCAACCCTGTTATGCCTGAAGTGGTAAACCAAGTCTGCTTCCAAGTGATCGGTACAGACGTTGCGGTAACGATGGCGTGCGAAGGTGGACAACTCCAACTCAACGTTTTTGAGCCTGTGATCGCGTTCAACCTTTTCAACTCCGTCAATATGATGAAAAACGCCTTTGAGGCATTGGCTTACACGTGCGTGGATGGCATCACAGCAAATCCTGAGAGATGTAAATCACTCGTTCTTAACAGTATTGGTTTGGTAACAGCGCTTAATCCTTTCATCGGTTATGAAAACTCAACCTCTGTGGCAAAAGAAGCGTTAGAGACAGGTGGTTCAGTCTATGACATCGTTCTTGCGCGCGGTCTTTTAGCCAAAGCAGAGCTTGATGACATCATCAAACCCGAAAATATGATCAAGCCTCGTACGTACGACAAAAAGTAATGTTAAAAAATCGACTTCTTGAAAATTAGTTTTTCAAGAAGTCAAAGCACCAAAGGTGCGCGGGCGCTCTGCCCAAGTGTACTCAGTGTTAACGTAGTTTTGGAAGCTTTGCTTTCAAAACGTGTCAAGAGTTCTGAAAGAACTCTATTGTAAAAAAGGAGTTTCCATGTTATGGTTAGAAGTCATCGTTGTTCTTGGCGCCATCTTTTTTGGTGCAAGACTAGGTAGTATTGGTATCGGGTATGCGGGTGGCGTAGGCGTTTTGGTTTTAACGCTGGGAATGGGTTTAAAATTAGGCGCTATGCCTATTGATGTAATCCTTATCATCATGTCCGTTATTGCAGCCATTGGCGCAATGCAAGTGGCTGGTGGACTTGATTATATGGTCAGTATTGCGGAGAAGATTTTACGTAAAAATCCTAAACAGATCACGTTTCTAGCACCTGTTGTTACCTACATTATGACATTTTTTGCAGGAACAGGTCATACAGCGTTTGCAACCTTGCCGGTTATTGCCGAAGTGGCGAAAGAGCAAGGCATTCGCCCCTCTCGTCCTTTAAGCATCGCGGTTGTTGCATCTCAAATTGCAATCACCGCTTCTCCTATTTCAGCAGCCGTTGTTTTTGTGAGTGGTGCATTGGAGAAACAAGGCATTGGGTACTTGGAGCTTTTAGCGGTCTGTATCCCTTCTTCGTTTCTGGCATGTATGTGTGCAGCCGTTGTGGCGAACTTCTTGGGAAAAGATCTTAAAGATGATGAAGTCTACCAAGACAGACTCGCTAAAGGACTTGTAAAAACCAGAGGTACGACCAAAATTGAGATCAAACCAGGGGCGAAACTCTCTGTTGTGATCTTCCTTGTTGCGATTTTATGTGTTATCACTTATGCAACCATGATCAGCGGTAAAGTGGGCTTGATTAAAAACCCCGTGTTAGGTCGTGACGCGGCGATTATGCTCTTTATGTTTGCGGCGGCTACGTTTATCTCTGCCTTTACACGCATTGACACGGCGCAAGTGTTGAACTCTTCTACGTTTAAATCCGGTATGAGCGCGTGTATTTGTGTTCTCGGTGTCGCATGGCTGGGTGATACGTTTGTTGTAAACCACATCAACGAAATCAAAGCGTTTGCAGGCGATCTTCTGAACGTCTATCCATGGATGCTAGCCGTCGTTCTTTTCTTTGCAAGCACCCTGCTCTACTCTCAAGCGGCAACGGCAAAGGCACTCATTCCAAGTGCATTATTACTGGGTGTTTCACCTCTGACCATCGTAGCTTCGTTTGCAGCGGTAAGTGCACTGTTTGTTCTTCCAACTTACCCAACACTGATTGCAGCGGTCGAGATGGACGATACAGGCTCAACACGCATTGGTAAATTTGTCTTCAACCACCCCTTCATTGTTCCTGGTGTTGTGGCGATTGCACTCTCCGTTGCTTTTGCCTTTGTCATCGGTGGGATGATTTTATAGCCGCTTGGCGCTAAAGCTTGCCTCTTCGAGGCAGAATGTAATATAGCCTTCTTATCGGCTCTTTTTGGGAGCCGATCCTTTTTACATGTAAACCAACTTTTCAAAGGAGCATAAGAATGAATTTTTTACGCACTTCACTGATGGTGACACTCATTGGTGTCTCTTCACTCATGGCAAAACCAACCATTGCTATCTTAGCAACGGGCGGAACCATCGCAGGTTCTGGTACATCTGAGCTTAAAAGCTCTTACTCAGCAGGCGCTGTTACGGTCGATAAACTGCTGGCTGCCGTTCCTGCGATCAACGATATGGCAACCATCAAAGGTGAGCAGATCTCCAGCATTGGCTCTCAAGAGATGACCAACCAAGTCTGGCTCAAACTCGCCAAACGTGTCAATGAGCTTTTGGCACAACCCGACATCGATGGTGTGGTTATCACCCATGGAACCGATACCGTTGAAGAGACTTCATACTTTTTAGACCTTACCGTCAAAAGCAAAAAACCGGTCGTATTTGTCGCCGCTATGCGCTCTTCAACGTCAATGAGTGCGGATGGTCCGATGAACCTTTTCAATGCGGTTAATGTTGCGATCAACAAAGAGACCACAGGCAAAGGCGTTGTGGTGGTCATGAACGATGAAATCCACAGCGCGCGTGAAGTCACCAAAGTCAATACCAGTTCTGTCAACGCATTTGCCTCTCCGAACAGTGGCAAAATCGGTACCGTTTACTATGGCAATGTTGAGTACTCCATGCAACCTACCCGTAAACACACCGTTGCGTCTGAATTTGATGTGAGTAAACTGGAAGATTTACCCCGTGTTGACATCGTTTACGCCCACCCAAATGACACCGATGTGATGGTAAAAGCAGCCGTCAGCGCAGGTGCAAAAGCGATCGTTCATGCCGGCATGGGCAATGGCAATCCTTTCCCACTGACCCAAGACGCTCTTGCGGACGCGGTTAAAAAAGGCGTTGTAGTAGCACGTAGTAGTCGTGTCGGCAGTGGTAGTACCACACTTGAGGGCGAAGTGGACGATGCCAAATACGGCTTCATCGCAACCACAACGCTTAATCCTCAAAAAGCACGTGTGCTTCTAATGTTGGGTCTCACGAAAACCAGCGATAAAAAAGCACTTCAAAAGATGTTTTTAGAGTACTAAAAGCGTTTCTCCATCTCCCATTTCGGAGATGGAGAACCCTTTACATGTATGCTATAATAGATCTAAAAAAGAGACCATTGCGATGAAAAAATTACTGTTATTTTTAATGGTTTTTAGCTTTTTTTACACGCCTTCCCTCGTTGCGCATGACAAAAAAATCCTCATCATTAACTCGTATCACCGAGGCTTTCAATGGAGCGATGATGTGCTTGTTGGGATGGAAGAGGTTTTTTACAACCACCCTGAAATCACCACCAACATTTTATACATGGACTCTAAGCGCATTAATTCCGAAGAGTACTACGCGAAGCTGCGTGAACTCTACAAACTTCAACTCAAGAATCATCAGTATGACCTCATCGTTGCGGTTGACAAATTTGCGTATGATTTTATTCTCAAGTACTACCACGAACTTTTTACCGATGAGCCTGTTTTGTTTACAGGATTGGAACAATTTGAGATCGAAGATGTTCAAAAAGAGGGGCTGGAAGATCGTATTTATGGCATTTTAGAACGACGTGCCATTCCTGAGACGATCCCGATGATCGCTAAAATGATGCCCGACCTTAAAAAACTCTACATCGTCAACGATGCGAGCGCCAATGGCGATGACAGTGAACCCTTCATTCGCCAAGCGATGAGTGAGCACAACAGTGAATTTGAGATCGAGTATATCCGCTCTTCCACACTCGAAGAGCTTGAAGAGCGCTTTTCAAAACCCAACAAAGAAGAAGCGGTTTTTTTCATCCGCTTTTACAACGACAAATACGGCAATCTGTATAAAAACAGTCAAATCGCTTCGATGATTCAAAAAAGCGCTTTGCCCGTTTTTATCACCGACACACTTTTCATTGGCAAAGGTGCGTTTGGTGGGAAACTGGTTCCTGTCAAAAACGTGGGGAAAATCACAGGAGAGATGGTCATCGATGTGCTCGATAAAAAGCTAGCGCCTTTACATGTAAAGAGTTTCATAGAGTACCAATACCAATTTGACGTGCAAAAAATCCAACAGTTTGGGCTCTATCCCAACGCCAGTGTCAAAGCATTTGAGCTTGTGAATGCGCCGCTAACGTTTTTTGACAAGCACCGAAAATTCGTCGATGCTGTCTTTTTGATCTCTCCTTTTTTACTCTTTTTAGTTTTGGGGCTTATTCATAACATCTACATGCGTATTCGCAGCGAAAAGGAACTCAAGGCGATTGAGCTGCAAAAAAACAAACACCAGCAGTTCATCATCCAACAGTCCAAGCTCGCCGAAATTGGCGAAATCTTCTCTTCCATCGCGCATCAGTGGAAAAACCCACTGGTTGAGATCGCAACCATCGCACAAGAGCATGTTTACAGCTCCGCCGACCAAGGCGATGAACAGAGTAATGAGTATGTTAACGCCATCATGGTGCAAGTGCGCTACATGACCGACACGATCAACGATTTTCAAAAATTCATTATGCCTTCCACGCAACGAACGGTTTTTGATGTCAATGAGGCGATTGAGACGATGATGAAAATCATCAGTCATAACATCAAATACAACTACATTGATGTTAGCATCGATGTCAGCCATGCCACAAATTTAATGGTCAGCGGCTATAAAAATGAGTTTATGCAAACCCTGCTGAACATCGTCAACAACGCCAAAGATCAGATCAAAGAGACGCGCGAGAACAAACAGATCAAGCGAGGGATCATCTCCATTCGCATTTACAATCATTCCAAAAAAGTCATTATCGACATCAAAGATAACGGCGGAGGCATCCCCATCGATAAACTCCCCAACATTTTTGATGCGTACTACACCACCAAAGAGAGTGGTCATGGGATCGGTCTTTACATGTCAAAGCTCATCATCGAAGATAAAATGGGTGGAAAAATACGCGTAAGCAACACCTCAGAGGGCGCTTGCTTTTCGATTACACTAGGAAATATATCATGAAAATTTTGGTTTTAGAAGACAACGAACGCCTTGCCAATGTCATCAAAAGTGTCCTCATCAAAGAGGGCTACACGGTCGATCTGTTTATGGATGGCGAAAGAGCACTGGACGCACTCAACCGTGGGTATCACTGCTTTATCTTAGACATCAACGTCCCATCCATCGATGGACTCTCTATTTTAGAGACGATTCGCATCTACCATAAAGAGATTCCTGCCATCATCATCAGCTCTAACCATGATCTGGAAAAGATCCAAGCGTCGTACGAGATCGGCTGTGATGACTACCTCAAAAAGCCTTTTTTCATCTATGAACTCGTTCAAAAAGTGAAAAAACTCTGTCATAAGCCAACATCGACGATTTCTTTGTGGATCGGCTACACGTATGACTATGCTAACCATCGCTTGTTTGACCCAAACATGGAAGAGATCAAACTCGCCAAAAAAGAGGGGATGTTTTTAGACCTTTTTATCAAAGATCGTCACCGCGTGATCACTTTTAGTGAACTCGAAGAGTATGTCTGGGAGGGCGAAGAGACAAGTGTTTTAAATATGCGCGCACTCATTAAGCGTTTGCGTAAAAAACTCCCTGAAGGTGCCATAGAGATGATCAAAGAGGTAGGCTACCGCTTGGGCGAACTATGATGGATCGCGGTAATAGAGCTTGGTTTTGTCTTTTTGATACGAACTGTAGAGTTTTTGGAACTCTTTAAAGACTTTGGCGGAGTAAGGATTGTCATTGATCTTGCCATTGTACGCATTGATGGCATCTTTGTTGTTTTTGTGTCTCGCAAAACAGGTCGCTAAGATGTAGGCTCCGACTTGAATGTTGATCTTTGGCTCAAAAAGGTCGTACAACGAGATATTGGCTTTATCAAGAAGTGGCTTATGAATCGAGTTAATCTGCATGATGCCCATGTCAAAACGCGGATAGTTGTTGGTGTAGAGAAAATGCACCACATGGCTGGCTTCATATTTGTTTTTGCTCCTGATCGCAATGACCTTCGTGTGTTGCTTGCTCTCAATCCCTTTTTGCTTTAAAAAGGTACTCAGTCTTTGAGCTTGCTCTGGCGTCATCCTATCGGCGCTAAACGCCACCACATAGCGGTCAAGATCACTCTCAACCTTGGCGATAGAGTACAAAAGGCGCGGCTCAATGCCATAAATCTGCCCTACTTTGACCCAAATATTTTCCCCTTGATTGGCTTGTGCCGCCCACATCACAAGAGGGAAAAACGTGAGTATGAGTATGCGAAACATCTGTAATTTTCCCCCTTTTCTTAAATTAGCTTCATTATAAATGAAGCAAACTTTATTCTCTATAAAGGCTTTTTGGATTGGATGTTTGCTTGCGCTGCATAGATCTTCTTCATTCCTTTGTAACGCGTTTATAACGCTTGTAAGGTATGATTTTCAGAAGCTAAAACATTAGATATTAAAACGATGCTCTAAAGAGAAAGCATTGTGTATAAGGGTAGATCATGGCAAAGATACAGCAAAATATTTGGTTTATTTTTTATGTATTTGTACTCTTTTTTCTTATTCTATTTGCTACGTTATCGTACCTAAACTGGAAAACGATTTATAAAGACTATGTCATCACACAAGAGAACAAGGTCAGGCTGATTGCTGATTCCACCCGTTCTTTATTTAAAACACAAGAGACGATTTTGAACATCGTAGGGTCTCATGTCTTAGAAGATAAAAACTATCAAAGTAATCCAGATGCCATGATGGCTCTAAACACGACGCTTTTGGATAACCCTTCTATGGACGCAATTGCGCTTGTGAAGCCTGATGGTACCATGACATCCGTCAGTGGTGGCTATGATGTCACAAAATTTCCTAATCTGATAGAACAAGAGAGCAGCAGAGACTCTTTTTTAGCAACGCTTAAAAGCCATAAAATGGTGTTTGGGCGTACTTACTTTAAACCCATTCAACAGTGGATCGTATCGTTACGATTATAACAGCAGCACTGAGAGTCAAAGATTCATTTGGAAGTTTTGGGATGAATGCAGATCAATCCCATCACCATAGCATTTCGATTGTTCGTGATGGAGATTTTTACTTTCAATACCTCTCCGATGATGAAATCGACAATACATTAGCCTACTCAACCCCCATGCAACCCAACGCAAGAGAAGCGATTCGATGGGCTATCGCACAGACGCATCATATTGCGATGGATGAGTTTCGAGAACATGAATATTTGATCTCATTTACCAACACCGATTTAAAAGGGAAGCGTTACCTGACCTCTCTCACCTATGACAAAACCTACAAGCTTTGGATAAGCGTGCGTATTCCTTTAAACATTGTCCTGCAAGATTTCTTACAAAAGTTTGCTATCTTTGCTTTTATCAATGCTATCTTCTTTTTGCTCTTTAAAACCATTGCCAAAGCGGATGCAAAACGCAATGCTGATCTCATCTTTCAAGCGACGCATGATCAACTGACCAACCTTTTCAACCGAAGTTACCTTCAAAAAAATATTAGCGATTGGCTCTTTGAAGGAGCGCCTCCTTTTAGTATCCTTTATATCGATTTAGATCATTTTAAAAATATCAATGACAATTTTGGACACCAATATGGAGATTATCTTTTAGTGGAACTTTCCAAAAGGATCAAAGCCGTCACACCCAAAAATGCAACCATTCTGAGGCATGGTGGTGACGAGTTTGCTATTGTAACTGATATGACTAAAGATGAGACGCTTTTAGCCCTTGCGCATAAGCTGATCGATACGATTTCCCGATCTCCAAACCTTATCACTTCCATCAATTGACACTCATTGTTGGAGCCAGTATAGGCATCTCAAAATACCCCGATCATGGTAACTCTCTTGACATCCTTTTGCGTGCAGCTGACATTGCAATGTATGAATCTAAAAAGATTCAAAACCATGCTCAAATTTTTCAAGACAGCCTGCAAGATGAGTATCTCAAACATGTCAAAATCGAGCATGAACTTCGAAAAGCGATAGAACATCACGAGCTGTTTGTCGTCTACCAACCTCAGATAGATCATACGGGATCTATTCATGGGGTGGAAGCTTTAGCGAGGTGGGAAAGCGCTACGCTAGGCATTGTGCCACCCGATCAATTTATACCAGTGGCAGAAGCTTCTGGGCAAATGGTCAAAATAGGCTATTTCATTCTTTCGCGCACACTCCAAGAGATTCAAACCACCTTGGGGATAACGTTTCAAACGTCCATTAATATCTCGGTACGTCAATTTATGGAAGCGGACTTTTTGGAACAGTTCTTAAACGCCATTCACGATATTGGGATGAACAAGGATTTGATTACAATTGAAATTACCGAAAATCTTTTTATTGAAGATGTTGACTATATTCTTCCACTGTTGCATAAGATACAACAATGTGGCATTCAAATTTCGATGGATGATTTTGGAACAGGATACTCTTCGCTCAATATGTTACGAAAATTGCCTATTGATGAGCTAAAAATTGATAAAAGTTTTATCGATACGATTGTCGAAGATAAAACCGCTCAAAAAATGGTTCAAAATATTATTGCGATTGGGAAAAATTTCAATATGAGTGTGCTCGCAGAAGGCGTTGAAACGAACGAACAAATAGCCTTGCTCACCTCTTTTGGCTGCGATAAATTTCAAGGATATTACTTTGCCAAGCCATTGCCCAAAGACGATCTGATCACTTTTTTTCAAAAGCGCTAAGCGACGCCTGTCTAAATATTTTAGATTGCTTTTGGTTTTCATGCTTTACATGTAAGCGCATCTCTCCCCTTTAACACGTGTGATGCGATGGAGACTTTATTCTCTATAAAGCATATCTTGGTTAGAATAATTTTCCTTTTGCGGGGGGTATGTGACTCTGGTGTGCACCACGGCCTTCAAAGCCGATTGGGTGGGCGGTTGACCGTTTGCTGGTAGGTTCGATTCCTACACCCTCTCGCCAACTTTCAAATCATCAAAAATATACTACGTTAAATGCCTAATGCCTAAAGATTTATAGTCCATAATAAGTCTAAAAAAGCCTAGATTTTCACTCAAAACAAAGAATAAAACTGAAACCAATCACCTAGAGCTATTTCTCATACATGCCAATATAACCACCTCTTTTTTCAGTTGAAAAGTTTTATCTATTCCGATGATGAAAAAGTTACACTCATTCTATGCCTGAAGGGTTGGTACTCCTTCTATATGTTCTAACCACTTATTTGTTCCCTCCAGCTGTTTAGAAGAAAGCTTTTTGTATTTCAGAATAGTAGTTTTCATGTTTTTCAAATACGTAATACCTGTAGAGTCTACTTTTAGCAATGCTACGTCAATCCAAAATAAATAGTTATAGCACTTCAATAATGTTTCATGCTTTAATTCATAAGGTGCTCTTGCTTCAATGTTGATGATATGATTTATTTCACCTTCATTTAAATCTCTTATTTTTAAAATATCATAGTAATCTTTCAGAGGTTTGTATGATGGTACTAAAGTTCCTATGACTTTATATTCACGAAGTTCAAGATATTCACGAGCTTTTTTCTTGCGTAATTCTTCAGGAGTACTAGCTCCGCTACCCACATGCCCACCTCTTGAGCCACGATGTTCTTCCGTGCCTAACGTGAATTTTGTGAAATCTGGTAAGTGATTTAGATGTATTGATGGATCTATATGATTCTTTGCACATACAGGACCCGCGTATACTTCTTTACCTGTTTTAGTATCTAAAAGCACAAACGCTTTGAGGGATGTCATATGTTTGGGGCAAAACTCACATTTTTCTTTGCTCTCAGTTAAGTCTTTTCTTAATGCAATGTACGACATAAAGGCTCCTTTTAGATTGATAAATCACATAATATAACATAAATGGCGCAGGATAATACAGAATACGTTTTTGCTTATTTTCAGTCTATTAACTCTTAACCATCATTATAACTTTAACTATGATTCAATTTTGAGTTTAAAAAATGACCCACTTTTAAAATACTTGGGTAAAATAATGAAAAAATTACCCATATTTATACAACATGGGTAATTTGCTACAAAAATGACGCATATCAAAGGGGTTTCATGGCTGATGAGTACATTCCCTCACTGCTTCCGCTCAGCATCGAGTTAGAGACAAAAGAAATTCTTAAAAAAGTCATCAGCGCCAATCGTGCCTTAGCCGAACTCAAAGGCGTGGCAAACTCCATCCCCCAATCAGCACATCTTGATCAATGCCCTCTCTTTGCAAGAAGCCAAAGACTCTTCGGAAATTGAAAATATCATCACCACGCACGATGAACTGTACCGTGCGAGTGTGAGCAGTGCCGCTATCTCCCAACAAGCCAAAGAGGTACAACGCTATCGTGAAGCACTTTATACGGGGTTTTCGTTAATTGAGGAGCATCGTTTATTGCTCAAAAAACATATCATCGAGATTCAAAAAGTGTTAGAGGGAAATGATGCAGGTATGCGTTCTCAAAGCGGAACGGTGCTTAAAAATGAACACAGCGGTGAAGTCGTTTTTATGCCACCGCAAAATCCACAAACCATTCATGCCTTGATGGATAATTTGGAGCAGTACATCAACACGCCCAAGCTCGATGATCTTGATGCGCTCATCAAAATGGCGATAGTGCATTATCAGTTTGAAGCGATTCACCCTTTTTACGATGGCAACGGCAGAACGGGGCGCATCGTCAACATCCTTTTCCTGATGCTCAGTGGACTTTTAGACATCCCCATTTTATACCTTAGCTCTTACATCATCAAAAACAAGTCGGAGTATTACCGTCTTTTAAGAGCCGTGAGTAGTGATGGCGCATGGCAAGAGTGGGTGATGTATATGCTTGAGGGCGTAGAGCAAACAGCACAAAAAAGCATCGTGCTCATAAACGCCATCAATACAACGATGCAAGAGAGCAAAGAGGTCATTTTAAAAACTTTGCCAAAACTCTACTCCAAAGAGTTGTTGGAGTAGAGTTTCAAACACCCCTACACCAAAATAAACTTTTTAGTCGAAGAGCTGGGCATCACACGCAAAACTGCCACAAACTACCTCAAAGCATTGGAAGAAGTAGGCATTTTAGTGAGTGAAAAAAAGGGAAGAGAAGTCTATTTTATCAATAAGCGTTTGTTTGAACTGCTTAAAAACAGCCATATTTGAGCATTAAAATCTTTACATGTAAAGATTTTGACTTAGAGCTTATTATTCATCAAAAGCGAATTGATCATCGGATGCAAGAGAGTTTCACCTCGCAGGGCGAAAAGCTGTACTTCGTTGAAGTAGTAGTCAGATTTGCCGTAAAGGCGAAACTCGTACGCTCCAAAGCCATATCCCATCGGGGTGATCTCGACGCGTGAGTACCATGCGTCTTTGGCTAAGACGTAGCGTTCGGTATCTTGCGCGTAGACCCACACGACGATCTTCTCTTTGTTTTTTTGACGCTCTAGCCACAAAAGGACATTGCCAACATCATTGAAAAAGTAGGTGTCGCCGTTGGGCAAAACCGCTTGGGCGGAGTTAAACAGATCGACGATGGGTACGCGGCTTTCGATGCAGATGTACTGATCTAAAACGATTTCCAAAGGCTCTTGTTGCGTATTGCCATGGCGTACCAACACACGACTTTCGCTGATGTCCATGGTGACAATCAGCAGGGCTAAAACGCCTAAAAGAAGCACCGTGGCAAAGGAGGATTTCATCATAGAAAAACCCCTGTCATCAGGTAGTAGCGCACCACGTAAATGCTACAGATGAGCGCGGTGATGATGAGGCACAGAGAAGAGTATTTGAGCAGATAGACGTACGATTTTTGCGTAATGCGCTCGATTAAAAACGGCACGATTCCAAAAAATATTCCCAAGAAGAGTGAACCCCAAATGAAGTAACCGATGTAATAATACTCCTTTTGAAGCATGCAGTACGGGCATTTGTGGTTAGGCATTTCGTAGATGTAAAGCCCGAAAAAGTAGGTAATGGCGTAGTAGGCGATGAACAAGAAAATGAGATTACATGTAAAGCTTGCCATCGTCTGTTTGAGCGTGTTGAAAAGCACAATCGCTCCCAAAAGCGTGTAAAAAAAGAGGACTAACAGCGTTTGGGTGTAGCCAAAAGGAAGCTTGGGCGCTTGAAACACAACGCTGCAACAAAAGACGGGAACCGTGAGCGGAATGTTGGAAAAGTAGAGGATCTCCAGTAGAAATTCACCCAAAACACCGACAAACAGCAGGGTAAAGAGAAGGTATTTGCGTTTCAAATAGGGAAAGGTAATGCACGCAAGGTCGAGTTTATTGACGATCATCCAGAGTCCAAATCCAAAAATGAGCAATAATTTTAAAAGCAGAAGCGCGTTGCCATAATGGTTCGCCCCCACAACGCCTGCGGAGCACATGGCACCAGGCACGATGCCCGCTAAGGAGTTCAGCGATTGGATAAAAAAGAGAAACAAAATCACTTTACATGTAAGCGTAAAATAGAGAATCGTATTGACCAGATAGTTCTTTTTCTCCAGCGCATACTGCAACGGCGTGGTCGCATCAAAATCCCAATGGCGCAGAATCGTGAGGATGTTTACCTGCGAAATCGCCATCAAGACGATGAGTATCAGCTCAATGAGTAAAAAAACGATGATCTCATTGGATAAAAAGATACTCATTCCAAAATCTCACCATCGCGCATGTGCACGCATCGATCAATGCACGAAAGATCATCAAACAGCGTGTCATGGGTAGCGATGACGACCGTTTGATGCAGTGTCTTAAATTTTTTCAAAATCTCAATAAAGATCAGCGAATTTTCTTTGTCCAAATTCGCCGTTGGTTCATCGGCTAAGATGATAGCAGGCTCCATTACGACAGCGCGTGCAATGGCACAACGTTGTCTCTCGCCACCGCTTAAACTACCGACTTTCTGGTCTTTTTTATGCTCAATGTTAGCAAGGTGCATCGCACGACTCACTGTTTCATGAATCGCCTCTTTGCTGAGTGTTGTCAACGCCAAGGGCGCTACGATGTTCTGATAAACGCTCAAACCTTCCAACAGATTGAACGACTGAAAGATGAAGCCTATCTCTTGATGACGAAAAGCGGAACTCATGATGTCAGGCAGTTTGGCAATGTTTTGATGGTTCACCAAAATCTCGCCCGAACTGGGTTTACTCAGTCCTCCGATGAGCGAAAGCAGCGTACTTTTGCCACTGCCACTCACCCCTTTTAAGATCACGACTTCGCCATCTTCGATGCTGAGATTGATATTTTTAAGCGCGTAAAAGGCGTTGGGTTTGTTAGGGTTATAAAGCTTGTTTAGGTTTTGAATGAGAATGTGACTCATGATTTTACCGCCTCGCTCATGTCGCTGATCGCGATTTTCCATGCAGGCAAAATGACAAATGCTAAGAACGGAATGACGCCAAAGAGGAAGATCAAAAAGAGAAGATTGATGTCAATCACAGGCGTGAGAGAGATGCTGTTTTCAAGCTCGCTTCCTAAGAAAATATTGCGAAGGTAAGGCGCGTTAAGCACAAACACGTACCCATACGCCAGCGCCACGCCTAAAAGATACGCACTTATGGAAACCACGCTGTTTTGAATGAATTTAAGCGCGATGATGTCTTTGATGCAAAAGCCAAGACTGCGCAAAATGGCGATCTCTTTTTTCTTTTCGCCGTACACCAACCCGATCTGATTTTTAAGCAGGATAAAAAATGAGACCAACGCAATCACATATAAAATCATAAAAATACCCCCTTTGTAGTAGTACAGATGGCGCACCGCACCGATGGCATCTTCTTGCGTCGTTGCTTTCGCACTGGGGTAAATCTCGACGATTTTAAGTGCTACATTGCCCACTTCATTGGGGTTTGGAACGCTTACATAAAGCTTGGAGTATTCATCCATCTCCATGCCGAGTACGGCGCGCGCCGTGTTGGGATTGAGAAAGATCGCATCATTGGAGAGAATGTTCGTCCCTTTGGGAGCGATTTTGTTGATTTTGACTTTGATGAGGCGCTCTTCGGTGAGGAAATGAAATTCCTCTTCGTAGTACAGCTCTGCCATCGCTTTTTGAACACCCTGCCCTATGAGCATCTCATCTTTGGCTAAGCTAGGATCGCCGATGATGTGAAACCACAGACGCTTTTGCGCGAAGTAATGGTACCCATCGACCACACCTTCAACACTGCTGACACCTGTCATTTGAGAAACATCGTACACATGCCCCTCGTGCATCGGATACGCCCTGCCCACTCTCGTGTTTTCAACGACGATAGAAGGCTGAGCGTTGATGCTTCGAATCAAATCGTATTGCAACGAGTCGGAGATAAAAAGTACCGCGCTTAAGATAAAGACGATAAACGAGAAGATCAGAAAGCTAAAAAGATGGTCATTTCGATCTTTAAAAAGCAGTAAAATCGCATACTCGACAAAATTTTTACGGAACATAGACAAACCTTTGGTACGCGTTCGTTGGAAAGCTCAAAGAGGGTTTGGCATCTTTTACATGTAAAGAGAGTGCGGTGAGCTCTTCGGCTTTTTTTTGACTCGGAAAACTAAACGCATGCACCACCAACATCAGATAAAGCATCGAAAATGAGGTGGCAAGCATGGTTAAAAATTTCATAGACTTTTGACCAACGCTTCGGTAATTTCATCAAAAGCGATCACCTTTTGACCGTTATGGTCGCGTGCAAAACTCTGCGCCTCTTCTTGGCTCGCAAACGGGATAAGTTCACTGCCCATTGGTCCATACACGTTTGAGCCAATGACGTAAAAGGCTTTGGTAGCTTCTAATTTTGCCAGCTTATAATAATCACTGACATAGAATTTATCGCCGCTTAGTTTTCTAGCATAGGCGTATTTCATCATGTCTTTCACACCATCAAAATAGAACTTCTTCTCGCCATCGTACAGCGCAACCCACTGCGGATATTTGGCAACAAACATACCACAGATGGGGCATTTTGCATCTTTGGGAACCTCTATTTTTGTGACAGGCGCTACGGGGTTAGATTTGGAAAAATCTTGAGGAAAATCCTCCGCCGCAACGGCATACGCTTCTGCAAAATTCATCACTTTGCCACCGTTGTCGGAGACAAACATCAACGCATCTTTTTCGTTGCCAAACGCGTAACTGCTTGTGCGCGTCATCGTCCCTCTCACCTTACTTCCCACGACATAAAACGCTTTGTTCACATCAATGAGCTCTAACGTGATCGTATCAACCACTTTGGCATCTTTGGGAATCACGCCCTGCGTTGCTTCGTAAAGGCAGTGAATGGAGCAGTACTGATGATTTTCATGCGTATGGCTTGTTTTGTAAAACTTCACCAAGTGCATCCCACAGTTGGGGCACGCATATTTGTCTTTGCCTGATTGTATCAGCGTCGCATTCGCTTCGGGTACGGTTTGAAACATTTGTGCATACGCATACGATGAAGTAAACACGAGACCTAAAATTAAAAATTCTCTTCGTTGCATTTTTTCCCTTTACATGTAAACTATTTATTATTTTCTAACACGCTTTTTAGTGCTTTGTAATCGTCTCTAAAAGCGTAACGTTCTCACAGCCTTCTTTGAGCCCTTTGTCACAACTGCTTTTGAAAAGCTCTTTGGCTTTGGTGTTATCCGCACTCACCCCTTTGCCCTCCGCGTATAAGATGCCAAGATTGTTGCAGCTTTTTTCAAACCCACTTTTGCACGCTTTGTCGTAGAATTGGCTCGATTTTGTGTAATCTTGTGCAACGCCTTTACCCACGGCATACAAAAGAGCTAGATTGTCACACCCCATCGCAAGATCACCATCGCACGCTTTTTGGTAGTATTCGCTCGCTTTTTTATAGTCTTGTGGCATCCCACGTCCTTGTGCCAACAAAAATCCTAAGTTATTACAGCCCATTAAGTCCTCATTTTTGCATGCTTTTTGATACAACTCTGCAGCCTTTGCGTAGTCTTGACTTACCCCTGCACCATTGGCATACAAAAGCCCTAGATTGGTACACCCTTCATCCTGTGCGCACGATTTTTCGTAAAACGCTTTTGCTTTGGCAAAATCTTGTTTTACCCCCATGCCTCCTGCATACAAAAGCCCCAAATTATGGCAGGCTGAGGCAAAATCTGCACTGCACGCTTTCTCATACAAGCTCACCGATTTCGCAAGATCTTTCGCCACATTTCCCGTGCCCTCTGCGTACAAAACGCCCAAGTTATAGCAGCCAGAGGCTTTGCCTTCGTTACACGCTTTGTCATACACTTCAACCAATTTTTGGTGATCACCACTCTCTTTGGCTTCCATGCCCTCTTTGATAAAACCAGCCTGCGCCATGACGGCACACGCTATTAAAATGAGAAGTTCTTTTTTCATTGTTTTTCCTTTACATGTAAATCTAAATTGTTTTAACATCTCGACCCTTGTACGCCAAGGCACACAGACCCAATACACATAATAATGTGTAATAGACAAAGCTAGGAACAGCAGGACTCTCCCCCGTTGCGGCGTAGGAGTGCATGCCTGTGAGGTAAAAATTGACCCCAAAATAGGTCATCATAATCGAGCTGTACCCCAAAAGGGAAGCAATCGAAAAGAGATACACTGAGTTCAATTTGGGAATAAACCGAAGATGCAAAATGAGCGCATAGACGATGATGGAGACAAACGACCAGGTCTCTTTAGGGTCCCAACCCCAGTAGCGTCCCCACGACTCATTCGCCCAGATGCCTCCAAAAAAGTTACCGATGGTGAGCATACAAAGCCCGATAATCAAACTAATCTCATTGATCGCGACCAGATGCCTGATCTGTTCATTCATCAGTGTTGCATTCTTTTTGTTTTTCAACATCATGAGCACCAACGTAATAAGGCCAAGCAAAGCGCCCATACCCAAAAAGCCGTAACTTGCTGTAATGACCGAAACATGGATGGTCAGCCAGTACGATTTTAACACAGGCACCAAATTGGTGATCTGAGGATTGACAAAACTCATATGTGCGACGAGCATCACAATCGCCGCTAAAATCGCCGCAGCAGCGAGGGAGAGAATGGACTTGCGAAAGACCATAATGCCCGCAAAACTTGCCGACCAACCGATATACACCATCGACTCGTACGAATCACTCCAAGGCGCATGCCCTGAAATGTACCACCGAAGAATCAACCCAAATGTATGGACGATAAAAGCTGCGATAAAAAGCGATAAAACGCCAGATTCAAGGCGTGGATAACGTTTACATGTAAAGATGGAAAAGACCGCCAGAGCGAATGCACCAAAGCCCAGCAAGAAGTAAAAACCAACGAGTTTTTGAAACAATCCCATGTGATTGTAAAGCACTTCAGCGCGGATGCGTGTCTCACTTGGCATGATCTCACTGCTTAGCATGCGTTGATTCTCTTTAAGTTCAGAGAGTGCTTTGTTAGCGTTTTCCCAGTGGTTGTTTGAAACACCCTCTTGAAGCGCTACAAAGTAGTCATTGAGTGTGCTTTTGACATCGCGACTCACCAAAGGATGGCTAAACGCATCATTAGGCGCGATCCACGTGTGCGCAGGATCATTGGGAATCGGAATAAATTTAAAAAAGACCCCTTTGAGCGTGAGGTACGCGATGTTGAGCTTTTCATCGAATTTAATCACATCGTTATCAAAGGTATCGCGTTTGGACCCAGCTTTTTGATTGGCGGCACTGACCTGTTTTGCCAATTTATAATACCCTTCGTCATCGAACATCGAGGCGAAACTGACATACTCGGTTTCAGGGGCTAAGTTCAGCACTTTTTTAATGCTCGCGTTGGAGAGTTTGATGATGGGAAGCTCCTGCCAAAGAGCAGCATTGGAGCTCATACCCAAGATCATCTGCTCAGGACTCAAACCAAATAAGGAACTCTTACCTGCTATTTTATGGACAATTTCAACCGCTTCGGTGCTAATGGGCTTGATGCGCCCCGCGTAATCTTGCACCAACAGAGCGCTAAATGTGCCATTGGCATGTTCATACGAGTTTTTACGAAACAGTTCCAGAGAGTCGATGGTGTCTGCTTTTAAAAGCAGGCTTGCACTTAAAAGCAGTGGCAAAAGAAGAGCTAAAGCGCTTTTTTGCAAAAAGGCGCGCAGTCTTAAAAACCTGCTTCCTTTGGTAAAAAAGTTGCCGATAAATCCGACACAGAGTAAAAAATACCCACAATAGGTTGGCCATTTGCCAGGGTCCTTGTTCACTTCCAATATCGTTCCTTTCTCGTCCGTATCGTAGGAGGATTGAAAGAACGTGTACCCTTTGTAGTGCAACGGGTGATTCATAAAAATGCGGTATGGCAAAGTGCTGCTTTCAGCCTTGTCAAGAACTTCGATCTCACTCGCATACGAAGAGGGACTCTTGGAACCTGGGTAACGCTCCAGTTGAAAATCAATCAATTTAAACGAAAATGGCAACTCAACCACTTTGGAACCCCATGAGAGGGCTATTTCGACATCATCAAAACGCAGCACGGTTGGAGGCTCAATCCAACCAGCGCCGCCTTCTATTTTCACTGTTTTTATTTTAGTATCATACGTTGCTTCCACCATCACGGAACTCAGCTCGCCTTTGGAGCCTGCATGGAAGCTTTTGTAGTTTACATGTAAAACTTTTCCATCGATCATTTCGCTGTACGAAAAGGCGTTATTGCCTAGTTGTGCTAGATTTAGAGGGTACTCAAAGAGCTCTTTTTCGGTTCGGATTTGAAAGTAAGGCTGAACGCTGAGCATCTCATGTTCATTCAACCCTTCACGGATATGAATCACACCCTCATACCCAAAATAACGCGTCAATGCCGCACCGATCAAAATCGCCACAAACGCTACATGAAGCACAAACGCACCAAACTTTTTCCACATTTTGTTTTTGTAGATAATGCCGATCAAAGAGAGGGTGAGCAGAAGCATCACCCCTTCGTACCATGCAGCATCATAGACCACGACTTTCGCACTCTGCGTGTCGTACGCACTCTCGATAAACGTCGCCACACCAGCACCCAAACCCAACACAAACAACATGAAGAGGATAAACGGATACGAAAAAAAGTGTTTTCCTAAAAGGGATATAATCTTCATGTTAAACCTTTAAAATCAAATGATATGTCTCACACGCCAAACGTTTGCCCTGCGTAAATAATGAACATACGAAGGCACAAAACACCTGTCACACTCGCCATTCCAGAGAGGTAAAAAGCCATCTTCGAATGCGCCACGTGTTTGCCCAATGCAAAGTTAAGCACCAACGGAAGCCCAAAACCAACCCCCATCACACCAAACCAAAAGAGGTTGGCATACACGCCACTTTGAAACGCAACGGTGGTGGTTTGTTGAAACTCGTTACCGACTAAAAGCGAGACAAACAACATCGCAATCAGCATCATCTCAACCGCCATAATTGGCCATTCGATGACATGCAAGGTTTTCATATCTGACGAATGGGCATCTTCTTTAAAGAACCACGTAGCCACCATACTAGCAGATGCCGTACCTGCTGAAAGACCTGAGACGACAAAAAGAGCGGGTAAAATCGCGGTATTTAAAATCGGAAAACGTACCAAAACAGAGATCAAAAAGCCCGTATACGCACAAATCACTACGGCAAATACAACGCTTAACACCTCAATCAAAGGGCGAAATTTTCGTAAAATTCCCATCACAAGCGCAAAATAGTCCAAGAGTTGGCTCTTTTTTGCCAACACCATCGAAATCTCTTTTTCAAACAGATAGAGACACATCACCAGTGTGAGTGGAATATAAATCGAAATCGCCATAACACCAATCGACATGACCGACGTAAAATTGTAGTTGATGAGAATCTTCCAAAAATAGAGTGGCTTTTCCAAATCCCCTACCAAAAAGACCATACCAAATGCAATCGTGACAAACGAAACCAATGAAGCCGCCTTTAAAAGGGGCGTATCCTCGTGTTGTTTTTTATAAAAACGTACCAACAACGCAACAATCAAAGCACCACCCGAAATGCCCGCAAGTAAGAGATACACCGCGATCGGCCAGCCCCACTCAACGCCATGTGAAAATCCGTAGGTAAAATTAATCGCACCATTCATATCACACCCCCACCTTGACAACTGGTATGTAGCGCAGACTTGGCTTCGTTCCAAAGGTTGGTTTCATGCGCACGGAATCTTTTACATGTAAGATCTGATTGATGTACGAAGCTTCATCGTTTAAGTCACCAAATACGAGCGCTTTGTATTTACACGCTTCCACACAGGCAGGCTCTTTGCCTTTGGCTAAATTTGTATTCAGACAAAAGTTACAGTTTTCAGCCGCTTTGGTTTTGTGGTTGATAAAACGCACATCGTACGGACAAGCGACAATGCAGTATTTACAGGCGATGCAGTCATCAGGATTCATGCTCACGATGCCCGTTTTAGCATCCCTATGACACGCTTTGCTAGGACACACCGCGACACACGGAGCCTCTTCGCACTGCTGACATGAAACGCGCACATACTTCTTCTCCATCGGTGTTTCTGGATCGGTTTTGTTTTCAACATAAAGCCTCACTTGACCCTCAGGCACGGCATTCACTTTTCGACACGCTACTTCACAATCGGTACACCCCACACATTTGTTTTGATCAAAAATCATCCCATAATGCGGTTTTTTCTCTGCTTTTTCTGCTTCCATGACAACACTGTAACCCGCAGTGCCCAAGCTCACAGATCCAAGACCTAAAACTTTTAGAAAAGCTCTTCTTTTCCCGTCATTTTCCATCTTCCCCTCCCATTCGTGTAGATGAATACACCAAACCTACAGTCTCTTTTTCTCAATACCACCGTGGGCTTGCTTTATTTCCTCATCGCTCAGTGGTTTTGCACTATTGGCAAGTTCCCCTGGCTTTAACACTTTGACCAACTCTACTTCAAAAACCACCGTTGAACCTGCTGGAATCTCCTGCATATCTGCATTGCCATACGCTAATTCATTGGGGATGACCAACTTGTATTTAGACCCCTCAGGCATCAGCATCAAGCCCTCTTGCAAACCATCAATAATATTAATCATCGAAAGATGGGCTGGCTCTTTGCGCACATACGTGTCATCAAATACGGTGCCATCGACCAAATACGCCTTATAGTTCATCATCACAATGCTCTCTTTTTTAGGCTTTTCTCCAGCACCCAAGGTGAGCACTTCGTATTGCAACCCTGACTTGGTTGTTTTAACATTTTTATTTTTGGCATTCGCTGCAATGTATTTTTTACCCGCAGCAATGTTTTGATCTAAGGCTTGTTTGAATTTTTCTTGACTCACTTTATTGAGCGTCTCGGCACGGTCATTCAGATACGTAACAATCTCCTCATCTTTGAGCTTTTGCTGTTTCTTCAAGGCATCAATAAAGCCATCAATTACCGCATTGACATCCGATTTTGCACCCATTTCAGACTGCTCAAAAAGTTGATTGGAGATATAGCTTCCTGTGGATACACCAATACTGTATGACTCTTTTTGTACTTGTGTTTTTAGCTCACCAGCAGACGCCCCAGAAACCAAACAAATAAATACAAATAATCCTGTTGTGAGTTGTTTACGCATCATCTTCATACCTTTACATGTAAAATGAAGTGAGCTATGAAATTCATAGCTCACTTTAACGTCGCACGACGTGTGCAACACCTATTTGAGGTTTTTGTTCACCACGCGTTGTGCTTCGTTGATATACTCAACTGCCGCATCAAGTCGTTGTTTGGTGTACTTAAATCCGTGCATACCCCATGAACCATCTTTTTCAAGAAGGTCTACGGTCTCTTGCGCTTTTTCGATTAATTCATAGACTCTGGTTTTATCCGATGGTGAAAGTTTTTTGACTTCCAACATGGCGTAAAGCCCTTGGATGCCCACTTTAACCTGTGTGAATTTCTCTTTCACCGGTGTTTGCCAGCCCATAACTTCATCGTACGCTTGTTTTTGATCTTTAAAGTGAAGGGTCTCTTTGAGCTCTGAGAGTACAGGACTGTGACATCCTTTTGCTTCGATTTGATCTTTATCAGCCCATGTGGTACGTGCACATGCCCACATCAAATCTACAAAGTTACGTCCCTCATCATTACGCTCAAAATGCCAATCTTTCGCATCCCGTGGACCCGTTGCGGCAGAGCCTGCAACCAAAGATTTACGTTTTGGATCGACATCAATTTTCCACATATGAGATCTGCGTTGTGTATCAAAACCACCTTGATCTTGGAACTGGATGGCATAGAAGTTTTCACAACTCATCATGAACGGCATATGGCACGTTGCACAACTGTTTTTGCTATGCGTATCCGATTTGGATTGGATATACGCTTGCTCTTTGTGACAATCTTTACACTCTTTTTTGAGTTTTGGTTTGCTATAAAGGGAGCTTAAATAACCTTGGTTCGGGTTATAGTTCATACCTTTAATATCTTTTTCGCCCGTGACAGGTCCTGTGACATCATGAGGATCATGGCAGGTTGAACAACGCATCCCTTTTTCATAGTGCGCTGTAAAGTAGCTTTGAGCACCCTCTGTTCCACATCCAGGTCCCATTGATTTGAATTTTGAGCTGAGTGCAAGGTCTGGCTTACCGACATTCGCTGGGTTTTTAGCCAAATCAGGACTGTAATCAAATCGTTGGTGACAACGTTCACAATTCGAGATGAGAAGACCCGAACCGCCCTCTAAGTGACCACCTGCGCCATGGCACTCTTCACAGGAGACGCCTTTAGAGATGGTATGTTTTTGAAGCTCTTTCGCATTACCGAGTGCGGCAAAAAGCTCGTTTTGGTTTTTAAAATCAAACTTCCAAGGGTGGCACACTTCACAGTATGAAGTCGATGCTTGGAAAGACATTGATTTTTTGTATTTGGCCGCATACGATGCTAAACCTCTGACATAACCACCATTGTCGCCATACTCTTCCAACGTTACAGGAAAATCAGGAACCCATTTTTTGATTTTCTTTGCCACTTCAGGAGTGAGGTTAAGCGCCCATGTTCTTTGCCATTGGTTGGCACCTGCGGTAATTTGACCGGTACCGTTTTTAAGCAGACCACCATCCACATGGTAGGTTCCACGAAGTAACCACGCATCGAAGAAACCTAATTTGGTTCTAACGTGACCTACGGTACAATAGATGACATCAGGGGTAATTCCTTTAGGCAGAATTGACGCTGTATCTTTCTCAAACACAGGATCGGTCAAGTTGTTGTTAAACTCTGGATGTTCGCCTGGGAACCTGATTGTGGTGGCGTGTCGTGACCTGCTCCAAGTCTCATATTGCGCAGGGTGACACTCACCGCATTTTTCGGGTCCAATGAATTTATTGGGGTATTGAAGCGTTGAACCACGTGCTACTCGGTACATCATAGAACTAATGCCCTCACCCTCACTGCGTTTAGAAGCTTTGGACATCGCTTTACCATGACCCTCCGCTACCCACTCATGCCCACGATCACCGACTGCCATTTTGCCCACCGTTTTTCCACCGTATTTGGTGAAGATGGGATGGTTTTTAAAGAGCCAGTCATACATAACCTGCTCTTCGACAATATAGTCTTGCAACGAGATAACGCCTCTGCTCTCCTTTGTCCCTTTAGGATTAGCAATGACATCTCTTGCTTCCTTAGTCATTTGCATCCCCTCCATTCCTTCGGCGTTTAGACCAATGGAAAAGAGATTGATGCACATGAATAAACCAAGTAACACTTTGTCCCAATTTTTCATGTTTCCTCCTTTGAAAAATTGAATCTCTCATCACCTTTACCTTTTCATAACCATGAAAAAATATCAATGAATTCAAGATCAACCAGCACGAATGCCTCATTGGAAATAGTATCAGTAAAAAAGGGGAGAAAAGGGGGAAGTATTAAATTTGTGTTAAATATAAAAACTAAAAGATAATTGTAAACATAACGCCGTCATCAACATTTTCAACGCGCAGTGTCGCACCGTTTTTTTCGATGATCATCTGACTCATGTAAAGCCCAAGCCCACTGCTCGACTCTTTGGTTGTAAAATACGGGTCAAAGATTTTTTCAATAATCGCATCATCAATGCGCCCTGCATTGTTTTGAAGCGTAATGATGGGAATATCGTTGTCTAAAAAAGCGGTAATCTGAATCGTTCGCTCCTTAATGTCCCGTGCCAAAAATGCCTCTTTGGCATTGTTCATGATGTTAATGAGCACTTGAACAATCTCGTTCGCATGCCCCAAGCGTGTAAAGTTGCTTTGAATGTCGATCTGCACAGCAATCGCGTACTTTTCCAACGAAGCACTGAGCAATTTTTGTGCCCTGTAGATGACCTCTTGCGCACTGAATTCTTTATTAGACGTATCAGGCACAAAAAAGTTTTTAAAATCATCGATGGTGCTTGACATAAATGAAAGCTGATCATTCGCTTCCTTGATCTTTTGCGTTAGCTTCTCTTTGGTGAGTTTGTCTCTGTCACTGTGCAATTCAAGATTGATCAAAATGGTTCCAACTTGTGCGAGCGGTTGGCGCCACTGGTGCGAGATATTGCCGATCATTTCGCCCATCGAAGCGAGGCGGTTTTGACTCATCATCAGCATGTTGGTTTTCTCTTTGAGACGTTGTTCATTGCGGTAAATTTTGTAGATAAACAAAATGAAGACAATAAACACGATAAACATGACCGATCCACCCACCACAAACTCATTAATGTGGTAAGTTAAGATGCTGTACACGGGGATTTTAAACGTTATCATAGCGATAATGTCGCCCACTTTACTTTGAAAATCGGGAATCGTATGGTACTGCTCGATCATGCGTTTGGGAGCACTGTTCATCGTATGGCACTCCAAACAAGAGGGGTGCGAATTGTGAATCGGCAGTCCTACAAAGAAGTAAGGTTGGTTATTTTCTTTAATAATTTGCGAATACTCTTGGTATTTTCCCTCTTTAAAATCATCTAAAATCTCATTTTCAAAGCTATTGCCCTCATGATTAGGATTCAAAGGGTTTGTCGCGATAAGTTTATAGTCATAATTGATGTTCTTTTTGGCACGTTGAATATTGTAAATTTCACGGGTAATGTACGAAGAGGAAAGCAATTTGGGATCAAAAAAATCTTCTGCCAACATTTTTTTAGCTTTAAGTTCCTCAATCAAAGGGCGCTGTACCACCGAAACATAATCACGAATCGCATTCATCGTGTCTAAGATAAAGATAGCCTCTTGCCTCGCATCTTTCATCGCCAGTTCGCGGTAAAAATTGAAAAAAAGCAGCGTAATGATGGCGTACAGTACGACAAACAGCGCTACGATGACTTTAAAGCTATATTTCACACACGTACCCCACGCCGTAAAGATTTTTAATAAAATTGTTATCGATTTTTTTGCGAAGCTCTTTGACGATGGATTTGAGCGCCTCTTTACTCGGCTGTTCAAACTCCCACATATAATCAAAAAGCTGCTCATACGTCACCGTTTGATGGAGGCGCTTTAGAAAATACTCCAAAAGCCTGCTCTCACTTTTGGAGAGATGCACAATTTCATCGTTATGATGAACCGTTTTTTTGCAAAAATCGTATTTACATGTAGGCGTTATTTGAAACATCGGCACATGCCCAATCAGCTCCAATGCCACATCTTCCAAGGCTTTAATCAGGGTGTTTTTATCGTAAGGTTTGACCAAATAACGCGTGATCTTAAGCTCCACAGCCCGCCAAAGGTATTCTTGTTCGGTGTGTGCGGAAAGAAGGATAATAGGAACTTTTTTATCAAATTCGCGGATTTTTTTCACCACGTCCAAACCATCAAGGTGTGGAATGGAGATGTCAAGCATGATGACATCGTACAAGTTACGTTCTGCCTCATCGAGTGCTTCAATGCCATCTTTGACACCAACCACTTTGCCAAAAAAAAGCTCTAACGATTCAACAATATTGCTCAAAATACAGGCTTCATCTTCCACACAGAGTACTTTTTTAGTGGAAAGAACATCTAAAAGATTGCATTCACTCATATTTTTTTAACCCTATTTGATTCAATTTAATGCTTCTGGGAGGATAGGATAACGCATCGAAGCTTATAAAATTATTTTTTAAGTAATTTATAAGCTTCGATGCAACACCAATATCACAATCACGTTTTATAATCTCTTTAGCATTACGACAAAGAAGTCCAAAATGGCAGCTGTAACCTTAACCTGTTTTCAAGAAGCATGCAAACAAAAACGCTACCACCTTGAGCGTCTCTCCTACCAAGCCCTATCCACACAACTTGAAAAATGCGAAACCTGTGAAAATGGTCTCTTTAAAACCAACCTCGTCGCAGCACGAACCCACCAAGTCATAGCACTCTACTGGGCACAAGTCCACAATCATTTTACAGGCAAAGCCGTCGGGAATTGAGGAAGGGTTTTCCCTCCTTCCCCTTCTATTTTTGCTACAATACACTCAATCACATAAAATTTTATGCCTTTAGCTTTACATGTAAAGATGAGAAGAAAAGCCAATGGAAATTATGATTAGCCTTTTGTTGATCGTTCTTATTTGGTTGTTGATGAGTGTTTATCTTATCGTGACGCTTTATGTTGTGATGAACGTTGTAAAGTTTGTGAAAGCACTTTTTACTACGATGCCAAGACGTGGGTATAAACAGAGATTTGTTTCTAAGCTTTCACTCAATATTCGTACATTTTTACCAAAGCCTCATTTTCTTGGAAGAACTTTGCTTGAGTTTCCTCTTCTTGGTGAACTTTTTTTGTATGGAAATAATGTCCCCGATGATAAGCTCGCAGGTAAAGACTTTCGAGAACCCCATATCCATTTTTTAAAAAAGAGCTTTGAACTTTTAGAGACACTCTCAACTAAGCCAATTGAAGATAAAAATATGTACAGGGCGTATTTGCAAGCCTACTCAGGGTTTGCATTTTTTTACTCACTTAAACAAGGGTACTACTACAACGGCTTTCATAATAGAAATGCCTTCTTTGAAGAGCCTTGGTATATAGAACAGAACCAAAAAGAACTTGAGTGGTACTTGAAGTTTGAAAAGCTATTTGATAATCCTCAAATACAAAAAATCTACGGGAAACAGCTAGCAAAAAGTAAAGTGCTTCTTTATTGTGCAATCTTGAATATAACGATGAAAACATATGTAAGAGTACGCAATCTTTTGGTGGGTGAGGATGCGAATAAAGCACCACTTTTTAGGGCATCAAAATTTCAAGAGCTTAAACAGCTCAATGCTGCTCAGGGAGAAAGAGGGGGAGTTTTATTTGAACTTAGCAATCAAGAGATTGAGACACTTTATAATTCATATATTAGGCATACTGGAATGTATAAACACATTGGAAAAAAAGTTTGTGGCTATGAAGTTTATGGAAACGTGTATGAGAGTCCAGACCATACTGGGAAAAAAATGCAGACAAATCGGGGGCAGATGATTATCAACGTTTTTTAAAAAAAATCAATAAAACAACTCAAACAGGAGAAAAATAATGAGTCAAACTATCGAAGAGATCATTTTAGAAAAAGAGCAAGAGTTGGGGCTAAACCAAGAACAATTAGAAACACAGCTTTATCGTTTTGCTTGATTTTTGTAACTAAAAAATAGTATCATTTCACATGAGTAAAAAAGATAAACTTTGGGCTAAATTTATGGAAGTTCCACCCAAAAAGAATTTAACATGGAATGAACTCTCCGCATTGATGTTAGCACTTGGCTTTGAAGTATTACAAGGTGATGGCTCAAGAGTGAAGTTTTACCATAAAGCTAAAGACACGATCATCAATCTTCATAAACCCCATCCTGACAATTTACTCAAAACGTATCTGGTAAAACAGATACAAGACAAACTTAAGGAGGCATTTGATGGCTAATGTATTGACCTATCAAAACTATACGGGCTCGGTAGAATACAGTCATGAAGACCGATGTTTCTTTGGTAAAATCGAATTTATTAATGACCTGATCACGTTTGAAGCGACAAGTGTTGATGAACTCGAAACCAATTTTCAAGAAGCTGTTGAGAGTTATTTACTTACATGTAAAGAGCTCGGCAAAGAGCCACAAAAACAATTTAATGGCGTGTTTAACATTCGCCCAGGCGTTGAACTTCACATGGCAGCCGCACGTAAAGCGATGGAAGTGGGAATGTCTTTGAACGCTTATATTAAAAGTCTTATCGCTAAAGATACCCATTTTTCCATCAATTAGTCATCGCGCACATACGATGACTAACCTTTCCAACCTCCAAAAAAATCTTTACATGTAAACCCTAATCCGCACCATTTTCTTGCTTCTCCACCCCGCTTCGGATGATGTCTGCACCGTATTTATCGCGTAGTTTGGTGAGCTTTTCGGACAAGCGTTTTGACTTTTCATCGGACTCTGCATACAAAAGCGAAAAGGTTTTGGTTTGCGTGGGGGTGATGAAGTTTGAAAGCGCAAGTCCTAGGTGAAGCACGCCATAATGCGGATGGGTGTCAAGCGATGCGATCATCTGCGCAACCCATTCGCGGTACATTCCTTCGCTAAATGAGCGATCAAGCGTTTGAGAACTTTTTGAAGAGATGCCATTTTCATAGCGCAAGTACAGATAATAGGTCGTTGGATGCAGATCAAGTTTGGCAATCGTGTAGGAGAGATGACGGGAAAGAATAATCGCACGGCGAAGCACCTCTTCTCGGTTATGAATCACATGAAAATTGCGCGAAATACCGATGGAACGGCGATCTCTCTTGGTCACGACAGGTTCGTTATCGGCTCCACTGATGCGTGCGATGAGATCTTTGCCGATGGTTCCCCACGTCAAGACCAGTTTACGATGCTCCAATACTTCGCCCAAGGTTGCGATGCCGTAACTCTCAAACTTCTTTTGAAGCACGCGCCCGATGCCCGGAAACGTGGCGATGGGCATAAGTGAGACAAACGAAGCGATCTCCTTTTGAGGAACCAAGGTCAATCCGTAGGGTTTTCTAAAATCCGTCGCCAATTTGGCGATCCACTTGGAACTCGACGCGCCAATGGAGATGGGCAGATCGAATTTTTCTAAAATCTCTTTTTGCAAGGACGCCATAAACGCATGCGTCTGCTCCTCTTTGACCCACCCCTTGAGATCGCCCCAAAACTCATCGATGCTGTACTGCTCCAAGATGGGAATCTTCGTCTCCAAAAAAGTGCGCAGTTTGGTGGAGAGGAGTTGGTAAAAGAGATGATCGCTAGGAATAATGAGCAGTTTGGGACACATTGCCAGCGCGTCATGAAGGGATGTGCCTGTTTTGATGCCGTATTTTTTCGCTTCATAACTTTTGGCGATCACAATGCCATGCACCCTGCCCCGCTCATCCAAGAACTCGCTTTTCCATGCGTTTTGATCAAACCCCTGAAATGCTTTTTTGTGCTGCATCAACCCGTTAAACCCTCCGACTGATTCGGTCATAACGCTTTCACTGTCTTGCGTGCTGAAGATTTTGGTATCGCCACTTTTGCACACCACGACGGGTTTTCCCTTTAGTTCTGGCGTTCTCGTGCGCTCAGCAGAGACAAAAAAACAGTCCAAATCCAGATGAATAATCACGCAAACCCTTTTTACATGTAAAGATACAAAGAGTATAGCGCCATTTTTTGCAAAGGTTTCAAACTATTTCACCTTGAAATATCACGGTTGTTGTTTTATTTACTTTAGGTTAATACCACGTTTAATCTATTCGCCTATACTTTCTTTACCAAGACATTACCTCCTTTTTGTGTATCACTCAATCACTTTAAAAGATGCACTCAGATTGCCCGGTCTGAGTGCAATTCTTTGCCCTTCCCCCTTTTTTTCAACACTTCAACCTTTGTAATCAAAAAAAGTCTTACTTTTAAGTAGAATACGATACTTTAAATCAACGAAACGGCACTTATGGAAGAATTTTTACTATCAAGCATGCGAGAGTATGGGTATATCATCCTTTTTTTCTGGAGTATTTTAGAGGGCGAAAGCGGGTTGGTGATGGCAGGACTTTTAAGCCACACAGGCGATATGAACCTCTTTTTAGCGATTTTTATCGCAGGATTGGGTGGTTTTGCGGGCGATCAGCTCTATTTTTACATCGGACGGTTTAACAAAAGTTATGTGCATCGCACGCTTAAACAGCAACGACGCAAATTTGCCTTAGCCCACTTGTTGCTGAAAAAACATGGCTGGCCCATCATTTTTGTGCAGCGTTACCTCTACGGACTGCGCACCATCATTCCCATCGCCATCGGACTTACAGGCTATAGCGCTCAAAAATACGCCTTCATTAACCTCATCGCGGCGTGGTGTTGGGCAGCGTTGATCATCCTTCCTGTGTGGTTTTTTGGTGATGTCATTTTGGGAGCCATTACGTGGGCGAAAACGCACTGGTACTTTGCGCTTCCGTTTGTTTTTATCGTCGTTGGAATACTTTTTTTCTACTTTAAAAACATCTCGCGCAAAACGCTTCGTGCTTAAACCACTTTTTTCAAAAAAGCACTTCCGCATTTTGGGCAGTTGCCATCCCACTCAAGCAGATGCGCGCTATGGCACTTGTGACAGGAAGATTTTTGCAACATTTTTGGAAAAATCATCGAAGGGTTATGCTTACGTCCTTTTGAGACAAAATGCTTTACATGTAACCATAACACTTTAATCGCTTGGAAAAAAAGTCGTTTGGGGTGAGGTTTTTCTTGGAGATGACGGCAATCAAGACAGACCATCCATTTTTTTTGTAATCGTGTGTGACGGGATATTCGAGCCAGAGAGATGTGTTCGGTTTCATAACTGCAAAGTGGGCATAAGAGATAGTATTTTGCTTCCATAAAGTCTCCTTCACAAGCCATCCCTGCTTCTTCTAAGAAGTGTAGCACAAAAAGGTTAAAGGATTTTAAAGAGGGCATTGGCTCAAGATGAGGCACCCAAATGGGTACCTCATCTTTACATGTAACGCTTAAAACGTGTAGCGAAGGTTCGCGTAGAGGTAGCGACCTGGCTCATTGATCAGCATCACGTCTCCGTCCGTTCCAGTTAATAAACTGAGGTCTTTATACGTATTGGAGGTCGCATAGGTTTTGTCGAAGAGATTGTCAACGCCAAGGGTAACATCAAAGTGTTTGGTCACGTTGTAGTTGTATTTGACATTTAAAATAGCATACCCTCCAAGGATTTGCTCTCCGTTGTCGCTATCGACGTTATCCCAACGTTTCGCCGCGACCACTTCCGTTTTTAAACGATGGTCTCCCTCATGATATGTGAGTGAAGTGACGGCACGAAGCGGTACAATGTCCGCTAAATCTTTATCGGTTTGTCCTGCAAGTGGCGTCTCTTTTTCGCCTTTCAGGTAGCTCATGCCATAACCGAGCGTCCATGCCCTTGCGATATCGTAAGAAGCATCCAGTGTCGCTCCGTAAATCGTCGCATCAACGTTAACGTATTTTTGCGCTGTAGCGTTATAATAGATATAATCTTTCAAGTCCGAATAGAAGATCTTGCCTTTTAGATCAAGGTTTTCGTAATGCACTCTAAATCCCAAGTCGGTTTCGTAATTGGTCGTTTGTTCTAAAATACCCGTTGATTTGGTCGCTCCGTAAAGCTCTTTACCATCAGGAACACGAGAAGCTTTACCGAAACCGATAAAATAGTCCACGTTATCGGTCGCTTTATAGGTCACAATCGTATTGGCGGAAAGTGCCTCATAATCGTTCTCGTAACGTGTTACCGTTGCTACGCCTTGACGATGGGCTTTTATATCCGTATCGTCGTAACGCACGCCTGCTTGAACGTTCACGCGATCGATTGTTTTGTCGTAATGGGCAAATAGTGCTTGATTGGTCGTATCGACATCGGGCATTCCCGTTCGCGTCACACCACTTTCCGCTCCGGTTGCAATGGTATAGGTATATTTCTTGCCATCCCAATTACGTTTACTCGTATCAACACCGTACGTGAGTTCTCCGCCACCTAAATCCATCACGTTTTTAAGCTTGGCACCTTTAACTTCTGTTTCAAGTTTATTGACCGTATAGCTGGTTGACGAACTTGTTTTACGGTATTTATTCGACATTGGGTGTTCTACTGTGGAATAAAATGCTTCTAAAGCAAGTTCTTTAGAGAACGTTCCCAAGTCGTAAAGACTGTAACCTAAGGTATAAATATCACTATCGTCGTAGTCTGCATCCATCATACGCGAAGGATAGAGCACGTTATCGCTACGATTGAGCGTGTAGCCTAAACGAAGTTCTTGATTTTCCACAGGTGTGATGAAAACTTTTCCCATAAATGTTTTTTTCTCATAGGCGCGTAAATCATCTGTTTTATACTGATAAGTTCCTGTCGTCGTTTTAGCGAGTTGGTCATAAAACGTATCACCGTTACCGTCTTTGTACTGGTCACTTCGTTCGGTTGACGCACTAAACAAAGCTCGAATATACTCATTTCCACCACCCGCACTAGCCGAAGCTTTACGATAACCGTAACTGCCGATTCCTAAATTAACATCGCCGTTTGGCTCTTTAGTCGGATTTTTGGTTTCAGCAACAACCAAACCGCTCAATGTTCCAAAATGCTCGACATCATAAGGTCCTTCAATGATTTTCACGCTTTCAATATTGTCTGCATTGATGTGCGTAATAGCAGGATCCATACGATTGGGGCATGCACCGTAAATCTTGGCATCATCCATTAAAACGTTGATATTATCTCTCTTTTGCCCGCGCAAAATAATATCATTGGCAATGCCACTGCCTCGAATCATCGTAATCGATGCACTGTTGCGCGAAAGTGCATCGGCAAGATCGGCTGATTTTAGCTCTTCCCCACTAATATTTTTGACCTCTTTTGAGAAGGTTTCACCTTCAACGGTAATGGCTTCTAAAACGCCTGTTTCTGCCATTAAAAACGTCGATACGACCAACGAAATGCCCAAAACTCTTTTCATACGACCTCCCATGATTTTACGAATCTTGGAGTATAAAAAGTCTTTGTTAAATCACTGTTAAATTAGTGTCAAATTTGTGTTAAAAACTAGACTTCTTGCCTAACCCCTTGAAAAGATAAGAGCTCGTTTAGAGTGCGTTAATTTTTGAAACTCAAAATTGAGTCATAGCCGAAACTATGGCGATGTTTTTAGTTTCAAAAAGTGATGCGCTATCAGCGATACTCTTTTTTCAAGGGGTTAGGCAAGAAGTCTATTATTTTAGGCGGTAAACAATCGGCACTTTAATCGTCACATTTTCCAAAGGAAGCGGAAAATAACCTTTGGCTTTGTGCACACTCTCGATGGCTGCCTTGCTTAGAAGCTGACTTTTAGAAATGGCTTCCACCTCTTCGACTTCACCTGTGGGCTTGATGATAAAACTCACTTCCACCACACCTTCAATGGAGCGTCTTCGCGCAAGTTCAGGGTAGGATTTGGCACGCTGAAGCGCTTGAGCGATTTCATCTTTATGCAGGTCTAAATACGAGGGGGTTTCGCTGTGAGATTCACTCTGAGGTGTTGGAGTAAGAAGCGGTGAGGCGTCTGCTATAGGAGCGGAGACGTTGTTTTCCAAAGCCGTGTTTGCCATAGGAAGGGAAACAGGCTTGGAGGGTTTCTCTTTTTTGGGAAGTTTTTTTAAAGGTGCTGGTTCAGGCTGTTCAGGTGGTATCGCTTCTTGCTGATGTACCTCGTGTTTTGGCGCTTCACTTTGCGCAATGACTGTGCTGATTCGTAGAGAAACAGGTGCACTTTGAGCCAAAATTTTTGGCTTTTGAGGTGTAAACATCATGAAAAACAGAAGCAACCCAAGATGTAAAATCAACGAAAGCAGTAAGGCAAAACTCAGTCGTCTCATTTTTCAATTACAATATCAATCGATTTAAAATGGTGCGCATTGAGCATATCCAAAAGAGTCACAAAAAACTCAAACGGAGCTTGTTTCGCACAGTTGATCGAAAAATGCGTCTCGTTGGTTAGGGTATCAAGATGGTTTTGGAGTGCTTCGCGAGAGATGGGCGTTTTTTCCAAAAAAAGCGCGCCCTGCTCGTCAATGCTTAAAACCACACTGGAAGGCTCTAGCGTCTGGGTTGAAGCAGATTTTGGTACATCAATGGGCAAAATTCCTTTGGCGATAAAGGTCGATGTCATCAGCACAATCGTCAATAAAACGAGCAAAATATCGACAAAAGGGATGACGTTGATGCTATCAAATTTCTTCATCGAACACTGCTAAAAATCGCTCAGAGTAACGCACTAAAATGTTGTTAAATACCATCGATACAATAGCAACAACCAGTCCAACGGCTGTTGTTTTAAGCGCAAGTGCCAGTGAGCTCATAATTTTGGACGTTTCAATGCTCTGTTCTGACATATTTGTAAAGGTAAGCATAATCGCAAGAACTGTGCCTAAAAGCCCGATGTAAGGCGCATTGGAAGTGATGGTCGCAATGGTGGTAAGATGATCGCTCAGCGCAATTTCCAATGATTTTTTGGTTTTATACGAAGTAACATCTAACGCTTTATAGAAAAAAACACGCTCAACAAAAAGCCCACACGAGAGGATGCTCATCGCAAAAAGAACTCCCAACACGCCATAATCAATCGCAAATTTAAGATACTCCATGCCCACTCCTCACCCCAATTTTCCTAAGGGGTGAGTTTATAGACGAAGTGTTAAATTAGTGTTAAATACTTTTACATGTAAAGCAGTGGCTTTTCACCCAATGGCAAAATTTCTGCGATAATGGCGCTGTATGTTAACCCTTCATCAAGTAGATGTTGTAAAAGTTTGGGTGCGTCATCTTGTGACACCGCGATCAAAAGTCCTCCCGAAGTTTGTGCATCGTACAAGATGATCTCATCTTTGTGCGGCACTTTAGCGTCTACTTTGGAGCTTAAATAGCTTTTGTTATTGTACGCACCTGCAGGGATGATGCCCATATCCGCGAGCGCTCTGGCTTCGTCTAAAATGGGGATATTTTGCATCTCAAATGCGATGGTCACTTGATTGAAACTCATCTCTGACGCATGTCCAAAGAGTCCAAAACCTGTCACATCGGTGCATGCACTCACGTCGTATTTTCTCATGATTTGAGACGCTTTATGGTTCAGCGTTGCTAAGATTGACGCTACTTTTTCAATCACCGAATTTTCCAGCATATCTGCTTTAATCGCCGTCGTTAAAATGCCCATACCAAGAGGCTTGGTCAAAATCAGCACATCGCCGATGCGTGGTGTGTTGTTGCGGTAAATCTTCTTAGGATGTACAAAACCTGTGACACTCATGCCATACGTCATCTCAGGCGCTTCGATCGTATGTCCGCCGATGATGATGGCACCGCACTCTTGAACTTTGTTTTGTCCGCCTGCGAGTATCTCTTTAAGCACCGAACGAGGATGATGACAGCCATCGAAGCCTACGATATTCATCGCTGTAGCGACTTCGCCACCCATCGCAAACACATCGCTCAGCGAGTTTGCCGCAGCAATCTGTCCGTACACAAAAGGATCATCCACCACAGGGGTGATGATGTCCACCGTTTGGACGAGGGCGCGTTCTTCATCCAGATAATAGACACTGGCATCATCACTCGTATCCATGCCGACCAAAACATTCTTATGCGTGCAAGAGAGTCCTCCCAATGCTTCTGTGAGGTCTCCCGGACCCAGCTTGGCAGCGCAACCCGCAGCTTTGACGTATTTGGTCAATTTTGCTTCGTTGTTCATTTAGTACCTTAATTTCAACTTCTTGAGCATTAAATGATCAAGAAGTAGTATGAGCCTTCCGCTGAGGAAAACCCAGTGTTAACGTAGTTTGAAAAGCTTTGCTTTGAAAGCGTTATTACAATGAAATAGTACCCTCTCCGCCAAAAAGCATCTCTATCGTTCCAAAAGCGTTACCGATTTTACCGACTTTAAGCTTATCGTTCACACCATAAAACTCTAAACAGACACCGCAGGAATAGATCTCAACACCTTTGGCTTCCAGTGCTCTAAGTACTTCCATAATGGGCGCACTCTCATCGGCCGTTGTTAAAAGGACGGCTTGGTTGACACAGATGATGCGACGAGGCAATTTGGGAAGCTCCAACGTGGATTTCAAAAAACCGACGATCAGTTTCGCACCCAGTTCGCCATCGCCTACTTTATCGCTTTTGAGAAACAGGGTTTTGTCTAAAAATAGTTCATCTTTTGTATTCCCAACCACGTTACATGTAAAACCTTTGACGATGGTTATGAGGCTTTTGCCACCTTCCACATCTTGCACACGCGTGTCAAATCCGCCATTTTGTGCAAAACGCATCACATTCTCTTTGGACGCTAAAGAACTCACCGTTACTTCAAGAACAGAGTCATTGGGAAGTTCTTCTAACGCTTTTTTGGTTTGTAAAACAGGCTCTGGGCATGCCAAACCACTGCAATCTAATTTCATTGTTTTCTCCAGTAAGTAATTAAGTCAGTCTAAACCTTAGACCTAAAAAAGAGGGAAGAGAGGAGTGATCCTCTCTTATTTTTGGTTCATGGTTTTTTCAACCCACGCACTTGCTTTTTCAACGCTATCAAACTTGTGGCTTTTTGCCACTTGATTTTGACCTTCGTAAAAACGCACGCGAATCCCATCTTGCACTTCATCAATTTTGATGCGTGTAATGCGATCTGCATTGAGGTAAACTCTATCATTTAACTTAACAAACATTGTAAGCTCCTTTCGCTTTGGTGCCTTTATTCTAGCACGATTTAATTAAATTATGAATTTAGAAAATCTTTTTGTGTTATACTATAAATCCTAATATTTGCGTTTATGAAAAGGGTTCGCACATGGCACATCTGTTTTTAATCCTTACGCTGATCACTACGTTGAGCGTTTCACTGTGTGCCGATGTTCTCTCCACCATCTTGGAAACTCGAAAAATTCGTGTCTGTATCTGGCCTGAGTATTATAGTATCTCCTATGTCAATCCAAGAACCCAAGAACTCATGGGCATCGATGTCGATCTTGCCAAAGAGTTCGCCAAAGAGTTGGGCGTGAATCTTGCATTTAAAGAGAGCTCTTTTGCTACGCTGATTCAAGACATCACAACCCAAAAATGCGATATGGCGATGTTTGCCATCGGACACACACCCGAACGCAAAGAGCGTCTTTATCTTACCTCCCCACATCTTGCAAGCGATGTTTACGCCGTCACATCCAAAAGTAACAAACGCATTCAAACATGGGATGACATCGACCAAGAGGGTGTCGTGGTTGCCGTGGCGAAGGGAACATACCATGTAGCGCTCATGCAAAAGAGTCTGCAAAAAGCTCAATTACGCGTCGTTGATTCGTTGCATGCAAGAGAACAGGAGGTGGAAGCGGGGCGTGCGGATGTGTTTATGACCGATTATCCTTTTGGGATTCGCATGGTTGAAGAGCGCGAGTGGGCAAAACTGATTGCACCAACAAAACCTTTTAATGTGGTTCCCTATGGTTGGGCGATGGCTCAAAATGAGCCTGCATTCCAAGGAAAAGTCGAAGTATTTATCGTGGCAATCAAACACGATGGAAGGCTTTTGGAAGCGGCGAAGCGTCACCATTTAGAGCCGATTGTTTTTCCTAAGTAGGAGAGCCTTATGCAGACGTTTCTACGAAGAGAGAAAAAAATCGTACGCTATTTTATAGCAGGGATTATCATCGTTGCTCTTCTGATCGGACTCATTTTTGTAGCACTTTCCAACTTGCGCCAAGAGGCAATTCAAACCCATCGCCACATTGCCAATCTTCATGCCTATACGCTGGAAGAACACTTTTCACAAACACTGCAACACATCAGCCTCACAATGGACCGGCTAGCCCCTCTTAGCCATGAAGAACCTTCGCAAGAGGGACTTTTCTCCATTTTTAACGAACTTTTGCGTAACGCACCGTATCTGAGATCTCTGTCACTTTTAGATGAAAAAGAAGGCATTATCGCTAGCTCTCATAAGCCCAATATCGGGAAGCGCATTTCATTGGAGCATTTTTTGCCCATTCCATTTGGGGAGACACCGCTACTGCGCATTGGTCTACCTTGGGAGGGAAGGGATTTTGATGTGGCACGAGAGAGTAGCATCCAGAATCCTGTTCAAACAGATGCCATTAGCTTTTTGCCTTTGCTGAAAAAAGTCTCTTTTGAAAAACGCCCCTATTTTGTGATCGCCAACCTCAACATGGATTATCTCAGTAACCGCTACACTTATACGCTTCCTCTTGAGCAAGGTTCGCTCACGTTATGGCGCATTGATGGGATTTCGCTCTTCAGCAGTGATCCAAACACACGGCTTGGAAGTTCGCATTACAGCCAAGAACATCCCCAAGACACTGACGATTTTTTCACCCATATCGGCATCCACAAGCAACCCACGCTCAATGTGTTTCGCGTGGCAAAGTTTTTCCCTTTTGTGGTTGAGGTACACACCAATGAGTCCAATGCTCTTGGTTACTGGGATAAAGAGCGCCAAAAAGTGCTTGGGATTACCACGCTACTCATTGTTTTCTCAGGCGCTCTTGCGCTGGCATTGATTGTGCGCTACTACAAAGAGAACGAACGCCAACGAGCACAACTCTCGTATGAAAAACAGTTCCGCGTGGCAATGGAAGCGACCCAAACGGGACTTTGGACATGGGATTTTAAAATCAATCGTATCGCGTGGGATCCACAATGTTTTCTTCTTCTGGGACTAGAACCTGGCGCTTTTGAGCCTTCATGGGACAAAATTATTGCCCTAACGCATCCTGAAGATGCCCTCAATATGCGCTTATTCATCCAAGAACAAATCGAGGCAAACTCAAGCTTTTTGATTGAGCGGCGTATGAAAACCGTCAATGAACTATGGGTATGGATTCAGGTGCGCGGTAAAGTCATCGAATGGTCAAAAGAGCATGAACCTACCCTTCTTACGGGAGTGTACATCAACATCGATGCGCAAAAAAGAGCCGAGCAACTTCACCTCTCCGCGGTTGCATTTGAGACACAAGAGGCGATTCTTATCACCGATGCCAGAGAGAGAGTCGTGAAGGTCAATGAAGCGTTTACGCGCATCACGGGCTACCGTGAGCATGAGATGATTGGTCAAACGCCACGTATTCTCAAATCCGATAAGCATGACCATGCCTTTTACGAATCGATGTGGAAAGCACTCTTGGAGCATGGCTATTGGCAAGGCGAACTGTGGAACAAGCGCAAAAATGGCGAAATCTATGCCGAATCCATCACGATCACCGCTATTCGCGACACCAAAGGGAAAACAACGCATTATATTGCCAATTTTAACGACATCACAACCCACAAAGCAGCGCAACAACAGATACAAGCACTCGCCTACTACGATCCACTCACCCATCTTGCCAACCGACGCTTACTCGATGAAACTTTAGAGCAGACCATTCGCCACAGCATCGAAGAGAACCATTTTGGAGCACTTCTTTTTATTGATTTGGACCATTTTAAAGAGCTCAACGACACACATGGACACGACGCTGGCGATATGCTCTTGATTCAAACCGCTTCAAGACTCAAAGAGAGTATTCGCGAAAGCGATATGGTCGCACGCCTTGGAGGCGATGAGTTTATCGTTTTACTTAAAAATTTGGGCACGCAAAAAGGCATTGCGGAGCATCTGACGCAAAGCATTGCCAAAAAGATTCTAGCCCTCTTATGCGAACCCTACGCCCTCGCCCACGGTAATTATCTCCTTGGTGCTAGCATCGGCTGTACCATTTTTGGTTCTCGCACAAACATCGATGGTGCAATGCTCATCAAAGAAGCCGACATCGCAATGTACCAAGCCAAAGAGAGTGGACGTGGCCAAGTCTATTTTTACGATCAAAATAATCCAATGGAGTAATTTTTGCTTTTTTTTGACGTAATAACTCTCACTATGTACACTTTACATGTAAATGAAATATTTGCTTAAATCAATAAACAGACTACTTCAATCTTTTTAAATCTCTATAAGCTTGTATACGCAATAATTGCATATACAAATATTTGGAGTTCTCATGAAAGAAGCGGTTCACAACAGTGTCGGTTTTCGAATAGCTCACACCGCCAATCGAATCAATCAAGCCATTACTACCCTTCTCAATGAAGAAGGCATTGCCCCCGAACAGCGCATTCTGCTTGAAATTTTAAGCTCTTGCGAAAAAGCGAACCAAACCACACTCGCTACCATGCTCAACAAAAGTCCAACAACAGTCAGTCGCACGCTTGATTCATTGGAAAAAAAGGGGTTGATCATCAAAAAAGAGGTTTTAGGCGATAAACGTGCCAACCTCATCGAAGTCACAGCTGAGGGAAAAGCGATGTTAGCGCGCACCGAAACCATCGTCAATGCTTTTCGCCAAAACTTATCAAACCTTTTTACCCCCGAAGAGAAACAAACCCTCTTTGCTCTTTTAGAAAAAATATCCTAAGGTCTCTCATGTTTTCACAGCACAAAAATGCGCTCGCGCAAAAAATAACCACTTTTGCAACCTTTCTCGCGTTTATGGGAATGGGCGTCGTTGACCCCATTTTGCCTGATATTGCCAAACAACTCGGTGCTACAAATTGGCAAGTTGAACTTCTCTTTAGCGCCTACATCATGATGATGGCGGTGATTATGATTCCTGCTGGTATGTTAGCCAGTCGTTTTGGCGATAAAAACGTTATGGCATTTGGACTCTTGGCTGTGGCGATTTCTGCCATATTATGCTCCACGTCTGAGACGATTACCTCTTTAGCTCTCTTTCGCGCCGCATGGGGATACGGCAATGCGCACTTTTTTGCTACCGCACTCATTTTGCTGATTGCACTCTCGCCTGATTACCACAAAGCCATTGGTCTGTTTGAAGGTGCGATTGGATTTGGCATCGCTACAGGGCCACTTTTAGGTGGATTTGTCGGGCAATTTTCATGGCGTTATCCTTTCTTAATCACAGGTTTTTTAACCGTTTTTGCTTTTGTATTAGTCCTCTTTTTTGTCAAAGAGCCTGCGGAGAAAAAAGCACCTACGCCAGCAGGTCTGGGTGCGCTCAAAGCCCTTTTTTGCGATGCTAAATTTTTAAAAATCGCCATTGGAGCGATGTTTTACTACTACGCTTTTTTCGTTGTTTTAGCCTATTCGCCACTTGTGGTGCATATGACTCCGATTGAAATTGGACTGCTTTTTTTTGGGTGGGGATTGGCACTGGCATTGGGTTCCATTGTGCTCAGTACCCGTTTGGAGCGCCATTGGCGTGCGCAGAAAATTATTCCTGTCGTGCTTTTGTGTTTCAGTGCTGTTTTGATAGGACTGATGAGCGTTCATGCCCTCTGGATGATGGTTGTTCTCATCGTGCTGAGTGGTCTGCTCTCAGGCATCAATAACTCCTTGTTTACGACCTACGTGATGCAAAGTCGTTTTGAGCGAAACATTGTCTCGGGTGGATACAACTTTCTGCGTTGGGGAGGGGCGGCGATTGCGCCTATTGCTTCTGGATTGATTGGGGAACATTTGGGAATGAGTGTACCTTATCTCGTTGCCACACTGTGTACGCTTATTGCTTATGCGCTCATTACCCATACAGGAAGAAAATACGCCTAATTGTGGATTAAAAATTGCTTAGCTTTAAAATAAAACATGAATGGAACACACCATTGTCCGTTTTGCAGTGTCAATTAGCCAAAGTCTCCACATCTATCTTTACATGTCAGAAAAATAGATACGTATTTATGGGATTTTAGTCATGTTCTTTGCTCTGTATTTGAACGCTGATATGAGCTATTTTGAGCACGATGTCAATACCACACAACTGGAACAATGCAAAGCCTTTTTCACGCAAAAAAATGATCGCATGATCGTTCATCTTCAAAACGGGCAAACCCTAGCGCTTCAAGACGAATACGTGAACAGCGATCCCAAATTCAAAACGCTCCTCTACACGCTTAAAGGCTGTTTTGCGAAAGAAAAATACCTTATTTACAGCGATTTTATGCCTGACATGGAGTCTTATTATACGATTGATTTACGCGATGGCAAAGAGACACCGCTAAGTGTCATGCCCTATCTCTCCCCTTCGCGAATCTTTTTTGTCACCGAAGCCGAAGCGTCCCATCCCATCAGCGTTTATACGTTTGGCGATGAGCGAATTCTTAAAGTTTTTTCACACCGCTACCCCGATCAATGCGTGACACAAAACACGGTATGGCTGGATGATCAAACGATCCATTTTGAGCTGGAATGCGACGAAATGTTCGACACCGACACCAATACCACTAAAGCAGGTGCCAAAGAGAGCCTTAAGCTGATTTACAAAGACGGAAAATGGGATATAACACGGTTCTAAGGCTTAAATTCTAAAACCAAACTGTAATGTTCATAAAGAAGAGTATACTAGATATGAAAGGCTCTCAAATGAATGATCAGCAGCTTCTCACCCTTTTTATAGGGATTATCATGGTGTGCATGGTTATTATCGCCGTCGCTATTGTTTTTCTTACACTTAAACATATCACTGCCATGCACAAAGCAACCGCGTTTATCGCTCTAGGTCAAAATGAATTAAGTGGACTTTGCCAAAAAGTCACATTCATGCTAGACGATGTCAGCGACCTCACAGCTACGCTCGAAGAAAAAAGTCGTTTTTTAGCACAGAAAGCATCGGGAAGTATCGCTCAATTTTCCCATGTTACAACTGCTATCACACTCTTTTCACAGCTCTTTAGCAAAAATAAAAACTCAAAAGAGGACACAATGAATCAAAATCACTTACTCAGTTTCGCACTCGGTGCGACAATTACAGGTATTAGCGCGTATTATGTGTATAAAAACAAAGATGAGCTTACATGTAAGCTCAACGATCTTGAAGAGACATTAGCCGATGATTACGAAATTTTGGTCGAAAAAGCCAAAGCAAAATTTGAAGCACTCAGCCAAGCCTTTAAAGAGACCACCCAAAACGTCACCAACACCGATATGGACGATGTCATGAAAGGCAGCGAAATCAAACACCTGATGAAAAAACTGGACAAACTTCAAAAAGAGATCCAAGTACTCACCAAAAACTAAGCTTTTAATGCAGTCTTACGCATGACCAAGATGTGAGCGGTTGGCTTTGCGTAAGGTTCTTAGCGTCGTAATGGCGAGTGCGATAATCGCAGGTCCTAAGATAAATCCCCAAAATCCAAATGTAGCAAGTCCACCCACAATCGCAAAAAAGATGATAAATTCATTGACCCGTTTTTTGCCGTTACTGAGCGTTTTATTAACAAAATTCAGCAACATAAGCTTGAAAATATTGTCAATAAAAAAGGCTAACATCGCCCATGAATACGCCGCTATAATAATGGCATTGAAGGTATTGCCTTGAAAGTACTCATTGGCTGCAATCGGAATCCACACCAGGGCCGTTCCTGCAATAGGAATAATCGACGCGATCCCCGCAAGAAATCCTAACAACAAAGCATTGTAACCATCAAAAAATGCGATAAAAACGCCAAAAGCAACCCCTTGCGCAACCATCACTCCCGTGAGAGAGTAAAACACCACCGCCATCGTCGTTGTCATCTCTTCTAAAAACTCGCGCTTGGTCGAGCGACCCAAAGGAATAATAGGAAAGAGAAACAGAATGATTTTGCGCCCGTAGAGGGTAAGAAAAAAGAAAAAAACAATGACCATCGCCATATCCACCAGCATCGCCATAAACGTTTTCAGTCCATTACCTAGTAAGCTTGCTAACGTAGCGGTAATCTCGTCTTTGTGCAGTTTAGACATCTCGATCAAACTCTCAATGGGAGAGACAATCCACGTCAGATAACTCGACAGATGCTTGCTTTGCGCCTCAATTTGATCGCCAACGGAGCGAATGAGATCGAGCGTATCGGAAGGGTGACTGAGAAGATTGAATAAAAAAAGCGTGATCGGCACAAAAATAATCAACGAAAATACCAAGGTCACAATGCTCGCCGAAAGCACCGGCGCAATTTTTTTAAGTCGGGGTTGTTTGGCGAGAAATCGTTGCAAGCGATGATGCAGTGGCGAAACGGCTAGTGCCATCAAGAGTGCAACAAAAAAACTTTTCAAAAAAGGAAAAAAGAGCCAAACAATCAGCACAAAAATCCCAAATCCGAGCCAGTGTAAAAAAGAGTTTTGCCTCATCGTATCTACCTTTGTGTGTGATCTATCGACCGTTAAACTACAGTATACCCTATAGAATACCTATCTAACGTTTTAAGCCATACAAAGGGTTCAGTGTTTGAGCAATGGTCGTATGTAAAAGCTCCAGCGTCACAGCATCCACTACGCCTAGTTTTTCACTAAAACGTTCATGCGAAAAGTTTTTGATCTGAAAACAGTCCACCGCAGACGTTTTAGAAAGCCCATTTTGCGTGCTAACTTCAAGTTTTACCATCCATGGATAATGCGCATACTGCGCTGACCACTCGGTAATGGGCACAATCGTTTTAAGCGGAAGTCTACCGATCTCGTTGGAGCTGACCACGACAGCAGGGCAAAGTTTGGCAATCTCACTGCCCACTTTGGGGTAAAACTCCACCATCCATATCTCACTTTGAAGAATAGTCATACAGCTCTCCTCCCACATCGCTTGCCGTGTCCAAATACGTTGCATTACCCAAAGCCAACTCCGCCCCTTTTTGCCACCGCTCACGCTCTTTTTGCTGAATGTAGTTTTTCACCGCATCATTGTAAATGGTTGAAAGCGAAACTTTCAGCTCATCTTTGAGTTGCATCACTTTCTCTTTGAGCTCGACTGGCATATTGAAGGTTATTTTTTCGGTGCTTGAATTTACCATATAAATCCTCCGTATATTTTTGGAGTATTCTAGCATAATATTTTATATGTTATAATAAACAATATCTGAAATAAAAGGTAAAAAAATGGAGCTTCAACTCAAAAATGTTGGTGCGATAGAAGAAGCCAATATTAAAATAAACGGACTTACTGTTGTAGCTGGCGAAAATGATACGGGGAAGAGTACTCTAGGAAAAGCATTATTTGCCCTTATTAAATCTGATAATATCGTTGCAAAAACTAAAGCTTCACAACAAAGAGCAAAAGAAATTTTAGCAATAAGACTTAATTTAGTTTTTGATGCCAATGTTACTCAAGAAGGCACAATAGCAAACATCAAGTTGCTGGATAATGCGCAAAAAGAGATAGCTAGTGCTGACATTATGGGGAAAAACTTTGTAAAAATATTTACAAGAGGGAACGATGAAGGTAATCGTTTTTTTGACGCAACTATTGTTCAATCTCCAATCGTTTTTGATATGGTTGATTTTTTTAATAGCATTGGAAAGATGAAAGAAAGACAAAAATTTGATTATGAACTTGACTTTGATATAAAATACCCCTACATTATCTGGGATTTATTTGACAAAATTTCTAAACCAAATCCTTATCCTCTCGTTAAAAAACAAATAAAAATTCAAGAAGAAATTCAAGAGATTATGAGTGGAGAATTCAAGCTAGAAAGTGGAAAATTCTTTTTTTACAAATACTTACCTGCAAAAGCACCACTCAAAATAGAAATGGCAAATACAGCTTTTGGTATTAAATCCTTTGGACTCCTTCAACTTCTAAATGAAAATCGTTTTATCAGTCGAAAAATGTGTCTTATTTTAGATGAGCCAGAAGTTCACTTACATCCAAAATGGCAACTTGCTATGGCTCGCATCATTGTCCGTTTAGTAAAAAATGGAGTAACAGTTTTGGTAAATTCTCATAGCCCTTATATGGTAGAAGCTTTGCAAAGATACAGTGAATTAGAAAAAATTGATTCAAATTTTTATCTTGCTCAAGAGGGGAAAATTAAACAAATGAATGAAAGCAACAGTCAAACACTCGCAGAAATTTTTAAAAAATTGTCTGAGCCTTTCGATATGTTTGATGAAATGGATAGCGAGAACTTACTACATGGCTGATATTGGTTCATTCATTCGAGAATATTCTTCGTTTAAAAGTACTTTTAAAATAACAAGTTTTGACGATGCAAACAATGTTTCATTATGCAACGATGAAAGTCAAGAAGTTATCAACTTTGATAAGATCATTGAAACAAATTACCCTAATTCCAATGACAGACCAAAGTCGTTTGATGCACTTTACATTCATGATAACAATATCTATTGCATTGAATTTAAAAATCTCAAACCTGCTTCTATCGAAAATGATGATGTAAAAGGAAAATTAGAAGCTGGCAAGCGAGCATTAGAAGAATTATTAAGTGCTCAAAATATACAAAAGAACGATTACAATTTTATCTATTGTGTATGCTATAAACATTGTACAGAACCTAGAGATAGATATAAATGTGGCATAGCAAAAGGTGCTATACAATTTGATTTAGAACAGTACAAAGAGAAACAAGTTATCAAAGAAGTTTTTACCAATAATGTCACATTTTTTACAAAACAATTTCAAAAAAAGACACAACAATCTTTACTATGTTGATCATCACGCCTCTTTGGATGGCACTTTAATCGCTGATTTGGCAAAACTAACATACACATTTTGCGATGGGTAGAAGTGGTAGCGCTCGAAGTATTTAAAGCTTTCTACACACTCTAATACATGATTTCCAATGATGATTTTAAGGGAAATTTCATTGGTTTTGGTGACATGTAACACGTCACGGATGACCCCTTTTAAACAGACGGTATCGTCTTTACATGTAAAGGGTTCGATGGCGATGGAGATGTCGCGTGGGTTGATCGCCACGCCTCGTTTTTCGCCGATGCGGTAGCTTTTTGGAAGTGACATGCTTTGGGTTTCATCGAAGTCAAAAAAGCGCTCATCGCCACTTTCGCGCCATTTGCCGACGATGAGATTGGTTGTTGAAAAGTCCATCAAACGTCCAAAGTGAAGCCCGACTTTGCGCGTGGCGATTTCACTCAGCCATAAAAGATCGTGACTGGCGATGACGATGGTCGTGCCCCATTCACGGTTCGCGTGCAAAATGGCGTCGGTAAATTGCGGAACACCGCTGTAATCAAGACTGTTGGTGGGCTCATCGAGCAGAAGCATTTGAGGGCGAAGTACGAGTCGGGATGCGAGTGCTACGCGTTGAGTCTCCCCACTGGAGAGTTCATGCCATGCGCGGTGCAGAAACTTTTTGGGCAAAAGCCCAACCAGTTCTAACGCCTCATTCATACGACTTTGAGCCTCTTCGAGCGTGCCTCTGATTTTGAGTCCAAAGAGAAGATTTTCCCGCACGGTGCGCTTGAGCAAATACGGCTCTGGCAGTAAAATGCCAATTTCACGCTTTACATGTAAAGGAATCGTGTGCGCATCAAAACCACGGTAACGCAGTGTGCCACTTTGTGCTGCTTCCAAAAAAGCGAGGTGTCTTAGAAGTGTGCTTTTACCACTACCATTGGAACCCACAAGCCCTAAAATTTCACCTTCTTCAACGTTGAGGGAAGCAATGTCTAACACAGGTTTTTCACCATACAAGGTGCGTAAACGGTTTAGTTCATACATCATACGATGATCCTCGCACGTTTTTTCAAAAAGAAGAGTATAAAATTGAGTAAAAAAGCGATGCTAATGAGCACCAATCCAAGGGCGATGCCCATCGCAAATTCACCTTTATTGGTCTCCAAGGAGATCGCCGTGGTGATGGTGCGCGTAAACCACTTGATGTTTCCACCGATCATCATCGCAATACCCACTTCGGCGATCACGCGACCATACGCCGCAACACCCACAGCAATCAAAGCATGGCGCAGTTCCCACACCACACTTTGGATCATCTGCAAAGGGGTGAGCCCAAAGGAAGCGAGTGTGAGGTAAAGCTTTTTTTCCATTCCTTCAACGGCGGTGGCACTCAATGAGATGATGATGGGAAGCGCTAAAAGCGTTTGACCAATCACAATGCCAGAAAGCGTGTAAAGCAATTCGTAGCTTCCAAAAGGACCGCGGTTAGAGATAAACGCATAGACAATAAGTCCAACGACCACGGTGGGAATGGCAAGCAGTGTGTCAGAGAGAAGTTTTAAAAATTTTCGACCTGGAAAATGAAAAAAGCCCAAGCAAAAGCCTAAAGGAAGTCCGATAACAATGCTAAAAATAATGGAGAGTGATGAACTTTTTAGCGTCACTTCAATAGCAGATATGGTTTCAGGATCAAGATGAATCAACAACCCAAAAGCCTCTTTTAAACCCGATACAATAAAATTCAAAAATCATTCCCTCTTTTACATATAATTTAAAAAAAGATACGCTACACTAAGACATGCTAAAAAAACATATTCGGAGGATTATTCAATGTTTTCAGTAAAGAACCGCTTAAAAGGTAAAGTGCTCTTTTCCCTTCTTGCCTTAAGTTCACTGCTTTGCGCAGCTGATCTTAAGATGGCAACCACCACCAGTACCGGTGACACCGGTCTTTTAGATGTCTTAGTTCCCAAATACAAAGCCGACACAGGCGTAGATCTTAAATGGGTCGCTGTTGGAACGGGCAATGCGCTCAAACTCGGCGAAAACTGCGATGTCAGTGTCCTTTTTGTGCACTCTCCATCGTCAGAGAAAACCTATATGGAAAAAGGCTTTGGTGTTGAGCGAACTCCTGTGATGTACAACGACTTTGTGCTTCTCGGTACACCTGACATGAAAGCAAAATTTGCAGGTAAAAACCTCGCTGAAGCGTTTAAAATCATTGAAACAGAACAGATTAAATTCGTCAGCCGTGGTGACAAATCAGGAACACACGATAAAGAAAAAGGTGTCTGGAAAAGCGCTTTAGGACATACACCTGAAAAACAACCATGGTACCTTGAAGCGGGTCAAGGTATGATCGCTACGATCAATATTGCTGCGGAGCAAAAAGGTGTCACGCTAGCGGATCGCGGAACCTACATCAAATACGAAGCAAACCATAAAGGCAACCCACCATTGGTTATCGTCTATGAAGGTGCTGACGCACTTAAAAACTTCTACTCTGTCATCGCGGTCAATCCACAACGATGTGCAAACACCGACTATAAAGGTGCATTACAATTCATCGAATGGATCACCACCGATAAAATCCAAACCGAAATCGCCAACTTTAAACTCTTGGATAAACAACTCTTCTATCCAGACTTCAAAACACGCGCTAGAAACTAAGAGCAAGACTGCCTTAAATAAGGCAGTCCTTTTTTACCTCAATCGATTGTTGATAAATCTTACGGTTAAAAACACCATGATGGAGAGAATAATCATCACAGCAGCCACGGGCGCTGAGTAACTAAGTCCAAAACTGGTGAAACGATCATAAATAAGCACAGGCGCTGTCATCGGATGGTAGACTAAAATCACGACTGCACCAAACTCGCCTAAACCTCGTCCCCACATCATCAAACAGCCATTAACGATGTCTTTTTTAGCGTTAGGAATAGAGATGGCAAAAAAGACTTTCAAAGGACTAGCACCTAAGGTTCGTGCCACTTTTTCAAGCTTGATGTCCACTTTTTTAAAACCCTCTTTGGCTCCGTTGATGAGAAACGTGGCAGAAAGAAACATCATAGCGATCATAATGCCCGCTTCCGTACCGATGAAACGAATGCCCAGTGCATCAAAAAAGCCTCCCATTGAGCCATGCCCAAAGGCAACTAAAAGCGCAATGCCCGCAGCGGTGTGAGGAATCATAATCGGAATATCGATCAACGTTTCCACAAAAGAGCGTCCAAAAAATGCGTGTCTTGCGATAAGATACGCCAAAGGAAGTCCGGTAAAAAGGGCAAACAGAGTCGCAAAAAATGACACCTTCATCGTTAAAATAACCGAAGCGCTAACATCGGATTCATTTAAAGTTTTAACGAGCGTCGCAACATCATTGCCCACAAGCATTTTAAACAAAGGCACGGTTAAAAAAAGAAGGATCACCAAAGCCAAAAACACTAACAGTGTCGTAAACCAATGTCTCATAAGTAACACACATCCTTTCTCCAAAATCCAATGACGATTTTCTCACCTCTATCGATGGAACAGCTTTCATGTTCTCGCTTTAAGCTTTTCACAAAAAACTGATGCTCTCCTACCGTGATAAAAAGTTTAAAGTGATCCACAATGCCCATGCACTCGTCCAATGTTCCCTCAAAAACAAAATCACATACCAAATCACGCTCTTTGGAGACCAAAATATCATTAGGGTCGATGGAAAAAAGTGTGTGCGCCTCTTCGTCAATCAAACAGCACGGCAAAATATTTTTAAAGCCCAAAAATTCCGCTATTTTGAGGTTTGCAGGATGCGAAAGCACCTCGTTGGTACTGCCCACTTGCTGCACACGTCCGTCCATCACGATGGCAATACGATCAGCTAAATACGAAGCTTCACGAAAATTATGCGTTACATGTAACGTTGTCAAACCGTAACGCCTGTGAATCTCTTTGAGAAATTTCATGATGGCATTGCGAAAGGTCGGATCAATGGCGCTTAAAGGCTCATCCAACAGAAGGATTTTAGGACGTCCGTAAATGGCACGCGCGATAGCGACACGCTGTTTTTCACCGCCAGAGAGATTTTCCACCCCTCGGTCGAGAATCTTCTCTAACCCTAAAAATTGCACCAAATCCTCTAACAGCTCTTTCGCTTTTTCGATGGTTTTATAACGCCCAGCAAAGAGGATATTTTCTTTCACGCTCAAGTTAGGAAACAAAGCAAAATCTTGATACACAAAGCCCACTTCACGGTGTTCGGGTGGCTTTTTTGTCATCGCTTCTTGATTGAAAAAAATCTTTCCACCCACGCTATGAAGCCCTGCAATCGACTCTAAAATAAGCGTTTTGCCCGCACCACTGTGTCCCAAAATAACAAAGTATTCGCCCTCGCCCACATCAAAACTAATGTCTTGGAGATGAAACGCCCCTACGTTACATGTAAGGGCTTGTAACGAGAGAAAACTCATTTGCGACCTAAGATGGAAGCATCTCCTGTGATAAGAGGAGGATTGAGGGCATCTTGTCCGTTTTTCTTCATAATCGCTTGACCTTCAGGCGAGAGCACAAAGTTCACAAAAGCAATCGCACCTGCTTTATTGACAGGCGATTTGGCGTCTTCAAAGAGCGTGATTCCATACACCATCGGAGCACCGATCTGTTTTTCAACCACGCCTGGTTTCTTGCCATCAATGTTAAACGACACCTCGGAGTAGACATTGTCGTATTTCGCACTTTTGAGTGAAATGGCTTCTGGAAGGGTGATGTATTTGAGCTTGTGCTGATCGGCTACGGATTTGTAGATGAACAAATAATCATACTGCCCTGCTTCTAAAAGCCCTAAAAGATCCGTCTCTTTGGGTCTAACAATCACTTTTTTAGGGTTTTCTTCGCCCACTTCGTAATGGTCGCCGTAATTAAAAATATTTTTATACAGATCGGGCTTCACGTAGTATTTCTCTGCGAGCATCGTTACAAGCAACGCTCGATAACCGCATGGATCGAGGTTAGGATTGGAGTGTCCTACCACCACGCCCTCTTTTAAAAAAATATCCGTCCAATTTTTTTCGTTGATTTCTTTGGCAAATTTGGATTTATCCGTATAGGCTAAGACCATTTCATTGGTCGCAAATTGGGCGTTAAATTTGGCATGATTGGGGATAAGCATGCTGTCAATCACTTGGTAATCCGCACTGCCCATCACATCAGCGGCTCGTCCAAGATCAGTCACTTTGCGCGCTGCGGCGATACTTCCGCTTGGCTCCCGTTGCACATCGTACTGTGGGTATTTTTCTTCAAACACTTTTTCAATCTCCGCAAAGGGAACAGATAAACTTCCTGCATGCAAGACTAAAATAGGCTCTTTTGCCAACAAAAACGATGCCGCTAGAGCACTGAGTAAGAACACTTTATTCATAAAAACTCCTTTTTAAGCTATGTATTTTTTGCATATTTTTATGCAAATGGCTTCATGGCACCCGTCCACCAAGACCTTTTTTCAAACCGTTTAACCAAGCAATCTTACACAATATGTATAGCACCAAAATAGCTTCGTCACAAAGCATCGTGCGAGGAGGAATGGTTTACATGTAAAGATGTTGCATCGTTACATGTAAGGTCTATTCTTTAAACTCTTTTTGATTGCGAGGTTTTAAAAACAGCTCTTTGAAACGCTCATTCGCATAGTTTTCAATGTCGGCTTGTAACTTTCGATAGTTTTCCATATATTCAAGGGCAACTGGAGTCAATGTCGTTCCTGCATCTTCACCGCCACCTTGTCTGGTTTGCACCATCGTGTCATTGATGTTACGTTGTAAAATCTTAATGTGTGTCCACGCTTTTTTGTAGTTCATCCCGATTTTTTCAGACGCTTTAGAGATAGAGCCTTCCTGCTCGATCAACTCTAAAATCTCGGTTTTACCCTTACCAAAAAGCAGTTCACCTTCCGAATTTTCGATCCATGTTTTGGTTTTTACATACAAGCGAGGGCGTAATTTCTCTTTAAAACAGCCCAGCTCACAAAAGGTGACATCGTAGTTTTTCTCTTTGAGTGTTCCACGGATTTTTTTAAGCCCAATGCCAGCAGCGGCAGCACGCGCTGCTTTACATGTAACGCGGTTTTTCTCATCCAAAAGCGGTTTGAGGCGGTTTTCTGCCTCAACATCGTAGATGCCACCTTCCAATTTTCCAAACTGCCCCAGTTCACAGGCGTCGATGCGAATGTCCATCGCTTTGGCGTACGCACCCACTTCAAGTGTCGAGCATTTCAGCTTTGCCGCAATTTTAAAGCCATCGGTGCAGTTTAGTTTGCCTTGTTCATTCAAATAGTGTTTGATCAACGCTTCCATCTCAGACATGGTCTACTCCTCTACGACGATTCGCCTTGGATGGCGATAGATATTCATCGTGTCCCCACGCACAAACCCGATGAGCGTGAGTCCAAATTTCTCAGCGATCATCAAGCCCAAACAGGTTGAAGCCGTACGCGATGCAAGAATGGGGATCTGGTGCATAACCGCTTTGGCGACCATCTCCGAAGAGAGCCTGCCACTTACCATCAAAAAGGCGTTGCTGACATCAATGCCTGCCATCTGCGCTTTGCCAACGACTTTATCAATCGTATTGTGCTGCGCGATGTCCTCGCCAATAAAGTAGGTATGCGCATCGGTAAAGAGTTTCGCCGTATGCACACAGCCTGTCTGTTCATACAACGGGCACTCGGTGTAAAACTGGCTCATCTCTCTGCTGAGAAGCTCCGCGCGAATGCTAAAATTACTTTTGATGACTTTGGCTTCAATCGCTTCAGGGTCGATGTTTGCCGTCATACTCTTGCCACAACCGCTGATAACCACACCCTCAGCATTCAGTTTTTTGATGCTAGCCTCATTGACTTTGGCTTCGATGTGGACTTGCATACCATCATTGAGAAGTTTGAGTGAAATGACATCGCTGAATTTTTCGATGATATTTTCGCTCATCAAATACCCAATCGCCAAGGCTTCTTGATCGACAGGGGTTGCCATAACAGCGCCTATTTTTTCGCCATTGACATACATTTCTAGCTTGATTTCACGAACGAGTGTATCCTCTCGCTCAAACATCTCTTTGCCTTTAACCTTCGTAATCTTGGTTGAATAAACTGGCTCCATACCTTCCCCTTAACGTGCTTTTAACGCATATTGTACCACTAAAAAATAAAGAAAGAGCAAGAGATTTTACGCTCTTGCTCTTTACATGTAAAGCTTACATGTAAAACAATTTCTGCCTCCTAGGAGGCAAGCTTTAGTGAGAAGTGTCTAACGTAGCTTTTCAAGCTTGGCTTGGAAAGCGTGTAACATTAAAACTTACCCTGATCCTTAAGCTTCTTATACCATGTGCTGTGAAGGATTTTTAGTTCCTCTTCTTCAATATACCCTGTGATAATGCTATGCACAGCTCCTTTAATAGCAAACATAGACATATAGACATGGGTAATAAAAAGAGCTAAGACTATAAAGCCCATCACATTATGAAGGATTGCGGCAGCTCTTAAGAGGTCGATTTGACTCATACCTGCAAGGTTATGCAACATCTCCATTTTAAAGTCTAGGAAGTACATCATAGCACCACTTAAGATCATGGTGATTCCTCCCAGTATGGCGACCCAGTACCACATCTTTTGACCGGCATTAAACTTCCCTGCCAAGATTGGTTTTTTCTCTTTGGATAAATAACCACCTAGAATCATAAACCATTTGACATCATCCATATTAAAGAGGGCTTCTTTAAGCCACATGAGTGCCATAGGAATGACGACGATGGTAAAGGGAATGGTAAAGATACCATGAAGGTTTTTTGCCATTCTTACAAAGGTTCCACCTCCAAAGAAGTCACCAAAGACGATGATGAATCCTGTGGGGATAATGACCAAGAAGCTCACTGCGGCTACTTGGTGAATAATACGGTTATAGAGACTAAAGGCGTAGTATTTCTTTTCACTGTGAGGAAACACTTTAGGCCCTATAATCTTATAATGGATAAAGAAGGCTGCAGGTACTCCGATTAACACGCCTAGGAAGATCCATGCAAAGTATTTGTGCTGTAGCATGGTGAACAAGGGTCCTAATTTCCATGACTCTTCTTGTCCGTATCCTAGGATATTTTGGATGCGCATCTCACCCCAGATTTGGCTATCAGCGGCGTATGCCACTGATGCCAGACCAAGGAGTGCAATGAACAGGATAATAGACTTTTTCATTGCTGCTCCTTTCATTGGTTTTTATATGCCTTATCCCATCCGTAAGGAGAGTTTGAGCCTTTTCCACCACGAGCCATTACACGCGCTCTGTAAACGTTAGAGACTGATTCTGCGTCACCTACTAGAAGTGCTTTGGTTGAACACATCGCTGCGCACACCGGTACTTTTCCCTCAGCGATACGGTTTTGACCATAGAGATGTCGCTCTTTTTCGGAGTTCGTCTCAAGTGGTCCACCGGCACACATGGTACATTTATCCATCGCCCCTTTGGCACCAAAGGCGCCATCTCTTGGGAACTGAGGAGCACCAAATGGGCATGCGTACAAGCAGTAGCCACAACCGATACATTTCTCTTTATCATGTAAGACGATACCGTCTTCTCTGATATAGAAACAATCCACGGGGCATACTTGCTCACATGGGGCATCGGTACAGTGCATACATGCAATGGATGTACTCATCTCTTTGCCTGGAATACCTTCATTGATCGTCACGACTTTTCGTCTGCTGATACCAACAGGAAGCTCATGGGCTTCGGCACATGCTACGCTACAGCCATCACACTCTATACATCTGCTCTCATCGCAGTAAAATTTCATTCTTGCGTAATCCATCTGCTCCCCCTACGCTTTTTCGATGCGGCATAGACCGCCTTTAGTTTCAGGAATTTGCGTAATGATGTCGTAACCATAGTTTGTAACGGTATTGACACTCTCACCGCTTGCATAAGGCTTCGTTCCTGCTGGGAAATTCCCTGTTCTATCTGTTCCTTGAAAATATCCTGCAAAGTGGAATGGCATAAAGACCATATCAGGAAGAACACTCTGAGAGTACTTCGCTTTCACTTTGATTTTAGTCCCTTCAGGTGAGTGTACCCACATCATTCCACCGTTTCGAATGCCATGTTTAAGCGCTAAATCAGGGTGAATGTCACAGAACATCTCAGGAGTTAAGGCTGCAATGTACTTCGACGCTCTATTTTCGATACCTGCACCATTCATGGTAACTAAACGACCTGTGACCATGTTGATAGGGAAATCTTTCGCATAATCAGCAGCACTTTGAACAGAGATATACTTCGTCATAACACGGAAGTGGTTTGCTTTATCCGGATACGCTGGATATTTTTGTGCCAAATCGGTTCGTGGTGAGTGCAATGGCTCACGGTGCATAGGGATATGATCTGGGAAGTTCCAAACAATCGCTCTGGCTTTCGCGTTACCATAAGGACAAACGCCCGCTTCGAGGCATTTTTGAACCAAGATATTGCTGTTATCGACTTTCCAGTTTGCACCACATGCCGCTTTTTCTTCCTCGGTCAATGTAATACCAAGCACTTTTTCGATGTTCTCTTTGGTGATCTCAGGATAACCCGTCTCAATTTTTGAGCCTTTAGGGAAAGAGCCTTTTTCAGCCAAGAGATTGACACCGTCTTTTTCCAAACCAAAGTTATTTCTAAAGCCCATACCACCCTCAGCAACAGTAATGCTGGTATCGTAAAGGTTTGGAGAACCGCCGTGTGTTTTCGTCCAACAAGGCCATGGAAGTCCGTAATATTCGCCTTTCATTGGTCCCATTCCCGCACCGGTTACTTCATCAAACATATGCCAGTTGTCGGTATGTTTTTTAACACGTTCCGCTGTCCAACCGGTTAAACCGATGGTTTTGATGATACGTGCAATTTCATTGGTCGCATCTTCGGGCCATGTAAATGTTTTCTTCTCAGGAATCATCTCTAACTTACCATCTTTGGTCTCTTGCATCAACATACCTTTGGTATATTGCTCATAAAAACCTAAACGCTTTGCAAGCTCAAACATGATGTCTTGATCGGCTTTGCTCTCATAAAGAGGCTCGACGACTTTGTAACGCCATTGCGCACTTCTATTCGTTGCAACAACCAAACCACTGGTCTCAAACTGCGTTGCTGCTGGAAGAATGAAGACGTTGTCTTTTTTATCGGTCAAGATCGCCGCTTCGTTGACGAATGGATCTGCCAAAACGATCATCTCTAAATTATCAAGACCCTCTTTGATTTTCGCTTGTTGCGCAACAGAGGTGATACCATTTCCCATAACAATGAGTGCTTTGAGGGTTGTGCCTGCATTTTCGATTTTATCATCGCTTTTAACGCCTGCAACACCTGCCCACCAACGTGCTAGTGAGAAACCATTTTTCTCCATCCAAGAAGCATCTTTAAACTGAGAAACGATGTAGTCATACTCTACACCCCACTGTTTTGCAAAGTATTTCCAAGAGCCTGCTGCTAGTCCATAGTAGCCTGGAAGTGAGTCTGCTAAACAGCCCATATCGGTCGCACCTTGAACGTTGTCGTGACCTCTTAGAATGTTTGTACCACCACCCGCTTTTCCCATGTTGCCAAGAGCAAGTTGAAGAATCGGAGCAAGGCGTGTATTAGAGGTACCAATGCTGTGCTGGGTCAGACCCATAGCCCAGATGAGTGTACCCGGACGATTTTTTGAATATAACGTTGTAATTTGAATCAATTTTTCAGCAGGAACGCCTGTAACATCGGCAACCAATTCAGGTGTCCATTTGGCAGCTTCCTCTCTGATTTTATCCATACCAAAAACGCGTGCATCAATATACTCTTTATCTTCCCAACCATTTTTGAAGATAATATGGAGCATTCCATACATAAAAGGAATGTCAGTTCCTGGGCGAATTTGAGCAAAAATATCTGCTTTAGCAGCCGTTTTCGTAAAACGAGGATCAATAACGATTAATTGAGAGTTATTTCTCTCTTTTGCTTTTAAGAAATGTTGGAAACCAACTGGATGGTTTACCGCTGGATTTGCGCCAAAAATAATAATAGACTTTGACTTCTGAATATCTCCAAGGGAGTTTGTCATAGCACCGTATCCAAATGTATTCGCCACACCGGCGACTGTGGAAGAGTGTCAGATTCTCGCTTGATGATCTGTGTTATTGGTACCAAAGAATGCTGCAAACTTTCTAAAATAGTAGGCTTGCTCATTACTCATTTTGGCTGATCCTAAGAACTGAACGGCATCAGGGCCATCTTTTTTCTTAAGCTCTGCCAATTTGTTAGCAATGCGGTTAAGCGCATCGTCCCAACTTAAACGTTTCCACTGACCATTTTCTTTAACCATTGGGTATTTGAGGCGTACTTCAGATCTGACCATATCGATCATATCTGCACCTTTACAGCAGTGTCCGCCAAGGCTGATTGGGTGGTCTTGAGCAACTTCTTGACGAACCCATACACCGTTTTGAACCTCGGCGATCACACCACATCCAACAGAGCATGATGTACAGATCGTCTTAACTTTTTTGCTTCCAGGAAATGGGTTTTTCACCTCTTCCTCTGTTGCGGCTCGTGTCACATTCTCACCAGCAAAACCCGAAGTAGCGCCAAATACGCTTGCAACGGCTGCCATTTTGAGGAACGATCTACGACCTACAGTCGTACTTAAAGCACGTTCTGTTGTTTTTTCCATAACGTTATGCCTCCTCGTTTATAGGGCAGATTTATAATAATCTTCCCATGCTTGTGTTTTCTTATAGGTAATCTCTTTCTTTTTAGATTTACCTACAACAACGCCATTTGAACCTTTTGTTCCAGAAGAACTCGCTGTCGCGCCCACAGCACCAACGGCAGCAACTGCGCCGACCAGTGCAGCTTTTGCGACAAAGCCACGTCTGCTTTCGTTCATATTAGCCTCCTAAAAGGGTTAAATCTCTTTTGCAAGAGATTGCTCAAAAGTGCCAATGTACTTTTGAGCAATCTCTTAAGTTGCTAGCGCAGAGCGCGCTCCACTTTGGCTTCAAGCCCAGCCATCTTTTTAGCTTTATTTTCAGCACGTCTTTTTGCTTCGGCACCTGAGATCATTTCGACGGGTTTTTGAACCCTTACTTTTTCTTTGAAAGGAGGTTTTGCAACCTCAAAGTACATGCGCTCAAACGCCATAAACGCATTTAACACAATCGCGACGGATTGATACGCTTTAGACATCGGATGTTCGTAAACATTGATAACAAATTCATCCACAAACGGATTAATCACTTCAACAAAAAGACAGTGTTGAATAGTTTCGTACTCTTTTCCACCGTGCATAATGAGCTCGATCAGTTCGTGCATAAAGGTGAAAATAAACCCAACGCTGTCTTCATTCTCTTTAAAATGGTTTTCATCACGTCTGATTTTGGTTTTGGCAAGGAAGTTTTTAACGGCGAGTCGTTGGTGACCGCTCTCAACGCCTTCGTCATAATACGAAGCGGTATTGCGAACCACTTTATAAGCAGGGTTGTGGAAGATGTCATCGTACTCTTGAACCAAGGCAGTTTGTCCACAGGTCTTTAAAAAAGCTTGAATCTCTTTGAGTGCTTCACCCGAATTTTCATCCATAGGATTTTGTATCATCACTTCAAGTGCTTCATTAATTCCTAAATAGCGATCACTGTTTGTCGTAAAAACAAACATTTTGCTCAAAAAGCCATAGTAGAGTGAGCGGGCTTTATTAACCGATTCTTTATTTATCACGTCTTTGTTCCTCATTTCTTAAAGTCAACAAAAGTAGACCGATTTAGTCTTATTTACTTCAAACCGTTCACAAACCTCGAAAACAAGGGGAAAACATGAACTCTTTGTGAAACTATTGCCCTTGTTTGATGCTTCATTTTATGAAATTAGTAAACAGTTGTTGACCGATTTTTAGAAAATTTACCACAGATTTGCTTAGGTGAGAATGGGTTAAAAAGAGTAGTTTAAAAACTTAAAAGTAACTTAAATATGCAAATTAAGCATATTACTCGGGGGGCTAAAGCGGATGAAGGAAGTATAGTTCAGAGAACATTAAAGCCCTCTGAACTGTTTTACATGTAAAGCGTTTTAGAAGCTATAACGCACATTCGCGTAATAGTTTCGACCCTCTTGAACATAGCCATTATTGTAGTAATAAAGCTCATCAAAGAGATTTTTAATGCCAACGGCGAGTTCAAGCGCTTTGACAGGTCTGTACGCAACGCGTATATCTGCCACCGTATACGAACTGCTCTTTTCACTGCCTGTTACGTTGGAATAACGCTCACCTTCGTGTCGAAGGATAGGAGTAATATCAATCGAATGAATCGGTGAATAGGTCATGCTTGCATAATAACTGTGTTTGGGTGTATCGGTCGTGTACTGAGCATTTGCCGTTTTACTGTCTTCAATTTCTGCGTCAATATAGGTGTAAGAGAGCGTACTTTTAAGCTGACTGCTCCACAGCGAATCCAAGCTAATTTCCACACCTTTATGCTCTTCTTGATCAAAATTTTGCATCTGTTTACAGTTGGTACCGGTACAACCCAGCGTAGCATCTGTATTGGTTAAACCACTCACGGAAGCAATATAATCTTTTGTTTTGGTGTAAAAAAGCGCTACTTTTGCATGATGATCGTCCACAAATGCCCAATCACTGCCGACTTCATACGTCGTAGAACGTTCTGCATCCAAGCTAGGATTGAGAATATAATCTCCAAATTTTGAAGAGTAACGATCTTTCAGTGTTGGCATGTTACTTTTTTGAGAGATGCTTCCGTAAAACATCAACTCTTTTGTGGCGTTAAATGTCAGAATGGTTTGAGGGTTGAAGGCATCGGAGTCGTATTTGGGGAACTCTCCAGCAATGTGTGTTCCTGCACTGTTTCGGTATTCTGCTTTTGTCACCTCATTTTTATCGTAACTACCACCTAATGTCCATGTCAATTTATCATTCGGTTGCCATGAATATTCAGCGCCTAATGACAACGTTTTACTCTCATCTTTAAGATCTGCATTAGGAGATTTTGAGCTGATGTCTTTGTGGTTGTCGTATTTTTGAGAAACAGAAAGTTTTAAAAGATGGTTATCAGCGATTTTAATATCGCCTTCGACAATACCACCAAAGGTATGATCATCGTATTCTGAAATCTCGCTCACAACATCTTGCGACCCAGATTGCGGTGTTCCTTTAAACAGAATTTTGTTGTAAAACTCATCGTAATACAGACGTGTTTTAAGATAATGCTCCCCAATAGCCGTTTTGGTAATCAGATAATAACTCGTCTTATCCCAGTCTTTCCAATCCCAGTTACGATTGTAAGCATTGTTCGTTGTAGAACCTTGCGCCATCGCAAACCACGGTTGCTCTTTTTCACCACGCTGCGCGATATAATTCAAAGAGTACTCATCCGTTGAATTGGGCGTATAGCCGACTTTAAGATTGATTTTTTTATCGCCATACTCTGAATTGGAACGTTTGCGCCCTTCTTGATGCCCTGCTGAATCGTAATCGCTTGGAAGTTTATAATAATCCCTTTGCATATTGGAAACGGAGAGTAAGCCGTAGTAAAGTTCTTGCTTGGTTCCGATGGTTGCATACTCTTCATAGCCATTGCCACTAAATACGCCAGCACCAACTTCGCCCTCAAGCTCTTTGGTCGGTTTTTTGCTAATAAGGTTAATCGCTCCACCCATGGTATTTGCCCCATACATCGGAGAAACATACCCTTTGGAAACATCGATCTCACCAATATCGTAGGTTTTAAACCGCGCCAAATCGATATTGTGATCGTAAGGAACGTAAATAGGAATACCATCAATATAAATAGGCACACGCGTACTCGAAAAGCCACGCACACGCACTTTTGACTCACCTCTAGCCCCTGTGTAATCCGCATAAACACTCGGTACACTTTGAAGTGCTTCAACAACCGTTTTTGCTTCACTCTCTTTGATTGTTTCTGCAGAAACAACATCCACACTTGGATTTTGACTAATATCCTTCTGTGAAGTTACCTCGATTTTTCCTAACTCATACGTCTCACCCATCAACACAGATGCGGTGATCAACGAGAGTGCTACGCCAATTTTAAATTTCATTTTTTCTCCTTGTATGCTACCAAAACATAGTATTGTATTTTATATAACGATACTTCTAACTTTTCAAAAAATCTAACCAACCTCTTACATTTTAATCGTGTGCACAAACGAAGGAATACAGACAGGATAGCCGCAAACCGTCTCTTTAAGCTCAATATTCGTGTGGTAAAGCTCGTTAATAAGCTCCTCAGTAATCGTTTTACATGTAAGCCCATTCGCCAAGATATGCCCGTCTTTCAGCGCATAGGTGTAACCACCCAACATCAGCGCATGTTCGGGAAAATGGGTTGATTTTAAAAAGGTGTAGCCCTCTTTGGAGAGCTTCAGGATCGTTTCCAAAAGGCGCAGTTGATTGCCATAGTCTAGCCCCGAAACGGGCTCATCCATAACCAAGATTTTTGCCCCTTGCGCTAAAGAACGAGCGATTAACACCAACTGTTTTTCACCACCACTCAGCGTTTGAAAGATACGCTTTTCCAGATAAACAATGCCCAATCGCTCCATCGCAGCGCGTGCTAAATCCCTGTCCTTTTTACTTGGTTTTTGAAACCATGACTCAAAAGCGATGCGCCCCATCATGACAATGTCGAGTGCACAAAACGCAAAAGCGACTTGTGTACTTTGTGGAACATAGCTTACATGTAAAGCCCTCTCTTTGATCGAATAGCTCTGCAACGGCTTTCCTTTTAAGATCACTTCACCGCTTTTGGGGTTTAAAAGTCCTAAAAAAAGTTTCATCAGCGTGCTTTTTCCCGTACCGTTTGGCCCTAAAAGTGAGACGATGGAACCCTCCTCAATGCGAAGGTCTACCCCTTGCAAAATCGGCGTACTGTTATAAGAAAAGTAAAGATTTTCTGCGCTGTAAAAACTCATGCAAATCCTTTTTTCGCATTTTTCAGCGCAAAAACAAAGATGGGAATACCAATGAGCGAAGTCGCAATCCCAATGGGAATTTCCACACTCATCGAGGTACGACACAAGGTATCGACGATGATAAGAAAGGTTGCCCCTAAAAGGGCGCACATCGGAAGTAAAACACGGTTATCCGCTCCTACCAAAAAGCGTGCGATATGTGGGATGATAAGCCCCACCCAGCCAATCATTCCCGCCACCACGACGGTGAGCGTGCTAAGCAGTGTGGCAAGTAAAATCGCACTGTTGCGTACCCACACCACATGAACACCTAACGCTTTGGCATCTTGATCGCCCAGACTTAAAACATTAAGGTATTTGCCCATTAACGAAAGGGCAATGGTACTGAAAATCAGCGGAATGGCAACGCTTGAGAGTGTTTTCATATCGACTGCGCTGAAAGAGCCCATCAGCCAGTAGACAATCGTCGGAAGTTTATTGTACGGATCAGCAACATACTTCACCGTTGAAAGCAGTGCGGAAAAAAGCGAACTGGAGATAACACCACCAAGGACTAAAAGGATCGTCTGTGAGCCGCTTCTACCGTAAATCTTCGCCACACCAAGGGCGACCAAAACCGCTACAAACCCAAAGGTAAATGAGAAAAGCTGTACCCCAAACCAACTATCAGAGATCATAATGCCAAGTGTAGCGCCAAACGAAGCGCCAGCGAGTACGCCCAAAATGCCTGGTGACACCAGAGGATTGACAAACATCGCTTGAAACGCCCCACCTGAAACCGAGAGTGCAGCGCCGACTAAAATGACTGCTAAAATGCGTGGCAGGCGAATGTCAAACACAATGTTAGACAGCAGCATCACCTCTTTGGGAGCCGTGCCAATGTTCAGCAGTTTCCATAAGAGCAGTTGCGTCAGTGTGCCAAGGTCAATTTCATAGCGCCCAAGAGCAAGTGAAATCAGCAAACTTGCCCCCAACATAACAATCATCATGCCAAAAAGAAACGAGTTTTTCATAGCACGCCCGAAATTTCATAAATCTGTTGCTCTGTGAGATCGATGTTTAAAAAGAGTTTGTAAAACTCACGCATCTCTTGCGCAAACTGCTCTGAATTGGGTGTATTGTAAAAGATATGCGTCAGCCACCTTACGCCCAAAAGCCGCATAAACGAAGGCGGTCGGTCAACCCAGTTAAACGGCACTTTTGGCACGAGAAAGATTTTGCCCTCTTTGATGGCTTTGATGGAATTCCACCTCGTATCGCTTTTGACTTTCTCAAAAAAATCTCGCTCTTGCGCGACGATGATGTCAGGATTGTATAAAATAACTTGTTCCAAAGAGACTTTTTCCATCCCAAGTCCGCTTTTGGTCGAACATAAATGCGGGTTGATGCCGCCTGCAAATTTGATCGCTTCGTAGTGAAACGACTGGTCGCACTCAGTGGCAAGTCCATCTGCGCCCTCTGCGTAGTAGACAATAGGGCGTTTTGTGGCGTTGTTTTGCACAACATTTTTGGTTTTTTCCAGTGCAGCACTGGCATAATCTGCAAGCACTTTTGCACGAACTTGTCTGTTTAAAACCTCGCCAAAAAAGAGATATGCTTTGGGCAAACTCTCAACGCTCTCCAAATCCACATTGATACTCGGAATTTTACTGCTCTCAAAAAGATACTTCGCCAACTGACTCGAAGCATCGTTGTTCCACAAAAAGACCACATCAGGATGCAACGAGAGCAAGGTTTCCCTGTTCATGCTATTACCGCCTCCTTGAAGACCTCCCACAACAGGAAGTGCCATAAAACGAGGGTCAAGCATATTGGAGGATTCGTTATTGCCACGCGCATGGTTGAAATTAAGCCCTACGATCAAAGAAGCATCAATCGTATAGATCATATACGTCGAAGGTGGCGATGTGCCAAAAACTTTGGTGATGACATCAGGGATTTCAACTGTTTTGCCGCCCATATCGACGATCTCACGCGCACATGCACCGCTTAAAAGAAGAAGTAATACACTTCCAATAACGCCTAAAATTCGCATCTTTATCCTTACATGTAAAAAATTAGAGTTCTTGCAAAACCAGTTTTGCAAGAAGTAAAAGCACCAAGGGTGCGCGGGCCTTCTGCCGAAGAAAACCTAGTGTTAACGTAGTTTTTAAAGCTTTGCTTTAAAAGCGTGTCAAGAGTTTTGCAAAAACTCTATGAAAAGAGTCCAAACTCAGCTTTTATATCTTCATACAAAATACGTTTCATCGGCACACTCGAACTTCGACGATTGACCATGCGCATCGAAAAAGGCTCGATCCAGTTCCAAAACTCCCCGATCAACTCTTTGGGGAAATCAAGATCATGTAGAGTCTGTTTGTACGCCATCAGCCATACCTCCCTAGCCTCATCATCGATGGCAAAAGGGGCGTGCGTACGACACAAAGAGGGCGGACCGTAACTAAACGTATAGATTTTTGCACCACCCAAAGCTTGAATGAGAAAATGGCTCGCTTTAGTGACGCCTTCCATAAAATGCGCTTCATCGCTTGGGTACATCTGCGAAACAGCACTTTTTTGAAGCAAGCGGTGGTGATGCAACACAATGTTATGAATCGTTTCAGCACCAAGTTTGGTTAAAAAACCAGGCGTCGGTAAAATAATCACAGGCAGTGGCGCTTTTAAATTGATAGGGCTCCACTGAAGACTTTCGCTCTTTTTAGCAACGGGGGGTTTATGAAGAAAATGATGACCATTGCACATGAAATTTCCTTAGGATTTGAGCTTAAAAACAACGGGAATTGCAATCTCCAACGCCGCTTTAGGAGGAAGATCGAATGGAACAGCGTCCAAAATGGCATCCATAGCATTGCGATCTAAAATCGCTTTACCACTGGATTTTGCAATCTTAATGGACGAGGCATCAACCGTTCCATTGGCGTGAATCAAAAATTGCACGACCGCTTCACCCTCCACGCCCATTTTTTTAGCCATAGAGGGGTAACGAAGGCTCTCTTGAATTTTTTGCCTTACTTTAGCAAGATACGCCAAGAGCAGATCATCACTTTGGCGCGCAGGTGCACTCACTGCTTGCTCTTGTGCTTTGGTGGTGGGTGCAACTTCAACAGTCTCTTCGACAAAAGGCTCAGGCGAAGCATCCGTTGTCAGAATGGGTTTGGGTGTTGGCACGGTTTTAACGATCTCTTTTGACACCTTTTTTTCGGGTTTTTTCACAACAATGGGTTCAGCCTTTGGCGGAACGATTGCTTCTTTAACCTCTTCAGTGTTAGGCGTAGGTTTTGGCTCATCCAAAAAGCTCACTTGCGTAACGACAAGCTCGCGTATAGCGGGTTTTGGGATCATTACACTTCCCATAAAAAGCGCATAGGCAATCGTTACATGTAAACAGAGTGTTCCAAACGAAGCGGCAAAAAAATGCGATGCTCTCACGCGCCACCCTTTGTGGTTTGAATCGCAAAGGTGCTGATGCGGTATTTTTTACACAGATCGATCACTTTGACCACATATTCAAACGGTGTTTTTGCGTCACTGCGTAGTAAAATATGAGGCTCAGAGGCACTGATCTGGGCGATTTTTGCATCTAAATCTTCGAGCGAAACTGCCACATCATCATAATAAAGCTCACCCGATTCGTTCAACGAGAGTGTGATCGGCTTTTGCTCATCTTTGCGGTTTTCAGCATGGGATGCTTGGGGAAGAGTAAGCGGAATTTTGCCTTGCGTCACAAAGGTAGCCGTGACCATAAAAATGACCAAGATGACCAGTACGATGTCCACAAAAGGGGTCATATTGATCTCAGCAATATCGCTCTCATAGACAAATTTACGCTTCATCGAGCTGCGCTTCTTTGTATGTTAAAATGACTTTGACCCGTCTGATGAAATAGTTGTAAGCGATGACACAGGGAATGGCGACAAACAGTCCCGTCGCCGTGGCGATCAACGCTTCAGAGATGCCTTGCATGATGGGTTGCACATCAAACGCATTGGACGAGCCAATCATGTGAAACGCTTGGATAATCCCTAAAACGGTTCCAAAAAGCCCTATAAAAGGGGCGTTATTGCCAAAGGTGGCTCAAATGCCCAAACGCGCCTCAAGGCTAAGACGCAACGTATAATAATCCATACTTTGATACTTTTTTTCAATCATACTAAACGCTAAAAGACGCTCTATCATCACCCCAACTGCTAACACACTCATGGCGACCAACACCCACAGTACGGGGTCGATCCCTAAGAGGGCAAACGATAAAAGTTTTTCACTCAACATCTCTTCTCCTTAAAATAGCCATCTCCAAAACCCTTTAAGCTCAACCGATATGTACTGCACATAAATAACGGTTGAGCGAAAAAGAGCTGACAACAAGAAACGAGACCATTATAACGTAATATACATGACAATACAACGGTAAAGTATACACCCAACACCTGCAAAAGTGTTTAAAAAATAAGCACTCCCGTTTCTAAAAGGCTTCCTAAAAGCGCTTCACGCGACTTTTGTGCTATACTTATTTTTAAATTACTCCTTCCTAGGATACAGAGGACACCCATGTTAGAAGCACGACTTTGGATGAAAAAAAGCGATAAAAATTTTCTTGGCAAAGGGCGCATTGAGCTTTTAGAAAATATTCGAGAGTTTGGCTCAATCCACGCAGCCGCCAAAGTCATGAAGATGAGTTACAAAGCTGCATGGGATTCCGTGGATGCCATGAACAACCTTTCAGAGATTCCTTTGGTGCTAAAAACAAGTGGCGGCAAAGGCGGTGGTGGGACGATTATCACTCCAAAAGGCGAAGAGGTCATCGCGGCATTTCACAATTTGCAAGCTAAACACCAACAATTTTTGGATCTTTTTGCCAACAGTGACGACCTGCTTACCATCGTTCAGACCTTAAGCCGACTCTCGTTGAAACTGAGCGCACGCAACCAACTTATAGGAACTATCAGCGCCATTAGCGAAGATGCTGTCAATGTTGCGATTGAGCTGACCATCAAAGCTGCTGATAAAATTTATTCCAGTATCACCAAAAACAGTTACCAAGAGCTTGGACTTCATCTCGGAGAGAGTGCGATTGCGATCATTAAAGCCAGCTCCGTGCTTCTTTCAAAAACCAAACCAACCATCGCGTGTGAAAACCTCCTCAAAGGCACGATCATCCAAATTCTCAGCGACACGTCCAACACTGAAGTGACGCTAGAGTTAGAGAGCAAAAGCACCATCACTGCGACCATTGCCAACGATGCGTTTGAGCCACTTCATCTTAAAATCAACGAAGAAGCGTATGCTTTTTTCAAAGCATCCAATGTTATTTTAGGCGTTTGATACCCTTTAAACGCCTTTTTTATTTTCCCCTGCTCTCTTTTATAATGCTTAAATTGTAACCATTTTGATGCGCATAAAATAATACTTCCGCTATTTTTACCCTTGCCATACATTTTTTTTCCTGCTATCATTATATTTTTATTTATATAACGTATTAGTGTAAAAATTATTACGTATTCTAATACTCTAAGGAGACACCATGCCTGTCATAATCGATGGAATTCAAGTTCAATTATTCAGTGAGTGCGACACAAACGCACCTTTTCCCGTTGCCGATGAGAGCCCAAGGCGAGCTCATCCGAAGATCGATATGATCTTTCCTGAGCTGTTTTTCCCTTCCAATAGAACGTATTTAGCTCTTGGTGAAGCGAAAATTCGTGAAGTGGTCAAAGTCCATCATGAGCTCGTGCGCCACAGTAAGATTGGGCATCTCTATCCACAAGAGGAATCTGCTTTTATCGCTGCTACGCGCAAAATCGAAGACTTTTTTGTGCAGATGTTAGGCGGCAAAGACCTCTACACGAGTGTGCAAGGGCACCCCAAACTTCGTGATCGCCATTTTCCTTTTGAAGTGACCGAAACGGGGCGCGATATTTGGCTCATGAGCTTTCGAAAAGCGCTCAAACAGTGCGCCGTTCGTTCCTAAAGAACTTTTGCCCGAAATCTGGAATTGGGTTGAGGCTATCTCGATTCGTATGATTAATCGAAGGACGAGTATGGAGATGGTCAAACGCTATCCGTATGAAAGCATTCAATCGTATTTTGACGTTTAACACCTTTTACATGTAAACAAAACCCTAAGGAAATTAGAATGAAGAAAACCCCGCTTTCATGGATCGTTGCTATGAGTTTGTGTTCTTTATCTGCCTATGCGGCGCAAAGTGTTACCCTAGAGCCTGTTTCGGTTGAAGAAGAGAAAGAGACTTCTCAAACCCTAAGTCTTAGTGATGCAAAAACTACCATTGACACCCAAGAGCTTTCAAGCCAACCCACCACGCTCAATGAAGCACTGGGCGATACTTTTTTTGTCAACTACAAAAAAGCAGGTGAATACAACGCTGAGCCTTACATCAGAGGACGAGGTGTGAATGGCGTGCCCATTTATATCGAAGGAATGCGCATCAATGCAGCGCACCCAGATTCGACGAATCTTTTTACGATGATAGACGTGCAAGAGGTGGATGTTTACAGAGGAGCGAATGGCGCTAATGTCGGTATGGGAGCGATGAACGGCGCTGTGATCGTCAAGCTCAAAGAGCCGAAATTTAGCACAAGCGATGAATTTCAAGAGTCCAGTTTCATCAACGCCAAAACATCGCTTTTTTCACAAACAGGTTATACCACGGGCATTGGGACAACCCTTTACAATCAATTTGTCAACTTCTCACTCAGTGGTAGTGTGAGCGAATACAATAACTATGACAATGGCGCAGGAGACGAAGTCCTTCATTCTGACTCCGATAGTAAACATTACACTATCTCTACAGCGGTAAAAACAGGGGATGACAGCTATATTTACGGTCGTTTTATGAAAGATAAAAGCAGCTCAGCCGATCCACTCTCGCGCTATCAACAAAGCGGTGTTTGGAACTATACCGATCACCCTAATGATGATGCCAAAACCTATTTTGTAGGGTTTCGGAAAGCAGAGTGGTATGGCTTAAGCGACATTGATTTCCAAATCTTTAAAAACGATTTGCACTATGACATCAATACCAAAAAAGAGTCAGGTGTCCCCTATAATCAAGAGCTTTTTAGAGAAAGCAATACCAAAGGCGCTAAGCTTTCGGGCAAAAAAGAGTTAGATGAGCATCAAACGCTCTCATTGGTGATGACCTACTCTAAAATGGAGATCACCAACGGTGTGAGAAGTTGGAATAACTCAACAGGGACATGGGGCGATTGGACGAGCGCCTTTGGTATTAAAGGGGGTGATTATACCAATGTGGGTCTGCAACTGAGTGATGACATTAAATATGGCAAAGCGTTTTACACTCTGAGCGCTGGCTATGAAAATGTCAAACGCAACGTTACTTCCAATGTCAATACCACCAAATTGGATTCCTTACTCCCCGAAGCACTCGATGCGCTGATTCAGAAAACCAATACCAATGAGCGCGATAATCTTCTCTCCATGAGTGCCAAAGCAGGCTATGAGATTTCTTCTGCGTTTGTACCCTACATCAAACTCTCTAACGCCGAGCGAACCCCGTATTTTAACGAAGCGTATGGTAATAATCCAAGCTATGGAAGCCAAATACCTAATCAAACGCTTGAAAATGAAAAAGTATGGGACATTGACGTGGGAATGGATGGTAAGTACGAGCGTTTTTACTACACCTCAGCGCTTTACTACCAACGCTACTCTGATTACATCGAGCTGGTTAAAACAGGTTACATGACCACAGGTGGACTTCCTATCAAACGTTATATCAACCTTGATGAAGCAATCATTTACGGTGCTGAAGCTATGGCAGGCTATGGACTAGGCAATGATCTTTTTGTAGAAGCGGCATACCTTTACACACGTGGTCAAAATGAAGAGGATGACACACCTTTAGCCTTTATTGCTCCTCAAAAACTGACCCTCTCCTTGGCACAAAAACGCTCCATTGGGCTTAGTTGGAAACTTGAAGAGGTCTTTGTCGACAATCAAGATCGCATCTCTAGTGTCAATGGCGAAATCGCGACACCAGGGTATTCTTTGACCAACGCTTCGATGAGCTATGGATTTTCAAAACTAGGCGTTCTTAAAAATGCGGTGGTCAGTTTTGAACTCAATAACATCTTCGATAAATCCTATCGTGAACACCTTGATAAAGTCTCTTCAACGGCATGGTATTTACCTGACAATGCTGGTATCAACGGTGTTTTATCGCTTAAAGCAGCATTTTAAAAGGAGTTATGATGCGTTTTATTCTTGCTTTTTTACTTGTTTTCGTTTCGCTTTTTGCCAATGAAGCGCGCACGTTTGTTGATATTTCGGGCAAATCAATCACCTTGCCTGAACCTATCACGCGCATTTACGGCTCGGCACCACCGATTAGTTTTATGATTTACGTCATTGATGACGCACCCCTCATTGGTGTCAATTTTCCACAAACCAACCAAGACAACGCCAATGGTGACACATTTTTGTCCAAACATTTTATGAGTCTTCCCATTTTAGGCGGTTGGCACGGCAATAACACACCCAATCTTGAAGCCATTATCGCCGCAAAACCCGACGTGATCATCACATGGGATACGCCGCTTCTGAATGAAAAAACGGCAAAAGATTTGGCGCGCATCAACATTCCTGCACTGAAAGTGAACATCGATGATTCGCGCAATTACCCTGAAGTGCTTCGTTATCTTGGCAAAGTGATGCACAAAGAGGAGAGAGCGAATGCCCTTGCTACCATGGCGCAAACCTATCTGGACGAGCTAAAAACCTTTGTAGCGAGCATTCCTCTAAAGGAACGTACCAAAGTTTATTATGCCGAAGGTCCTTTTGGGTTACAAACGGAGTGCGATGTCTCGTTTCACTCCGAACCTTTAGTGCTAGCAGGGGGCAATTTAGTCCATAAGTGCGTTCAAAACAGCGTCATAGGCATGCAAGAGGTCAGTTTTGAGCAGGTTTTGAGTTATGCACCTGAAGTGATCATCGTCCAAAGTCCTGCGTTTTACAAAACGATCTTTGAAGATAAAAAATGGGCGATGCTCAAAGCGGTACAAGCCAAACATGTCTATCTTATCCCAAAATCGCCGTTTAACTGGACAGATCACCCACCCTCTTTTATGCGCATTATCGGGGTACACTGGATTGCGAGTAAACTCTATCCGACCCGTTATCCGTACAAAATTCAAGAAAAAGTCAGAGCGTTTTACCAACTCTTTTTTGGTGTTGCACTCAGTGATGAGGATCTTAAAACCTATTTTGATCTTTAATGCCTTGGGTTTCATGATGTAAATTTAAGCACGCCTCTCTTGTACTTCGAAGTAAATTTCGTTATAGTGCTGTGTATATAACGTTACAAAGGATACTTCATGGAACCCAATTTCAACTTTTGGGACAATATGGCAAAGCGCTACCCGCGTTTTAATGATGCTTCAATGAGTAAAGATGTCAATCACATCCTCTCTTGGTGTCAAAACAGAAATGTCTCATTTGAAGGTGCTTCTATTTTAGATATTGGGGCTGGCACAGGAGCCATTGCCATTCCTTTAGCCCAAAAAGGAGCCCTTGTCACAGCGATGGACATCTCTGAGGGCATGCTAGCCGCACTCAATGAAGATGCGAAAGAGCAAGGTGTAAGCTCTCAAATGCACACCCACCAAAGCGATTGGGATTCGTTTCCACTGAGCCAACAATACGACATCGTCATCGCCTCCATGACGCCTGCGATTAGCGATCTTCAAAAGATTGAAAAGATGCTGGGTGCGACCAAAAGACTGGGCATTTATGTGGGCTGGGGAAAATACCGCATCAATAAACTGGTCGAAGCCTTAGTTAAAGCGCATATCATCGAAGAAGAGGAAGATTGCGCGTCGGCAGGTTGCATTAAGGCAAAACAATTTATTGACATCTTAGATGAGCGCAACATCGCTTATGAAAGTAGCTTTTTTGAAACTTCTTGGAGTGAAACCTACAGTTTTGAAGAGGCAAAAGAGTACGCCTACGATCAACTCAAACGCAAAGAAATTACACCCGATGAAGCAATCGTTGAGTCCATTTTAGTCGCCAATCTTGAAGGTGATAAAGTGCAAGTGACCACGGAAGCCGAAAAAGGGATTATTTTATGGAGAGTGTCGTAAAAAGATGAAGATGCCCTTTTGGGGCATCTTCATGTACGCTTTAATAGAAAAATCCTGCTCCAAAACTTTAACCCCTATCATTGCTAAAATCTTTACATGTAAAGATTTCCCCCCCTTCCATGCGCCCACTTTCAGCAGGTGAAGCGCCTTTATGTTATACTTCCTCAAATTTTATAGAAGGTTTTGGGATGTTTTACACCGTTTTGGCTATTTTTTCAGGTGCGGGGTTTGGCGCACTTTTACGCTGGCTTTTAGGCACTAAGTTAAACTCTCTTTACCCTTCCATTCCACTAGGTACCCTCAGTGCTAATTTACTGGGTGGTTATTTGATTGGATTATTCATCGCTTTTTTTGCTTCCAATACAGCCTTAGCGCCTGAATGGCGACTTTTTATCATTACTGGATTTTTAGGCGGACTTACCACGTTTAGCACCTTTAGCGCCGAGATTGTGACCCTCATTCAAGAAGGGCGTTTTAGCATGAGCATCGTGGCCGTTTTTTTACATCTAATGGGTTCGATCACGATGACACTGCTTGGCATTGCCAGTTACACCCTACTTCACAAAGGAAGCTTATGAAAGGTTTTCAACTCGTTTTTTCAACGCTGCAAAGTCGTAAACACCCTAATGGTGAGCCTATCAGCCAGTGGCTTATGGAGATTGCTGAAAAAATCGGTATTAAAGGCATAACGGTTCTTCATGCTGCACAAGGCGTCGGGCGAGATGGGAAGCTGCACTCCTCCAACTTTTTTGAACTGGCGGATGAGCCACTTGAGATTATTATGAATGTAAATGAAACAGAGTGTGAAAAACTCTTTGCGCTTTTAAATGAAGAAAAACTAGGGCTATTCTACACCAAAACTGCAATCGAATTTGGGACACTTTAATTCACGAGCGTTCTTGCACAGTGAGTTTCAAGAACGCTCGTCTCTTTTTTAAAATACTCCACACTTTCTAGCACCTTGTTTTCTGACACAGCCATTAAAAAATATAATAGTTAATCACTCAAGAATAGACGAATTAATTTTATAAAATCAAACAATCTTTGTCTACTATTTTTATAGGGTACCAAAATTCATTTCATTTTTAAAACTTTATCACATATCACTTATCAAATACTACTAGTTTATGAGTATAATTCTCAAAAGTACATTTTCTATCTAAAAACACCATAAAAACGCGCTAAAGTGAATCTTTATGCCACAAAAAAGACACTTTTACTACATAATAGGGCTTAAAAGTACTATCATTTATCCTGAAAATCCATTTATATACAACTGACCTATCTGATATACTTCATAAAAATATGGAAATATTAAGGTTAATACAATTCTCATTTTTTCATATAAGTGACGAAAAAATAATAACTTTAATTCCTATTTCTAGATTTCAATTCATAACCATTTTTTAAAAAGGAGGGTATGATGACATTACCTCATTACAGTATCACTGAAGAGCATTTTAAAATTGATAAAATCGAATATCTAACGCCTGTGCCTCGGCATAAACACGATTGCTATGAACTTTTTTTTATTCTTGAAGGTGAAGGAACATTTTACGTGGATTGTCAGAGTTATGAAATTCACAAACACTCCTTTTTTCTCGTCTCCCCCAATCAAATCCATGGCTGGGAACACACGCGCAATCTTCATGGGTATCTTTTGAAATTCGATGCCTCTTTCTTCTCTGAGCGATCATTCATCGAATACATCTCCCTCTTTCATTTTGATACGGTGAATGTCAGTGAGTCTGAATTTTTGTCCTTTGAAACGATCTTGAAAAATTTACATGTAGAATACCGCACATCCAAATCATTTAAAGATTGCACGATTACCAATCTGCTTCAAATTTTGCTCATTTATGTCAAACGTGCGTTACCTGCAAAACCTGCATCGTTTATGACCAATGCGCTTTTTACAAAACTCAATGATCTTATGCATGAGAACAACTACCAAATCACACCTGTCACCTACTACGCTAAAAAATTAAAAACCAGTGTCAAGCTTCTCAATCAAGCTATTAAAGAGAGTTCAGGATTTAACTGCGGTGAATTTATTCGCACGAAGACGATGCAAGAAGCCAAAAGACTCCTCAAATACGACACCCTGTCTTGCAATGAAATTGCTGATCGTTTAGGCTTTATAGATCCTGCGTACTTTAGTCGTTTCTTTAAACGTGAAGTTGGTGTTTCTCCAAAGCATTTTCGTAATGCAATGGAAGAAAAGTACAATTTTTAATAATGAAAATCCATTTTAAAAATAAAAGTTAACCGTTATAATTTATCTGAAATTTAACTTTCGGAGGAATTACAATGAAAAAAATCGCTATCGTACTTTTAAGTACAGTTGTCTGTGGCACTTTGGCGAGTGCTAAGATTGTTCAACAATTTGAACCAGAAAAAGATACTTCTGCTTTCAGTGGAAAACCAGAAGTCAGTTTTGCCGTTGACTTGTCTTTTTATTATCAAGGATTGAGTCAAGATTATCAAGGAACTACAACGAATGGTACAACGTACTCTTTAGGTAGTGGAGGAATTGAAGAAGCGCTCATTTTACCAACGGCAAACTTTGATATTTATGGAAAAATCATGAGTGGTTTTAATGTCAAATTACAAACCATGCTAGCAAGTCACCATCACAATGAAACCTATGTCAAAGGTGGTTATGCAACGATCGATAACTTGGATTTTATAGCGCCTGGTTTTCTCTCTGATGTTATGAGAAATACCACCATCAAAATCGGTGTCAATGATATTAACTATGGTGATGATCAGTACAGAAGAACGGATAATGCCAATGTTATGCGCAATCCTTTTATTAATAACCTAGCAGTTGATGGCTACACTCAAGGTACGCATGTTGAAGTCCTTTACCGCATTCCTGCCATTAGTTCATTTGCGATGGTAGGTGTTACAAACGGTCAAGCCAATCCTCAAGATACAACCGTTGTTGAAACAGCAAGTACGAGCAGTAACCGCTATGCACTTTATGGAAAAATTGGTTTTGATCATGAATTTAGTGATGACCTACGCTTTAGAATTACCGAATCTGTCTATTATATCGAAGGTGTCAACAGAGTCGATTTATACAATGGCGATAAAGCGGGTAATGTTATTCGAAACGTTTATGGTACAGCAAATACCGATGTTTTCTCTTCTGGATGGCAACCAACATCGGTTTACACCTCTGCGGGTACAGCGACTATAACACCCGATGTTCTTGCTTCTAAAACAAACTTTTTCTTAAAATACAAAGATACCGAATTTTACGCTATGTATGAAGTCATCAATGCAGAAGATATCAACGGTAAATCTGCCGATACAAAACACTACGCGGTCGATCTTGTCCAACGTTTCTACAATGACAAATTCTGGCTAGCTGCACGTTATGAAAATGCTGTTCAAGAATATCAAGATGCCTTCAATGACTTTGGTGATGCAGAATTAACCCAATGGCAGTTAGCAGCGGGCTGGTTCCTCTCTAAAAATGCTGTTGCAAAAATCGAATATATCGATCAAGAGCGTGAGAAATTTGCTATCTATAGAAACGGCAATGCAAGCTTCAACGGCTTTATGGTCAACGCAGCGCTTAGCTTCTAATTTTACAAGGATTTAACGTGAAAAAATTGATTTGCAGCCTTTTGCTTTTATCAGGCTTGGTATACGCTGAAAATATTGAGATTCATGGAACATCAACACTCCATGATTGGAAAATGGTCTCGAACAAAACCGATGTTGCTTTTGAAAACGATGGTTCTAAAATCACAAAATTGAACGTTTCCGTTCAAATTAAAACACTGAAAAGTGGTGATGAAGGACTCGATGAGAAAGCTTATGAGACACTTAAAATTGATCGCAACAATGTGATTACCTTTAAGCTTCTTGAAGCAGATCTTGCCGCAGGAACCGTCAAAGGTGTTTTCAAAGTGCTGGATAAAGAGCGAACCGAAACGTTAAAGCCCGAAGTTTTAACGCTAGATCATGTCTCTGGTAATTTTAAAGTCAAAATGACAGAGTTTGGTTTAGAGATTCCTTCTGTTATGTTTGGTGCGATTAAATCAGGTGATGAAGTAACCGTTAAATACGACATCAAGAAATAAATTTCTACATCCCATTATCATGAAGAGAGGTTTTTGCCGCCAAGCACCTCTCTTTTTCTCCTTAAATATTCTTTTGGTACAGCTCTGTTTCATAACAGCTGTACCAAAATTAAGCAGTAAAGCGTATGGTAAGTAAACCTTAAACTTGCTATACTTTTTTCGTCTCAATCAAGGAAAAATCATGCACACTGAAGTCAAACTTTTTTACGATATTGACCCAAACAGCCCCAATGAGGAGAGAAACTTTTTTATCGGTCAAATCAAACATGCACCTCTGCCAGAGGGAACGCCTCCTCCACTTCCACACCGACACCCTTTTTATGAAATTATTTTTGTTGAAAAAGGCAATGGCATTATGCGCATTGATTTTATCGATAGACCGATGCAAAAAGGCTCTTTGTATCTGATGTTGCCTTCTCAAATCCATTTACCCCTTTACACAGGAGAATTTCAAGGATTTTTGCTCCGTTTTGACATCTCTATTTTTGCAGACAAAACGTTTTTGGAAAATCTCTCTATCTTTAATTTTGATTATTTATTGGTTGAAGAGCCAGCATACAGTGCCTTAGAGGGGTTGTTGCTCAGTTTACATGAAGAGTTTAAAAGCGCAAAAGCACTCAAACAGTGCACGATCAACAACCTACTCAAACTCTTTTTGATTCAAGTCCAAAGGCTTCTGCCCAATGTCGTCAATGAAAATACCCAAACAACCATTTTTGGCGCACTCAACACCCTTTTGGAGAGCAATAATTATAAAATTCAAACCCCTGCATTTTATGCTAAAAAACTCAAGATTTCACTCAAAGTGCTCAATCATGCCGTCAAAGAGTATACGAGCATCACGTGTGGTGAATACATTCGCTCCAAAACTGTCATAGAAGCCAAACGACTGCTCTGTTATACAGGGATGAATTCCAATGAAATTGCTGCGCTGTTAGGATTTGAAGATGCAGCCTATTTTAGCCGCTTTTTTAAACGAGAGACGGGATTGACCCCATTGGTCTTTCGCAAACAATCACTTTAAAAAAGCCCCATTTCTGGGGCTTTTCTCTTTACATGTAAGCTTACATGTAACCCTATAATTCGACCTTAGCTTGGAAAGCGTGTAAGATCAAAACTTGCCTTTTTCTTTCAACTTTTTATACCACGCATTGTGAAGAATCTTCACTTCCTCTTCTTCGACGTAGCCAGTGATAATGCTATACACAGCGCCTTTAATCGCAAACATAGACATATACACATGTGTAATGAAAAGTGCGACTACGGCAAAGCCCATAACGTTATGTAAAATCGCTGCAACGCGCAGTAAATCAATCTGGCTAAGACCTGTGATGTTATGTAACATTTCCATCTTAAAGTCCAAGAAAAACATAAAAGCACCACTTAAAATCATCGTGATGCCACCAAGGATTGCGACCCAGTACCACATCTTTTGACCGGCGTTAAATTGGGTTGCATTAATGATCTGTTTCTCTTTAGAAAGATAGCCTCCTAAAATCATAAACCACTTCACATCTTCCAGATTAAACAGTGCCTCTTTGAGCCACATCAACGCCATGGGGATGACCACAATCGCAAACGGAATCGTAAAGAGTCCATGAAGGTTCTTTGCCATTCTCACGAGTGTCCCACCCCCAAAGAAGTCACCAAACACGATGATAAATCCTGTGGGAAGTAGCACCAAAAAGCTAACCGCGGCTATTTGATGGACGGTTCGGTGAAACAGATTAAAGGCATAATGTTTCTTATGACTGTGTGGAAATACTTTAGGCCCTACAATTTTATAGTGTAAGAAAAACACCAAAGGAACGCCCAACAAAACGCCTAAAAAGACCCATGCAAAGTATTTACTTTGAAGCATAGTGAACAAGACGCCTAATTTAAGGGATTCTTCTTGTCCGTATCCTAGGATATTTTGGATGCGCATCTCACCCCAGATTTGGCTTTCATTGGCGTACGCCACTGATGCCAAACCAAGAAGTGCAATGAACAAGATGATAGACTTTTTCATTGCTGCTCCTTTATGCACCTTTACCTCGACCTGCTACCCTTTTACGGTAAATGGTTGAGACACTCTCCGCATCGCCCACCAAAAGCGCGTTGGTGGAGCATACTGCCGCACACATCGGTACTTTGCCCTCAGCGATACGGTTTTGACCGTAAAGGTGTCGCTCTTTTTCAGAGTTTGTCTCTAGTGGTCCTCCTGCACACATCGTACATTTATCCATTGCTCCTTTGGCACCAAAGGCGCCATCTCGTGGGAATTGTGGAGCACCAAATGGGCATGCGTACAAGCAGTAGCCACAACCGATACATTTCTCTTTATCATGAAGAACGATTCCGTCTTCACGAATGTAGAAACAATCCACAGGGCAGACTTGCTCGCATGGTGCGTCTGTACAGTGCATACATGCAATCGAAGTAGAAACCTCTTTACCTTCGATACCATCAAACAGTGTAATAACTTTACGACGGCTAATGCCTGTAGGCAGTTCATGCGCTTCTGCACATGCAACGGAACACGCAAAACACTCGATACATCTGTGATCATCACAGAAAAATTTCATTCTTGACATTTCATTACTCATTGGCCACCCCCTATGCTTTCTCGACGCGGCATAGACCAGCGTTGAATTCTGAAATTTGTGTGATCACGTCAAAACCATAGTTTGTAATGGTGTTTGAGCTCTCACCAATCGCATACGGCTTGGTGCCTTCTGGGTAATTTGCACTCAAATCAATGCCTTGAAAAATACCTGCAAAGTTGTACGGCATACAGATACGATCCGGTGTTACACTGTGATTATGGTACGCTTTAACCTTGATTTTAGTGCCTTGAGGCGCATGAATCCACATCATATCGCGATCTCGTATACCATGTTTGAGTGCCAAGTCTGGGTGAATATTACAGAACATCTCTGGCGTAATCGCTGAAAGATATTTGCTCGTTCGCTCTAACATACCTGCACCTGAGAGATTCACAACCCTCATGCTGACCAACATGGTTGGGAAATCTTTTGACCAGTCTTGCTTTTGTTGCTCAGACTTAAATTTCGTCTCAACACGGAAGTTTTTCGGCTGATCTTCATAGGTCGGATATTTTGCGACCAAGTCCCAACGTGGTGAGTGGATAGGCTCTCTATGCAATGGCACTGGATCTGGGAATTCCCAAACAATCGTACGGGCACGTGCATTTCCATACACACACACACCGGCCTCGCGTGCTTTTTGCTGAATGAGTCCACTAAAGTCCATCGCCCAGCTTCCGCCCATTTGCGCTTTTTCTTCCTCGGTTAACGTAATGCCAAGCACTTTTTCGATGTTCTCTTTGGTGAGTTGTGGATAACCACCCTCAATTTTTGAGCCTTTAACCGTCACAGATTTATCGGCAAGTTGGCTCACACCGTTGTGCTCTAAACCAAAGCGATTTCTAAAGCCCATACCACCCTCAGCGACAGGAACATCACGACGATAAAGAATAGGAGAACCCGGATGTTTGTCATCCCAACATGGCCATGGAAGACCGTAATACTGACCTTTCATCGGTCCTTTTCCCTCTAAAGTGACTGGATCGAACATATGCCAGTTTTCTTGATGAGCGCGAAGACGCTCAGGTGTCCAGCCACTTAGACCAATCGATTTAATGGTACGAGCAATCTCGCGAACCGCGTCATCTGGCCATTTGAAGTCATTTTTAACTTGAACGACTTTGCCATCTTTAACACCCATTTTCATACCCTGAACAAACTGATCGTAGAAACCAAATTTTTTCGCAAAAAGGAACATCACCTCTTCGTCTGTTTTGCTCTCATAAAGAGGCTCAACGACTTTACTTCTCCACTGGCTTGAGCGATTCGTTGCGGTTACCGTTCCCTCACACTCAAACTGAGTAGCCACAGGTAAGATATAAATGCCATCTTTTCGGCTGGTTAGAACAGCGGCTTCATTCACAAATGGCTCTGCAATAACCACAAGGTCAAGCTTGTCTAATGCCTCTTTGATTTTCGCTTGTTGCGACATAGAAGTAATACCCGTTCCTTGAATCCAAACGGCACGAACCGGTGCTGAAGAGTATGTTTTTACCTCTTGAAGAACACCTTGCCACCATTGAGAAAGCGAGTACCCTTTTTCATTCATCCATTTTTTCTCAAAGAAACGACCTTTGAGCCATTCGTAATCCACACCCCACGATTGTGCGAAGTATTTCCAAGCACCATCTTCAAGACCATAATAGCCTGAAAGTGAGTCTGCAAGGTTACCCATATCGGTAGCACCTTGAACGTTGTCATGTCCACGAATGATGTAAAGTCCACCACCTTTTTTACCCATGTTTCCAAGAGCAATTTGTAAAACTGGAAGAATTCTAGTATTTGATGAGCCAACACTGTGTTGCGTAATACCGAGTGACCATGCAATAGCACTTGGTGTATTTTTAGCAAAAAGTGTGGTTGCTTGAATGATTTGATCGACCGGAATGCCTGTTACATCAGAAGTGAGTTCTGGTGTCCATTTGGCAGCTTCTGCACGGATTTGATCCATCGCGTAAGAGCGTGTGTCGATAAATTCTTTATCTTCCCAACCATTTTTGAAGATGATGTGAAGCATACCATACACAAAGGCAATGTCAGTACCTGAACGAATGCGTAGGTAGAGATCTGCTTTTGCCGCACTCCTTGTATAAATGGGGTCAACAACGATCAATTTCGTTCCAGCTCTGTCTTTGGCTTGTAAGAAATGTTTAAATCCAATAGGGTTCGCAACGGCTGAGTTTGCACCAATCATCATAATGACTTTTGCATTCACCGCATCACCAAATTGTTGTGTCATAGCACCGTATCCAAATGTATTCGCAGCACCTGCGACGGAAGCACTATGTCAAATTCGAGCGACGTGGTCAATATTGTTTGTTCCCCACATTGCCGCAAATTTTCTAAAATAGAAAGCCTGTTGCAAGCTGAATTTTGCAGAACCTAAAAATTCTACGATGTCTGGGCCATTTTCGGCGCGCATTTTAAGCATTTTCTCTGAAATCTCGTTAACGGCTTGATCCCAACTGATACGTTGCCATTTTCCATCGACTTTTTTAAGCGGATGCTTAATACGTTGTGAACTCTTCACCAAATCAATCTGGTCAATGCCCTTACAACAATGGCTACCTTCACTGATGGGGTGATCTTGCGCTACGTCTTGACGTACCCAAACACCATTTTGAACTTCAGCAATGATTCCGCATCCTGCTGAACAAATACTACAAATTGTTTTGACTCTCTTGCTACCTGGGAAAGGATTTTTCACTTCTTCCGCGGTCGCTGGTCTGATTGAGTCGCTGGATGCAAACGCTGTGGTTGCTCCAAAACTCGCTCCGATCGCTGCCATTTTAAGAAATGATCGTCTTCCCATGTGCAAAGAGGCGTCTTTTAACATCTCTTTACTCATCTAATCTCCTTAGACTGCCGCGTGATAATACGCGTCCCAATTGGCTGTTTTTGTGTAGAGAATCTCTTTTTTCTTCGATTTTCCCTTAACAACACCGTTACTTCCTGCTGTTTTTGCACCTGTGTCACCGGCGATTGCACCGACACTCACGGTTGCAGCAACGGCACCCACACTCAGAGTTTTTTTAAGAAAACTCCTTCTTTGATCTTGCATGGTCATTTTCTCCTTGCAGAATTTCTCTTTGACTTCAAAGAGAGAGCTAAAAAAACCGTGATTTTTTTAGCTCTAAAATCCTTACATGTAAAGATTATATCTATGCAAAATTAGCATATTAAATAGCGCGAAATGGCGTTCAGTACGCCATTTGCGCATTACATGTAACCTTTTAGAGCACGAACTCTTCAAAATTCTTTTTCGGTCTTGGGGTTAAAGGTTTGCGTGGTTTTTTGTGCTCTTTGGTGTACACTTTTGGCGCTTGATCTTCTTTTTCGCTAACAGGTTTTTTCACATCCAAATAGAGTCGCTCTAATGCCACAAACGAGTGCATAATCGCGGCTAATTCTTGGTAAAAATGGCTGTTTTCATGAATGAAAAGGGCACCAATAAAATCATCCACAAACGGATTGAGAATGTTGACAAACACTTCGCGTGAAAGCTGTGCACTTTTCGCATTGCCGGCAAGCTCTTCTTCGATCATTTTTTGCATAAACAGCATAATAAACCCAACATGATCTTCGAGCTCTTTAAATTTTTCGCTATCACGTCTGAAGTTAGAACTTAGAACATAATTGACCATCTCTAAACGCTTTTTACCATCATCGCGGTTCTCAAGAAAATACGACGCCGTAACAGGAATAAAGGCTGAATAAGGGCTAAAAAAGACCGTATCACTCTCCTCTTTTAACAGAGTATAGCCTCCACTAATAAGCAAATTTTGCATATTACTAAACGCTCGTTTGCTCTCTTCATCGAGTGGATTCTGCGCTAAAACCTTGATCGTTTTTTGAATCACTTCAAGATCATTCTTGTTCTCAAAAAACATTAACAGTGAAGCAAAAAGTCCGTAATAAACGGCTCTTGCTTTATTGATGGCCTCTTTATTCATAGACTGAGTCCTTTGTTTTCATTTTCCATGTGCGCTTTAAACATCACTTTGGGTTTACAAGCGGCGCAGCAGTAAAGTGTGCGAAGTTTTACTTCATCATTGCCAAAGAGAGGTGTCATAATCGCTGCGATTTTCTCAACCGCTTTGACGGTTGCAAAAGGCGTCCCACACTCAATACAGGTAAAGAGTTCATCTTTCGCCATAATGCGTTGCAAAAACCAACTGGGTTTTAAACTGATCTCATCTTTGATAACACTCAAACACTCTTTTTCAGGACAGGTCACTTCGCAATAGCCACAGTTTGTACAAATCGATGCGTTAAAACGAAGGGAATTGTCTTCAGGATGCGCCGTCAAAGCACGTACATTACAGGCTCCCACACAACTAAGACAGAGCGTACAGTTACTCTCATTGATTGTAATATCGCCATAATGCACATGCTCACCCGTCTTCACCACACCCAAATCTTCGCCATCTACCAAGTGAGAAAGGCGCGCTGAAAAGATCTCACGTTTGCGAAGACCCTCTTCATTGATGCCGTACATACACTCAGGAAAACTTTCCATACTCTCAAAAATACGCGCCAAATCAGCGCTATCTTCACACACATAAATCGCTTTTTTATGGTACTTTTTCTCAAAAATTTCATTGATGATACGAATAACATCACCCGTACCTTTAGAGATAAAATCGGTGTAGAAAATGATAGGGTTGCCACTGGTTTGGAGCAAATTCATCAAATGCGCTTCATGCAAATACTTTTCACCCTCAATCATCAAAGGTAAAACACCCTCACGCAGTGGAATATCAATCAAACCTAAATCCATTTTATTCGGAATAATCAGTGCCGTTGCACCTTTAAAAGACTCACTCAAATGGGCAAAAGCGATGCGTGGCATCTGCGTATAATCAAGAGCACCGCTCGGACATACGCTCACACAACCGCCACAGCCATGACAGTCAATGTGCGAAAAGGCTAAGTGCTTGGTTTCATCTTCTTTTAAAATTGCAACCGTTGGGCAGACCTCAGCACATTTACCGCAAATCTCTTCGCGTCTTTCATGGTACTGACAGATGGACGGATCGTAATTGATGTAGTTTTTATAGTGGTATTCGCCTTTATTATCGCGAAGCTTTTTAAGCGCCCCTTCCAGCCCAAGAAGAGCTGGGTCATACACGCCACTTTGCTTCATCGCAAAACTTGGAGCATTCCACCAGAGAATCTGATCGCACTCTAATTCGAGGAGTTCATCCTCTTTTTTGAGCGTTACATGTAAAGCGCCAATGTGACCGTTTACATCTAAAATCGTTGAGGGAGAAAGCAACATAACGGTAAAATCTTTATCTCTCAGTTCCGCTTTAAGAGCTTTAAGACTTTCATCGTCGGTAACGATGAGCACTTTGTTACCAACCTCTTGCGCGTAGTCCATATCTTGCGCAAAGTCAAATCCAAGGGCACGGATGGCATAGAGTTTGGTGATGTTCGTTATTTTATTCGCAATGCTATCGCGTGAGTGTTGGAGGTAAAAATTGATCTCTGGTGCGTAAATAATCGCCTCTGCCGCAGGGTCATTCGAGACCAAAAAATCACCATGACAAGGGCTTTTAACCAGTTCTATCGCTTCGTCAAGAGGGAAATCAATACCAACGGTATCGTAGAAAACGTACTCTTTTTGCATTTTACATCCATTAAGTGGTAAATAAGAATTTACCGAATTGTAAAATGAATTGGATTAAATCGTTCTTAACAAGAGTATATTTATCCGCTTACACGTAATTATATATTTTATTATATAATGCTATAATGGTGTTTTTTCACTATTATCTTGCGTTAATCTTCTTAAGTTATAATAATAGGTATGAAATGACAAAGGTGTTACAATTTTGGTAAACAAAAACTTTCTAATCACAAGCTTTTTAGCCTTAATCGTGCTAGTACTCCTCTTTTCGTTCGCCACTTCGTATAAAAGTGTGGAAAAAAACACGATTGTCCTAGGCGCCTCTTTGCCGCTTACTGGCATTAACAGCCATTTGGGTCGCGATGTCGTTGTGGGGGCAAATGCCTACTTTAGCCACACCAATGCCAGAGGTGGCGTACAAGGTAAAAAAGTGGAGTTTATCCAATATGACGACAAATACGAACCTGAAAACACCTACAGCAATACCGTTAAACTCATCACCAAAGACGATGTTTTTGCCCTTTTTGGCTTTGTAGGAACGCCTACGGTCAAGCGTGTGTTACCGCTCATCACGGAAAGCCAGATTCCTTTTATCGCTCCTTACACCGGTGCTTCGTTTCTTCGTACCAAAGAAACACCGAACATCATCAACTTTCGAAGTGCTTACACCGAAGAGCTCGACGCATTAGTGGAGTACCTTACAAAACAAAAAAACATTACCCGCTTTGCGATTTTCTACCAAAACGATGACTACGGCGAAGAGGGTTACATCGCGCTCTCAAACGCCCTTGGTAAACGCAACTTGCAGCTGATGGCAGAGGGAACCTACAAACGCAACACCCTCTCCATTCGCCATGCGATTCATGAGATCGAAGCGGCAAAACCTGAAGCCATTATCTTGGTAGGTTCGTATAAACCTACGGCGCGTTTTATCGAAAAAGTGAAAGAGTGTTGCCCACAACAGATCATCTTTTGTCCCATCTCTTTTGTCAATGCGGACGCACTTATGGGAGAACTGCATGGCAAAGGAGAAAACATTCTCTTCTCCCAAACCGTTCCCTCATACGATGATTTCTACTCGAAAGAGGCGGTGGATTACCTGAAAAACCTTGCTTTCTACTACCCTGAAGAGAAACCCTCTTTGGTCTCTTACGAATCCTATTTGGCGGCCAAAGCGGTTGTCACAGCGCTTAAAGCGATCAATGGCGCGATCACGCCGGGTAAATTTTTGGATAAACTCAAACATGTTCCTGCCCAAACACTCGACAACATTCCTTTAAAATACCACCATGCCCAACTACTCAATCAAGTCTACCTCTCAAACTATGTCAACGGCAAATTTGAGATTATTCAAAAGTATGAATATTAAGATGACGTTTGTAGAGTTTATCAACCAAAAATTAGAGACCATCAAGTTTTCCAATAAAACCAAAATTCTCATTTTTATCATTCTCAGTGGTACGATCACGATTGGTTTTTTGATGTTTGTCTCCATTTTTGCGCTCAAATACGACTACGAAACCTTGTTCCAAAAACACACCCAACCCCAAGTCGATCTTGAAGAGATCAAAGACAATTACCGTGTCAACATCGCAGAAACCTTGCGTGACATCAAAGAGCGCCAAATCAGCAATGATGATGCCATCGAGGTAATCTATCTCGCGCAACAGATCATCCACAAACAGTGGAGCAGCTACCAATTTGCTACTAACCGTCACATTGGTGGACTTCCCTACTTTGCAAGCAAATGGCTCAGCCTCTTTTTAGTCACCCCTGATATTCCCGAAAAGACCATCTTTCAGCAAGGCATTGTGGAAAAAATCAGCGCTAAAATGCAGAGTATTGACAGCAAAATTATCATTATATTGGAACTGTTAAAATACTCCAAAACCGAGCAGGCAAGTTTATTGATTGATGACATTATGCTCGAAGCCAATTCACTTAACATCTATCTTTCCAGCTTAATTACCACGCATCTTAAACAGGCGATTACCGAAAAACAGGTTAACGACAGCCTTTTTCAAACCAGTACTGTGATGCTTGTTTTGCTCATCGGTATGATCTTCTTTTTTATCACGATGGTGCTTTTTATCATTATTAACCATTTTAAAAATTTGCATAACTATCTTGAGGAAAATATTCTTATCAAAACCAAAGAGCTGCGTGATCTCAACGATTCGCTAGAACTTCGCATCAGGCGGGAGGTTGAAAACAGTCGCAAAAAAGACAACATCATGTTCCAACAAGCCAGACTCGCAAGTCTAGGAGAAATGCTACAAAACATCGCGCATCAGTGGCGACAACCGCTTGGCTCACTCATGATGATTGTGCAAAGTTTTGAGAGTAAGTTTTTAGCAGGCAAACTGGACGAACCTTTCATCGTTTCGCGTGTCAAAGATGCCCAACTGCTCTCTTCCAATATGTCGGATACTTTGGAAGATTTTCGCACCTTCTTTAACCCCAACAAAAGCAAAAAGGCGTTTCGCATCAAAGAGGTGATCCAAAAAGCGGTTGATCTCTCCAAGTATCAGCTGGAACGTGAAGAGATCACGTTGGCACTTTTTATCAAAGATGATCTTGAAGTCTTTGGCTTTAAAAACGAACTCATTCACGTGCTTCTCAATCTTATTGGCAATTCCAAGGATATTTTGGCGAGTAAGACAGAGCAAATGGACAAGATTATTCACATCATCGCCAAGCAAAATGAAGAACGTATTTTTATCAATGTTATTGATAATGGTGGCGGAATAAAAAGTGATATAATACCCAAAGTTTTCGACCCCTATTTTACGACCAAACACAAGAGTGTAGGCACAGGAATTGGGCTTTACATGTCCAAACAGATGGTGGAAAAACACATGCACGGTAAGATTACATGTAAGAATATTCGCCACAAATTAAGCACCAAACTTTTTTGGGCATGCACGATGTTTACGATAGAAATACCAAAAAATTATATCAACACAAACGAGGGTGATGACGATGAACAAGCGCAATTTTGAGTTACTCGGTAGCTTTACGATTCTTTACATCGAAGATGAAGCGGATTTGCTGAAACACACCACATCTGTTTTAGAAGATTTTGTGAAAAAGATCTACCCCGTGCAAACGATCGAGGAAGCGTTAGAGATCATTAAGAGCGAAAAAATCGACGTCATTGTCGCAGACATTCACCTCAAATACAGCAATGGCCTGGACTTTTTGCGCACCCTCAAACATGACCTAGAGATCGAACTTCCCTCCATCGTCACGACCGCGTTTACCGACACCGAGTATCTGCTGGATGCGATAAAACTTCATGTGGATAACTACCTCATTAAGCCGGTCAATATCAAGGAGCTCCTTAATTCATTGCACGATGTATTGCTGCCTAAAATTCAAGCCAAAGAGATCGAGCGCTCCTACAACATCATCAAAACCATCTCTGCAGTGACGGATAGTAAGCAGGTCGAAATCATCCGTTTTATCATCAAAAACTTGGACAATGACAATATGCTCAACTACTCCTACAGCGAGATTATGGAGCAAGTCGATGTGAGCAAACCCACCGTCATCAAGCTCTTTAAACAACTGGGAGACCAAGGGATTTTGACAAAAATTCAAAATAAAAAATACCTGTTTGACGAGACCCAATTGCCGCTTCCGGAGAACGCATGAATGCTTTAAAAACGCTTCCCAAAGTTGACAAATGCCTCTCACATCCCCTTTTTGAAGGGTGCAATGCCACTTTGGTCATGAAAATTGCCAGAGCCAAAATCGAGGACATTCGTCAAGGATTGATCACCAAAGAGATCGAAAGCTTCGATGAAGAGGCGTTAATGCAGGAGATCAAAAAAGCATACGATGCACTTTTTGCACCTTCACTCAAACCTCTTATCAATGCCACAGGCGTTATTTTACACACCAATATGGGCAGAAGTTTGATCTCCAAAACCCTACTGGATCGCGCCAGTGACGTCATCTGCAACTACTCCAATTTAGAATACAACCTAGAGCTTGGAAGCCGAGGCGAACGCTATGAGCATGTGAGCACGCATCTGAAAGCGCTTTTGGATGTTGAAGATGTTTTGGTTGTCAACAACAACGCTTCCGCCGTCTTTTTGATCTTGAACACCTTTGCCAAGAACCAAGAAGTGGTTGTCTCAAGGGGCGAATTGGTCGAGATCGGCGGCAGTTTTCGCATCCCTGAAGTGATGAAACAAAGTGGCGCCATTCTGAATGAAGTGGGCGCGACCAATAAAACCAAAATCACCGACTACGAGAGCGCGATCAACGAAAATACCGCGATGCTGATGAAAGTGCATCAGTCCAACTTTAGCATCGAAGGCTTTAGCGAAGCCGTAGCGTATGAAGATCTCAAGCAACTCGCCACCCAAAACAACCTTTTGGACTACTACGACCTTGGAAGTGGCTACGTTCCCAAACTACCGTACAACCTTGGAAACCGCGAACACTCCCTTGGCGAAATTCTTACATGTAAGCCCTCCTTGATCAGTTTCAGCGGTGACAAACTCTTTGGAAGTGTCCAAGCAGGCATTATCGCAGGGCGTGCTGATTTGATCGCGAAGCTTAAAAAGAACCAACTCCTTCGCATGTTACGCGTGGATAAAATCACCCTGAGTCTGCTTGAAGAGAGCATCAAAGCCTATTTGGCAGAAGAGTACGAGCAAATTCCTACCCTGTGGCTTCTGTTTCGAAGTGTCGAAGAATTAGAGCAAAGAGCGTTACATGTAAAAGAGTGTGTCGGCGAACATACGTGCGAAATTCTAGAGAGCGAAACCTATATGGGCGGCGGTACTTTGCCCAACCGACGCTTTCCGACCATTGCTTTACATGTAAAAGGAAAAGCAACCCTTTTGGAGAAAAAATTTAGAGAAAATCACGTCATTGGACGCATTGAAAATGACCGCTTTTTACTCGACTTTCGCACGATTCTCCCCAGTACCGAAGCAAAACTGAGTGACATTATTAAACGCATTGTAGGGAATTAAATGGATTTTATCATTGTTGGAACCGCAGGACACGTCGATCACGGTAAAACGGCGCTTATCACCGCACTTACAGGCTTTGAAGGAGACAGTTTAGAAGAGGAAAAACGCCGAGGCATCACGATCAACCTCAGCTTTTCGAGTATGCAAAACGAGGCAAAAAACGTCGCATTTATCGATGTCCCTGGGCATGAAAAGCTGTTAAAAAACATGATCTCAGGGGCGTTTGGTTTTGATGCGAGCTTGGTGGTTGTCGATGCGAATGAGGGCATTATGCCGCAAACCAAAGAGCATTTGGAGATCCTCAATCTTTTACATGTAAAGAATAGTATCATCGCTCTGACCAAAAAAGACCTCGCAACACCAGAGGTTATCGAGCAGCGAACCTATGAAATCACAGAGCATCTCAAAACGCTTAAAAACCTCCATTTGGTCGAAATTATCCCTGTCAGCATCTATGAGCCAAGCTCTATTCAAACGCTTAAAAACGCCCTGTTTTCCCTACCCGTAACGCCTAAAAAAAGCAACGGTCTTTTTCGCTACTACGTGGATCGCTCTTTCTCCATCGCAGGTGCCGGAACCGTTGTGACGGGAACCGTTTTGGATGGCACCATCAAAGTTGGCGAAAAGCTCTTTGCGCCCGAACTCGAAAAAGAGTTTGTCATCCGCAATCTTCAAGTCCATGACCACGACGTCGAAGCGGCTCATTCGTCTCAACGAACCGCCATTAACCTTCAAAATGCTCAAAAAACAGCGTTTGAAAAAGGGGCATTGCTCTGTAAAAAAGGGTTTATTCGTGGTTTTGACTGCGCGGATGTCTGGATAGAGAGCATTGGTGGACATACGCTTAAACACAATGCCAAAGTGATTTTATACGTCGGCACCAAGCAAGTCGAAGCGCGCATTTTATTTTACGAAACCGAAGAGAGTTTACAAAGCGGTTTTGCCAAACTACAATTCAATCACAAGCTCTTTTTAGTCCACGATGAGCCGTTCATTATCACAGCAAGCGGTCGCACTATCGGTGGTGGACGCGTGCTCAATCCCATCAATGATCCGATGAAAAAAAAGGTGAAATTAGAACTGCTTAAAGCACTCTACGCCAAGGATTTTAAAAGCGCTTTTACCCTTTTGGTAGGGATGCACACACACGGTTTTGGGCTCATTTCGTCCAACCAACGCTTTGGGCTGAACCATGAAGAAGCCATTGCGATTTCCAATGACATGCGTGATGTTTTTGTCGATGAAAAGGGCTTAGTCCTCTATCCGATTTCAATGCAAAACGAGTTGGAGCGCATCATTCAAGCCATCTACGCTAAAAATGCTTATGCCCTTCTCTCCGCCAATTCGCTCTCCCTTAAACTCAAATGGGCAAGTGTTTCGTTGGTCGAGAGCGTGCTGCAAAAACTCTGCGATGAAGGCATGCTAGACTTTGTAAATGGCATCTATAAAAATGCGCAAATTGACATCGACAATATCGAAACGCTCATCGAAGATAGACTTTATGAGATTTTATTTAAAGCCGAATTTACACCTGACGCTCCATACAACATCTACGATGAACTCGACATCGACCGCAAAATGGGCGATGATGCGCTCAAAAGTCTTACACGCTCCAAAAAGGTCGTTCGATTGGAGCACAACCTCTTTGTCACGACCATTGCCTTAAGTGCCATGATGGCGCATCTAAGAGAGATTATGCGCAAAGAAAACGGCGTTGACATCAAGGCTTTTAAAGAACACTTCGACATCAGCCGCAAATACTTAGTCGCGTATCTTGATTATCTCGATAATTTTGATGATGTGAAAAAAGAGGAAAATAGAAGAGTACTCCTTTAAAATGACCTTTTCGTTTCTTTTTCAAAAAAGCCTTGACATTATTACTAATTAGTAATATAATTTTGCCAAAGGAAGGAAAAGATGAAACTGAGATCAAACGTTAAAAGTTATGGTGAACGCACCGATAGAAGTATGCAAACATGGATTCAAATCTTACGCGCATTTCAAAAAATCCGTGCCAAGGAGTTGAAATACATCAATGCCTCTGGCCTCAGCATGAATCAATTTGAAATCTTAGAAGTCCTTTACCATCGTGGCGATTTGCAAATAGGTGCGATCACCAAATTGATCGAGAGCACGCCTGGCAATGTCACCGTGGTTGTGAAAAATCTCCTCAGAGATGGGTTAATACAAACACTGCCCTGCTCTGAAGATAGCCGTGTACGCATTGTGAGCATTACGGAGAGTGGACGTGCGCTTATCGGCGGTATGTTCCCCCAACATGCAAGCAATCTGCAAAGCTATTTTGACGTGTTAAGCGATGAAGAGTTGGTCACATTGTATGACCTGTTACGAAAATTGCAAAAAGCGCAATAATTTTTTACTCAAATACTACTCATTAGTAAAAAAGGAACCATCATGAAAATGAAAACATTACTCGCAACATCCTTGTTGGCAGGAACTGCCCTCTTTGCTGGAAACTACAGCGTTGATTCTACGCATTCAAGCGCAGATTTTAGTGTTAAACACGCGATGATCTCAACGGTTAAAGGAAATTTTGCAACATTTAGCGGCAATTTTGTATACGATGAAGCAACCAAAACGCTTCAATCTTTAAACGGAACGATTCAAGCCGCCACCATCGATACAGGTATTAAAGACAGAGACGATCACTTACGCTCCGCTGATCTTTTCGATGTTGCAAAGTATCCAACGATTACCTTTGTTCTGGATGAAGTTAAAGGCGACAAAGCGTATGGCAAACTCACCATGAAAGGTGTAACCAAACCCGTTGTCTTAGCTTTTGAGAATGGTGGCGCAGCAACGGATCTTTACGGCAACAAACGTGTAGGACTTGGACTGACGGGTAAAATCAATCGTACGGATTTTGGTATTTCATGGAATAAAGCCCTTGAGACTGGCGGCGTGATCGTAGGTGAAGAGGTTAAAATCGACGTAGCCTTAGAGGGTATTTTACAAAAATAATAGCTTTACATGTAAAGGAACCAATCATGTCATTTACCATTCATAGAGCCAACCAAAGAGGCGTTGCAGAGCATAGTTGGCTTCATAGCCATTTTAGTTTTTCATTTGCCGAATATTACAATCCAACACGCATGGGATTTGGTGCACTGCGTGTCATTAACGATGACATCATCGAAAAAGGCGAAGGCTTTGGGATGCACCCACACCGCGATATGGAGATCATCTCCATCGTGACCCAAGGGGTGCTGATTCACAAAGATTCGTTTGGCAATCACGGCGAAGTGCATGCCGGTGAAATTCAATACATGAGTGCAGGCGAAGGGGTGTATCACTCCGAATTTGCATCAAAAGAGGAGACCACTGCCTTATTTCAAATCTGGATACACCCAAACCAAAAAGGTGGAAAACCCCTTTACAATCAACGTGATTTTAGAGATGTCACCAAGAGCAATCAATGGGTCACCCTCGTTTCACCCGATGGCAGAAATAACTCCATTGCGATCAAACAAGAGGCATTCATTCTAACGACCGAATTGGATGAGGGTAAAATCATTTCCTTAGCGCCCTCTTCCCCCAATCGTGGTAAACTCGTACTCGTTGTCGAAGGCAAAATAGAAATCGATGGTGTGAGCTTTGAAACACGCGATGAAGTGCAGATCACCGAAGAAAAAGCCTATGAGATCAAAGCGTTGAAACCCTCTTGGATTTTACTGTTTGATATTTTGATGCACTAATTCGTGTATAATGGCATAAAAAAGGTCATTTTTTATGCCAAAACACCCTACCCTTTTAGAGCAATTCCGCTCATTTTACCTTCAAAACAAGCTCACCGATCTTGAAATTGCCATCGAATACTTCAGCGTTTTTGGAGGAACCAGTTGGAATATCGATACCACCAAACCTCTTTTTGAACTCATTGCGGCGAAAATTTTAAAAAACTATACCTACATTCATGCCGACATCACCAAACTGACCTACAGCAATAAACAGAGCCACGCACTGCTTTTTGCCTGTGCTACGGGTGATCGTCGCGTTTACTCTTCGTACAAAAAAGCGCGTTTGAGTCGCGAAGAAGGCAATGAAGCGCTTCATGCACTGTTGCGCAGTGAGATCGTTGAGCTGGAATATTCTCTTGAACGCCCCGTTCGCGAAGAGGATGACAACTCCGATAAACTGAACTTCATGAGTCCCTTTATGCGCTTTTGGTTTGCCTTTGTCTCCCCTTTTTACAAAACCATCAAAGAGAATGATTTTAGCGAAGTCGAAAAAGCGTTTACCAACCGCGAACAAGGCTTTAACGATCTTATTTTTGAAAAACTCTCCCAAGAATTGTTGAAAAAAAGTTTGACGGACGACCCGATCATGGAGATAGGAAGCTATTGGGATAAAAACGCAGAAATTGATATTTTAGCCAAGACCAAATCGGACAAACTGATCGCAGGAAGTTGCAAATACACCAACACCAAAGTGAAAAAAACCGAACTTTCTAAACTCAAAGAGCAGTGTGCCAAAGCGGAACTTGAGCCTGATATGTTTGTTCTGTTTAGCAAAAGTGGTTTTAGTTCCGAACTGAAAACATTAAAGGGGGATGATCTTAAACTCTTTACGCTGAAAAGTTTGAAACCGCTCGTGGAAGCAATTGGTGAGAAAGAGTTGATCCCATGTGAGGGAAAAAAATACTAACAAGTGAGAAATATCTCCCATTTGAATGCTATAACGCTTTTACATGTAAAGCGCATACGCCTCAATTTTTTCGCTTAATTTCGTGGCGAGATAGCGATGCGCATAGCCAAGTTCTCGCAAAATCACCTTGGCTTCTTCTAGGTACACTCTTTTTTTCGCGGCATCCCACTGCTTGGGAGGCTCGCCAAGATTGGTGATGCGGTCAGCCAGTTTGACCATTGCGACGCAGTTTTGACGCTGTTTGAGTCTCTCTAAGCTATCGCGCATTTGCGCCTCTTTGGAGGGTAAACTTTTATCTTTCGTGAGTGCTAAAACGCCTTTAGCGATCACCTCTTTATTGCCAGCTAAAGGGCTCTCTTTGGTAATTTTGGTGATCGTATCTTCGTTCACATCGTGCAAAAGGGCGCACGCTATCGCCACATTGGCTTCATCGTAGCTGAGGGGTTCACACGCTAAAGCATTGATCACTTCGGCGGTGACACTTAAAAGGTGCATCGAGTAAGGCAACCCGTGTGGCGTCTTTTGTTCACCGTGCGCACAAAAGGCAAAGGCGAGGTTTTCTTTGAAAAAATCCACGCTAAAAAGCTCTTTGGGTAAGCTTGCTTCCACATGAGGAAATTTGGGAAAGCTTGGTGCGCGATCTTTTACGATGGTAGCGTAGACCTCGCCGTCGCTAAAATAAAGAAGATAATTCGCTTTTTCACAGACCAACTCAAGCTCTTCGTAACATTCCCAACCGTTATCGCTTCCATAAAGGTTTACATGTAAAATCGTTTGAAGCTCACAATGATGGCGCTCTTTTGCAGGCGGAAGCGGGATCGAATCAAACTCAAAACACTCCACATATCCCATCGCACCGCCTGCGACATGAAAATTGATCGTCAGGCTTTGCTGTTTACCCTCTTTGAGATACGCGATCTCAAGCAAATTGTGAAGGGTGTAAAGGGCTACGACCTCGCAGCCCTCAATGTCATTTAAATACGCCCATTTTTCACGCATTATAAACCTTTACATGTAAATGATGTTTTACTTTTTACACAGCTCATCAAACCACTTCTCATTCTCCGCTGAACGGTTCGCTTTGGAGCGTATAAGTGCGTCGCGCATCGAAACCAAATCGTCCAATTCCAAGAACTCTAGCATTGAAAATGAAGAAATGGGTGCATTTGGGTCGGATTCTATAAGCAGTTCTATCTCGTGTATAAGTGCCATTTTATCGGCATTCTCTAGCATTCATTGACCTTTGATTAACAAACTATGATTGGTTTTATTGTATAATACCTTACATTTCATGCAGATTAGTTTCTGCAACTTACAAGGAAAATGAATGAAAAAATATCTTTTAACGCTTGTTGCACTTTTCTCAACCACTCTTTTTGCAGCAACCGACGCACAAATTGTTGAACACTTCAAATCAACCGTGCAAGTTCCCAACATCACCATTGAAATCGTCTCTCGTAAAGCCGTTGAAGGCATTGATGGTATGGATTTCGTGACCCTGAGTCTTAGCGATGGAACACGTTCACAAAAACTGAGCATCTTCACCAAAGATGACCTCATCTTCCCTGATGTCATCAGTATCAAACAAGGTGGAAGCATCAAAGAGATGATGGAGATGGCAGAGCTTCAGAAAAAACTCTCAGCAATCTACAAAAAAGAGGAGAAGAAAAATGTGATCTCTTTGGGCAATGACCCTAAAAAAGAGACCTTAGTCGTCTTCACCGATCCTGAGTGTCCTTACTGTCGTCAAGAGCTTGCCCAAATCGAGCAACGCCTTGCGACCAACAACCTTAAGTTGATTTTTACACCGGTGCATGAGCGCAGTTCTCTTGAAAAATCAGTGGTCATTTACAATGAAACAGCCAAAGTCAAAACCGATGCAGAGAAGATCAAAATCTTGAAAAAATACTACGATGAAAACGTCAAATTTGATCAAAAAGTCAGCGACGCAGATGTCGCGCATATTGATGAGCTAAAGCTAAAATACTTTGGTGCTGGCATCAAAGGTGTTCCATTTATCGTAAAAGAGAAAGAGCTTTTAAAGTAACTCTCACCGCCTTTGTATCCCGCTCTTAAGGGCGGGATCAACTCCATCTCAAAGAGGTTGGTATGTCACAAATAATCCTTTCTGCCATCATCGCTTTTTTAGGAGTTATCTCCTTAACACTCTACTTTCGCCTTCAAAAACTCCAATCATGCGCTCAAACACCCAAGCAACCCCCTCAGCAAGAAGCAGAGACATTTCAAGCCATGCCTCTGCCCATTCTCTACAAAAAAAATGCGCAATGGTTCACCAATAAAGCTTTTACGCACGCTTTTGGAACGATGAGCAAAGAGAATGCCGAGCTTTTAAGCACCCTTCCAAAAAACGGCGAACACGCGATGGAGCTTCAATTTGACAATGGCATCACCAAGCAAACGCTGATCTACACAGCGCCACTTCTAAGCGCAACGGGTGATTTTGTAGCGATGATTGTGGATATTGCGCATTGGCATAAAAGCAAAGCCTTGTTGATGCAGCAAAAAGAGCGTTTAGAACTCGCCCTTGAGGGAAGCGATGAGGCACTGTGGGATTGGGATATTAAAAGCGAAACCATTTTTTACTCTTCAAAATGGAAGCAACTCATGGGCTATGAAGCCAAAGATCACCCCTCCACCCTCTCTTCATGGCTCAATTTAGTCCACTCCAAAGATATGGCGCTGGTCAATGAACGCCTCAAAGCACATTTGGATGCTAAAAGCGATCTGTTTGTGGTCGATCACCGCGTGCGTGGGAGCGATCCTCTGCGCTGGGTCAATGTCCGAGGCAAGGTGATTGTCGGCAAAAATGAGCAGCCCATTCGTATGGTGGGTACCATTCGAGACATCAGCAACCGTAAAATTGAAGAGGTTTTAGAACGCGCGGAACACGAACGCTTTATCGCTTTTGTGGAACATATTCCAGCACTCTGTTTTATTAAAAATGCACACGGAGCGTATCTGTACATGAACCAAGCCTACCAAAAATTCTTAGGCTTTAAAACATGGAAAAACAAAACAGCTCTGAGCCTTTTCAACGAAAAAACAGCCGCCGATATTGCAGAGACGGATCGTTTGAGCCTTTATGAAGGCGTCCTTGAGCACGATATTATCCTTCCCACAGCAGAAGGGTTGAACACGCCTTTTCATCTCTATAAATTTACCATTGATGAAGAAAATGAGAAATTGCTCTGTGGATTTTGCATTAACAAACCGTTCAAAGAGTAGAGGTATGATTGTTTAAGACAAATTTTCAGGATACACCATGCAACCAAACCTCATAATGATCGAGGATGATGTCGAACTTGCCGAAATCTTATGCAGTTTTTTGAAACGCTATAACATCACCGTTACCAATTACGATGACCCCTATCTTGGCATCAGTGCGCTCAGCCTTACCAAATACGATCTGCTCATTTTAGACCTCTCTTTGCCCGGTATGGATGGTCTAGAGATCTGCAAAGAAGTGCGCGCTAAAAGTGACATTCCTATCATCATCTCCTCTGCGCGAAGCGATTTGGAAGATAAAATCGTAGGCTTGGAACTTGGGGCAGATGACTATTTACCAAAACCGTATGAGCCCAAAGAACTTTACGCGCGCATCATTAGTGTCCTTAGACGCTACAAAAAAAGCAACACAGTGAGCGAAGAGACGAGTCATTCAACACTGATTCTCAAAGAGGAGAGCCATACCATCTTTTTTCAAGGCACACCGCTTACGCTAACCCCTGCTGAATACGACGTGCTCACGCACCTCATCAAAAAAAACAACTGTGTGGTCTCTCGAACGGAGCTGCTTAACAGTGCGCTGAGTCTCAATGAAGAGAATGAAAGCCGAAGCCTTGACGTGCTTATCAGCCGTATTCGCACCAAATTAGGCGAAAGTTCTAAAGAGCCAAAACTCATTCATTCGGTCAGAGGTATTGGGTACAGGCTTCAAGCATGAGGTGGTACCACTCCATCATCACGCGTATTTCGCTCATTTTTGCCCTCTCGTTGTTTGGCATCACGGCGATCTTTGTCTCCATTGCACAGTATGAAACCAACAGGGAGCTTCAAACGATGTTTGACTACTCGCGCGTTGCCTTACGCTCTTCGTTTGATCGTTCCACAAAAGCGATTGACTTTGACAAGATGGAAGAGATCGGGTTTAAACTGATTACCGATGAGGCGCTCAAACAAAAAATTCTCGAACGCCCACGTCCACCCAAACCTTTTCCGATAAAACGCATGGAAGAGCGGTTTCATTTTATGATCGATTCGGTGCCATACCGTATGCACATTTATACGATTTTACTCTCACGTGACGCGCCTCCCATCGTCTTTGAAACGCCTTTAAAAAAAGAGATGATGCCCCGCCTCATCTTGCCTCTTATCAGCCTTGCGTTTGTCATCTTTTTATACATTGGCATTATTCGAAGCATTTTGCCACTTAAAACCCTCAGAGAGAAGATCAAACACTTTGCCAATGGGGATTATGACATTACATGTAAAAGCAGTAAAAAAGACGAAATCGCCGCCCTTGCCAATGAATTTGACAGTGCCGTTTTCAAGATCAAGTCGCTTCGAGACTCCAGACAGCTCTTTTTGCGCAACATCATGCACGAGCTCAAAACGCCCATTACCAAAGGGAAACTCGCCGCTGAAATGATCGAAGATACCGCTTATGCGAGGATCTTGCAAAATGTCTTCAACCGTCAAGAAGCGCTTTTGGAAGAGTTTTCGCGCATTGAAAAACTGAGTGCCGATGAACTCAAGTTGGAAATCAATCGTTATCATATTGAAGACGTGGTGGACTTTGCGCTTGACATCTTAGATGACAAACGCGAAAGCATTACATGTAAACTGATGCCGATGGAATTGGAGGTGGATTTTGAGCTTTTTGGTGTGGCACTGAAAAACCTTTTGGACAATGGCATCAACTACTCGGACGACCACCACGTCACCCTTTGCAATGATCTTAAAACCATTACCATTTCCAACCATGCGCCTGCGTTAGAGTTTCCCATTGATCGCTACGCCGAGCCCTACTTTCTTGAGGGCAAAAAGCAAAAAAGCTCACGCGGTCTTGGGTTTGGACTCTTTATCACCTGGCACGTCATTCGCCTACATGGCATGCGACTTGATTACAAACACGAAGCAGGCATGAACTGTTTTACGATTTACATGTAAAGGAAATTTGATGGCATATTCAGTGGGGATTTTTATCTTTGACAATGTGGAAGTGCTTGATTTTGCTGGGCCCTATGAAGTTTTTACAACCGCGTCACGCGTCTTTAATAAAACGGCTTCATCTCTCGCCCATCCGCCTTTTGAGGTCTTCACCATCGGCAAAACGAAACAATCCATTTACGCTAGAGCCGGACTTAAACTCCATCCTGATTATTCGATGACATCGCATCCCACGCCCGATCTTTTGCTCATTCCGGGTGGCGTGGTCACCAAAGAGATGGAAGATAACGATGTGATCGCATGGATCAAAAGTACTTCAACGTTCACCACCATCACTGCGTCCATCTGCACGGGGGCTTTTTTGCTCGCAAAAGCAGGACTGTTAGAAGGTAAATCTTCGACAACGCACTGGGAAGACATTGACGATCTTCGTACCCTGTTTCCAACCTTACATGTAAAAGAAAAAATGCGCTGGGTCGATGAAAATTCCATCGTCACCTCCGCAGGCATTTCGGCTGGCATCGACATGAGTTTACATCTGGTGGAGCGTCTGATGGGGCGAGAACTTGCACTTCAAACTGCCAAACAAATGGAGTTTGACTGGACGCAAAACAGTGGATAAACACCAAACCACTTCCAAACCTTAATATTGTTTTAATCTAATTCCACTATAATGACCACAATTTCAGAACTTCATTAAAAAAGAACTTCACCTAAAACCTACCAGATTTGAGAAATCCTCAGTGAGTATGTAGGTTTTTGCATACGATATTGACGGGTTTATTCCCCATTAAAATTTTTATGTACATGAGTTTTGTGCCGAGCGCACGTTAGTATTGTTTTGAAAAAATCAAACACATGGAAAACACATGGAAAACAACACAATCACATTTGAAACATTTGGCTTACACCCAGAGATCCTTAAAGCCGTCGTAGAAGCTGGCTTTACAGAACCAAGTCCCGTCCAAGCAGAATCAATCCCTTTAGTTTTAGCCGGTAACGACATCGTTGCACAAGCACAAACAGGTACGGGTAAAACGGCTGCATTTGGTCTTTCTACCATGAGTATGATCGACCCACACCAAAACAAAGTACAACTTTTAGTCATTACACCCACACGTGAACTTGCAACCCAAGTCAGCGATGAGCTTTACTCACTCGGTCGTTTTCGTGGTGTTAAAACCGTAACGATTTACGGTGGTAGCTCTTATTCACGTCAAATTGGCTTGATCGAAAAAGGTGCGAGCGTTATCGTTGCAACTCCGGGTCGTATGCTTGATCTTCTTAAAAACGGCAGACTTCCAGGCTTTTCACCTAAAATGGTTGTTTTGGACGAAGCCGATGAGATGCTAGATATGGGCTTCTTAGAAGACATCGAAGAGATCTTTACTTACCTTCCCAAAGAGCGTCAAACCCTCCTTTTCTCAGCAACAATGCCAGATCCCATCAAACGTCTTGCAAGCAAAATTTTAAATGATCCAAAATTTGTCAGTGTCACGCCAAAAGATCACACGACGAATGATGACATCGAACAACTTTACTACGTCATCAACGAATACGAGAGAGACGATGCGATGATTCGTCTTTTGGACGCGCTTGAGCCTGAGAAATCCATCGTCTTCTGCCGTACTAAAAAAGAGGTTGACAGACTTTCTACTCAACTGATGGCAGTCGGTTACGCAGCAAAAGGTTTGCACGGCGATATGGAGCAAAATCAACGTGAGAGCGTTATTAAAGCGTTCCGTAGTTCACAAATCGAAATCCTTGTAGCAACGGATGTTGCAGCACGTGGTCTAAACGTTGCTGACATCAGCCATGTTTTCAACTACCATATGCCATTTGATCCAGAGAGTTATGTTCACCGTATTGGTAGAACAGGACGTGCGGGTAAAAAAGGGACTGCGATTACATTGGTAACGCCTATCGAATTTCACTCAATGCAAAGAATCGGTAAAAAAGTGGGTTCTAAAATCGAGCACCGAATTGTTCCAAGTTTACGAGACGTCAAAGAGAACAAACTGATCAAAATTGCTGAAGATATTAAAAATGCAGAGCTCAATGAAAATGCTACAAAATTGCTTGCTATTTTAGAAGAAGAGATGGATATGTCGCAAATCGCACTGAAACTTCTCTCTAACCTTTTAAAAGAGAATACTCCAGTCGGTCCAGATAAAATCGGTTTAGATAAAAAAACATTGGAAAATGTTGTTAAAAATATCGAAGAGCGTGATAACAGCCGTGGCGGACGTGGCGGTTACAGAGGTGGCTCACGTGATGGTAGAAGCAGTGGCGGCGGTTATAGAGGAAACTCTGGCGGTTCACGTGAAGGTGGCGGATACAGAGGCAACTCTAGCAGCGGCTCACGAGATGGCGGCGGATACAAAGGTTCAAACCCACGTGATGGCGGAAGCAGAGATGCACGTCCTCCAAGAGGCGACGGCGTTCCTAGAAGTGATAGCAGAGGCGAGCGTAGCCCTTTTGCAAAAGAGGGAAGCAGTTCAGCTCCACGTGAAGGTGGCGGATACAAAGGTACCCGTGACAGTGGAGACAGCAGACCGCCACGCGCTCCAAGAGCCGACAGACCAGCCGCTCCACGCAGTGACGCAGGTCGCGCTCCAAAAGCCGCTCCTCGTAACGCTTACAAAAAAGACTAATTTTTAAGAGGGTGGCGTGAGATACTCACGCCATCTCACCCCTTTTATTTTTCTCGCTCAATCATCGCTTTAAGTGCTTCAACACCTTCCGCATACTCCACTTTTTCGACCTGTTTATTCTTGAGTGTCACCACCGTAATGCCATCCACTTTTGCCCCATTTTTCAAAGACGCTGCGATTGTTCCATCCAAAATGAGATTGACACTGTAGGGCTGTGTTTTAAGATCGGGAAGTGCAAAGGTATTGCGTATCACCACCGGCATCGGACTGATGTCCGCTACAAACGCCACATGATGAACGTTCAAATAATCCGCACTTTGCATTCCAAGATACGCTTTAACGACATGTCCTGTATCTTTCGCAAAGACCAAAATGAGCGTATGAATCGAATCATCCAACGTATGCGATTTACCAAATTGATCAAAAAGCGTGTAAGTGATCGTTGAGCCAACATTCAGCCCATCCGTAAGTGACGCAGAGGAGATATTGCTCTCATACGTATCTTTACCTTTCAAAAAAAACAGCACTCCCGCAGCAGCGACAAGAAGAACCAATAAACCCAGTAATATCTTCTTCATATAAAGCCTTGTATGGTAAATTTACGGAGTATTGTACCGTAACCTACGCCCTATCCAACGCTAACTTAAGACCTAAAGCACCCAGTACACTTCCTGCAATTTTATCGATGTACTTTTTAGAACGCAAATAAACCTTTTGGGCTTTTTGTGTCGATAACAGCCCTACAACGCACGAGTACCATGAAACATCGATGATAAATGCGATGAGGCAGACTAAAAGTGTTCCAAAAGGCGGTATCTCTTGGGGAAGAAGTGCTGCAAAAATACTTCCGATGATGATGGCAGTTTTTGGATTGCTCATCTGTGTTGCTAAACCGAGTAAAATCGCCTTGGTAAAACTCTTTGGTTTTTGCTCCAAATTTAGCTTGGTATCTAAAGGTGTATCGGCATATTTCCACATTTTATAGGCTAAATAGACAAGGTACATGCCTCCTACTATTTTTAAAAAGCCGTACAAAAAAGGCACCGTTTTCAAAATAGCATAGAGCCCAAAAATGGCTAAAAGCGAAAAGACAACAGCACCCAATCCTAAACCAATAGCGACCCCAAAACCCTCTTTGCGAGACTTTGAAACAGCCGTTTTGGCGGTTAAAATAAAACTAGGTCCCGGACTCATCGTCCCCAATATAAACACCGTCACTATCCCTAAAAGAAAAGAGTATTCACCCATGATTTGCCTTTACATGTAAAGAAGATTGAACGCTGCATCCACTTCATTCACTTGAGTATTTTTGGATAATGCAATTTTAGCATGCAAACGTGCACAAGGACATAAGAAAAGTATGAGAGGTAATTTTAAAGAATTTTTTTGCTAAGCTTTCCTTAAATTCTTTACTTGTAAAGAGAAAATAGAGATAGAGGAGAAGGCACAACGTGAATTTATTCTCTCAAAAAATTAATGTTTACCAATCAATAAATGAGCCCATAAGAAATAAACCTGATTTCGATAAACGATGGAATGGCGACGATAAAGGGTTAATAATTGCGTGGGAACTTGGAAGAGAACTTGCAATTAACAATCCTGAATTAGCAAATAAAGCTAAAAATGGTGAACTCCCTCCTCTTGGTTTTAAAGGTGGGTACGAACGTAGACTAAAAAATATAAAGCCTAAGCATGGTGCAATAGTTTATCTTGCAAAACTTCAAGGACTTAAAGGTAAAGACTTAGATATTGATGAGTTAAGAGATGAAGGTAAAACCATTACATGTAGCGCGACAGGCATGACAACTATCTTCACTTTCGACCAAAATAAATATAAGAATGAAGCATGAAAAAAGACGACCAAAATCAATTAGCTTCTAGGGCTATAAGAGCTAAAGATACAAGCGATAGAAAAGTAGACGAGCTTATAGGCATTTGCCGTGGAATTATGGCTGATGGTAATATAAACAAAAAAGAAGCCGAATACCTTCTCTCATGGGTTGAATCAAATAGAGAATTTTCACAATCATATCCATTTAACATCATTTATGATCGAGTATCTATTATGCTCAGTGATGATGTGTTCGACGATGAAGAAAAGCAAGAACTTTTAGAAATAATGGTCAAACTTACAGGCGGTGAGATTATAGGCGATGATACAGAAAGCATGAGTAGTACGTTGCCTTTATGTGTACCATTTCCAACTATTGTTTTTAGTGGATCATCTTTTGTATTTACGGGAGTATTTACAACTGGTGCAAGAAAAATCCTTGAAGAACTTGTAAAAGAGTTAGGAGGTATTATTCATGACATTGTTAAAAAAGATACCGACTATCTTGTCATAGGTGATATTGGAAGTAAAGACTGGGCACATTCAAGCTATGGACGAAAAATTGAAAAAGCCGTAGAATATCGTGATAATAAAGAGACTGGTATCTCTATAGTATGTGAGAGCCATTGGGCTAAATTTTTATGAGATAAAGGGTACGGACTATTTTAAATAAGCTTTTAATTTTTCGTTGCCCAATTCAATAAAAATTAGCCTGTTCTTTCAAACGATGACGAGACACAACCACACCCTCATATCCCGTCGTTTTCACCGCTTCTAAAAACGCCTTATCGTCAATGCCATCTTTGGCAATGACGACCGCTAATTTCGTCTCTAACGTCACTTTAGATGACTCAACACCTTCAACGCTTTTGAGTGCTTTTTTGACCACCGTTGTACATAATGGACAGTGCATTCGTGCTACTTTTATGACCACTTCTTCTTTTGCGAACAGCATCAACGGTAAAAGGAGTATCAACCATTTTTTCATTCTGCATCCTCAATAAAAAAATTTGCCCATTCAGGATAGAGCAATATCACGACAATCAACCCTAGAATAATCGAGTAAAACCACACATAGTACTTTTTCTTTTGAGGATTACATGTAAAGGTGTGATGCGCGTAAGAGCGCCATGAAAGCCACAAAACAAAAAGCGATAAAAGGGAGAGCGGTATGCGAAACGGGGTGAGGAGTTCTAAAAAACTTAAAAATCCAAAAGAGATTCCAAAGAGTAAAAACAGCAGTGGAGGCAGACAACATGCCGTGGCGGCAAAGGCTGAGAGCAGTGCTGTGAGTAAACTTAGAATCTCTTTTTTCATACGTTAAAGTTTTTCTTGAGAGACAAAGCTATAACTGAAAGCTGCTGGAGCGTAATAGTCTAGCACTTCATCTTTGACTTCGCCGTACGGATAACCAAACATATTGAGTGGTTTTTGCGCTGGCGTTGGGGAAAGCACAAAATCACGCGCTGTGTTGTAACCCATCCAGTTCATCTCCCAGTTGCCGAAGAAATACTCACGTACCCCTTTCACAAGTGGATCATTCAGCGTCATTTTTTCGGTTAAGATGACTTTTGCCACATCGGCAGGATCGCATGGAACCCAGCCCGCGCCATCCAAATAAAACTCAGCACGACAATGCTCGCCTCCCGTGATTTTTGCCAACCCTTTTTCATCGCTGCTTCCGCATGCTTTGGAGTAGCGAGAACTGCCTAAACGGATACCGAAGATCTCACGCGCAGGCACGCCGACACTTCGTAAAAGAGCAACAAAAACAGAGCTAATGTCGGTGCATTTGCCACCCATAATGTTTTGCTCTATCGCCTTGCCCGCATCACCCACACCACACCCGATGACCGCATCGTCACGGTACATATTTTCAGTGACCCATGCGTAAATCGCTTTGGCTTTATCGAGGGGTGTTTTGCTGTTTTCTGTGATTTTAAGCGCCAACTCTTTCACTTTTCCACTCGTTGGGATATGTGCGGTTGGTTTGAGATAGTGGGCAACGTCTTTAGGGTATTTGGTGGAAGCGGTAGCTTTTGAGAGATCAGCATTGCGCTCATTCGTCGTAATCGTATAGGTTACTTCGAGGAGTTTTTCGCCGCCATTTTTCCACTCAGCGTAAAGCGTTCTGGCTTTGTAGCTGTTTTTGTCGGTGACATACGCATTGGTGGCATTTGAGCTAAATTTAAAATCGCTCACTTTTTGGTAACTGGTCTCTTGTGGAAGTGGAACCCAAAGTTTGGTCAAGCCATTTTTATTTTCGTGTTTGAGATTGTAACGGTTTATGACGTAAAAAATACGTGTTTTACCCTTTGGCTCACTCGCTTCCAAAATCGAAACCTGAGGGAGGATGACAGAACTAGCTCCAAGGGCGATGCACCCTTTCATAAACGCTCTTCTTTGCATAAAAAATCCTTACATGTAAAGTGGCACGAAGAGGAAAAAACATAAAAGTAGTGACAAAAGAAGTTGTTACGATTATGTTTGTCTAAGCCTTAGACGTCGTGCATTAGAGGGATTGTACAGTGAGTTTGCTTAAGATAGTCTCTAAAAAATCTTATAAAATAAGAGCATTTTGACGTTTTTTCTCTACATTTTTTCAAGAATATAAAGATACTCGCTTAATGCTTTTTTATTTTCCTGATTGCGATACCCTTTAAAACGCTGATGGGACATCTGAAACGACGCGCACCTGCCATAGCGCTCCAACATGTTGGATAGCGAAGAAAGATCAATAATCCCCTCATCGTTATAGCTTAAAATGATCCACGAAAAGCGCGCTTTTTGGATAACATCTTCCAATGCCAAAAGCGCTGTTCGACTCTTACAATACGCCGAACTTTCATACGCCCTCACCCCTGTTTTTCCCTTGGGCGTAAACGCATCATACCGCGCTATCGTGTTTAAGATGTGGTAATTCGCTCCGTATTGACGACGGTTGTACGGCGGATCGAGGTAGAGAATATCGCCTGTAAGCGTGGAAATAAGCCCATTGGCATCTTCGCAAAAAACCTGATGATTAGCGTGCGATGCACGTGTGGGAAACGCATGCAGATGCAGTTTTTCGCACGCCAAAGGCTTGAGATGTTTGAGATACGCACTGTAAATAGAAGCGGTGTTCGCAACTTTGTCAGCGCTGTGCAGCAGTGAGGCTAAGAGGTAAATATACAGTGGCTCATCACGCTTATACGCTTCAATGCCTTGGCGCACCGCATCGATTTTTTGAGCATTTTCAGCGCTAAAATAGTTCCGTCCACTGCCACTTTCCAAACAGTAGTGCTCATACATCAGCCCTTTGCGTAAAGGCAGTGCATTTAAGGCGTCAATGATGGGAGTGATGGCAGATAATTCGGGCGGTTTTAGCAGCGCATAGTTGAGCACATAACTGTAAAATTCCACGTCATTGCTAAGAATGCTCCACCCTTTGTGAGCAAAATAGCTCCCAACCGAACCGCTCCCTGCAAAAAGATCGCAAAAAATTTTAAGGGCTACATCTTCTTTTAAAAGAGACGATAGGTGCTCATCGATAAAAGAGAGCAGTTTTACTTTCGAGCCGATGTAGTTCACCTGCATTCCCCAAAATTTTCAATATAATATCAAAACTAGAACGCTTTTTGCTTAAGCATTAGAGACGAATTTTTAAAAGGACGAGATATGCATTTTTTAGTTGTTGACGATAGCTCAACTATGCGCAGAATTCTGTGCAATACCATCAACAGTATAGGCCACACAACCACCGCAGCCGAAGATGGGTTAGATGCACTTGAAAAAATCAAAGAACAAAAATTTGATGTGATTATGACAGACTGGAATATGCCACGCATGGACGGTCTGCATTTGGTAAGAGCACTGCGCGCTATGGAAGCGTATAAAACAACACCGATTATTATGGTGACAACCGAAGGTGGCAAACAAGAGGTCATTACCGCGATCAAAGAGGGTGTGAGCAATTACATCGTCAAACCGTTCACCGCGTTTCTTTTAAGAGAAAAACTCAAAGAGATCGTCAGCTAAAACTCCTTCTCTTTTGCCTCTAAAAGCAAAAGAGAACGCTCACTCTGAATCTTTACATGTAAGATAATTTCGCCATACGCCAAGCTTCCTTCCCCTAGCAAAACTGTGCAATATGATCTAGCTACATTTATGTACAGAATTAGCAAAAGTCTTTTTAAGAGTGGCAACAAATCTCCGAAAAAATCGAAGCAGCAAATCAGAAATAGGCTTTACATGTAAAAAATAATGTATGGAAGTTGAAGAAAAAAGGAAAAGCTTTTTAGAAGATACTCCGTAGAGTAGCGCTTCACGGGAGAAGCTTAGAAACCCTTATTATAGCCCTTAGATCTCACTCGGTTGTGCTATAAATGTGATACTATATGAACATTGCTTAATTCACGATGAAAAGGTACGTCATGGTTGAGAAAATTTTAGGAATCGATTTAGGGATTAGCTCACTTGGTTGGGCAGTGGTTGAGTACGACAAAGATAACGATGAAAACAACAAAATTATTGATTGCGGTGTAAGATTATTTACTGCTGCTGAAACTCCCAAAGAAAAAGAAAGCCCCAATAAAGCTAGGCGAGACGCAAGAGGGCTTCGCCGTGTGATTAAACGACGGCGTGTTCGAATGAATACTATCAAAAATCTTCTTATAACGTATAAACTCATTGATAAAACGCTCTTAGATGAAGAAATGGGCATGTTTCACTCCCAAAGTAACCGTGTCGATGTTTGGAAACTCCGCCATGATGCACTCTATCATCTTTTAAGTGGCGACGAACTGGCTCGTGTGCTGATTCACATCGCAAAGCATCGGGGATATAAATTTTTAGGCGATGATGAAAGCGACGAAGAGAGCGGAAAAGTCAAAAAAGCAGGTGCTGAACTCAAGAAAAAATTTCTTGAAGCAGGATGCCAAAGTGTGGGTGAATGGCTTTGGAAAGAAAGAGGCTTGCAAGGTAAAAAGCGCAATAAAAGCGGTGATTACGAGATTTCAATTCCTAGAGACTTTTTGGTTGAAGAGATTCAACGCATTTTTGAAACACAACAAAAATTTGGCTCTACTTTTGCCACTTCTGAACTTCAAAAAGCCTATACCGACATCGCTTTTTATGTCAAACCGATGCAAAGTATCGAAGATATGGTTGGTTACTGCACTTTTTATCCAAAAATCAAAAGCAAAAATCAAGATGGAGAAAAAAGAGCACCTAAAGCTTCTCCATCAGCCGAACAGTTTGTAATACTAAGTAAAATTTTTTCAACCATTGTTATTGATGAAAATAAACAAGAAAAAAAGCTAATTGAATTAAAAAGTATTGAACAACTTATTCAAATAGCTAGAAGTAAAGAAACACTCAAATATAAGCAACTGCGAAAAGAGTTAAATCTTGCAAAAGATATATCGTTCAAAAGTATAAGCGATGAGGAAAAAACATGGATAAATCTTGTAGGGAATGCAAAATTTAAAAAAATTCTTGGTTTGAACTATGAAACTTTTTTAAAAAATACAGAAATTTCAGACGAGATAGCAAAAATTTTAACCTACGATAAAACATTTGAACAAAAAGAAACAAAGCTTAAAAACTTACTTGTCAATATTGACTGGATAGATAACAATCATATTGCCGAATTGGCTAAATTATCTTTTAGTCAATTCAACCAGCTTTCACTTAAAGCAATAAAAATTATTTCTAAAATCATGATAGAAGGCTATGCAAGGTATGATGAAGCAGTTCAATATGCATTCGAAAATAACTTATTGCCAAAACCTTCTCATGAAAAATCCATCCTTTTACCACCTCTCAAAGAGACAAACATCGCCATCTTAAACCCAACCGTCATCCGAGCATTTGCACAATTTCGCCAAGTTGCCAATGCTTTAGTCTCAAAATATGGCAGTTTCGATAAAGTGCATTTTGAACTTGCGAGAGAAGTCAATACAAAAGAAGATAGAAAGCGCTGGGAAAAAGACAGAGACAAAAACGAAAAAATGCATCGTCAAATTACTGAAAAACTCGTAGAAGAAGGTGTGAAGCCAAGCTACAAAAATATCTTAAAATCTAAATTACGAAGTGAACAAAAAGACACTTGTCCTTACTGTCAAAAAAATTTACATTACCCCATGATTTTTGAAGATGGCTATGCTGAAATAGACCATATACTCCCTCTTAGTCAAAGCCAAGACGACAGCTATGTCAATAAAGTTCTTGTTCACAGTGCATGCAATCAAAACAAAAAGAACCGAACACCGTTTGAGTGGTTTCAAGATGAAAAAAAAGATTGGGATACCTTTAAAAGCTATATCTTAATGGAATCTACTTTAGGGGAGAAAAAAAGAAATTACCTCATAAAAGAAAATTTTAGTGACCCACAAAGTCGAAAAGAGTTTATTTCACGCAACCTCAACGATACTCGTTATATGTCAAAAGCCATTAAGACTTATTGCGAAAATCACTGGAAACTCTCACACGATGATGACAAGCTTCGTATTCAAGTGCGTAGTGGAAAGCTAACCTCAACACTTCGTCATCAATGGGGATTAGATAATAAAAATCGTGAAACGCATACGCATCATGCGATGGATGCCATCATGATAGCGTTTAGTACGCAAGGTATGGTTAAAAAACTCAGCGATTATTTTGCCAAAAAAGAAGCAAAAGTCGAAAAAGATAAACCCGTTCTAATAACTCCAATAAAACAGTTTAAAGAAGCTGTTGAGCAAGCAACAACGCTTGAACGCCAAGAGAGTATCCAAACAAAAGCGGGAGATACCATTACACTCAACCGCCTTCTTATCAGCCGACCACCTCGTGCTAGCGTAACGGGAGCTGCACATGAACAAACCGCTAAACCTTATCCAAGAATCAAGCCAATAAAAAATAAATACAAAAGAAGGCGGATTCCTATAGACGAAGATAAATTTGAGCTTTTTAGAAATGATAAAGTCGCTAGCGGAAATGATAAAAATTTTTACAACTCAAGCACAATTCCAAGAGTTGATATATACAAGAAAGATGATAAGTATCATGTAGTTCCTATCTATCTTTCAGATATGACAAAAGCAGAAGTCCCCAATAAATCTTTAGGTACAAATCCTGAGGGAATGGATGAAAAATATTTTTGCTTTAGTGTATTCAAAAATGACCTCATTGAATTAGAGACAAAAGCAACACCTAAAAAACCTAGTAAAAAACTCTTAGGGTATTTCAAACAGCTTAATGGTGCAAATTTTATATTAAACTCCATACATAATGGCATAATAGATGGATTTGTATGCTCTCCCATAACACTTTTTAAACAACAAAAAGACATGTGTAAAAAATGTTTACCAGAAGATAGAGCTATCGGTAATTGCTCGCAAGAAACTTTAGAGTTTTGGGAAGCTGAAAATATTAAAGTACCCAAAAAAGATTTCGAGTGCGATCAAGGCATTAAATTTGCTATTGCGGTACGAAAATACACCATCGACCCACTCGGTTATTACCACGAGGTCAAAGGAGAAAAACTCTTAGGCACCATACCACAAGGAGCCAAAAAACACCCAAAACGCCAAAAATAATAAAATAAGCCGATTTACTCTCATCCTTGATTTTAGGAGGGAGTAAATGGGATGGCGCACGCTTTTTATTACCCAACCTGCCAAATTGAGCCTTTTGCACAACTCACTTGTGTTGAACAATGGTGAAGAGTACACCATTCCTTTAAACGACCTTGCTTGTGTCGTGGTTGAAACAAGGCATGTGACATTGACTTCACCACTCATTGATGCACTTGCAAACAGCAGTGCGGTGGTTTATATTTGCGATGAAAAACATCTGCCCTCTAGTGTCATTTTGCCGTTTCATGCGCACTCAAGGCAAGCGGGAGTTGCTAGACTTCAAGTGCTTTGGAGTGAGCCTTTTAAAAAGCGATGCTGGCAAAAAATCATTCACGCTAAAATCACCAACCAATCCGAAGTCCTAGACCCAAGTGCAAGGGATGATATAACTTACCTATGCTCCCTTCGAGGTCGCATTACCTCAGGAGATGCCACAAACATCGAAGCACAAGCGGCAAGGGCGTATTGGAGTATGCTTTTTCAAAATTTTACCCGCCATATCGATGAGCAAGACATACGAAACTCTGCTCTTAATTATGGCTATGCCATCTTGCGTGGCATGGTCGCAAGGGCAATAGTTGGTGTGGGATTTTTACCTGCTTTTGGTTTGCATCATTGCAATGAACTCAATGCGCTTAATCTTGCCGATGACATCATCGAACCCTTTCGACCTTTTGTCGATGCACTAACACGAGAGTTACTCGATGAAGATGGCGAAGAACTTCCTTTAAGTCTTCCCATGCACTATAAAACAAGACTGCTTGAACTTCCCTCACTACCCTGTCGTATTGGAAAAATGGAGACGACTTTGTCTTATGCCTGTGAACTGTGTGCGGAGTCTTTGCTTCGAGCGACTAAAGCAAAAGATGCCACACTGATTGAGACTGTGAGTTTTGTATGACGGAGGCTAGATTTATGCGACTGCTTGTTTTTTTTGACCTACCAACGGCGACCAAAAAAGAGCGAAAAGACTACACGATCTTTCGCAGATTTCTTCTCAAAAGTGGCTATGACATGCTTCAGTTTTCGGTGTATTGCCGTATATGCAAAGGACAAGATACAGCCGAGCGATACATGTCACATTTGGAAACAAATCTACCGCCAAAAGGCAACATCAGAGCGATGAGCGTTACCAATACACAGTATGAACGCATGAAATTATTGATAGGAATGGATAAAAAAGAAGAGAAAATAGGTAAAAACCAACTACTTTTATTCTAGTTTTAAAATGAAAAATCCCAACAAAACCCCTAATTTCAGGGGTTCTATCGAGGTCTATTATAGCAAAACCGAGTGAGATGGGGGGCTATAACTTAAAAGGAATATGGAGCGAAGCACCTGCAATTATAGCAAAACCGAGTGAGATGGGGGGCTATAACGCAACGGCTCGTAATCTTGTCAACGTCTTTATTATAGCAAAACCGAGTGAGATGGGGGGCTATAACTGTCACCTTGGCACGTTCCATAAAATTTTTATTATAGCAAAACCGAGTGAGATGGGGGGCTATAACCCGTATGAAATTCGTTAAGCTTATCAGCAAATTATAGCAAAACCGAGTGAGATGGGGGGCTATAACGTAGATTTTAACAATAGAAGTATTGCAACAATTATAGCAAAACCGAGTGAGATGGGGGGCTATAACAATACATGTAAACCTTTAAAAAATTGTCCTATTATAGCAAAACCGAGTGAGATGGGGGGCTATAACTTAACGATATTGTCAACGGTTGTCATCGCCATTATAGCAAAACCGAGTGAGATGGGGGGCTATAACAAAAACTAAGGAAAAAACTATGACAAAAAGATTATAGCAAAACCGAGTGAGATGGGGGGCTATAACAAAAGACCACTCGCATAAAGCGTTTGATTTATTATAGCAAAACCGAGTGAGATGGGGGGCTATAACTTCCTTTGGATATTGCTGTATCTTCTGTATATTATAGCAAAACCGAGTGAGATGGGGGGCTATAACATACCACTGGACGTACCGACTCTTTCCTTTATTATAGCAAAACCGAGTGAGATGGGGGGGGCTATAACATCATCATCAAAAGAAAGCATTGCCCCTATATTATAGCAAAACCGAGTGAGATGGGGGGCTATAACAACAAGGATATACAAATTGTTGATAGTAGAATTATAGCAAAACCGAGTGAGATGGGGGGCTATAACACATGGAAGAGCCACACGGCTATCGCCGTAATTATAGCAAAACCGAGTGAGATGGGGGGCTATAACAACCTCTGTGGCGGAAACATCGCCAACACTATTATAGCAAAACCGAGTGAGATGGGGGGCTATAACACACTTGATGGTTGGTTACATGCTCTTCACATTATAGCAAAACCGAGTGAGATGGGGGGCTATAACTTGACTGCGAGATACATTTGCTCGATGAAGATTATAGCAAAACCAAGTGAGTATCTGAGCCTATTTTAGTTTACATGTAAAGCATGGGGTGAGAAATGAATCGTAAAGTAGTTTTGTCCTTCTACATGTAAATAACTCAAACGAAAGCCGTGTTTTTCAACAATGGCGTTGGCGATGTAAAGCCCGAGTCCTAGTCCACTGCTTGAGCCCTCTACCGTTCGGTTAAAGGCGCGTGAAAAGTCGAGTCGCTCTTGGGGAATTTTCTCTCCAAAACTGCTAATGCTGATGCTATTACTGCACATATCGACTTCTACGCCATCCGTTGAGTGTTTGAGCGCATTGTCCAGTACGTTTTTAAGGGCGGTGGCAAAGAGTTCAAAGTCAACGATCACCAGTGGTGCCATCTCTTGGGGCGGAATATGAATGCGTTTGGTATCGCTTAAAAGCAGTAAGTCCATCGCATGGTCTAACACATCGACCAAGCGGTACTCTTTGGCTTCGAGTATCCACTCGTTGGAGCTCAGTTTTTCGACTTTGACCATTTCTCCAAGCAACGTTTCAAGGCGCTCGAAAATGCGCTCTAGTTGGGGTTGTTGTTTGATATTCTCAAGAGAATTGGAGAGAATTTTCCCTTTCATAATTGGCGTTTTGAGCTCATGCAAAATGTTGCGTAAAAAGAGCGTTCGAGCCTCTTTGAGCAGGTGAATCTTCTGCATCGCTACGTTAAATTCTGAGGCAATTTCACCCAATTCATCTTCGCTGTCGACCTCGATCACTTGAAATTTTTTGGTATCGCCGAAGGTGCGAATCGCGCTTTTGAGGCTGCGAAGACGCAACAGTTTACGAAGCACGATGCCAAAGAAAAGCAGCAAAAGCGCGTTAATCACACCGCCTAAAATCCAAAGACGGTACAGCGAAATCTCCTCAATATTTTCCAAAACGGTCGGCATTTCTCCCATTGCATCGTTATGAATATCAAAGGGTGGTGGTGGAAACCTATCGTCTCGCATCATCGGCATGATCATGGGTGGAGGTGGGTTTTGATGAACAAAATAGAGTTTATCGTGGTACTGAATCATCTCAGAAAAAGGATCCTCCAGAAGTTTTTCACCCTTGTTGAGCAACGTATCTTTATCTTGATTGCTGATGCGAATACCCAGCTTTAAAAACGTTCCTTCTTGGTCAGAGTCGTTATGCAGCATCGTTTTTGTCGCCATGATAAAACGCTGAAAGGTAAAAAAGTGTAGATCACTCATTTGCCTTTTGTATTCAAAGGCAAAGGCAAGATTGATGACCACCAACGTGAGGGCAAAAAAGATAGAAACGAGTGTTACAATCGATGTTTTACGCATTAACAAATTTATACCCAACCCCTCGTACCGAGAGAATAAATCGAGGTTTTTTAGGATCATCACCAATTTTTTGGCGAATGCGCCCTATAATCACATCGATACTTTTTAGACTGCTCTCATACTTGATAGAGCCGATGTTCATCAAAAGCTCTTCGCGTGAGATCACAAAACCCTCTTTTTTGAGCATATACGAGACGATGTCATACTCTGCCATTGTCAGCCTTAGTTCATGTTTACCACGCTTGATGATGTGTCGCTCTTCATCAATGCTAAAGGTAAAAGCGGTAGGCTCATTAAGCGTATTGCCACGTCTTAAAATCGCTCGAAGTCTGAAAGCCAGCTCTCTTGGATCGTACGGTTTTGGCAAAAAATCATCCGCTCCACGCTCAAATCCCATCACTTTATCGCCCATATCAGAACGTGCTGAGGAGATAATAATCGGAAGGGTTGGAATCGATTCATGCACAATGCGACAAATCTCCAAGCCATCAATTTGAGGCAGTGAAAGATCTAAAACAAGGGCATCAAAGGTGTCATGTTGGAGGGCTGTTAAACCATCCAAAGGCGTAAACGCCAGTACGATTTCGATGTCCTCTTTTAAAAGAGATTCTTGAAGGAGTTGTGCGAGTTCAACGTCATCTTCGATCATTAAAATTTTAATCATATTTTGATTATAACGAAGATCAAGTAAATGAAAAGTAACATAAAACCACGCCTTGCTTAGAGCGTGGTTTTATGCTTAGGCACTAAAGCTGACAGATGTCCCAGCAAGAGTATTTTGAGAAGCATAATTCGAGATGATTTGCGCTAAAAGCGTTTGCATCAAGTCTTCACTACTGGTTGTACTCTCTTCTGTTGTATCCGTTGTACCAGAACTTTCTGCTTGCGCAGAGTCTTGGTAGGCTCGTGCTTCAGTGGCGCTTACTGTACCATCTTTGTTGGTATCAGCGGCATCAAAATTCTCAGCCAATGTTTCAAAGAGCGCAGAAAGGGCACTATCCGTTGATGAAGTCTCACTCGCCTTAGCGGTAAGCTCATCCACAGTGTAACCCGTATCGTCCTCATCCTCAGAAGAAGATGATGTCGCTGACGGCGGGGGCGTGCCTCCAGCTGCAGATACTGTACTCATCTCTGTTGCATCGGTTGTCTCTAATGATGATTGTTGATAAACCATTGCTTCAGCTGAAGTTACCTTACCATCACCATCGGTATCAGCTGCCTCGAAATTCTCCGAAATAGCTGAAAGCAAAGTCGAAAGATTCGTATCGGTTGAAGCAGTCTCTTCCGCCATAGCGGTAAGCTCTTCAGCGGTATAACCCGTATCTTCTTCACTTGATGATGATGTAGATGGCGGAGGTGGGGGCATACCTGACGCTATCGTCTCAGATTCTTCACTGGTAAACAATGAACTTAGTTCATCCTCACTGATCGTTCCATCTCCATCACTGTCTAACGATGAAAAAACACTACTAATAGTACTTTCGTCACTGTTTGACAATGCTAGAGCTGCACTGCTAAACTCAGCACTGTCAATAGCACCACTCGAATCAGAATCCATAGATGTAAGCAACGCATCTACGAAATCTGAAGTACTCGAACTGGTACTACTGCTAGTACTGCTGCCATACGAACCGTACAAAGACGTTTCATAGAGAGAATTTGAACTGACCGTCATCATCTCCTCCTTTGTTTGGCTTGGGAATTTCCCAATAGCAATCCTATCACCGATGCAGTAAACAGTGGGTAACAATGAAAAAAGTTTTACATGTAAAGGTATTTTTATCCAAACCGATAGCCAACCCCTGAAATCGTGATGAGCAATGTGGGTCGATTGGGGTCGGTTTCGATTTTTTTGCGAAGTTGATTAACAAACACACGCAGTATTTTGGTGTCGTTTTGATAGCCCACACCCCAGACATTTTTGAGGATTTGTGCATGGGTTAGAGCCTTGCCACTGTTTTGCATGAAAAATTTTAAAAGGCTAAATTCGAGTGGGGTGAGATGCAACGCATCATCGTTCAGTTTAAATTCTCGTTTTTCAAGATCAAGTTCCAACGTGCCCACTTTAAGCAATGGCGTGCTCTCTTTTTTGAGCGCATGCCTGAGAGCAGAGTTGATGCGCGCAACGAGCTCTCCTGTAAAAAAGGGTTTCACTACATAATCATCCGCTCCTAAATTGAGTGAATCCACGATCTCTTGTTCGCTATTGCGTGCCGAGACAATAATAATGGGGATGTTGCTAAACTCGCGTATTTTTTGCACAAAAAGCCTTCCATTGCCATCGGGAAGCCCTAAATCTAGCAAAATCAGATCAGGATTAAACTGAACCATATGCGACATGCCCTCTTTTTGAGTGCCACATACTTTGAGTAAAAAAGCGTGCTCTTCAAGGCTCACTTCAAGAAGCTTTTGGATCTGTTTATCATCTTCAATGATCAAAATTTTGTATTTGAGTTGGGACACTATTCCTCCTCGTTGGGGATACTAAACTCAAAAATCACACTGTTTTCCAAATTTCTCGCCCAAATCCTTCCCTCGTGCGCTTCAACGATTTTTTTGCAGATAAAAAGCCCTAAGCCACTGCCATTAATGTCATCGCTAATGCCTTTGATTCTGAAAAACTTTTCAAACACCATTTTAAGGTCTTCTTCACTGATGTGACTGTCTTCATTTAAAACAAAAATTTTACACCACGTTCCCTCTTTTTGAAACCCTAAGGTAATGGCACTTCCGTGTTGTGAGTATTTAATCGCATTTTCCAAAAGATTGACGACGACGCGCTCTATTAAAACACAATCGGCTTTAAAAATGCCCGATTCCTCTTCAATTTTGATGTTAAAATTGCGCTCTTTTAAAGTATCTTCAAACTCCCTCGCCGCTTGAGAGAAGATGTCTGCTACATCGCACCAATCTTTTTTAAGAACCACTTTATGGCTTTCAAACCGTGCCGAATCAAGCAGATTATTCATCAAACGTTCCATCTTTTTTGCGCTAAAAATAACTTGAGAAATGATAACGCGTTTCTTCTCATCCAACCACGTTTCATCCGTTTTCAGCATCGAAACCATGCCTAAAATAGAAGCAAGCGGTGTTCGTAAGTCATGGGAAATCGAGCCATACAGTGCATTTTTAAGCTCTTCACGTGCTAATGTAATCGCATTTTTACTGTTTTTTTCTGAAAGCGAAATACGCTCAAAAGAGACCGCCATGACACTGGTGACCGAGTCTAAAAACATCTTAAACTCCGTGTTCATCTCATCTTGTTTGATTTTAATCCCAAGGGCTCCATAAACGACCTCGCGGCTTTTAATGGGAATATAGAGCATATCCGAAGCCAAAAAAGTATCGGTTCCAGCCCCTGCGATTTTGCCATTGTCCAAACACCAATCAAGGACGGCTTTTTCACTCGAAGAGATAAAAATAGCCTCTAATTTTTCAAACATCGCATCGTATTTTTTACTCGATAGCGGACTTTTAGGATCATAATGCGCATAGAGTTTTGGTATCTCATCCACATGCTTGCGTAAGAAAAAGAAGGTCTCTTTGCCGAGTGATTCAGCGATTAAAGGCATCGCTATCTTAATCACCTGTTTTATTTCAGAAACAGCAGTGACACGACGGCTTAGTTTATACAGTCGCCTTACCCTCTTCTCACGTTCGCGGATCACCTCACCAATGAGTTTCAATTTTTTCGCTTGTGATGAGATGAGATAAGCAACAATAAAAAAGATGAAAAAACTCCACAGATGCGAGATGTCACTCACCACAAAGGTATAAACAGGCGGCACAAAATAGTAGTTAAAAAGCCCGACACCGACAAAAGTAATCACCATCGAGGTTTTCATATCGCCTCTGGAAGCAACAATCAGTACAGGAATGAGAATCAGCAGTGCGACATTGAGAAGTTCCAAATGATTTCTAAAAACGATACAGCCAAATGTTATCACACCCAGTAAGCCTAGTCCAAAGAGAGAGTGCCACAACGGAGCTTCCTCTTGTTTGGCTTCATCAAGGGTATACGCTTCTAATTTTTGCTCTTTGGTTTTGTTGATATACGAAATAATGCAAAACTCATCGCCTGCATTTAAAAGCTCATCGGCAATATCCATACGCCAGAACTTTCCTATAAAGTTTTTTTTGCGCTTTGCCACAACAATGTGCGTTACAAACCGCGTCCTCGCATGTTTTAAAATCTCTTCGCCGACATCTTGACCCGAAACGGTGTTGACCTCAGCGCCTAACTCTTCGGCTAAACGGATATTTTTAGCCAATTTTTCACGATTATTGGTTGAAAAATCATCGACGTAAAGCGCGATCCACTCCGCATTCATCTGCGAGGAGAGCCGTTTGGCATAGCGAATCAGATTGGCAGAAAATTCACTGCCATCGATGCACACCATGACCTTTTCAACCGCTTCCCAGCGCTCAACTTTATTCTCTTTATAGAGTTCTGAAACGTCTTTACTGACACGTCCTGCAGCTTGTTTGAGCGCAATTTCCCTTAGGGCATTGATGTTACCAAGCTTGAAAAAGTTCATCAGCGCTTTTTCAACGCTTTGGAGTTTATAGATTTTCCCCTCTTTGAGCCGCTCGACCAATTTTTCAGGAGGGATGTCGATGATTTGGATTTTATCAACGCGTTCTAAAATGCTATCAGGAACGGTTTCAGTGACCTTCACACCCGTAATCTGTAGCACCAAATCGTTAAGACTTTCAAGATGTTGGACATTCATTGTGCTGTAAACATCAATGCCATTGTCCAAGATCTCTAAAACATCTTGGTAACGCTTTTGGTGTCTTGAAGTGGGCGCATTGCTGTGAGCTAACTCATCAATGAGCACCACATCGGGCTTCGCTTCCAAAATAGCATCGATGTCAAGTTCATAAAGCGTACTTCCACGGTACACGATCTTTTTAGGGGCAATGGAGGGAATGCCTTGGGTTAAACGCTCTGTTTCAGCCCTACCGTGCATCTCAACATAGCCAATGAGCACACGCTTTCCACTTTGAAGTAACTCTTTGGCGTTACGAAGCATGGTGTAGGTTTTGCCCACACCGGCTAAAGCGCCAAAGAAAAGTGTTAGCTCTCCCGTTTCGCGTCTGTTTTTGATCTCTTGAAGTACCAGATCACTTGTTTCTAAGACATCTTCATTCATGTTGAGGATTTAAAACTCCAAAGTGTTTATCTAACGCACGATTTAAAAGAAGGACATTCACCCTCTCCTCGCCTATAAAACCCAAAAACTTTTTTTCAATGTGCTGATTGACAAGCTCAAGCATTTGAACTTCATCGACATGGCGCTCTTTGGCGATGGTTTTCACCTGATAAAGGGCTGCTAATTTGGAGATATGCGGGTCAAGTCCACTGCCTGAGGTCATGACCAAATCACTAGGAATTTCACCCTCACCAAACCTTACATGTAAAGCTTCTTTACGGACTTCTATTCTATCCAACAAAAGCTTGTTTGTCGGTGCTAAATTGCTCCCACTTGAGGAGAGTGCATCGTAACCATCCTCCCCTGCAGCCGAGGGTCGAGCAATAAAATAACCCACTTTTGAAAAATTTTGTCCGATCAGTTCTGAGCCTATAACCGTTCCATGTTCTTTCAGTAAAAGCCCCGAACTCTGTGTTGGAAAAACCCATGCCCCTAAATTGGTAACCGCCAGAGGATAAACACCTCCAAGTAAAAATGTCATGACTAAAAGTAATTTAATCGATTGAAATAGTGTTTTCATACGCTTCCTTTTACAAAAGATGCAATGTTGCAAGCAACATATCCAGCAGTTTTATCCCTACAAAAGGAACGATAATACCGCCAAGTCCATAGATAACTAAGTTTTTTCCTAGCACCACGTCCGCGCCCAAGGCTTTATACCCAACCCCTGAAATTGCCAGAGGAATCAGTGCGATGATAATCAACGCATTAAAAATAACCGCCGATAAAATAGCACTCTGAGGTGATGAGAGGTGCATGATGTTAAGCACTTCCATCTGCGGAAACGCTACCACAAAGAGAGCTGGGATGATCGCAAAGTATTTAGCAATGTCATTGGCTAAACTAAAAGTCGTTAGCGCACCTCTGGTCATCAAAAGCTCTTTACCCGTCTCAACCACTTCAATCAGTTTGGTAGGTGAACTGTCCATATCCACCATATTCGCCGCCTCTTTAGCTGCTTGGGTTCCACTATTCATCGCCAGTCCCACATCCGCTTGCGCAAGAGCAGGCGCGTCGTTGGTACCATCTCCCGTCATTGCCACCGTAAAGCCCTCTTTTTGATAGTTGCGAATAAGCGCTATTTTCGTATCAGGCGTTGCTTCGGCGACAAAGTCATCCACACCCGCTTCGGCGGCAATGGCAGCAGCCGTGATCGGATTGTCTCCCGTAATCATCACGGTTTTAATGCCCATACCTCTAAACTCAGCAAATTTCTCTTTGATAGAAGGCTTGATGATGTCTTTGAGGTGAATCACGCCTAAAACATGATTTCCAATACATACGACTAAAGGTGTGCCACCTTTTTTACCAATTTGAGCGCATATATCATGAGCCTCTTTGGGGAACTTCCCACCCTTTGCGGTGACAAATTTTTCGATGGCATCCACCGCCCCTTTGCGATACTCCTTACCATCCAAGTCAAGCCCACTCATCCTCGTATAGGCACTAAAAGGGATAAACGTGGCACTTTCAAGATTGGCTGGTTCTTTAGATCCATACGTATTTTGTGCAAACGTAACCGTACTTTTTCCCTCAGGAGTGTCATCACTCAGCGATGTTAACAACGCCGCATAGGCTAAATTATCAAGCTCTTTGGTGTCAATGGGGAGAAAAACACTCGCCATGCGATTACCAAAAGTGATCGTGCCTGTTTTATCGAGTAATAACACATTAACATCGCCCGCAGCTTCTATGGCTTTACCGCTCATCGCCAACACATTCTTTTTAAGCAGTCTGTCCATCCCTGCAATACCAATGGCACTTAAAAGCCCACCAATGGTTGTCGGAATCAAACAGACCAAAAGCGCAATCAGCGAGACAACAGATATATCTGCGTTTACATGTAAAGCCATTGGCTTAAGTGTCAACGTCACCACAATGAAAATGGCGGTCAAGCCCATCAACAAGATGGAGAGCGCAATTTCATTCGGACTTTTTTGCCTTTTAGCCCCTTCGATCAGGCTAATCATACGGTCCAAAAAGGTTTCACCAGGATTTTTCGTGATCTTGATCGTAATCTCATCACTTAAAACAAGCGTACCGCCTGTAACCGAGTTGCGGTCCCCTCCTGATTCACGGATGACGGGCGCAGATTCGCCTGTAATGGCGCTCTCATCAATGCTCGCAATGCCCTTAATGACCTCGCCATCGCTGGGAATCACTTCGCCTGCACTGACAACGACCACATCGCCTACTCTCAGGCTCTCAGAGCTCACTTTTAAAAGGCTACCATCCTCACTTAACTTATTGGCACTGCTACTTTTTTTACCCGAACGTAATGCACTGGCTTGCGCTTTACCCCTGCCCTCAGCCAATGCTTCTGCAAAATTGGCGAAGAGAACCGTAAAAAAGAGCCATGCAAAGACCCAAAATTCAAATCCAAAAAGAGAAATGTTGCCACGACTGCTCTCATAAAGCCATATAAAACCGGTGATAAACGTACCCAAATAGACCACAAAAATGATCGGATTTTTGAGCTGTTCTTTGGGTGTTAATTTGCTAACGCACCCTTTGAGCGCATCGTTGATAATCGCTTGGTTATAGCTAGAATTTTGTTGTTTTTTCATGTTCATTCCTTAAAAAGAGACGCGTTCAAGCATCATCAAATGCTCAATCACAGGGCCAAGTGCCAGTGAAGGGAAGAACGTAAGTGCTCCCGTTAACACAATGGTTGCTACCAAAAGGGTGATAAAAAGTGTACTTTGGGTATTGAGTGTACCTTTACCAAACGGAACCACTTTCTTTCGTGCCAAACTTCCTGCAATCGCCAGCATCGGGATAATCACACCAAAACGTCCCACAAACATACAAAAAGCCAGTGCATAGTTATAGTAAAGTGTATTACCACTGAGTCCTGCAAAAGCACTACCGTTGTTTCCACTGGCTGAGCTAAAGGCGTAGAGCACTTGAGAAAGACCATGCGGTCCTGGGTTGGAGATGGAGCTGGTGGCATCAGGGATTAAAAGCGATAATCCTGTAAAAAGAAGGATGCACAGACCCGGAAGCAACACGGCTATGACGGTATAGGTCATCTCCTTGGCTTCAATCTTTTTGCCCATATACTCAGGGGTTCGTCCTATCATCAGTCCTGCGATAAACACACTTAAAATGACATACGCCATCATGCCGTAAAATCCAGCACCCACACCGCCGATGACAATCTCACCGAGCATCATCTGCACCAGAGCCACCATACCTGCGAGTGGAGTGAGGCTATCGTGCATACCATTGACCGCACCACACGATGCTGCCGTTGTGGCTACTGAAAATAAAGAGGTTGAGGCGATACCAAAACGCACCTCTTTGCCTTCCATCGCACTCTCTCCAACAATGCCCGAAATTTCAGGATTGCCAAATTTTTCAGAAGTGTAATGCGAGCCTAACATCAACACAAAAAGCACAACCATCGCAATTAAGATAGAACGTCCCTCACCGCTTTTTTGGCTCATTTTTCCATAGACGAAAAGCAACGAGATGGGTAAGAAGAGGATGGAGAAGACCTGCACAAAGTTAGAAAGGGGCGTTGGGTTTTCAAAAGGGTGTGCGGAGTTAGCATTGAAAAAGCCACCACCATTGGTTCCTAACATCTTAATTGCCTCTTGTGAAGCTACAGGTCCCATCGGGATGCTCTGATTGGCTCCTTCGAGGCTCACTGCACTGATATAAGGGGAAAAGTTTTGAATGACGCCTTGAGAGATCAAAAAGAGCGCATACACCAAAGAGAGCGGAAGCAAAACATACAACGTTATGCGTACCATATCTCCCCAGAAATTGCCGATGGACTCGCTCTCTTTAGAGATGATGCCTCGCATGAAAGCCACGGCGACCGCAATGCCTGTTGAAGCGGAGAGAAAGTTTTGCACGCTGAGCACGAACATCTGAGAGAAATAACTCATCGTGCTCTCACCACTGTAATTTTGCCAATTGGTATTGGTCACAAAACTCACCGCCGTATTGAACGCTAACTCAAAGGGCAAAGCGGGTAAGCCTTGGGGATTAAGCGGTAAAAGATGCTGTGACAGAAGCACTACCAGCACAAGTACGATGCCCACACCGTTAAAAAGCATGAGTGCTAAAGCGTATTTTTTCCAGTTCATCTCAAGATGAGGATTGATGCCGCACAAGCGATAAAAGCTATTTTCTAGCGGCGCAAGGATGGGGGTTAAAACATTTTTCTCCCCCACCAACACTTTGGTAAAAAACCCACTGTACGCTTTTGCCACTCCTATGAGCAAGATCAAAAAGCTGATAAAAAGGGTTATATCTGCAACCATTGTTTTCCTTTTTCGTTATTTAGGAAATTATAGGACAGATAACAAGAGGAAAATATCTTTATTTGGGGTTAAAAGATAAGGATTTTGTTAGGATGTAAAAGAGGAAGTCTAAAGACTTCCTCTTTTACATGTAAAGATTTTTAGTTGCGCCTTTTGTACTCGTCATACCCGAATTGACTGGTCACTTCGTAACGTCCGTCTTTGTGAAGCACGGCTAAATCTGGGAGTTTGACGCCGTTAAACGTGGTGTTTTTCACGATGGTATAGTGGATCATATCTTCAAAAATGAGCTTGTCACCAATCTTCAGTGGCGCATCAAAACTGTAATCGCCCATGATGTCGCCTGCCAAGCATGTTGGACCTCCAAGGCGGTACAGGTAAGGTTTTTCACCCACTTCTCCCGCTCTTCGGATCGCCGCACGATACGGCATGGCAAGCGTGTCAGGCATATGCGCTTCGGCGGAGATGTCTAAAATAGCGATGTCGATGCCGTTGTGAACGATGTCAAGCACACTTGCCACCAATGGACCTGTTTGCCAACCTACCGCTTCTCCGGGTTCCAAATAAACGTTGATACTGTTATATTTCGCACGAAAATCTTTAATGAGCCGGATGAGTTTTTCCACGTCGTAATCCTCGCGCGTGATGTGATGCCCTCCTCCAAAATTGACCCATTTCATTTGGGGTATCAAATCTCCAAAACGCGCTTCAAACCCTTCTAAAACCGCTTCAAGCGCACTTGCATCTTGTTCGCAAAGTGCGTGAAAATGAAGCCCTTCAATGCCTTCCAGTTTATCATTTTGCATGTTTTCTTTGGTGATGCCAAGGCGACTGTAAAGCCCACATGGGTTGTAAAGATCCACAGGACTAGACGAGACTTCAGGGTTGAGACGCAGTCCACAACTGGTTTTGCCGACTGCTTTTGCTTTGTATTTTTCCCATTGGTTAAACGAGTTAAAAATAAGATGGTCGCTAAGCGCAATGACTTCGTCAATATCCTCTTCTTTGTACGCAGGCGAATAGGTATGAATCGTACCTTTAAAGTACTCTTTCGCAAACTTCGCTTCATGGAGTCCACTGCACGTACAACCACTGAGGTATGTGTCGACAAGTGGCGCAAGCGCTTTAAAAGCAAAGCCTTTGAGTGCGAGTAAAACCGTTGCACCTGAGCGTTCACTCACCTCTTTAAGCAGCTTTAAATTTGCCTCTAAAAGTGCCTCTTCACAGACATACGCAGGGGTGTGAATCTGTTTGATGATTGTCTCTATTTTACTGATTTTGACCATGTTTTTCTCCCAAAATGACAGATGAAATGTAGCATTTTTCCTCTTAATAATCTTAATATTATCCTACCATGAACCAATTCCTCAAAAGTTACGATATTATTAGGAGTTAGAGCAAAATACAAGGAGAATCTATGCGTGCCTTGAGTATTAAAATTAAGGCTTTGATTGTCTTTATGGTTTCAATTGTCTTCGTAGCATCCATCTCGTTGGTGGTGGTCGTTTACAAATCACAGCAACTCGGGCAAACCCAAACCAAGGATGAGGGCGAACTCATTTTAGAGATCAATAAAAATGAGCTCAAAGCCTTTACGACGATGGCGGAAAAGGCGATTGCCTCCTTTTATGAAGCCTCTTCTTCGGAGTCCAACATCGCGCAAAAGATTAAAGCCGATGCGATGATTCTAAAAAAAACGCTGGATGACATCTATACAAACAACAAAGACAAACTCTCCAAAGATGAACTGCAAACGATGCTTTTAGCACTGATTAATGGCTACCGCTACAACAACGATGTGGGGTACTTTTATGCCTATGACATGGAAGGTATCAATGTCGTTCATCCTATCAACAAAGCACTGGTCGGTAAAAATCTGATCGACATGAAAGACAAAGAGGGAAACTTTGTTATCAAAGACCTCCTCAAAGCTGCTAAAGAGGGAACGGGTGTTACCAAGTTCATTTGGCCGCATCCCATTACCAAACAAGATGAGTCCAAACTCTCGTATAATTTCTACTATGAACCTTTAAACATCGTTATCGGCACAGGTGATTATGCCTCTAGTATCAAAGCGCATTTCCAAAATGAGGCGATTAAAATTCTCAATACCCTACGCTACACGGATGATAACGAGGGCTACTTTTTTGGTTTCAAAAAAGGCAATACGAACACTTATGTGTACGCATTTCATGCTACAAAGCAAGATCGTCAAGGCAAAGAAATCAAACTTGACAGCACCGACTCTCAGGGGAAAATGTTTCGTAAAGAGCTAATTGAGGGGGCATTGAAAAACCCGAAAGAAGGGGTTTTTGTCATCTACAATTCGGAGCACCCCATCACCAAAAAAGATGCTCCAAAACTCGCCTACGCCAAATACTTTAAAGAGTGGGATTGGACGATTGTCTCGGGCGTTTACATCGATAGCATCGAAGAACACACTGCCAAACAAGGTGAAAAAATTTCTGCTAATATCAATACCATGCTCGCCGAAACCGTGATCATAGGATCTATTGTCGCACTTATTGCGATTATTGCGATCTATTTTCTCATCACCAGCCTGATCGCAGCGCCCCTTCTCAACTTGCAAGCTACCGCGCACAATCTAGCAGAGGGCGATGGCGACCTGACCAAACAACTTGAGATCAAAAATAACGATGAAATCGGAGGAGCGTCCAAAGAGATCAACAATTTCATCGAAAAAGTGCGTGCAACGATTGCCCTTGCGAAAGAGACAAGCAGTGAAAATGCCTCCATTGCACATGAGCTCTCAACAACAACCCTGCAAGTCGGCAAACGCGTCGAGGATTCGACCACGATCATTCATCAAACAACGACCATGTCCAACGCGATCCAACAAGAGATCAGCACATCGGTGGTGAAAGCCAAAGAGAGTAAAGAAGAGGTCATCAAAGCCAATCAAGAACTCAAATCCGCCCATAAATTTGTCCAACAACTAGGACTTCGCGTTCAAAACAGTGCGCACACCGAACTTGAGCTAGCGCATAAAATCCAACAGCTCAGCTCAGATGCCGACCAAGTCAAAAATGTCCTCACGGTCATCAGCGACATTGCCGATCAGACCAATCTTTTAGCGCTCAATGCCGCCATCGAAGCCGCACGTGCAGGGGAACATGGACGCGGATTTGCCGTGGTTGCCGATGAAGTACGCACTTTAGCAGAGCGCACGCAAAAAAGTTTGGTGGAGATCAACGCCACCATCAACGTGATCGTTCAAGCGATTATGGACAGCAGCGAGCAGATGAATCATAACTCCAAAGAGGTTCAAGAACTCTCCCTCATCGCAGAAGATGTGGGCAAAAAAATCAACACCACCGTTGATATTATGGATATAGCAACCAACCTCAACGATAAAACGGTCAATGACTACATCGCAACCGGAGCGAAAATCGAAGCCATTGTCGCAAAAATCGAAGAGATCAACACCCTCTCAACCCAAAATACCAGAAGTGTCGAAGAGATAGCAGGAGCGAGCGAGCATCTCAATGCCTTGACCGAAAAACTTAATGCGATTTTGAATAAATTTAGAACGTGAGCAAAAGCCTTATTTTTGGGCTTTTACTCTCCCGCTTTTCTGGCAATCGTGTCCATCCAACGCGTTGGGAAAAACCGTTTGAGCCAGACAAAAAGCTTTGTGGGGAACGTCACAGGGTAGCGGAACTTTGGTTTTTTGGCTTCAATCGCGTGAATCAACACGTCTAAAACTGCCTCAGCCCCCAAGGTAAAAGCGCTATCGCCGCTATTTTGAAGGCGCTCTAAGGTTTTGGTATACACCTCTTTGTGTGCGGAGCGCTCTTGGTCGATGTTGGCGCGAAACTTTGCGAGGGCATTTTTACGAAATTTGCTTCGGATGGGGCCTGGTTCGATTAAAACAACGTCAATGCCACTGCCATGAAGCTCAAGTCTGAGCGTATCGGCAAGTCCTTCGATGGCAAATTTGGACGCATTGTACGCTCCTCGGTAACCCATCGCGACCAAACCCAAGATGGAGCTGTTGTAGATGATGCGCCCGTGCCCTTGTTTGCGCATATAGGGAAGCACGAGGTTGGTCAACTCAAGGGTGCCAAAAACATTGGTTTCAAACTGTTCACGCAGCACGTCACGCTTCAAATCTTCCACGGCTCCGGGTTGCCCGTATGCAGCGTTATTAAAAAGCACATCGATGCGCCCACCCGTTTGAGAGATCATCCACGCAATCGCTACATGTAAACTGCCAGAGTCGCACAGATCGAGCTTAAACGCATTAAGCCCTTCCGCTTGCAAGCGCTTGACGTCCTCATCTTTACGACACGTTGCAAAAACGGTGTAACCCAGTTTTGAAAGCCCATGCGCGCAGGTGTACCCAATGCCCGAAGAGCAGCCTGTGATCAAAATCGTTTGTGCTTTCATATGCTTAGAATGGTTTCGCCTGAATTGATCCACGCGCTTAAAAGCTCACCCGTGTAAAAGACATCGATACCGCATGTTTGCAACGGATCAGTTATCGCCATTGTATCAGCACATTTAAGACATGCGACGACTTTGACACCATCTTTTATCATTGCTTCAACTTTAGCTCGAACTTCTGAATCTTCGGCAATAAGTCGTTGAGAAGCACCCCAAACCAACACTTCAACCTCATCCATCCACCCTTTTAAAATGGCGTTGTGTGCATAAAGACAAACCATATGCAAGGCGGTCTCTTTGTTGTCTGTTGTCCATAAGATTTTTGCTTTTTTTGACATGGTGATCCTTTACATGTAAAGTGTCAAAGAGGCAGCTCAAAACTTTACATGTAAAGCTTTGAGCCTAAAAAATTATTTAACTTCGAACGTTTCCTCTGGTTTCATTTCGATGATTTTCCAAGGAAGTCCTTGTGTATTTAACTCGTCCATAAATGGTTTTGCGTCGAATTGTTCCATATTGAAAACGCCTTTACCAGCCCATTTTCCCTCTAACATCATCTTCGCTCCGATCATCGCAGGCACACCCGTGGTGTAACTGACCGCTTGCGCACCCGTTTCGCGGTAGCACTCTTGGTGATCGCACACATTGTAGATATAGACTTTGCGTTTTTGACCATCTTTAAGTCCTTCAAAAACACACCCGATATTCGTAAAACCAACGGTTCTTGATCCCAAACTTGCAGGATCTGGAAGCAACGCTTTTAAGAGTTGAATCGGCACGATTTTCACGCCATCAACGTCCACTTCATCGATGCGAAGCATACCGACATTTTCCAAGCATTTCATGTGAGTGAGGTAGCTTTGACCAAAGGTCATAAAGAAGCGAATACGTTTAAGCCCTTTAATGTTTTGCACCAAAGACTCTAACTCTTCATGATACAGCAGATAACTGTCTTTTGGCCCTACTTCGGGGTAATCCCAGACCATTTTTACCGAAACAGGCTCGGTTTCAATCCATTTGCCCTCTTCCCAATAACGCCCTTTGGAGCTTACTTCGCGAAGGTTGATTTCTGGGTTAAAGTTGGTTGCAAACGCGTATCCATGATCGCCTGCATTACAGTCTAAGATGTCGATAGAGTTGATCTCATCAAAAAGATATTGTTGCGCATAGGCACAAAAAACGTTCGTCACACCTGGGTCAAATCCACTGCCTAAAAGCGCCATAATGCCTGCATCTTTAAAGGCTTTATCTCTTGCCCATTGCTCTTTGTACTCAAATTTTGCCAAGTCTGGGTGCTCGTAGTTGGCGGTGTCAAGGTAAGGAACATTGGTTTTAATGCACGCATCCATGATGGTGAGGTCTTGGTATGGAAGAGCGATGTTCATCACCAACGCTGGGTTTACTTTTTTGATAAGAGCGACGAGTGATTCGACATCATCCGCATCAATTGCCGCCGTTTCAATGTTTACATGTAAAGACTCTTTGATCTCGTTTGCGATTTGATCGCATTTTGATTTGGTTCTACTTGCCAAGACGATTTTACTGAATACATCACTGTTCATTGCGCATTTTTTGGTGACCACGCGGCTCACGCCACCCGCGCCAATAATTAATACTGTTGCCATTGTTATCCTTTGAGATTTTCATTGAGGCTTCTTTAATAATCCCTATAACCATAGAAATTATCAAAAAAGCCTATTGACTTTAGAGTTATTATAGAGTGTTTTGGTTACGTTTTTATTTCAAGCTTTTAAGTACGATGTACGCGAGTTCAAGCGCACGTGCTCGGTGTGAAAAGGCTTTTTTTACGCTCTCATCCAATTCGCCCAGTGTCTGGTTGTAACCACAGGGAATGAACATCGGGTCATACCCAAAACCATTTGTGCCACGCTCTTGCGCAATCGCATCGCCGTGCATCCAGCCATGCACACAAAACTCGCCTTTGGCGCAAACAAGCGCAATCGCCGCGGTGTAAAATGCAGGCGTTTTTTGGATACCTTTGTCTTTTAATGCCGCAATCAGTTTGGTGAAATTCTCTTTTGCGTTCGCATTGATTCCTGCGTAACGCGCACTGTAAATACCGGGCTCTCCGCCTAAAAGAGGCACGCTAATGCCGCTGTCATCGCTTAAAACGATGTCATTTTTGTTTTCTAGTTTTTCATAGACGGCGCGCGCTTTAATCAGAGCGTTTTCTTTAAAAGTCGACCCCGTTTCATCAATGTCAAACGGTGCCATAATGTCGCTGTACGCGACCACTTCATACTCGCTGATCCAAGATTGAAACTCTTTGACTTTACCGTGATTGGACGTGGCTAAAATAATTCTCAAACGCTGCTCCATTACCTTACATGTAAAAGGTTTTAGAAATAACCCGCACGAAACACTTTGAGCCGATGGGACGAATAAGCGGAGCGTTTCGGGGCTCCCGTCGTGTCTCAACCGTTTTGAGAAAGGGTTAGTTCTAAACCTTGATTTTATCCATTCTTTGTTTAAAACTTGGGTTGCATGATCCACAGCTCAAGCGGTGCTTTAAGCTCACCTGCGATCCATTGTGCCCTCTCTCCGTAGCCCATAAACATATCGGCGCGATTGGGTCCTTTGATGGCACCTCCCGTGTCTTGGGCAAACACAAATTTCTCAACTGTGTAGTTAGGCGATTCACTTTTGACCACCAAAAGAGACCCCAGAGGAATATACGTGCGATCAACCGCAACAGAACGCTCAGGGGTTAGCACCAGTCCCAAACTCCCCGTGGCGCGTTGTTCCATTTTACGGAAGAAAACATAACTGGGATTCGTGTTGAGCAATGTGTCGATCTGGCTTGGGTGCGCAACAAGCCACGCTTTGATGCTCTGCAACGAGACCTCATCCACAGAGTTGAAAATGCCACGGTTGATCATCTCGCGCCCCAAAGATTTGTACGCATGCCCGTTAGCATCGGCATAACCTATGAAAATGACGTTGCCATTTTCCAGCTCAACCCTGCCAGAGCCTTGCACTTCCATAAAGAAAAGATCGATCTTATCGTCCACATAACAGAGCACTTCCGCGTTGAGTTTACGCTTGCCGATCTCTTCACGCGTAAAATAAGGCATCATTTTGCCCTTTACAGAACGCCCGCGCATCTTTTTGTCATTCTCCCCCACGATCATCACAAGGTCTTTGGGTTTGCCGTAAACGGGGTATTTGAACCGTTCTGTTTTTTTCAAACTGCCATGCAACAAAGGCTCATAATAACCCGTCAACATCGAGCGCTGTTCGTTGGGCTCAATCTTTTTAAGCTCAAAAGAGTTTTTAAAAAAAGCTTTCGCATCGTTTACATGTAAGGATTGTTCACAGACATTGGCGTACACTTTTTTGGTGAGAGGTGCCGCACAATTTTGGCGAAACATGAAGAGAAGTTCATCAAAATTCTCAGTGTGACTGAGCATTTCAAAGCGTTCATTTTGCTCTTGAAGCGAGCTGACTAAAGCTTCATCTTGAAGCGTTGGAGCCGTCGTTTTAAAGCTACAACCGCTCACCAAAACCATTAAACAGACACAAAAATAGAAACTCTTTCGCATTACCATCCATTAAGAAGAGACACCAAAGTGTCTCGCATTTACTTTTTAAGCGTCGCTAACTCCGCTTTAATCGCATCAAACTCGGCATAGATTTTATTGTGTTCCATGACAATCCAGTGATTCAATCCCACATAATACAGCGAAACAAAATACGCAACCACACACCCTACAAAACCCAAAACATGTGTAATTTCCATGGTCTATCCTTTTCATTTGGTGAAAAAAGTATAACATAAATATACCTTGCGCGATATGATGCTTACAAATCCCATAGAATTTTCAAAGTTTAACCAAGGTAAAATTGTCACTTCTATATCTCTTCGAGGATTATCAGACTGATGTTTAAAACTATTTTTCCCCTTAGCCTTATCATTTCACTCCGTTTCTTAGGTCTCTTTATCGTCCTACCCGTCCTCTCCGTGTATGCACTGCATCTGGAAGGATCTAACGAATTTTTAGTGGGTATCACCATCGGTGGCTACGCGCTCACGCAGATGTTGCTTCAAATTCCTTTTGGCATTATGTCCGACAAGATTGGACGCAAAATTACTATTTTTATTGGATTGGTTATCTTTCTTGTAGGCTCACTGGTGTGTGCGTACAGTGAAACCATTTACGGTCTGATGATCGGACGTTTCTTGCAAGGTGCCGCGGCGATTGGCGCTGTGGGAACAGCGATGATCAGCGATATGGTCAAAGAAGAGGTTCGTGGACACGCTATGGCGATTATGGGTGGCTGTATTGCCGCGAGTTTTGCCATTTCGATGATGCTAGGCTCCGTGATCGGTGGCTACTATGGGGTCGATAAACTCTTTTTTATCACCGCGGCTCTCTCAGCGTTTGCGATAATCGTACTCTACACCAAAGTCCCCAATCCTCCCAAAATTATTCACAATTATGGCGCCGATGAGACAGAGCTTAAACACATTTTAAAAGACCGCAACCTGATGAACATGAACATCACCAATATGCTGCAAAAAGGGATGATGACATTGGCGTTTATGGTCATTCCTATCATTATGGTGCAACAGTTTGGCTTTGAGAAGAAAGAACTCTGGATGGTTTATCTCCCAGCGATGCTCTGTGGTGTCCTTGCGATGGGTCCTTCGGCGATTTTAGGGGAGAAAAAACACCGCTCCAAAGAGATGCTCATGATCGGTGTCGCACTCTTTGCGATCAGCTATGTGATGATGGGCTACGCGAAAAGTGCCTCATGGTTTATCGTGGGTGTGGTGATCTTTTTCATCGGCTTTAACATGCACGAACCTTTGATGCAGTCTATGGCGAGCAAATACGCGAAAGTGCACCAAAAAGGTGCAGCACTAGGCGTTTTCAACACGTTTGGTTACGCAGGTACGTTCATTGGTGGTGTTTTTGGTGGGTATTTCTTGCAACACTTTGGCATCATGGAAATTGCTTGGGTTATCTTTATCACCTGTATTCTCTGGCTATTTTTAATAGCCGCACTTAAAAATCCAAGCCACAATAAAAATCTCTATTTGCCATTTTCCACCATCGACATGACACGTACCTTGCATCTTAGCCATGTTAAAGGTGTCATCGAATGGTACCAAAACGAAAGTGAACACCTTCTCGTCATCAAGTATGACTCACAAGCAACCAACAAAGAGACCATCTTAGCGGTTTTAGAATAGGTGAGCTTTCTCTCCCTTTTTTTCACAAGCTTCGCCTCTGCCACGCTACTGCCTGGTGGAAGCGAAGCCCTTTTTGTCTATCTTTTAAGCGAGCACCTCAACCCTTTTTTACTCTTAGTCGTTGCCACACTGGGCAATACACTAGGCTCTTGTGTCAATTATATTTTAGGAAAATACGCTACGGATTTTGCACTGCGCAAAAACTATATGAACGAAAAACACCTTCAAAAAGCCTCCACACTGTTTGAAAAATACGGCGCATGGAGTCTGCTTTTTTCATGGCTTCCCATCATCGGCGACCCACTCACTTTCGTCGCTGGCATCGTGCGTTATGCGTGGTGGAAGTTTGTCATTATCGTTGCCTTTGCCAAATTGGCGCGGTATGGGTTTGTTTATCTTGGATTTTTGGCTATTTCATAAACTACTTCTCATAAATTATGGTAATATACTCCTATAATTTAAAGGAGTATCTATGCTTTATCAACGTTTTTTACAAAAAGAGATACAGCACGCTCTTAACTATTTTCCCTCTATTCTGATCACAGGAGCGAGACAAAGTGGCAAAAGTACTCTGGCAATGAGTCTGTGTGAAAACTATATCACCCTTGATGACATCACGGTTCTCTCCCGTGCCAAAGAAGACCCACTTTTATTTATTTCTGGACTCAAACGCCCTGTGGTTATCGATGAAATTCAAAAATCTCCCGAACTTTTGAGTGCTGTTAAGATAGCGATTGATCAAAAGAGAAATGCAGGAGAGTTTATTCTCACGGGCTCAGCCAACGTTATGGATTTTAAACATGTCAGTGATACCTTAGCAGGTCGTATCGCCCTTTTCGAGCTTTCTCCACTCTCCTTAGGCGAAGTAAGCCATTCTAAAACACTTTTTTTAGAGACACTTTTCAGTGATGATTTTTCACCGCAAAGAGCACCATCGATGGATGAATTTTCTCTTATGAAACGCATTTTAGATGGCATGTACCCTACAATGCTCTCGTTAGAAGAACAAAAGATGAAATATTTATGGCTAAGCTCCTACATTGCTACGTATATCGAAAGAGACGTACGTGACATTGAAAATATTCGTAATATTGATAAATTTGCAAAACTCATTCACCTGCTTGCCAGCCGAAGTGCGAACATGATCAATAAAGCAGACCTAAGCATTGCTAGCGCACTGGATGTAAAAACACTCGACAACCATCTCAATCTTTTAGCGTTGGTGTATCAGATCAAACGCGTGCGACCTTATTATGCCAACATCGGAAAACGGTTTGTTAAAAGTGAAAAACTCTTCTTTACCGACACGGGCATTTTAAATTTTTTACTTGGCATTCAAACCGTCGATCAACTCTTGGCTTCATCGTTTATAGGAAGCATTTTTGAGACGTTTGTCTTTAATGAATTGTGCAAACAACAAAGCTTTTTGACGGATACCACGCAGATCTATTATTACCGTACCCTCGATAAAAAAGAGATTGATTTTATCATCGAACGCAATGGCAAAATCGTTGCTATCGAAGTCAAATTTGCCAAAAATGTCTCAAAATCCGACTTTAAGCACATCATTGACCTGCAACACAGTAGCGACGCTTTTCATCGCGGCATCGTCGTTTACATGGGAGAACACCCACTTGCCTTTGGTGAAAACCTTTGGGCGGTGCCTTTTACAATGATGTTTTAGGTTTTTTGTGGAATTAATTCGCTCAAACGTGTATAGACTATAATACTCGCATAATTTTAGATAATAAGGTTTACAATGAACTCACCCATCTCCTGCGAATTTTACGACCAACTCATGGTCGTGATTCAGCGCAAAATTCCCTCGACGATTGTCTATCTGGAAAACGAACAAACGTGCACCATTAAAGGCGTTGTCACAGAATTGATGATGATAGAGTATGAAGAGTTTTTAATGCTAAAAAGTGGGAAAAAGATCCATCTTCAGAGCATTTTTTCGTTGAATGGAAAGAAGCACAAAGAGATTTGAGAACGTTACATGTAAAGAAGAATCTTTACATGTAACCCATTTTTTTTATTAAAAGGTAATGTTTTTAAACGCTGTGTCTACCAAATTTTTAGCAACCATTGGTGGTTTAGCAACACTCACACCTTCGAGTAAAGCGGTAGCATCTTTTCCTGCTGTGGGGAGGAAAAGAGGACACACTTGCACGATAGCGCCTGCTTTGATTAAGCCTTGTAGTGCAGTTTTAGGATTGACATTTTGTCCATCAGCACGTTTTACAGAACCTGATTCAAACTCTTTAAGTGCTAAGTTTCCTGCAGGGCCGCATAAGGTGATATTCACGACTTTATTGTGGTCTTTGATTACGCTAGTTGAGAGCACCATGCCCATCATTTGAGTTTGCGTATCTGCTGAGACCATCAAGACATTGAGACCTTTTACCTCTTGCGCACTTAAAGGCAACACTAAAGCACCTGCTACAACCATCGATAAGAAAACTTTTTTCATACATACTCCTCATTATAATTTAAGATGAACACTATTATAACAGAATCTTAAATAGTTATGGAAATGTAATAGGCAAAAGTGAAAACCTTTCTATTAAACCTCATTCCCTTCAATAGGATTGATGCGAATTTCTATTGCATCGTCACTTGTTGAGGCAATAACAATTTCGATAGGGCGACAGCAGACATAGCAGTCTTCAACATAACTCTCACCCACTTCGCAACTGGGTTCAATGAAAATGGAAAAATTCTCCCAACAATAAGGGCAGGTTATGGTTTTTTCAAATAATTCGTTATTCATAAGAACCTTTCAGAAATGTGGTTTAATTCTAACGCATTTTGAGTTAAAATGTATCTCAATCCTTAAGCAATTGTTGCGTTTTATGGCAAAGACTGAGACTTTACATGTAAAAGAATACCTTCACGCAAAGGTGTGTTTCTCTTTTTACCCACATAATTCATTTTTTTCTTCATCAATAGATTTTCTCTCCATTTTCACCCACCTATCCGTTATAATTTTTAGAATGTAGCAAGATCAAAAAAGGGGTGTAAGTGATTAATCTGAGTACCATCAAAGGGAAATTAGCTGTTTTATCGATTCTGAGTTTTATAACGTATTCATCGATAGGATACATATCGTACAACAATAATCAACAAGCGAAAACGATAACGATACGACTGTTAAAAGTAGGAGAAATTCAAGCGCTTTCAAGTGAAACATCGGCAGATTTACGTGGATTTAGACTTTTTTTAAAGCAAAACTTTTTAGATTAATTTAAAAAAGATTCAGATGCTATCGTCAAAAAAATCGACGAGCTCTCCGCCATTCTAAATGACGAGGTTCTTAAAAAGAAACTGGTCAGTTTATCACATGAATATCAAAAATGGAATGATGTACGCTACGCCATATCAGAAATAATTATTAAACATAAAGAAAACGTCAAAACCAAAGCCTTTCAAGAGAGTGAGGAAGGTAAAACGCTTGCTAAAATAACGAAAACATCCAACGCGTTAAAAGATAGTATTCAAGATGAGCAAGACGCACTTTTGCACCTTATTCAAACAAACAATTTAGAAGAGATGGATAGCAACACAACCAAGATAGCCAGTATTATCTTTGTGAGTATTGCCTTTATCATGAGCATTTTTTATTTTATAACCAAAAATATCGTCACCTCCATTAAAAATTTAGGCGTCAGTGTTCAAAATATAACGCACAATAAAGATTTTACACAAGACATCTCCATTAAAGGAAACGATGAATTGGCGCAGATGAGCATCCAGCTAAATGAGCTCATCACGATGCTTCGCCAATCCTTCCATACGATCAATCTCTTGCTCAGCAGCAATGTCGCCGTTTCAGAAGCATTTTCGACCACGACCTCTTTTATCAAAAAATCCGTAGACGAAGAGTCAAAAGTCATTGTCGATGTCACAGCCCATTCCGACACGATGAAAAAAGGCATGGAAATCTCATCCCATGAAGCGAAAAATATTCTTGAAAAAGCCATCGCTACGGGAGAAAATATGCAAGAAGTTAAAAAATCACTCTCGTACACAATCGAACAGTTGGATATAACGTCCCAAATAGAATCCGACATCAATACCAACCTCCATACGCTCTCCGAAGAAGCAGCGCAGGTTAAAGAGGTTATTACGATCATATCCGACATTGCCGATCAAACGAATTTATTGGCGTTAAATGCTGCTATCGAAGCAGCACGCGCAGGAGAACACGGGCGTGGTTTTGCAGTTGTTGCCGATGAAGTGCGAAAATTGGCGGAGCGTACGCAAAAAAGTTTAGTCGATACCAACGCAACGATCAATATTATCGTGCAATCGGTCAATGACATTTCCGATAAAATGAATCAAAACATCAAGCGCATTCAAAACCTTGTTACATCCTCCAACACAGTCAATTCCAACACAGATATAACCGCCCATACGCTAACCGATACGGTTGATTTGATCCAAAAACTCTACACAGATGCTCAAACGAATGTGCAAACAACAAGCACCATCATCCATCAAATCCATCTCATTAGCTCCCTCTCCACAAACAATACAAAAAGTGCCGAAGAGATCTCTGCGTCTGCCAATGAATTGTGTCAAATGACCGTAAAACTCAAAGAAGAAATTTCAGCGTATAAAACCTAAAGTGCCAGTCCGCAATATACGAAAAGGTGAGCGTTATTGCGGAGGCACGCCTTGCATGATTCTCTTCGCCTCTTCTTTGCTCAAGGTATCGTTAAAAAAGAGTGTGCAAAAGGAGATGCTCTCTTGCTTGATGATTGCTACGCTTTTATTATGTGCAGACCACGCATCGGCGATACGTTCGATTGAGTCTGGAATATTGGTATGCGCCATGTTTACAAATATTTGGTTTGCGAAGAGCAATGGGGAGCCAGCATCACCCGACTTTACACGTCCAACAATACCACATCCACCATCTTATCTTTTCAATTTTCTAAATATTTGCTTCTGTCTTTAATTGTTTAATGGCTATTTATAGTGATTTGTAAACACCACTATCTCTATCATGCTCGTATCTATATAAATAAAAATGGCTCTGTATTTTTTATCGAGTCTAAAAGAGTAAATCAGTCTCTCTTTTGGTTCAAGGAGTTCTGTATTTAACGAGGGATGAAAGGGGTTGTTTTCAAAAAGTTTTTTTGCTTTTTCAAATTTTTTCGTTAGATTATGTTCTCTAAGATACGCTTCTAAATCACCCCTTAAAGATTTAATGTGCATGATAAACAGAACTTTTTTTCAAACCATTTTCAAGGTCTTTCAAAAATTCATCCGAATAATTTTCCTTTTTAAAATCGCTTAGAACATCTGCAATGCTGTCTTTTTTAAACTTTTTAAAATAAAGTTCTTTTTCGACAATCTTGTTTTTAATTTCCTCAATTTCATTGAGATTCATTTGCGAAATAAGATTTAAAATGTGTGGCAATGATATATCAACCGCTATTTGCACGATAATCTCCTTTGTGTTTGATAGTAGTCAATTATAACGCATTTTGCATTTTTCTAATACTATCTAATTTTTTCAAGTTTACTTTATTTATCTATTTGCTTCTTTGTTTGTTCATCAATTGCACTTTTCAATCCTATTGCACTCGTATCTATATTACCTGAACTTCTTAATGTTGATGAAGATACATTGGTCTTATTAGAGTCTTTATCAACCTCTGCAACTTTACCAAGGATATATTTATTTGTATTAATATTTGAGATTGTCATTTTTTGCTTTTCAGCTTGAATTTCTTTGTTACCAGTTTTCGTAATAACATCTTGTTCAGCGAAAACAATGGTAACACTCACAAGAGCCATAGTTCCAACTATAATTTTTTGAAACATAAAAAATCCTTATTTGAATATATTTTTAAACTAAATATCTAATTTTTTATCAAATACTAATTTACACCTCTAACAACACAACATCAACCATTTCGCCTTTAGTGATAATTTGCACATCTTTTTCAACACGTAAAAGTACAGGATTGTCTAATAGATTATTGAGGATAGCGCTACTGCCCTCTTTTTTGCCTTCTAAGTCAACGATGAGTTGCCCTTGGTCAAAGCGAAGGTTGCAGGCGGTAAATTCCACAAATTTGGAGCGTTTTTTATAGAGCTCGCCCATGAACGCTTTAATCGTTGGCAAGGCGAAGGTTTGTGCGCGCAGTTTGCGAAGCAGTGGAGCGATGAACAAAAAGGTACAGACCGATGCGCTATACGGAAAACCGGGGAGCGCGTAGATGTATTTGTGTCCTGTTTTGACCACGCGAATATGACGCCCTGGTTTCATGTACGAACCGTCGATGATATTTTCGATTTTCATATCGGTCAGAATGCTTTGCAAATAATCAAAATCCCCAACACTTCCACCACCCGTGGTGATGACGATGTCACTCCACATAAGCGCTTGTTTGAGTTGCTGTTCGATCACATCACGATCATCTCGGATAAGTTTAAAACGCATTGTTTCGCAACCAAGTTGGCGTAAAATGGCTTCAACGGTGACGTGATTGGAACTGCGAATTTGGGCAAATGACGTTTTTGGCTCGCCAAAGTCCAAGATTTCATTGCCCGTGGAGAGAATGGCAACGCGAGGTTTCATAAAAACTTCGACTTGCACCATGCTCACTTCTGCCATCACACCAATTTCAGCAAATCCAATTTTTGTGCCTTTTTTGATAAGCACTTCACCCGCTTTATAGTTTTCTCCCACAGGACGAACTGCGAAGCCTTTAGACACAGCGGAAGTGATGTGAATTTTTCCCTCTTTAACTTCGACATTTTCGATGGGAATCAGCGTGTCGCTGCCTTCGCTCATCAAGGTGCCTGTAAAGGTTTTCACACACTCACCTTTGTTCACCACACCATGCGTTTCAGTCCCCGCGGGGATAAAATCGCTAATGGTGAGTGAGCCTAATTGTTGATCTTCAAAACGAATGGCATAGCCGTCCATCGAAGAGGTCGCATGCGTTGGGTTATTGTCCTGCGCCACGATGTCAACGGCAAGAAAACGACCCAGTGCGTCACCGATAAAAATATTTTCAATGCCAATTTCGGTTTGAATGGAGTTTTCAAGCGCCTTAAGCGTCTCATCAAAGGGAGGAAATGAATGGCTCATACGTCCGCCTTTAGGAGACCTGAGCCACTTAAAACATGCGAGCGCTCTTTAGCATACACACGTTTTCCATCCACCAAGTCGTACTTCCAAATCGGCGCATTGGCTTTAAAATCTTCAACAAAATCGTTAATCATTGTAAGGGCTACCTTTCGTTTGGGAGAAACCACTGCGGCGATATAGCTTGAAGTGTGATTGGGCACATCACCACGTGAGTGCGCCATCAGCAAGTACGCATTTTGTGCTTTGGCCCTCTCTTGCCACGCGTTAAACCAGCTGTTTAAAATAGGCTCATAAATGTCAAAACTAAGCCCTTCTATGCCATCTTCATCTCTGACGATGCCCACAAAAGGGATGAATGCACCATAATTTTTATCGCTTATTTTGGCATACCAATCCGCCAAAATAGTGTTTACATGTAAAGATCCATCGTGAAGTTCTAACATAGGTCAACCTCCACAAACGGGAGGGAGAAGTGAGATTTTATCTTCTTTGGAGAGGGGGATATTGAGGTCGCAAACGAGCGTATCGTTCACCGCAACTGCACAGATGGCAAGCCAATCTTGAAGTTCTTGATCGTCTTTAAAAAAGGTCTTAAGTTCACTGAGATTTGCAATATCCACTTCAATACTAGGACGCCCAAGGGGTCCCAAAAATTCGACTTTTGCCACATCGTTTCCTTATTACATGTAAGAATTTCAAAGAAGAGCGGGGGTCTCTTCTTTGAAGTCTTTTCAGACAGGTAATATTCGTATATTTTTACTTAATTTCTCTTGTAAAACCGCTTCGATCGCAAAAAGGGTGCCTGTTGAGCTACTCGCACAACCACTGCATGCGCCAAGATAACGGATGTAGACATCACTCATACCATCGCCACCCTCTTTAATGTCAAGGATTTCAAGGTTACCGCCATCCATGACCAGCATCGGGCGAATATTTTCATCGATCACCGCTTCAATTTGTTGGAATTTTTTAACGATGGTGAGATCATCAAAGTTCACGGTATTGCTGCCTTCAATTTTAGAGTTAGAGATCGCAAGCAGATGGTCATGTTCCATCTCAGCTCTGGTGTCTCTTAAAATGTCAACCAGATAATACTCACGTGCCTCATGCCCACCAGGCTTGATACAGGATTTACAAAATGCACCTGCTTTGGTGTAGTTGGTGATCTCTTCAACGGTTTTGAGGTTGTTGATCTTGATGACCTCTTTGATCGTTCCAAGGCTCACACGTGCACATTCACACACGATGATGTCATCTTCAAAGGAAGCAGCATCCACGCCTTTATACGAAGCGGCTGCTGCTTTAATAACATCGTATGCCATAACAGAACAGTGCATTTTTTGAGGTGGAACAGCAGGAACATCTGGCGTATCACGCATCGCTTTTTCTACATCAATGTTGGTAATTTTAACCGCTTCAGAAACCGTTTTACCGATACAAAGCTCTGCCATCGTGTCCGAACTAGCAATCGCCGTACCGCAACCAAAACTCTTAAATTTTGCCGCTTTAATCACTTCAGTTGCTTCATCAACGATCCAGTAAAGTCTCACCGCATCGCCACAACTCTCTGCACCAAAATCTGCAATAATGAGCTTTCCACCCATATTTTTTGCATCTTCTTCGGTCAATTCACCCATATTTTGGGGATGGTTCATCAAATCTTGTACTTTTTGGCTGTACTCTTCCCAAATGGAGCCACCAATTAAACTATTTTTTGCCATTTTTTTATCCTTTATAATCTTTACATGTAAACATAAAAGCACCAAAGGTGCGCGGGCTCTCTGCTAAAGAGAACCCAGTGTTAACGTAGCTTTTGAAGCTTTGCTTTAAAAGCGTGTCTAGCGTTCTGAAAGAACTCGCTTATAGCTTACTAACGTGCCATTCTGGCGCGTACGCATACGTGCTTGAAATGGCACGAAGTCTCACAACTGCTTTTTGAATCACATCAATCGCAAAATCAATCTCTGCTTCAGTGGTAAACCGTGAAAGGGAAAGGCGAAGTGCGGTGTGCGCCAAATCGGCTTCCGCGCCAATGGCTTCCATAACAGGGTTTGATTCAAGGGCTTCACTAGCACACGCACTTCCGGTACTCGCACCGATACCATTTTGGTTCAAATCCCACAGCATCGCTTCGCCTTCAATGCCTTTAACACTGATTAAAATAGTATTGGGAACTCTCTGTTCTTTGGTACCCACAACCATCATTTCAGGAATTTGCAAAAGAGCATCTTCCAGTTTGTCACGTAGGCGTCTGACATTGTTTTTTTCAAAATCAAGTGCTTCAACCGCCAGTTCCATTGCTTTTCCCATACCAACGATACTAGGAACATTTAGGGTACCACTACGACGTCCACCCATGTGCTCTCCACCATGGAAGAAAGGGGATAAAGGTTGTCCATTGCGGATATAAAGCCCACCAATCCCTTTAGGTCCGTGGAATTTATGTGCTGAGAAACTGAGAAAATCGACATTGACTTTTTTGACATCGACAGGAATTTTACCGACCGCTTGAACGGCGTCCGTATGGAAAAGTACGCCTCGCTCTTTGCAGATCGCACCGATCTCTTCAATCGGGAAAATCATACCTGTTTCGTTGTTTGCCCACATAATGGAGACAAGTGCGGTGGTGTCAGTGATAGCGTTTTTAAGATCTTCCACGCTGATGACACCATCGGTATTGACAGGAAGATACGTCACCTTAACGCCAAGGCTTTCTAAAAATTTACACGAAGCCCCAACAGCAGGATGTTCCACTTCACTGGTGATGATGTGATCTTTGTCACCATTTAAAATGTAGTCATGATAAATACTTTTGATCACCCAGTTATTGCTCTCGGTGGCACAGGAGGTAATGACAATGTCATCTTCATCGCTTGCGTTAATGCCAGCATAAAGTTGATCCATCGCTTTGCGAAGTGCGGGATGGCTCTCACTGCCAAACTCATGCAACGAATTTGGATTGCCATACATTTGGCAAAAATAAGGAACCATCTCTGCAAACACTTTAGGGTCAACGATGGTTGTCGCGTTATTATCTAAATAGACTCTCATTGGCTTCACTCTCCATTTCTATATAGGATAAAGTTTATCCTAATTAATTTTTGAATACTATTACTTTCTATATTAAAAAATACTAAAGAAATTTAGGCAATAATCTGTTTTAACTCAGCAATGGTTGCGTCAAATTCAAAAACCTCTTCGGGCGCTTGCTGTAAAAAGCCATTCATTTTCTCTTTTTTATGGATCGCTATATCGAGCTCTTTATCGTTGCCTTTTTCGTATGCACCGATGCGGATGAGAACTTCGTTCTCTTTCAAAATGGAATTGAGTCGTTTAAAACGCATCGCCGCTTTTTTATGATCCCCATCAATGACATCGCCCATAACCCTTGAAGCACTGTTTTGAATGCTAATCGGCGGATAAATACCATAATCGGTAAGCTCACGACTGAGCACAATGTGACCATCTAAGATACTTCGAGACTGATCGGCAATCGGATCGCTTAGATCATCCCCTTCAACCAATACCGTAAAGAACGCTGTAATCGAGCCTTTGCCCTCTTCTTTTCCGGCTCGCTCCATCAGTTGAGGCAAAAGAGCCAAAACAGAAGGTGGATAGCCTTTTGAGGTGGGTGGCTCACCCAAAGCCAGACCAATTTCACGTTGTGCCATCGCAAAACGTGTGACGGAATCCATCATAAACAGAACATCGCGTCCTTGGTCTTTAAAGTACTCAGCAATGCTCATCGCTGAAAAGGCACCATACTTTCGCATCAAAGGCGAATCATCGCTGGTCGCAACCACGATCACGGTATTTTCAAGATTACCACCTAAGTTTTTTTCAATAAACTCAGGCACCTCACGTCCACGCTCCCCAATGAGTGCGACGACTTTAATGGAAGCTTCTGCCCCTTTAACGATCATACCCATCAGAGTCGATTTACCCACACCACTTCCTGCAAAAATGCCCATTTTCTGACCTTTTCCACAGGTTAAAAGTCCATCAATGGTCTTGACGCCTACACGAAATGGCTCATTAATGAGCCCTCTTTTCATCGGATCAAGTGGCGCTTTCATGATCGGTGCTTGTGAACTTGCACCTATTGTTCCTTTGCCGTCCTTGGGACGAATAAACGGATCAACCACGCGACCAAGTAACTCTTCGCCCACAGGAATCATCATACCCTGCTCGCTGATAAACACTTTATCGCCTGTTTTAAACCCTTCGATAAAGCCAAAAGGAGAGATAAAAAAGGAGTTGCGATCGACTTCGGTGATCATGCCAAGCTCACTTTTATGACCATCTAAAGAGACGATTTTGACAATATCACCAATACTGGGTCTGAGCCCACATGCCTCAATGGTTGTGGAGCTGATTTTGGTGATAGTGCCAAACATGGGAGAGAGGCTTTTACCGTTAAGTTGTTTTTTGAGGCGTTCGAGTGGCATTAGTAGCGATTTGCCTGCGGTGCGTTGATGATGTCAAAAAACTCTTTTCGCGTATCGGCCTTGAGAAAGAGTCCTCGAAGTGCTGATGTAGTGGTGTTGGAGTGTGTTTTTTCAACCCCTCGCATCTCCATGCACATATGACGCGCTTGGATAACAACACCGACACCTTTAGGCGCGATGACATCATCGATGGCTTTAGCAATCTGTTCGGTCAGTTGTTCTTGAATTTGAAGACGACGTGCAAAAATATCCACCATGCGAGGAATTTTAGAGAGTCCAACGACTTTTCCATTGGGAATGTAGGCAACATGCGCACGTCCAATAATCGGTAAAAGGTGATGTTCACACATCGAATAAAATTCTATATCTTTAATCAGTACCATTTGGTTATTGTCGCTATTAAAAAGTGCTTCGCCAAGAACTTCATTGGGACTTTGGGCATAGCCTTGCGTCATATATTCATACGCTTTAAACACACGCTCTGGCGTCTTTAAAAGCCCTTCACGCTCGGTATTTTCACCGATAATTTCCAGCATCGTTTTCACGGCTTGTTCGAACTCTTCTCTTCGTTGCATAGTGATTCACTTCTGTTAAAATTAAGACGAGTTATTTTATCTGCTTTTTGCTTTTTAATGGATAAAAAGCGACTTAAAAGCAATTTTTTGGTATATTTGAGCAAAATTTTATATCGAAAAGGGATTTTATGCAAATTAAAGTTAACCGTACTAATAGTGCTAATGCTGCAGTTGAAGCGACTATTTCACCTGCACTTTTACAAAAAAAAGAAGAGAAGCTCATTGCATCTGCTGCTTCCAATATGAAAGTGGATGGTTTTAGAAAAGGGAAGGTTCCTGCACACATCGTTAAAGCACGTTACGGCAAACAACTTAAAGAAGACGCACAAACCGAAGTTCTCAGAGAACTTTACACCAAAGCCTTGGCTGATCTTGATGTGAAAGCAGACCTTGTTGTCGGAGAGCCAAGTTTCTCAAAATTTGAAGAAAAAGAGGGTGGTTTAGAGCTTGTAATGAAACTTTCATTTAAACCAACGGTGGTCGTTGAAGGCTACAAAGAGTGCGTACCTGAATACAAAACGCCCAAAGTAACTAAAAAAGAGATCTCTGAGAGACTTGAAAAAACGTTAGCATTGGTTGCTGAGCTTAAAACGGTTGAAGAAAAACGCGCGGTTAAATCAGGCGACTTTGTTGTGCTTGATTTTGAAGGCTTTATCGATGGCGTAGCGTTTGAAGGTGGCAAAGCAGAAGGATATACCCTTGAAATCGGAAGTGGATCATTCATCCCTGGTTTTGAAGATGGCATTATCGGGCTCAAAGTCAGTAGCAAAAGCAAAGATATTGAAGTAACATTCCCAGAGACCTACGGAAACAAAGACCTTGCAGGTAAACCAACGGTCTTTAAAGTCACCATAAAAGAGATTAAAGTTAAAGACGTTCCTGAAACACCAAGTGAAGAGATGATCAAAAAATTACTTCCAGGTGTAGAAGCTCCAACGTTAGCTATCCTTGAAGAGCAAATTGAGACCGAAATCCGCAATGAAAAACTCGCAAAACTTTTCAATGATGAAGTCAAACCTAAATTTGTTGAAAATATCTTAGAGAAACTTGCGCTTGATTTACCAGAAAACATTGTTGACCAAGAGATTGATCTTCAAATGCGTGGTGTGTTTGGTAAACTCAGCGAAGACGAAATCAAAGAGTATGCAGGCAATCCTGAGAAAATCAAAGAGAAACGAGAAGAATTTAGAGCAGAGTCTGAAAAAAGTGTTAAACTTACCTTCATTGTTGACGAATTAGCCAAACAAGAAGGGATTAATGTCAGCGACCAAGAAGTTCTTCAAATGATCTACTTTGAAGCCATGCAACAAGGTGCAAATCCAAAAGAATACCTAGAATACTATGAGAAACAAGGGGTTCTTCCAGCGATTAAAATGTCTATCATTGAAGAGAGACTCTTCACAAAGCTTTTTACTAAAGGTCAATAATGAGTTATTATGTTCCTGTCGTTATCGAAAAAACGGGTCGTGGTGAGAGAAGCTATGACATCTACTCTCGTCTTTTAAAAGATCGTATCATTATGCTCAGCGGTGAGATTAATGATGTTGTTGCTTCTTCAATCGTAGCGCAACTCCTCTTCCTTGAAGCGGAAGATCCTGAAAAGGACATCTATCTTTACATTAACTCTCCAGGTGGCGTTATTACCAGTGGTTTTAGCATCTATGATACGATGAATTATGTCAGACCGGACATCAGCACCATTTGTATCGGTCAAGCAGCATCGATGGGAGCATTTTTACTCAGTTCTGGGGCTAAAGGGAAACGTTATGCACTGCCAAATGCGCGCATTATGATTCACCAACCCTTAGGTGGCGCTCAAGGGCAAGCGACTGACATTGAAATTCAAGCCAAAGAGATTTTACGTATGAAGCAAGTACTCAATGAAATTTTGGCAAAAAATTGTTCACAAAAGCTCCCTAAAATCATTAAAGATACCGAGAGAGACTTTTTCATGAGTGCTGAAGAGTCCAGTGAATACGGTTTAATTGATAAAGTATTAGACAAAAGTTTTAAATAACATAAAGAGGGCAAACAATGGTTCGTTTTAATAAAGAAAAAGGGAAAACGGGTGTTTATAATATCGATGTCAAGGATGATACGATTGAGCAAGCACCACCCCTGCCGATTCCTAAAGAGCCTATTGTTCCTCAAGCTTCCAATGTTGAACTTGAAAAATTTGCCGCGTTGGTCCTTAAGGTGTTGGGGGATGAGAATATCCCTCCCACCCCTACCAATTTTCAGATCTATTTTGACAAACTTCTAGAGAGCAAACCAACTGCTTTCAAAAAACGCATTAATGATTTTTTAGATCTCGAAAACACCAACAATGATGAAAATCATGCCCGTATTGAGCGCGAAGTTAAAGAGGGTTTTGCGCAGATCAAAAACATTATGCAAGTGGTTTCTACGGTGTATCGCAACCTGAATGTCATGCAAGAGATTATTAAAAAACGCTCAACGCAGTTAGAGACCAACTCTAACCCACTTTCGATTCAAAATATCATCTCAACGCTAAGCGAAGATCTTAATAAAATGTTTGCGCTGACCACCAAGCAAATTGATCTTTTAAAAGATTATTATCAAAAAACAACAACGATTCTACAAGAGGTCGATAACCAATCTATTTTCGATGTGAAGTATGGGGTTTACAATCGCAGATACCTGCTTAAATCGCTCCAAGATGAGATCAAACTCATTAAAAATTATGCGCATTCGAGCTCTTTGGTATTGGCGCGCGTTAAAGAAGATACGCTAGAGAAAATTGTCAATAAAAAAGACAAAGACACCGTTGTGCGTAACATTGCTAAATTGCTTCTAAAAACATCTCGTAGAAGCGATATTGTGGCGCATTTTGGGGATGGTATTTTTGCGATGATTCTCAAACATACCGATATTACGAGCGCTAAAAAAGCGTGCGATCGTATCAGTGAACTGGTGTACCAAACCAGCTTTTTTGTGGGAACCGGTGAAGTTGAAACCGACATCGAACTTTCCATCGTTGCGCTTGATACCGAACATAATTCCGAGGAGTTCATTGCAGCAACCCTTGAAGAACTTCCACACACAGGTAAAAAGTATGTTCCGTATATTGTGTGTACGCCTTCCCTTCCAAGCGAGGAGCTATGATTAGAGAGATTCTCGTTTATCCCAATAAGCTTTTAAGAGAGACCTCTAAAGAGGTGACGCATTTTGATGTGCATTTGCACACGCTTTTACACGATATGTACGAAACAATGGTTGCCAAAGAGGGTATTGGGCTTGCGGCAATTCAAGTGGGTGTACCTCTCAATGTTCTCATCATCAATCTTGTCGATGAAGAAGGGTACCAAACCGTCGAAAATCTTTATGAAATGATCAATCCTGTCATTCTTGAAAAAGACGGTTTGACCATTTACCAAGAGGGCTGTTTAAGCGTACCTGGGTATTACGATGAGATCGAGCGTGCCGCGCATATTAAGGTTGCCTACTGTGATCGTGATGGTAACCGCTGTGAAGAAGAGTTTACCGATCTGATGGCAATTGCCGTACAGCACGAGATGGATCACCTTAAAGGTCGCCTTTTTATCGAAAAACTCTCTTATTTAAAACGTAAAAAATTTGACAAAGAGTGGAAAAAAAAGCAAAAAGCAGGTAAATAATCGTGGAAGAAGCTGTTGCACTCTCCAAGGTCAAACATGCAAAGTGCGCCACGCTATTTGGCAATAAAGCGTATGAGGTTGATGTTGAGTCAACGTTAGTGCGAGCCCTTCCAGGATTTAATATTGTGGGACTGACGGATGTCTCCATCCAAGAGTCACGTGAGCGCGTAAAATCAGCCCTTTCGAGCATCGATTTTCAGTTTCCCTCCCAAAAAATTACGATCAATCTCTCCCCTTCCGATCTCAAAAAAGAGGGAAGCCACTTTGATTTGGTCACGGCGTTGCTTATTGCCATCCAAAAAGAGCGCTTTACATGTAAAGATTTTTTCATCTTTGGCGAACTAGGACTGGATGGCAAAATCAAGAAAACCAACTCTATGTTTCCGATTATCCTTTCCTTAGCTTCGCACACACCTAACCTTCGCGTTTTGGTTCCCAGCGAGCTTCTCGCCAAAGTGCACCAAATCCCCAATATCGAGGCATTTGGTGTTGAGACGCTGCATGATGCCCTACTCTTTTTTAAAGAAAAACGCTTCAATAACGAAGCAGCACCACGTGAGCAAAATTTTTGTGAAAATGTCCTGGATATTGAGAACAAACGCTACTTTTACAGCACGCAATTTCCGCTTGATTTTAGCGATGTTTTAGGACAACACCGTGCCAAACGGGCGATGACGATCGCTGCAGCGGGTATGCACAACCTGTTGATGGAAGGAAGTCCGGGATGTGGCAAAAGTATGAGCATCAAACGCCTTCGCTACATTTTACCCCCTCAAAGCATCGAAGAAATTTTAGAGTCAAACGCCTATCAATCGCTCCAAGAAGAGGACGTGGCGCTAAGCCCCTTGCGCCCTTTTAGATCGCCCCATCACACCTCCTCTCGTCCGTCCATTTTTGGGGGTGGCAGTTCGCAAAGTCGCGCAGGTGAAATCGCGCTCGCGCACAATGGCATTTTGTTTTTTGATGAATTTCCCAACTTTTCCAAAACCGTTTTGGAGAGCCTCAGAGAGCCTCTAGAAGATCATCGCGTGCTCATCTCTCGGGTCAATACCAAAGTAAGTTACGCGACCAAATTTCTCTTTGCTGCCGCGCAAAATCCTTGCCCCTGCGGTAACCTTTTTAGCCAAACACATGAGTGTCGTTGTTCTGAAGTCGAGATCAATCGCTATAAAAACCGCATCTCCGAGCCCATTATGGACAGAATCGATCTGTACATTCAGATGAGCGAAGAGAGTTCTAAAGAGCATGGTCTAAGTTCGGCTCAGATGTTTGATCAGGTATTAAAAGCATTTATCATGCAAAAAAGTCGAGGGCAACAGGAGCTCAATGGCAAACTGGACGAGCACAGCACGATGCGTTTTTGCACCCTCGAAGCAAAAGCCGCTGAGAGTTTAGAGATGGCACAAAATCGCTTGGGGCTAAGCCAGCGCAGCATTCACAAAGTGCTTCGTATTGCGCGTTCCATCGCCGATTTGGCGCAGAGTGAGTTGATCTTGCAAGAGCATCTTTTAGAAGCTTTGAGCTTCCGTAAGCGTTAGGAGAAACCAATGCAGTACGTCTATGAAGAGACCCAAACACTCGATGAGCGTTGTTACACAACCTTTGGCTTAACCCCAGAAATTTTAATGGAACATGCAGGATTTGCACTTGCTCGCGCCGTGAAAAAAAAGCTTACATGTAAAAAGAGTGCGCTCTTTGTCTGTGGCATGGGAAACAACGGAGCGGATGGCATTGTCGCCGCACGGTTACTTCATGGCGCGTATAATGTAAGTGTCTATCTTCCTTTTGAGCTCAAATCAGAACTTGCAAAATTACAACTCGAACGCGCCCAAAAAGTGGGTGTTCCCATGGTCAATGAGCTTATCGATGCCGATATTTACGTCGATGCTCTCTTTGGCGCAGGACTCAACCGCGCCTTAGATAGCTTTACATGTAAACTACTCGAAACGCTCAATGCAAAGCAAGGCTATAAAATCGCCTGCGACATTCCCAGTGGAATTCTCAGTGATTTAACGCTGAATTCAGTCATTTTCCAAGCGAATGAAACGGTGACGATGGGCGCTTTGAAGCTCGCACTTCTCAATGACACGGTTAAAGATGCCATAGGCACTATCAAAGTTGCCAATCTGGGCATCGCACGAAATCAGTACGAAACACCTAGCACCAACTTTTTGCTTCGCAAAAGCGATCTCAAACTGCCGATTCGCATCAAGAAAAACACAAATAAGGGCACGTTTGGACACGTCGCGATTGTGCAAGGCTCCAAAGAGGGTGCAGCGCGACTTGCTGGCATGGGCGCATTTCATTTTGGCGCAGGTCTGGTAACACTCCTAGGAGAAAAGCCAAAAAAATTGCCCATTTATCTCATGAGCAGCGAAAAACTGCCTAAAAATGCCAATGTCATCGTCGCAGGGATGGGACTCGAAATGCCTTTTGATGAAACAGCATTGAAAACACTTTTGCTCTCCAACACACTGCCACTGGTGATTGATGCGTCATTATCCCGTCATCCGCTTATCACGGAGATCATCGCATCCCAAAAACCCGTCGTTTTAACACCCCATCCCAAAGAATTTAGCGCGATTTTAGAGCTTACATGTAAAGAGAAAATCAGCGTGGAGATGATTCAGCAAAACCGCTTTAAACACGCCAAACGCTTTAGTCTCGCTTTTCCTCATGTCGTACTCGTGCTCAAAGGTGCGAACACCATCATCGCGCACAAGGGAGAGCTTTTCATCAACACGTATGGCACGCCGTCTCTTGCCAAAGGGGGCAGTGGCGATGTTTTAGCGGGTATGATAGGAGCCCTCCTCGCCCAAGGCTACACCCCAAAAGACGCGGCGATCAGTGCCTCTTTAGCACATGCCCTCGTCTCACGCACGTTTACATGTAACAATTTTGCGCTCACCCCAATGGATATTTGTAAAGGTCTTAAATGGTTATAAAGAAAATTGCTATTTTATTCAGTGGAGAGGGCAGTAATTTGGAAAAATTGCTCGCCTCACTTCACAACCAAGTATTTGAACACTGTCAAATCGAAGTTGCAACTACCATCTGCAATCGCCCCAACGCAGCAGGAATCGAAAAATCACGCAGTTACGGCATAGAACCTCTCATCATCGATCATACGCTCTATTCAAGCCGCGAGGCCTTTGATAAAGCCCTTGTAAAAGCTATTATCCAAAGTGGCGCAGAGCTTACTGTATTGGCTGGCTTTATGCGTTTTCTCACTCCTTATTTTACACAACAGATTAAAGCAATCAATTTACACCCCTCGCTCCTTCCGCTTTTTAAGGGAGGCAATGCTATAAAAGAGAGCTTTGATTCGCCGATGAAAGTTGCTGGCATCAGTGTTCACTACGTCAGCGAAGAGCTCGATGGCGGTGAAATCATCGCACAACGCTGTTTTGAGAAACACGAGGGCATGAGTTTTGAAGATTTTGAAGCTAAAATCCACGCACTGGAGCATGAACTCCTTCCCGAAACCGTTAAAAATTTACTCAATAGGAACTCAAATGAACGACATTCTTAAAGTAGGCAATATCGAATTTGCAAGCCGTTTGATCGTCGGAAGCGGTAAATACCCCGATTTTCAAACGACCAAAGACGCAACGCTCGCAAGTGGCTCAAAACTCATCACAGTCGCTGTGCGTCGTGTTAACATTACCAATCCTAATGAAGAAAACCTTATGGATTATTTCAAGGGCACAGACATCAAACTGCTTCCAAACTCTGCTGGATGTACCACCGCAGAAGATGCTATTACTCTTTTTCGCATGGTTCGAGAAGCAACAGGGCTTGATCTGATCAAACTCGAAGTTATCGGAGATACGGCTAAAACGCTTTACCCCGATGTTATGGAAACGCTTAAAGCATGCGAAGTGTTAGCACGAGATGGCTTTACCATCATGACCTACACCAATGACGATCCGATCATGGCAAAACGCTTGGAAAACGCAGGAAGTGCCGCTGTTATGCCTTTGGCATCCCCTATTGGCAGTGGGCTAGGCATTCAAAACCGTTACAATGTTCTGTTCATCAAAGAAGCCGTTAACATTCCTGTGATCGTCGATGCAGGCATCGGATGTGCGAGTGACGCGGCAATTGCGATGGAAATAGGTGCCGATGGTGTTCTGACAAATACAGCGATTGCACAGGCAAAAAACCCTATTTTGATGGCAGAAGCGATGAAATACGCTGTATTGGCAGGGCGTGCAAGCTTCCTCGCTGGACGCATCGCGAAGAAGCCTTTTGCAACGGCGAGCTCACCGACGGAGGGGCTGATCGAGTTTTCTCACAAAGGCTAAAAACTTTTCCTTGACAAAAGGCTGGATTTTGGCTAGAATTTCAGCCTTAAAAAGACCATCTTAGGTTTTTTTAAATGTCGGGGCGTAGCGCAGTCTGGTCAGCGCACCTGGTTTGGGACCAGGGGGTCGAAGGTTCGAATCCTTTCGCCCCGACCATGTCATATTAAAATGATGGTGGGTGTAGCTCAGTCGGTTAGAGCATCAGGTTGTGGTTCTGAGGGTCGTGGGTTCGATCCCCATCACTCACCCCATTGTTTAGAGCGGTTTATGCGCTCGTAGCTCAATTGGATAGAGCAACGGACTTCGGATCCGTAGGTTGTAGGTTCGACTCCTTTCGAGCGCACCACCTAAACCGAGAAGATGCGCTCTTAGCTCAGCTGGATAGAGCAACGCCCTTCTAAGGCGTAGGTCACACGTTCGAATCGTGTAGGGCGTACCACCTTTTAAGACGGAGCTTCAGCTTCGCAAAATTTACTACTGTTGTGTGCGGATATGGTGAAATTGGTAGACACGCCAGACTTAGGATCTGGTGCCGAGAGGCATGGGAGTTCGAGTCTCTTTATCCGCACCATCCCTATTTTAGGACTTTCAAAAACTTTTTCTCTCTTTTTAAGAAATCACTTCAAGCACCTTTTTACTACTTTTTTACTACAAGTATAAATCTTATCCTCTAATAAATTTTTATTACTAATTTTTTAACTTCAGTCTATTAGCGTTTTGACAATACATTTGAAATCGAATGAAACAAAATGATATTTTTTCATCACACATGAAGTGTATTGCAAGCTGAAAAACCCTTTATTAACATTCCTATCTTTTTAAACTATGATTACCTCTGTTTAAATTATTCAACGGGGTACCAAGTGTTTTTTCACACCCAAGTGAAGGAAGTCATTTCTGGCTTCCCGTTGAGTAATTCAACTGGGGCACTTGGTACCTGTTCCACACTCAATCGAATTTTACTGTTAAAAATTGATAGGCGTATTATCAAGCGTCTGGTGAAGTAGATATATCATTTATGTGCAATATCATAGTTAAAAACATAATGAGTACCTCCTATATTGAATAAAGAGTAGAAATTGATACAGTTGCGGCTGGTTCTCACATGGAAACAAAAAGAGGAATCGACTACACGCAGATAGTGGCGCTGTGGATGATACTATGCACTCATCACCTTCTCACATTGACCTAAATCCAAAACTCTCACATATTGGACAAGGAACAAACTGTACAGCACAACCGACAGTTGATAATGTGCTCTCGCATGAGCGTGAAAAGGCGAAGAGGCGAAACGACCGACCGATCGAAACGATGGAATTATAGCATTTTGGACTAAAATCTGAAAATTTATAACATCAAGAGCGGAGAAGTATGCCCAAATTTTTTGGTTGCTTCTCAGCCCTTCATGCAGTCTCCCTTCCCTACTTACTCCGGAATTATAAGTAAAAAGAAGAGTTACTTCAGATGAGGCATTCGGATGAATTTGAAATAATTATCGTAAAGAATTCGAAATAATTGCTTTTTCTATTTCTTCACGATCGTACATAATCAAGCCATCAATGTAATGATAGTGTTTTTTTTCCATAAGCACTCCTTTTGTTCTGAGTCCTGACGTCCAGGTTTTACCACGTCTGAAATACAAAGCAAGTTCACTTTCTGTAAGTAACTTTTTAGTTGAAATAACAGATATTTTAGGTTTGTCAAAGAATTGGTATAATTCTCCAACGAGCTTAATGGCTTGATCACGCAAAAGACTCACAATAAATCTTTTTTTGATATTGCTGTACTAAATCGAAGTACAGTTCGTACACTTCAGTAGAAATGTGCTACAAACTCTCTTGTAGTCTTTTCTTTATCGTACGTCTTATAGGATTTAGTTGCAAAACGTACAAAGCATCAAAGGCACATACGAACGCTTAAAATAGGTTGTTGTACTTTGAAAACTTTACGGTAAAGCATAGTTAGAGATTTGCAAGATCTCTAGTTGCTTATGTGTTTCTAAATCAATACAATTTTGATTCAGTTTGATAACGTTATCAATACTTGCCAATAACTTAAAGAACATTGGATGGTTTTAAGTTTTGACTCGATATCTCTTTATGTTGCCTTTTCCAGTCTAAGGCTTCTCAATGTTAATCTTCAATTGCCTCAATTATTGAAGATTTTTCTGTATCAAGTTCATCCTGTTTAGAATTTTACAGATAAAAAATTAATATGTCAATGTATTATCATAAAAATAAAACATTTATTTTGACAAATTTTACTTTATAATGTATTATTTTGTTGTAAAACTTTTTTGGAGAATCGATGAAACTGGAGAACCTTGCATATATCAGGATTGGACTACCTCTTGCTCGCAAAAAAGGGGATATCCATGATAATCTCTATTTTACATACAAAACAGTTACGTTAAAATCCTTCTCATCGACAGGAGTATTAATTCACTCTGAACTTGATGAATTTATAGCCAATGAAGAGTTACATAAAAACTATATAGTCGACCCTGAAAAAC
>NZ_JQGK01000004.1 GCF_000743525.1 Sulfurospirillum sp. SCADC | reverse complement strand
CTACAACCATTGGTGGCTTTTTAACAAAGCTCAAACTTTTCATCACCGCTTATGCTATCAATTGCTTTTTGAAGCTTGGTGATGACAAAAAAGCTCTACTGTTTAACTAGCAGTTTGGGTTTATAAACTAAAGAAGGAGTCAGAATGTTAATCGTTATCTTACTTGTAGCGATAGGATTTATCGTACTTTCAACCAGCAAATGGAAATTACACCCTTTTATTGCCCTGCTTGTTGCGGCATATGGAATTGCGTTTAGTGTGGGCATGAAATACGCCGACATCGCAAAAACTATCACATCAGGTTTTGGAAGTATTTTAGCGTACATCGGTATCGTCATTGTGCTTGGAACCATCATCGGTGTTATCTTGGAAAAAAGCGGTGCTGCCATTAAAATGGCAAACGTTGTTCTTAAAATTGTGGGTAAAGACCGCCCTATTCTTGCGATGTCCATCATCGGCTATATCGTCTCGATTCCTGTTTTTTGTGACAGCGGTTTTGTTATCTTAAACGCCCTCAAACGCTCCATGGTCAAACAGCTTAAAGTTTCAGGCGTAGCGATGAGTGTCGCCCTTGCAACAGGACTTTATGCCACCCATACGCTGGTTCCACCAACACCAGGCCCTATTGCAGCGGCAGGTAACTTGATGGTAGGAAATCTTGGTTTGGTCATTCTCGTGGGTCTATTTGTCGCTGTTTTCACGATGCTTGCAGGTTATTTTTGGGCAATGAAACGAGGACCATTGTACCAAAGTGGTGAAGACCTTGATATTGACTTAGAAAAAGACAGCGAAGTTCAAGCCAAATACGGCACGCTTCCTAGTGCATTTAAATCGTTTGCGCCTATTTTTATTCCTGTTCTTTTGATGGCAATTGAGAGTATCGCAAAGCTTGCATTTAAAGATTCTAGCGAAACGTTTATCTATAAATTTTTTGTTTTCTTAGGTCACCCTGCTAACGCGCTTTTTGTCGGTGTACTTTTTGCAAGCCTTTTACTTCCAAAATGGAACGAAGAGACGCTTTCAGGCTGGGTTGGTGAAGGCGTTAAAAACGCAGGTGAGATTCTCATCATCACAGGAGCAGGTGGAGCACTGGGAGCTGTTCTTAAAGCCAGTGGTATTGGTGATTATCTGGGACTAACGCTTCAAACACTTAGCCTTGGCATCTTTGTACCGTTCATCATCGCAGCAGCCCTTAAAACCGCTCAAGGCTCTTCCACGACGGCACTGGTGGTGACTTCGACCATTATGTATCCATTGCTTGCCAGTTTAGGACTCGATAGTGAAATGGGCAAAGTCCTCACCGTTATGGCGATTGGCGCAGGCGCACTTACCGTCAGCCATGCCAACGATAGCTTTTTCTGGGTTGTCTCACGTTTCAGTCAAATGGACGTTCCAACCGCATACAAGGCATTTACTATGGCAACTTTAGTACAAGGACTTGTGACCATTGCAGTCGTTTATGTTATGTCTGTTATCTTTATTTAATGCTCTTTTAGGTGCCGGCTCTTAGGAGCTTGCACCCTCTTTTTGCGCTTCTCGTAACTTGTCTTTTTTACTCTTGCGTTTGCCTTTGATGGGCGCACTTCCCTTCTCTTTTACAGGTGCCTCGCCTATCAGTTCAAACCCTTTGATCTGCTCTGTTTCAAGCTTCACACCACAACGTTTTTGAATCAGTGCAAAATGCGCCTTGTCTTTATGGTCTATAAATGAAATCGCCAAACCCTCTTTACCCGCACGCCCTGTTCGTCCGATGCGGTGGATGTAGTCTTCCGTTGCGCGAGGTAAATCGAAGTTGATGGCACAACTCACATCGTCGATGTCAAGCCCACGTGAAGCGATGTCGGTGGCAAATAAAACACGAATCTTTCGCTCTTTAAAGGACTTTAACGTCCATGAACGGTCTTCTTGAAGCAAATCTCCATGAAAGGATTCCGCTAAAAATCCATGCTTGCGAAACTTCACCGCGATGTTGTCGCACGCGCGTTTATTTGCCATAAAAACCAAAACCAGTTCCCATGTGTTTTCACGCAATAACTGACGCAACAGTGGTGCTCTGTTTTCTTTATTGACCTCGATGGCACGTTGCGTGATAAGCTCAACCGTTGGTGCTTCCGCTTCAATGCTCACTTCCACCGCACTTTTCGTTATCTTGGAAGCAATGGCTTGCATTTTTTCTGGGTAGGTTGCCGAAAAAAGAAGGTTTTGGCGTTTTTCGGGTAAGGCTTCAAGAATGGAGCTCAGTTCTTGCTCAAAACCAAGGTCAAGCATCTTATCCGCTTCATCAAGCACAAAAAACTCGACACGAGAAAGGTCAATCTGTTTTTTGCTCATGATGTCTAGCAAACGCCCCGAAGTTGCGACCACGATGTCACACCCTTGTTGGATGTCATAAAGTTGCTCACCGATCTTCTCACCACCGATGATGCTCACCACTTTGGGTTTTACATGTAAACATTTTCCAAAGCTTTTAAACGCCTCAGCGACCTGTACGGTAAGCTCCCTCGTAGGCGTTAAAACCAATGCCTTGATCTTCGCTTTTCCCTCGCCTTTACTTGCTCTCCAAAGCTCCAACATCGGCAGTACAAACGAAGCACTCTTACCACTTCCCGTTTGCGCTCTTGCCATGATGTCTTTTCGCTCCAACACAAGAGGAATCACTTTTTCTTGAATGGACGTTGGCGTAGTAAAGTTCTCTTGCGCAAGCGCTTCGAGGATTTGAGGGCAGAGTTTGAGGGTAGAAAATGGCATGGTTTGGCATCCTTTGTGTCTTTGTCGGCATTGTAGAATAGTTTCACTTTAGAGCAGGTTTGAGTCGTTTACATGTAAAGCCAGTTTAGGGTAAGTTTGTGGTGTTATAATGTGTATGCAAAATGAAAAAAGGATAGATGTTGGAACACTATAAATGGTTGCTTGCCTTTCACATTATAGCGTTGATGTCGTGGATGGCGATGTTATTTTACTTGCCACGGCTTTTTGTTTACCATGTTGAGCATGCTGAGAAAAAAGAGTTTGTGGAAGTTGTAAAAATTCAAGAGTACAAAATCTATAAGTACATCGGGCTTCCTGCCTTTTGGGCGACCCTTGCAAGTGGTTTTGGCATGATAGTGTTTGACCCACAACTGCTCTCAAGCGGTGGGTGGATTTATGCGAAGTTTACGGTACTTATTGCGCTCACATTTTATTCGTTTTCACTCGAAAAGTACCGTTTGGAACTTGCTAATGACACGTGCACTCAAAGTGGTAAATTTTTCAGAGCTTACAACGAAGTCCCTACCGCACTTGCCATTTTAATTGTCGGATATGTCATCACCAAGAGCTTTTCATGGGCATTTACCCTCATTACTTTAGGTATTTTTGCCATGATTATTGACGTGATTTTGGATGGAAAAAAGAAACCCTAGTCTTTACATGTAAAGCGTTTCTTTACTCGGTTGGCTTGGAGCGTTGCAAAATAATTTTGATGTACAGCAACGCCGAGAGTAAAAGAAAATACCCCACAATGCTATACCCGATCACATCACGTCGGCTCATCTCTTTTTCGTAAATCGCTTTTTCTTCATTCGTTTGCATTTTAAGTTGCTCTATGACAACCGCACTACTCTGTGGAACACACTGCTTCGGTAACCACTCAAGCCCAATAACAAGTACAAAAATGCACATCACGATTGCCGCAAAAATTTTAAGATTTGGCATAAAACTCCTTCCCAGACAAAAAAGGCAAAATGAAAAAAAGTGCCATTAACACAGTGGAGAAGAACAACCCAACCCACAACGTAAGCGTCGAACTTGGTAATTTTCCTAAAATACTAAGACCTATCAAAGAGACTACCAACGCCCAAAACCACACCAAAAAGAAAGGGCGCTGATGTGCAGGAATGCGACGAGGGTTTCTGTCTAACAGTGGCATGAGTAAAAGCCCAACATTAACCACCACCAACGAAGCCATGCCGATGTACGAGCCTTTGATCATCCCGATGTCAAAGAAAAAGCTTTTCAACAACTGCAACATCCATAAAAAATACCACTCAGGGTAGATATGTGCAGGTGTATCGCTCGGATTTGCAGGGGTGAGATTGAGCGCATCAAACGCCAGATAGTCATGAAAAAAGACGCAATAAAAAAAGAGTGCTAAAAAGAGTGTACACGCCAACAATGGCTTTAAAACGGCATTGGAGAAAAACGGTTTTGGCTCTTTAGGGGTGATGGCGTGTTTGCTAAAACGCTCCTCTTTGCTTACATGTAAGCCTTTGCGATTCCATGAAAGCTTCGTGGTCGCGTACCACTTCACAAAATCCGTATGCACAAGTATCATCAGGACAATGCTTAAAGGCATCACCACAATGTGCAAAGTGTAAAAGCGCAACAACGTGATGCCACTCACACTAAAATCGCCCCGTACCCACAGCACGATGTCTTCCCCAGCCCCTGGAATATACTCCAACAAACTGGTTATTACCTGCGCCGCCCAGTAACTCATCTGCCCCATTGGAAGCACATATCCCGTAAAACCGATGACCATACAGCAAAAGTAAAGCACCATGCCACTGTACCAATACTTCGTTTTGCCGTGTTTGTAAAACCCAAAATAAAGCATGCCCAAGAGATGAATGTAGAGCAGTAAAAAGAAAAAGGTTGAACCAAGCGCATGAATTTTTCGCCACAACCAACCGTAATTAACCTCTTGCATGATGGTCGTATGCACACTCACAAAGGCTTTGTCCGCATCGGGAATATAGTGCATCGCAAGAAAAATGCCAGAAATCAACATCAAAAGGCACAAAACCACCATGATAGCGCCTGTGTAGAGTAAAATATTGAAGTTTTTTAGTTTCGCATTCATGCCTTCGCCGCTTCCATGAGTTGGAGGTACGCCTCACCCACCTCTCCGACGATAATCGTCTCGTTGAGCACTTTAAAAGGAGGAATGACCAAGGGCTTCGTAACAGGGCTAGCAAGTGCGTTGCCATTGTAGTCAAACTGCCCGTTATGACACGGACAGATAAAGCGTTTTGAGGAGGCATCATACTTAGGCACACAGCCTAAATGGGTGCAAATCCCCACCATCACCGTGTAATAATAGTCGCCAATTTTAATATCTCGTTTTTTATCTAACACCATCGTAGCGTCTTTTTTGAGGATAAAAAGCGGTTTTTTCTGCCACGAAAAATAGGAAATTTCATTCAAATGTAACGACATGGTATCAATGTAAGTTGCCGCATCAAGGAGTGCTTTTTTGGGTGGTTCTAAGGACTGAAACATCGTACCGACCGTGTAATACACACCCGTCCCCGTCAGCGCTAAGAGCGAGTAATTCACCAGTCTTCGGTTTCGATCCATCCCCATTTTCCTTTATGCAACGCTTTGCGTGTGACTATTTTACCAAAAAGTTCCCTCAATAAAATTTTACTGACTTTTGGAAAGCCCTAAGAGGTTTACATGTAAAGATGGATTCGGATATTATTACCCATAAATAAAGGAATTAACATGAAATTTGAACTAGAAGATGACTTCATAGAGCTCTTTAAACTTCTCAAAGTGACAGGAGTTGCCGACAGTGGCGCACAAGCTAAGATGCTCATCGAAGAGGAACAGGTTAAGCGAAACGGTGAAGTTGAGCTTAGAAAACGCGCTAAAATCGTCGCTGGCGAAGTGATTGAAGTAGGCGATGAGAAGATAGAAGTTGAGAGTGCTTTAAAATAGCCCATTTAGACTTTACATGTAAGGACAAAGATGAATCATGAAACTAAAAACAGAAAATTTTCTCGTTCATGAGAGCACCAAGGTTGACCTTAAGAAGTCCCCTACCCTTATTAAAGCATTTTACAAATCCAAAGAGGACTACGAAGATGCGCTCAAAGAGGGCGTAAAAGAGTTAAGCGACTTGCAAGAACTGCTTTACGCATCCAATAAATACGCCGTACTGTTGATCTTTCAAGCGATGGACGCGGCAGGAAAAGATGGTGTCATCAGGCATGTTCTCTCAGGCATCAATCCCCAAGGGTGTCAGGTTTTCAGCTTCAAGCATCCCGCCGCCACCGAACTTGAGCATGATTTTCTCTGGCGCACGACGTGCGTTCTTCCTGAACGAGGACAAATAGGCGTTTTTAACCGTTCGTATTATGAAGAAGTGCTCATCGTTCGAGTTCATCCTGAGATATTGCAAGGACAAGGACTTCCCGATAGCGTGCTGGGTGAAGAGACGGTTTGGAAAGAGCATTACCGCTCCATCACGGATTTGGAAAACCATCTCCACCGCAACGGCACCAAAATCATCAAATTTTTCCTCCACCTTTCCAAAGATGAGCAGAAAAAACGCTTTCTTGATCGCATCGACAAACCCAATAAAAACTGGAAATTTAGCCTTGCGGATCTGGAAGAGCGAAAATACTGGAAACAGTACATGCACGCCTACGAGTCCTGCCTCAGCGCCACTAGCACCAAACATGCCCCATGGTACATCGTACCCGCAGACGACAAAAAAATGCCCGTCTCATCATCTCAAATATTCTTTTAGATACTTTCAAGGCGCTTGATATGCACTACCCTGAAGCGGATGACAAACGGAAAGAAGAGTTGAAGGGGATAAGGCAGAGGTTGGTTGAGGAGGAGTGAAAATAAGTTACAAGTTTAGCCCCATATTTTCATCCGTTTTAAAATTATATGTCATAAGTCTTGGAATGTTTTGTTTCATTAAATTTTTTAAATAGCCACATATTTAGTGGTAAATTAAAATACAATAAAGAGGCAAAACTCGATAATAAAAAATAGATACCGTTTAAAACATATTCTTGTGTATCTAATATTTGATACATAAAGATACAGGATACGCCATAAAAAGCTAATCCAAAGGGAATATTAAAATATAGCATTTTTTGTGCAAAAGGGTCTATTTTTAGTTTGTTATTTTCAAAAGAGATAATTTTTTGTGCTTTAAAGAGATAATAAGATCCTTCATAATTAATATTTTTATCTACAATATAACACGCTAGATCAATATTTTTAAATTTTAATCCATAAACAATATGAACATATATAGTTTTTCGAAATTTTTCAAAAATTGTTTGGTCTTTTATTATATCGTTGTGTTTTTCCAATAAATTTAATTTATCTAACAATATTCTATCTCTGTTAAAAAGGTACTCAAATGCATATTTTATAGGGTAAAGGGAAAAGAAAGGGATTAATATTGTAGACAGTATTTTGATAGTGTTGATAAAATCCATTTTTATAAGATCCTTTTAATATAAAATTTTAAATTTTAATTGAACTTTTAACATTATATAAAAAATACGAGATATAAACTTCCAAGTCGGTTGATTCGTCAAGGTTTTTGAGCATTACATGTAAAGAATTGGGGAAGATGTCTGCTATTTTTGACAAGACACGATGGGAGATGTTATTGTCAAAAAGGAGTTTATGCACTGAGTTTTGCCGTAAGCGTTTTATGCTCTCTATCGGCTGCATAAGCAAGGGCAGCTAAGATGTCTTCTTTGGTCAGTTTTGGGAAGTCTTCTAAAATTTCATCGTAACTCATGCCATTTGCGAGCATATTGAGAATGTCATAAACCGTAATTCGTAAATTTCGAATGCAAGGCTTACCGCTTCGTTTGGATGATTTGATGGTAACTGTTGTGTTCATCATTTGTCCTTTATCGATGTTTCTAGTGCCTCATTTTAGCATATTTTTTCAAAGCTTTTCTTCTTTACATGTAAAGAAAACTCACTATACATTTGACTCAAAAATCACTTTAATGTTATCACGACACATATTCAGTATATTTTAATATTAATAACTCTATGATTTACACTAACTTAAATATAACTAAATATATGTCGCAATAACCTTAAGGATAAAATATGAAGATAAAAAGAGAGTATATCGATATTTTAAAACTATTTATTGACAAAAAAACCAATCTATCCTTAAGTGAAATAATAAGCAATTTTAAATACAAAATTGAGCCAAGAACATTGCAAAGGCATATCAAAGAGTTAATCACTTTAAGAAGACTTGTCTCTTATGGCAATGCTTCAAGCACGACCTATAGACTTCGATTTCCTGAAGAAATCATGGACTTTTTTGCCTATGTGTATAAGAACAAAAGATACGCTGGCGTTGTTGGGTTCTCCACATCTTTGGAAAAGTTTATATTTTCCTACGATGTTCATTACCTTTTTTCTGAGCCCATCGAAATCATTCCAACATTGGATACTCCTTTTGCCCTCATTGAATCGACAGAGTTATTTCCCGTATTTGAAGAGTTATTGCCAGAGGGGATAGACAGGCAAGCATTGGAATACCAAGAAAAATCTTCTTCTCCAATTGCATTATTATTAGCACTTGAACAAAATGTGGGGGATTTATCTTTTTCAAAAGAAAAGAGTGTTTTAACGCCCAATAGCGATGTTGGCATTTTTTATCATACGCATAAAAAAGAGATTTTGGGTACACATACCTTTCCTAATATGTTAGCGTTAGACATCAAAATAGATAAGGAAAAATTGTTTATCAAAGATATAGCCAAAGCAACGCAACCTTCTGTTCAATTTGGCTTATCGGGGCAACAACATAAAATGCACGTTATTATGGATGAGGCTAATGGGGTCTTGCGAGAACCACACAAAAGTGAGCCAACATACTATTTTATCAAGCCATACAACAAAGATTATACGGATCCTACTTTACAAAAATATCTTCCCTATTTGTCGGTAAATGAACACTTGCACATGAGTTTTGCTAAAAATGAATTGGGCTTTGATGTGCCATGGTCTGCTATCATCAAAGATGGAAAAGATTGGCATTACATTGTCAAACGATTTGACAAGTACCAAAACAGCGTTTTTGCCAAAACAAATGTCTCTTCTTTGATGGGACTCAATAGCGAAACGAAATACGATACTTCAACTGAAAAAATGGCGCAAAGGGTTGCCAAAGAGCTTTTAGACAAAAAGGAACGGTTGATTTTTTTACACTATCTTTTCTACTCTCTTTTAATCGTTCATGAAGATATGCACACAAAAAATTTAAGCATCATGCACACAAAAAATCGCTCGTTTATGTCGCCACTTTACGATGTTGCGACAACGGCTATTTATGATTCATGTTATGGTTATGAATCACATTTAACGATAAACGGCAAACAGCAAAACATCAGACCCAACGATTTTAAAGTGATTTGTCAAAAATTAGATGTCTCTTTTTCAGATTTTTTAAGACTTGCTAGAGAAACGGCTTTGATCTATGCCGATAAAATGCCTCACTACATAGAACACCTCAAAACGCTAGGCTCAATGCCTTTTTTTACGCGTAAGCCAATCAGCTCTTATTCTAAAGATAAAAGAGCATTAAAAGAGGAAATAGAATTTTCGGATATTTTGGAAAAGAAATTTTTTGAACGCGTAGAGAAATTAAAAGAGTTTGGTTGGTTGGTCGTCTAAACAAAGATAGAGAAAGCCCATCTCGAAGCTTCTCCATCTTTACATGTAAAAGATTTACGCAGGTTTTCTAAGCAGTAATTTCTCCACGTCAGATGCCGCGTCATCCGTCAAATGCAAGTTAAAGTTCTCTTGCAAGAAAGCGAAGATGTCGTCGTTCACAAATTGTGGTGGTTTTGGTCCGAGATAAATATTTTTGATACCAAGGCTAAAGAGTCCTAAAAGGATAAGAACTGCTTTTTGCTCCATCCAGCTAAGAACGATGGATACTGGTAAGTCATGTACTGTAACGCCAAGTGCGCCTGCGAGGGCTAGAGCGATGTGAACAGCGCCGTTACTGTCATTACATTGACCAAGGTCTAAGTAGCGAGGAATGCCTGTGTCTGCAACCGTTCCAAAGTCGATGTCGTTAAATCTAAATTTACCACAACTTGATGTTAAGATCACGCAGTCATTGGGGAGGCTTTCTGCCATTTTTCGGTAGTATTCGCCGCCACTTCCTGGAGCATCACAGCCTGCGATAACGAAAAACTGGCTGATTTTACCTGCTTTGACAGCATCTAAAATTTGAGGTGCAAGACCGAGGATGGTTTTATAGTGGTGACCCGTTACGAGTGTCTCGTCACTGTCAAAACCTGTTACATCGGGAAGCGCTAATGTTTGAGCAATAATTTCACTAAAATCGTTATTGTGGATTTTTTTGCCCTCTTTGATGCCTACGATGTCGTAAGTATAAAGTCTATCGATATAGGTTGAGTTTGATTTTGGAGGAACGATACAGTTAGTATTAACGATGATAGTTCCGCCCCATTGCTCAAAGAGTTTCGTTTGGTCAAACCATGATTTACCGATGTTACCTTTAAGATGAGGGTATTTTTTAAGCTCAGGATACGCATGGGCTGGAAGCATTTCTGAATGCGTATACACATTGATGCCTTTACCTTCTGTTTGTTTCAAAAGCTCTAAGAACATGTCAAGATTGTGACCGCTGACTAAGATCGCTTTACCCTCAGCTCTGTTTTGACTGATTTGAACAGGCGTTGGGATACCAAGGTGAGAGGTGTGCGCTTCGCTTAAGATGTCCATCATTCTCACACCCGCAGAGCCGATTTTCATCAGTTGAGCGATGTGATCGTCAAAGTTGAAGTTCACGTTGGTGAGGGTGAAGTAAAGTGTTTGAGCGATGACGTCATCGACTTCTTTGGTATTGGCACCAAATTCATTGGCGTGGGTTCGATACGCACTTAGCCCTTTAAGACCGTAAATCATGATGTCTTGAAGTTTCGCCAAGTTGGCATCTTTGCCGCACGTTCCTACATCTTGACCTTTAGAACCACAGCCATTGATGGCACTCATAGAGCATTGATCACATAACATGTTTAAAGACATTTTTTATCCTCTTTGAAAAATTTCCAGCATCTTAGCAAGAGGAGAGAGCTAAGTCATTGATTGATCTCAATCAAGACTTTTACATGTAAAGACTCGAATCTTTCCAAGCGATGATCGCGTTAAATAGATTAAATTTTGCCATACCGTCTTTCGGTGGATGTGTATTCGGAGATAATCGCTTCGAGTTCTCCTGTGGAAAATTCTGGCCAGAGCGTTTTGGTGAAGAAAAGTTCCGCGTACGCAGCCTGCCAGAGCAAGAAGTTTGAAAGGCGGTAGTCACCCCCTGTTCTAAGCAATAGATCAACATCGGGAATGCCTGCGGTATCGAGGTTGGATTCTAAGATCTCTTTGGTGATTTCACCCTTTACATGTAAACATTTATTGATCGCGCGAAGGATCTCATCGTGCGCACCATAATTGATCGCAAGGATTTGTCTAAGCCCTGTGCAGTGTTCTGTCATCGCTTTGGCATACATGATCTCTTTTTGAAGAGAGGTGGAAAATTTGCTCATATCGCCGATGACGTCAAAACGGATATTGTTTTCCACAAGGGTAGCAATTTCACTGTGCAAATATTTGGAAAGCAGTTTCATCAAAACCGTGACTTCCGCTTTGGGGCGATCCCAGTTTTCGGTACTAAAAGCGTAGAGTGTTAGATACTTGATGCCCATCTTAGCGGCATACTTCGTGATCTCGCGTACCTTTTTAGCGCCTTCTTTGTGTCCAAAAGAGCGCTCTTTTCCTTGACGCTGTGCCCATCTGCCATTGCCGTCCATAATAATCGCCAAATGCACTAAATCATTCATTTTTCACTTCTTTGCTGCTCACAATTTATGAGCGCCATTTTATCTTTTTTCTCTTTAGCCCACCTTGACAAATCCTGCCACTTTGACTAAAATTACGCCATCACTACTTTTTAGAATTCTCACAAAGTAGTCTCATAACAATCGACTCAAGCAACTCTACCTTTGGGAATCTTTCACCCTATAAGAGACTCTAGCTTCATGAACGATCAAACTAATAACAAAGAAGGCACAATGAGCGGAAACACTCCTACCTCGAACAATCAATCCTGCGCAAATGGAACTCCACCCAACGGAAATACCAACGGAAACGTACAAGCAAAACCAACTCACTATAACAAAACCCGAACGCACGTTCCCGTTGATGGCTACAAAATCGAAGGGCTTAGAACCACGCCTCTGGAAAAACTCTTAGAGATCGCAACAGAGCTTGGCATTGAAAACCCCAACGAATTAAAACGCCAAGATTTGATGTTTGAGATTTTAAAATCGCAAGTCAACCAAGGCGGATTCATTCTCTTTACGGGCATTTTGGAGATCGCAGGGGAAGGATATGGTTTCTTACGTGCCACAGACGCCAACTTCTCAGACAGTGCCAATGATGCCTACGTCAGCAGTACGCAAGTCAAAAAATTTGCACTTCGTACCGGTGACATCGTTACAGGACAAGTCAGACCTCCCAAAGATCAAGAGCGTTACTACGCCCTTCTCAAAATCGAAGCGATCAACTACCTTCCGCTTGTTGAGAGTAAAAAACGCCCTTTATTTGAAAACTTAACACCGCTTTATCCAACCGAAAAAATCAAACTTGAATACGATCCGATGAAAATCACAGGACGCGTACTTGATCTTTTTACGCCTCTGGGTAAAGGTCAACGTGGGTTGATCGTAGCACCTCCTAGAAGTGGTAAAACAGAGCTGATGAAAGAGCTCGCACACGGTATCTCACGCAATCATCCTGAGGCAGAACTGATCGTTTTACTGGTCGATGAGCGACCCGAAGAGGTGACCGATATGCAGCGTTGTGTGCAAGGTGAAGTCTACAGTTCAACCTTTGATATGCCAGCATCCAACCACGTTCGTGTCGCAAACCTTGTCATTGAAAAAGCCAAAAGACGCGTGGAGATGGGCAAAGATGTCATCATTCTTTTAGACTCCATCACCAGACTGGCTCGTGCGTACAACACCGTAACGCCTTCAAGCGGTAAAGTGCTCAGTGGTGGTGTGGATGCCAATGCCCTGCACAAACCAAAGCGCTTTTTTGGTGCAGCACGAAACATCGAATTTGGTGGGAGTTTGACCATCATTTCAACCGCATTGATCGAGACGGGAAGTCGTATGGATGAAGTCATCTTTGAAGAGTTTAAAGGTACCGGTAACAGCGAAATCGTTCTGGATCGCAATATCTCTGATCGTAGAATTTACCCAGCCATTAACATTATGAAATCAGGCACACGTAAAGAAGAGTTACTGCTCTCTCCCGATAAGCTCCAAAAAATTTGGGCGCTTCGTAGTGCTATTAGCCAAATGGATGACATTGAAGCGCTTAAATTCTTGTATGCTAAAATGCTTAAAACCAAGGACAATGAAGAACTTTTATCCATCATGAACGACTAAAAACCTAAAGGTTGCGCTGTGTCATCACAAGTACTTGCTCTCAAATATCGTCCCTCCTCGTTTGATAAGTTGATCGGCCAAGAGTCGATCACCCAAACGCTTAGTTTAGCGCTTAACCAAGACCGGCTTTCGCATGCTTATCTTTTTTCGGGACTGAGAGGGAGTGGCAAGACTTCAACCGCGCGTATCTTTGCCAAAGCACTCGTATGTGATCAAGGACTCACTTCAACACCGTGCGAAGTGTGCGAACACTGTCTGAGTGCCAACGAAAACCGTCACATCGACATCATCGAAATGGACGCGGCGTCAAACCGTGGCATTGATGATATTCGTGAGCTGATTGAGAGTACCAAATACAAACCCACCAGTGCACGTTTTAAAATCTTCATCATCGATGAAGTCCACATGCTCACCACACAAGCGTTTAATGCGCTTTTGAAGACATTGGAAGAGCCTCCCAGTTATGTGAAATTCATCCTCGCAACGACTGATCCATTGAAACTGCCTGCAACAATTTTATCCAGGGCGCAACATTTTCGTTTCAAACAGATCAAACAAAGCGACGTGGTCAATCACCTCTGCCACATTCTCAATCTTGAAAATATCGAGTACGAAAAAGAGGCGCTTGAGATGCTAAGCCGTGCAGGGAATGGCTCATTGCGTGATACCTTGACACTTTTGGATCAAGCGATTATCTATTCTAAAGGGTACATCACGCCTGAGAATGTTGCAACGATGTTAGGACTTTTGGATCCAAACCAGCTCGAATCCATCTTTACCACCCTGTTAAGTGGGAACAAAAACGAGATGCTGCACCTTATCAAAGAGCTTGAGAGTTATGAATGCGAGATCGTCATCGATGAGTTGATCGCGTATCTTAAAAATGCTTTTTTTGCACAAGATCGCCGCTTTTCAACGCTGTTGTATGAGCGTTTTTTCAAGATTCTCAGTGAAGCGAAGAGTCTTCTTTACATCAACGCTAACAATGGGTTTGTGCTTTCACTGATCTTCTTTAAAATGATCGAAGCGACCAACATTAAAACCGTTGAAGAGATGATCGATTCGCTTGAAAATGAGAAGTATCGCCTTCCAGCAACTCAGGCAAAACAGCAGATAGAGCAAAGCACTGAAACGCCGACAGCCAAGGCGGAAGAGCCTTTACATGTAAACGATCAAGGCGTGACTCCAGCGACACTTTTTGCGCGCCTTTGTGACAAACTGCTCGACCGTAATGCGGAACTGGGTGAATGTTTTAAAACGCACATTCGTTTTGATCAGTTTAGTGACGCTACGTTAACACTCAACTCTAGTGCTCACGAGGAGAGTGGAAAAATTCTTAAAAATAATTCAGCCATTATACGCCATTTTGTTCAAGATATTTTTGGCTTTGAGACTAAAATTCAAATCAATAAAATCCAAGTTCCCCACGCTGAACCCACCCCCACATTTGATCCCAATATTGCGCTGCAAATGAGTGAAGCAGAGTTCAATGCCAACGATCAAAGCGCCTCAATGATGGAAAGTCTTGTGTTTGAAGAGGCACAAGCACCTCAGGGCGATAGTTGTGCCGCAGGAGCGTTGATGGCAGATAAAAAAGAGATTGATGCCAAAGAGGTGCTCAACACCCCTTTTGTTCAAAAAGCCACGGAGCTGTTTGATCCTCAAAAAATCCAAATTCGCCAAAAGGTCTAATCGATGGAGAAAATCCTTATTCTCAACACAGGTGGCACATTTAACAAACGCTACAATCCCCTCAAAGGAGAGCTGGAAGTTCCCACGGACGGCATTGCCGTGGAGTCTATTTTGCAGTATTGTACCAATACTTCGTATGAACTTTTAAACATCATTCACAAAGACAGTCTGGAGATGAGTGAGGAAGATCGCGAGTTGATTGTTCAGACGATTCAAGCCTCATCCGCCAAGAGAGTTTTGATCGTCCATGGTACCGACACGATGGATGTGACCGCTACGTTTTTAGCGTTACATGTAAAAGATAAAATTATCTCTCTTACAGGTGCAATGGTGCCTTTTAGCATCGATACGATCGAAGCAACCGCGAATTTCATGATGGCGCTTGGTGATTTACATGTAAGAGAAAAAAACGGTGTTTATCTTGCTATGCACGGTGCTGTTGCCAGCCATGGAACAATCTACAAAAACCGTCCAAAAGGGATTTTTGAGCTCTGTTAAAGAGCTCGAATCCCCTTCGTTTTGCGAAACAAAAAGTGACTCATCACAATCACATAATAAGGATAGATGACCACCCCTAAAAACGGGATAACCGTCAGTGCAAAACAGACCAACGAAATTCCCCTCATCTGCCCTGCATACAAGCGTTTAAGCTCCCTATACTCCTGCGTCGAATTCAGCATCGAAGCCACATCCAAGACTAAAAGTTTATGAAACAGGTAATAGACAGGTACGAGAAGCGCGAAATTGAGCACCGGAATAAAAACCAACGGTGAGAGCAGCAAAAACATCAGTGTCGTCCATAACAGCGTCTTTAGCACCATCCACAGATAACTGAAAAGCCCAATGCCACGAAAAGCAACCGTTGGGTAGTAAATGGTGCCGATCTCTTTAATGAAATAGCCTGCAAAAAGCCCGACGATCACCGAGTAAACCATCAAAAAAAGATAGTACGTCACCATCGCAGAGGTAAAAAAGAAGAGAATCGCCACCACTGTTTTGGTGATGAAGATGAGTGAAACCATACTCAAAAACCAACTCTGCTCGATGCTCCCTTCAAAACTTTGCAAACTCTGTGCGACCCATTCGGAAAGTGCGCCCATACCGCCAAACAGCAGCCAAATCGCACCTATAAAAACAACGATGGTTAAGAGAAACGAGAGCAGAGAAACGAGTAAAACCCTTGGAGAGAGTGTATCTCCAAGAGCTAGGGCAAAAATGTTGGTTTGAGTGGGTGTATTCATGACTTACTGGATGATTTGACCATTAACACTAATGGCACCTTTTTTCATCGCAATTTCATAGATGAAAAAATCACCCTCAGCCTTGCCTCGCGCAAAATCTTCCGCTGAAGTCAACCCCATCAATTCAAGCATCACACGGTCATCTTTGTGCACTTTCACTTTGGACGTAATATCAACCAATCCAATAAGTGCAAGTGGGCTTTGGGTGTCGTTGTAACTGTTGGGCGCAATCTCAAGCTTAGTATCTACACTCACATCTTTAAGCGTGAGCATTTGTGTTGCAAGCCCCTTTAGAGCGATGTCTAAATCTATTTTTACCCCATGGTTTACCAACGCTACAAAGTCATCAATCAGCACTTTATCTTCAACCGTAGTCGTCCCAAGAAGCAACGCATTGTAGTCTGCTTGTACTTTCTTCATCGTGTCGGAATGAACCCCACGTAAAAAGAGTTTGGCAAAAAGTGTCTCCAGCTTAATGTCATCGGTATCACTGAGCAGCGCAATGTTGCCCAGCGTATAGTCGGCTTTGACCTGAAGATCTTTTTGCACATCTTCAATACTACTATTTGCTTTCAAAAAGCCAAGGTCAAATTTGACATTGGAATACTCATCGTTCATTTCAAGCGCGTACGTGCCAATGCTCATATCGCCTCTGTTATTGAGCTCATCTTTGTAGTTAAAGTTATAGACAAAATCTTTGAGCTCGCTTTTAAACATAAACATCTCACCCATCACACCAAGGTTTTGTTTGCCAACGCCTAAAACACCTTGCACGACACCACCACGTTCATTAAGGCTCATTCGCTGGTTTTGCGTGTCAATGCTTAGCACTGCCCCCTCTGCTTTGATCTCTTCTTTGATGTCTTTGAACTTCAGATCTTTGAGTTTTTGATCGCTCGTTAAGATCATTTCAACTGCTAAAACACCGCGCGTCAACAGTGGGTTAATCGCATCGCTGACTGCTTTGTTGTTGGCAAGCTCTTCTTGAACTGATTTGGGCAGTTGATCGAGAGATAAGGAGAGTTTAACATCGCCTGGCAAAAGATTGGAGTGGATCATTTCTCCTTTGAATGTGAGACCATCCAACGATTCGTTGATGCCATGGTTACTCTCTTCTTTCATCGCCTCGGCAAAAAGTGTGTACTGGGCGTTTTTCGCAACCAACTGCGCAAGTAAAAAGTCGCGTGCTTTTTTGGCATCGATCACTTCAAGGCTAAAGGTTCGCACACTGGTGAAATAGCCACTTTTACTTAAAATCTCTTGCTTAAGCCCATTTTTTTCGAGCAGTGCGCTGTTGGTTTCAATGATGCTATCAACGTTGTGAGAAACAACCAGTGGTGTGACGCCAAGAGCCGATGCAACCACAGCAGCGATAATGAGGTATTTTGTTTTTGACATACAGAGCCTTTGTTATTTGTAGCCTATGACGTAATAGGTGTTTTTGTGAGGAACTTTTTCCAAAGTCACTTTATATTTTGCTGCCCATTTGTGAATCATTTCATTGACTTCATCAATCAGATCAGCACTGGTGGCTTCGTTTTTGATTTTGAAGTAATCTTTGTTACTAGAGAGTGCCACAAAAGAGTGATGCACTTTAAGGGCATCGTGGAGTGCAAGCAGGTGTTTGCCAACATGTTCAAACCCTATGGTATTGTTGATAACGCACTCAAGTTGCGCTTCAGACTTTGGTGTAACACTGTAGCCTAGTTGTGTTAAGATTGCTTGTTTTTCCATTGGTTCTTCCTTGTATAGAGTATTTTTAGCGTTTTTGTGCAATCAGCACATCTTCGATCATTTTTGAAATATCGCCATCTAAAATGTTATTGACTTGCGAATAGGCGATGGTGCTTCGGTTGTCTTTGACTTGTTGGTAGGGCGCTAAAACGTAACTGCGTATCTGGTGTCCCCAACCAATTTCGCTCTTTTCAACCCCATCTTTCACCGCTTGTTGTTTTTCAAGTTCAAACTCATACAAACGTGACTTCAACATTTTCATCGCCGTTGCTCTGTTTTTATGCTGTGAGCGATCATTTTGACACTGTACCACAATGCCTGTAGGCACATGAGTGATGCGAATCGCACTGTCGGTTTTATTGACGTGCTGACCACCTGATCCGCCTGATCGGTAGGTGTCTACTTTAAGGTCACGATCTTCGATAACGATGTCAATGTCATCATCCACTTCAGGAGAGACCATCACAGAACTAAACGATGTGTGACGTTTGGCATTGGCATCAAAGGGGCTGATACGCACCAAACGGTGGATGCCATTTTCAACTTTAAGGTAGCCATACGCATTTTCACCACTGATGATAAAACTCACATCTTTAAGCCCAGCCTCATCACCCTCTTGGTAGTCGAGCACTTCGACTTTAAAACCAGAGCGTTCCGCCCATCTTAAATACATACGGTACAACATGCTCGCCCAGTCTTGACTCTCCGTCCCTCCAGCACCTGGGTGAATGGAGATAATGGCATTTTTGTTATCATTTTCGCCACTAAGCATCATGGCTATCTCTAAATTGGTGATGTGATCTTCCAAATGGTCTGCATCTTTGTAAAGCTCTTCGATGGTTGCTTCATCGTTTTCACTGTTTGCCATCTCGTACAAATCGACCGCATCCACAACCACATTTTTGGCTTTGGTATAACGGGTCAGTAAGGAATTTAAAGAGGTTTTTTCTTTTTGCAACTCAGCGGCCTTCTTCGCATCGTTCCAAAATTCAGGGTCTTGCTCGATCATCTCAATCTCACCTAGCCTTGAAATCAACTCTTCTGGCTTGATAATCTGAGCAATATTGTCCACTTTTGTGGTTAATTTTTTGAGAAGTTCGGTGTATTCGTAACTATCCAAATGGTTTCCTTTTGCTATAATACTCGCTTCAATTTAAAAGACTTTTCCTAAGAACCGTTTCTTAGAAGTCTAGTCTTATATTTTACTCAAAAGTGCCTAAAATGAAAATAGTAAAAACTATCACTGAATTATCCCAAGCAAGAAAAGAGCTTCAAGGCTCCATTGGCTTCGTGCCAACCATGGGAGCCTTGCACAACGGACACCTTTCGTTGATGCAACAATCCATCGCTGAGAATGATCATACCATTGTCTCTGTTTTTGTCAATCCTACACAGTTTTTAGCAGGAGAAGATTTTAGTACCTACCCACAGCGAACCCAAGCTGACATCAAAATCTGTGAACTTGCAGGCGTGAGCATTCTTTTTATGCCCACGGCTGAAATCATGTACTCACCCATGGAACCAACGATTTTAGCACCCAGTGCCAAAGCTTATATTTTGGAGGGCTTAGCGCGCCCTGGGCATTTTGATGGCGTTTTACGTGTTGTGCTCAAACTCTTTCATCTTACCAAACCCAATAGGGCTTATTTTGGTAAAAAAGATGCGCAACAGCTCTATTTGATTCAAAATATGGTCAAAAGTCTCTTTTTGGATTTGGAGATTATCCCGTGCGAAATTATCCGAGAAGATGACGGACTCGCACTTTCGAGTCGCAATGCGTATCTAAACGCCCAAGAGCGCCAAGATGCACTGCTTTTGTGCGAATCTTTGAAAGTGGCAACCCATGCAGTGATCGCAGGGGAGCGTGATATTGCAACGATTCAAGCTGAAATGTTACAGACCCTCAAACCTTTACATGTAGAATACGTGGAAATTTTAAATCGTGATTTTGATACAATAGAAACCATTGAAATAGGCAACTCTATCATTCTCGTCTGCGCCAAAGTTGGCACCACTCGCCTCATTGATAATTTATGGATCTAAGGTATTTTTCTGCCTCATAAGAGGCAAGCTTTAGTGCCCTAGTTGCAAACGTAGCTTTGGAAGCTTTGCTTTCGAAGCGTAAAACGAGTTCTGAAAGAACTCTATTAAGGAATACATTGAAAAAACTACATTTAGTCTCACTGGGCTGCAATAAAAATCTCGTTGATAGCGAAGTGATGCTCGGCAAACTTCAAGCCTATGAGCTTTGCGATGATCCCTCCAAAGCGGACGTACTTATCGTCAACACCTGTGGTTTCATCGGACCTGCGAAAGAGGAGAGTCTCAACACCATTTTCTCACTCCACGAAGCGCGTAAAAAAGGCTCTGTGCTTGTCATGGCAGGCTGTTTGAGCGAACGTTACAAAGAAGATTTGACCCAAGAGCTTAAAGAGGTCGACCTTTTTACAGGCGTGGGTGATTATGACAAAATCGATGAGATCATCGCCCTTCGCCAGAACCGTTTTAGCCCGGCAACCTACCTCCTAAACGAAGAAGAGCGCGTGATTACGGGTTCCAATGCGCATGCGTATGTCAAACTTTCCGAAGGCTGTAACCAAGCCTGTAGCTTTTGCGCCATTCCTGGATTTAAAGGCAAACTGCATTCACGAACCCTTGAATCTCTCATTAAAGAGGTCAAAGCGCTCGTTGCCAAAGGTTTTTATGACTTTAGTTTTATCTCTCAAGATAGCAGTTCATTTCTTCGCGATGTGGGGGAAAAAGAGGGACTGATTAAACTCATTGATGCAGTGGAAAAAATCGATGGTGTGAAGAGTGCGCGTATTTTGTATCTTTACCCAACCACAACGTCAAACGCTCTGATTGAGCGCATTATTAGCTCACCGCTGTTTCACAACTACTTTGACATGCCGATCCAACACATCAGCAACTCTATGCTCAAACGCATGAAACGAGGTGCTGGACGTGAGCGAATCATTGAGCAATTAGAACTCATGAAAAAAGCGCCCAATAGCTTTATTCGCACCAGTTTTATCGTAGGACATCCCGGCGAAAGCGACGCGGAATTTAAAGAGCTTTTGGACTTTGCCAAAGCGTTTGATTTTGACCGTGTCAACATCTTTGCATATTCAGATGAAGAAGATACCAGCGCTTACGGGATGGATGAAAAAATCGACACCAAAACGATCAATAAACGCATCAAACAACTCGACAAACTCGTCCAAGCCAAAACGAAAAAAAGCTTTAAAAACGAGGTGGGCAAAGAGGTCGTCATCTTAGTTGAGGGAGAGAGTAGCGAACACGAGTATTTTATGGGCGCGCGTGAGCTTCTTTGGGCACCGAGTATTGATGGTGAAGTCTTGGTCAATGACTCAGACATCGCAAACATTGAAGTAGGCAAGTGCTACCGCGCAACGATTAGCGAATGTGCTGGGAATCAACTCATTGCAACCATCACCACTGTTGCATAATGCAACACTTGAACTTCTTAAAAGATCAAAAAATTTAGTAGCATTTTCAGGCGGTGGAGACTCCACTGCCCTCTTCTTTTTACTCAAAGAGCAGAACATTTCGTTTGATATAGCCCATGTGAATTACCAAACCAGAGCGCAAAGTGATGCTGAAGAGGCGCATGCCAAAGCACTTGCCACAACGCATCATAAACACCTTTTTAGCTTTACATGTAAACTGGAAGGGAGCAATTTTGAGCACCATGCTAGAGAAGAGCGCTACGCTTTTTTTGAAACCATTCTCCAAGAACATGGCTACGATACGCTTTTAATGGCGCATCATTTAGGAGATCAACTCGAATGGTTTTTAATGCAACTCGGTCGTGGAGCAGGACTTGTGGAGATGATAGGGATGCAAGAGGTGGAAGTACGAAACGATTATACGCTGGTTCGCCCTCTTTTACATGTAAGCAAAAAGACGCTTCAAACCTACCTTCATGAGCATCAAATCACCTACTTTAATGATGAAAGTAATGCCTCACGCAAGCATCTACGCAATCAATTTCGACACGACTATGCAACGCCGCTGATTGATATGTACGAAGAAGGTATCGCTAAAAGTTTTGCCTACTTAATCGAAGATCGTAAACGACTTTTGCCCCATCAGGCTAAACGTATTGGTGAGCTTTGTATACTGCCACGCGACGCGGATGACCTTATCAACATTCGTCAAATCGATCAAATTATCAAACAAATGGGAACGCTTTTATCCAAAGCACAAAGGGATGAGATTTTAAACACCAAAAACTGTGTCATAGGCGGAAATATAGCGGTCTGTTTTGGTGAGATGAAGATTTTTATAGCACCTTATCTTAAACATGCTATGGGGAAAAAATTTAAAGAGGCGTGTCGCAAAGCGCACATTCCTCTAAAAATTCGCCCTTACCTCTACGCGCACGCTCTTGATCCTAATGCGTTGCGTTAAGATCGTAGACCTTAATTTTAAAGGTTGAGCTAATACTCTCACTACTAGATTCCAGATAGATCGGAAAATCGGCTTGAACGATGCTGGTGTAGCGGTTCAGCCCTTCTAAAAAATTATAAAAGTTGGTCGGTGTTTTGAGGGTTGACGTGACGTTGAGTTCATACTCAACAAACTCTTTTTTATACGCTGATTTTGTGACTTCTTTGAGTGATACTTGGGTAAAAAATTTTCCAGCATAGCGCATAAACTCCTCTTGCGTAAAGGGGTGTTTAAACGCAGAGATCACATGCACGTTCTCGGCTTTGAGTTTAGAGAGTTCTGCTTCGCGCTCCAAAAAGAGGTTTTCAACTCTGGTTTTATGCACCAAAACCCGTTTGTATTCTGCTTGCAAGATGCGGTGTTCTTTGACATTGGGGATGATCAGCAAAAAAACAAAGGCAAAGGTAACCATGATAAACACCATTAAAAAAATGAGCAATTTCATCATGTCGATTTTGTCTAAACTGCGGTCAAAACTATTCACCTAAGCCATCCTCGCCAATGATTTTGTTAATGCTCACAAAATTATACCACCCCTCTTTTGTCAGGTAAAAGGTGGTGTTGCTGGTATGAAAAATCGATTTGAGCGGTGCTGCTAACAAAAAATTAAAGGTATCTTGTGTGGGGGAGATACCGTATAAAATAAGCGAATTACGCTCCATTTGTACTTTTTTGAGTGTAATTTGATCTGGGACTAAATCAAACAGATTTTTCATGCTCTCTTTTAAGAGGGTATTGTTTGAAAAGATCTCTTCAGAGAGCGCTTTCTGGCGCAAAATCAGCCCAATGGTTGCATCGTCTTCATCGATCTTTTGTTCAAGCATTTCACGCTCTTTGGTTAGATCAACCACGCCACTTTTAAAGGAGCTCATCTCAATCACGATGTAAAAATTGAAAATAATCATAAACAGAGACATCAAAGTAATAAAAATGACCCACATTTTGCTAAAGAGGGATAAAAAGGGCTTCGGACGAGGTGCGATGAAACTTAGTCTCATTTAAAAACCTCTTTAATCGCGATGTCACACATACGATCACCCACGTCCACTTTGTGAATCTCCACGTCCATCATTAGCTCATCTTCAAGTTGATGAATCAAATCGGAACTGATCTCATAGCCATCAAAAATGATAATCTCATCAATAAATTCACTGACATACAAAGGGTTGTGATAATACTCTTCCAGTGCCGTTTTCAAGTACTTATAGACCAAAAGATCGCGCCCATAAAGCTCTAGGCTGATGTCCTCATCTTTGAGCGCGTCCATGCCTCTTAATTGACTTAAGGAGCGATCATTCACATCGGAGAAAGAGTCGGTAGAGCGCAAATCATCAATATCTTCAAGATCACCAAGTTCACCTAATTCACTGAGTTCTTCAATCTCTTCTTCTTGCGCTTCCTCGTCATCATTGGCGGTTACTATTTCGGACATCTCTTCAGTCGAGTCGATAATACCCTCTTCTTCTTGTTCATTTTCCCAATCATTCATATCATTGCTGTGGGTAAATGCTGTGTCCGTTTGTGTTTTGAAAAAAGCACCAAAGTGTAATTGACGCTCTTCAAAAATCGCTAAAATAAAAAAATCTTGGCAGTTGAGAAGATAACATGTAGGCTTGTTTTTGAGTTTTTGAGAAACGACAAAATCGCTCAAAAGAATAAAAGGTGAGTAGATAAAATCCAGACCTACTTCAGAAAAAAGATTCTTAGCCCATTTGATCTCGATAAACGAAGCATACGCAGACCATTGGTTGAACAAAGCGACGTTGTAAACATTTTGCATATCAACGCTGTGCTTGCTAAAAGCACTGTTTCCTGTGCCTGAAATGGCACCTTGCCCTAAAGAACTTAGCAAAAAAGCGATGTAAACAAACTGATACTCATCTTGCAAATTCATCAAATAATCTTCAAGGTTTTTATCAAGCGCATCTAATGGAGATGTCAACGTAAAGGTTTTGGTAAACGTTCGAGTAATGGCGCCCTCTTTAAGCACTTTACAACGCAGGGTACATTCAGTCTCACTTAACACAACAGCCACAAAAAGATTCTGAAATTTTTTCTGAAGAACAGTTCTTATGCCCATATTTCTGACTCTTTGTTCACATCACTACTCTTGTGTTGATTTGAATTTGTACTATATATTAGACTAATCTTGCTTAAGTTTTGTAAAATATCAAGCAAAAGCGGTACCATTTGGGCGAAGTGCATCAAACAGCGTGTTCTAAAAGACGTTTTTGAATCAGCGCCTTTGCCTCTTCGAGTGAAAACTCATGCACATAGAAAGGATCACTGTAGTAGAACTCTAACGTGCAAAAAGGTTTTGGAATGCAAAACTGATCCCAACTTTTCATTTTCCAATACGACGTTGGTCTGCAATTCATAGCGACAATAGGCACTTTTTTCATTCGAGCAAGGGCTACAACACCATCGGCAACGCTATGCCTTGGACCTCTAGGACCATCAGGTGTTATGCCAATATCGCGCCCATTTTGAAGCGATTTTAACGCATGTCTCAAAACGGACACACCGCCTTTCGAAGAACTTCCACGAATCGTTTTTGCGCCGTAAAGATCCATCAATTTTGCGATCATCTCCCCATCAAAATGGTTGCTGATGATCGTATCAACAGTGTTAATGTGGGTACGTTGCGAATAATGTCGATAGGCTAACGCAGCCATCAATAACTCACCGTGCCACATAGCATACAGCGTAGGAGAACCAAAAACACGCTGTTGATAGTGAAATTTCTTTTTACATGTAAAGAAAAGAAGGTTCATGAACACATAAGCAAGGCGTGGAAGAATCCACACCAAGAGTTTGCGTTGCATCGTTTTAGAGAACAATTTCGCCATAGAGGGAGAGACGTTTTGGATTGGTGATTTTGATGTTAATTGTTTGTCCAAGCAAGCTCTCATCACCTTTAATCTGCACAAGGGCATTGTTATCACTTCGCCCTGCTAAAAAGCCACTGTTCCGAAGTTCATCAATATAAACAGGATAGGTTTTATTGAGGTGTTTTGCTGCAATTTCATCTAAAATTTCATCTTGCAAAAGCTGCAAGCGCTCCAGTCTCGCTGAGCCTATCTCAGAATCAATTTGGTTCGTAAACTCAGCCGCTTTGGTCAAAGGTCTAGGAGAGTATTTAAACGCAAAAATCTGCTCAAATTTAACCTGTCGTATGACATCAAGCGTATCCTCAAAATCAACGTCACTTTCTCCGGGAAAAGCGACAATAATGTCCGTACTGATCGAGACATCGGGAATCATTTCACGAAGCTTTAATGCGCGATTTAAAAACCACTCTTTGCTGTAACCTCGTTTCATCTGCTCTAAAATATGGGTCGAGCCGCTTTGTAAGGGCATGTGCATCGACTTACAGACTTTTGGATTGTTTGCAAACGTTTCTAAAAATTTATCGTCCATGTGCAAGGGGTGCGGTGAGGTAAAACGGATGCGCTCAACTTCTGGGATTTCACTGATCAAATTGAGTAGGTCTGAAAAATCCATAGAACGCTCGATATTTCCGCTAAAACGTCTGCCATAATTGTTGACATTTTGCCCGAGTAAAAAGATCTCTTTCGCCCCATTTTTGGCTGCTTTTCGAGCTTCATTAACAATCAAATCGGCTGGAATAGAAATCTCATCGCCTCTGGTTTGGGGCACGATGCAGTAGGTGCATTTTTTATCGCAGCCGATGGAGATGTTCACATACGCTTTGTACAAACTGTTGCGGTATTCTCCAAAGGCATAGGTGCTCTCATCATAGTCGGTATCGACGCTGAGAAATTTTTCTGTATTAACTGCTGTGGAGATTTTGGAGACGTTGCGTGCGCCGATGACGAAACTCACATACGGCGCGCGCCTGAAGATCTCTTTGCCCAAATGACTTGCGGTGCATCCGCACACACCGATCTTCGCCCCCTCTTTTTTTTGAAGGTTGTATTTTCCGATCTCTGAAAAGAGTTTACTGACAGGTTTTTCACGCACACTACAGGTGTTGACCAAGATCAGATCTGCTTCTTGTAGATTGTTCGTTAAAACATAATTTTCTTTATCCCCAAGCTCGGCGATAATGTGCTCAGAGTCCCGCACATTCATCGCACACCCAAGGGTCTCGATATAAAGCTTTTTTGATTCTGCTATACCCAAAATCCAGCCTTAGAGGATATGTACTTCGTACATGTAATCGCTCTCACCCAACCCGTAACGAATGTCTCTTAAATAGACGCTAAACCCTTGTGCTTCAAAGTGCTCGACCAGTGCCACGAGGTCTTTATGAGAATTTTCTTTGTCAAAATAAAAAATCTTTTGTCCCTCTTTCTCAATAATCTCTGTCACTTTGTCCAATGTAATTGTCTTTGGTTTTCCATTAATTTCATTTCGTGCTAATTTGATTTCCATTGTAAACCTCTTTTCTATCGCAAAAATTATCGTATGTGTACAACACGCACAAAGATATATCGCGAAGTATACTTTGTTTTCGATAAATTCCTCATTAAAAGCAAACAGATGCTTTCTTATAAAGAAAAATAAAAGAAGATTTTAGTTATAATCCTTACTCTTCACCGCAATCGTTTAAATTTCCATTTTGATTTTTCATCATTGCGAATAACACACATGACATAAAAAATATGTATCTTTATTAAGGAAACTTATGGAAAAAATTGTAGACATTATAGAATCTATTGCCCATGAAAAAGGGCTCGACATTAAAGAAGTTAAGAACACCGTAACCTTGGCACTCATTAAAACGGCAAAACGAATTTACGGCGCAGAATACGAATACGGTGCAGAGATTGACCCTGCGACCAAAACACTTAAACTCTATCAAAAAGTCATCGTTGTCGAACCTGATGATGCAAGACTTCTAGAGGGCAATGAAAATTTTATCGCGATTAAAGAGGCAAAAGAGGTTGATCCTGAGATTGACATTGGCGATGAACTGACCTATGAATTGCCTCTCGATAACCTAGGCAGAACAGCTGCTGCAACGCTTCAAAAAGAGCTAGAGTATCACATTCAACGCCTCTTAGAAAATAACATTTTTGAAAAATACCAAAAGCTCGTAGGCAAAACCGTTTTTGGAACCGTGGTACGTGTGGATAATGATGAAAATACGTACATTGAGATTGAAGAAATTAGAGCCGTATTGCCACGTAAAAACCGTATTAAAGGCGAGAAATTTAAAGTCGGTAACGTCGTTAAAAGCGTGATTCGTAAAGTGCTCATCGATAAATCACAAGGCATGTATGTTGAACTTTCACGTACCAGCCCAAAATTTTTAGAGTCTCTTTTAGAGCTTGAAGTGCCTGAGATCAAAGATGAGTTGATTAAAATCATCGGCAGTGCGAGAATCCCAGGGGAGCGCGCGAAGATTGCATTAACCTCCCTTCACCCCAACATTGACGCGGTGGGCGCAACCGTTGGAACCAAGGGTGTGAGAATTAATGCGGTCAGCAAAGAACTGCACAATGAAAATATCGACTGTATTGAGTACTCAAACGTTCCTGAAATTTTTATCGCGCGCGCACTCAGTCCTGCCATTATCTCCAATGTCAAAATTCAAAATGGCAAAGCCATCGTTACCCTTCCAAGTGATCAAAAATCAAAAGCGATTGGCAAAAATGGTATCAATATTCGTTTGACGTCCATGCTGACCGGTTTTGAAATTGAACTCGTTGAATCAGGTGGCGCAAGTGCAAATGCAAATCCAAACAGCGATGAGTTAGCCGAACAACGCGATCCAAACGCCCTTAAAAACCTTTTTGGTGGACTGTAATCGTCTTTACATGTAAAGCGAAAACGCTTTACATGTAAACCTCTTTTTTCTCTTTATTCCGTCTTCTCTTTCACGTATTCAGCCCCATGATTGATCTTCTCTTTGGTCCACTCCGCACCATCTTTGGCATCTTTTTTAATGCCTCCCCATGTCGCGCATCCACTCATGAGTCCCACGATAAGCAATGTTAAAAGAGTCGTTTTCATTGTTTTTTCCTTTAAAGTGTTTTATCCTCTACGTTTAAAATGAGGATTGAGTTTTGTTAAAATCAAATCGGCAATCATATTGCCCAGTAACGTTAAAAAAGAGGAGATAATGAGTATCCCCATAATCACAGGATAATCCCTGCTTAAAGCACTTTGGTAAAAGAGCAATCCCATACCATTGATCGCAAAAATAGACTCCAAAATGACACTGCCACCAATGAGACCAGGTAGCGAAAGCCCTAGAATCGTTACAATCGGAGGGGACAGATTGGGTAAAATAAACCGCATCAAAAGCGCTTTTCCTTCAATGCCTCTGCTTTTGGCAAAAAAGATGTAGTCGCTTTTTAAAATATTGAGTGTCAAACTTCGCACATACAAGATCAAACTCCCCAATCCTCCAAAAACCATCACAAAAATGGGCAAAACCAAATGCCACGCCATATCGGACAGATAAACCCATCCACTTTCGCTTATCCCTTGAGAGTGAAGCCCAGAGATAGGAAAAAGTTTCCACTGAACGGCTAAGAGAATGACCAGAAGAAGTGCCAGGTAAAACGAAGGCATCGCGTAGCTGATCAGTGCGATTTGCTTGATGCTTTTATCGTAAAGCTTTGAATGCTTCATGGCCGATTTGATGCCCCAATACAGCGCTAACATAAAGACTAAAATCATACTGATCACATTCATCAAAAGGGTGATCGGAAGGCGTTCTAATATCTCATCGCGCACTGCTTTTCCACTGGCAAACGAGATACCAAAGTCAAGCTGGAGCATCGCTTTAAACCATGCGAAAAATTGCGCTGTGAGGGATTGATCAAGCCCGTAAACACGTTTGAGTTGTTCGAGTGATTCGGGAGTAATGTTGGGATTGAGTTCACCACTGGCAAAAAACGAATTCGGGGCGAGATGAATCGCCCCAAAAGAGATCAAAGAAATAATGCAGAGCATCAGTACTACATATCCAAGTTTTTGCAGCACTAATTTCATGCGGTTTCCTTATTTTTGATTATCCCATGCAAGAATGGTATGACCCTCTTCATTGGTCTCGTCCATTCCCATACCCATGATGTTATAGCCGCTATCGACGTAGTGAATTTCACCCGTAACGCCACTGGAAAGGTCACTTAAAAGGTACATGCCGCTGTTGCCCACTTCATCGGTCGTCACATTTTTACGAAGCGGTGCGTTGATCTCATTCCAACGAAGAATCATTCTAAAATCACCTATGCCACTCGCCGCAAGGGTTTTAATAGGCCCTGCACTGATTGCATTCACACGAATGCCCTGACGACCAAGATCAACCGCAAGGTAACGCACGCTTGCTTCAAGAGCCGCTTTAGCAACACCCATCACATTGTAATGTGGCACATAGCGAGGGCCGCCCAAATAAGAGAGCGTTAAAATAGAACTATTGTCATTCAACACAGGCAAACATGCGCGTGAAAGGGAAACCAAGGAGTACGCCGATGTGCCAAGGGCAATGTCAAATGCCTCTTTGGTGGTGTCGACAAATTTACCGCTAAGGGCTTCTTTAGGCGCATATGCGACTGAGTGAACCACAAAATCGATCTTCCCAAAATCTTTTTCCAATGAAGCGGTCAAGGCTTCTAAATGGGCTGGATTATTAATGTCAAGCTCATATACTTTATCACTACCAAACTCATCGGCAATGGGGCGTACACGCTTTTCCAACGATTCATTTAAGTAGGTAAACGCAAGCTCAGCCCCTTGTTCTCTGCACGCTTTTGCGATGCCATACGCAATCGATTTATTATTGGCAATTCCTACGATAAGACCTTTTTTGCCCTTCATGACCATACTTCACTCTCCTCTTATTTTTTAACGTTATCTGCGATGCGAATCATCTCGCAAAACGCGTTTTCATTCCAACTCGCCGTTCCGACCAAAACACCATCGCATGCGTTTACATGTAAGATCGTTTCAATGTTTTCAACCTTCACACTACCGCCATACAGCAGGGGTGCTGAGAGTTTTTCACGCAGGCGTGTTAACACCTCTTCAATGTCTTCCAAGCTAGCCGTTAAACCCGTCCCAATCGCCCAAACAGGCTCATAGGCAATGATAAGTTTGTCGTAATTAATATCAATGCCTTCAAACTGCTCCCACAGATAGCTCATGACTGCATCAATGCCTTGCACACGAATCTCGGCAGGTTCACCAATACAATAAATGATCTCAGACTCTCTGGCTTTGGCAAAATCATACTTCTGCGCACTCAAACTCTGTGACTCTTTTAAGATATGACGTCTCTCACTGTGCCCAATCAAAACAGTTTGGATGCCAAACTCTTCGAGCTGTTCAAAGCCAATTTCACCGGTATACGAGCCATTTTGCACGGGGTAAAAGTTTTGAGCACCCACTTTAAGACTCGCAACCTCATCAAAGCGATCTAGCGCCGTAAAAGGGGCAAAAATGCGCACCTGTTGCTCGCTTTTGGTATTGGCAACAAACGCTTGTATCGCTTGGATAAACGCCTTTGCCGAGCTTCTGGTGTAGTTGGTTTTAAAATTTGAAGCAATGATCATGCTTATTCCGTCTCACTTTGGCTCAGCACTTTAACGCCTGGAAGCTCTTTGCCTTCGATCAATTCTAAGCTCGCTCCCCCACCAGTGGAGATAAACGTCATCTCATCGGCATCACCTGCACGAGCGACGACATCGGCGGTATCACCACCACCAACAACGGTTGTTGCGTGTGCTTCTGCGATCACATGCGACATTTTAAAGCTGCCTTTGGAGAATTTTTCAAGCTCAAAAACGCCCATCGGCCCATTCCAAAGAATCGTTTGTGCATCAGCAAGTGCTTCTCTAAACAGACGTGATGTTGCAGGTCCAATGTCCAAGCCCATCCAGCCTTTAGGAATCTCTTGAACCGTGACAAATTTGATCGTTGCGTCTTGTGAGCAGGTTTGTGCCGCTACAACATCGACTGGTAAGTAAAGTTTCACACCCAAGCGTTTTGCCTCTTCCATCACACGATTGGCTTCATCTAAAAGTTCATCTTCGACCAAGGAGTTACCAATGTCTAACCCTTGTGCTTTTAAGAACGTAAATGCCATACCGCCACCAATAACGAGTTTATCGACACGAGGCAGTAAATTTACCAGTGCTTGAAGTTTTCCACTGACTTTGCTCCCACCCACAACGGCAACAAACGGTCGGGTTGGGCGACGAAGCAAGTTTTTAGAAAACTCAACCTCTTTTTGAAGTAAAAATCCAGCGGCAGAACTTTTTTCATTGAAATAATGCGTAATCGCTTCTACCGAAGCATGCGCACGGTGACACACACCAAACGCATCGTTGATGTACACTTCTGCCATGTCCGCAAGCGCTTTGGCGAACTCTTCATCATTCGCCGTTTCACCTTTGTGAAAACGTAAATTTTCCAATAAAAGAACTTCCCCTGCTTGTAAATGTGTCGCTTTTTCTTGCGCATCTTTCCCGATGACATCAGAGCTTAAAAGAACCTCTTTGTCTAAAAGTCGTTTAAGTCTCATTTGAACGGGCGCTAAGGAATATTTTTCATCCACAGCACCTTTTGGGCGACCCAAATGACTGGCTAAGATAATCGAACAGCCATGGTCCAAACAGTAACGAATCGTAGGAATCGCTGAGCGAACACGTCTGTCATCGGTGATATTGGTAAATTCATCTAAAGGCACGTTGAAATCACAACGAATAAATACTTTTTTGCCTGCAATATCGAGGTCTCTAATGGAGCGAATCATTCCTAATCCTTACGTTTATTTGCTTACATGTAACGCCATATCAACCAAACGGGTTGAATAGCCCCACTCATTGTCATACCATGCCATCACTTTGACCATATTGCCACCGATGACTTGTGTAAGATCTAAGGCAACAATGGAACTCAGCGTACTGGTAACGAAATCTTGAGAAACTCTTTGTTCCACATCGACTTCTAAAATGCCTTTGAGTTTGCCATTGGCTTGCTCACGAAAGAGTGCATTGATCTCTTCTTTGGTGGTCTCTTTTTTAAGAAGAACGTTAAGATCGACCATTGAAACGTTTGGCGTTGGAACACGCACACTTTGTCCGTGCAAACGTCCTTTGAGGTGTGGAAGAACCAACCCAATCGCCTTAGCAGCTCCGGTACTCGTTGGGATCATATTGATCGCAGCCGCACGAGCGCGACGTAAATCTTTGCTGTGTTTGACATCTAAAATATTTTGATCGTTGGTATACGAGTGAACCGTTGTCATCAATCCTTTGTCAATGCCAAAAGCATCATCCAAAATTTTGGCGACAGGGCCCAAACAGTTGGTCGTACAGCTGGCATTGGAAACAATGCTCTGACCTGCATAGGTGTGTTCGTTAACACCGATCACAAAGGTTGGTGTATCGTCTTTTGCAGGAGCGGACATAACGACTCTTTTGATGCCATTGTCAATAAACACCTGGGTATCTTTGAGCGTTAAAAGTGCGCCCGTGCATTCAAGAACCACATCAACACCGTAGTCTGCAAAATTTAACGCTTTAGGATCGCGGGTTGAAAACATTTTGACGTTTGCTTTTCCTATTTGCATATAATCATCTTCTAATAATGCAACGCTGCCAGGAAACACACCATGGACGCTATCGTATTTGAGTAACTGTTTTGTCATAGCACGATCTGCCGTATCGTTAACACATACGAGCTCAACATCATCGCGTGAATCAATAATTCTAGCAACGCATCTTCCAATGCGACCAAATCCATTTATAGCAATTTTGAGTGCCATAGGTCTTCCTTTTGATATAATAGTCGTTTTAATCCATACTCGCTTTTAGAAAAGCGAATTATTTTAGCAAAAATGATGTATAAAAAAGTTTAAAGTCCATGGAGACACACCGTTGAACATAGCTATTTTTGGAGGCTCTTTCGATCCTCCCCACACAGGGCATGAGCTCATCGTCCAAAAAGCCCTTGAAATCCTCGATATTGACAAGCTTTTAGTGGTTACTACGTATCTTAGCCCTTTTAAAGAGAGCTTTTGCGCTCCAGCTCCAATGCGCCAACGTTGGCTTGCCACGATGTTTGAAGGCATGGAAAAAGTAGAGATTTTTTCGTACGAATGCAATCAAAAAAGACAGGTTCCGACCATCGAAACCGTTTTACATGTAAAGCATCTTTACAAAAATGCCAAGATTTATCTTATTGTGGGCAGTGACAGTTTTACCGCTTTGCCCAAATGGAACCGTTATGACGAGCTTTGCTCTCACGTAGAATTTGTCGTAGCTCCCAGAGGTACTTTTAGCCCACCTAAAGACTTGAAAATTTTACCAATTAATGTTAATATCAGTTCTTCAAAGCTCCGCTCATTTTTGGACCCACGATTTATCCCCAAAAGCATCAAAAATGAAGTGATAGCGTTTTATACAAGGAATCCAATGGATAATAGAATCGAAAGAATTGTCACTGCTTTAAGTGATAAAAAAGCAGAAGAGATACAAGTATTTGATATGACAAATAAAGACTATTTTGTCAACACGGTTGTGATCGCAACCACGATGGGCGAGAGACATGGTCTTTCACTTTTAGACCACCTCAAAACCGAACTCAAAGGTGCGGGGGAGAGTTTTTTAAACGTTGACGCCGATGATAACTGGACGGTGATTGATATGGGAGACATTTTAATTCACCTTATGACACCCGTGTATCGTCAAAAATACAATCTTGAACTTTTCCTCAAAGAGCGCGAAGACGAGATGAAAAAAGTAAGAGGCGTAGAGTAAGCTTATTTAACAACGGCTCCTAGGCAAAGCCTAAGAGCCTACGCTGCGCTATACACTAAAGCTTGCCTCTTTTGAGGCAAAAACTTTTGACTCTTTTGAAAAAATCTATTAAAGTTTTGCGTCAGGTTTGGGCGTTTTCTCACTGCTCTCCGGAAGCTCAGGATAGATCACTACTGGTTTTCTCCCCTTTAACGCTTTCAGAAATGTCTCTATTTTAGTACTCTCTGCATCGCTGATGCTGATGCCCAGTTGGGTACTTCCCATCTCTTTGATCGCATCTTTGAGTGTCCAGATCGCTCCATTGTGGAAGTATGGCGCTGTTTCTGTGATATTGCGAAGTGTTGGTGTTTTCACCATACCGTTTTTATCCCCTGCAAAATCACCCACTTGGGCAAATTTATATTTACCAGCGACTTGGAACGGTTGCATCGTCCCACCTAAAGCAATGCCATTATGACAACTCGCACACCCTTTATCCATAAACACTTCCAACCCCTCTTTTTCAGCTTTACTCAAGGCATTTGCATTGCCATTTAAAAAATCATCAAAACGCGATGGGGTAACCAACGTTTTTTCAAAAATCGCAATCGTGGATGTAATTTTCTCAAATGAGATTTTCACGTTATCGCCATAGGCACCTTTAAACTCATCGACATACGCAGGAATAGAGTTTATGCGCTCTTCAACCAATTTTGGAGGGGCAGCCATCTCTGGACCTGCTTGAACAGGACCTTGCGCTTGGTCAGCTAAGTGTGGGCTTCTACCATCCCAAAATTGGGCTTTAAAAAAGGCAGAGTTATAGACCGTTGGGGAGTTAAGATGGTGTGGGTTGGCAGTCCAACCATGCCCGATTGCCGCACTAATACCATCCACTCCTCCTGTTGCAAGATTGTGACAGGTATTGCAACTGATGATCGAACTTCGTGACATACGAGGATCAAAGTAGAGTTTTTTGCCCAATTCGACTTTGGCAGGCGTGATTGGATCCTTAGGATCATCAATTAGCTTTAAAACTTCCAGTTGACTTACAGGAATGGCTTCGATCCCATTTTGTTTCACCTTATCGACTAGCGTGTTTGCCCCGAAAACAACGGTTGCACTGAGTGCGCAAAGACTAAGTATCTTAGAAATTTGCATTTCTTCTCCTTTTTAAGTTTATATGAGAAGTATATGAATTTAAATCTTAAATAGTAATTAATCTTATTTAGAATAATTTCCTATTATACTTAAAGAATAAATAGGATAGTTAATATCTTATTAAGTTCAGCTCCTATAAAATTTGACATAACATGTAAAGGACAGCATTCAAATGGATCGGTTTAAAGAGGTCTTAAAAGCAAGCAACCTCAAATCAACGCACCAAAGACTTGCGATTTTAGATTCCATCGATCAGTTTGGGCATGTCGATATTGATACACTCTATGACTCCATTTTTCAAAAATACCCCACGATGTCTAAAGCAACACTTTACCGAAACATCAACGATCTTATCTCGTTTCACATTTTAGAAGAGGTCAAACTTCCACAGCAAAAACAGCAGTACGAGATCAAAAAAGTACCGCATATTCATCTTCTATGTTCAGAATGTGGCAGTGTTGAAGATCTGTTTATAGAGACAAAACCGCTTTTAGAAACGATTGTTTCGCAAAGTGGCTTTCATATCAGCCATAGTTTTATCGTCATGAACGGTACATGTAAAGTATGTGCTTCCAAAACCGTGAAGGCATTTCCATAGCCTATTACAATTCGATTACGCCTTACTGCTTCCATAGAGATTATTAAGCTTTTCTTTTCTATACACTAATAACAATTTTATATTACATGTAAGGATTGCAGACTCTACCATGAAGATTATTGTACTGCTTGGGCTCTTGAGTAGTCTGCTCTTTTCTGACTCACTTGATGCACTTTTGCAAGAGTACAAAGCAACGTCTGATAATTCGTTACAAACAGTCAATGAAAAGATCGGGCATGTGGTAATTTATTCTCAAAAAGAGATCCGCCTCATGCAATACACCAAGCTCAATGACATTTTAAAAGAGCTGCCTCTTTTTAACGTCAATACCAACCAATTAGGACTTACCAACTACTCTCTTACAGGCTCAAAAACAACCACCAGTGGCTTTTTGCTTCAAGGCTCGAACTAGAGATCATTGAAACTGAAGATATTACCAACAGAGAAGATGCCAAAAACAATCTTTTGATGCTTAAAGAGTTCGGGTATACCATTTACATTGATGATTTTGGTAGCGGATGCTCCAATTTTATCTATCTTGCAGAGATTAAAACCGATTATATTAAAATTGATGGCGCAATTATTCAAAAAGTGTTAGACGATAAAATCTCGTTTTTATTGGTTAAAAACATTGTTGCTTTTGCGAAGGAAGCGCAGATTAAAGTGATTGCTGAATATGTCAGTGATGCGTCCATTTATGAGATGATTCAAACCTTGGGTATTGAGTATGCGCAAGGTCACTTTTTCTCAAAACCTAGCCCTACCATCGACGCCTAAAATCTTTACATGTAAAGATTAAAACCAGCTCTTTAGCTCTATCTTTTTTTCAAGTGTATTTTCAAGCGTGTCATCCAACTCATGTAAAAAATCAAATCCACTACGACGCTCCACCTCATCGATACTCACCACATATTTTTCCAAACGATCATTGGCTTTTGCATTTTGAGGAACAATCAAGGCTAAAGATTTGATCTCACCACTCTCTTTTATTCCCACATAAATTTTGTAAAACGCATCAGGAATTTCTACACAATACGAGCTTTTCAATCGCGTAACCTTTTGATCAAACAAAGGACCCGTGTAGACCCAAAGCGTTTTAAATTTCGGCGCAAAGGTGTCTAATTCCATTGCTTCTAACTGTTGCCACAGTTTTTGGTTCAAAGAGGGTTTTTGAGGGGTAATGTTGGTCATCAAAAAGGTCTCATACTGCGCTTCTTTGCCATACAGAAGCGCAATGGCATGGTTGGGTGCCATATGACCTCTATCGTAACCACTGTTCGTATAATCACTGCTAGTGATCAACCCTACATTGCGCCAATCGGCATGAAAGCCATCAGGGCGTTTAAGGTGAGGTGCATTTTCATCGGCAGGCGTCAGTTTATAAACAACCCAAAGAGGATTGCCTTTAAGATCAGAGTAACCGACCATATAAGCACTGTTTCGAAAAATACGTGTGTAGGATGAGTTTTGCGTTGCAATAGGAATGCCTTGAAAGCTCATCGTATCGCGTGCGATGAAAACTTCGTACGAGTAGGATAACCCTCCTAAAAGAAGGGCTACTAAAAATAGTTTTAGATTTTTAAGACACAGTGTTAGAGCAGAAATAATAAACGATCGTTTCACACGCATACGTTACATTTTATCTTTGGCGTTAATACCTATCAGTTTAAGTCCTACGCGGAGTGAAAGGGCTACAACAGCGAAGAGTTTGAGAAATTTTTCTTCATCCGCACTACCGACAACACGGTTTTCATTGTAAAATTTATGCAAGCTTGCCGCTAAATTTTTAAGGTATTCTGTCAATTTTTGTACTTGACGCGAGTTAAAAGCATCTTCAAGCACCTCAGGCAATAAAAGGGCGCTAAAGAGAAGATTGTGTGCCTCTTCGCTGAGATTTTCTAACGTGATATTTTGGACATCTTCCAGTGTTTTTTCTGCTTTTGAAAAAATTTGATTGATGCGCGCATGGGCATAATTGATGTAAAAAATAGGATTGTTACTGTCTTCTTGTTTAAAGACATCCACATCAAATTCAAGATGTGTATCCGATTTTTTACTGAGGAAAACAAAACGTAAGGCATCGCTTCCCACTTCGCTAACCACATCACTCATTAGAATAAAATTGCCCGCACGTTTGCTCATTTTATACGGCTCACCGCCTTTAAGCAGAGAGACCATTTGAGCCAGCAAAACCTCAAGCTTTTGCTCATCATACCCTAAAAAGTTAATCGCGGCTTTGACCCGTGCAATATACCCGTGATGATCTGCACCCCAGATATTGATGTAGCGATCATAGCCTCGTTGAAATTTGTTATCGTGGTAGATAATATCCCCTGCAAGATAGGTTGGTCTGCCATCTTCTCTCACCACCACACGATCTTTTTCATCACCTAGTTCGGTAGAGCGAATCCAGATTTTAGCACCCTCTTCATAGGTTTTGTCATTTTTTTGAAGTTTAACAAAGCTCTCATCCCATTTATCGTAAAGAGATTTTTCGCTGACAAATTGTTCAAATTCAATGCCCACATCAGCAAGATTGGACTTAATCAATTCTAACATCTTATCTTTGCCCCAGATGGAGAGCATTTTAATATTGGCTTCATCTTCAAAAATCGTGCTGCCTAGCTCTGTTTTGGCAACATGGGCGAGATCAATGATGTATTCACCTCGATAAAACTCTTCTGGCCAGTTTACATGTAAGCCTAAAATGTGCTCGCGCCCTGAGAGATAAAGAGAAAGTCCCAAGAGATCCACTTGATTCCCTGCATCGTTGACATAATACTCTGTGGTAATCTTATACCCTAAGTGTTTTCCAATGCGTGCAAGAGCGTCACCAAAAACGGCACCTCTAGCATGACCGATATGCAAGGGACCTGTTGGATTGGCACTGACATACTCAAGCAGTATCGTCTCCGTTTGATCGTCTTTTCCAAAAAGTGCCTCATTTTGAATCACCCATGTGGCATACTGATCCAAAAAGCTTTCACTGAGTTTGAAGTTAATGTACCCTTTAATCGGGGTTACTTCTTGAAAAATATCACCAAGATCAAACTGGGCACAAATCTCTTCTGCAATGGCAATCGGGGATTTTTTGAGCTCTTTCGCAAGCGAAAAAGCGATGGGGGTTGCATAATGACCAAAAGAGAGATTGGTAGGTTTCTCTAAAACAAACTCTCTTTGTAATGTTTCTTGAATAGCACGAATAACCGATTTTTTCAATACGTAACCTTATACAGACTTTTTTTCGTCTGAGGGTGTTGATGTTGTAGCCGTTGGTGTAGCACCAGATTCAAGTTTTGTCTCTACTTGATCGACTGTTGTTTTTGCTTGTTCATCTTCTTTAATCGCTTTTTTAAAATCTTTAATACCTTGACCTACACCTTTAGCAAGTTCTGGTATTTTTTTTGCACCAAAAAGCAAAACAACCACTGCTAAGATGACTAACCAATGTGAAATACTAAACGAACCCATACTCTCTCCTTTGTCTGATAACGATATATATAGTTATTGGTATTGTACCATTTTTTGATAAACAAAAAGTCTATTCGATGTTGGCCCACGCACTCATAAATTCACCCAAATCCATTAACGCCATTTTTTTTCGTGAAGCATGTGCAATGGCAAACAATGCGTGCAACGTGGTTTTAAAATCGTCATTAATTAAAAGATAATCGTATTCTCGAATACGTGTCATCTCAGAAACAGCATTATCTAAACGCTTTTCAATCACTTCTGCACTATCAGTTCCACGGTTGATCAGACGCTCTTTGAGTGATTTTTGATCGGGTGTTGTGATAAAAACAGAGGTGATAATGCTTCCAAATTTTTCCCGTGCAATTTTATGTCCTTGCACATCAATATCGCAAATGACCAGTTTACCTTCATGCAACTCTTTTAAAATAGGCTTGAGTGATGTACCATAGTAGTTATCATGCACTTTTGCCCACTCTAGGAAAAACCCTTCATCTATATCTTTTTCAAACTCCGCTTTGGAGATGAAGTGGTAATTAACACCATCTTTTTCCCCTTCACGAATGGAGCGTGTTGTGCTTGAAATTGAAAAGTACGCATCGGGAATCTCTTGAAGCACCTCTTTCATTAAAGAGCTTTTCCCCGAGCCACTCGGTCCTGAAATGACTAAAAGGTTACCCTTCACGGCTACTTCTCATCAAAGGTAATGGAGATATTCAGACGCATTCCCTTAAGCGCTTCACGTAAAATGTCACTTTGTGCTAAACTTGAGATACTGCGCGCAATGCTATTCTCAATCTCATCACGAATCACTTCAATATCTTGGCTTTTTGGAGCTGCAGCAGCGACACGAGCAGGAGCTTCTTCTTCAACCTCTTCACCAAAAGCCACTTTGAGCATCGATTCATTCAGATCATCCAAAGAGTCAATCTCTCCTAGCGCATCATCCAAGCCACTAAGGTCATTATCAAGATTTGGAAGGAACGCATCTTCTTCTAATGCTTGTTCTTTCTCTTCTTCTATTTTTTCCTCAATCACTTCTGCAAAATCATCAATAATCTCTTCTTGATCTTCTACAGCAATCGCATCTTCTCCCGGATCTTCTTCCATCTCATCGTCTACGGGAGGTACCTCTTCAAAGGTTAAATCCGACATATCATCCGCTTCAAGCGCTAAAGAATCTTCCTCTTTCACCAGAGGTTCTTCTTCTTTCTCATCTTCATCCAAGAAGAAGGTTCCGGCATCGTCTTCTTGGCTACCAAGAGCCTCTAGTGACAATGTGTCAATCTCTTTTTCATCCTCTACTTCTTCGCTTTCATCTAACAGTTGCTTCACTTCATCAATATCATCTTTATCCAAAACGGAAGGATTATGCACCTCTTCATCGACACTCTCATCCTCTTCTTCATCCAAAGATGACGTAGCAGCACTCGGCTCTTCTTCAAAATCAAAATCTTCAAAAGGTGTCGTAGCCTCTTCTTTATCCAAAGCATCAACCGTGTCAAAGGAGAATGTATCTTCAAGTGTCAATGCTTTGTCTTCGAGGTCAAATTCCCTATCTTCTAACGCATGATCGTCTACGTTCAAATCGTCAAGATCGTCAAGGTCATCAAAGCTGTCGCTTTGATTGTCTGACTCCTCTTTTTTAACGTCATTGTCATACTCTTCCAGAAGGTTAATAGGTAGCATATCCTCTTCACCCTCAAGTGTATCAATTTGATCAATATCAAACGCATCGGTTGCTCCAGAAGAGACCGCTACGGGATCTTCTTTGACCTCTTCTGCTTTGTGGCTTTCAATCACATTTTTAATCTTCTCTAAAAGAAGTAAAAAATCGGTTGGTAAAAAGGGTTTTTCAAGTACAACATTAACAGCTTCAGGTTTTTTGGAGCCTCTTTGGCAAATGTAAACGACATAATCACAGTCTGTATGTTCCCGTAGACCTGCTAGAGCATTTTCATCGTAGAGCTCATTATCGACTAAAATGAGATCATACATAGTGAGTGGCACTAAGCCGTAATCTTCAAACTCGTCTAACTCATACCCTGCTTTTTCGGCACTAAGTTTGATCAATCTTGAAACAGCGGGATTATTATTGAGTAGTAACAGGCGCATGCTCACTCCTGAATGAGAATTATTAACACTCATTGTAGTATAAAAAAATTTATGATTGCTTTAACGTACGAAAAGAATGGTCAAATGGTTGAGCGCTTCGATAAATTCTTTCTTAAAGAGCAGCATCATCGATGCCAATATAGCAACAAGGACCACTAAAGAAACCATAATCTTAATAGGAAATCCAATCACCAAAAGGTTAAATTGAGGCATTGTTTTCATCAGCATTCCAAACACAACATCTAAAAGAAGCGAAAAGCCTACCACAGGAAACGAGAGAATAAACCCATACACAAACATTCCTGTCATCGCCTTGAGAAGATAGACGAGAATATTGGTTTGTGGATAAAAACTCCCTAGCGGCAAAAGTGTTAGAGAATCAGCGATAAAAAGGAGCATTTGATGATGCCCATTAAACGCTAAAATAACCATAAGACCAATTAATGAGAGCATTTGGGATATGAGAGGAATCGAGGTACTCGTTTGAGGATCCACAACACTTGCCATCGTAAAACCCATCACAAAGGAGATCTGCATTCCCGCCATCTGCAAAATGGAAATCGTTATGGTTAAAAAAAGCCCAGCTACAAAACCAATTAAAAGTTCTCCTACAATCGCCAACGAAAGAGTAAGCAGTGTTGCATTTACATGTAAGGCTGGTGGAAGCAGTGGAAATAAAAAAATAACCATAAAAAACGTGATACCTGATTTAATGCTCAGTGGAATATTGGAATGAGAAAAAAAAGGGAAAAAAGCAAAAAGACCACTTAAACGAGCAAAAAGAAGAAAAAAGAGAATAACCTGTCCTTCACCAAAAAGTTTAACAAGTGATTCCACGTTATGCTTCCTCTTTGAGTCCATCCACATGGAGATGTCTGGTGTAGGTGCATTGTTTGGCTAACTGATGATTATGAGTGACTAAAAGAAGGGCAGCATTCTCTTTTTCAATATACTCAAACAAAACGTTCATAACCTCTTGTGCAGTTTTATCATCCAAGTTTCCCGTGGGCTCATCGGCAAAGATAATTTTGGGTTTTTTCGCCAGTACACGCGCTATAGAGACACGTTGTTGTTGACCACCTGAGAGATCACCCACACGGTAGTGCATAAAGTTGCTGATGCCTAAACGCTCTAACATGCTAGGGTCAATTGCTTGATCACTGATAAAGGAGGCAAGTTCCACATTTTCATTGGCAAAAAAACCTTTAAAAAGATAGTGAGACTGAAAAATTATCCCTACATCGTAACGTCTGAGTTTTAATCTTGCATCATCACTATCGCTGTAAATAGTATGATCGCACAAAATGACTTCGCCTTGATTGGGCTGAAGCAGTGTCGAGCAAATATGAAGTAAGGTTGATTTTCCACTGCCACTGACACCTAAAATCGCCATCGATTCTTTCGGAGCGAGGCTAAAATCAACATTTTCAAACAGAAGATAATCAAAAGCGTGAGAGATATTTTGTGCATGCAGTAAAGACATCAATGTCCTTCAAGAAAGAGGGTGAAGAGTTGCCTCTCCACCACGAAAAATTTTAGATTTATTTGAGTTGCTCAGCAACTTCGCTCGCAAAGTCACATGCTTTTTTTTCTAAGCCTTCGCCTAGTTCAAAACGAACATAGCCTACAAGCTCAATTTTACCACCAAGCTCTTTAGCTTTTTCTTCAACCACTTGTGCAATGGTTTTTTTATCATCCATAACATAGAATTGACTTAAAAGGGTGTACTGTTGGTCAAGCTGAGTGTTATCAGCGATAAAACGCTCAAGTTGTCCAGGAATGATTTTATCCCAGATTTGCTCAGGTTTACCTTGTGCTTTAAGTTCTGCTTGCATCTCAGCTTTAGCATTCTCTAAAACAGCATCGGTTAACTGTACACGAGAAACAAAAAGTGGCATACGTTTAAGAGGTTTTTTAAGCCGTGCTAACTCTTCATTCTCTTTTTCAATGTCTGCTTTAATACCAATGGTCTCTTTTTCAACAAACTCAGCATCAAGTTCTGTGTAGCTTAAAAAACTAGGTTTCATTGCCGCAGCGTGCATACACAAGTTACGGATAAATTCGCCCGCTGCCGCTGCTGTTTTTTCGCTGTCACAATTAGCCGCAATTAAAACTCCCACACGACCGTTTGAATGAACATAGCCATTGACAACGCCATTGGCACCCGCTTTTAGTGTCGCAAAACGTCTAACGACAAGGTTTTCACCAATCGTTGCAACTTTGGTTGCAAAATACTCTTCAAACACTGTACCATTGATGGTTGTTTTCATCAACTCTTCAACCGTCTCAACATTGGTTGTTTGAATATGTGACGTTGTATCTTTGGTTAAATTGATAAAGCCTTCATTTTTTGCAACGAAGTCTGTTTCAGCATTGATTTCACTCACGGTTGCTATTTTAAGACTTGGATCAACAAAAACGTTGACCAAACCTTCACTGGCAAGTCTGTCAGCTTTTTTAGCCGCTTTACCAAGACCTTTTTCTCTTAAAAGATCTTTTGCTGCTTCAAAATCACCATCGGTATCGACCAGTGCTTTTTTGCAGTCCATCATACCAGCCCCAGTGGACTCACGTAGTTCTTTGACTAAAGCAGCAGTGATCTCAGCCATTATTCGCCTTCCTCTACTGCAAATTCTGCTTCGCTGACCACTTCTGCGATCAACTCTTTTTTCTCATCTTCGTTGATCTCTACTACTTCTTCAGTTGCAGGAGCATCTTTTGAACGGATTTCATAACCCTCAGTCATCGCTTCACACATCTCTTTACAGAAAAGTTGGATTGAACGAATCGCATCATCGTTTCCTGGGATTGGAAGATCAACAACATCAGGATCACAGTTGGTATCAAGTGGAGCCACAACGGTGATTCCAAGACGTCTTGCTTCTTGAACGGCAATTTTTTCTTTGACGGTGTCAATAACAAAAATCATATCTGGTAAGTTTTTCATATTACGGATACCACCAAGGTAATCCAAAAGTTTCTCTTTTTTTCTTCTAAGCATTAACGCTTCTTTTTTAGTCAGAAGGTCAATTTGTCCATCTTCTTCCATTTTCTCGATGATGTCAAGTTTACGGATTGATTGTCTGATGGTTTGGTAGTTAGTCAACATTCCGCCTAACCATCTGTGATTCACATATGGCATACCGCATTTTTCTGCGTACTCTTTAATGGCTTGGCTTGCTTGTTTTTTTGTACCAACAAAAAGCATTGTTTTGCCCTCTGCTGCTGCATCTTTAACAACATTGTACGTGTATCTAAAATAACGTAATGTTTTTTGTAAATCTACGATGTAGATGTTTTTTCTCTCGCCAAAGATAAATTTTTTCATCTTTGGATTCCAACGTCGTGTTTGGTGTCCGAAGTGTACACCACATTCTAATAGATCTTTCATGGTTACCATGAATTTGCTCCTTGTGTTTTTTTTTGGTTTTGCCTCCACACCCATCAACAGCGTAAACTGCAACCGTAAAGGATTGGTGTGTGTGAGATTTGGACGGTGATTATAGTCAAAAGAAGATTAAATTTTGCTTGTTTTAATCTAACTATAAGTAAAGATGCTTACTTTAATTTACTTTAAATCAAAAAAATCCTATAATTGAGCAATTTTAAACAAAAGAGGTACTATTTTGCGTTTTATTTTAGCCTGTTTACTAAGCCTAACCTTTTTGTCTGCAAGTGACTATATCGGTACGACTACGCATAATAATGATGACTTTGAGACTGAATTTAATACGAACAACAGCGAAAATCTTTTCGATCCACTCAGTGGCTACAATGAAGTGATGACACGCGTTAATGATAATTTTTACGAATATCTTCTAAGACCGACGGCGCAAGGGTACGCGTATGTTATGCCTGAAATGGCGCGTCACGGTGTCTCAAACTTTTTTGAGAATCTTTTTTACCCTATTCGTCTTGTCAACAACCTTTTGCAACTCAAATTTTACAACAGTTTGGAAGAGACGGAACGGTTTGTACTGAACTCAACCATGGGAATTTTGGGCTTTCGCGATGTGGCGGCTGAAGAACTTGGCATCAAAGCACACGATGAAGACTTAGGTCAGACACTGGGCTATTATGGTGTTGGCAATGGCTTCCACGTTGTCCTTCCGCTCTTTGGACCATCCAATGTTCGCGATATTGCAGGACTTGCTGGCGATATGTGGCTTAATCCCATTACCTACATGAAAGGGCGTCACGATGCCAATCTGCTTGATAATTCAGGTCAAGCAATGGCGGCTACTGCCTTTTACACCATCAATAAAACCTCTTTACATGTAAAAGAGTATGACAACTTTAAAAAAGATGCGATTGAGCTCTATCCTTTCTTGCGCGATGTCTATGAATCACGCAGAACTAAACTAATCAGTGAGTAACGTATGAACTTTTTTGCACGTATCTTTTTAGCATTACTCTTTACATGTAACGTCTCTTTTGCGATTCCAGAAGCCGATATTCCTTCGTTTATGCAAAGCAATATCGACCTTGCCACCACCATTTTACGTGATAAAAAAATGCCCAAGCCTCAAAAAACTGAAAAACTTTTCACTATTTTTGATTCTATTTTTGACTACACCTTAATGGCACAACTTTCTCTGGGTGGAAAACAGTGGGCATCGCTTGCCTCTCCCAAACAAACGGAATTTACCAAACTTTTTGAGATGAAACTCAAAACATCATACATGGAAAAATTGGATCTTTACACGGATGAGAAGATTGTCATTAAGAATTTGGAAAAAATTAAAGATACGCGGATTCATTTAACGACGCATCTTATGAAAAACAGCGAAGTGTATGAGATTATCTACAAATTTTATAAAGATAAAAATGGCAGCTGGATGATTTACGATGTGGATATTTTAGGGGTGAGCATTATTCAAACCTACCGTACGCAGTTTGCCGATATTTTAACCAAAGATTCGTTTGACTCCTTGCTTGAAAAACTCAAACAACCTGATGAGCCAACACCAAAGTAACAGTGATATAATCACCACTGCTACGCACTTTTTTACGCGTTAATTTTCTCTTTAATGATTCGTGCTTTTTGAGCAATACTCGCAATCTTTTCACTTCCACTGAGACTTTCATTTAAAAGCACTTCCACAAAAGCACTGCCTACGATAACGCCATCCACACCACGAACACGCTCTTTTGCAGTCTTTTCATTGACACCAAATCCTACAAACAGAGGTGTTTGACTCTGCTCTTTAATCATCTGGATCGTTTTGCTCAAGTCTTCACTCGCGTGCGCACCTGTAATGCCAGCATACGCAACCAAATAGATAAATCCTTTGGCATCTTTCACAACCGTAGCGATGCGCTCTTTAGTGTGCGTTGGTGCTACAAAACTGACCAATGAGACGTGATGCTGATCCATCAACGGAATGTATGGCGTAGCTTCTTCATACGGAAGATCAGGGATAATAAACCCTTTGACACCAAACTCGGCTGCCTTTTGGGCAAATAATTCCATGCCTTTGTGGTAAAAAGGGTTGAAATAGCCCATCCAATAGGTCTCAATGGTAGGAGCAACCACCGAAGATATCTCAAAAAGTGTCTCCATTTTAAAGCCATTGTGCAGGGCATGCAAGTTAGCCAGCTCAATAATAGGACCATCTGCTACAGGATCAGAGAAAGGAATGCCTAACTCTAACTTATCGACACCTGCTTCTTTTAAGGCAGAAACCAAATCTAATGAAAAATTCTTATCGGGAAAACCCGCCGTAATGTAGGCAACTAATTGCTTCACGCTCTCTCCAACGTATGAGGTACTTTGATAATTAAGGGATTTAAAACGGTAAAAAATGCGGCATCATTTTCCACATCTTTACGGTATTTTTCAAATTGATCACTCACCAACAGCAACCAATCAATAAACTCTTCACTTGCAGGACCCTCTAACATGCGCGCTTCTTCAACAATATCTTCGCACAATACGGCTAACTTAATAATAGGATCCAGTTTTAAGAATCCTGCGGCTGATTTCATATTGTGAAAAATGCGAAAAATATCTCCAATATTGTCAGCATAACGCTCTTTTTTACTCAGTCCAATAATGAGAGGTTCCATATTTTCAAACATAATGGCATAATGAGAGATAAAATCTCCGATAATTTCGATGTCAAAATCAACTTCCAATTGTGCCAAAATACCCATGTTGTTACCCTCCGAAGTAGCTCATTGTATCATGTTTAATCTAAAATTTTCTTGTCGTAAAATAGGGTATAATTCCTCCATGAAAACAATTACAGCCATTAAACAACACAAGGGGAAAACACCCCTTAGCGTCATTACAGCCTATGATGCCCTTTTTGCCTCACTCTTCGATCAAAAGGTCGACATCATCCTCGTTGGCGATAGTCTCAATATGAGTTTCAATGCCAAACCAGACACACTTTCAGCGAGTATGGACGTGATGCTCTACCACACCAAAGCAGTATGTGCGGGTGCTAAAGAGACCTTTATCGTTTGTGATATGCCTTTTGGTACCTACACCGATGAAAAAATGGCACTGCATAATGCGTCCCTCGTTTACGCACAAACCAATGCGCATGCCGTTAAGATTGAAGGTGGTGTGAGTCGCGCTCACATCATAAGAGCACTGACTCAAAATTCTGTTGCTGTTATGGGACACATCGGACTCATGCCTCAATATGTCAGAAGCGAAGGCGGCTATAAAGTACGTGGACGTAGCGAAGAAGACATACTTGCCTTAATCAAAGATGCCAAAGCCGTTGAAGAAGCAGGTGCGTTTAGCGTGGTCATCGAAGGGGTTGTTGAAGAGGCAGCAAAACGCATTTCCGAAGCAATCTCAATTCCCACCATTGGTATAGGTGCTGGAAAATACACCGACGGACAAGTGTTGGTGTGGAGTGATATGTTAGGCTTTTTCCAAGCGTTTCAACCCAAATTTGTCAAACGCTATTTAGAAGGTGCCACGCTGGTTCAAGATGCCGTTGATGCGTATGTCAAAGAGGTGCAAGAGCGACGTTTTCCCGAAGCTCCTTACACCTATACAAAGTGAGTGTGATGGAACGCATCGTCGAAATCGAAAAAATCTCCTTTGAGAACGAGTACGAAAAAAGCTTGCGCCCCTCTTCGTTTGAAGATTACATCGGGCAAGAGAAGATCAAGAAAAACTTACAAGTCTTTATCCAAGCGGCACAAAAACGCTCCGAGTGTTTAGACCACATTCTCTTTTTTGGCCCTCCCGGTCTTGGAAAGACAACGCTTGCGCATATCATTTCCAACGAGATGCGCACCAATATGAAAATAACTGCCGCACCGATGATCGAAAAAAGTGGTGATTTAGCCGCTATTTTGACCAATCTTCAAGAAGGAGACATCCTCTTCATCGATGAGATTCACAGGCTTTCTCCTGCGATTGAAGAGATACTCTACCCTGCGATGGAGGATTTTCGTCTGGACATCATCATCGGGTCTGGTCCTGCGGCACAGACGATTAAGATTGATCTGCCTCATTTTACCCTGATTGGAGCAACCACGAGGGCGGGTATGATTAGCTCGCCACTTCGCGATCGTTTTGGGATGCACTTTCGTTTGCAGTTTTACACCAAAGAGGAACTCTCGCTCATCATCACCAAAGCATCGCACAAGTTGGAGAAAATCTGTCTTCAAGATGCTGCACATGAGATGGCAAGACGCTCGCGTGGAACGCCAAGAATTGCGCTTCGTCTTTTGAAACGTATTCGTGATTATGCGGATGTGGTGGACGAAGAGAGCATTAGCATTGAGCGAGCACAATATGGCTTGAATGAACTGGGTGTCAACGACCTTGGTTTTGATGAACTTGATATTAAATACCTCGAATTGCTACTGCAAAGCAAAGGTCGCCCTTTGGGTCTGAGTACGATTGCAGCAGCACTAAGTGAAGATGAAGGCACGATCGAAGATGTCATCGAACCCTATTTGCTTGCGAACAGTTATATCGAACGAACAGCGCGCGGAAGAGTTGCTACGCCTAAAACGTATGAGCTTTTTCGTCTCACCCCACCCATTTTGCAAAATGGATTATTTGAGGATACTGTATGAATGAACATCGCTTCTTTTTAACCGCTATTTTTCTAGCCGTTCTCTTTTCAATTATAAAGCTCTATGAGCCTTTTTTGATGATTATTGCCATTGCGTCTTTACTGGCTATGGCGACGTACAATCTTAACCTCAAACTCTATGGACTCACTAAAAACAGGCATATTGCGGCTGTGTTATCGACGATGCTTCTCTCTTTGCTGCTTTTTGGTCCCATTGTATATACTATCACTTCGGTGGGTACTATTGTGAACAATTTTGATTTTTCGATGATTGAGCGCGTTCAAGCGTATCTGCACACGCTTGATTATAAACTGCCTGCACCGCTGGCTTTTATGCAATCACCCTTGGATGATTTCATCAACTCACTGAATATCGCTCAGCTCTCAAGCAGTGCCCTTTCTTATTTTGGGTCTATCGGCAAAAACAGCGCTGGCTTTTTAAAAGATATGCTGCTCATCGTGGTCTTTTTCTTTTTTGCACTCCTCAATGGTAAAGATTTGGTCGATTATTTTAAAAGCGTGATGCCCATTGATGCCAAAGAGGTCAATATCGTCTTTTCAGAAGTGACCAATGTGATGAGTGTGGTGTTTTACTCCATTTTACTGAGCGCCATTTTACAAGGTGCGCTTTTCTCGTTTATCGGTATGTATTTTGGGTATGACGGACTGTTACTCGGTATTTTCTACGGTTTTGCATCGCTTATTCCTATCATTGGAGGAGCTATCATGTGGATTCCACTCTGCGCGATTGAAATCGCACACGGCAATACCACCACAGCGATTATCATCGCGATCTATTCGATTGTCGTGATCTCCATCATCGCAGACACCTTCATCAAACCACTCATCATCAAATACATCAACGACAAGATGGTCAAAACACCGACCAATGTCAATGAACTCTTAATTTTCTTCGCAATTTTTGCAGGACTGACAACCTTTGGCTTTTGGGGAATGATCTTAGGACCTGCGATTACAACGCTTTTTATTTCACTCCTTAAGCTTTACAAACTGCTCAAAGAAAAACATTACATGTAAAAAGAGATGGGCTCACATTTAAAGAGTTAGCCCGTCTCCTTTTATGGGATACCAAAGGTTTTTAATGAAACAAAACAACGTTCCTAACAATAAAAATGAGCAGCTTTTTGATCAAGCGCTACAGCTTCAGCAACGCTCCAAACTAGATGAGGCTAAAGCACTTTATGAAAAAATTTTACACCAAGATCCTCACCATGGCGATGCCCTGCATCTCCTAGGCGTCATCTACAACACATGGAACCAAAACGATCAAGCGCTCGTGCTTATTCATCAAGCGATAGAGACGAAACAGCATCCTATCTATTACAATAGCCTTGGAATTGTCCTTAAAGCGCAAGGCAAGATCGATGACGCCATTGAGGCATTTTCCAAAGCGTTAACGCTCAATCCCAATTACGCAGGTATGTACCATAATCTTGGTAATGCACTGCGTGACAAAGGCAAGATCGATGAAGCGATTGAAGCGTTTACCAAAGCACTATCCATCGATCCGCAGTATGGTGATGCTTATTATAATCTTGGAGTGAGTCTGCATGATATAGGGAAGCTGGATGAAGCCGTTGAAGCGTTTACCAAAGCGCTATCGCTCAATCCAAATTATGTTGAAGCCTATAATAATCTTGGAGTGACGCTGCATGCCAAAGGTCACATTGATCGCGCTATTGAAGCTTTTATCCAAGCCTTAACGATCCATCCTCACTATGCGGATGCCTATTATAATCTTGGCAATGCGTTGTACGCTAAAAACAAAATCAACCAAGCCATGACAGCCTACGAAAAAGCCATAGCGATCCATCCAAATTATGTTGACGCCTACAATAATCTTGGTGTTTTGCTTAAAAAACAAGGGAAGATTGAAGAGGCGATCAAAACCTATACCAAAGCCTTAGCGATCCATCCGCATCATGCAGGTGTGTACAATAATTTGGGGACGGCCCTTAAGGCGCAAGGTAAGCTTGATGAAGCCATCGAGGCGTACACTAAAGCGTTATCGCTCGACTCACAGTATGCCGATGCGTACAGTAATCTTGGCAATGCGCTGTACGATCAAACGAAAATTGATGAAGCCATGGAAGCCTACACCAAAGCATTATTGCTCAATCCACATCATGCGGATGCCTTGTGGAATCACTCCTTGGCACTGCTCCTCTCTGGCGATCTATGTGAGGGCTTTAAACTTTATGAGCATCGCTGGGACGTGGAGGGCGGACTTCAAAAGTTCAAACGAAATTTTTCACAACCTCTGTGGTTAGGGGATGCTCCCCTTCATGGCAAAACCATACTGATTCATTCTGAACAAGGTCTGGGCGATACCGTGCAGTTTTGCAGGTACATTGAGATCTTAGCCCATCAAGGGGCTCACGTCATTTTTGAAGTTCAAAAACCCTTAATGAGACTGTTAGAAAATCTTAAAGGTATCCATACCCTCATTGAAAAAGGTTCACCTCTTCCAACGTTTGACTATCACGCTCCCCTTTTAAGTTTACCGTATGCTTTTCGCACATCTCTTGCAAACGTTCCCAATCAAAATCCGTATATTGAGGTAGAGCATACCCTTGTTGAACGTTGGAAACAGACCTTAGGTGCAAAAAGAGCTTTACGGGTTGGGCTTGTTTGGAATGGTGGGTTTAGAGCAAATCAGCCAGAGCTTTGGTATGCGAATAACCGACGGAATATCCCTTTAGAGCTTATCGTTCAGCTCAATAGAGCCGATGTCGACTTTTACTCACTTCAAAAAGGCGAACCTGCGGAGCGTGAATTCAAACGTCGTGCTCTTGAATTATGGAACACGGATAATCTTTTTAACTATATGGATGACATCGAAGATTTTGCCGATACGGCAGGTTTAATTTCACAATTAGATTTAGTGATAGCCGTCGATACCTCCACCGCCCATTTAGCCGCCGCCATAGGAAAACCCGTGTGGCTTTTAAACCGCTTTGATACCTGCTGGAGATGGATGCTCCACAGAGAAGATTCGCCGTGGTATCCAACACTCACGCTCTTTAGACAACCCTCTTTTGGAGATTGGGAAAGCGTGATCCAAAGGGTTAAGAATCGTTTGGATGAACTCGTCCTATCGCAAACACAAAGGTAATGTGCCGCGTTTAATGACTTTACATGTAAAAAAGGGATAGCCTTACACTATCTCTTTTCTCAATGCCTCTATCTGCTCGATGATCGTGTGGTGGCGTGCTTTTCGCTCTTCTAAAAAGGCTACTTTCTCCTCTTTAATCGCGGTAAATTGACTGATCAAGCGGTCGTAATCTTTATTGAGAAACGTGTTGCGTGTGTTCATCATATTTTCAAGCTCGTAGAGGTGAAACGATGTTCGAAGGCGCTCTTTGATCTCATCAAGTTTGGGCGTGTAGAGCGAAAATTTTGTGGGGTTTTCCTCGTACAGTTTGACGGACTTTTCGATCTTATTTTCCAAAAATGCGACACACACTTCGGTAGCATTTTGGTAGTTAAAACTCACCGCGCTGGAAAGATGGTTGAACTCAGAGCTGATCTTGGCGTACGAACTGGCAATCTCATCGTTAAAGGGCTTAAGAATGCTCTCATACGCTTTCGAGGCAAAACGGCGCATATTGGCAAACTCGATGTCAGAGTGAAGCTCTTCGCTTTTGCGAATCACCTCATACGGCGCTTGCCACTTTAAAATACCCTGCTCTAACGAGCGATACACCAAACGGTTTTTATCGTTGACTTCATTTTGGATGGAGAGAAGATTTCGGACGTATTGTTTGAACATTTTACCGATGAGATTCTCTTCGTAAAAGAGACTTTTATAGATGAGATCGGAGTTGATTTTAGGCGCTTGATACTCAAAGGGAATATAGATGGCTTGTTTGCTAAACAGTCCTGCTTTTTGGGCTTCGTAGCGTGTCAGCTTCTCACTGCTCATTTGGTTGTAAATCGCGTCCGCAATCGTTTCGATGATCTGTTCAATGCGCATAAACGCACTCTTAAGATCGTGTGAAAATTTGCTTTTAAGATCGCTAAAAAGCCCCTTGGCTTCGGTTTCGAAACGGACGATCTCTTCTAAAAGTTCATCGTAAATGGAGAGGAAAAGCTGATGCTGTGCGATCAGTTTGGTTGTAATTTCATTGACCTCTTTTTTGATCGCAAACTCTTTGGACTGGGTCGATTTGGGTTGAATCTCATTGCGAATAAACTCTAAGACTTTATCGATATTTGACGCTTCCAAGAGCTTAAGATTTGCCCCCAAGTCACTTTGCAAGATCGAATCCAGCGTGGTTTGATACGCCTTAAATTCATGCTCAATACCACTAAAATCAAGCTTCTCGCCACCGTTTTGCAGCTTTACATGTAAAGCGTGCATGAACGATTCTAACGTCTCTTCCATCATCACTTTTTTGTCGTGACTGCGTGATTCCAACGCTTGACGCGCTGAGATCGGGATGACATCGCTAAAGAACTCTTTAAACGCTGTTTTGACATAGTTGGTTGTCTCTTCGATCTGTTGCGGTGTAAATTTATCTTTTTGATTGAGAACGCAGAGTGACTTGTTTTGGTACTTGCCAAGGTACTCTTCCAAAACTTGAAGTTCACTCATTTTTCCCGCATTGTCGATGAGCGTCAACCAGATAATACCATCCACTTCTCTGAGCACTTTTTCGGTCGTTTGCGTGTCGCTTGCAGCTTGCGAATTCAGACCAGGCGTATCAACAAACACAACGTCTTTAAGAATATTGAGTGGTGCATACAGCACAAGATAGGCAATGTCTTCGACGTGCTCTCGCTGATCGGTAAAGTGCGCAATCGTGTTGATGTCATGGTACTCATCCCGTCCATCTTTATAGCGTACGCGGATCTTAAACTCTTCGCCATAACGAATATAATTGACTTTAGACGTTACGGGCGTAATGCCTGTGGGCAAAATACTTTTGGCTAAAAGCGCATTCAAAAAGGTGGATTTTCCACTCGAAAACTGTCCCGTAATCGCCACTTTCATCGGCTCTTCGGAGCGCATTTGAAGGCGATCTAGCGCTTTTTTGAGCTGAATGGAAGCGTGGTGTTCTTCGCTAAGAAGCACGTACTGTACTTTTTTGAGTGCGCCTAAAAGCGTCGCATCAAATTGAGGAGCTTCTTTTAAAAAATGCTCTTTATAGGAGGTGACAAAACTCTCTATCAGGCTCATTTTGACTCCTTAGTTACATGTAAATCATTTAAAACAATGCCCATCACACGTTTTTTCTCTTCGATCTCTAAAATGCGCGCTTCACGGTTCAGTGTTGCATCTTTCATCTGACGCATTGCTTTTTCTAACAGCGCCTCTTCAGTGCTAAAACGCTCCTCGATCAGACGTGCTGGTGCTTCGCAGAGGCTTACAAAAGAGCTTAATAGCTCATGATTGATGGTGTGCAATTTCGCTTCGAGCATCTCTTTGACATGTAAAAATTCGGTTCCCAAAATCGTATCAAGGGATGTTGAAAGCATATTAAGATCATTTTTGCCGTATTTTTTGATCGCATCATTGACGCCAGAGATCACAATCGTGCTGTTTTTAAAGATCAAAAGTGAGCCCAAATGCTCTTCACAAAAGGCTCTCGCATCAAAATGATGTGCCGATGTATCGCTTTTAAATTCGCCGTATTGGGCATCCATGTACTCTAAAGCACTTTGCATCTTTTTTTGAAATTCATAGCGATAATCCCGCACCACATCGACCAAACCATCTTTCATCGCCGTCTCGATCATCGAGCCAATGCGCTCCTCTTTGGGCGCTTTTTTGTTTTTACTAAACTCATAACTGACATCATCGGTAATACGTCGTTTTACAACATTTTGCAGTTTATCAAGTTGGTTGCTTGCAAATTTTTGAAGGGTACCAAAGTAGTGCTCCATCTCCTCTTTGCTTTGCGCCACACTGGTTTTGATCTGCTCTAGGAAACTTGCCATCACTGTTTTTTCGTCTTGGTGTTTGGCGTAAGCTTGCTCAATCTCTTCGTGCGAGATGTTTAAGTAGTGCAGCTCTTGCTCAAACGATGCCATCGATTCGACGATGAGTGACTCGATCTCTTTACGATTGGAGGAGATGATCAGATTGGCTTTTTGACTGTTGCTTCCAAAAAGCACCTCTTCAAGATACGCCTCCACCAGTGGTAAACCCGTGCGCTCCATATCATAACCAAGGGCAAGCGCTTCTTCGCCTTGAGCTAATTTGTGCATCAACGCCAGTTTTCCCGCAATCGGAATAAAGACGATCTTGGCGATCACTTCATCGAGTTTTGCACCCCTGTTTTGCTCTTTCAAACGCGCTTCGATGCTGCGTTTGGTGTAGTCGATAACCTCTTGCAACTCTTTTTCGGCAATCGCGTCAATGCGCGTAATGACGATGAGCAACTGCGCCACGTTACGGTACAACAGCGCGTCGATGATAAAGTCAATATCTTTTTGCGTTGCCGCTTGCGCCGCGTTCATAAGATGAATCATCAAATCGCATTCACTGAGGTATTCCAGCGTGATCTCTTCACGTTGTACCACAGGATCATCGAGTCCTGGAGTATCGACGATTTGGACGCCATCTTGAACAAACTTCAGATCGGTGTAGAGTTCCACGCTTTTGACAAGATTGCATTTTTTATCGGAGTGTTTGGCGGAGGTATACAGCGCTAAGCTTTCCACGGGGATGGACGCACTCTCGCCTTTGGAAGTGATGAGGGTGTTAAACGTTTCACCAAAATGCGCCCTACTTTCTTTTACAAACGCTTCCAAACTCTTAAGGCTTTTCGCACCCTCTTCGATGGTGTTCCACTCTTTGGCATTCCAAAAGTTTACAACAGCGTAAGGCTCTTTGGCGTATTTGATCAATGTGAGATTGGCGGTTTCGGGAACAACGGACGTTCCTAGAACCTCTTGCCCCAAAAGCGCGTTGAGCATCGTGGATTTTCCTGCGTTCATAACGCCCGTGATACCGATGGAAAAGCGTTGATTTTCAAGGCGTTCGGGGATACCATGTAAGCGCTCTTGAAGACGAGGAAGTTCAATCACCTGTCTAAGGTTTTCAATGGCAACAAAAAGCCTATAGAGTGCTGTTTTGTAGTAGTTTTCTTGGGGTGTTGCATGCTTTACATGTAAAGCCGTGACTTCGATCTTTTTCTCTTCGATAAGTGAGAGGATGCTGCTGAGAGAACGCAAGGCATCGTAGGAGATAATCCCCTCTTTTTTTAAAAGCTCTAAGCGTTTCAAAATGGCATGATTGATCTGGACATTACCTAGATCTATCAAATATCCGAGCAGTTGGCTTTGAGCGTATTGAATTGTTTCTTTGCTAAAGGTTGTGTGTTGAAACAGGGTTTTTAAAACGGTTTTAGGTTCTTCAAGGCGTGCCATGTTGGCACAATTGTGAGGGCTGATGATAAGCAAGATAGCAGCGCTATCGCAAAAATGATCGAAAGCGGTTGAGAGAATCTGATCAAGCTCTCGTTTATGTTTTTCGTCAAAAACAGCCTGCTGGTTTAACCTCTCACTCCAAATAAGTAAGAAAAAATCATTGATTACATGCATGAGATACTATCTTTAAAGTTTTTTTGATTATATCAGTATTTCTTATAATAGAAACAAAAATGTAAGACTAAATGTCAAGATTAAGGCAAGGGATAAGACAAGTGTCTTATCCCTTTAAAAGAAGGCAAATTTATCTAAGCGCTACGAGTTTGCGTCTCATATAAGCGATTTTTGATTGAAGTGGTAAGTGTTTTGGGCAGTTGTCTTCGCACGCAACGAGACTCATACATCCAAAAACACCATCATCATCACCGACAAGCTCATAGAAGTCTTCATCGGTTCTCTCATCGTGTGGATCCATAGCAAAACGAGCCACTCGGTTCAAACCAACCGCACCAATAAAGTTTGGACGCATGAGTTTTGTACCGCACGCTGCAACACAAATACCGCACTCAATACAACGATCAAGCTCAAAGGTCTCATCCGCGAGTTTTGGCTCCATCGGCGCTTCAAGTTTAGCAATATCAGGTTTGTGGTTCGTGTGAATCCAACTCTCAACACGTCTACTCATATCGTTCATCCAGTTACCAGTATCAACCGAAAGATCTTTGATCAGTTTAAATGCAGGCATTGGCATAAGTTGAATCACGCCACCTGGGAAATTTTTTGTCAATGTACGGCATGCCAAAGAGGGTTTACCATTGACCATCATGCCACAACTACCGCAGATACCTGCACGGCATACAAAGTCAAACGAAAGATCCGCGTCCATTGTCTCACGAATTTTGGTCAGCGCAATAAACAGAGTCATACCATCAGTCTCTTCTAGCTTGTACTCTGCAAAGTGTGCTTTAGAAAGTTTTGATTGTGGGTTATATTTCATAGCCCTTATGGTAATCGTTCTACTCATTGTGCATCTCCAAATCTCTCATTTTTAGCTTTATAGTAAGGTTGAAGCGTAAATGGCATCAGCGCATCTTGGATCGCATGTCTGTCTTTGCCTGCAGCTTCCATCTCTTCACGAATCTTGTCTACCTCTTCTTGGCGTTTAAGGCTGAGTTCATTTTCAATAATCATACCTTTTGCACCGTATCCGCGGAACGCTGGTGGAATTTCCATCTTCATAATGTCTAAATCTTCATAGCTCACGGTTGGAAGCGTAGCACCCTCGCTCCATGAGGTAAGGGTTCGTTTCAACCAGTTTGCATCATCACGTTTCAAGAAGTCTTCACGGTAATGCGCTCCACGACTCTCGGTTCGCTCACGCGCACCCATCGCAACACACAGAGCAAGTTTGAGCATCATAGGGACTCGGTACGCCTCTTCAAGCTCTGGATTGGCAGAGGTTGTTTTCGATTTAACGTTAACATCGTGCGATTTTTTAAGCAGCTCTTCAAGCTCGTTGACCGCTTCAGCAAGACCTTTGCCATCACGGAAAATCGCAACTTTTTCCCACATAATTTCACGCATTCTGTTTTTGATTTCAAAGATGTTGTATTTACCTTTGTTGGTTAACAGATGATCGATAAAATCTTTTTGTTTTTTGAGTGCTTTTTCAATCGTTGCCGTATTAACATCCACTTCATTGGATAAACAAAAATCTGCAAAATAATCACCCACAATCATACCTGCAACAACGGTTTCGCTCACTGAGTTACCGCCAAGACGGTTAAATCCGTGCATATCCCAACATGCCGCTTCACCTGCAGAGAAGAGACCTGAAAGGGTAGGAGACTCGCCCGTTGGTTTGGTTCTGATACCACCCATTGAGTAGTGTTGCATTGGAAGAACGGGCGCCCAACCTTTTGGACCTTCATCCGCAGGGTCAATACCGTTAAAGATTTGACAAATTTCTTGCACATCTCTTAGGTTTCTCTCAATGTGTGCACGACCAAGAATCGAAATATCTAGCCACAAATGCTCACCATACGGAGATTTAACACCTTTACCTTTACGGATGTGTTCCATCATACGACGACTTACAACGTCACGACTTGCTAGTTCTTTTTTCTCTGGCTCATAGTCAGGCATAAAACGATGTCCATCAACGTCTCTTAGAAGACCACCATCACCTCTACAACCTTCAGTTAAAAGGATACCTGAAGGAACGATTGGAGTTGGGTGGAATTGTACGGCTTCCATGTTACCCAGTGTCGCAACACCCGTCTCAAGGGCAATCGCAGCACCGATACCATCACAAATAACCGCATTGGTTGTTTGTTTGTACAATCTTCCATAACCCCCCGTTGCGATGAGTGTTCCTTTAGCAACGTAAGCCCAAAGCTCACCTGTTACAAGATCTCTTACAATCGCACCGTAACAACGGTTGTTTTCATGAATCAACGCAATCGCTTCTTTTCGATCTTCAATGTTGACGTTATGTTTAAGTGCTTCATTGGCAACACCAAAAAGCATGGTATGTCCTGTTGCATCTGCTGTATAACAGGTTCTCCATTTTTTCGTACCACCAAAGTCACGTGAGTGAATGTAACCATGGACTTCATCGTCTTCCACAATGGTTGTTCGCTCAGCATTGATGATCGCTTCTCTGCTACCTTTAGCAATTCTCGTCCAAGGCACGCCCCAGCCCGCTAATTCACGGATCGCTTTAGGAGCAACGGTAACGAACATACGTGCAACTTCTTGGTCACAGCCCCAGTCGCTACCTTTTACGGTATCGGCAAAGTGAACATCTTCGTTATCACCACGACTCATTTTTGAGTTACCAAGACTTGCTTGCATACCACCTTGTGCCGCAGCAGAGTGAGATCTCTTGACCGGACAAAGACTTAAAACTGTTGTACTAAGACCACGAGATTGCGTCGCAACCGCCGCTCTAAGACCTGCTAAACCACCACCGATTACCAGTGCATCACAATATTTTACGTTCATTTTTACGCCCTAACCTTCACATCATATCTTGCTTCTACTTGTGCCGTTGGTTTATACGCTTCACCTGCATTATCTCTGTGCTCGTAGCCAATTTTGACATACGCAGCCAGTGTTAAAAGACCAAGTGCCAAGAAAAAGACGGTAACAGCCCATTTCACTTTTTTGAGGTTTTTACGAGATTCTTTAGCGTTTTCGCCTTCAAACCAACCCCATTTAACACAGAGACGGTAAAGACCAATACCACCGTGGAACTCAACGGCTAGAAGAAGAAGAAGATAAAATGGCCACATAAAGTCGCTGTACATTCTATCGGCTGAACCGTATGGTCCAATTTCATCTGCTTTAACCGCCATCGTAAAGAGGTGTGCAGAACCCAAGAAGAACATTGCAAAACCGGTGAACGCTTGTGTAAACCACATTGTCGTATCATCGTGTTTCATCATGCCCATGTGTGTTTTGTAGGCTTGATACTGTCTAAAATTAATAGGCAATTTTCGCATACCGAGCATTGCATGTACAATAAAGACAGCAAACACAAACAATACGATTCCTGAAACGATCCAAGGCTGTGGTTCGCTTAAGAACAGACTGCCTTCAAACATTTTGGTTACGGTGTACATAAAGTCTTTGCTGATCAAAATTGTTGATACAAAGAACATATGTCCCCACATAAACAAACCTAAGAAGAGTCCTGTCGCACTTTGAATATAATCAAGTTTGGCTGGAACTCTACTCTTTTTTCCCTCAACGCTCGTACCTAGAAAACCTTCAAGTAGGTCACTCACATCTTATCCTTTTTGTGAAGTTTTATAAACACTCATCAATGTGCACGATAACACATTCATAAATACTTAATCTCATTTAAAAACCCTATTTCCAAAGCATTTTTAGTTCATTTTGAAGCATTACGATTATGCTATTGTGTACATACTGATCGAAATTATAATACACGAAAGGGGATTTAAAAGGGATTTTTTACCCTCTTCTCCCCTGTTTGATAATAAGCATATATAATACAACAGAGGCAATTGCCATCAGAATTGAGAGCGCTTGTCCTTTGCTCATCCAATCGCCATAGACAAAGCCAATTTGGAAGTCGGGTTCTCTCCAAAATTCCGCCACAAAGCGACCAATGGAGTAGAAAAGCCCGTACAGAGCGATGAGCTCACCATCGTATTTTTTGAAGTTTCGATAGATATACAGCAGGAGAAAGACCGCTAAGCCTTCAAGGAGTGCTTCGTAGAGTTGCGAAGGGTGACGCAGTACACCATCGACGTAAATACCCCATGGCACGTCGGTGGGACGACCAAAGAGCTCTTGATTTAAAAAGTTTCCGATACGACCAAAAACATACCCCACCGGCACACTGAGCGCTACCACATCCAAAAGTCTCCAGACGTTGATCGTGTGTTTGAGGTAAAAAAACCACGTTCCTAGGAAAAATCCGACAATCGCACCATGATAGCTCATGCCCCGAATGCCCACAAACGTTCCATCCATAAAAGGGTTAAACATCTGCCATGGATGGCTTAAATAATAATCCACATGCGGATCGTAAAACAGAATATACCCAATGCGCGCACCCAAAACGATGCCGATTTCGATCCAAATAAAATAGCTCTCTAAGACTTGATTAGTAAAGCCGAGATTATCACGCTTGACAAACCACTTCGCGGCGTAAAGCGCGCCAAGAAGGGCAAGCATATACATAAGCCCATACCAATGCACGGCAACGGGTCCTAATTTAAAAGCAACAGGGTCAAATTGGCTGTAAATGTTATTCCAAAAAAGCATTAAAATCCTTACATGTAAAAGATCGTAAGTATGCTAACACATTTGGGATTAGAGGAGAATGAAGAAGAGGTAAGGAGCTTTGCACTCCTTACATGTAAACTATTTGACGGCGATTTTTTTCACTTCGCTTTTTTCAACTTTGAGTTTAGGAAGCACGACTTCGAGCACACCGTTTTCGCTGCTCGCCTCAATGTTTTCCACATCTACGTTCTCAGGCAGCGCGAAGCTTCGTTGGAACTTGCCGTAACTGCTCTCGACTTTGTAGTAGTCTTTTTCCGCACGCTCTTCTTTAAAACTTCGCTCGCCTGAGATGATGATCTGATTTTCCTTGAGATCAATGTGAATGTCCTCTTTTTTGATCCCTGGAAGATCGACTTCAATGTGGTACGCAAATTCACCTTCACGCGTACTCACCGTTGGACGAAACGCGGAGATGCCACTCTCATCTGCTTGTTCAAGATTGTAGTTAAACAAGCGACTCTCCAACTCTTTGAGTTCTCTAAACGGATTAAATCGTGTGACTAACATGGTAAACTCCTTATTTTTTTGAGAGAAGTTTAATACATGTAAAAATAAATGTCTGCCACTTAAGTAGCACAAAAACCATTTTTAATCACGGCTTTTAGGCAAAGCCCAAAAGCCTACGCTAAGCCGCTGTGGCGCTAAAGCTTGCCTCTTGCGAGGCAGAATGTGATTGTATGACGTTTATTCTTCAGGAAGGTGTTCGAGTAGGTTTTGGGAGTCTTTGATGAAAATCTCTTTGCGTTTCACATCAATCAGCCCTTGCTTTTTTAAGGATTGTAAATTACGGTTAAGCACTTTGCGCACTGTCCCCACAAGGCTTGCGAGCTCTTCATGCGAGAGGTTATTAATGAGTTTAAGCGTCTGCTTATCGCCTTGTTTTTCGATATTTTTAGCGATCAATTTTACCAAACGCGTTGTCGTATCATACAACGAAAGATCGCTTGCCAAGGTTTCCACATCGCGCAGTTGTTTCGCAACATAAGGCAAAAAGAGTTTGTTAAACGAAGGTTTGGTCTCGATCCACTCGCGAAACAGCTCGATGGGAAAGACAAGGAGTTTCACATCATCGAGCGCCATCGCCACATTCTCATGCACTTTGGCATCCAAAAGGGTAATGATGTCGTACATATCGCCTTTCGATAAAAGATAGAGTATCTGCTCTTTGCCATTCTCAAAATTGATCTGTGAAATTTTGACACGTCCTTCCAAGATGACAAAAAAGTGCTCCATGCACTCTTCGGGGCGCATCAGGATTTCGCCTTTTTTGACGTACACCACGCGCCCAAAATGCTCGATGTCCTCTTTGAGTTCTTGCTGAATCACTTCCAGTGCGTACATGACTACCCTTTCACATCGCCATCGACATACATCCACGCTTTGCCAAATCGCTTAAAGCGTGAATGCTCTTCATGCAAACCTTTCGCATCATTTTGCACAAACGAAGCACGAAACGAGACTTTACCTACTTTATCGTTTTCTCCCCCTTGCCAACACTCTAAAACACTCAAATCTGTCCATGCCAACGCTTTACATGTAAAGGCAATTTCTTCTCTCAAATGCTTTGTGCGATGGCTTGGATGCGTGGTTTCAACCAGATAGTCCACCAATCCAAAGACAAACGCAGCGTAACGTGAACGCATGAGTGCCTCAGCCGTTGGAGCATTATGATGTTTATGGTACCGTTCACAACACGTTGCATAGGTTTTTCCACTATCACAAGGGCAGAGATTTTCTTCTTTCATTCGTCCTCTTTTGGTTACATGTAAGCGATTATTATACAAATTTTTCGTTAAATCCCCGCTCTCAAACGAGCGTTTCAACGAGGTTTTTCCCTAGTTTGGCTACAATGACCGCTCATTTACCACAAGGCTTTTTGACTATGTTTGCTTCGCTTTTACGCTTATGGAGACCTTGGTTTCCCGTCGTTTGTCTCACCATTTCAGCGTTTATTTTTAACACCACCGAATTTGCTCCCATTAGCCTCCTCACGGACATCGCGAGTGATTTTAACATTAGCGAAGCACACGCTGGACTGATGATGACCGTTTATGCGTGGGTCGTAGCCACAACATCGTTACCGTTGATGCTGCTTACCAAAGATATGGAGCGCAAAAAACTGCTTCTGCTTTTATTCTCTTTTTTTATTGCCAGTCATATTCTCTCCATGCTCGCGTGGAGTTTTTGGGTTTTGATGATTTCGCGCATTGGCATCGCCCTTTCGCATGCTATCTTTTGGTCGATAACCGCTTCACTAGCGTATCGTTTAGCCCCACAAGGTAAAAAAACGCGCGCACTGGGCATTTTAGCCACAGGCACATCCCTTGCCATCGTTTTGGGCTTACCTCTGGGTCGTCTCATCGGTCAAAGTTTGGGCTGGCGCACCACCTTTGCCTGCATCGCTTTGATCGCCTTTGCGATGATGTTTTTTCTCCTCAAACTCTTACCACAGCTTCCCAGTGTGAACGCAGGTTCGCTGAAAAGTTTACCGCAACTCATTAAACGACCAGCCCTTATGGGTGTGTATCTTTTAACCGCTTTAGCCATCACCGCGCATTTTACAGCGTACTCCTACATCGAGCCTTTTGTGCAACAAATCGCCCATTTAAGCGGTGACTTTGCGACCATCACACTTTTTATCTTCGGTATCGCAGGGATGCTTGGAAGTATCATCTTCGCACGCTTCAAACACCACTATCCTTTTACGATTGCTGTCAGTTCACTCGGACTCCTCATTGCATCGCTACTGTTGATGCTTCCCTTTGCACCTTATGAAATGCCATTCAGCGCTCTATGCCTATTTTGGGGCATTGCGATTTGCCTCGTTAGCCTCATTCTGCAAGTCACCGTTTTAGAACTAACCCCCGATGCAACCGACGTTGCCATGTCCCTTTATTCGGGCATCTATAACATTGGCATCGGCGGAGGTGCTTTTGTGGGAAGTTTCGTTATATCGAAAAGTTCAATGGCAAACGTGGGATTGTTCGGAGCTTTGTTTGGAAGTGTGGCGCTTATGTTGGCGATTTGGATTTGGAAGAAGTATCTTTTGGTGAAAAACTAGAGGTTTACATGTAAAGGTTTTATTTCTTATATCACGCCCCTTTTGGATGATATAATTCTTGATGAATCAGCGCCAAGACAGAGATAAACTCTTCTTCAATCGCATAAACAATGGTATAGCCTTTGTAAATGAGATCTCGTATCGTTTTATCATCATGATAGATGGATTGTCTACATTTATAGGGCATCTCAAGCAATGTTTGACAACTTTTCAAAATACCTTTTTGAAAGGCTTTAGCGGCACTTGGATTATCCAACGCTATAAACTGAATCTTTTTTTCGAGAGAAAGCACAAACTCTTTTTCAAACCTAAGCTTCATTGCTTAAACGTTTTTCTAACGCTTCAAGTGAATAAAAGGTCGCTTCGTTGTTTTTGAGTTTTTGCACTTGAGCGGCTACAAATTTTTTATCTTCTTCAAATTTTAACCGTGCAATCTCTTGTTGCACAAGTTGGTCTATTTCATCGTTACGCATAATCACAAAATCAAGCTTGTTGTTTTTCAAAACACCAATTTTCGCAACCTCATGACTCGCCAATTTCGCAAGTACACTGCCAAAATTCTTCGCTACATCGGTACTACTCATCAGTTCATTGGGTTTGTAAGTTAGCATTTTAATCCTCGCTATTATACGGATAATCTTATGGATAATTATAGTTTAATGAAGGATTGGTGTCAAGGAGGGGTTTACATGTAAAGATAATTTATTTGCCAAATCGTGAATGAAGCGCATTGTAAACTTTATTGTTTTCACGTTTTCCCACAACTAAAACAATGATAACAACCCTTTCATCAATCACTTCATAGGCAAGTCTGTATCCTGCTGTTTTGAGTTTGATTTTATAGACCGCATCAAATCCAACCAGTTTGTCTTTAGGCACTTTTGGATTTTCCAGTCTCTCTTTCAGTTTCTTTTTAAACTGCTCCTTAATAGTCTCACCCAAATTTTTCCACTCTTTGAGCGCTTGTGGGTGAAACTCTAACTCATAGCTCATCAAGTGTTACTTTGATAGGCGTATAAGTTTCGCTTTGCCTGCTTGTGACTTCTTTGGAGAGCATATAATCATCTAGCATCGCCATCAATTTTTCATAGGTTTTAGAAGGAACAAGGTAAGCACTTGCCACATTATGATTGAGTATAGCAATGACTTCATCGCCTGCATTTTCAAGGATTTGCGTAGGTGATTTTTTAAGCTCAGTGATGCTTGCTGTGTAGTTTGATAAAATAGGTTGCATAATAGACACCTTTTTTGGTACTTTATTTAGTGTTTATTATACATAGGTGAAGGTTTTTTGTCAAATGAGGGGTTTACATGTAAAGAGTTTAGCTACCTCTGCCTTCCACATTTTAGCTAACAGTTTATGTGTTCAATTATTTAACAAATATCAAGCTCTTTATAGATAGTATTCGCAAAATACCAATAAAGGAGTTCCCATGTCTCTCATAGCAAAAACACCAAAGCCACCGTATTACGCAGTAATCTTTATTTCTCTTCGCACTGAAGGTGATAATGGTTACGGAGAAATGGCAACTAAAATGGTTGAATTGGCTTCAAAGCAGCCTGGATTTATCGGAGTTGAGTCTGCGCGAGAAGATGTAGGCATTACCGTTTCGTATTGGTCAGATATTGAGTCAATAAAAAACTGGAAAGCTAATCTTGAGCATCAAGAAGCACAAAGGCTTGGTCATGAAAAATGGTATTTATCTTTTAAAACAAGAATTTCAAAGGTTGAGCACGACTACGGCATTTAATCGTTGGATTCACTAATATTCACCATAAATTGAAGAATTACACACAACGTGAGGTCAAAAATTTCGACCCCACATTGAGCTCTGTTACAATAGAAAAAACATTAGGCAGTATTACCCCTCTCTTAGCGCTTTAGCAATCAACTCAATCGGGTTTTTAAACACAACATCGACCTTTTGTCCGTGCATTGCATCACTCAGCTGCATACGACAGGCGCTACACTCAGCACTGACATACTCAGCACCTGTTTCTTTAATCATCGCGGCTTTTGGGAGTCCTGCGGCTTTAGCAAAACGGTAATTTCCAGTTTGCATGGTAACGCCACCAAAACCACAACAGCGATTTGGGTCGCTCATCTCAATCATGGCGTAATTTTTAGAGAGTAAGTTGCGTGGTTCTTTCCAAACGCCTTGCATTTTACGAGCGTGGCAGGGGTCATGGTAGGTAACGGTGTCGCTTTGTTTGGCTTTGGTTGCTAAGATCTGTGCTAAATTCGTCTTTTTCTCTAGGTATTCCGTTGCCATAAAGATGTGTGGAGCGATGGCTTTGGCTCTTGCTTGCCACTCGGGTTGATCGTGGAAAAAATGAATGTAGTCTGCTTTGATCATCGCGCTACAGGTCGCTTCAGGGATGATGATGGCATCAAGTTCATTTACAAAACCTTCGATGTATTCGATGTTGAATTTTGCCAAAAAATCCACACTGTCAAAATCGCCCGTGAAGTACTGAGGCGCACCACAGCATTTTTGTTGTTTGATAAGGTAAGCGTCTATCTGTAACTCTTTTAAAATCTCTAAAAGCGACTTGCCGATGTCGGTGTACATGTAGTTTGCCAAACACCCGATAAAAATACCTACTTTGCCCTTACCACCATTATAAACAACATCAGGATGGGAATTTAAAAAGGTCTTTTTGGCAAGGCTTGGAAAGAGTCTGTCCATCTTAATGATAGGGAAATTTCTAAGATACATAGAGCTTTGTTTCTCTACCATCTTAAAACCACAGGTTTGAAACATGTAACCAAAGCGTGCAAGCACATCCATAATGTTACGGTTGCGCAGTAAAAAGAAGGCGAGTTTTTTGTACCACGCAAGTCCAAATTTTTTACGAATATCATTACGTGCTTGTTCTATCAGCATATCCACAGGCAGATCGTTCGGACAGACATCGACACAGTTAGTACATAAAAAACAGCTCTCAAAGATGTCTTTAGCGTTTTTATCCAGCTCGAGTTCACCGCGTTGGTACGCGCCAAGAAGATCTAAAAAGCCTCGTGGCGAAGTTACTTCATCACGGTTAACTTCGTGAATCGTACACACAGGAATACATTTTCCGCACTTGACACACGCATCGCTCGTTACATTAAATTTAAACATCATTTACACCGTTTTACTGAAGCGTCGTAGCTCTTCAGGGATTTTTTGGAGGTACGCATCAAAAGGCATCACGATGTTGCGAATGAGCAGTGTGCCCGTGGTATTGACGAAGATTTTTTTAGCAATTCTATCCACAACGACTAATTCTTCTTGCTCAAATGGCTCAAGCGCTTTAACAGCATCCGCAAAATAGTCAAAAAAGTCAATGCCAAATGCTTGTTCAATGCCAGCGATATTGAGTTTAAAATTGCTCATCATCTCCATAATAACCGCTTTGCGAAGTACGTCGTCATCATTGAGTGTCAACCCACGATGCACAGGCAAAACACCCGCATCGATGGCGTTTTCGTACGCATCCATCTCTTTGAAGTTTTGCACGTAATGACTCAAACCCTCACCGATGCTCGTGAGTCCAATGCCGATAAGATCAGCGCCACCTTTGGTCGTATACCCTTGGAAATTGCGGTGCAATTCGCCTTTTTCAATCGCCAAGAAAAGCTCATCATCTGGCTTTGCAAAGTGATCCATGCCGATCATTTTGTAGCCATTGGACTCTAAATAATCAATCGTATAACGCATAATGGCAAGCTTGACACTCGGGTGTGGGAGTGTCGTTTCATCGATCTTACGCATTGATTTTTTCATCCACGGCACGTGCGCGTAGTTAAAGACGGCTAAACGGCTTGGATCAAGGGAAACGGCTAAACGAAGTGTCTCTTTGAACGTACCAAACGTTTGATACGGCAGTCCGTAAATCAAATCCATATTGATCGACTTGATGCCTGCACTTTTTGCCATCTTCACGACATTGGCAGTCACATCGTAAGGCTGGATGCGATGGATCGCTTTTTGAACCCCATCGTTAAAGTCTTGCACACCATAACTCACACGGTTAAACCCGTTACATGTAAGCACATCTAACTGCTCTTTGGTTAAGTAACGAGGGTCGATCTCACAGCTGATTTCAGCGTCTTTGGCAAAGTTTTTAAAGTGGCGCTTGATAGCGCCGATAATGCGCTCCAACTGTGCTGTGCTAAAAAACGTTGGTGTACCACCACCAAAGTGCATCTGAATCACTTCACGCGACGTATCAAGGTGTTTGGAAAGCAGTTCGAGTTCGCGCTCAAGATAGTCAATGTAGCGCTCTTTTTTATCTTCTTTGCTCGTGTAAACAACGTTACAGCCACAGAAATAACAAGCACTTCGGCAAAAAGGAAGGTGAAAATATAAAGAGAGTTTACGGCTCTTATCTTGGGTTGCCAAGACGTCCTCATAACTTTTACATGTAAAGCTCTCGTGAAACTCGGGCGCTGTTGGGTAACTCGTGTACCTAGGACCCGCTTTGGAGTACTTGGCAAATTTATCAAAATCAATCATGCTGCATCCTAGCGCTGTGTCGCGCTGATAATACTCGCCCCTTCAGGCAAATAGAGATCTTTAATATCTAAAAAGAGATTGGGGTGATCTTTTTTGATCTTTTTGATTAGTTTATTAAAGTCTATGTCTTTCTTTTTACTTTTGTTCATCTCTTCCATTGCCACGGTTAAAACATCGTTAAAATCGAGCGGTAACTGCTGCAAAATGCTCTTTTCGAGCTTTAAAAAGAGGGCTTCTTGCTCCGCTTTTTTAAAATGCTCTATCATCTTGCTCAGCGTCTCAATGGAGAGCAGTGCATGGAGCTTTTGCTTCTCGTCATACACCAACCATGGCTCTTTCGCATTGTCCCATGAACCGCGTTTAAGGCGCAAAAGTTTTGTGCTCTCTTCCTCGCTGGGAGTTATCTCCAAAACCGTTTGTTCTTTTTGTTTACTGAGGCTCAAACCCTTAGAAATTTTTTCTATCATCCTGAACTCTTTTCGTCTTTTAAATTCCATTAGCTATTTCTATGCCTATCGAGCCATACCATCACGGCTTTTTGGGCATGAAGTCTGTTTTCTGCCTCATCAAAAATCTCATCGGCATGTGCTTCAAAGACACTTTCACTCACTTCATAATCGCGGTACGCTGGCAAGCAGTGTAAAAACATCGCATCTTTTTCTGCCAAGTCCATCATCGCATCATCAACCATAAACCCTTGAAAATCAGCAATTCGCTTCGCTTTTTCCGCTTCTTGACCCATCGAAACCCATGTGTCGGTTGTCACTACCGTAGCACCTTTGATCGCCTCTTTTGGATCATTGCCGATTGTAATGACCGCACCACTCTCTTTGGCAAAAGCAAGTGCTTCTTCTAAAATGGTCGCATCGACTTCATACCCTTTGGGGGTTGCGACGCGAAGCTCAAAGCCCAGTTTGGAAGCGAGCATGAGCCACGAATGGGTCATGTTATTGCCATCGCCTACATACGCGACGATGGGGTTTTGATCTTTTTTGTACTCGACCATTGTAAGATAATCTGCCATCAATTGCACAGGATGGTACGAATCGCTCAGACCGCTGATAACAGGCACACGTGAATAAGCGGCAAACTCTTCTAAGGTACTTTGCGCAAAGGTGCGTATCATCACTATATCCACCATGCGGCTAATAACGCGCGCCGTGTCTTTCATGGGCTCACCGCGTCCGAGTTGCAAGTCATTGGAAGAGAGGAATAATCCTTTGCCTCCAAGCTGATGAATGCCGACTTCAAAACTCACACGCGTACGCGTAGAGCTTTTTTCAAAAATCATCCCTAAGGTTTGATTTTCAAGGTAGGGTTTAAATTTCCCTTTTTTAGCCTGTTTTTTGATCTTGATCGCCAAATCGATGATCTCTAAAATCTCTTCTTTACTATAATCTTTCAGGGTTAAAAAATGTCTCATACTTTTATGTCTCCTTTTATTTGGGCAAAGCCCCTATAAAATTCCCCGCACTAAAGCTAACGCCTTGCGTAGAATTTATCTCCTTCTTAAAACTTTAGCTACTTCTTTCGCATGGTAACTGATGATCATATCAGCCCCAGCACGTTTAAACGCGATCATCGTCTCCATCATCACACGCTCATAATCAATCACGCCTGCACGCCCAGCGGCTTTAAGCATCGCGTACTCGCCACTCACGTTGTAAATACACAAAGGGGTTGAGGTTGCATTGCGCACATCGCGGATGATGTCTAGGTATGCAAGAGCAGGTTTAACCATCAAGATGTCCGCCCCTTGCATCTCATCTTCCACCGATTCTGCGATCGCTTCTCTGCGGTTTGCTGGGTCCATTTGGTAGGTTTTACGATCACCAAAGCTTGGAGCAGACTCTGCCACATCGCGGAAGGGTCCATAATAGGCACTGGCAAATTTGGTCGAATAACTCATAATCGGAAGGTTGATAAACCCTTCGCTATCCAGCGCTTCGCGTAATGCTTCGATCATACCATCCATCATACCACTTGGAGCGATCATATCTGCACCTGCGTGCGCATGCACGAGGGCTTGTTTGGCTAAGATTTCGAGTGTCGCGTCGTTATCAACGCTCTCATGCTCGATGTCTAAAATACCACAATGTCCGTGGTCGGTAAATTCACAAAAACACAAATCGGTCACGACAAACATGTTCGGATACGCTTTTTTAACGGCTTTGATCGCACTCGCGATAATGCCATGCTCGCAGAGCGCGTCGCTTCCCACGCTGTCTTTGACCTCAGGAATACCAAATAAAATAATCGAGTTGATGCCAAGGTCTTGCAAGCTTCCACACTCTTTCACAATTTCATCAATGCTCATCTGAAAAACGCCCGGCATCGAGCTGATCTCTTTTTTAAACCCTTCGCCGCTTTTAGCAAATAACGGATAAATAAAATCGTCCATACTCAGTGTTGTTTCGCGCACCAGTGAACGAAGCGTTGCATTCATTCTTAGTCTTCTAAATCTTTTAAACATTCTTTTGCCTTATCTTGGTTAAAATGACCTGCCTTATTAAACTTTCTGCCGATGAAATCGGCTAGCTTTAGCGCCCCAGTGGCTAACGTAGTCACAAGAGCTTCGCTGTTGTGGCGTGCTAAGACTTTTTGAAAGTCTAATAAAAAATAACGATTTTAGCATAACTGGATATAAAAGAAAATGAAAATAGAAATTTCCGAGGTTGCGAACCTCCCATCACGTTTTGGGACGTTCAAAATCCAATCGTTTAAAGAGGGTATTAAAGAGCATTTAGTCGTTTTTAAAGAGCCTTTAGGAGAGATTCCGTTGGTGCGTGTTCACAGCGAATGTTTAACCGGAGACAGCATGGGAAGCCTCAAATGTGACTGCCGTGATCAGCTGGAATTTGCGCTTGAAACCATTGAAAAACAAGGTGGAATGGTCATTTATTTACGTCAAGAAGGCAGAAACATTGGGCTTCTCAACAAAGTCAATGCGTACGCGCTGCAAGACAAAGGGTTTAACACCATCGAAGCGAACCATCAGCTAGGCTTTCTCGATGATGAGCGCACCTATGAGATCGTCGAGTTTATTTTGGACCATTTTAAGATCACCCAAATTAAGCTTTTAACCAACAATCCTAAAAAAATTGAGAGTCTGAAAAACATTGAAATTGTCGAGCGAATTCCTGTGATTATTCCTTCCAATAAATTTAATGCAGGCTATTTGAAGACGAAAAAAGAGCAAATGGGACATCTTCTTTAGGAGTCACAATGATACGCGAAGCCAGCATTGCCGATGCTGATCTCATCGTTCAGCTTCTTGAATAACTTGGATACGCACCATTTTAGATATGTCGAATCTCCCAAATATTTCGTCAAACATCTATTTTAAAGGAGTTCCATGTTCAAAGAATTTCGTGATTTTTTACTCAAAGGTAATGTGGTCGATATGGCGGTTGGGTTTATCTTTGGTGCGGCATTTGCGACCATTGTCAAATCACTTGTCTCAAACGTGATTATGCCTCCCATTGGTCTGCTTTTGGGCAATGTGGATTTTTCATCGCTTTTCATCGCACTCGATGGCAAGGCGTATGCTTCTTTGGCAGATTTGGAAAAAGCAGGAGCGCCTGCGATTAAACTGGGTGTCTTTTTCAATGACTTCACCTCGTTTGTCATCTTAGGCTTTGTCATGTTTATGATGATCAAAGGCTACTCAAAAATCGCTCCGAAAAAAGTACCTGAAGCAGTCACAAAAGTCTGCCCAGAATGTGCTATGGCTATCCCCGTTGCGGCTAAAAAATGCCCCTATTGTGGCAGTGAACAAGCGTAAAAACGTGTTTACATGTAAAGCATTTGAGCTTTACATGTAAACCTAAAAAAAGCACGTTACGCGTTTAAATTTGCGTTAACAAAATCCCAATTGACAAGATTTTTGAGGAGAATATCCATATAATCAGCGCGTCTGTTTTGATAATCCAGATAATACGCATGCTCCCAGACATCGACGGTTAAAAGTGCTTTTTGACCGTGGGCTAGTGGCGTGTCAGCATTGGCGGTTTTGGTGATTTTCAGTTTTCCACCCTCTAACACCAGCCACGCCCAACCGCTACCAAATTGTGTAAGTCCTGCGTTTTTAAACGCATCGGCAAACGCTTCAAAACTGCCAAAATCTTCCGTTATTTTAGAAGCAATGGCACCAGTGGGAATGCCACCACCGCCTTTTTTCATACAGTTCCAGTAAAAGGTGTGGTTCCACACTTGAGCGGCATTGTTAAAAATACCCACTTTTTCAGGGTTATTAACAACCGCTACAATGATCTTTTCAAGACTCTCGTCGGCGAGTTCACTCTCTTTGATAAGATTGTTCAGATTGGTAACATAGGTTTGATGATGCTTTCCATGATGAAAAGAGAGGGTATTGGCTGAGATGTAAGGTTCTAGTGCGTTAGCTTCGTAAGGAAGTGCCGGTAAAATAATCGCCATAAAAAACTCCTTTGTTGAAAATTTAGAGACACTTCATTCTACTGCTTCTTGATAAATGAATGCTAAATAGAAACAATTAGTTGCAACGACGTATTTATTGAACCTTTTTTGAGACTTTCTTACCCTAAGAATGCTTATATTTTTTGGTTAATCGCTCATTAATCGCTATTTTGCTATTATAAAAGCTTAAATGACACACAAGGTTTTAGGCAATGGCTGTATATGAGCTTCCCAATACGTTTTGGCAAGATGTGGACGTGTTTTCGACCCTTCTGCTGCAATACAACCAAACCCACAATATCTCGGGTGCCAAAACCAAAGAGGTTGTACTCAAAAATGTGGACGATAGCATTTACCCTTTGCAGTATTTACATGTAAACGATTTAAAACGTGCGATTGACATAGGCACTGGGGCTGGATTTCCAGGTCTCTTACTCGCCCTGGCTCTGCCACACGTTCATTTTACACTGTTTGAGCCGATTGCAAAGAAAAGTGCTTTTTTACATTTAGCCAAAACTACACTGGAACTTAAAAATGTCGATGTATGCACCAATAGAGTGGAAAAAGTCACACCTTTTCAGGTCGATCTGATTAGTTCGCGCGCCGTTACCAACACCAAAATGTTGGTACAATTGTGTCAAAACTTTATTGATCCTTCCACAACGCTTCTGTTTTACAAAGGCGAACTGGTCGATGAAGAGATCCAAGGGCTGAAAAATTGCCACGTTTACCAGCGTGATAAACGCTATTATCTTGTTATGAAGGATGTTCATGTTCATTAAAATCGCGTTGTTTGCCGGTGTTATCTTTCTAATTTATATCTTTTTTTTCAAAAATAGCCGTAAAGACGATATTCAAAAAAGTGCTTCCAAAAAAGTTCTAGAGGGTGAAACAATGGTCGAGTGCCATGCGTGTTCAACCTTTATCAGCCACAAAGAGGCCATCATTAAAGATGGACTTTATTACTGCTCGAAAGAGTGTGCAAGGTTGCCCTAATGATACTAATCGGTCATGAACTTATTTCCAGCGAGCCTTTCTACCAAGTTGCATCCATCGAAGAGATTGCCAAAACACCCTCACACGCTGTGGTTCTCTTTGAGTTTGAACCTGCCTTATCAGCGTATTGTGTCGCACAAAAGATTTCGTTTGCTTTACATGTAAGACATATTAAAGAGCTCATTTTTGCCAATGCGCTAGGTGCTTCTTACTTTGTTGTCGATAAAAGTTTAGCCCTTCATGCGCAAAAAATTGCCGATAATTACCTTTTTGATAGCAAAGTGTTACTTTTAAGCAATGATGAAAATGAGATCGAATTTGCAGCTTCTCATGCCATCGATGGGATTTTATTTGAAACCGGTATTAAATCACTTTAACGAGGGTATATGAGCAAACAACACTCTTTGATCCTTGCTTCGCTTATAACGTTACTTTATTGGTTTCTTGACGCGTATACCAATGTATCGCTTTACGGCTCTTCGTTGATGGATGAAATTTTACTCAAAACACCGCACACGCTTATATTTATTAAACTCTTAACTGCAGGGCTTCTCTTTACGCTTACCCTAACACCGCTTTTTTTCAAACAGCGTATGGATAAAAATGCGCCCATACCTCCCAATCAATATGCAGAATTACAACGGATCTCTGACATTCTCTTCTCCTCGCTCTCGACCAAAATCAATGTGATGAAAGCACTTGAAATGCTTGAAGAGAGTCTGCATCTTGAATCAAGCTTACTTTTTATCTACAGCAAAGAGAGCCTGAGCCTCTACAATGAAAATGAGTTTATCAAAGCCACGTTTCGCTCCAAAGAGATTTTACCGTTTCGCACGAACCCTTCCAGAAGTGCTGTTGAGACGTTTGCCATTAACTGCTTTTTGGAAAAACGAATGAGATCCAAAGAGAGCGTTAAGGCAGAAAATAAACCGGTCACGCTTTTGAGCTTTGCATTAAAAGAGCCTCGCAGTGAAACCATTTTGGGCAATCTTGTGCTAGCAACCAACGATGCAAAATTTTTGGAAGAACAGACAGATATGATCGAAAAATGCGCACAGATGCTGACATTTACGCTCTCTATAGCCGCGAAAAAAGAGCTCTTGCAAAACCTCAATTCGCAATACTCCAGCGATACGACGGGACAGTTTGATAAGGTACTCAATATCATGAACTTTATAAAACTGCAAGAACACATCGATCAAGAGTACAAACGCCATAAACGCTACCATACCCAATTAACACTGGTTCTCATCGACATTACGATGCTCAAAAACCTTACCAAGGTCTTTCCAGCCGAAGTGGTGACAACCCTTAAAAAAGATTTTATACAGTTAGTCATTAAAAATACACGTGAAGTGGATATTTTTGGAAAGTGGAGCAATGACCAGTTCTCTCTGCTTTTGCCCGATGTAGATTTTCGTGCAGGGCAACACGTGGCTAAAAAACTTCAAGCGATTTTAGATGAGACCAAATTCGCCAGAGTCGGCAAAATCAGTTGCAGTTATGGCATCACTTCGATTTCACCCAAAGACACCATCGGTAGCTTCAAAGCCAGAGCGGAGAGTGCCCTTGTTGCAGCCTCTGCCAAAGAGGGAAATGCCATCGAAGTGAAACTCCAAACCACCGAGAGTTAAATTATGGGTGTTACACCATTTACGTAACGGTATCTTCAACACCCCCTAAAGCTTCATAAAACACGTTTTATGAGAACTAAAAGGTATGTAGCCTCCGTTAAATAACAACACGCCTTAGTGCAGGATAGAGCTTTGTAATGATCTCATAACTGATCGTATGAAACTGCTGCGCCAAAGGGTTGGCATCCTCAAACATGCACACCTTTTGAGCATCGCCACCGAGGCAAAAACTGTCCATAGACATGCGCCCCTTGGTAAGACTGCCATCTGCCATTGGAACAGGACGAAAGCCATCAAAACGAAAAAATCCATCCCCATAGCCAATGTCATAGGTTGAGATCAGTTCGTCCTCTTGGGCTTCATAAACCCCACCGTATCCAACACGTTCCCCTTTTTTCAAGATACGAGAACTTAGCTTTTCTGCCCAAAGGGCAAGAACAGGTTTCAGATCGAATGAAGCGATAGAGGAAGGAAGCGTCGTGTAGCCATACATCGCGATGCCTGAACGGGCATAATCATCACTCCCAATGGAGCTAACACGCAAGAGGGCGGCGGAATTGCACGAGTGAAAAGCGATAGCGGGCATTCCATACGCTTGGGCTATCGCTTTGATTTTGAATTTCGCGCGCTCAAAATTGGCACGTTGCCAAAAGAGTTCGCTGTTCAGCTCATCCGCACTTCTAAAATGAGTAAAGACCCCTTTTAAGCGCAATTCTTTTGCATGTATCAGTGCCATCGCTTCTTCAATGTGCTCTTCTTTAATGCCATTACGGTGCATCCCCGAATCAAGACTGAGATGAATCGAAGCACCTTTGGGCAGTGCTTGAAGCGCTTCATACGAGTGTGTGGCAAGCGAGATGGAAGGCGAGAGTGTTTTACATGTAGGATGGTCAACTAACACCAAAACCTCTTCAAACAGATCGGCAATGGATTCTGCTTCTTCGATATTTTTAACCGCAGCGCGCAGCAGCCCGTACTCAGAGGCTAGTTCTGCCATTGTCCTCAGATCATGCCCATACGCGTTGTCTTTTAAAACCGCCATGAGCTTTGTTTTGCCCCCAGCTTTGGCACACAAAAGATCAAGATTATGAAAAAAGTGTGCTTTATGAATTGTAATAAATGCCATTATTTTACGCTTCCACCCCAAGATTGCGGATTACAAAACCCCTTATTTTTCGGGCTTGATAATCGAGTTTATAAAAATGTTCGTATACCGTTTTTGCATCGAGCATTGGGGCGCTTGAAAAATCAAACGCGATCCCTTTGCCATCTTTTGGAACATTTGCATCTATATAATCCATAAACGCATCTCTGGCTTCAATAAGTTTTGCAAGCTCCGTATCAATCTCTATTTCGTTTGGATTCATCGTCTATCCTTATTTCTCTGCTAAGACCTGCATTTTATCACCGATAAGCTCTATGTAAAGCTCTTTCTCGCCTTTTGAGGAGAAAGAAGGACTCTTGTACGTTTGGTAAAATGATATTTTAAAGAGTTTGCGATTATCAATGGTCGGATAAGGCACAATGCTCATATTCTCAAACAAAATTGTTTTTTTCTCTTTACGTGAGAAAATCTGTTTTTTTGTATTGGAAAATGCGACTTTGCCTGAACCATCCGCGCGCTTAAAATCATTGGAATAATAGTTCAAATAGGCATTGATGTCATTGACTTTCCAAGCACGTTGCCATTTATACACTTCACTTAAAATCGTCGCAATTTGCTCACGTGTCATTTTAGGAACTTTGGATTCGCCAATAATTACAACAGCACTTTGCGCGTTAATTTCGGTATCGAGCGTTAAGAGTTGGTTGTTCTCAAAGGCAACACACCCTTTGGTACGATCATCGCGATCTTTCCCATCAATGGGCATACCGTGAATCCAGATACCATCGCCGCTTTTATTGCGTAACGTGTCAAAAAGATTGGGATAGGAGAGCACAAATGCCAATGGTCCATAGAACTGATCCGTCGGCTTAAAGCGTCTGGTGATTTCATAAACCCCTACAGGCGTTTTAAGATCGCCTCGCTTGAGTTTGTCGCCACTTTTCCCCATAATCACATCGTCATGCCCACGCACCAGTTTCAAACCATCGGTTTCAATGTGGTAGACTTCACACCGTTTTTTCTCTTTTTCGCAGACAACAAGCGACTCGACATCTTCATAGTAACCATAACTGACATCAAGTCCTTTAAGGTGTTTGAGCCAATAATCACGGGATACACTCTCTTTTTCGCTCGGTGCTTTTGGTTTTACAAACCTATTTTGCCCCAGTTTCACCGCAGGTTCAAGAATCTCTTCTTTCTCTTTTTTAACCTCTTTAATCGGAGCTTTGACCTCTTTGGATTCAAACTCTTTTTTGAGGAAATCCTCAACAGCGTTGATACCTTTCGTTTTGTAGATTTTATAAATATCCTCAGCCGTTGCCGCATATAAGGCAAGAGCACACAGAGACAAGAAGACCAGATAGCGCATACAACCCCTCTTTACATAGACGTTCACTGCTAGAAACAGCACGTGAGTCTACTACAATTTTTGGGGCTATTCTATAAAAAAATCACTTAAGAGCTCCTCTTTTGACGAATCCGAATTGATTTTCTTTTTTTACGTACATTTTAAAAATCTTTGGTTATTATCAATCCATCGAACTTCAACGAAAGATGTGCCCATGTCACTCGAACTTATGTTAGCTTCTTCAATCGTCGCTCTACTGGTCATCCTTCTTCCCACACTTTTTTTACTCAGTCGCAAACTTGGTCCTTCCAGCGGTGGCACTAAAGCCAAAAACAGTGTGTACGAAAGCGGGATTAGTTCTCCCATCGGAAACAGTGAAAGTCGCTTTAGCGCCAAGTTTTATCTGGTGGCGATTTTATTTGTGCTTTTTGATGTCGAGATCGTCTTTATGTTTCCTTGGGCTGTCAATGTGCGAGAACTCTCCCTTTTTGGGCTTTTTGAGATGTTTACCTTCATCGGACTGCTTCTGCTAGGTCTCATTTACATCTACCGTATCAAGGCACTCTCATGGCAGTAGGCGCAGAAGCAATTTTTGGCGAAAGCCTCATTACCACCAAACTGGACAGCGCCATTTCATGGGCAAGAGAATCCTCCATGTGGCCGTATGTTTTTGGAACCGCCTGTTGTGCAATCGAATTTATGAGCGTGGCCAGTAGCAAATACGACATCTCCCGTTTTGGTGCCGAAGTCGTGCGCTTCTCCCCTCGCCAAGCCGATCTGCTCATCATCGCAGGAACCGTGAGTTACAAGCAAGCGCCGATTTTAAAAAAGATTTACGATCAAATGAGCGAACCCAAATGGGTCATTAGCGCAGGAGCGTGTGCGTGTAGCGGTGGTTTTTACGACAACTACACCACGCTTCAAGGCATCGACAGCATCATCCCTGTGGATGTGTATGTCGCAGGTTGCCCTCCGCGTCCTGAAGCCTTTTTGGACGCTCTTTTGGAGGTTCAAAAGATTCAAGCCTCACAAAGCCTTTTAGAGGATCGTGCTAAACGTATTTTTAAAGGGGTGCTCGATGTCTAAATCCTTTAAAGAACAGTTCAAAACCTCTTACAGCGTGGATGCGTATGGCGCGTTTGTTTTAGATAAAGCACTTATTTTCAAAGCCTTTCAGACACTCTTGGAAGAGGATAATTACACCTTTTTGGTCGACATCACCGCGATTGATTATTTACATGTAAAAACGCAACCCGAGCGCTTTGCCGTTGTCTATCTTTTGCGCGATCAGAATTTTCAAAACCTTATCACGATCAAAACTTACATCGACAGCTCCCTTGCAACGCAAAGCGTGACACCACTGTTTAAAAGTGCGAATTGGGCGGAGCGAGAGATTTGGGATCAGTACGGCATTCACTTTAAAAATCACCCCAACCTCAAACGCATTTTAAATCACAAAGAGTTTGTGGGACATCCATTGCGCAAAGACTATCCGATTACGCAGGGGCAACTATGCCACCAAAGTGACACGCTGATGGATGAGATGACACCGCGCCTTAAATCCAAAGGCTACACTTCACACGAAGATCTGATGTTTTTAAACCTTGGCCCAGCACACCCTGCAAGCCACGGGACGATTCGCACCTTTGTGGCACTTGATGGCGAAAATATCACCTCCGCGGTCAGTGAGATCGGCTACTTGCACCGTGGCTTTGAGAAGTCGTGCGAAAACCATACGTACAATCAGATTATTCCCTATACTGATCGGCTGAATTACTGCTCGGCGATTTTAAACAACATCGCTTACGCCCACGCCGTTGAGGGCATTTTAGGTGTTGATCTGCCTGAGCGCGCGAAGTTTATTCGTGTTATCATCGGTGAGCTTTCACGCATCATCGACCACCTTGTCTGTTTGGCGGCGATTTTGGTGGATATGGGAGCCCTGACCAATTACTGGTACCTTTACAACCCACGCGAGAAAGTGTATGACCTTCTCTCTAAACTTACCGGAGCACGCCTGACCAACTCGTACATGCGCATTGGTGGGATGAGTTACGATCTGTACGATGGCTTTGAACATGATCTCAAGGTGTGTCTTAAAGAGATCCAACAAGGGGTCAGCGATACGCTCAAACTGATCGAACACAACCGTATTTTTCATGACCGTACCCAAAATGTAGGCATTATTTCCAAAGAAGACGCGATCAACCGAGGACTGAGCGGGCCCAATCTTAGAGCCTGTGGCGTACCTTACGATCTTCGTGTCACGGCACCTTATTACCACTACGAAACCTTTGATTTTGACATCGCTTTAGGCAGTGTGGGCGATGTGTACGATCGTATGATGGTGCGTTTTGAAGAGATCAAGCAGAGTACACGCATCATCCATCAAGCGATGCAACGCTTACCCGAAGGTGCGATTTGCGTGCAAGATCATGCGATCTCTTTGCCGCCTAAAAAAGAGGTGTATAGCAACATCGAAGGCTTAATGAATCAGTTTAAACTCATCTACGAGGGGGTGAAAGTGCCTGCTTCTGAGTACTACCGAGCGATTGAGGGCGGCAATGGGGAGCTCGGCTTTTTCATCGTCAGCGATGGCAGTGGCACACCCTACAAAGTCAAAGTCAGACCTCCGTGTTTTTACGCGATGGCGGCATACCCACGCATCATTGAAGGCAGCATGATCGCCGACGCGGTTCTAACCTTGGGGAGTCTTAATATCATAGCAGGGGAGTTGGATCGATGAGCACCTTTTTATTCAATCAAGACAATGAGGAAAAATTTAGTGCCCTGTTAGAGCGCTACCCCGATAAAAGCTCCTTGATGCTCCCTTCGTTATGGATGGTTCAGTACCAAGAGGGGTGGATTAGCCTTGATGCAATGCAATTTGTGGCGAAAAAATTGGGATGTTCGGCGATGGATGTCTACTCAGTCGCTTCGTTTTACTCGATGTTTTTGCTTCAGCCCATTGGAACACATCATATTCAGCTGTGCAAAACACTCTCCTGTATGCTAGCTGGGGCTAAAACCTTGCAAGAGCATCTGCAAAATCGCCTTGGCATCAAAGCAGGAGAAACCACGAAAAATGGCAAATTCACCCTCTCGTTGGTCGAGTGTTTAGGCTCATGTGGGACAAGTCCTTGTATGCGACTCAACGATGATTACATCGAAAATCTCACACTTGAAAAACTCGATGCGCTTTTGGAGGAACTTTCAAAATGATGGTGAAACTGGTCAGTAAAAATTTTGAGATTCCCAATGCGCATACCCTCGAAGTCGCGCGAAACTATGGTCGTTATGCCTCTTTAGAGAAACTTTTTACGATGAGCCCTGATGCGGTTACCGCGGAAGTTGAAAAAAGCGGACTGCGTGGCAAAGGTGGCGGAGGTGCGGCAACGGGCGAGAAGTGGCGGCTCATTCCCAAGAACAGTGACAAACCTATTTACTTGGTCATTAACGCCGATGAGGGCGAACCGGGAACCTTTAAAGACCGTCAGATTTTAGAGTTTGATCCGCATCTGCTCATTGAAGGCATCATCGATTCTTCTTACGCCATCGGTGCGCATCATGCCTATATTTACGTTCGTGGCGAGTATGTTTTTTGGATCAACCGCTTACAAAATGCCATCGATGAAGCCTATGCTGCTGGCATTTTGGGCGAGAACATTTTAGGGCACGATTACGCTTTACATGTAACGGTTCATAAAGGAGCTGGGGCGTACATTTGTGGTGAAAAAACCGCCCTTTTAGAATCATTGGAAGGCAAACGCGGACATCCAAGACTCAAACCCAAAGGAAAAGAACCTGAGTGGTTTTTTGGTAATCCAACGGTCGTTAACAATGTCGAAACCATCGCCAGTGTGCCGTACATCATCAACGAAGGCTACGAAGCGTACCGCGCTTATGGCTCAGCAGAATCACCTGGCACGATGCTTTTTGGCATCAGCGGTCAGGTAGAACGACCCGGTGTCTATGAGCTGCCGTATGGAACGAGCATGAAAGAGGTGATCTACACGCTATGCGGTGGCATTAAAAATGGTAAAAAACTCAAAGCCATCATTCCCGGAGGCTCATCGGTGCAGATACTCAGAGCTGATGAGATCGAAGATATAACGCTGGATTACGAAAGTCTCAAAGCACATGGTTCCTCTTTGGGAACCGGCGGTATGATTGTGATGGATGAAGAGGTGAGTATTCCCGAAGTGATGAAAAACCTCTTTGAATTCTACCACCACGAATCCTGCGGTCAATGCACACCGTGTCGCGAAGGCACCGGCTGGGTCGATCACATTTTAACCAAAATCTTAGCCGGTAAAGGCACACAGGAAGATTTTAAAATCATCCTTGATGCCTGCGATATGCTCAATGGCAAAACCATCTGTGTTTTCGCACCTTCTGTTGCGTTCATCGCGCAGAGTTACATTCAAAAGTTTCGCGAAGAGTTTGAGACATTGATTCAATAGCTTTACATGTAAAGGCTATTTGGAACTACTTGCATTTTCAATTTATTTAGAATGTAACCATTAATTTTTCAATTTTTGTAAGTTCTTCTTCCATGGAAACTTTAAGTTGCTCGATAGTCATATATTTATGAGCTAGCATCTTTTGTGTTTCAATGTCAAAATCACCATTTAATAAAGTTGGTATTTTGATCATACATTGCTCTACCATTGATGGATAAACTTTTGTAAATTCATCTTCACCTTTGTCGCCTTTGCGCCCTTTTGCAAGAATTCTAAGTTTCGGTTCCAATGTAAATTTGATATAGTTTAAGTCAATTTTTAATACTTTTGGAATCAGTACTCCTCTATCGCCATTTGCTGAAAACTTACCATCTAAAACTTTTATATATCCAGCAAAACCATTTGTTGCCCAAGTGAGATATTCCCCATCATAATCATAGCTATTAATATATGTCAACGGTGCAATATTTGAAGCTGAATAGACTGGATAAATACCTATATGCTCCTTACCATAGGTTTTTGTGTATTTTGATAAGCCTTTTTTTATTTCAAAAATATCACCTATTCTAACTTCACTAAAATTCTCTGATTCATCATCAATTTTTACTTTCAAAGCTCTGATAATTTGTTTATATTCAGCTACTTTTATTTTTAGATCATTAATGATATTATATTTTTCTACAATATTTTTCTGGGTTTCAACATCAAAATCGCCATTAGCCAAAATAGGAATGTGTAATTTTATATTTTTCATATTTTTTAATGATGACCTAAGCCCTCTATCAAATCCATAAATATGTTTACATTCTTCAAGTTTTATCATAAGAAATTCAGACAATATACATTCATTTAATATTTTTATTGCACCACAATGGTCAGTTGTAACAAATGACTGGTTCTTCTTAATGGTATTGAATTCAAAGTTACCATCAATGCCCCACAAAACTGTGTCAGTATCAAAATTGTTTATATTTGAAGTATGATGGAATCCTATTGGAGCAAAGACATTTGCGCTGTATATAGGAATATCTCCCACTATTTCTCTTAATTGGGTTTTTGTTACTCTTTTTCCAATGAACAGATCAAAATATTTATCATCTGATAAACTAATTGTCTGAGATTGGATTATCTTGTTTTTTTTTTGGCTTGTTTCTTTAATTATTGCACTAAATCCACCTAAAGTTTCGGACATATCTTGTACAATCGAAGCAAAATCAAGCATGCTTACTGCTTTATCTTCTTCTTCAATACCTAACGCTATCTTTTCTTCTTTACTCCACCATCTATCCACTGACCAATGAGTATCAGGTATAAATTTATCTATTGAAAATATCTTACATCGTGGATCTTTGTTAAATTCTGCAAAATTAGACTTATTGCCTTTAAAGAAATTATAGAGTTTTGTTGCTTCACCAAGATCGTTTTGTTCTATATTAAATCTATAAATATCTCTACTTTCTCCTATTTCACTCACAAGATAGGTAAATACGGGGTCACATTGAATATCTGATTTTTTATTTTTTTTGGTCAAACATAAGATATATGTTTTCTTATTGGTCGTAAAAAATGTATTGAGCGGTAATGAAATAATCCCATCAATAAAGCACTCTTGCTTAATGAATTCTCTTAGATTTTTGTCATTTTGACGATTAAAAATACCATCTGGCACAACAATAAAGGCTTTTCCATTTGGTTTTAAAGCCCTAATAATCCACTCCATAAAAAGACCCTCAACACCTATGGCATTGATTTTATAGTATTTTTTTAATTCAAGATCTTTAGTGATTTCATCTTTTAGATTGCTACTTCCACTTGTGACATATGGTGGATTAGTAAGAATTAAATCATACTCATTTTCTATAGGATCTCTTAAAGTACCTAATATTGAATTTGTTTTAAGGGTAAACGTTTCATTGAAAATCTTTCCAAATTCAACCGTATGATTGGGATAATCTTTAATGATTTCACTAAAATAAATAAGCATATTTGCTTTAGCTAATATAATTGTTTTCTGTTCGTCTTTATCAAATCCTTTATCAAATCCTCTTATAGTGATTTTGGGGATAACTTTCTCCCCTTCGACTTTGTAAAATTGAGATAATCTACTTTTGACTGGTTCTAATAAAAACTTGCCCACACCACATGCTGGGTCACAAATAACTGCACCCTCTTTAACTTCATCTTTGACCATTTCGTTAATAGCACGGATGACTTTCATAGGGGTAAAAAATTGACCCCAATTTTTTTTGCTAATACTCTCTTTTAAAAAACTTTCAAAAAGTTGACTTTTAAAGTCGTAGTCAATATGCTCTAACCTTCCATAGTCAGCAAATTTTTTGAGAACTTTTAAGAAAACGGTACTATATCCTGACACAGATTTTTGGTCTTTACTTACAAAAATAGTGCCATTGATAATAGTAGTGTTATCAAGTGTATTGTATGGAAAAAGTTCTTTTATTTTTTTTCTAATATTATCTGCATAATATTGAAGTATTTCATCATCTGTTCTTTTTCCTTGCAAGCTATATACAAAATCAAAACTATCAATGTCTCGTAAAATACCTAAATCACTTAAATATTTAAAAATAAATAGTTCCACGAAAGTATAGAGACAATTTTCAGGAGTTGCACCACTTACACTCCAAACATCTTGCCATATAGAAGTTGCTAGATCTGTTGGATTTACTAGCTGTTTTGGGAGTATATTATTGTTTTTTTCGTTGATTGAATAGTTTATTTTTTCTATAAGAGAGGCTATATTTTCATCTGAAGGACTAAACGCTGTTGTTATTGGGTTGCCATTTTCATTACAAATTTTTTGACCTGTTAAAGCATTAACCCAAACCGTATCAATTGTATCTGTTGCAATGATAATTTTTGAACCTAAAATCTTTGCAACTTCTATTTCTTGAGTAATTGCTTTATCTTTTTGTTTACTTGTTTTAAACTCTTTAGGTTGTTTAAATTCGACAATTGCAATTACATCTTTGTTGTTAATAATAATTCCATCTACTTTTTTTAATTCTAATGAACCATAATCAACATTACGAATAATATCAGCGGTTCTAAGGGCTTTGAGCGTTGTTGCACCAATGCAATAATAATTCCATTTACCAATTTTTGAAGTTGGGTTTTTTTTATCTAGCCCTCTTTGGATTAACTCTTCACTCATGTATAACCTTACTGATTTTTGAAAGAATACCTAGTAATTACTAAATTTTCCTATAAATATTTCAAAATGAAATAATATTAGACAAGAGCCAAAATCATTCCATAAATTAAAGATTCATATTTTATTAAAATTTTTGGCAAAAATAGCCTTTACATGTAAAAACTATTTGATAAACAACGACATATACGAAAGTCTCGCCGTATCGATCAAGAAATCCACCCCTGGGAAATAAGCGATGAAAGTATTGCCAATACCTCCCCAAATAACAGCAACTGCAATCACACCAATCGTAATGGGCGTAATGCCGCTCAGTGTGGGGATCATGGCTCCTTCTTTCTCACACGCTGGGTAAAAGTACATCAGTGCGATGAGTTTGAAGTAGTAATAGATGGAGATAAATGTGGCGATGATGCCGCATACGGCGAGAAAGGTGTAGCCTGCTTCGATGGCGCCTGTGAAGATGTAGAATTTACCGACAAATCCGATGGTACTGGGGATGCCAGCAAGGGAGAGCATAAAAACACTGAGCATCGCTGCCATATAGGGATGCACATGTGCAAAGCCACGAAAGTCCTCATACGTAACGCGCACATGCTCATCGGCGGCGATGTAGGAGATCAGTCCAAACGCACCCATCGCGGAGAGAAAATACGCGATAAGATAGAAAATGATGGACGATGAAGCGCTCTCCCCTGCGTAACCGATAGAGACAAACGCGATGAGCAGATAGCCTGTGTGAACGATGCTCGAGGCTGCAAGCATACGCTTCAAACTCTCTTGGATGATCGCCAAAAATGTTCCATAAAGCAGTGTTGCTAAAATAACGACGACAAAAAGCGTGTCCCAAATGTCGCGAATCGGGTCGAGATCGATCAGCATCAAACGAAGAACAAAGCCAAAAATCGCCACTTTGAACGTTGCTGCCATAAACGCTGTTACAGGCAGAGGTGAGCCGTCATAGACGTCAATCGTCCAGTTTTGAAACGGAAACGCAGAGATTTTAAACAAAAATGTGACCAAAATAAACGTTGCACCGATGATAATCAGCGAAACATCTTTGCCCATTAATCCATCGAGTGCTTTTCCAAGGTCACCTAAAATAGTTGTGCCAAGTCCTGCGTAAATCAGCGCAGAACCCAAGAGAAAAAATGCGCCTGAGATGGAGCCAAGCACTAAATATTGGTAGCTGGCTTCGACGCGTTTGTCGTGGATTTTTTGAAAGCCGATCATCACATACAAAGAAAGCGATGCGATCTCAAGGGCGATAAATGCCGTTAAAAGCTCATTCGCGTGCACCAAAAGCATCATGCCAAAAACAGAAAACAAAAAGAGCGAGAAAAACTCTTTTTTAAAATGGCGTTTGATTTGAAAATAGTGTGTCCCAATGAGAGACGTTACCAACGCACCACAGAGAATGAGTGCGTCAAAATAGACCGAGTAACTATCCACAATGAGCATCTTGGAAAAGAGTTCTTCCATCGGAAAGGCGGTAAACAGTATGCCAAAATAATAGAGATCTGCCCCCAAAGCCAAAAGCAAAATGACAAAGGTAAAGAGTGAAAAACGCTCCATTGAAAAACGCTCAACGGGGGAGAGAAGCATCAAAAGAACCGCTCCACTCACAACAATGATGAGCGGTAAAAGATAACTGAGGTGTGTCCAAAGCATCACTTCACTCCTACATGTAAAATATCGATGAGATAGTGCTGCAAGGTTGGCTCGATTTTATACAAGAAAAGGTCGGGGTAAACACCCATAGCGATGATGAGTGTGGCTAAAGGAAGCAAACCTAAAATCTCATAAAATGTTAAGTCTTTCATGTTCGAGACATCGTTGTCACTTTTAACCAAAACCGCTTTTTGAAAAACCCAAAACATGTAACTTGCCGCGACTAAAACGGTGAGGGCGGAGAGCACACCAAGGTAAGGATTGTAATGAAAAATGCCCAAAACGATCAAAAGCTCCGCCACAAACCCATTTGTTCCTGGAATGCCCACGGTACAAAAAAGCATGATGGCAAAAAAGAGCGTAAACCACGGCGCTTTGATCGCAATGCCTCCAAGTCCTGCAAGTGAGCGAATGCCTAAGTGTCGCTCCATCACACCGACCAATAAGAAAAGTCCCCCTGTCGCAATAGCGTGCGCGACGATCAAAAACGCACTTCCCATCATGCCTTGCACATTGAGCGCAAAAACGCCGGCGGTGATAAATCCTAGATGCGAAGCGGACGAATAGGCAAACATTTTTTTGATGTTCATCTGACAAATCGCAGCGATGCCAAAATAGACCAACCCAAAAATGCCAAGTGCGACAAAATAGATCGAGAACTCGACAAAGAGGTCTGGGAAAAGAGGCATCATAAAACGAACCAAGGCGTACACACCGAGTTTTGCCATGATGGATGAGAGCAAGAAAACGCCACCTGTAGGCGAGTTAGAGTACGTTTGAAGCAACCATGAGTGAAAAGGAAACAGAGGAATCTTGATCGCAAAAGCGAGCATAAACCCAAAAAAGAGAAAGATTTTTTGCTCACGCGCAATCGTGCTGATGTTGACCAAATCGGAAAGTGCAAAACTCCAAACCCCAAACTCATAGTAGTGCGCCACGCCCAAATAGAGAATGCTCACGAACATAAAGAGCGAGCCCATAATGGTGTAAATCGTGATTTTCAGCGTTGAAAAGACGCGATTTCCCGAGCCAAACAGACCGATGATCATAAAGACTGGCAACAACATCGCTTCCCAAAAGAAATAGAACAAAAAGAGATCAAGCGAAAAGAGCGTACCACTGATGCCTGATTGGATAAAAAGCATGCTAATCCAGTAGCTTTTAGAGCGCGCATTGTTCCATAAAAGTAGATATGCGCTGGGGATCAGCGTGGCGATCAGCATCAAAATAATCAGCGAAAAACCATCAATGCCAAGGCTGTACGAGATGCCATAACTCTTAATCCAAGGGTAAAACTCTTTAAATTGAATCGTCCCTGTGAGCTCAAAATGGGTGTAGATGTAAAGTGCTAACGCGAAAATGGTGAGTGAGACGCCAAACGCGGCATTGCGCGTGATGCGCGAAGAAAGAGGGGCTACCATGAGGACGAGTGCCACGACCATGGGTAGAAAAATGATGATTGAAAGGATGCCGATACTCATGTTACTCCACTGCCCAAATCAAATAGCATGACGCCACGCTGATGCCCAGCATCATAATGAGCGCGTAAAAGCGGACATTGGCATTTTGCACGAGTGCGACCACATGCCCTAGTTTGATAAACCCATGACTCAGCCCCATAATGGCGCGATCAACGATGTTGACATCCAAACTCACCGCAATAAATTCGCTGAGTTTTCGAATGGAACGGACAAATAAAACGTCGTAAATCTCGTCCACGTAAAACTTGTTGTAGACAATGCCTTTGGCCTCTTTGTGGCGTGAGAGATCATACGCATAGAATTTTTGATACGCGATGCCAATACCTAAAAGCGAAACAGTGACATTGAGACCGAGTAAAAACCACTCGGTTTCATGGTTTACGCTTATCACTCTCATACCCCATTCCCCAAGCCACGAACCGATCAGATGGCTTCCGCCTAACAAGGATGGTAAGCCCATAAATCCTGCCAAAAGGGAATCCAAAGCCAACACAACAAGAGGCGCTTTCATCACCCAAGAGACATCGTGCGGATGGTTTACATGTAAAGCATTTTTACCCTCAAAAACGACAAAAAAGAGTCGGAACATATAGTAGGCGGTCAAAACAGCACTACATAGCGCAATGCCCCAAATGACGTATTCGCCACTTGCAAACGCGACAAGCAAAATCTCATCTTTACTGAAAAATCCTGCAAACGGAGGAATACCGCTGATCGCCAAGGTTGCCATCAGCATCGTGAGGTACACCACAGGCGTAACACTGCGCATTTTGCCCATTTTAAAGATATTTTGTTCATGGTCCAACGCGATAATCACCGCACCTGCTCCCATAAACAGAAGCGCTTTAAAAAAGGCGTGGGTAAAGACATGAAACAGCGCACTGCTGTACGCACCCAACCCCACAGCGATAAACATGTAACCCAGTTGCGACATCGTTGAGTAGGCTAAAATCTTTTTAATATCGCTCTGCTTGGTCGCAATCACCGCAGCAAAAAGCGCACTAAACGCGCCAATGTATGCGATGAAAAGACCGACACTAGGAATCAGCTCATACAAGAAAGCAAAGCGCGCGACCATGTAAACACCTGCGGTGACCATCGTTGCAGCATGAATGAGCGCTGAAACAGGCGTTGGCCCTGCCATGGCGTCAGGCAACCAGACGTAGAGGGGAATCTGAGCCGATTTTCCCATCGCACCGATAAAGAGCGCGATGCCTACGATTTGCAGCAAGGAAGAAGGCATGGAAGCGACGTGGTGCGCAATAGTGGTATAACTAAACCCTGCATTTCCACAGTAAAAAAAGAGAATCGCCAATCCCACCAAAAAGCCAAGATCGCCCATGCGGTTGACGATAAAGGCTTTATTGCCTGCAACAACGTTGGAGTTATCTTGGAAATAAAAGCTAATGAGCAAATACGAACAAAGCCCTACCCCTTCCCAACCAATAAACATAATCAAAGGGCCATCGGCAAGAACAAGCAGAAGCATCGAACTTAAAAAGAGGTTGAAGTAGAAGAAAAATTTGCCATACCCTTTGTCATTGCTCATATACGCAGTCGCGTAAAGATGGATCAGCCATCCTACAAAGGTAATAAAAAGCACCATAAATAAAGAGAGTTTATCGCCCAAAAAGCCCATATAGATTTTATATTCGCCCACACTAAGCCATAAATAGGGCTCAAAATGCAACGCTGTTCCACTGTTGGCAACCTCTAAAAAGGCAATGACACCAAAGCAAAAACTGAGGAAGGGTGCAAACAATGCAGGCAGCGTAAACCATCTTTTGGAAAGAGGCATTTGGGTGATGCTGAGCATGTACAAAAGCCCGATCAACACGGCTGAAAGCAGAGGCGCTAGGACAATTCCTGCCAGAAGAGCGCTCATACAGCCTCCTTTTGAGAGAGGGTTCGAAACATGTCCGAATCAAGTGATTTTTTACGACGGTAAAGCACGATAATCAGCGATAAAAACACCCCAGCTTCGGCTGCAGCAATCGCGATGACCAGCATTGCCATCACGTGCCCGCCCATATCGTTATGGTAGGTGCCAAGAGCGACAAAGATCAGGTTAACCGCGTTGAGCATCAGCTCAATCGACATGTAAATGACAAAGATATTTTTACGGCTGATGACGCCTAAAAGACCGATGGAAAACAGTACCATGGCAACGACGATGTAGCCAAAAAGGGTATTGGCGATCATGCTTCGTCCTTTCGACCCAAAACAACCGCACCGATGAGTGCGACGAGGAGTAAAATAGAGATGAGTTCAAACGGCAAGAGCCACTGCGTGAAAAGCTCCATGCCAAGGGGTTTTATCTTCCCAAAATCACTCTCAACACTGTTTACATGTAAAGGCATTTGGTAAAACGCGCGCAAAATCAAAAAGTTGAACGGTAACAGTGCCAAAGAGCCTAAAAAGAGCGTGATGTTTTTAGTGGGCTCTTTGGGCAAATTCGCCTCTTTGACGTTTAAAAACATGATGATAAAAATGAAAAGCGTTAAAATAGCGCCTGCATAGATGATGATTTGCACCATAAACAAAAACGACGCACTTAAAAGAGCAAACAGTCCTGCAAGTGCCAGAATCGTTAAAATAAGGCTGAGCGCACTGTGAACAGGCTGATGAAAACCAACCATGCCAATAGCGCCTAAAATCGCAAAGGAGCCCAGCAGTAAAAAGAGAATATCCATCATTGCTTTTTCTCCTTATTGGCTAAAAGTTGCTCTTTGGTGAGCACAAAATCTTCGCGTTTTTTACCGATAAAACTAAAAATGCCACTGTCCATGCGAATCGCGTCACACGGACACGCTTCCACACATGCGCCGCAAAAGACGCACTCTAAAAGGTCAATATCAAAACGTTTGGGCATCTTCTCATCGACCCCATCCGTTCGCTCTTCGGCTTCGATAAAAATACACTCCGCAGGGCACGCCGTTGCGCACATAAAACACGCCACACAGCGCACACTCTCATCGTCGCGTTTGGTCAGACGGTGTACGCCTCGGTAACGTTCGCTGATGTCGTGCGGTTGCTCTTCGGGATAAAGAATCGTGGAGATATGCGGCTTATCGCTTAGATTGGTGATGAAATGCGAAAGCGTGGTCTTCATACCGCCAAAAATGGCAGGCAAATAGAGCTTCTCTTTGAGGGTATTGCCATGGCGTTTAACGACCTTGATGCCCATCTACAGCCCCTTTACCACGATGATAATCGCGCTAATGACGATGTTGGCAATCGCCAAAGGCATCAGCACTTTCCACCCGAGGGTTTGCAACTGATCGTAACGAAAACGAGGCAGTGTCCAGCGCACCCAAACAAACACGAAATTCATCAAAAATAATTTGGCTGCAAAGGTTAAGACCTGAATGACCGCTGTTGCAACATTCGTAGAGGTTGGTGTCAGCCCAAGATAAAGCAGTGCTCCAAGCCCTGCGATAACCAGAATATTCAGACCAATCAACCCTTTTTGAAGCACCGCACTCTCGGTGTTTCGCACGTCACTTTTGAGATACCAACGGTTATGTTTTTTGATCCAACGCATCGCATAAAAACTGCCTAAAGGAAGGGTTAAAATGATGAAGCCTAACACGTAAGGCATCGTGGTTTGAAGCGTTTGGGTATTGAGGTAGGGCAGATGATAACCGCCCAAAAAGAGGGTTACAATCAACGCACTAGATGCGCTCATTGCGACGTATTCGCCTACGAAAAAGAGTCCAAAACGCATTGCGCTGTATTCGGTGTGGTAACCGCCGACGATTTCGCTCTCGCCTTCGGCTAAATCAAACGGCGTACGATTGGCTTCGGCAAACGCGGTGACGATAAAAATAATCGCCGCAATCGGCTGAACGATAATGCCCCACGCTGGAATAAACCCAAACAGAAGCTCACCTTGATACGCCACAATGTCGCCTAGATGAATCGAGCCATAGGTAATGAGCAGTGAAACTACGGAAAGTCCCATCGCCGCTTCGTAGCTGATGACTTGCGCACCTGCTCGCATCGCACCCAAAAGGGAGTATTTGCTTCGACTCGCCCAACCTCCAAGCATGATGCCATAAACGCTCAATCCCGCTAACGCTAAAAACCAAAGAATGCCCAGATCCGTCGGCAAACCTTGCATGATGAAACGCTCACCGTTGATGATCAGATCATCGGCAAAGGGTATGACCATAAAACTCAAAAAAGCAGAGACAAAGACGATGACAGGGGCTAATGAGAAGCAAAAATTCTCTTGAATAGCTTTGGCTTGAAAATCCTCTTTGAATACCAGTTTAAGCATATCGGCTAAGGATTGAACCAGCCCACCCAAACGAATACCCTTAATATGACAGCGATTGGGACCTAAACGATCTTGGATGAGTCCTGCCACACGACGTTCCACCCAGACCAAAATCGGCGCTAAACCAAGCGAAAAAAGCAGTGCTAAAATGACGTTGAGGATGACCACAAAGACGCTAAGCGTACTCATAGGGCGATCTTTGGTGTTGTTTTCAAAGACTCAAACGTGATTCCTTTAAGCACCTCATAAAAGAAGAGTTCAGCCTCCCAAACCTCTTTACATGTAAAGATCGTATCGCCTAAAATAGAGGCCAAAAGCGTTAGCAGTGTTTTGTGTCCATGCTCGCTTTGGATAGCACAGGGGCTGTACTGAATGTAGCCATCCACATTGATGAAACTGCCCTCGCGTCTGGTGTGTGAAGCGATGGGAAGGACGAGTTCCACCTCTTTACATGTAACCTCACAGCTGGAACAGAGAATCACGGTATTGCGCGTATAGCCCATCGCTTTAATGATTTTTGCATCACTGCGTCCGATAAGCACGACCAGTTCTGCTTTTTCAAGGGCTGTTTCCAACCCCTCTTTGCTCGTCTCAATGTCTAAAAGTGGTAGTGCTCTGGCATTGGCGGAGCGATCATTGCATTTTAAAAAATCATCGCCAAATGTTTCATCAAATCGTTCAGGCTCGTAGGCATTGAGTGTGATTTCATAGAGTTTTGAGAGCTTTTGCACCCGCACCATTTCTTCCAAAGAGAGGTTGGAAGAGAGCAGAAACAGTGTTGTACCCAAGTGGCGCTTTAAAAGACGCTGGAGTTTTCCCTCAGCGTATGCGTATTCGCTCATTTTGCCACGAATCAGGGCATGAAACGTTTGGTTTTCATTCTCTTTGGAGTAACTCAGCCTTCCTGCATCGCAGATAAAATAGCCATTGATTTGGTCGTTGAGTCGTGGACGGTAGCGATAAATCACCTCATTTTTGTACTTCTCTTTGTGGTGATCAACAAAAATGGAACAGCCTCTGCCACAATGATCGCAGATCGCCTCTTTGGTGTTTAAAAACCAGACCCTTTTTTGAAACCGAAAATCTTGGCTGGTCAGTGCGCCCACAGGGCAGAGATCGACCACATTCATCGCATAGGGATTGGAAAGTTTGGAACCGGGAAATGTGCTAATGACCGAGTGATCGGCGCGCGAGAGAACACCTAGTTCATTGGTCTTGGTAATGTTTTTGGTAAAGCGCACACAACGTGTACAGAGTACACAGCGCTCTTGATCAAGCACGACATTCGAGCCCAAATCCACATGCTTTTCGCCTCTGGTTTTAGGTGTGCTCAAACGACTCTCATAGAGTCCTACGTCCATATAATAATTTTGAAGCGAACACTCGCCTGCTTGATCGCAGATGGGACAGTCGATGGGGTGATTGATCAGTTCAAGCTCTAAGATGGAGCGCTTCACGCGGTCGATGTTGGCACCTTTGGTACGAACGATCATACCCTCTTTTATGGGCGTATCACAGGCGATTTGCGGGCGTTTTTGGCCTTCGATTTCGACCATACACATACGACAATTGCCATCTTTTCCAAGGGCTGGGTGGTAGCAAAAATGGGGAATATTGATCTTGTGAACGAGAAGCTCTTCAATTAACAAAGCACTCTCTTTAACCTCTAATACCGTGCCATCAACCGTAATATGCGCCATTAAATTGCTATCCTCGTTGGATGAAGTGTTCCAATTCTAGCGAGCGTCAACTTTAAAGGAGCTGTCGCATCCACTTTACTCAAAATTTACCCAAGTGATGTTAAACTCCACACACTTTTTTTTAGAAGGAGACTTTATGTTCTCGTCTCGATTTTTGAAGTGGCTGATCATCGAAATTATTGCTGTTGTGGGTGTTGGAGCGTATGTGTTGATTGACTCGCACGATGTTTACCAATGGTGGGTGGGCGATACCCATTTTGTGCACGCCAGTGACGCGTGTGATTTACATGTAAGCGCTTGTGACGTGACACTGAAAGATGGCTCCTCGCTCTCTTTAGAGATAACGCCCAAAGAGATTCCGCTGATGAAGCCTCTGCAGTTTAAGGTCACCTCTAAAGTTGATCTGCCCTCCCTTGAGATCAAACTGTTTGCGACCAATATGAACATGGGACTGCATACGATCAAGCTAAACCAAACCGCCCAAGGCGTCTATGAGGGAGAGGGAATGCTGCCTACCTGCGTGGTTGGCAATATGATCTGGCAAGCCAATGTCATCCTCAATCAAACCGCCCAAAGCCAAGGCGCTATCTTTACCTTTAAAACAGACAAATAAAAGCACCTAAGGTGCGTGGGCACTCTGCCGAAGAGAATGCAGTGTTAACGTAGTTTTTAAAGCTTTGCTTTAAAAATATGTCAAGAGTTCTGAAAGAACGCTATTTAATTACGCTACCAAAAGTAATGATCGTGATTAGGAATGTTTATTGCATATGAAGTTGTGACGTAGAAACGATTTATTGTGTTATACTAAATATTTACAATTTTAGAAGGAGTATCCACCATGTCCATTACTCAAAAAGGCGATGAGCTTCGTTTTAACGAAAACATTTTTATCGTCTCTAAAACAGATCTCAAAGGCAGAATAACCTACGCAAATGATCTTTTTATCGAAATATCTGGCTTTAAAGAGCACGAACTTTTGGGTGCTCCTCATAATATTTTACGCCACCCGGACATGCCTAAAGCTATTTTTAAACTTTTATGGGAGCGTGTTCAAGCAGGCAATGAAATTTTTGCCTATGTTAAAAACCGCACGAAGAACAATTGTTACTACTGGGTTCATGCCTATATAACGCCTATCATTGACACGAAAACGAACCAGCTTATTGGTTATCACTCTGTTCGTCGCTCTCCAAGTACCAAAGGTATTGAAGTCATTGAACCACTGTATCAAAAAATGCTCAACGCTGAAAAGCAAGGCGGTATATCCGCGTCCAATGCTATTTTAAAAAATACGCTATCTCAATTAAAGGTCAGCTATGATGCCTTCATCCTCTCGTATGAATAGATCGTCTCTTGCAAAAATCCAAGATGCCAACCTCATTTCACTGGTTATTTTTTTTATTGCCTTTTGCTTGGAAGTCACCTTTAATGGCCTGCACTGGATCCAAATCCTCAACCTTAGCAATTTTGCACTGGGCTGGTTTATGTTTATCAACATCCGAAAGGTGCAAAAAACGATTCATGCACTTGCAAACATTGTCAAAGAGAGCGAACACGGTAATCTACACGGACGCATTGTAAATGTTCAAGATGGTGGAGAGCTTAAACTGCTCTGCTCCAATATGAACTCCCTTTTGGACAATTTTGAGCTCGTCACCAAAGAGATAAAATCGACCATTTTAGCAGCGTCCAAAGAGGATTTTAGCCGTAAAATCTTGCAAAAAGGGATGCACGGCGAGTTTAAAGAGCAGACCAATATGGTGAACCAATCGGTGCATGCGATGCAGCAAACGCACGAATTTATCGCACGAAACACGCTCAATGCGGAGCTCGCGCAAATCAGCAGTGGCTCGAATGACTTCTCAACTGTTCAGTCCAATCTGACCCTCATTGTGGAGCGTCTCAAGGACATTGCGCACGATGGTGAAATTTACGCGGATGAGACCAAAGGAAGCTACCAAAATCTACGCGACACCATCAGCAAAATCACCTCCTTGGTCGAGTTTGTCAACCAAAATGAGCAGAGTATCGGCGTTTTGGCACAGCGAACGCGCGACATCAGCAATGTGGTCGATATGATCAATGACATCGCCGATAAAACCAACCTGCTCGCACTCAATGCTGCGATCGAAGCAGCACGTGCAGGCGAACATGGACGTGGGTTTGCCGTAGTCGCTGATGAAGTACGAAAGCTCGCTGAAACAACCCAAAAAGCAACTGCAGAGATCGCCATATCGATTAAGATGCTGCAGCAAGAGACCGCAGGGCTTGAAACCAATGCCGACGCGATGAAAGAAAATGCCGATGCCTCTACTAAAACGCTGGATACCCTAAGCCTTACGTTTAATAGCCTCATCGAGCATTCCAACACAACTGCTACGAACATCAACACCATTCAGCAGACGATTTTTATCACGCTTGCTAAGATGAACCACGCGATCTTTAAATCCAACGCGTACAGTGCCGTGTATGTCAATGACAAAGACGCATCGTTCCAAAACCATGAGACCTGTAGCTTGGGTGAGTGGTATCACCACGATGGGGCGAAGATTTTTGGCGATACGCAAAGCTTCAAGGCACTCTATACACCACACCAAAATTTCCACAACCATGTGCTTGAAGTGGCAAAACTGATTCATTCCACCTCTTCGAATCTTTTGGATGAGAAAGAGCAGATTGTGCACGCCTTTAAAGAGGTGGAAAAAGAGAGTAAAGTGCTCTTTAAAACCCTTGATGACATGATCGCAGAGAAAAATACTCACGCCTAAAGCATCTTTAGACTTCTTGCAAAACTCAATTTGCAAGAAGTAAAAGCACCAAAGGTGCGTGGGCATTCCGCCGAGGAAAACCCAGTGTTAGCGTAGCTTTTTCAAGGAAACTTCGTTTTGAGCTTGGCTTTAAAAGCGTGTTTAGAGTTCTGCAAGATCTTTTACATGTAAACGCTTTTTTTAAGCCTCATCCTCCACAATAACGTCTGAAACACTGGGCAGTTTAATCGTAAAAAGCGCTCCAATATCTGTATTTTTAACGCTAATAATCCCACCCATGTTATTTTCAATAATCATCTTCGTCATATAAAGCCCAATGCCCGTACCTTGCTTCGCATATTTGGTCGTAAAGTAAGGCTCAAAAATGCGTTCCATGTGCTCATCTGCGATGCCACCACCGTTATCTTCGATCACGATCAGAATGTATTTGTACCCTTTTTTGAGATTCAGACGAATAAACGGATTGCTAATTTCGCGCTCACTTAAGACATCTTTGGCGTTGGAGAGAATGTTTAAAAGCGCCTGAGCAAACTCATTGGGGTAACCCAACACTTCCATTTTTGCAGAAATATCAAATGCAAATTCGATGCCATGGTACTTAAGGGACGCTTGCAAGATCGCAATGGAGCGCTCACATGCCTCACTGATCTCAAAAACCTCTTTCTCTTTGGAAGGCTTAAAGAAGTTTTGAAAATCACTGATCGTGCCTGACATATAGCCATTAATTTTCATACACTGCTGAATGGAGGAGAGCATGTACGCATCATCCAGATCATTAAAGTCATGTTTCACTTGAATATTCATCAAAAGCGCACTCAGCTCGCCCAAAGGCTGTCTCCATTGATGCGCGATATTGCCGATCATTTCACCCATACTCGCCAATTTACTCTGCTGAATCAGCAGTTTTTCTTGCTCGCTCCGTTTGAAAATTTCTTCATTAATCTTAGATTCCAAGTTATCAATCATCGCATTTACCACGTCTTTGAGTAGTTGTAACTCTTGGGCTTGTGCAGTCGCATGAAGGCGTGAGGAGAGTTTTCCTATTTTAAGATCATTGACCACATTAATCGCATCTTCGACAAAAACGATGTCTTGTTCTATATTGGCTGACGCTTTAGCAATGCTACGATTAAGCAGTTTTGACATATCTTCTAGTTCGTCCCTGCTACTAAGCGCAATGGATTTAGGCGGTATATTTTTTATTTCCAAATAGATAAAAAACTCTTTAAGCCCCTCTTGCAATTTTAAAATAGAAGAGACAATGTGGTTCGAGAGCAAATATCCTACGGTAAAGACTAAACTAGAAAGAACGAGAATTAGTATGGCTAATTCATATTTCAAAGCCTGAGCACCGGTTTGAATGTCCGCAAAATTTTGTTCTGCTTGATTCACAGCATCATGCTGAAGCGCTTTGAGGCGATTTAAAAGCGCATAATAGTGATCGCGTTCAGTGGAATTGACATACACAAACGCGCCCTCTTCAAAATGCGCCGCAAGATAACCACAGGTCTTTTCTACGCTGCTTGCGTACACTTTCCAAAAATCATATGTTTTTGAATCAAGTTTGAGAAAATTCTCTTCAAGGCGCTCTTTCTGTTTCATAATATCAACTTCAATCGTTTTACGATAATCCTCATTCGGTGACATGACTAAGGAAAGACTCATTTCACGCAAAGCATTAATAGGCTCAATGTAATTCTCTTGCAAATGCTGTGTACTTTGTGAGTTTTCAAAAATGGTCGTAGCATTGCTGATGTTCTCTTGTGAAAGTTTAAACGAACGCTCGGCAAGGATCAACATTCCAATGAATGAAACGCTAAACAATAAAAACAGTTTATATTTTATCTGGATCTTTTTCATGGTAGTCGCTTTGGAAAGATAGGGACTTGAAGCTCTTTGGGATAAGGCTTATCGCCACGAATGGACCAGTGTTGATCGGTAATATTGGCTTTCCAAAAAGGTTGCATGCCAATGCCTAGCGGTTCAAAAACCAACTCTTTATTCATGGCAAATACATTGTTAGGCGTAGGGACAAACAACATGTAGGCCTCTTCTTTAGCACGTTGGCGTATCTTTTCACATAATACATTAAATTCAGGAGTATTTTGCTCAAGACCAAAAAAATCGGATATATACGATTGCATGATCTTATCTCCTCGCACAAAACTCCATGGATTTCCTTCTTGGTAATTAAAAAATATTAACCAAGGATGACGACCATACCAATCTATGGTATTTTGACTCAAAATATCCCAATCTTGAACAGTCTCATTGTTAGAGAGCAAAAAGTCATAAACCATCTTTTCATCGGATGTAATCATATAGTGCAATGTAACATTGTACTGAGAGAGTTGGTATTCAATGCCCTTCCATAAAAACAGAAGTGAGTCTTGTGTAACGATCTTGAAGTGTTTGTTATTAAGGGCTTCTGATATCTCTTCATGACTTAAAGGACACTCATTGACATGCAATGCTTCGCGATTTAATGAACCTTCTTGCTTATAAGTAAAGGTTAAAAGGTTGTATTGATTTAAAGCGCAATTAAGGGCTTGACGTACTTTTTTATCGTAGACAGGTGAATCTTTTTTAATTAAATTAAAGTAGAGTGCAAAATTATTGGTTGAAGGCAAAATAACCAATTTAGAATACGCCGAAAGCATAGTCTCTATTTTTTTATTAAAGGGAATGGGCATAAAATCAAGCTCTCCTTCATGCTCTGTCATCATTTTAAGTGCTTTATCGGTTTCAAGCTGTGTATACAACGTAATCGTTTCAATTTTAGGAAACCCTTTTTCCCAATAGTACGGATTTGCTTTTAAAATAACTTTGGGTGTTTGTTTTCGTCCTGTTATTACGCCTTCAACCAAGACATAAGGTCCTAAGCCATAAGGCCCTGCCTCTTCAATATTTGGACCTGTTGCGGCACCTCTCCATGCAAATTTTTTCAGATACGCTTCCGTATAAAAATTAATACGAGCGAGGTCTCGAAACAGCATCCCATAAGGCTTATACAACTCTATTTTTATCTTATAATCAGAGAGTTTTTCAACGCCTTTGAGGCGATGGTTGATATCCGTATAATTGATAGGTTGTGCCATAAAATAGCGAAAATTATTGATGACGGCATCTGCATTAAAAGCCGTTCCATCTTGAAATTTCACGCCTTGGCGTAAATTACATTCATAAAGAAGTGGTGTTTTTTTCAAACACTGTGTTGCCAAAGAGTACTCCCAACCTTGTTCATTATCAGCAAGTCGGACTAAGCCTTCGTTGATCAATCGTGCAACACTGACGTAGGGCATTGCAGGTAAAAATATCTTAATATGGGATCTTGAATCTTTTACATGTAAAGCTTTTGCCGCGCTCTCATCAAGACGATACTCTGGTGTACTCGTCGTGTACGCTACCAACGCTAAGCACAGCCATAACACGCTAAATTTCAAAACTATATCCCGTTTGAGAATGGTTTTTAATGGAACTGTTTGGAAGCTTTTTACGCAAGGATTTTACCAATGTACGAAGAGCTGCAATACTCATGTACTCTTCTTTCCAAACATTCATCTCAATCTCTTCGTAGCTCACAATCATCCCTTTTTTGCGAAGTAAGAGTTCTAAAAAATCAGACTCTTTATGCGTAAGTTCAACTTCGCTACCATCGCTGTGGATGATGCGTTTCGCATTAAAGTCAAATTTACAATTTTTACATTCAAGAAAAAGGGAACGACCTGATTCAATTTCGGTTACGCACAACTTAAGAGCGCCTAAGAGTTCATCCAGCGCAACGGGTTTGATCAGGTATTTTTCAATCTTAAGCTCAATGGCACTGAGTAAATACTCTTTATCCGTATGCGCGGTAATCATTAAAATTGGGGTTTTTTTATCGATTTTTCGAATCTCTTTGACCATGTAGAGCCCATCTTTTCGAGGCATTCTAAGATCGGTTAGAATGATGTCGGGACGTTGTTCATAGTAAATATCGAGTGCCTCTTCACCATCACGTGCTTCAAGCACCTCTTTGAGATAATACGAGAGTGTATTTGCCATAGGTTTGCGAATGCCCTCTTCATCTTCGGCATAAAGGAGTCGCAGAGATTTCAGTTTTTCCAACCAAAGTTCCATTCAATATCCTTTAAAATGACTTTACATGTAAAGATTTTAGCCAATTTTTTCTTGGTGCATTATGAGTGCTTTTTTCATAAAGTACTCTTCGCTAGAGCATGCTAGCAAAGAGTGAGCCAAACTACTTTGTATAATTTTGAAGGTATTTCTCAATACTAAATCTCTCAGCTTTTGAAAGACCTGCTTGTTGACCCATCGCTTCGAGGATGCTAGGCCAAACATTTACATCAAATTCATCTTCTGCGTGCAAGGCATGACACGTACTGCATTTGGCTTGAAACAGTGCTTTTCCTATACCCAAAACCTTACTTTTATCACTGCTTAGCGCGTCGGTTTTGACAAAACCTTTTACCGACACATTGATCCATACACTGCCGTATTCATCGGTTTTTTTACCCAATACGTTAAGTACAGAAGGGTTGCTTGCTTCAAAGCCAATGATGAGCATGCCTGCTTTTTCGTACACAACGTTGCTGCCCTCTGGAACAAAACCGACAAACTCAACCTCACTAAAAGAGCCCTTTTGGGAGAGCTCTTTGACTTCTGATGCGATGATCAGCTCTCCAAGAGCTGAGCTTTCGCTTACCTCTGCATACAGAGGTGCATTTTTACTCAAAAATGAACCACCTGCTGCAAACATCATCGTTGCGGCGCACAGTGGCGCTATGATAGAAAATAGTCGCATTAAATCCCTTTAATTTTTGGTGCTTTGAAGATGCCAATTTCGGGCACTTCCCCTTTAAATTTCTCAATTTCGACCAAAGCCGTTGCTTGGTTACCTTGGGCAAGTTCGGATGTTCCTACATCTGGTGTCAGAACATTCACATCGCCATGTCGACACAATGTGCCTGCTTTGCCAGGTTCGCTTGGATCGTACCACGCACCTTCTTGCATTCTCACAACACCTTGCATAACTGCTTCGGTCACAACGGCGCCTCCCAATACTTGTCCACGTTTATTAAAGATACGGACAACATCGCCATTTTTGATGCCTCGTTTTTCGGCATCTTTGGGGTGCATCCAGATAGGTTCTCTTCCTTCAACCTCTTCAAGATCACGCAACCATGTATTATTAAGCTGTGAGTGAAGGCGGTATTTTGGGTGTGGCGAGACTAAGTTTAGGGGGAACTCTTTGGCTACTTTACTTCCTAACCACTCCATTGGCTCAAACCACATTGGGTGACCTTTGCACTCTTTGTAGTTATAGCCTGCAATTTTTTTCGAGAAAATCTCGATTTTACCCGAAGGTGTTCCAAGGCGGTTAATCACAGGATTTTGTCTAAATTTAGCATGTTTAACAAATTTTTTGGCACTCTCAGGTGTCTCAAATTTGACAAATCCTTTTTCCCAAAACTCTTTGAAAGGCAACATTTTGACGCCTGATTTTATGGCTTTTGCGTAAGACTCTTCGTAGAAAGACTCAACCCATTGCATCTTCGTTTTGCCCTCTGTAAAGGCAAGAACTTCATTGGCACCAAAACGTCTTAAGATGTTGACAAAAATATCAAAATCATCCATTGCTTCGCCCACAGGTTTGATCGCTTGCTTCATTGCAAAAATGTAGCTATTAGAGTGTGATTTGGTGATGTCATTGCGCTCTTGTTCCGTCGTTGCAGGAAGAACGATGTCTGCCATTCGTGCGGACGCTGTCCAAAAGCACTCATTGACGACAAAGGTGTCGAGTTTTTGCCACGCTTTCACCATGCGGTTACGATCTTGGTGATGATGGAAAGGATTACCACCTGCCCAGTAGGTCATTTTAATCTCAGGATATTTATACGCTTTACCATCAAAGTTGTACTCTTTTCCAGGGTTTTCCAAACATTCAACAATACGTGATACTGGGATCACATTGATTTTGCGTTGTTTCCATGGACCCTCCATTTTGGAGTTGATACTAATACCTGAAAGTCCAGGAGATGCAGCTACATTCTCAGCATCGGCAACCGCTCCAACGGAACCATTAAGAGGTTTTTCGCTGAGTGCATTACCCGAAGCTGCTGCAGGCATTGGAACACCACCATCCGAGTAATGGTAACTCATACCATAACCTCCACCAGGAAGCCCTACTTGACCGATCATACTTGCAAGTGTAATCATCATCCAGTTGGGTTGTTCGCCATGGTGTGCGCGCTGTGTTCCCCATCCACCCATTAGCATCGTACGTTTAGAAACAAACTCTTTAGCAAGTGCTTTGATAACATCCACAGGCACGCCACAAATGGTAGATGCCCACTCAGGTGTTTTCGGAAGCATGTCTTCGCTCTCGCCTATCAAGTATTTTTTAAACTCTTCAAAACCAGTGGTGTATTTGCCAACAAACTCTTTGCTGTAAAGGTTCTCGCTGTAGAGATAATGTGCCATACCTAGCATCAAAGCAACATCCGTGGTTGGGCGAATTTGAATATGTTCAGCCCCAAAGTAGACACCCGTATTGTTATACACTGGATCAATAATGTAAAACTTAATATTGCGTTTTTTAGCCGTTTCTTTGAGCTCTTTTAGATAAGCATACGATTGATGATCTGGCACGCCCCATGCAATTTGGTTGGTATTAACTGGGTCGCTTCCCCAAAATACGATACATTCTGAATTTTCAATAATAACAGGATAAACAGTAACAGGTGCTGTTGATTCGTCTGTACCTGTGACGTATGGAGTAATTTGACGAATAGCATGGGTAGAATAGGTGCACGTACGTGAGGTATAACCTCCTGCAATTCCGAGCATTCTGCCTACTAATGCTTGTGGATTATTGAGACTTCCGACACAAAACCATCCGTAACTTCCTCCAAAGATCGCGTCCGCGCCAAAATCTTTATACACACGTTTGAGCTCATTCGCAATCAAATCGTAGGCTGTTTCCCACGAAACACGTACAAATTTTTCATTTCCACGTTTTGTTTTATCGCTTTTATAACCATTTTTCAAATACCCCTCACGAACGCACGGATACAAGATACGATCTTGCGCATAGGTACGTGCCGGAAGCCCTTGGATCAAGGTACTAGGATAGCTGTCACCCTCAAATGCTTCCACACTTTCAAAGCGACTGTTGCGCACTTTGGTCTTAACCGCACCAAAGTGTGAGGCACTTACACCATCCACACCATCGTGCAAAATAGAATCTCCCACCAAAGGAATCGCCTCAGCACTTACTGTCGCAACAGCAACACCTGCCGCAGCACCGCCTACTTTTAAAAACGATCTTCTGTCCATCTTCTTTGTCATTGTGTTCTCCTTAGATTTAATAGACTTTTTTTATAACACATTGAAAAAAGTCTATCGATTTTTCATACTGGAAACGTGTAAACCTTAAATAAAAGTTACATTTATTGTGTAATTTTTATTTTTATAAATGAAGCTTAACGAAATAAAATGAGGAATTAATGAGTCTAAAATCATTTTTATATCCATAAAAAATGAGCTCTTTCAAAGCCGTAAGGCGTTATGATAAAATCAAAAAGAGCCTGCATGGATTCGACCTCTCTTACCCATAAACCTATCCCGTTGCTTTTGCGCCAGCTTGCCATTCCTTCGAGTCTTGGAATGCTCTTTAACACGCTGTACAACATCGTTGATACCTACTATGCAGGGCTTATCTCCACCGAAGCACTCGCAGCACTTTCCGCCTCTTCGTTTCTCTTTTTTTTCATCATTGGGATGGCGTACGGGGGAACGAGCGCTTTAACCGCACTCATTGGGCATGCGTACGGGAAACAGCACCTCTTTCTTGCAAGCATTATCGCTAAAAAAGGAGTTGCGCTGGTGGTAACTGTAGGCATTTTTTTGGGGCTTTTAGGGTTTTGTTTTGCCTCGGAGCTGCTCACATGGATCGGTACTGAGGAGCATTACCACGCATTAGCACTTGATTACATCAAAGTCATTTTACTGGGCACCTCTTTTTTCTTTGCCAATTTTGCACTCAACAGCGTTTTGTTTGCAACAGGCGATACCAAGAGTTATCGCAACACCCTCATTTTTGGCTTTTTTGCCAATATTGCATTCAACCCTCTTTTCATTTACGGTTGGGGATTTGTCCCTGCGATGGGCATCGGAGGCATTGCGTTTGCCACGGTTTTAGTCCAAGTGATTAACGCAGGGTATCTGCTATACAAAAGCCTTAAAACGGGGCTGATCAACTTTACATGTAAAGCGCATTTTTACCCAGACCGTCGCATCTATAAAACCTTTTTCACCCAAGCAATACCACCAGGGCTCAATATGCTGATGATGTCCTTTGGCTCACTGATCGCCCTTCATTTTGTGACCCTGTATGGCTACCAAGCGGTTGCGGGATACGGCATCGGGTTTCGTGTGGAGCAGTTGATGTTATTGCCCTCTCTTGGTATTAGCAGTGCGGTGCTCAGTCTTGTTTCCAACAACATGGGTGCTGGCAAATTTGAACGTGTGCGTCAAACACTGTTGTACGCCCTTGCGTATGGCTACACACTCAGTTTTATCGGTATGGGCATTTTGTGGTTTAGCGGAGCGTGGCTGGTCTCGCAGTTTGACCCAAGCGTGGAAGTGATCACCTATGGCACAACTTACATCTATGTGATGCTCTTTCTCTTTTTCGGTTACGTGACCCATTTTTCGTGTGTCGCCACCTTACAAGGCATCAAAAAACCTGCGATGATTTTTTACATCGGATTTTTCCGCCAAATCTTGACACCCAGCATCGTGTTCGCACTGTGTGTGAACTATTGGGAGCTCTCATTTATCTGGATGTGGATAGGGCTTGGAGGCATTGTGTACAGTTCGGCTCTGTTTTTACTCCTTTACACCTACTGTCAACTGCCTCATCGACCGATCGCAAGGGCGTAGAGAATCATGCCCTGCGTGTCTAAAAACGCCATCACCTCTTCATCATAATACGCCCCAATGCCACTGCACCCAAAGCCCATGTATTCACTCATCACATACATACGATGCCCGATAATGCCTGCTTTTTGCACCATCGCTTGGTAATTGCGCGCATCGTTGCCGACCAAAAAGAAGGTAACACCGCTCTCTTCGCCCAAAGCTTGCTCCAAGCAAAGGTAGCCTGCTTTGCGTGCAAAATCACCGCTTTGCAGATAAACACCCTCCTTCCAAACGCCCTGCTCCATTCCCTCAACGCGGTTGATGATCGCGTAGATTCCCACCTCAACATCGCAATCACTTGGAATGGGCTGGGTTACACAATCCATAACAGCTAAAAATTCCTCTTGGGAGATGGGCTTTTGGGCAAAGTCACGAATGGAACGACGCCTCCAAATCGCTTGCATGAAACGCTCTTTATCCACGTTAAACGCAGGCATTGTTGTCGTTTGCTTCTTAGGCAAAAGCGCACACGTTGCGTCATACACCGCTTCCACACGCGCATTGGCTTCAAAAAATCCTGTGCCATTGACATACGGCAAGCTTAGCATTGGCGCTTTACATGTAAACGTTTTATCCTCCTCTCCAACGATGGCTGAGGAGAGAAAAAACTCCTCTTGTGTGAAGCCAAAGAGCGCATTTAATGCTTTTTTCTCTATGGCGTAAAGGATGCGATACGATTGATCGCTGAGTGCACATGAAGCCTCTAAGGTACCTATCATATGCCCCGTATCATGCAAACAATAGCGAAATGCACGGTCTTTATACTTCCATGAAGAGCGATAGTACAGCGTGGAGAAGAGAAAAATAAACCCGTTTATTTTCTTTACATGTAAAAAGCTCTCAACGCCTTCATCCTCCGCTAAAGGGTGCAGCAACACCAAGGATGTCTCAAAGGGTGAAAGATGGTAAATGCCATTTGCAAAACCTTCCACACCTCGTATCTGTAGATAAATTTCGGTCGGGTACAGTGCTCCTGCACTCGGATTGGTGCGCAGAGCATACGTCACACCGGGGTAGCTTTTTTGTGCGGTGATACCGCCAATCAAATAAAAAAAGCGGTGATCGGGACTCTTTTTATCAAGCAGAATGCGCGTAAACGTTTCAGGGTAAATTTTAAATTGTTTGGGTGGATGATCCCAGTCAATGCTGTGTGACTTGGTGCGCACAGAGCGGTATGAGTGCATCGTTTGGGCATGATAATCTAACATCGTGACTCCTTTGTGCTATGCTACAGCGTCATCTCTATGGAACGCTTTACATGTAAGGTTTAATCTTGCAAAAAAAGCACCCTTGAAACAAAATCCTTTATAATAAGGCAAAGGAGTTTTCATGAACACTATTCCACTTATGCTGTATGGCACCGCATGGAAAAAAGAGCGCACGGCAGATTTAGTCGCTTTAGCGCTTGAAAGTGGCTTTAGAGGCATCGATACGGCGTGCCAACCTAAGCATTATGAAGAAGCACTCGTCGGCGAAGGGTGTGCTCGTTTTTACCAAAAAGGTGGAAAAAGAGAAGAGCTTTTTATTCAAACCAAGTTTACGCCACTTTCAGGTCAAGACCCACAGCGTCTTCCTTATGATGCTAACGCCACGCTAGAAGAGCAGATTATCACGTCGTGTCATGTCTCCAAGCACAATTTGCAAACAGACTATCTGGACTCTTTTTTATTGCATTCGCCCCTTTTTCCTTATGTGAATTTACTCAAAGCTTGGAGAGTCTTTGAATCGCTATTTGACAAAGGGGATGTCCGTCGTATCGGCATTAGCAACTGCTATGATCCTTCGTTGTTGCACAAACTCTTTGAAGATGCGCGCATTAAACCCTCCATCGTTCAAAACCGTTTTTACGCAGACGTTCATTACGATACAACGCTTCGCGCTTGGCTAAAGGAGAAAGGGATGATCTATCAGAGCTTTTGGACACTCAGTGCCAATCCGCATATTTTGCACTCACCCCTTCTTCAAAAAATGGCTCAAAATTACAACAAAAGTGCTGCGCAAATTTTTTACCGTTACGTGATGCACCAAGGTATCATCCCCCTCAATGGCACCACCTCCGCCCAACACATGAAAGAGGATTTAAGCATCGGTGAGTTTACGCTCACTCCTCTTGAGATCGCACACATTGATGCGCTACTGGTGTAATCTTTTTTTGGCTTTTGAAAGAGTGATCATCACCACCGCGCTGATAATCAACACCGTTGCGATCAACGCTTTCACACTTAGCACTTCATCGGCAAAAAAGTACCCTAAAAAAAGTGCGACCATCGGATTGACAAAGGCATAGGTTGAGGCAAGATAAGGTGAGGCATTTTTTAAAAGCCAGACATACGCGCTAAAGCCCACCAAAGAGCCAATCAACACTAAATACGCCAAAGCCAACACCGAGCGCAAAGAGAGCGTTTCTATCTGAAACTGTTGCCATTCGCCAAAGAGCGTTGCAGTGATCATTAAAACCAAGCCACCTGAGAGCATCTGCATCGCGGTTGAGAGCATCACCGAAGAGGGCAAGGTTGCTTTTTGAGAATAGATGGAGCCTAATGACCATAAAATGGCACCTAAGAGTGTAATCAAAAGCCCAAATGTATCAAAGCGAAGATGTTCTTGATGAAAGGGAAACATCAAAATCACTACACCGATAAAGCCAATCAGCGTTCCTATAAGCGTGCTTTTGTTGGGTTTGGTTTGAATTTTGAGTAACCAAGCGATCACTATCATCCACAAAGGAACCGTTGCAATCACAATAGCCGCAATGGAAGAAGGAATCGTTTTCTCAGCAATCACTAAAAATCCATTTCCTGCCGAAAGCAATAAAATGCCAATGATTGTGGTATCTCTCCATTCAATAAGCCTAGGATGCTTTTTCTCTTTCACCACTACAAAACCATATAAAAGTGCGCATGCTTATTTTCCTTCTTCTATTTTACAGTTCACTAAAGCCGTTTTCATGCAAGGTTGAGAGAACAAACGTGGTCGATGTCTCATACACTTCAGAAAACGTTACAAGCTCATCCAAAAAATGCGTAATATCATCCGGAGAACTCACACGTACTTTTAACACCATGCACCACTCGCCTGCTAAGCGCTGACACTCTAAAATGGCACCGTTCTCTAAGGGGATATTGAGAATTTTTGAAGTAATCTCTTGAAACGATTGGCATTTCACTTTGATAAAGATATACGCTTGAATTTTTTGCTCCAGCATTTTCCAATCAAGAATAGCGCGATACCCTTTAATCACCCCATTTTTCTCAAGCTTAGCCACACGCTGATGCACAGCAGGTCTTGAGATATGAACCAATTTTCCAATCTCTTCATGGGAAAGTCTACCCGTGTGTTCCAGTAATTTTAGAATTTGTACATCAAGTTCATCCATCGTTTTCTCCTGTATAAAGTATAACAGATTGATCTTCTTTTAGAACGAATCGTTTTAGGTGGTGTTTAATTCAATCATATAGAAAATTATAATGTAGTTTTTGAAACGTTTCATTAATTGTTATGGGATGAGAATGAAAAGATCAAACATTTAGTTTGAAGAAGGAATTAAAAAGTGGTGGTGTCCCCAGCGCGATTCGAACGCACGGCCTTCAAATTAGGAATTTGATGCTCTATCCTGCTGAGCTATGGGGACATTGGCGAGATTTTGTGTGGCGGGATTATAACAAAAATAGACTTAGGAAAGTTAAAGGAGAAAGAATCAAAGTGTATCCGAAGAGACACTTTGATTGAAAGAATGCGTCAATGATGCGTTAAAACGCAGGAACAATGGCGCCTTTGTATTTTTCAACGATAAACTTTTTCACTTCATCGGATTGAACCGCTTTGAGCAATGCTTTGGTTTTGTCGCTATTCTCATTGCCCGCTTTAACGACCAAAATATTGGCATACGGAGAATTCGCAGACTCTAGGGCTAGCGCATCGGTACTTGGATTGAGTCCTACAGGAAGCGCGTAATTGGTGTTAATGACCGCAATCGTAAAATCTTCAATCACACGAGGCAGTTGCGCTGCTTCAAGCTCTGTGAAGGTAAGGTTTTTTGGATTTTCCACGATGTCCAGTTTAGTTTTATGTTCAGCATCTTTGAGTTTGATGAGGCCTGCATTTACTAAAACATCCAAAGCACGTCCAGCATTACTTGGATCATTAGGAATTGCGACACTATCACCCTCTTTAAGCTCAGAAAGCGCTTTAATCTTTTTAGAGTAAACACCAATTGGCTCGATGTGAATATTGCCCACACTCACCAATTTTGTGCCTTGGCTTTTATTAAACTCGTTCAAATACGGTGTATGTTGAAAAAAGTTCGCATCAATTTCACCGCTGTCGGTCACTTTATTGGGAATCACATAATCATTAAAGACTTTGATCTCAAGTGTATACCCTTCTTTGGCTAAAAGAGGTTTTGCAATTTCCAATATCTCAGAATGTGGTACGGGTGTTGCCCCAACAATAATTGTTTTCGCACTTTTATCTTCTTTTGAAGTTACTTTATCTTCACCTTTTTTATCGCCACTGCACCCACTAAAGGCAAGCACGGCTCCCACAAAAATAGCCCCTAAACGTTTATACATGTGTACTCCTTAAAATAACTAAATGTATAGTAAAACACTTTGTTTACTATACATTTGTGAAATCCTAACGTCATTCGCATTAAAAGGGACTGAATGACACGGAAAACTTAGCGTTAATGCTTCACAATTTTATAGAGAATATCCCCCAAGCTTTGAAAAATCTGCACAAGCACAATCAAGATAAAAACCGTCCAAAAGATATAAAGCGCATCAAACCGGTAATAACCATAATTCATTGCTACTGCGCCAAGACCGCCACCACCAACGGTGCCTGCCATCGCTGAAAAACCGACAATAATGATCAACGAGAGCGTAATCGCAGAGATAATGCTTGGAAATGCTTCAGGCAAAAGCACGCGGAAAATGATTTGAAATTTATTCGTTCCAAACGATTGTGCCGCTTCAACAACACTTTTATCTACCTCTTTAAAAGCACCTTCGATCATGCGAGCGATAAAAGGAGCTGTTCCAATCGTAAGCGGTACAATCATCGCGAACGTTCCCGTATGCTTTCCAACCAAAAATTTTGTCACAGGAAACAAGACGATGATGAGGATAATAAACGGAAATGAGCGCAACATATTGATCGTGACATCTAAGAATTTATAGGTGTATCGATTGGGCGAGATGCCATTTTTATCGGTGATTATGAGCACAATCGCCAGCATAAACCCAATGAATGTTGCCAAAAACGTTGAAACAAGGCTCATCGTGAGTGTCTCAATGACTGCATCAATGAGCACGCTTTTCATGACGAAAGATTTTTCAAAAAATGATGTAATAGTCTGTTCCATCTTAGAGTACCTCCCAAATGACTTCCGTTTTTTCGTGCAAATAGTCTGTTATTCTACCGGAGGTCTTTTCATCCATATTGATCACAAGCGAGCCAACCACATGGTCGTTAAGCTTTTCAAGCTTTCCCCAGACAATTGTGAAATTCACATCAAGCTCTCGCGCCATCTGTGTCACAATGGGTTGATAAGAGATCGTATGAGGAAAGAACAGCCTGATATTCACACCCTCCGTTGGGAGCTCTTCATCTTCACCCAAAAACCGCATCATCGTTTCATCGGGTCTTAAAAAAAGATCTTCAATCCGTCCAAGACCAATGACCTTACCATCCTCTAAGAGCAAAGCACGCGATGCCACTTTTTTGACAACGTCCATTTCATGGGTCACGATGATGATCGTAACACCCAGTTTGATGTTAATCTCTTGTAAAAGTTCTAAAATTGATTGGGTGGTATTGGGATCAAGGGCGGATGTCGCTTCATCGCTGAGCAGTATTTTAGGATTAAGCGTGAGTGCCCTTGCAATCGCAACACGTTGTTTTTGACCACCACTGAGCTCTTTAGGATAGACAAACTTTTTAGCCTCAAGTCCCACAAGACTTAAAAGCTCATCGACTCTTTTTTGAATCGCTTCTGTGCTATAGCTCCAAACACGCATCGGAAGCGCGATATTTTCATACACATTTTTTTGATTGAGCAGTGAGAAGTTTTGAAAGATCATACCAATTTGGCTTCTTAATTCATTCAGACCATGCGCGTTGAGTGTTTTAACCTCTTTGTCTAATACCATAAGATCGCCATCACTAAAGCGTTCCAGCCCGTTGATACAACGAAGCAGCGTTGATTTACCTGCACCACTGTGCCCAACGATGGCAAATATTTCACCTGCATTTACATGTAAACTGATGTCGTCTAAAACTTTTTGGTCGTTAAAGTATTTACTGAGATTTTTTATCTCTATCACGTGTTAACCTTTGCGAGAAGTATTTCATCCAAAACGCGAGATTATAGCGATTTATTGTTGATAGTTAAGGCTAAAAATGTCATTTTTAGTGAATTGTAAAAAGAGTGCGTTTGGAAGATTTTGGTAGAAACAGGGGTGTAAAGAGCCCGAAGACTCTTTACATGTAAACGAATTAACCGTTACGTTTTTTGATAATTTCTTCTGCAACGTTTCTAGGTACTTCATCATAGTGATCAAATTCCATAGAGTAAGAAGCGCGGCCTTGAGTTTGACTTCTAAGGTCTGTAGAGTAACCGAACATTTCAGCCAACGGGCAGAATGCGTTAACAATTTTGTTACCACTTCTATCATCCATTGAGTTGATTTGTCCACGACGACGGTTAAGATCGCCAATAACATCACCCATAAAGTCTTCTGGAGTTTCAACTTCCACTTTCATAATTGGCTCAAGAATAACCGGTTTTGCTTTACGACAACCCTCTTTAAAGCCCATAGAAGCAGCCAATTTAAACGCCATCTCAGAGGAGTCAACATCATGGTAACTTCCATCATAAAGGGTAACTTTAACGTCTTCCACTTTATAACCTGCAAGTACACCCGCACCCAAAGCTTCTTTAATACCTTTATCAACCGCAGGGATAAACTCTTTTGGAATTGCTCCACCTTTGATGTCGTTGATAAACTCATAACCAGCACCTGCATCTTGAGGTTCGATTTTGAGGTAAACGTGACCGTATTGTCCTCGCCCTCCTGATTGTTTTGCGTATTTGTATTCTTGGTTAACTGAGGCACGAATTGTCTCACGGTAAGCAACTTGTGGTTGACCTACTTCCGCACTGACTTTAAACTCACGAAGCATACGATCAACAAGAATCTCTAAGTGAAGCTCACCCATACCAGAGATGATCGTTTGACCACTCTCTTCATCGGTCTCTACTCTAAAGCTTGGATCTTCTTGCGCCAATTTTTGAAGCGCAATACCCATTTTCTCTTGATCCGCTTTCGTTTTAGGCTCAACCGCAACAGAGATAACTGGATCTGGGAATACCATTCTCTCTAAGATAACAGGATCTTTTTCGCTCGCAAGTGTATCACCGGTTAGGGTGTCTTTAAGACCTACAACCGCACCGATTTCACCAGAGTGAAGGACTTTGATCTCTTCTCTTTTGTTCGCATGCATTTTAAGCAAACGACCAATTCTCTCTTTTTTATCTTTGGTTGTATTGTAAGCATAACTGCCGCTTTCCAATGAACCACGATACACACGAACGAAGGTTAATTGACCCACAAAAGGATCGGTCATAATTTTAAATGCAAGCGCAGCAAATTCACCCTCATCGGTTGAATCAACCACACACTCACGTCCATCGTCATACTCACCTTTAATCGCGTGAACTTCAGTAGGAGCTGGCATATAATCAATAACAGCATCTAACATCGGTTGAATACCTTTGTTTTTAAACGCTGTTCCACAAATCATAGGAATAAAGGTCATTGCAAGACATCCCGCTTTAATACCTGCTTTAATTTCAGCATTGGTAAGCACTTCGCCACCAAGGTATTTTTCCATCAACTCATCACTGGTCTCAGAAACAGCTTCAACCATTCGCTCACGGTATTCAGTTGCTTTATCCATAAGGTCAGCTGGAATTTCAACGACTTGGTAGTTTGAACCCATAGCCGCATCATCATCCCAAACAAGCGCTTTCATCTCAACGAGATCAATAACACCTTTAAAATTTTCTTCTGCACCAATAGGAATTTGAATAGGCACTGGATTGGCTTTGAGGCGATTTTTAATTTGAGCTTCAACGTTATAAAAGTCTGCACCTACACGGTCCATTTTGTTAACGAAAACCATTCGTGGAACATGATAACGATTCGCTTGTCTCCAAACGGTTTCAGATTGGGGTTGAACGCCACCAACGGCACAAAATACAGCGACTGCGCCATCAAGAACACGCATAGAACGCTCAACTTCAATCGTGAAGTCAACGTGGCCTGGGGTGTCGATGATGTTAATTTGGTGATCTTTCCATGTACATGTCGTAGCCGCTGAAGTAATGGTAATACCTCGCTCTTTCTCTTGCTCCATCCAGTCCATTGTCGCAGCACCATCGTGTACCTCACCAATTTTATGAGAGATACCGGTGTAAAAAAGGATTCTTTCAGTTGTTGTGGTTTTACCTGCATCAATGTGCGCAGCAATACCGATGTTTCTAACCATTTCAATAGGGGTATTTCTTGCCATTATAATTTCCTTGTTATATTAGGAGTGTAGTTCTGAAGAAAGGGATGTTTACATGTAAACATCCCCAGCGTCATCTTACCAGCGATAGTGAGCAAACGCTTTGTTTGCTTCTGCCATTTTATAAGTATCTTCTTTTTTCTTAAAGGTAGCGCCTCTACTATTAGCCGCATCTAAAAGTTCATTGGCCAACCTCTCGATCATCGTTCTCTCACTTCTTTTACGAGCGTAAGAGACTAACCATCTAAGAGCCAATGCTTGTTGACGAGTTGTTCTAACTTCGACAGGAACTTGATAGGTTGCTCCACCGACACGTCTGCTTTTTACTTCCATAACAGGCTTAACGTTATCGATAGCTGCATTAAAAATTTCAATACCCTTGAGTGTACCGCTTCTTTTTTCAGCAAGTTCTAATGAACCATAAAATACTTTCGTAGCAACACTCTTTTTTCCATCGAGCATCAACGCATTGATAAACTTTGTGATAATCTTGCTATTGTAGATTGGATCTGGTAATACTTCTCTTACAGGAGCTTTTCTTCTTCTCATACTATTTCCTTCAAATTTTTTGAAAATTTTACTCAAATGATGTCAAAACAAAGGACATCACCTGTGGTTAAATTTATTTAGCTTTTGGTCTTTTTGTACCGTATTTACTTCTAGACACCGTTCTTTTTGCAACACCTGAAGTATCAAGCGCACCACGTACGATATGGTACTTAACACCTGGTAAATCTTTTACCCTACCGCCACGTACCAATACAATGGAGTGTTCTTGTAGGTTGTGTCCCTCGCCACCGATGTAGCTAATGACTTCAAAACCGCTGGTCAATTTGACTTTGGCAACTTTTCTCAAAGCAGAGTTTGGTTTCTTAGGAGTTGTTGTATAAACTCTTGTACAAACGCCTCTTCTTTGAGGGCACTTATCAAGTGCAGGTGATTTTGATTTCTTAATCACCTTTTTTCTCTCATTTCTGACGAGTTGGTTAATGGTTGGCACATTATTTCCTTTATTTTGTAAAAAATAGGTGCTAATTTTATTTAAAAATAGCTTAAAAAAAGGTTAAGTTAAGGGAACCTTAACTTAACCTCTACTTGGGTTTAACTCTAGATTAAAGCTTTTGTTCTGATAAAGACCTGTTCCAACGGGGATCATACGTCCTAAAATAACATTTTCTTTCAAATCTTCAAGCATATCCATCTTACCAGCGATGCTCGCTTCGGTTAGAACTTTGGTTGTCTCTTGGAACGAAGCTGCAGAGATAACACTATCACTACCAATCGCCGCACGAGTAACACCAAGGAGTGTTGGCTCAGCAATTGCAGGTTCTCCACCCATTTTCATGACCGCTTCATTCTCTTCACGGAAACGTCTACGGCTAATCAAATCACCCATAATGAACTTGGTATCGCCACTATCAACAATTCTTACTTGACGTAGCATTTGAGAAACGATCACCTCAATGTGTTTATCGTTAATCGCAACACCTTGTCCACGATACACTTGTTGAATTTCGCTGATCAAATAATAGTGAAGCGCTTTTTCACCCATAATACGTAAAATATCATGACTTGAAATTACACCATCGGTGAGTCGCTCACCCGCATGCACAAACTCACCCGCTTGAACGTGAATTTGTGTGTTTTTATCGACCAAGTACTCAACACTTGTACCATCAACGGCTTCAATGATAATACGCTCTTTCGAACGAAGTGGCTTACCAAAACGAATCGTTCCATCAATCTCTGCAATCACGGTTGCATTTTTAGGGCGACGTGCCTCAAAAAGTTCACTAATACGTGGAAGACCGCCGGTAATATCTTTCGATTTTGCAATCGCTTTTGGTGTTCTACCGATCAAATCTGCCAAGCCAACGGTAACGCCATTTTGAACGAAGATCGCTGTTTTTGGCTCCAATTGGTACTTCACAATCTCACCGTTTTTATTGGCAATGATGATCGTCGGTTTCATGCCGCTTGGAAGATACTCGTTGATCACAAGTCTGCTTTGACCCGTCATATCATCGAATTGTTCTGTCGCACTAATCCCTGGTTCAATGTCTTCAAACGTAATCGTACCCGCATCTTCCGCAATAATTGGTGTAGAGTACGGATCCCACTCAGCAATCGTAATTTGCTCACTGGTGGATGGGTACGCAAGCAGTGTTTTACCTTCAACCATGCTGTTGTCATTGACATCAATAATGGAGTCACGAGGAATGTAATGACGAATCGCTTCTCGATCATCATCATCCGCAACAACCGCAAAAATACCTTTTTCTTTAACAATATGACCTTTTTCAATGTCATGGATACGCTCTAAATAATCCCCACGAAGTTTATAGTATTTGACAATACCTTTTGCATCCGCATGAATTTTTTGAATAATCGGCTCACCATTTTTGACTTTAAGTTCACTTGCGTAAGGAATACGGCTTGGAACGTTCCAACCCTCTTTAATAACCTCTACGATACTCTCGTTCATTTCAACCACATCACCACTCACGTAAGGGATGTAGAATTTACCTTCGATTTTACCACTCACACCTGCAAGCTCATTTGGCTTTGCAAAGTCACTTTTACGAAGGGTATAGCGGATCGTCTCACCGGCTGTTCCACTCATCGTAATTGCAGTTTCTTCGTGCGCTGTATCAATCTCAATCGTACCTTTAAACGGTGCTTTGATCTTTGGCTCAACCAATAAAACAGCCGCATTTCTACGGTTTGCAACGATGTTTTTACCCTCTTTGGTTGCATACGTTTTTACATTGTAATAACGGATAAAACCCTCTTTTTGAGCAATGACTTGACGATCTTGAGATTCCGTTGATGCCGTACCACCGATGTGGAAGGTACGAAGGGTCAACTGCGTACCTGGTTCACCAATGGATTGCGCTGAAATAATACCAACCGCTTCACCAGGACGAACCAAAGTTCCCTCAGCCAAGTTGGTACCATAACATTTCGCACAGACACCTTTTTTAGCTTTACATGTAATCGGTGTACGAATAACCACGGACTTAATGCTCGCCTCTTTAAGGGCTTGTGCGCTCTTCTCATCAATCAATGTTCCCTCGGTGAAAAGGACTTCATTGGTAATCGTATCGATAACGTCTTCGGCAAGAACACGTCCTGTTGCTCTCTCATAGAGTGATTCAACAAGCTCACCGCTCTCGCTGATTTCGGTAATCTCAACACCTTCGTGTGTACCACAATCATCCATCGTCACTTTAACGTTTTGTGCAACGTCGATCAGTTTTCTGGTCAAGTAACCCGCGTTCGCTGTTTTAAGAGCGGTATCCGCAAGACCTTTACGCGCACCGTGCGTTGAAATAAAGTACTCAAGAACGTTTAGACCTTCACGGAAGTTTGAAATAATCGGTGTTTCAATAATACTTCCATCCGGTTTCGCCATAAGACCCCTCATACCAGCTAGCTGACGAATCTGCGCCGCAGAACCCCTCGCTCCTGAGTCTGCCATCATGTAAATGGAGTTAAAGCCGCCTTTATGACTCTCGGTGAGTTTCATCATTTCAGAAGCCACATCATTGTTCGTATCGGTCCAAATATCAATAATTTTGTTATAACGCTCTTGCTCGGTTAATAAACCCGAGCTGAACTGTTTTTGGATCTCACGTACTTTTTTCTTTGCTTCTTTAATCTTTTTCACTTTGGTATCAGGCACACGAATATCATCAATCGAAACTGAAATTCCCGCTTGTGTTGCATATTTAAAACCAAGATTTTTGAGATTATCCAAGAATCCTGCCGTAATACCAATGCCACCCTCTTTAAAAATATGGTCAACTAAACCACCAATATTTTTCTTCTTCAAGACCCTGTTCCATAACTCTTCAGGAACAAACGCAGGTAAAATTGATTTTAAAATCAAACGTCCCGCGGTAGTAAAGAGTATTCTATCGTTAATACGTGTCTTAATTTTGGCATGAATATCTAAAAATCCTGCATCAATCGCGATATGTACTTCATCCACATTGGCAAAAATTTTATTAGAACCTTTTGCATTCGGCTTCTCTAGCGTTAAGTAGTAAAGACCCAAGACCATATCTTGGGTTGGAACCGTTACCGCTTTACCTGAAGCTGGAAGCAAGATGTTCATCGAACTAAGCATCAAAATCTTACACTCAGCAATCGCCTCTTGAGACAATGGAACGTGAACCGCCATTTGATCGCCGTCGAAGTCCGCGTTAAAAGCAGAACAAACGAGAGGATGCAAACGAATCGCTTTCCCATCAATCAAAACAGGGTGAAACGCCTGAATAGAGAGTTTGTGAAGCGTTGGCGCACGGTTAAGCATAATAGGATGCCCTTTAACCACTTCCGCCAAACATTCCCATACTTCATTGGTTTTCAAGTCAATCATTTTTTTCGCTTGTTTAACCGTTGTTGCGTACCCTTTTTCTTCAAGACGTGCTAACAAATGCGGTTTAAACAATTCAAGTGCCATCTGTTTCGGAAGACCACACTGATCCATTTTTAGGTTTGGTCCTACAACAATAACCGAACGACCTGAAAAGTCAACTCTTTTGCCAAGAAGGTTTTGACGGAAACGGCCTTGTTTACCTTTAATGATCTCTGAAAGCGATTTTAAAGGACGCTTGTTAGCTCCTTTAACAGCGTTCGCACGACGACCATTATCAAACAGCGCATCGACCGCTTCTTGTAACATTCTTTTTTCGTTGCGAATAATAATCTCTGGTGCATCAAGTTCCATCAAACGTTTCAAACGTGCATTTCGGTTAATCACACGACGGTACAAATCGTTTACATCACTCACCGCAAACTTACCGCCATCAAGGGCAACAAGTGGGCGTAAATCTGGCGGTAAAACGGGTAACATCGTAATCATCATCCACTCAGGACGGTTGCCACTGTGAAGGAATGCTTCAACCACTTTGAGACGTTTAATAATCGTTTTTTTCTTCGCTTCTGAACTGGTTTGGTTAATGTCTTCTTTAAGCTGTCCTAGAACTTCTACAAGATCAAGGCTTGCTAAAAGATCACGAATCACTTCACCACCCATTTTTGCCACAAAACCTGTATCACCAAATTTTTGTTGCAATGCCTGATATTGCTCTTCGTTTAAAACATCGTACAAAGCGACTCTGTTTTTATTTTCAGCATCGTAAAACGCTTCACCTGCTTGTTCAACAATGTACGCTTCATAATAAAGTACGCGTTCAAGATCTTTCATCTTAACACCAAGCAGTGTTCCCACACGGCTTGGAAGTGAGTTCACATACCAAATATGCGCCACAGGCGTCACTAGCTCGATGTGACCCATACGTGAACGCCTTACTTTGGTACTGGTGACTTCAACGCCACATTTCTCACATTTGATGCCTTTGTAGCGCATCTTTTTGTATTTTCCGCATAGACATTCATAATCTCTAACGGGTCCAAAGATTTTCGCACAAAAAAGGCCATCACGCTCTGGTTTGAGCGTACGATAGTTAATGGTTTCTGGCTTTTTGACCTCACCATAACTCCATGAGCGGATCTTCTCTGGGCTTGCAAGTCTTAGTTGAAATGCTTTAAAGTCCCTAGGACGGCTCTCTTCGTGAATCTCAATTGGTTCTAGTCGTTTCATCTTCTTCCACCTCGTCATAAATCTCAACATCTAAAGCCAAAGACTTCAACTCATTCGTTAAAACATAGAATGTTTCAGGAATTCCTGTTTGAGGGACATTTTCACCTCGTGTGAGTGCTTTATAAGCTAAAATACGTCCTTCAACGTCGTCTGATTTGACTGTTAACATCTCTCTTAGGGTATGGGCAGCACCGTATGCCTCAAGCGCCCAAACCTCCATCTCACCAAATCGTTGTCCACCAAAAAGTGCTTTACCACCCACGGGCTGTTGTGTGACCAAAGAGTAAGGTCCTGTACTTCGTGCATGGACTTTTTCATCAACCAAGTGGTGGAGTTTTAACATGTACATGTAACCCACATTGACTTTTTCGTGCATTTTCTGACCGGTCATGCCATCATACAACTCAGTCTTGCCATCCATATCGATTTTTGCCATCTCAAAGAGTTTTGCAAATTCTTCTGTATTGACACCTTCAAAGATCGGGCTTGCAAAACGCACACCCTTGCTCCAATCACGTGCATACCCTAAGAGTTGCTCATCATTTAAAGCATCCATAAAATTACGAGCATCCATCAATTTTGCAACATCCGCGATACTAATCATTTTTTCACGAAGTGACTTGATCCAGTCACCTTGCTTCTCTTTAAAAATCTCTTCGATTTGATCGCCCAGACGTTTACCAACAAGTCCTAAGTGAACCTCAAGAATTTGTCCGATATTCATACGACTTGGAACGCCCAGTGGATTGAGAACAATATCCACAATCTCACCATTTTTAAGGTAAGGCATATCCACTTCACGAACGATATTGGAGACAATACCTTTATTTCCGTGACGTCCTGCCATTTTATCGCCCACTTTGAGTTTACGTTTCGTTGCGACATACACTTTAACAAGCTTTACAACACCACTTGGCAAAATATCATCTTTTTCAATAATATTGAGCTTCTCATCGTGCTCTTCTTTGAGTTTTTTCTTCTCATTTTGGAAGTAGCCTTTAAGGTCTTTATACGCATCTTGAATTTCATTCGAAAACGCTTTGACAATCGAATTGATTGAAAAACGGTTTACATTATGAAGATCTTCTGCCTTAATAAAGTCACCTTTTTTATAGCTGGTTTTGCTGATTTCTTGATCTTCATTCAATGGATTTCGAAGAAGCAGCGCATTGATACGTAACATCTCTTCACGATCTAACATCAAGAGTTTATCATGATGTTCACGGTCTAGTATCTCTTTTTCTTGCTCATACGCTTGAACAGCGCGAGGATCTTTGTCATAACCTTTTTTCGTAAAGATCTTAACATCCACCACAATACCTTCTAATGAAGGCGTTGCATACAGTGATTTATTGACAACATGTCCTGCTTTTTCACCAAAAATTGCGCGTAAAAGTCTCTCTTCAGGGGTTGGTTTAACTTCACCTTTGGGTGAAACTTTACCAACAAGAATCATACCTGGCATAATATAGGTACCAACTTTGACAATACCACTATCATCAAGGTGCGCAAGCTCTTCTTCTTTAACGTTTGGAATATCTTTCGTGATCTCTTCCACACCGTCTTTAAGTTCGCGTGCTTCAATCTCTTTTTCATAAATATGAACACTCGTAAAGGCATCTTCACGAATCATGCGTTCAGAGATAACAATCGCATCTTCGTAGTTATAACCATTCCATGGCATAAAAGCAACCATGGCATTTTTACCGATAGCAAGCTCACCTTGATCCATACTTGGACCATCGGCAATCACGCCACCCGCTTCTACCATATCACCTTTTTTGACAATGACTTTTTGGGTAAAGGTTGTATTTTGGTTGGTTCTAAGATTTTTTTGAAGCGCATAATGGTCAATAAATGCGCCACCTTCATCTTCACCTAGAATGTAAACATTTTTATTATCGACTTTCTCAACCATACCCGCACGTTTTGCTTTAATCGCTTCCCATGAGTCACGTGCTGCAATTTTTTCAACACCTGTTCCTACAATTGGAGCATCTGATTTTACCAAAGGTACTGCTTGACGTTGCATGTTTGAACCCATAAGCGCACGGTTGGCATCATCATGTTCCAAGAATGGAATCAGTGAAGCTGCAACACCGGCAATCATCATAGATGAAAGGTCGATTAAGTCCACTTTCTCTTTTTCAATCAATACGGTCTCACCATCAACCCTAACCTCAATCAAATCTTCAACAATCTCGTTGTTCTCATTGATTTTCGTACTGGCAGGAGCAATAACCAAGCCTTCTTCTTGCGTTGCTGTGATATAAATAATTTCATCGGTAATCGTTGCATTCTCAACTTTACGGTACGGTGCTTCCACGAAACCGAGATCATTGACTTTCGCATACATAGAAAGTGTATTGATCAAACCAATGTTTTGCCCCTCTGGGGTTTCAACAGGACAAATTCTTCCGTAGTGTGTTGGGTGAACGTCACGGACTTCAAAGCCAGCGCGCTCTTTCACCAAACCGCCCTCACCAAGAGCAGAAAGTCTTCTTTTATGCGTAATTTCACTGAGTGGATTGGTTTGATCCATAAATTGGGATAACTGCCCACTGGAGAAAAATTCTGCAATGGCAGACGTAATCATTTTAGAGTTAATCAAATCATGTGGCATCAACTCTTCAACGCTACCACTCAGTGCTGTAAATTTATCACGAATCGCTTTTTGCATTTTAATGAGACCGGCATGAAGTTCATTCGCAAGCAACTCACCAATCGCTCTAATTCTTCTGTTTCCAAGGTGATCACGATCATCGATGTGACCTTGACCATTTTTAACTTTGATCAAGTATTTGGCTGTTTTGATAATATCTTCACTCGTCATAATTGTCACATACTCAGGCACACTAAGACCAAGTTTATGATTCATCTTCATACGACCCACTTTGGTTAAGTCGTAACGCTCGGAATTAAAGAAAAGATCTTTGACAAACAGTTTTGCCGCTTCTTTGGTCACAGGCTCACCTGGTCTCATAACTTTGTAAATACGAATCGCCGCTAGATCATTCTCATCTTCAATACTCTCGGTTTGACGAAGCAATTTAAGGGTTTCCGTATCGGCAATAAACGAGTTAATGATCGCGTCATCCACACCACTTGCTAGATCATTCGCAATTTCAATTATTTCACATTTTTGCTCAATAATTTTTGCCAATTTTCCTTCATCAAGTTGGGTCAAGGTATCGTACAGTACTTCACCGCTCTCTTTATCAATGATTGGAGAGGAGAGGAAACGATTGACCAAAATTTCAACAGGATACTCGATAAACTTAATACCATCTTCAATAAATTTTTCTGCTTTTTTACGCGCTAAACGTTTGCCTGCGGCTAAAAGAAGGTTACCATGCTCATCTTTAAGATCAAAATCGACACGACCTAAGAAATTATCGGCTGAAAATTCAATCAGGAATTTATTCTCGCGAATCATAATGTTAAGCACAGGGTAAAAAAGTTTTAAGATATCTTGTTTGCTGTAACCAAGTGCTCTGAATAAAATCGTAATAGGAACTTTTCTGCGTTTATTAATTCTAACAAAGAGGGTATCTTTCGCATCATACTCAAAGTACAACCACGAACCACGATCAGGAATAATTTGAGCATTGTAAATCAGTTTGTTCGCAACCGTTGGGCTCTCTTCTTCTTTGAAGATAACACCAGGGCTTCTGTGAAGCTGATTAACAACCACTCTTTCAACACCGTTGATGATAAAGGAGGTTCGCTCCGTCATCAAAGGAATTTCACGAATAAAAATGGCTTGTTCTTTAATATCTTTTACACCCGTTTTTTCACCGGATTTTTCATCTTTATCCCATAAGATAAGACGAATGTTCATTTTCAAGCTGACAGAATACGTAAGGCCGCGCTCCATACATTCGCGGACAGTATATCTAGGTTTTCCAACTTCTGATCCAACATACTCCAACGTCAGTCGGTTTTGGGGATCATGAATAGGGAAAATAGATTTAAAAACCTTCTCTACACCACTCTCTTCTTTGAGATTTTCAACATTTAAAAACTGTTCGTAACTCTTTTGTTGAAGTTGGAGTAGATTGGGTACATCAATTTTTTTTGGGACTTTGGAAAAATCAACTCGTAAGCGATTTCCAGATTTTAGGCTATTTAACATGAGTCTACCTCGTGTAGTTGTTTGAAAAGGGCAGTGGGTTCATCTATCTTGTGATAGACGTTGTAACGACTAATAATGAATTTCCAAGGAAAAAGTTTTAAAAGAGAAGCACAAGGCTTCTCTTAAAGTAATAAAATTACTTGATTTCAGCGACAGCGCCAGCTTCTTCAAGTTTCTTTTTGATCTCTTCAGCAAGTTGCTTAGATACACCCTCTTTAACGGTTGTAGGTGCACCCTCAACAGCGTCTTTAGCCTCTTTAAGACCAAGACCTGTGATTTCTCTTACAACTTTAATAGCATTGATTTTCTTCTCGCCACCATCTTTAAGGATAACGTCAAACTCAGTTTTCTCTTCAACTGCTTCTGCCGCAACAGCAGCACCAGCACCAGCTACCATAACAGGAGCTGCAGATACACCAAATTTCTCTTCGAAATCTTTGACTAGTTCACTTAGTTCAAGAACACTAAGACCTGAAATATACTCTAATACGTCTTGTTTTGAAATTGCCATTTCAAATCTCCTGATTATTATAATTTAATATAAAGCTCGCTCTTTTCAAAGCAAAAGCTTTTTACTGTTTTGCAAGAAGTCTCATCATTGCTTCACTCTTGCACTTTACATGTAAGACTAAAAGCTTACACATACGCTCTATTCAGACTCTTGTTTTTTAGCACGAAGTGCATCAAGACCGATGGTAAAGTTTGTGATAGGTGCCATCCAAGTTGATAGAAGCATTCCAATAAGCTCATTACGTGATGGCATTTTAGAAAGTGCTTCAACTTTAGCAGCGTCAACCACAATACCACCAGCAAAACCAGATTTAATGATAAAATTTGGATTTGTTTTAGCGAATGTAGCAACAATTTTTGTTACCGCTAACTGGTCAGCGCCCCAAACAAAAATGTTGGTGTCTTTAAGTTCAAGTCCTTCAATACCAGCGTTTTTCATAGCGATTGATGCCAAAGTATTTTTAATTACTTGAACACTAACAGCTTCTGGTCTAGCACTGTTTCTAAGTGCTTCGATCGCTTTAACATTAAGACCTTTATAGTCACAAACAATTAAACCGTCGGAAGATTTAAACTCTTCAGTTAGAGAACTAATAAATTCAGCTTTCTCTGTTCTTGTCAATTTTTCTCCTTTCCAACTGGTGATTTCAAGTAGAGATGAGTGATCTCAAATTAAGCTTGCGCCTCTACTCTCTCCAATCATAAGATTAAGTACGTACATGTCATGTCATAAAACGGTGCTTTACAACAATAATTTTTTAAGGCTCTTGAACACAAACCATTGAAGTGGCGTATGTTCAAGTCAATTGTTATTTAAGGTCAATTAATTCTTGATTTTCAAGGTTCATTGATGGGCTCATTGTGAGTGACACAACGGCGCTTTTAATATATTTACCTTTTGAAGCAGCAGGTTTGTGTTTGTTAATTGCTTTGATAAATGCTTCAAAGTTCTCTCTGATTTGCTCAGATGTGAAGCTAATTTTACCAATACCTGCATGGATGTTTCCTTGTTTGTCAACACGGAAGTTTACTTGTCCACCTTTGTTATTCTCAACAGCTTTAGCAACGTCCATGGTTACTGTACCTGTTTTTGGATTTGGCATGATACCTTTTGGTCCAAGAATACGACCAACTTTACCCACTAAACCCATCATATTTGGTGTTGCAATCAAAACGTCAAAGTTGATTTTGCCTGCTTGAATATCTTCAATCAAATCATCACTACCAACAATATCAGCACCCGCTGCTCTTGCTTCATCTGCTTTCTCATCTTTAGCGATAACCGCTACACGAACCGTTTTACCAGTCCCAGCAGGAAGAACAACAGAACCTCTAACCATTTGATCCGCATGACGTGGATCAACGTTAAGTTTAAGTGCTACTTCGATTGTTTCATCAAATTTTGCAGATGCAAGGTTTTTAATATTGCCTAGTGCTTCATCAACAGAATATTTTTTCTCTTTATCAACTTTTTTCAAAAGTTCTTGAAAACGTTTATTTACTTTCTTTGCCATTCTTTATCTCCGCATAATTTTGCTTCCGCCTTTATATTGAAAACCCTGGCGGTGAAGGGTTAGTTTTAATCGACGATATTAATACCGATACTTCGAGCAGAACCTGAAATAATTTTCGCTGCTTGTTCACGATCAGTTGTATTAAGATCAGCAATTTTTTTCTCAACAATCTCAAGGATTTGAGCTTTACTGAGGGTACCAACTTTATTTTTTAAAGGGTTACTTGATCCACTTTTAAGACCAACTGCTTTTTTGATAAGATCGGTTGCAGGTGGTTGTTTCGTCACAAAAGTAAAACTTTTATCGGCATAAACAGTGATAACAACAGGAATTCTAAAACCTGCCATCTCTTTTGTTCTTTCGTTAAACGCTTTACAAAACTCCATAATATTCACACCACGTTGACCAAGGGCTGGACCAACTGGAGGTGATGGGTTTGCTTTAGCAGCTTCAATCTGCAATTTAATTTCACCAATGACTTTTTTTGCCATTTCTTTTCCTTTACGCTTAGACTATTTTTTCAACTTGAGAATAGAGAATCTCAACTGGAGTACTTCGACCAAAGATTGAAACATTGAGTGTGAGTTTACCATGAACCATATCATACTCTTCAACTGAACCTGTAAAGTTTGCGAAAGGACCTTCTGTAATCCTAACACTCTCTCCATTTTCAAAGAAGATTTTTGGTTTTGGTGCACCTTTTTTCTCAGCTTTTTCTAAAATCAATGCAATATCTTTTTCACTCAACGGGGTAGGCTTTTTTGCTTCACCGATGAATCTTCCGACTTTTGGCAAAGATTGAATAAGATGCCAAAGTGCTGTATCTAAATCTAGCTTTGCAAACGCATAACCAGGATAGAGACTTCGTTCACTAATCTTTTTTTTACCATTCTTAACTTCAATGACATCTTCGGTTGGAACAACGATTTGCTCCAACTTCTCAGCGATACCATGATCATTGACAAGAGTAATAATCCCTTTTTTGACTGCTTGCTCGCTACCTGCATAGGTTTGAATTGCATACCATCTATGTGCCATTCTTTCTCCTTAAATTAAAGAAGATAAAGAAAAAGACATAATAGCATCAATCAGCGCCAAAAAGAGTGAAATTACGGTTACAACGACAAAGACAGAGATGAAAGCATTTCGAATCTGTTCTTTAATCGGGAATATAACCTTTGACAATTCAGCTTTAGAATGATGATAATAAGCTCTTAATTTTTCCATTGTATTACCTCGACTAGTGGCAGGGTAGGAGGGACTCGAACCCCCAACCTGCGGTTTTGGAGACCGACGCTCTACCGTTGGAGCTACTACCCTGCATGTAAGTTAAGTCTTTTAAGGGACTTAACTTTTTAATTTTACTTCTTTATGAACAGTGTGTTTTTTCAGTCTTGGACAATACTTGCTAAGTTCAACTTTTTCAGTAACTGTCTTGCTGTTTTTGGTAGTCGTGTAATTAATGTCACCACATTCAGAACACTTAAGTCCGATTTTAACGGTCATAATATTTCCTTGACTTGATTACATGTAAAGGGGTTAACCCTTTACATGTTAAAATTACTTGATGATTGTTGAAACAACACCCGCACCAACGGTTCTACCACCCTCACGGATTGCAAAACGAGTACCCTCTTCAAGAGCGATAGGAGCGATCATTGCTACTTTGATTTTTACGTTATCACCAGGCATAACCATCTCAGTACCTTCTGGTAATGTGATAGAACCTGTTACGTCTGTTGTACGAACATAGAATTGTGGTCTATAGTTGTTAAAGAATGGAGTATGACGACCACCCTCTTCTTTTGAAAGAACATAGATTTCAGCTTCAAAGTCAGTGTGTGGAGTGATTGATTTTGGTTTACAAAGAACCATACCACGCTCAACTTCTTCTTTTTTGATACCACGTAACAAGATACCGCAGTTATCACCAGCCTCACCACGTTCCATCTCTTTACGGAACATTTCAACACCGGTTACCGTTGTTGTTTTAGTATCTTTGATACCGACGATTTCAATAGTCTCACCAATTTTTACAGCGCCTCTTTCGATTTTACCTGTAACAACGGTACCACGACCTGAGATTGAGAATACGTCTTCGATTGGCATCAAGAAATCTTTTTCAGTTTCACGTTGTGGAACAGGAATATACGCATCAACAGCTGCCATAAGAGCAAGAATTTTTTCACCCCATGCGCCAACAGTACCTGCTTTTGCTTCTTCAAGTGCTTTAAGCGCAGAACCTGCAACGATTGGAGTATCATCACCTGGGAAGTCATAAACAGAAAGAAGTTCACGGATTTCCATTTCAACAAGCTCAAGAAGTTCTTCATCATCAACCATATCCGCTTTGTTCATGAAAACAACGATGTATGGAACGCCTACTTGGCGAGAAAGAAGAATGTGTTCACGCGTTTGTGGCATAGGACCATCTGCTGCAGAAACAACAAGAATCGCGCCATCCATTTGAGCAGCACCTGTGATCATGTTTTTAACATAGTCAGCATGGCCTGGGCAGTCTACGTGAGCGTAGTGGCGGTTTTCTGTTTCATATTCAATGTGAGAAGTTGCAATAGTAATACCACGCTCTCTCTCTTCAGGAGCGTTATCAATACCATCGTAATCTTTAAATTCACAAAGACCTTTTGTCGCTAGAACTGCTGAGATTGCAGCTGTAAGCGTAGTTTTACCATGATCAACGTGACCGATGGTTCCAATGTTAACGTGTGGCTTGGTTCTAGAGAACTTTTCTTTTGCCATTTTTTCCTCCGTAATGAGTTTTGTTTTTTTAATACATTTCAATTTGTCAAAGTTATAAAAACTTTTTGAGTGATGGAGCTCATAGAGGGACTTGAACCCTCGACCTCTTCCTTACCAAGGAAGTGCTCTACCCCTGAGCCATATGAGCCGACTACAAAAGGGTGGACCATATTGTATCGAAATACCAGTAACGATTTGATTTCATAAGGAAGGAAGGTAAGACTACTGAACTTGTTCTGTAGTGCCCTAAAGCAGAAGAAATTCAACAGCTCCCAGTTTGCTTATAAAATCTTGGAGCGGGAGACGGGACTCGAACCCGCGACCCCCAGCTTGGAAGGCTAATGCTCTAGCCAACTGAGCTACTCCCGCAATGGTGGTGAGAGAAGGATTCGAACCTTCGAAGACATAGTCAGCAGATTTACAGTCTGCCCTCGTTGGCCACTTGAGTATCTCACCGTATTTTTACCATATTTCATTGCTGGTCAAACACTGTCTTTCACAAACAAAAATGGAGCTGGTGAACGGAGTCGAACCGCCGACCTACTGCTTACAAGGCAGTTGCTCTACCAACTGAGCTACACCAGCACCCTTGATTGTGAGGTGAAATTATATCTCAAAAGATTTCCAAAGTCAATACTTTTTTGCAGTTTCTAGTGGAATATTGGCTAAAATAGTCGCTTACGTTTGCAATAAAGGCTGAAGATGAAAATTTTATTCTCCCCGAGTGAGACCAAAAGGGAACTGACGACGCATGGAAAACTTGAAAAATCGAGTTTGATCTTTCCTTATTTATATGAAAAACGTCTGCAGGTTTTAGAGAACTACCAAGCTCTTTTGAAGCGCCAAGACATTCCAACATTGCAACAGCTTTTTGGCATTAAAGACCCTCAAAAAGTCTTAGCACAAGCGAACAAGCCTATTTTTGATGCACTGACATGTAAAGCGATTCTTCGTTACAGTGGCATTGCTTACGATCATCTTCGGTTTGAAACACTCACTGAAAACGCACACACGTACCTTGAAACCAATGTCATGATCTTCTCCAATCTTTTTGGTCCTCTGTTAGCAGGCGATCTGATCCCTGAGTACAAACTCCAACAAGGCGAAACCTTGGCTGGTTTTAAAACTGAAATGTTTTACAAAGAGCATTTTAGCGATGCGATTGATGCATGGATAGGCGATGAGTGCGTGCTCGATCTGCGCGCTGGCTTTTACGAGAAGTTTTACACCCTCAAACGCCCTTACATGACGATGAAGTTTCTCAAAAAGGGAAAAGTTGTCAGCCATTTCGCCAAAGCGTACCGTGGGCAGGTGTTACGCGAACTGGCACTTCATCAGCCCAATGACGAAAAAGAGCTGAGTGCCATCGCCTTTACAGACCTGCGCATCAAAGAGATTTTGGAGCAAAAACTCAAGCGCGAATACGTTTTTGAGATTATTGCGTGATTTGGATTAAAAGGGTACAATAGCACCAAATTTGACTGAAGGAAGCGTCTATGGATATTTTACAATGGATCGTCATTGGGGTGCTGGTTTATGTGATTTACTACCTTATCAATAAATACGAGCAACGCGTCGATGAACTCACACGCCTCATTGAGCTCAACCGCGAAGAGATCACGAAAAATAAACAGCGTATTGAACAAAATAAAGAGAATATCGCCAAAAATAAAGAGACCATCGAGCTCAATCAAACGATTATCGAAAAACTTAAGTAAATTTAGAAAAGAGGATAAAGAGTCACACTGCTTTATCCTTACATTAATTTTACATGTAAAGTTAAAATTTTAGTCCCTTTACTCTCTCGAACCGACATAAAAGTTGTATTTAAACTCCATTGGTATTACCATTGCCGTTGCGCCTAAGATACTCAAACTGATGCAGAAGCTGTATTTAAATGTACCTAAATTGAGAATTGTCTTGAACAATTTCCATCTTGAACCGACACGTGTTTTGAGAGCAAAAGCTTAATGGGATAGGGAAGCAAAACGCGTTAGATGATAGAAGGATACAGTCCCCACGTCAGATTATCACCGATGACGTGGCAAAGTAGTGAAATCGGACGATCTATTCACTAGAACCGTACAAAGTATTGCCCATGTCCGCTTAAAAAATGATAAGAACCTTCTCAACTCGATACATTTTTCTCATAATAAACTCATTTGAAAAAGACAAGGGGCAAATATGCCCCTCTCTTACTTTTACTTTTTAATACCTCTCGCTCCTAGATTGCCATAACGATGGTAGCTGTGCGAAATGCTCTGTTCGGCAAAATAGTGCAATAGCTCCACGCGTCCTTCCATCAATGGTTTTGCTCTTACTATGCACTTTGCTTTTTGTGCAACGGATGCGTACACAAAAGGCGAGATGCGTGCTGCGTTTGCGTAGAAGATTTTATCGACATGCTCAAAACATTCTACAAAGGTTGCCTCATCTTCGCGTTCCATCGTGTCCTTTTTCCCAAATAGCATGCCGTGATGTTCATATAAAAACGCTATCACACTGCTTTGCGCGCTAAATTCAAGGCTTATATGTAAAGAAGTTTGAGCGATGCGAGCTGCCATAATGCGGCTCATCACATCAAACAGTCCATCGTCTTGACTCACACGAAGTGCGATGCGTTTGAGGGGGAGGTATTTGAAAAGATTGTCTTCACCTCGCACCTTTGCAAAGTCTTGCTCTTGGCTAAACGTCGCTTCAACATTTTCAAGGTAACTGCCAACGGCGAAGCTTAATTTCTCAAAATCACTCTTAAATTCTGCGTACAATCCTTTACTGCACCCCTCTTTCCAACCATGAATCAGAGGAAGAAACGCGTGTGGATGGGAATGGTTGATAAGAGGCGCTGCAACCTCTTCGATCTCCATAAACTGCGTGATGTAGTTGTGAATGCCCGCTTTTCTGCCTGAACCCACAGCGGATTTGCCAAAGCCTCCAAAGGGCTGACGCAGCACTATCGCACCGGTTGTTCCGCGGTTGATGTACAGATTGCCTGCGTTGAGATGCTTCCTCCAATACGCCACTTCGCGCTCATCGAGTGACTCAATGCCTGACGTCAGTCCATAGCCTGTCGCGTTAACGATCTCGATTGCATGTTTCAAATCACGCGCGCACATGACCGAAAGCATCGGTCCAAAAAGCTCTGTGCGATGGCAAAAACTACCCTCTTTGACACCCCATTTAATGCTAGGTTTGAGCATGTATTCGTTTTCGTCCGCATAACTAGGCGCTAACGCCCAACTTTCACCCTCTTCAAGGCTCTCAAGTGCTTGTTTCAGCGCGCCACTGACCGGATTGGCAAGCGTGCCTAGACGATTGGTAAAGTCCCACACCGAGCCTACATGTAAACTTTTCGCTGCATCGATCAGTCCAGCTTTGAAATGAGGGTCATTGTAAACCTCCTCTTCCAAAACCAAAAGCGAGGTTGCGGAGCATTTTTGGCCGCTGTTGGAAAACGCGGAGTGAACCACATTTTTGATCGCCTGCTCGCGGTCGCTCATCGCGGTCACGATAGTCGCATCTTTGCCACCCGTTTCGGCACTTAAAAAGAGGTTTGGACGGCTTTTAAGCATTGCGTATGCCGTCTCTTCGCCACCGGTGAGTATGACAAAATCAACCTTCTCATTTTGAACAAGATATTCCCCCGCCAAACTTCCCGCGCACGGAACAAATTGGAGGGTATTTTTGCTCACCCCTGCATCCCAAAAACATTGACACAGTTCATACGCACACAAAGCTGCTGCACTGGCAGGCTTGATGATCACACAGTTTCCTGCCGCTAATGCAGCGCTAATACCACCAACGGGAATGGCAATCGGAAAGTTCCACGGAGGCGTGATGACGCCCACACCTTTACCTTTACATGTAAGGTTTTTGTACCCCTCAAAATAGCGCGCGCTGTGGCCGTAAAACTCTAAGAAGTCGATGGCTTCGCTGACTTCTACGTCGGTTTCAAAAAAGACTTTTCCCACTTCGGCTGCGGCGACTCCGATGAGATCACCTCGTTTGGCGCGCATTTTATTGGCAACCTGCCCAAGGATTTTTTGGCGCTCGCTCGCACTCAGGCTTCGCCAACCATCTTTATCTTCCGCGGCAACTTTCACCGCACGCTCTAAATCTTTTTGGGTAGCAAGGGCGTATTTACCACACACTACGCTCTCTTTCAGTTGCGATTTATCGATGACAGTTTTAACTTCTCGCTCCACAATCGCCTCGCCTCCCACAACAATAGGCGCAACATTTACCTCATCACCTGCTTTTTTCTGCCATTTCGCGCGAATGTTTTTTGCCCACGCTTTATTGGGTGGCAAAATAAAATCGGTATCGGCTTCGCCATGGTATGTACCCGTGAAAAAACTGCCACCTTCGTAATTTTCCCACTGTTCGCTTAGCCTGTTTTGATGGCGTTTTGTGCCGATAAAAAGGTCTTTTGTATTTTCAAACGCATCGATAAATTTTTGCTTTTGGCTCTCCCACGCAGGGCTTCCGACTTTAAGCCCAAACGAGTAGCGAATGAAATTCTCCTCGCCTGTATTTTCATCCAGACGCCTGACCAAGTACGCAATGGCATTGGTAAACTGCTCTTTTTTCGCCGTGGGTGCGTACAAAATCACCTCACCGCTGATCTCTTTGATCGCAAGGCGCGCTGATTCGCTCATGCCTTCCAACATCTCCATGCTGAAAAACTCGGTGGTGCCATACTCTCGCGCGAGTTCATATCCATGCGCCAATTCAAAGAGATTGTGCGATGCCATTCCAAGGTTGACATACTTGGCATGCTCAGGTCGCAAGCCAAACTCACCCATGATTTTATAGTTGCTATCGGTGTCGATTTTGCGCATGTGGGTGACGAGTTCCCAGTGACGAAGCCCTGCTTCGGTCTCTTCCATCTCCATATTGGCACCCTTGACCAAACGCATTTTGATCGGCACACCGCCTTTTTCAACCCGTTCTTTCGCCCATGCGATGAGCTTTTGTTGCCACAGATGCGAATCAGGCAGATACGCCTGAAGCACGATGCCAGCTCGAAAATCTTGAAACTCTGGCAAATCAAGCGTTTGGGTAAAGGCACTGAATGTCAGTGCAAGATCACGGTACTCTTCCATATCAAGGTTGATAAATTTATTGGTATGTTCGCCTTTGGCATTGGTGAAGCTGTATTTTTTCGCTTGTGCGTAGATGCGACTCAAACGTTTTACGAGCTCTTCCACCGTCTCTTCGTACGCAAGCGCATTGATCTGCGAAAAGAGCGTTGAGATTTTGATGGAGATATAATCGACATTGGGATTTTCAAGCACTTTGAGGTATTTCTCAATCCGCTCTTCCGCTTCCTCTTCGCCTAAAACGACTTCACCGATGAGATTGAGATTGATGCGTGTGCCCTCATTTTTGCGTTTGATCAAATGGGCATTGAGCACATCGTCTTCGCCTTTGAGCACCACGGTTTTGGTATCTTCTCTGATGTTACTGATAAAAAGTGGGATGGAAATCTGAGGCAGATAAACGCCTGCATTGCGAAATAAAAAGACCAAAAAGCGCTCGGAAGTTGTAAAAAACGATGCCATTTCGTATTTGGCGAAAAGATACTCGATCTGATTGGCAACGCGTGTGGGGTTTTTACTTCTAAAACTCTGATCCATCAGCTCGATCAAAAAGACCTTGTCTTTAGGATGACCGAGCATTTTGTTCATTTTAACGTGGAATTTTTGATCAAAATCGCTGACCAACTCTGTGGCACGATTTTGCCATTTTTCTGCCAATGCTATGGCTCTCTCGATGATTATTTCATTGTTTTGCATTAATGTTCCTCAACTTTAATTCGTATTTAAATCAAATTTAAGTAACTTTCACTTTACATGTAAAAGGTTAGACATGTCTTAGATGCTCACTTTTTGCGGGGCGGGCATCTTTGTTTGAAGTTACGCCTCTTTTTTCTTGCCCAAATATGCCTCTTGTATCATTTCCGAATTGAGAAGCTCCTCGCTGCTTCCGCTATGGGTTATTTTCCCAAGCTCCAACACATAGCCACGATGAGCCAGTTTAAGTGCCGCTTTCGCATTTTGCTCGACTAAAAGCACGGTGACGCCTGTTTTGCTGATCTCTTTGATCGCCTTAAAAATCACCTTAACCAAAACAGGAGCCAGTCCAAGGCTGGGTTCATCCAAGATCAAAAGCGTTGGCTTACTCATAATCGCTCGCCCAATCGCTAACATCTGCTGTTCACCACCACTGAGTGTTCCTGCAAGCTGTTTTTTGCGCTCTTTCAGCCGTGGCAAAATCTCATAAATCCATTCCAATGTCGGCGCATCAAACGTTTTAAGACTGTACGCACCCATCATCAGGTTCTCTTCGACACTGAGCGTGCCAAACACACGACGACCTTCAGGCGAATGGCTCATGCCCAGACTTACGATCTCATGTGCAGGCAGTTGTGTGATCTCTTTGCCATCAAAAAAGATGCTTCCAGCGCTAGGCTTCAACAGCCCGCTGATCGTGCGAAGTGTCGTTGTTTTTCCTGCGCCATTGGCACCAAGGATCGTCACGACCTCACCTTTATTGACGTACAAATCAATGCCTTTGATCGCTTCAATCGCGCCATAGTTTACATGTAAACTTTTTACTTCCAATAATTTTTCACTCATTATCGTCATCCTCATCACTGCCAATATACGCCTCAATCACTACAGGATCGTCTTGGATAAACGAAGGCACACCCTCGCTGATCTTCGCGCCGAAGTTAATGACCGTGATGTATTCGCACAAACTCATCACCATCTCCATGTCGTGCTCGATCATCATGATCGTCACACCCATCGCTTGAATTTTGCGAATCGTTTGGGTCAGCTCCAACGTCTCATGTTCATTGAGCCCTGCGGCGGGCTCGTCGAGAATGAGAAGCTCAGGCTCAGCCGCAAGAGCACGTGCCATCTCAATGCGTCTTTGAATGCCATACGAGAGATCGCCTGCAGGTGTGGTCGCAAACTCTGAAAGATGGAAAAAGTCCATCAGTTCGCCCACTTTTTTCCAGTTTGCTTTCTCATCTTTGTAATACGCAGGCGTGGGGATAACGCCGTTATACCAGCGCTGTTTAGATTTGATGTGACGACCCGACATGATGTTTTCTGCCACACTCATCTCCGAAAAGAGACGAATCGTCTGAAAGGTACGCAAGATGCCAAGCTCCGCAATTTTATGCGGACTGATCCCTTTAATATCTTTGCCTTTCCACAAAATTTGCCCGATTTCAGGTCGATAAATACCGGTAATGCAGTTAAACAGCGTCGTTTTGCCCGCACCGTTAGGGCCGATGATGCCGTAAATCTGCCCTTTTTTGACCTTCATTGAAAGGTCATTAATGGCGACCAGTCCTTGAAAATATTTGCTGACATGGCTGATTTCTAAAAGATACTCGCTCATTTGACCCCCTTTTTAAGGAAGTCTGGGATGTTGCCAAAACGAACTGGCCAAATGCCACGAGGGCGTAAAATCATCGTCAAAATCATCGCAATACCAAAGACCAAATAACGCGCCGTCTCAAACTCTCGAAACATTTCAGGAAGCACAAACATGATGAACGTTCCAATTAAAACACCCGGAAGCGAAGCCGAACCACCTACTAAAACGATGGTGAAAAACATAATAGACTGCGTGACATTAAACGCTTCAGGACTGACCGCGGAGTACTGAACCGAAAACATACTTCCCGCCGCTCCCGCGATGCCCGCACCCAAGATAAACGCATAAAGTTTAAAGTAGCGTACATTAATGCCCATGCTTTGTGCGGCAATCTCATCTTTGTGGATGTAAAACATCGCTCGCCCAAATTTACTCTTATCAAGATTGCGCATAATAAAAAGCGTTATGCCCAAAAGGATAAACGCCATATAGTACATGTGCGTTTGAGAGCTGAAGTCGTAACCCAAAACTCTTACCACATCGATGCCGAAAAGACCGTTTGGCCCTCCAGTCAACCCAAAAACATCGTTTTCAAGCACTTGAATAAAGATGATGTTAAAGCCAATGGTCGCGACCAGCAGATAATCACCTCGTAAATGAATAATCGGAGCCACCATGATAAACGCAACGAGCATGGGAACCAACACCGCAGGCACCCATGTCGCTAAGATAGGCAGTCCAAAGTTGACATTTAAAATCGCAGTCGTGTACGCACCCAAACCAAAGAACAGTGCATGTCCCATGTGAAAAACGCCTGCGCGCCCTAAAATGATGTCTTGAGAGAGTGCTACGACAGCAAAAACCAAAAAGGTGGTGCCGACGGCTAACCATGCAGAGTCAACAAACAGAGGGAAAAAGCCCATAAATACAAGCAATGCAATTGCTATCAGACTGGTTTTGTTCATCATACTTTCTCCGCCACAGTTTCGCCCAAAATGCCTGTGGGTCGTAACACCAAAATGCCGATGAGCAGCACAAACGTAAAGGTTTCCGCCCATTGCGTCGAGATGTAACCCGTAATCATCGCGTTAAAGAGTCCTAAAAGTAACCCTCCAAGCATCGCACCGGGGATATTGCCGATGCCTCCCATAATCGCCGCAACAAAGGCATTGAGCCCATACATCCAACCCATATCAAAGGTAATGCCACGGTAATAGGTGCCGATAAACAGTCCGGCCACCGCGCCCAAAGAAGAGCCAATGATGAAAATAATCATAATAATGCGGTTGACATTAATGCCCATCAGTTTTGCCGCGTCTTGGTCAATCGCCACGGCTCGAATCGCGGTGCCAATTTTGGTTTGGTGAATGAAAAAGTAAAGTCCCACCATCAAGAGCGATGAAACGCCCAAAATCATCACTTGCGTAAACGTAATGACGATGCCGCCGATTTCCCAAATCGTTGAGGGAAAAAGGTTGGAGGGAAATATTTTCATATTGGGTCCCCAAATCAGCATCACCGAATTTTGAATCACAAGCCCTGCTCCAAGGGCTGAAACCACTGCGCTTAGACGTGGTGCCGTTCGTAAAGGTCTGTATGCAAGACGCTCAAGAAGCACACCCACAAACGCTACAATGGCCGCTGTGAAGACAAAAACCGTGATGACTGCCACCAAAGAGGTGACACTCTCTCCAAATATTTGGGCATAAACGCTTAAGCCGATAAACGCTGAAAAAGCCACGAGGTCGCCGTGCGCAAAGTTGATCAGTCGCATCACGCCATACACCATCGTATAGCCCAACGCTACGAGCGCATAAAGGCTTCCGATGGTCAGACCATTGACCATTTGTTGTAAGAAAATATCCATAAGATCACCTTATCCTAATGTAATGGCACAGCCAAAGAGAAACCCTCTTTGGCTGTGCGCTCTTTTTTATTGGTAAACGATCTTATAGCTTTTATCCGCTTGAACTTCATAGGTCATGTAACCACCACCAATGCGCTCGCCATCTTCTCTAAAGGTCACAGGGCCTGTGATACCTGGGAAATCTTTGAGGGCATGCAAGCCTTCTGCGATCACTTTCGTATCGTCTGATTTGCTCAGCTCCATGACATGTAAAATCGCGCGAAGTCCGTCCACATTCATCAGTGACCAAATGGATGCAGGCATCATGTTGAATTTTGCTTTGTAGTCGACTAAGAACGTTTTAGCGATGTCGTACGGCAAGATGTCAGGTGTGGGAACATTGATAAGCAAGGTGCCTTTAGCGCTCTCACCTGCTAGTTTCATGTAGTCTGGATTGTCATTGGAGTCGCCACCCACAAAGTCTGCTTTAATGCCCAGTTGCATTTGTTGCGCTCTTAGGAGTCCGCCATCGGTGTAGTAACCGCTAAAATAGATCACGTCAGGATCCATCGATTTGATTTTGGTTAACGTCGCTGTGAAGTTTTGAGAGCCTGATTTGATTTTGCCTTCGTAAATGATATTGGCATTTTTCGCTTTAAGCGCTTTCACGGTTGCGTCCGCTAAGTCGGTTGAGTAGCTTGAGTAGTCGGAGAGAACCACGATTTTTTTGTACTGTTTGCCCTCTACAAAGTATTTCGCGGTGTATTCGGCTTCTGCACTGTTTGGGAATGAGTTTCTAAAAAATGTCCAGTATTTGTGCGCAATCAATGAGTCACTCGTACCATCGCTGGTTTGAAGTACCCCTGCTCGGTTATACGTCGTTTGAGCCGCTTCGGTTGCACCTGAAGTGTAGGAGCCGATGACCGCTTTTACGCCTTCATTCACCAATTTTTTTGCACAAATCGCTGCTTGTTGCGCCGCACCTTGGTCATCGCAGGTGACCACTTCTATCTTTTTACCTAATACGCCACCTCTTGCATTGTACTGCTCAACGATCAAACGCACACCGTTGTCGATGCTTTGACCCTCATTGGCATATTGCCCTGTAATAGGCGCTTGCACACCGATTTTAATCACATCGGCTGCCGCGAAACTTGCACTGGTTAACATCGAACAGACCGCTAAAGAGGCTGTCAATTTTGGAAACATTTTCTTCATTCTCACTCCTTTATAAATTTTGAAAACTCAGCAGAATCGTTTTACATGTAAAGACAATTCTGCTTAATTTTCAACGTTTGGCTCGATCACATACGCCCCTGCCATCCACTCACCCACACTCTCCACTTCACGAATCGGAGTGCTAATGCACTTGGCACGAAGAGAAGGAAAATGGCTCACAACCTCATCAAAACTGGCAATAATTTCAGGTATGCGTTTGGAGAGTTTTTTGCGCGCCTGAGGCGAAAGGTCTGAGTAAAAGGCAAACACACCATAGTCCAATGCGCTGTCGTCTTTGGTTTTTCGCTGAAGCATTTTGCACAAACGCTCAATCTCGTAACTGTACTCCGCTTTGGCATTGCAAACACCATTTTTGAGCGTGATGATCACATGCGATGTCGAGTCATTGTGATTTTGATGCGAAAATCGCTCATCGAGGGTGATGCTAAAAACGCCTTGAGAGAGCGCATTTTTTTCCATAAACATCTTAAATGCTTTTCGGTTGGGAAGTGAACAGCGCAAAATATCGGAAACCGTCGCATCAATGAACACCTCAGGCGCATTTTCAATCAGGCTCAACGACTGTGCCACGTGAATGGAGAGAATTTTTTGAGGGCCACTGGAGAGCGAAAGGCGGTTGTTCGTCCAAAAAAGAAAGTTGTACGCCGCTTTGCTGATGCCCTCTAGTATGGATTGAACAACCAGCGTTTGCGTGGGGAAATTACTCATAGTAGTTCTCCTCAACCTCTTGCAAGATGCCACTCTCCATCAAAATATCTTCGATCAATCTGTTTTTGGAGATATTTAAAGCACTGGAAAGTTTTGTAAGGGCGATATCAAGTTTCGCGTCAATTTTTAAGGTCAATTGGGCAATTTCACGTTTTTTGGTCTGATTTTTCTCTATTACACGCTGAATGATCTCTGCGCCAAATTTCTGTTTTGCCACGTTTTACACCTTAGTAAAATTTAGGAATACTAAAAGGAATACTTTTTACTCAACAAAGAAATCTTAATATATTTTTGGACTTTTGTGGCAAATAGAACTGATGAAATTTTAAACAAAGCGTATGATTTCTTGAATTCACCCATTGCAAAGAGCCATTTTAAGGCTATTTTTAGCAATTTGGAGGAGAAATTTCTTTTTTGAGCAAGTTACCAAAGGTATCATTACACCTCACTTTGCTATAATCATAAAAAATATGTAAAGGATGCGCATGTCAAAAATCGTCTTGATTACAGGAGCAACTTCTGGCTTTGGAGAAGCAATGGCTGAGAAATTTGCGAAAGCTGGTTATAAAGTCATCGTTACGGGTCGTCGCAAAGAGCGACTTGAAGCACTGAAAAATCGTTTATCCACCTGCGAAATTTTGCCACTGTGTTTTGATGTGACTCAAAAAGAAGAGGTGTTTAGTGCCATCGCCTCACTTCCAAACGAGTACAAAAACATCGATATTTTGGTCAATAACGCAGGACTTGCCTTGGGACTAGAGCATGCGAATGAAGCGAGTTTGGATGATTGGGAGAAGATGATCGACACCAATATCAAAGGCTTACTCTACGTAACCAAAGCCGTTCTTCCGGTCATGGTGGCGCGCAAAACAGGGTACATTTTTAACATCGGTTCCACCGCAGGCAGTTGGCCGTACGAGGGTGGCAATGTGTATGGCGCGACCAAAGCGTTTGTCAAACAGTTTTCACTCAACCTTCGAACCGACCTAAAAGGCACGCATGTGCGTGTAACCAACATTGAGCCAGGCATGGCACAAACCGAATTTTCCGATATTAGGTTTAAAGGGGATAAAGCCAAAGCCGATGCAGTCTATGCCCATTCCACACCGCTTGCGAAAGAAGATATTGCCAATACCATTTTCGCGTTGGCAGAACTTCCAGAACACGTCAATGTCAATCGCATCGAGATTATGCCAACCGTACAAAGTTACGGTGGACTCGTTGTTGAAAAATACTAAACACCTTTTACATGTAAGGATTTCCCTTACATGTAAAACCCATTTTTGAGGAATCAATGAACAATACCGAACACACTACCAATCCCCTTCATGGCGTCACACTTGAAAAACTTATTACTGAATTGCAAGAACATTACGGTTGGGAAAAACTCGATGAAATGATGCGTATGAACTGCTTTCATGTCAATCCCAGCATCAACGCATGCCTCAAATTTTTCCGTAAAACCCCTTGGGCGCGCACAAAGATCGAAAAACTCTACATCACCTTTCGCAAAAACCAAACAAAGTAATCCCATGACCTACGCAAAAGCCTTTAGGATTACCTCCCTTGGTATGATTTTAATGAGTTTTGAATCGCCATTGATTAAGATGACCCATGTGAGCGCGCAGAACTTTACCTTTTATTTTGGTCTGTGCATGTTTGTAAGTCTCAATCTTACGCTGTGGATAAAATATAAAAATACTATTGTTTCCATCTACAAAAATCACCTCTCTTCCATACTTTGGAGTGGACTTTGTATAGGACTTAGCAATTTTCTGTTTATCCTTGCCATCAAACATACCAGTGTTGCAAGTGCTGTGTTTATCTTAAGTACAGGCCCTTTGGTGAGCGCAATGATCGCATTTATCTTTTTCAGACAAAAAACACCACGCCGTACCTTTGGAGCGATCTTTTTTGTTTTTATAGGACTTTCGATCATTTTATTTAATGACTTAGGTCTTGGCAATATGGAAGGAAATTTCTATGCTTTTAGCTGTGTATTAGCCTTTGTTTCAATGCTATCTGTTTTAGAGCGAAACAAAGAGGTCAATCGTTTGGCATGTTTTGGAACAGGGGCTCTCATCGCATCGCTTCTCGCCATGCTTAGCGCACCTATGGTGTTACCGGATAGCTACTCTATCGGGATTATTTTCTTTATGGGGATTTTACTAACGCCACTTTCGCGCGCGTTTATAGGCATTGGCACCAAGTTTTTACCCTCGGTTGAAGTAGCGCTTTTAACGATTATAGAACCTGTACTCGCACCCTTTTGGGTCTGGATATTGATGGATGAAAAACCGCATATCAATACGTTGATGGGAGGTGCCATCATCGTAACGACGTTACTCGTTCACTCCATGATGGCACATAAAGAGGCAAAAAAATGCAACAACTAATAACCTTCTTGCAAAATAATTTTGCAAGAAGTGAAAGCACCAAGAGTTCTTGGGCTCTCTGCCGAAGAGAACCTAGTGTTAACGTAGCTTGAGAAGCTTTGCTTTGAAAGCGTGTTAAAAGTTCTTTCAGAACTCTTAATGATTGGCGCTGTTAAGTTGTCCGTAAAGTGCGTTAAGATCACCCAAGACCCACGCGTCTACGATTTTTTCATTTTCAAATTTAAAAAAGCAGGCTCCTGAGTAACGGATGCGATTTCCTGTAGGCTCGAAACCAAAGAGTTTTCCAGAGTGTGTTGCGGTGTAAACGAGTCTTACAGCGGCTTTATCGCCATCGATGACGATGTCTTCGATCACATGGTAGAGATTGGGGAAGGCGCTAAAAAGCATCTTGGCGTAGTCACAAAACCCATTGATACTATCGACTCGCATACCGAGCGAGCCTCTAAAATTGAGTGAAGGGTCTAAAAATCGTTGTGCTTGGTCGAGTTTTTTCTCGTTCCAAACCACATCGTAGTACTCTTCAATGATCTGTCTTATCTGCTTTGCCATCTACTTTTTTTCCTTTTCTGTGCCCTGTTTATTGGGGACTTTTGGCGCTGAAGCACTTGCTCCACTTTCAAACCAACTCTCACTGGCATCGTACTCAAACTCAAACACTTTATCCAAGCCTCTGGTTGCTAGTTCATTGTCAATGTTTTGAGGACTAAGCCCCTTTTTTTTGCAAATTTCGAGAATCTCCTCAATGTCTTCTTCAGGGATTCCGCTGTAACGCATCTCTAAAACTGCTTCGTTGACCGTCATTCTCTCATTCTCATTCTTACAATTAGGCTTTAAAAGCCTTCAAAATCCGTTTGAAACTTCAAACACCGCCTAGACAATATTAGACTTTTTTCATACCTCATTGAAAAAAGAGTGTCGCTCATAGCCCATCACTTTTTGAAACTAAAAATATCGCCATAGCTTTGGCTATGACTCAATTTTGAGTTTCAAAAATTAACGCACTCTTAGCAAACTCTTTATCTTTTCAAGAGGTATGAAAGAAGTCTATTTACAAAATTATAATCATATTTTTTCAAAAAAGAGCTAAAATTCTTGTAAAAGGAGTGTGCATGTTACGACTAATTTTTGCTTTAATGCTCGGTTGGCTTCCTTTGGTAGCAGTTGAGCACATAAAGCGCTACGAAGTCTTTGTCAAAGCATACGAACAAAATGGAACACTTCTGCTGATTTCTCGCCGTTTTGAGCTCAGTGGCGTCACGTTTTACCTTACCACAAACACGCAAACCCTGCAAACCAAAGTTCTCGCCCTCGATGCAACTAAATTTCAGCCTTTGGATGAGCGCTTTTACCAAAGCCTTTTTGCCAAGCGTTTAAAGGAGGCAACCGCTTTACATGTAAACGGTGGCGCGACCCACGCCCTTACGCAAAATCCCAAGGCGATTTACCTCAGCATGGATCTCTGCCCTTCAAGCAAACAAGGGTACGAGCGCGATTTTATCGAAAAACTCACAAAGCAAAATGGCAAAACACCGATTGCGATTGCACTGAGTTCCGCGTGGAAAGAGCACCATGAAAAAGAGTTTAAAGAACTGGTCCATAATCCGCTTTTGCAGATCACATGGGTGAACCATTCGCATACCCATTTTTACGACCCAAAGCTTCCGATTTGCGATAATTTTATGTTACATGTAAACACCGATGTTCAAGGTGAGATTTTAGGTGTGGAGAAAAAACTCTTAGAAGAAGGCATTACGCCATCGGTCTTTTTTCGCTTTCCCGGTCTCATTGCCGATGAAAAACTGATGCGAGAACTGCGTGAGACCTACTTTTTGATTCCCCTCGGTGCGAATGCGTGGATCGCGAAAAATGAGCCGATAAAAACAGGAAGTATCATCTTGATTCATGGCAATAAAAATGAACCTCAAGGAATTGAGATGTTGGAGAAGAAGCTTCCTGAAGTGGTGAAAACCTATCAGTTTCACCCTCTTCAAGAGGCATTTATACCGTGACACGCTTTTAGAGCAAAGCTCTAAAAGCTACGCTAACGCTGAGTTCACTTCGGCAGTGAGCCCACGCACCTTTGGTGCTTTATGACATTATTGGATTTTATTCGTAGTATTCGCTGTCTTTTTTATCGGTCACAAACATATGCCCTGGTGCGTGGGTGATCGCAAAGGGAAGTTTCATGGCTGTGATGACATTTTGAGGCGTGACACCGCAAGGCCAAAACAATGGAATTTCATCCGCTTTGATCTCAATCGCATCGCCATAATCAGGCTTTGAAACATCGTTAATGCCGATCATCTCAGGGTAACCCACTTGTATCGGCGAGCCGTGCATACGAGGGAAATGACTTGTCACAACACACGCGTCGGCGACTTTTTCTTTTTTGATCGGGCGCATGCTTACGACCATCTCACCTGAAAAGCCTTCCACAGGTTTAAGCGCGATATTGGTGCGATACATCGCGACATTTTTTTGCTGATCGACGTGGCGCAGTGGCATGCCATTTTCAATGAGTGCGGTCTCAAACGAAAAGCTACACCCAATCAAGAAAAAGACCAAATCAGGATTGTAATAAGGCGTGATGTCGGTCACAGTTTCGACCACAACGCCATCTCGCAAAATGTTGTACTTTGGAATTTCGCTTAAGATGTCAGCACCTTTAGCTAAAATACTCGAATGATGCCCCTCGTAAATCACCTCAAGCACGGGAATCGCTTTGGCATTCTCTTTGGCAAACGCTTCAAAGCGCTTGGCATACTCTTTGGGAAGGGCTACCATATTCATCTGAATGTAGCCGGGGCATTCGCCCGCTGTGGGTCTGGTAAACTCGCCTTTAGCGATTTTGGCGCGTAACTCTTTTGGCGTCATGGTCATCCTTTAATCAAAAACTAATCGAATTGTACCCAATTTTTAGATACAATTTTTCCAGACAATTCTTACATGTAAAGGCTTTTATGCACACTTTTAATACAATCGAAGAGATCGTTCTTCAACATTCCACCCGTCATATGGACAAAATTCAAGCGCATTACCGAAGCGAACACACCAAAAATGCGGTTCATGCTTTTTTAAAACTGGACAAAGGCGTTGTGTTCATCTACACTGGTTTTTACGTAGCAGGTTTTGCCGAAACCGATGGCCCTTTGGGGGCGTACTTTTTAGCCAAAGCGTTCAAAACGTTAGGCTACACGCCTGTCATCGTCACCGATCATTTTTGTGAGGAGTACTTTTTCGACATAAAAACCCTCTACATCCCTCTTGAAGGGCTAAGCGTTCAAGAATACGAGATGCTTTTAGACACCTATAAACCCGTTGCACACCTCTCCATCGAGCGATGTGGGCAAAACCACGAAGGGCGCTACCTCAACTCTCGCGGTGTTGACATCAAAGAGTTCACAGCACCTGTGGACGAGCTTTTTAAACTGGGCTCCAAAACCGCCCCAAGCTTTGGCATCGGCGATGGTGGCAATGAAGTGGGCATGGGAAGTTTCGCCGATGTACTTAAAGATAAAGAGTTTTTCTACGACTACTGCGTCATTCCCTGCGACTGCCCGATGATCGCTTCGGTATCGAATTGGGGCGGATACGGCTTCATCGCAGAGCTCGAAAAAGTTTTACATGTAAACGTTTTACCCAGCTTTGAAGAGGTTGAAACCTACCTTGAATTCATCGTCGCCAAAGGCTCAGTTGATGGCATCAAACGCGAATCAGTGATGTCAGTCGATGGCAAAGAGTGGTCGATAGAACCTGAAATACTCAGCGCCTTAAAAGCATACGCAACACAAGGATAAATCATGAAAGTCATCTGTCCCAACTGTTTGGCTACCAATAATGTCCCAAAACTCGAAGTCTACAAAAAAGCAAACTGCGGCAAATGCCAAACGTCCCTGCTCGACCCACACCCCATCGCTCTGACCAGCGACATCCTTGAAGCAGTCCTTAGCAACACCGATGTTCCCGTCATCGTCGACTTCTGGGCTCCGTGGTGTGCTCCATGCAAAGCCTTCGCCCCCACCTTCCAACAAGCCGCACGCGTCTATCCGCTTCGTGTTTTATTTGCCAAAGTTGACACCGAAGCCGAACAATTTTTGGCTTCACGCTTTAAGATTCGCTCCATTCCTACGCTGATTGTTTTTAAAGATGGCGAAGAAGTTGAGCGTGTCAGTGGTGCGATGAGCGATGAAGATCTGGATGCTTTTGTTGAGAGGTTTTTGTAGTCTATGGCAAATTCTGAAAGCATCAAACAGTACCTCATTGAAGGCAAAAAACCCTATTTAGAGAATGACGATAATAATGGCACTATCTTGATGCTTTCAGGCGCATGGGGTTCAGGAAAAACCCACTTTTGGAAAAATATCATTGAAAAAGATTTAATCCCAAAAATCAAAGCAAAAAAGAAAAGTTATGTTTTCGTGAGTCTTTATGGTAAAGACTCTATCAAAGATATTGAAAACGAGATTTTGCAGAAAGCATATAGTTTTTTATATGAAAGCGATAACGATCTTATAAAAAAAGCTTCTTCTGTTTTTACAAAATCAGTCGATTTTATACCTAAAATCTCTTTTTTTGGTTTTGAAATTGATGCAAAAAATATCGCTAAATTAAAAGATGAGTTATCCAATAAAGAAAAATTACATAAAGCCTCTGAAGCTCTTTCAAACGGCATTGTCTGCTTTGATGATTTTGAGCGAAAATCTTCCAAAATAGACCTTAACGACCTTTTTGGTTTTATTACCAATCTCACAGAAAACTTCCAAACCAAAACTATCATCATTACAAAGCAAGAAGCATTTCTAAGTGATGATAAAAGTATTTTTAACACCGTCAAAGAAAAAAGTGTCAATAAATTTATACTCTACAGCCCAAGTGTAGAAGAGCTTTTTGACGTTATCTATCAAAATGATAAGTATAAACTTCTCAAATCCTATAAAACAACGATTTTAGATGCGATTCAACTCAGTGAAGAAAAAAATGCACGTATTTATATTCAAGTGCTCAATAATTGTTTAGAATATGTCGAAAAAATAAAAGATGTAAATGAAAGAACAATTTATCTTTTGACATTTACTACTATCATTTTTGTAAAATATAATCTTCTTATTCGATTAACTGAAATAGCACAAAAAATTCCATACATTCGTGATTCTGAAATAAAAATATTTCCTGATTTTTACATAAAAATTCCTGAAAATATTTTGTATTCTTTAAAAACACTTAATACTAAAACATTAGCAGTAATGGAAGTTTTTTTACATGACTTAAAGCATCAATATTCTTTGGGTGATAGTAAAACTTTACCAACTGAAGTTTTAAAAGATAATTTTCTATATATTGAAACAAACAAAGATAAGTTATTTATACTTTATAAATATTTTTATCACCAAGAATATTTTTCCACAAATGATATAGAAATCGTGAATAAAATTAGTGGCTTCATTGAAAGTGGCATTTTACTCGAAGAATAGATGCTATTTCATTAGCCCCTCTAAAAACTTCAAAACTTGTGCATTCTTCTCATTTTCTGCCTTCGCATGTTCAATAGCGCCCAAAAGAGCTATCTTTTCTTTTGACACAATCGTGACCAATTCTGCTTGATATTCAGGCAATTTATGCGCGATCACATCCCAAACGATCTCTTCATCAATTCCAAAATAGCCATGACTGATTTGGTTGCGAAAGTCGACGATACGACGGTATTCACTTTTAAGAAGACCTCTATTTAAAAGTATTTTTGTTGCCTCGCCGATGATCTCAAGCTCCCTGATGCACGCGTCCCACGCCATTTCATGTACAAGTAGTTCAGCACCATTTTGAATCTTACATGTAAAGCGGGAAATTTTATCGATTGCGATGTAAATATCAACAATATAAAGGCTTATATCGCGACTAGACATAGAGCACTTCGTGAGCGATTTTTTCTTTGATAAGTTTACGAATCGATTTTTCAAGCCCAAGATCGACTTTCGCACCCAGCTCTTTTTCAAGAAGTTCTTTGAGTGCGTAGTAATTGTCAAAACTAGCGGGCATATCGACGATGATGTCAATGTCGCTTTGTGAGGTTTGTTGCTCTTTGGCGTAACTTCCAAAAAGTCCTATTTTTTTGACATTAAACTGCTCTTGTAAAAACGCTTTGTGCGTTGTCAGATAGTCTAAAATCAACTCTTTTGTCATAAGATGCTTCCTCTTTTTAGTGCTTCTATTGTATCAAAAAAAGAGCTTTTTGTGCATTATCTTTCATTCTGAAATATTTTTAACCTTACTTCTCCTACTTTGCTACCATACTCTCATAAATCAAAACTGAGGTGTGTCATGGTTCTAGGCAAATGTCCTTACTGCGGAGGTGCAGTGATCTCGCAAAAGCTTACCATTCAGGGTCAAAAGGTCAATCTTTATACGTGTGAGCATGCGAAAAAGGAGCGTGACATCAACGATGATTATGTGTTTAGTAGCGAGGCAACGTGTCGGTTTCGGGTCTACTCGAACACCTTTTTGCGGTGGAATAAACGCAGTCTCAGCGAGTATGAGATGAAGCAACTGTTAAAAGAGGGGCAAATTGCGGTGCGGTTGCATGGGCGAAAAGGGACAAGTGAGTACTTTAAATACGTCGTCCCCGATCCCGAATACGGTATAAGTATTTTGTGGGATACGGAGGTCGCTTAGTCTTTACATGTAAAGAGTTTAGAGCGCGATTTGAGGTGAAGGCATGTCGATGAAATAGCCTTGTGAATAGTCGATGCCAAGCTGTTTGACGGTAGAGAGAACCGTGCTGGAGTGGACGAATTCTGCGACTGTTTTGATGCCCATTTTTTTGGAAAAATCGACAATGGTTTCCACGACAATCTGCGCATTTTTATCTTTGTCGATGTCTTTGATAAGGCTTCCATCGATCTTGATAAAATCGGGATTGAGCTTGATGATGTAGGAGAAGTTGGAAAAACCACTGCCAAAATCATCGATTGCAACCTTCGCACCGTAGCGTTTGATCTCATTGAAAAAGTGCATGACTTTGTCAAAGTCATTGACACGTTCGGATTCCAAAAGCTCAAATGTGACGCGATGCCCCATATCAGAATCACGCAGTTTTCGGATGATAAAGTCGTAAATCTCCTCGTTGATGATGTCCTCAAACGAGAGGTTGATGCTAAAATCAAACGGATGTGTTTCAAACACTTTGAAGCTTTTATCGATGATCGCCATCGTGATTTTATCGTAGACCTTAATCATCTTCGCGATGGGTATAAAATTGTGTGGTGAGTGAATGACACCCTCTTCATCGACCAAACGAGAGAGCGCTTCAAACTTCACGATCTCATCGGTTGTGTTGTCAATAATGGGCTGAAAATACGGCACAATGCCAGAGAAATCCATAATGGCTTTACGCACCTTGGTGGCGTATTTGAGGTTGCTTTCGTACTCTTGTGAGAAATTCATCGTATCTTCAAAAATCCAAAATTTGAGCTGCTCTCTTTTGGCGTATTTGAGTGCCATACTCACTTTGGAAAAGATGTCACTGTGTGAAAAACTCGCACTGGATGAAAGCGTGCAATCCACGTAAATCTCTGTTTGTGCGTAAGCATACTTCAGATGGGTAAGTTGTTTCGAAAGATAGGTGAGGTAATTTTTTAAGAGGTAAAAACTCATGCGTTCATGCAGTAAAATGGCAAATTCATCGCCAGCCATGCGGTAAACACTTACATCTTGAAGTTCGGTTTTAAGGCTTTTTGCAAAAGATTCTAAGATGAAATCACCCACAACAAACCCGTAAAAATCATTGAGCAATTTAAAGTTGTCAATGTTGGCAATAATCAGTGTAAAATCACTAATCTCTTCGAGGTCATGACGCAATTTATAAAGATTGGGAAGGCGCGTGAGTGGGTCTGTGTAAAACTGCTCCACAAGATTTTTCTGCACGGCACGAAGCTCTTTGGAGAGGTGTTTGATTTTTTCTTTTTGATCTTGCTCTTTTTCGCCACTATTCGCCATGCAAAGCCCCCTCTTGCAAACCTAATACCACTGTAAATTTTTCAATTGTATCTAAAAAGATCATAAATAATGAAATAGTGACGCTTTAATAGAGTTCTTGTGCATTAAGTTTTGCAAGAAGAGAAAGCACCAAAGGTGCGTGGGCTTTCTGCCGAAGAACACCCAGTGTTAACGTAGCTTTTAGAGCTTTGCTGTAAAAGCGTATTGCAGCGTTGTTGTTGAACTCGCATACTAGAAAATTCCGCTTAAGCCAAAATGAGTCTGCTTTGGATAGAATAACTCATAGATTGACATTAGGAGATCCCCATGAAAATTCAAAAATTTTTTGGAATAGCAGTAGCACTGACACTGAGCCTCAACTGCTTTGGAGCGCGTAAAAGTGAAGTGGAAGTGCCTCGTACGGTGCAAAAAGATATTTATAAGTACTACATAATTGAGGAGAGTAAAAAAGCGACGCTTTTCAATGTGACGCTCAAGCGCTTAAGCTACGATACGATTCTTTACATCAAAGTGGAAGTTAACTGTCCATCACGAGTGATTCGCGAATTGGGCAATAGTATCAAATCAGCCAAAGCGATCTCAACCGATACCCCTAAACCATGGGTAAAACCTGTCATTGGCTCGATTCAATCGGACATCATCACTTACGTTTGCCGTTAACCCATCAACTGTTCAAGTAGAGGTTTCATCGCTTCGTAGTCATCCCGTTGAGAAAACGCTTGCATCAACTGCATTTTAGCCGCGTACACTTGCGTGTCAAAATAGCTTGAAGAGCTTCCAAAATCAAGTGCGCTCACACCCAACGTGTTCATCGCTTCAACAACCGTGGTAGAGGAGAGTGACGTGAGCGTATCTTGGTTGATCAAATCGGTCAGCCATGAGCTATCATTTTTACTGGCTCCCGTGGAGTCGTAGTGAAGCAAAAAGTCCTCAAAACTGCCATCTTCGCCTTTGAGCGAATTGTAAAGTCCATAACTCACCCCTGCGTACGGGTCGATTTCAAATAGTCTGTTATCCATGGAAAACTCCTTTTACATGTAAAGATACAAGCAAAAAACATACCCAACCATAAAGGAGAGAAAGCTCAGGAAAATGTACCTGAGCTTTCAAACAAGAGTTTATTCAAAGGCAGGGAAAGGTCCTACGACGCCAACCCATGACTCAATGTCTTGTGGTGAGCTTTTTTTATCTTTGTCGCTCTCACCGTAAGGATGTTGAATGACCGTTGTCAAATACCCATTACCACCAATGTTTGGATACCAAAACGGAGAAGTGGTTTCAGAACCGTACGGTGTTGTAAGGATTCTTGTGAGGCTTTTGGTCTCAACATCATACGCCCACACATAATCGATCTGATGCAAACCTGTATCTTCACCGATAATTAAGACATTGGATTTGGTGATAAACGTTAAGTTGTCAGGCTCTGCAATGCCATCGATCGCACATTTATTGCTCTCAAACTCACTGCCCTTAGGATAAGTTTTCATCACGCCCATCACTTCACCCACAAAATTGCCTGCGACTAAATTACTAGCAATCGCAACGCCGCTAGAGTCTTTTTGTCCGCTTGTGATCGCTAGCTTATACACACCACCGCAGTCATTGCGTGGAAGTCTGATGTGATTGCCACCGCCAAGGTCATATTTAGTACTGGCTTCACCACTTTTTTTGTAATCTTCCATACCGTAGAGAATTCTACTGATGGCGATGTAGAGTTGATTGCGTTTTGCATCAAAGGTAATGCCCTCTTTTTTGTTAAACTCTGTCGTTGCACCTTGATACGCTGCAAATCTTCGACTCTCCAAACGAGACGCAACAACGCCCATACCCGTTTTGAGTTTCAAACACTCTGTTCCCCATGCTGTATTGACCGAACGAAAATCTGCAGGGCATTTACCATCGGTGTCTTTGACCGCTTCAAACATATCTTCAAAGGCGAGCTTTTTATCGATAAACTTGCGAATTTGCGCATCGTTTGCATGTCCTAAATTGATCCATGTTATACCAAATGAACCGCCATTAAGATCACTTTTTTGCGCTAACTTGGCTGAATACAATGTCCCTGCACTCAAATCTTTCGCTTTATCGGCAATAAACATAAACAATGCACCATTCAGTCCATCATCGGTCAAGTAAACCGTTTTTTCATCCGGCATAACATAGCCTAACTCATGTGCAAAACGACCCATTGAGTAGTGTTTAACGTACTCTGTATCGCCTTTATCGCTTGTGATGGTCACTTCTGGCATCCATCCCCAATAGTAAGGATTGAGCGCTTTTTCGCCCTCTTTAAAATAGCGCGTGAAGTTATTATAGTACTCATCTTTGGCGACGGCTCTGGCATTTGCTTCATACTCTTCACTGCCCAAATGGCTTCCCCACGGTGTTTTCATACCTGCACAATGCACCCATCCACCGTAATAACCTGCTTGTGAGATGTGGCTAGTCGCAACCGCTTTAAATCCACCCTCCGCCGTTTTTTCAAGTCGTGAGATGTACATCGCTGCTGGTCCACACTCAAATTGAGTAATGGCATAAAAGTGTCCATTGCGTTCATGAAGCGTTGTGTGATCAGGGCCTGAGCCATCTTTGCTGGTTTTACAGACAAACGGACTTCCATCGCTATGGCTAATAGGCTTTCCTGTTTCATCTTTCACTTGACCAAAAATCTCCGTCGTTTTACCGTCTAAACTGGGTAAGACTTGACCCGTTCGTGCGATGGTGTGCCAACCGATTTTATGCGTCTGCCCGTTGATAACCACTTCCTCTGAAGTCATAATCTGTTTTTTCTCCGCGTCCGCAATCGGAGCTTTAACAGGTTTAAAATAGACCTCATTATTCGCTTGCGTCGCAGGCGATAGCGTGGTGGTACTACAGGCACTCAGTACCAAACCGATGAACGATGTCGTCATGACATTTTTAAGCAGAGTATAAGACATTTTCCTTCCTTCTAAGTTTAAATGAGAGTTCAATTTTAAAATTAATTCATTACGGCTCTATTACAAATGTGTGACATTTGACTCAAAGTTGACGTAATCAAATTGCAACCATTGCGCTTTACAATTACAATTATTCCATCACAAGATCACATCATGATAAAAATTTATTTAGGTATCGCCCTGTTTACATGTAACGTCATTGCAGGCGACATCGATCTCAAAAACACGCATCTCATCAATGAAACAGCGTACATTACAAGCCAATGTTATACGAAAACAGAAGATGCTCAAAATCCCAATATCCTTCACAACCCCTGTTTTAGCTGTCACATCAAAAATAAAATCCCCAACTACGCGCTTTTTGATGATGAGTTACAACTCGCCTACGACTTTCCCGCTCCTGCTTTGAAAAACCCTTGGAGCAACCTCTTTTTGGACCGTACGAAGGCGGTCAATGCGATCAGTGACGCATCGATTTTGACGTATGTCAGGGAAGACAATTACCTTAAAAATGGCAAGATTATTTTGCAAGAAAAACTCAAAAATCTTCAACCTGCATGGGATTTTAATGACAATCACCAGTGGGACGGGTATGTGCCTGATTGTTATTTTCACTTTGATGATGAGGGGTTTGATCAAGCGCCCAATGGCGACTACACGGGCTGGAGAGCGTTTGCGTATTATCCTTTTTTAGGCACCTTTTGGCCGACAAACGGTAGTACGGATGATGTCCTTATTCGCCTTGCAAAACCGTTTCAACACGATGAAAACGGTCATTTCGATAAAGAAGTTTACAAACTCAATTTGCTCATCACTGAATCGCTTATTAAACAAAAAAGCCTTGTTATTGCTCCCACAGATGAGAAGCGCTACGGAGTGGATTTGAACCAAAACGGGGTACTAGACGTGGCAAATGAAATCGTTTTCAACTGGAAACAGCCTGCATACGATGCGCAGTCCCTAAAGCTTTCCCACTTTAGTATGAGCTATGTGGGTGAAGCCAAAAAACTGCTCGAATCCAACGACTACCTCATCGCACCAGGGCTCTACCCCAAAGATACCGAGTTTTTACACTCCGTTCGCTACATCGACATTGATGCAAACGGTGAGATCGCATTAGCACCTCGCATGAAAGAGCTTCGCTATGGCAAAAAACTCTTTTGGTACCCCTACTTTCAACTCTCCAATGCAGGCATGGAAGATCTTAAAGAGAAAGAGTCATCCCCCGATAACATCGACATTTACATCGGCAACCCTGAAACAGGGCTCAATAATAAAATAGGCTGGTACTATCAAGGTTTCATCGAAGATGCCAAAGGGGATCTAAGACCTCAAAGTTATGAAGAGACGCTCTTTTGCATGGGATGTCACAACAACATTGGCGCCATCGCCGATAGTACCTTTGTCTTTCAGCGCAAATTTGAAAAAGGGGCACACAAAGATGGCTGGTACCACTGGAGTGAAAAAGGATTCAAAGGCGTGCGCGATATGCTTCTGCCCAATGGTGAGAGCGAATACGTCCGCTACCTCAAAAACAACAATGCCGGCGATGAGTTTAGAGACAATGAAGAGGTGATGGAGAAGTTTTTTGTCAAAGGCTGGCAGAAAGACAGTGCCAACATTCAAAAAGAGTTGCTTACCAAACTTGAAAATCCAAATGTGCGCTTAGAGGCGTATTGGAAACTTAAAAAAGAGGCGATTGCCAAACTGCGTGATGACATTGCGTACCTCTTGCTTCCTTCCAAACAAAGAGCCCTCACTCTCAACAAAGCCTATAAAGTGATCGTCGAAGAGCAGAGTTTTATCTATGGGCGTGACGCGCATGTCAAACCTGTCGCCAACGTTCACAAAGAGCTCAAACCCAAACAGATGACCCAACTTGAGAAGATTGAGCGATGAGCATGTTCTACCACACGTTTTTAGGGCAGATCATTGCATGGCAAAAAGAGATCAATTTTGCCATCACGGAAGCATTTGAGGCGTTAGAAGCGACGCAAAGTGGCGCAATGTATGGGTATATTATACTGAGTGCTTTTGTCTACGGGCTGGTGCATGCACTAGGCCCTGGGCATGGGAAAATGGTTATCGCGAGTTATTTTTTGGTGCATGGCGCCAACATCCGTGTTGCGTTCAAAGCAGCTTTTCTCTCTTCCATCATTCACACACTCTCGGCTTTAAGCATTACGGCGATTTTGTATCTCTTTTTTCAACACACTATTACCAAACATTTTCAGTTGATCAATGAGAACATGTACAAACTCTCCGCCTGTTTTATCATTTTGATTGCACTTTTTTTGCTCTATGAAACCCTCAAAGAGCGTACCGATTCTAAACACATACCGCTTCCTTCCAACGATAAAACACTCTTCAAACTCGCCCTCTCCATCGGTATCGTTCCTTGCCCTGGCGTGATGAGCATCGTTTTGTTTTCCATGATTTTAGGCTATTACACCCTTGGTGTTGCCAGTGCGGTGAGTATGAGTCTTGGCATGGGCATCACGATGTCCATCGCAGCCATACTCTCCACACAATTAAAACAATCCCTACAGATACGTCGCTATGAGACTCTGTTTCAAACGCTCCGCTATGTGGGCATTGCGTTGCTGTTTGGCTTAGGTGTTGCCATACTGATATGAGAATTTTTTTACTCGTTGTAGGGACGCATCTAGCGCTTTGGGCGCATCCCCATTTTTTTATCGATACCACACTGAGGATAGAATCGGATCGCATCGTGCACGAGTGGATGTTCGATACGCTCAATTCCAAACTGCTACTGTTTGAATTTGACACCAACCACGATCATCTGCTTGATGAGAGGGAAGAAAAAAACTTTCTGGATGCCCATTTCTATCCGCTTCAGAGCAACCATTTCAACCTTGTCCTTCAAAAAGGTGATCAAGATGAACGTATTGAACCTTTACATGTAAAGGCAAATGTTGTCGATAAACGCATTGTTATTCTCTTTACAACGCTCTTTTCGCCGACACAGCCTTCAATTGTCTGCACGATTGATGGCACGCTTTACAGTGCCTATACTCTGCAAAACGTTCAGAGTGTTTTTGCAATTGAGACGCAAAAAAGTAACTACGATTTTTGTTTAGGAGTCACTCCATGAAAAAACTTTTATTGCTTTGCCTCTTGGTTTATAGGCTTTTCGCTCATCCTGTGAGTTATACGATTGATTTACATGTAAGCTACAATGAGAACGAAAAAAGTGTCACTGTTGCCTGCGAAAGCGACAGTCGCAACAAATGTGGCTTGCATGATTTTCATCTTTTAAACGCTAAAGATGAGACCTTAACCACCGCTTCCTTTCCGTTTATGAAACCCAATACCACCGTAGCATGCAGTGAAAAACCAGCGAAAATGATCTTTTATTTACGACAGATTCCTGAGCATACGTATACGGTTATTGTTGAATAACATCAAAACAGCGTGTTACGATAGGGCTATAACTTTGATGTAAAACGTGTCTTGAATTCTGATGAATTCTATTAAGAAATTCGTAATGCAATACAGCTATAATCTTAAGTACAACCATTTTTAAAGGAGACTTCATGGCAAAGAAAATTCTGTTTATCGTCGGAGACTATGTGGAAGATTACGAAGTGATGGTGCCTTTTCAAGCGTTAGGTGCAGTGGGGCACACGGTGATCGCTGTTTGTCCGAACAAAAAAGCGGGTGAGTTTATCCGTACTGCGATTCATGATTTTGAGGGAGACCAGACCTACAGTGAAAAACCAGGTCACAATTTTACACTTAATGGTACATTTGATGCGATTAAAGTCGAAGAGTTTGACGCCCTTGTCGTCCCCGGAGGGCGCGCTCCTGAATACCTAAGACTCAATGAAAAAGTGCTCGAAATGGTACGCCATTTTGCTAAAGCCAACAAACCTATCGCAGCGATTTGCCATGGCGCACAACTCTTAGCAGCAGCCGATGTTTTGGGTGGAAAAAGTTGCTCCGCTTACCCAGCATGCGCCCCTGAGGTCACCAAAGCAGGTGGAACATACAAAGCGATTGAAGTGACGGAAGCTGCAGTTGACGGCAACCTCGTCACTGCTCCTGCATGGCCGGCACATCCTCAGTGGATCGCCAAATTTCTAGTCGTTTTAGGAACAAAAATCACGCTTTAATGCTTTACATGTAAAGATGAAATACCATCTTTACATGTAACTTTTTTTTAACACATTCGCCACCTTTGGCTTGCTTTACTCACACCATAAGAAACAGCATTAAACAACAGCGTAATGCCAACCGAAGTCGCAACAATAAGTGTCGCCATTGCCGCTGCTGCACTCATATCTCCTGCATCATCCATATTTAAAACGGCTATTGACGCCAGTGTCGTTTGAGGAGAGTATAAAAAAACAACGGCTGAAACCGTTGTCATCGCATTGACAAAATAATAGCGTGCTATCTCTAAAATCGAAGGGAGTGCGATAGGCACCGTTACCTTAAAAAACGTTTTATAAAAAGGAACGCCCATCGACTCTGCAACATCGTCAAACTCACGATCAATCTGCTTAATGGTTGTCATAGCCGTCATATAACTGGTCGTAAAAAAGTGAGCAATCGTACATAAAATCAAGATCGTTAAACTTCCATAAATACCATGCAATGGATTCGTAGCACTGTTAAAAAAGAAGATGTAGCCTAAGCCCAAAACAAGCCCAGGGACTGCCATAGGAAGCAGTGCAAACAGTTTGATGAGCCCAAGCAGCGGTGCCCATAAACGGCTACGCTCTACCACATAAGCGGTTAGAAAAACAATAATGGTTCCAAAGAGCGCGCTCCAAATGGCAAGTTGCAGTGAGTTTAGATACGAGCTCCAGCCACCACCATCCATCATATCAAAGTTGTAATTTTTAAGCACCAGACTCAAATCATACGGCCAAAATTTAACAAAAGAGGCAAAAAGAGAGACCCCTAAAATAATCAACAGTAAAAGCACCACGCCCAAACAGAAGAAAAACATGATCGTGTCAAATAACCGAGTGGGTTTAGGTCGGTACAGCACAAATTTTGAGCCTACACTAGAGCGCTGCTTTTTTTGCAAAAGGGCATCCACACTAAACGTAATCACCGATGGAATGAGCAGTAAAACACCCACCGTGGCGCCCAATTCAAAATTTTGTTGCCCGATGACTTGTTTGTAAATCTCCGTCGCTAAAAGATGAAAATCGCCTCCAATGACTTTTGGAACACCAAAGTCTGTGATGACCAGCGTAAAACATACCATAGTTGCCGATATAAGTCCATATTTGGCACTAGGAAGCGTAATCGTCAAAAATTTTCGGATACTTCCAGCCCCCATACTCTGCGCCGCTTCGTATAACCTTGCGTCTGAGAGGCTAAGCGCACTTAGGATGATCATCAAAACATGCGGAAACACATAAAAGCATTCGCCTAAAATAATACCCCAAGGTCCGTAAATGGAGTTCTCTCCCATCCATGATTTCAAAAAACCTTGATTGCCAAAGAGGTACACAAACGAGATAGCAGGAAGCAAGGATGGGGCGAGAAGTGGAATAAGTGCTAAGTAGCGAAACAGGGGTTTGAACGGTATACATGAACGCATGAGGGCATAGGCAAAGATAAAAGAGATGGGAACAATAATAAGCGTGGTTGTAAGCGAAACCAACAATGAATTGCCAATCAGCGTATGCGTATTGGGCTGACTCAGATAGAGACTAAAATGCTCAAGGTAAATCAACTTTCCCTCAGAAGAATAGACGCTTTTTTGTAAAATTTCCACAAGAGGGAAAAAGATAATAAGAGCCAAAAAAAAGACAAGGATCAGAGCGATCAATCCAAAAAGCATTTTATGGCTATTGCCAAACAGCCTAGGCATTGTGTGTATCTTTAAAGTAGCAAATATCACTTGGGAAAATGCCCAACTGAAGCGCATTTCCCTCTTTGATGGCAAACTGTTTGATCATTTTATGAGGAATATCAAACAGTAACTGCTCTTCTAAAAGCCCCTTGATGCTCATTAAAATCCTGCAAAAGCTCCCTAAAAATGTAACCTTGAGCACATCGCCTTCAATGATATTGACCTCTTCATAACTCTCTTGATACGGCTTAATATCTTCAGGTCTGACTAAAAGCTTCATCTTTTCACCTACAACAATATCGGTCTGGGATACAACATCCACTTTAAAGCGAAGTTGCCCTACCCCAAAAAAACCATTTCCCTTGTAGATAGCATCTAGAAGATTGATTTTCCCTACAAAATCTGCCACAAAAAGGCTTTTAGGATGATGGTAAATCTCCAAAGGCGTGCCGATTTGCTCAATAATCCCATGATTCATAACCACAATTTTATCGGCAATACTCAGAGCCTCTTCTTGGTCATGCGTGACCATAATCGTCGTAATGCCAAGGTTTTTTTGAAGTTCACGTATCTCTTGACGCAGATGTTCTCTCACCCGTGCATCCAGTGCGGAGAGGGGTTCATCGAGCAACAAGAGAGAGGGATTGGTAGCGATGGCTCTTGCAAACGCAACCCGTTGCTGTTGCCCACCACTGAGTTCACTTGGGTACTTATCTTCACTCCCACTCAGCCCCACGAGCGCTAAGAGCTCTTTCACCCGTTTTTTAGCCTCTTTTTTTTCGACATCTCTCTTTTTGAGTCCGTAACCGATATTTTTGGCTACTGTAAGGTTAGGAAAAAGAGCGTAGCTTTGAAAGACAATGCCATAATCGCGTTTGTGCGGAGGAAGATGTGTAATGCTCTTTCCATTTTGAATGATTTCACCCTCATCACACGTTTCAAGACCTGCAATGATACGCAGTAGTGTTGTCTTACCGCATCCCGATGGTCCTAAAAAACAGACAAGCTCCCCTTTATCAATCGTAAGATTGATTTCATTCAGTGCAACAAAATCATCAAAACGCTTGGTCACATTGGAAATAGTAATAGCACTTTCAAACACGTTGTTCCCTTATCGAAAGAGGGGATCTATCTCCCCTTTTTGCATCTTATTTTTTTGGTTCAGATTTTGATTCGTAGCGTTTTGACCACTCTTGTAAAATGGCTTCTCTGTTTTTAGCCGACCATCCAAAATCGTTTTCAATCAGCATCGAAGCGTAGTTTTCAGGAATGTTTTCGATTTTTTTAGAAAGCCCTTTGTAGGCAACCACCGCAAAGTTTTCAGCATACAATTTGTTTGCCTCTTCCCCCGTTGCCCAGTTGACAAATTTTTGAGCAGCCTCTAGGTTTTTGGTTCCCTTCACAATCGCCGTCGCTTCCAAATCCCAACCTAACCCCTCTTTAGGATAGACAATCGCAATAGGAGCACCCTCTTTTTTAGACTTTGCCGCACGGTACTCAAAACTGATCCCGATAGGAAATTCACCCGCAGCTGCCATTTTGCAGGGTTTGGAGCCTGAGTGAGTGTATTGACCGATGTTCTCATGGAGTTTATCCATGTAATCCCACCCTTTTTTCTCTCCAAAGATTTTAAGCCACGCCGTTACATCTAAAAATCCTGTCCCTGAACTAGCAGGATTTGGCATAACGATTTTGCCCTTATAAATAGGCTTTGTAAGGTCTTCCCAACTGGTGGGTAAAGGGAGGTTTTGCTTTTTAGCTTCCACTTCGTTAAAACAGATCGCACTACCCCAAACATCATTTCCAACCCACATAGGAGGGTTTTTACTATCGCGGTATTTTGCGTCGATTTTATCCAAAGAAGCGGGGGCGTAAGGTTGAAGCATCCCATTTTGTTCCAAAAGAACGAGGCTAGTAGCGGCGGTTCCCCACACAACATCGACTTGGGGATTGGCTTTTTCAGCTAATAATTTTGCGGTAATAATGCCTGTCGAATCACGTACAATTTTAACGTCAATATCCGGTTGTACTTTTTGAAAAGATTCTAAATAAGGCTTTACTTGATCAGACTCTAGCGCCGTATAAACCGTCAAACTCTCTTTTGCCATTAAAGTACTTCCCGCAAGCATCACACCTGCCATCACACACAATCCTCTTTGAAACATACGCTCTCCTTCGTACAAGATTTGTTAAAATCCTATCGATAGATAGCCACAATTTGGTTACGGTAACCGCTTTGCAATACTCTGGGCTGTTTTGAAAAGAATGTACATGTAAACGAGGTTTGTAATGATAAGCCCTGCAAAAATAGCCAGACGATCGTGTTCCACAAAGGCTACATGTAAAAAGAGGAGGTTTGCAATAAAAATGAGCAGATAGTGCATAAAACTGACATCGTGCGGTGCAATATTTTGAAAACTTTTGTACGCTTGGGCGATACCGCCGATAAGATTCAAAGAGCCAATCAGTGCTACGATAAAAATGCCCGTATCTTTTTTTGAAAAAGCTACTCGTTTGCTTTTACTAAAAATGTAGGCAAAGGTGAGCGTATGCACAAAAAGCTCTGCAATCTTAACCGTACCGATAGTGCCCTTACTCCAAACGATGTAACCTGATAGCGTAATGAACGTGACTAAATAGCCATTGAGCGCTATGCCATCCCCTCGTTTGGTCTTAAATGTTTTGTACAACTGAAACAGATACGCCATAAAAACCAGCGCAAAGCCACTCTCTAAGGCGTAGGGCATTACCAAAAAATCGCCTTTTTAATGGCGTGAAGCAAGCGTGTTATATCTTCAGGGTAAACATCCCCAATGGTTCCGATGCGAAAACTATCACAGTTCGACACTTTACCGGGGTAAATCACAAAACCACTCTCTTTCAGTCTGTCATAAAATGTTTTAAAATCATAAGCATCCTCTTTTGGAGAGTAAAAACTGGTGATAATCGGGCTTTGAAGGGATTTATCAACCACACAGGTAAACCCTAATGCCTCCATACCTTCAACCAAAAGCAGTTGATTGGCACTGTAACGAGCATGGCGTTTTTCAATACCACCTTCCAACTCAAGCTCGTGTAACGCTTCATCAAACGCACGCACCACATGCGTCGGTGAGGTAAAGCGCCATTTGCCCTCGCCTTTTTCCATAACATCCCATTGATCATACGCATCTAAGCTTAAAGACCTTGCATTGCCTTTGCACTGTTTCAAAAGCTCTTTTTTAAAGAGCATAAAACCAAAGCCTGGAACGCCTTGAATACATTTATTAGCACTTGAAATCAAGACATCAATGTCCAAGGCATCCATATCAATGGGAATGCCGCCAAAACTACTCATAGCATCAACAATAAAATGTTTATGGTACTGTTTAACGATACGACCAATCTTCTCAATAGGGTTTAAAATACCTGTCGTTGTCTCACAATGCACCACAGCGACACTGGTAATCGAAAGGTCTGTTTTTAGAGTCTCTTCGAGCGTTTCAAGACAAAAGGTCTGCATCTCCAGTGCTGTGTGTTTCACCACAGGAATACCTGCATACGTAGCTATGCTTTCCATACGCTCACCATACGAACCATTGGCTAGAACCAACAGCGTACTTCCATCGCGTGGCATAAGTGTTCCAAGAGCCGCTTCAACGCTAAACGTTCCACTTCCTTGCATCAAAATGGCGGTATACGCATCACTTTTTGAAGCAAAGCTCACCAATGTTGTGCGAATATTCTGAACAATGTCATTGTAATCTCTATCCCATGTACACCAATCTTGCAGCATAGAAGCACGCACACCTCGGCTTGTACTCAAAGGACCGGGTGTCAATAAAAGATAGGGATTTTGAGGAATCAACTCTGGGTTTATACCCGCGCAAAACCGATCAGACATGGTTTTTCTCCTTGGATGATTTTTTCATTGATGATTTCTAAAAGAGGTAAAGCTTCCCAAATACCATCAATCACATAATGCGCCCCTGCATCGTACAATCGCTTACGTGCCAATGCGCATTTCTCGCTTAAAAGCTCTTTAGGAAGTGCTTCCATCTCTTCATACGAAAGCCCAAGTTCATTGCCACTCATGGCAACGCCAATGCTCCAGCATCCTGCATTGAGACCTTCATGAATATCGCTGATCGTATCTCCGATTTTGATGATGGATGAAAGCGGATAGATCTCAAGTTCAATCGCATTTTTATAGATCATAAAAGGGTGTGGACGTCCTGGAAGATAGGCTGATGGGGAAACATAACAATCGGGGCGATACCCCTCTTTGGCAGCTTCATGGGTGACGACTTCCATCATAGAACAGGTGTATCCTGTTGTTGAGCCTAATTGAATACCCCGTTGCTTTAAAACCTCAGCAAACTGAACGGCTCCTCGAATGGGTTTGGAGTAATGCGCTAAAGAATCAAATAAAGCTGGCTCAAAAGAGTGGTAAATCGCTCTTGCATCTTCTTCTGTTGGGTAACGTCCGAATTGTTTCAAAAATCGCTCTTTCGCCAACGCTAAAATCGCTTTCGTATGTTCAAATTTCAACATACCCATAAACGTGCGTATCTCTTCAAAACTGACTTCAAAGCCGTAACGCTCAAACGCCTCTTTAAAGGCAGCTACGGGAGAGAGTGAACCAAAATCAACCATTGTTCCTGCCCAGTCGCAGATAACGCCTTGAACACCTTTTAGCATTTTGACTCCTGAAATGTTTGCAAAATCCTACATCTAAAGGGTATCAAGAAAATTACAATGACCACCTATACACCCTTTTAACTTTTTACATGTAAAGCCAAACGCATGATTTTTAAGTAAAATTGAAGTAGCATAGTCAAGACTCATTCTAAAGGAGTTTTATGAAACATCACCCACTTTCCTCATCTGAATTAGAGCACATTAACGCGTATTGGCGTGCGGCGAACTACCTTTCTGTGGGGCAAATTTACCTACTTGAAAATCCCTTGCTCACAAAACCTCTCACTTTAGAGCATATCAAACCTCGCCTTTTGGGGCATTGGGGCACGACGCCGGGGCTGAATTTTATCTACGCGCACATGAATCGGATGATCCTTAAAGATAACCTCAACATGCTTTTCATCGCAGGGCCTGGGCATGGAGGCCCTGCGGTGGTTGCCAACACCTATTTGGAAGGAACCTACAGCGAAGTCTATCCCGACATCTCCCAAAATGAAGCTGGCATGCAAAAACTCTTTAAACAGTTCTCGTTTCCTGGCGGCATTCCCAGTCACGTAGCACCCCAAACGCCCGGTTCCATCCACGAAGGAGGCGAACTGGGTTACGCGCTCTCACACGCTTATGGAGCGGTCTTTGACAATCCAGAGCTCATCGCATGTTGCGTGGTAGGCGATGGTGAAGCCGAAACAGGGCCCTTGGCGACCGCGTGGCACTCCAACAAATTTTTAGACCCCAAACGCGATGGTGCTGTGCTTCCCATTCTCCACCTCAATGGGTATAAGATCGCCAATCCAACCGTCCTAGCGCGCATCTCGCACGATGAGCTTGAAAACCTTTTCATCGGCTATGGCTATGAGCTCTACTTTGTTGAAGGCGATGAACCTGAATACATGCACCAAAAAATGGCAGAGACCTTAGATATTATTGTCACTAAAATCAAAACGATTTGGCATGAAGCCAGAGTCAATGCAAACACAATGCGCCCTCGCTGGCCGATGATCATTCTGCGCAGTCCCAAAGGGTGGAGTGGCCCTAAAGAGGTCGATGGACTTAAAACCGAAGGCTCATGGCGTTCGCACCAAGTCCCACTCTCCGAGTTAGATACAAAGCCTGAGCACATTAGTATTCTTGAAAACTGGATGAAAAGTTACAAGCCCGAAGAGCTTTTTGATGCCAATGGCACACTTATCCCAAAACTGGCATCTCTTGCACCCAAAGGCAAAAAACGTATGGGAGCAAACCCTCACGCCAATGGCGGAGCACTTTTAGAGCCTTTGCATCTGCCTGATTTTAAAACCTATGCGGTGGACGTTCAATCTCATGGGCAATCTATCGCTGAATCCACACGTGTTTTAGGTACATTTCTTCGCGATGTGATGCGCCAAAACATGCACACGTTTCGCGTCTTCGGCCCTGATGAAACGGCGTCCAACCGCTTAGGAGCCCTTTTTGAAGTGACCAATCGTGTTTGGATGGCAGAACATGATGGAAGTGATGACCACCTTTCCCAAGACGGTCGCGTTATGGAAATCCTCTCCGAACACACCTGCCAAGGCTGGCTTGAAGGGTATCTGCTCACAGGAAGGCACGGCTTTTTCTCGTGTTATGAAGCGTTTATCCACATCATCGACTCGATGTTCAACCAACATGCCAAATGGCTTAAGGTCACGAGCCGTGAAATCCCATGGCGTAAACCTATTGCTTCACTCAATTATCTTCTGACTTCGCACGTTTGGCGTCAAGATCACAACGGTTTTTCACACCAAGACCCAGGGTTTATCGATGTCGTCGTGAACAAAAAAGCGCACATCGTCAATGTCTATTTTCCACCCGATGCTAACACGCTTTTGTGGGTGGGGAAGCATTGTCTTAAAAGTCGTGATGCCATCAATGTCATCGTTGCAGGCAAACAGCCTGAATTGCAATGGCTTAGCATGGAAGACGCCATTGCACACTGTGAAAAAGGGATGGGGATTTGGCAGTGGGCAAGCAGTGATGAAAAAAGCGAGCCCGATGTGGTGATGGCATGCTGTGGCGATGTGCCAACGTTAGAGAGCCTAGCGGCAGTGAGCATTTTACGCACCCTTGTGCCCGATCTTAGCATTCGCTTTATCAATGTCGTGGACTTGATGTGCTTGCAACCCAGCGAAGAGCATCCGCACGGGCTTAACCATGAAGCGTTTAACGCCCTCTTTCCCAAAGAGACGCCTGTGATTTTTGCGTACCATGGGTATCCGTGGTTGATTCACCGTTTGGCGTACCGAAGAGCCAATCATGAGCATTTACATGTAAGAGGGTACAAAGAAGAGGGAACGACTACAACGCCCTTTGATATGGTCGTTTTAAACGATATGGATCGGTTTCATCTGGTCATGGACGTGATGGATCGCGTGCCTAATATGCAGCCTTACGCCGAAGAGATCAAAGCAAAAATGCGCGAAAAACTCCGCGAGCATAAAGCTTACATCGAAACGTATGGGCAGGATTTGCCAGAAATTCTCGAATGGAAGTGGCGCTGTTAAATCTAATATGCTACTATGCGCGAAAAATTGAGAAGGAACCCAACAATGAAATGGTTACTAATGGTGCTTTTGAGCGTAACGCTTTATGGTGCTGAAAAGATTTACGAATACGGCGATTTGGAAGAGAGACACGATGGCGTTTTAATCGAGGTCAAAACCCACGCGCTCGCCAATGGCACAGGAAAATTTTACTATGACTCAGGCAAATTACGCGGTGAAACGCCCTTTAAAGAGGGCAAACGCGAAGGAGTAGGCAAAACCTATTACGAATCAGGCGAGTTGCAAGGCGAAACACCGTTTAAAAATGATGTCGTGGAGGGCTTAAGAAAAAGCTATTTCAAATCTGGCACAGTGCAAAGTAAAACGCCTTTTATCAACGACAAGGCTGAGGGCATCGCAAAGATTTACTATCCATCAGGCAAGCTGCAAAGTGAAACACCGTTTCATGAGAACAAAGCGGAGGGCATCTCCAAGCTTTACTACGAATCTGGAAAGCTGACCAATGAAATCGAATTTAAACACAGCAGCCCCGTTAGCGGCTTCCAATACGATGAAAAAGGCACTAAAACACCTATGAGCGAGGCGCAACTAAAAGCAATGAATTTGTAAGCACCTCTTGCGCCATCTTTTGCATCGTTTTCGCGCTTACATGTAAGGCTTCAAGCTCTTCGGGAAGCAGTTTGTAATTGAGGATTTTCGTTGCACCTTTTCGCGTCACGACAACGGGAACATTGAGCACTACATCGCTTAGTCCGTACTCACCTTCTAAGTAAACACCCAGAGGAAGTACGGAGTGTTCGTCGTTGGCGATGGCGCGAATGATGCGAAAAACACTTGCGGCAGTACTGTGATTGGTATTGCCTTTTTTGTAAAATATCTCAAATCCAGCGTTGATGACATCTTGGTAAATCTGCGCACGATCGAGCAGAGGCAAGCCATTGAGCTCACAAAACGTATCGACATCCAGCCCACAAATGTTGCAAATACTCCATGGAAGCGTACTTCCTTTACCATGTGTCAGACGAAGTGCTAAACTCGTCTGACAATAATAGGCTTTTTATCATCTGCATATGACAGAGCTAACCATTCGTAAGCTTCTAAAGCTTTATCTATAACTTCGGGTTGTGCTCCGGAAAGAAACTCTTTCTTACCAAAAATTTCTTTGGTTATAAGAAACAGTTTAGAAAGTGAGATATGACGAGTTTTTTCTAAATTAGAATATTCAATTAATGCTTTTTCTTTGTAATTATCTAAAACCCTAATCACTTCATCGTAATCCCATTTTTCCATTTTTAGATCCCTTAAAAGTATAAAAAAATTCCTACTGAGTAAATTAAAATAATGTGCTATTTTTTCAGATTTTTTCTTATTTGTTGATAAAGTAAAGGAATAAAAGTGCTTTGAATTGGGGATTCTTTTTTTGTAGAGATATTTATTCCCATTTTTGTAAACATAAGACATTATATATCCTCTTGATTACAAAAATATTATTAAAAATTATAATGGCTATTGATAGAATATTTTGTCTAATTTTATGAACAAATTAGTAACAAAGCACAGAACATTAATTCTGTATTGCTTTAATAAAGCCTATTTTATGGGATTTTACTTGTTAAGAAAGAGTGGCTCGAATGCTGGTCTCTAACATATCTATTTATTGGCACTTAAATACATATTTTAAAAATAAGGTACATTAAAAAGTACATTAAAAACTTTTCTCAATTAAAATCATAAAAATTAGCAAGTACGTTATAATTATTTTATTTTAACATGAATTCTCTTGAATATGCTACAGATTTTGAAATAGTAGGTAGAGGAAGTAAGAGCTTTTATCAAATCATATATATTCAAAACTCTTACTACGCAATAATAAAGGCAACAAGAAACTTGAAAAGAATTCCATTATGACTATTGGACTTTTATATCAGCTCTTTCTGATAAAATCCTAAAAATTAATTTTACTCATTATCGTCACACGATTCGATATATTTTCGAATAATATCTTTTATTGGATCAGGTATATCCGTATCATTAATTATTTGTAAATGTTGGTATGCATTGTTTACAGCATTGATATTATCTGACTTTATCTGTTTATGGACAACGGATGGAAAAACATCGTCATGCAATCTTTGCTCCAAGCCAAATGTTTTTGAATAGCCTAACATGGCATCATAAAAGATGCTCTGAATCGTTTTGCACATACCTCGATTTAAGTAGTCGACCCTGAAAAACAAGTAAAACCCTTATTTTTAGGGCTTTAGAAGCAATTTTGTAGTATAATTTCGACCATAAACAAGGGGAGTTACCCTCTATTTCTGGTCGAAA
>NZ_JQGK01000003.1 GCF_000743525.1 Sulfurospirillum sp. SCADC | reverse complement strand
AATGATGGTGAGTCTTTCTTATGTCAGGCAGTATTGGATTTTACTGCTTGGGTTGGAGTTTATTCTTAGAGGAAGAAGGCTTTAACGTTGGTGGTTTTGGGTTTTTCAGGGTCGACTACTTAAAAACTTGAGAGCCCTTTTATTGCCAGATAGATTTTCAATGACTAACAAAAGATTGAAATTTTGATCTTTTGATAATTCAACCATTTTTATTTCGATTTCCGCTGCACCTTCAGAAAAATTCATCGCATTATTTAACATTATCTTTCTCCTCTTTTGTGTGTTCTAATTCATTCCAAGTTTTTTGAATCATCGAATGCGAAATTTCAAATTTATGATATTTATAAAAATATTTCGCAATTTGACGAAAACTCATGTTTTGTTCAAGTTTTAAGATTCTGACAATTGCCCAATACCCTAATACTTTTTCGCGTTTTACTTTTGTTTTTTGACTTTTACCTTTAATCTTGATTGCGTTTAGATTGGCAATATCAAGTTTTTTTATAACGGAATCAATCGCCACAATAAGTGATGACAAGGTCAAGACTGTATTATCAACATCACCATAAGCACTTTTTAGTTTGTGGAAAAATTGCTTTTGAAGCTGCAATATATGCAGTTTCATTTTTAAATCAACCCTTGCAAAAAGTCGTAACCTTTGGTTCTGAGATTCATAGGTTTGTTTTGTAATATTTTCAATCATTGTGCTAGCTAAATTCATGACCCAACTCCGACAACTTTATGCTTTTCTATCCATTGATCGATCTCTGCTCGATCATAACGGATATATTTACTGCTGATTTTGCAAAAAGGGATTTTACACTTACTGACACTCATCCTCATTTTTGCTTGTGTACTCTTACTAAAACCATATTCTGCTTCAAGTTCATTGGGCGTAAGCCACCTTTTGCTAATTGTCTCCATATGTTTCCCTTTGCTTAAAAAGGTACCTTTTTAAATTATTTTGAATTCCGATTCGGTGACAAAATTTTATATGAAGCTTTTTTTTAAAAATGGTACATTTTTCGGTTAAGGCAACTAAAGTAGCCTTATATTAGGCGTTTGATATTGTTTTTGTTATTATATTCAGATAAAAAATTTGTGATAAGGATGATTATGGGAAGATATAAAATAAAAAATGAAGATATTGACATCATTACATTGTTTCTTAAGAATAAAAAAAATTACATTTATTTTTCTCAAACAAACGCTATCCCACTTAGTAAGCAAATCGATACTTTGCTGTCTAGTTCTAAACAAAGTTTTGTAGAGTTAAATGCATCTTCTTTTTATCTAATTAAAAAGGCAAACAATCAATACGATGAGATAAAACCGTTGAGACCAGAAGAAAACACTTCATTTGAAAAATTTAATTTTCCTAGTTTTTATCTTCTGTTTTGTGAATCATCAATATTTCATTTTGGAGAGTATTTTAGTCAAAATACTTGTGAAAAAGATAAACTACTACTTAAAAATTTACTTACTTCACTAGATTTAGTTATTACTGAAAATTTGACGTGTATTGTTGATTTAAAAAATATTTTTAAAAAATTTGGATTATTAAATACAGTAGAAAAAAATAATTTCATAAATGATATCATTCAAAACTATGAATCAAGTACTGAAGAATTTTTAGATATCCAAAGAAATATTCTTGAAGAATATAATAGAAAAAATTTACAAATTAATGAAATAGGAATTTTCTACAAAACATCATTTTACCCTGATTTTTTCAAACGAAATGCTCAACTTGTAGAAATTAATTTATTTAAAAACTGGCTTAATCAAAATGACTTGATTGAAAACGTTCAAAACTATTATAATATGCCTTCATCAATTGAACCAAATGATTACTTTTCGAATTTTTCAGATTCATATGAAGATTCAATTGCTTACTTTGATCCATTTATTCTACTAAAAAAAGAATTTTTCAATGATTTTATTAGTCTCCAAAATAAGCTTCCCAAACAAAATAAGAACGACTTTATTTGTAATTTTTTAAATATTTTAAATGAAATACAATTTCATGTAATTAAAATTCAACAACAAAACCTCATAAATGATTTTTTCATATTTAAATCAAGAGATAAAGAACACTATCAAAAAACCCGTATAAAATCTTTCTGGAGAGAATCAATAAAAAATCATGAGCTACACGAAGATATTACAAATCTTAAAATAATAAAAAGAATATCTGCATTGAAAACTTTATTGTTACATGCTCAATATTTAACCAAATCATCAAATATTACTATTAATGATTTTCCTTTCGAAAATTATTCAAACGAAGATAAATTGGAAATAGAAAAAGTCTTGAATGTAACATTACTTGCTTTAAACAAAGATCAGCAAAATCAATCTTTACTGAGTATACGCAATTCATTTTCACAAATGATTGAGCAAGCGCTTATTAGTCTAAATATAAAACTCTCAATGGATGATAAGTATTTTATTAGAGACCTTATCAAATATATGATTTTAGATTCATTAGAGGGTGAACTAACCAATACATTACATTACAATACAAGATTTAAAGAAATTTATCTTGACTTCATAAAGAACCCAAAATTTCTTCGTGAATTTAAAAAAAGTCCTGTGTCGAGTATTATCTTATCTGATAATTTAAAAATAAGATGATAAAAAGTGGGACCTAAAGGGGGACCTAGTAAAAACTTAAACAATATTTTATTTTCAAATTATAACAATAATATCTATTTGAAGGGATTTAGGAGTGGTGTCAAGAGGGGGACTCGAACCCCCGACCTCCGGCTTATGAGGATTACGTCCTCGTCTTTGAAAAGCCTATAAATACGTGCTTTGATAGATATTTTAAAACCATTGTGCCTAAAATTCTCTAATTTTGTGTCTTTTTTAAAAGTGTTTGCTCAAAAATATTGTTAACACTTTGAACCTTTAAAGCATTGATTTCTGGTAAGAAATAATGCTTATCTGTGACTCCTGATCCCTCAGCATGTCCCACAATCTCTTGGACAAGACTTTTATCCAACCCTTGATTTCTCATTGTTGAAATATATGTATGCCTTGTTGCCATTAAAGTTTTATAGCTTACCCCAGCCTCTTCTAGCAAAGGTTTGAAATGATATTTCACGAGCGTTTTTGATTCAGCATAAGGCTCTTGTGTCCGTGGAGATGGGAATACCCATTCACAACTTTGAAGCAAACTAGCCTTTCTTAGCACATCAGAAACAAATTGTGGCATCACAACCAAGCGTTTATGGTTTTTCTGATGCGTATCACCTTTAATTTTGCCTTTTGAGATCGATCTGCAAAGATATATGACATTATTTGAAAAATCAATATCTTCCCATTTTAAAGCAAGTATCTCACCAACTCTCATTCCTGTACCAAATGCAATCTTGAGATATATTTCAATAAAGCCCTTACCTTCGGCAGCTTTAAAAATAGACCTCACTTCATCTATTTTATAAGGCGGTTTCTTTTTGTGAAACACACTTATTGGTTCTGCATAATCACATGGATTTTTTGCAATTAAATCATTCCCAACTGCCTTTTTCAAGACCATTGATAAAATTGATCTACACCTTTTTACTGTTTGTTGACTCAGCCCCTTATTTAGCAACATATTTTGCCATTTTTCAATATCAAGAGCCTTAATATCTCTAAGCTCATACTTTGAAAAAACAGGTGCAATATGTAATCTTAATTTAGCTAAATAGTCTTTTTGGCACGCAATATCACGCTTATGATTAGTTGACTCAAGACAAATATGGGCAAATTGTGTAAATGTCTTAGGAATTTCTTTTTTTTGACCTGTAATAAGGTCATGGAAATTTCTCTCAGCCCATTTACGATTTGCTGGTGTATCATCTTTGCCAGTTGGTTTTCGTACCCTCCCCTCATCTGTATAAGCACTTACCCAAAGTTTACTACCTCTTGTGTAAACCTTGCCGCTAATTTTCATATTTTGCTCCTTTGCAAAATTTGAATAGCGGCTTCTTTTGCAACATAGATTTTACCTTTTTTGAGGTAAAAATCTTTCTTTTCTTTATAATTGTAATGAAGATAATCTCGTATTGCTTGACGTGATTTTCCAGTACGATCACAAATGAATGAAAGCGGTACATCATCTGGAATTAGTATATTAAGGAGTGCCCTTTGCTCCAATAATAGATTTTTTAATTCAAAAAACTCTTCACTGCTCATGACGCACTCTTTTGATGATTTTGAATTTGTGCTTGTTCAAAAACTTGAATTCTTTTCTCATAAAGATATTGCCATACACCAAAACTTTCTTCTTTATCTAAAAGCTTTTGAGTATGTAAGTTGAATATGTAGCCGTTTTGAAAGCAAAAACCTGCATGAGTATCAATTAATTTTTGTCCACAAAACTCTCTGAGTTTAAACATATAACCAGGGCAAAACGTAATGAGACGCTTTTTGAAAGTTTTAAAATCAACTCTCTCTAGAGAGAGGTTAAATGAAGATTCATAATGATGGTTAATTGATGGTTCATATACTTGTCTACCATGTAGACTACCCTTGTCTATGGCGTTGACTACCCCTAGTCCATCTGGTAGACTACCCTTGTCAACAGCATTGACTACCTGTGTAGTGCTAGTATTTTTAAATTTTTTCATATCTTCTAGTAGTTTTGCTTCTTCAATTTTAAAGCTAAAAAGGTCTTCGTGCAATTGATATAAATTTGATGTATTACTACCATTTTCTCGTTTTCTTTTGCTTTTAGAGACATAACCAATTTTAATGACTCGGTCCATGCTATTCAAGAGCCCTTGTTTTGAAAAGAAGCATTTTTTTTGGATTTTAGATAAGCTTGGATAACATTCACCATCATCATTAGCATGGTCAGCAAGAGCAAGAAGCAAAAATTTATCATCTCTATTAATTTCAGCATTAATTCGCGATAGCTCCCAGACAAGCGACATAATTTTAATGCTCATTTTTAATCCTCAAAATCATTAATTCCAAGAATTTCTTCGGTTTCCTTAAAATCCAAACACTCTTGGAATGCACCCTTTTTATTGGCTTTGCAAAAGTCAACAATTGCACCAATATGCTCTATCTGAGCTTTTTTGAATTCTTTTTTTTGTTGAATATTTTCATCGTTTTGGAATTGGCAAACTACGCTAATGTTGACGCGGACATCTTGGGAAGTTTGAAAATTGTGATTTTGCCAATAACTCCAAGCGGTACTGGCAAGAATATCAGCAATTACAGCGTAATTATCTGTTTCAGTGGCCTCCAAAAGGCGTATATCACGTCCATTCTTTCGACGATTTTCGAGTGGTTTTAAAGCCAAAGCAAGCGGTTCTTGTATTGCAAAAAGGCAGTCAAGTCGATCGGCATCCCCTGCACTAATAGGATTTGCGATGTATTTTTGACCATTTGAGTGGGTTGAAACCCAATCTGAAATTTCTTCAAATGTTGACATAAAAGCTAGCTTTTGCAGAATATTTTCTTGTTTCACTTGCGAAACAGAATGTTTTTTTAATAACTTTATGTTAAAATTTTCCTTAACCACAGGGTTAAGGAGATTAACAGGGCCGGCTAAACTCATGTTTTCTCCTTTTTGGTAACGTTACCATTATGGTAACTGTTTCCTTGTTAATTGAAGCTTAAAAAGGACAATTTCATCATGTTAGAAGTGAGTAAAAAAAATGAGATTGCAGAGCGATTAAAAAAAGCGAGAAATGAAGCAGGCATTAGCCAGCAAGGCTTGGCCAATGCCTTGAAGGTTACAAAAGCAACAATATCAAGATATGAAAGTGGGGATAGAGTTCCTTCATTTAATGTGCTTGAGCAACTTAAATATGCAGGTATTAATTATGCATATATCCTTACAGGGATTGAACCTATACTCATTCCAATAGTTACTATGCCACATGAACCACCTACTTCAATTTTTGTTGAGTTCAAAGTTGATAAAAAATTTAAAAAAGATACTAGTACGGTAATTAAAAAACTTGCAAAAACTTTTAATGACAATAAAAATAACGATGATAACTTCCAAAACCTTCTAGACCAACTTGCTAATTTTTTAGATTCATTCAACAAGTAAGTTTCTTTTTAAATACATATATAGGGATTTTGGATTCCTCTTTTCTACGAGTTTTGGTTCAATAATTTTGTAAACTGCTGGTATGCTTATTTTTAATTGCAAGAGCTGTAAAATTTCTTTTTTATGGTTTTCAAATACACTAGCTTTTCTTTTTTTTGCCTTTTTAACATCAGTAATGCTTTCCATTTTAACTCCTAAATTTTATGTATACCTACTATTCGTTTTATTTCACGCGAGATTTGCATTTTTTCAAAGTAACTCTTCTTGCATATGCTTTAAGATCATTAATATCTTGTATATCAATGATCTCTTTATCCTTTGCCGTATCTTGTAGCAAAGTATTTTCTACGTCATTTACCTCATATATCACAATAAAGTCAGATAATGCTATATCTGCTTTAACATATTCCCAAAATTGCTCATGTGTATTTTCAATAATAGCTTGTGGTGCAATCACGTTAATACCCAAGTCAATAAGCTTCTTTGCTTGTTCTACTAAAACAATAGGGCTCATGTCGAACCCTATAAAAAGAAGCGCTGTAGCATTGATTTCTTGAACTTTAATCTTTGCCAATACAACATTAGCAGCATCTATGAAATCTTGAGTTGATTTCTGGTTCCTAAAAGAAAAGAGGCCTAAATTCCGTTTTAAGACGCTGTTAGAACGTCCATAATGTGGAGTTAAGGCTTTAGCGATACTTCGATCATTTTCAAAATATTGTAAAAGTTCAAAATACTTTTTTTCAGCAATGTTTTTCAAAGCATCTCTGTCGCTATGCATTACTTCTCCCTCTCTTTTTTGAATTCAGCTTCGAGCTTTTCAAACATTTGCACAATCTCATCTTTAGAAACAGATTGAAAATCCTCATCACTCATATTTGCGAAAAAGCTTTTGTAAAAAGCCACCTGGTTGATTGTTGTTGAATTGTCCATATGAAACTCCTTGTTTTTTTGTTTATATAGACTATTCGTTTTATTTTGGGGTCAAAATCCAAAAAACTCTTGAATTAAATTCAAATACGTGTAAAAATACTGTATACGAAAATAATAGGATTAGATATGGACACACAAAGAATTTTAATCGACACATCAATTGTAGTAGAGGGTGGTGAGGCAATCATCGCTAAACTTGAAAAGATAGCTCCAGTATTCGTCACAGATATTGTGTTGCAAGAGCTAGATGGTCATAAGAACAATGCAAATGGATCTGTCGCTTTTCAAGCAAGGGAGTTTTTTAGGAGACTTGGTAATAGCAATGGTGTTGAGTTACATGCAATGCCTTTGTCTAATATGCCATTGGAACAAGGTGATACTCTAAGAAAAATGACTTTAGGCAATACTCCTTTACATGTAATTGTTCGCAAGTTTTATAAAACTAAAAATATTAACGATTCCAAGATTATTGAAGTTGCTAAAGATTATAATATGACATTGGTCACACTTGATATGGCACAAAGAGTTAGAGCGATGAGCGAAGGGGTTAACGTGGAAACTTTAAAAGTAGCGCAGGAAAAAGAAACAAAAAATCAATACAAAACAGCTTTAATGGTTCTTTCGCCATTTTATGTGCTATCTTTTTTTTCGCCATTATTTTTAGGATTCCTTGGAATTAAATTTAGTCCATCAAATATTGTCCTTGTTCTATCATACTTGGCTTTGCTTGTTTCAATGACAGTGTTAATGAATTTTCTTTATGCAAAAATGAAAAAGCAATCACTCGCAGATTTTTTCAAAGAAGCAAAAGGAATTAATAGTGAAGCATCTAATGACTTTGGGAAAATAAGTGACTATACAACAGACCCAATCTATAGTTCACACTATGGTAATATCAATCATGGTGCTTCAGATTTAAAATTGAGTTAATACGAAGGCGAAGAGGAAATAAATCCCTCTTCAATTTTGTTTACCGTTCGACTGGTTTATTTTTATGATTTTGACTTTTTATTTCTCCCTCATTCAACCAGTGTTGTTCAATAACTTGGTTTTGATTTTCTTGATGATCTTGTTGCTTCACAGGTGCTAATTCTGATTTTTTATGATCTATTACAGCCTGAGTATCATTGATTTTTGTATCAACATTCGTTGTATCTTTAATAGAATCAGCATAAGTTGAAAAAGCATCTTGAGTATATCTTGAACTTTCAAGTTTATTCAACTCTGACCTTACTGCTACCTTACCTGCTTCACCGCTACCTGCATTATCTGCAACATTTTGAAGATATTTTGTTGCCATATCTTCAGCAACAGTAGCTGAATTTTGTTTAACGTAGGTCTCCTTTTTGGTTGCAGTATCTGAAACTTGTTGAGCGTGTTTATATGAATCACTTGCAGATTGCGTTGATGCAAATGAATCATTTATTTTGGTAGTAAAGTCTTGTTTGAGTGTAGCGTCAAGTTTAGATGAATTGGACACTACTTTTGAAGATTCTTCACTATAATTTTTTGAAAATGATTCAGCAAACGATTTCTCAAGATTTTTTGCTTGTTGAAGTTGTTCTTGTGAACTTTTTTGGTCGGACCATTCATGTTGATAACCACCGCCAACACTTATGCCAGTTGCTCCTGCAACTACTTTTCCCAAAGCACTCTTACTGCTATCGATAGTAGCGCCAGCTGAAATAGCATCTTTGCTAATTTGCTGATATAGTTCTGCTCTTTGCGCGGAAGTTATTTTGCCTTCTTTTTCCATTTGGTTTAATGTATGTTGTAAAGCTTCTTTAACTGCTTTTTGTTCTGTTATCGAAGCGTCAGTACCTTCTGCTTTTGATGCAGCTGTTATAGCATCCGTAGCAACTTGATGTTGGCTTTGGGTTGCATTTTGAAGATTATGCTCGGCTGTTTCTACATCAGACCTAGCTTTCGCTGCTTCCTTTGATGCGGAGGCAATAACCTGTGACTGAAGTTGACCAGTAGTACCAGATCCCAATTTAGTACCTGTAACATTTTGGCCATCATACTTTGCAGAATTTCCGCCAGTAGTATCAATTTGCGTTGTCTCTTTGCCATTGATTGATGTTGAAGTCTCTAGTGTTCCTGTGCTATCCACTTTCTTACTGGTGTTCATACCATTTAGGTTGTCTCTTGATGTTGAACCATCCGGATTCCATCGATCAAGATCACCGGTTCTCACATTATGGTGTTGAGTACCACTAGAATCCGATTTATCCATGCCATGATCAAAATGCCCTTTAGCCATATTGGCAGATGTTCCCATACCAACAGAGAGTTGACCAACGGCACCACTGAAAGAAGAAGCCAGTTTGTTCCCTCCAATATAAACCAAACTAGCAGCAATCCCATAACTTGCAAATCCCATATAGCCTAAAAATGCAAGTGCCTTTTGATTTTCTTCATCAAACGTTGGTTGGGACCACAGTGTCATTTGATCTCCTGCTCCTAAGTCTGAAAAGAAGATATTTGGCAATGATTCTGCCATTTGATCTATCGTCATAAAGTTTATTAAAGCAAGGATAAATGACCAAACAATCAATGTGACTTGGAATCCTACCACGGACCCAAGATAAGGAGCTGGAGAGGCCGTCATAATGCTAAGAATTGCTAACACCCAAATGAGTCCAAGTGCAATACCTTGCATCATTCCTCTCATAGAAGGAATCCACTCTTTAGCCATCACACCTAGAACCATAAATTTGCCTCTTTGCTCTCGATCTGCCATAGTCGTGCCATATGCCAATACATTAGGATCAATACCACTTGCAATGGCACTATTAACGATGGATTCATTGGTAAGATTCATAATGGTTCGTTGTTCAATTTGAGCAGAAGCATCTTTGGTGCTATTGAACATTAATTGACCGAAGTTTTCAGCGGCTAAACAAATGTCATCTGTAGTCGCTTCAGAGGCAGCAGATCCACTAGCTTTTGCGTGAAGTTGATTTGCAGTTTTATTACAATTAATATTACCCCATAGCGAAGCGCTAGAGACCTCATAACACGTTTTGAGGGTTCCATTAGGGTTCGAGGCTGAGTAGACGTTTGTAAGCCTTGCATTGGGGCTTAAAATGTATGAAGCAAGATCTCTGCTCTTATAGATACCATCGACACTTTTTGTGCCATCAGCTAGATCATAGATGATACAGTTTTCATAAAACTCCATAAAGGTGTTGTAAGTGTATGGATCACCTTTTGTTTTGGAGATATGATCGTAGAAGGTAAAGCCAAATCCCAAGCCCATGCGAGAGAATGAATAGGTCATAGCATTAGCATCCATCATAGAACTTTCCATCATGCCAATACCTGCTCTCTCAAAATTTGTGGCATATGTCATTAGAAGTTTAACACCAATGGGAGCATAACATTCATTATCTCCGCTAACAGGACGACACTTTTGCCATGATGCGGCAGAAAGTTCATTGGCTGATAAGATATAGACATGGTGTGCATCATCTCTTTTAACACTTAGAAACCCATAAATGGTAATTTGTGATACAATGATAAAGAAGAGCATTTTGATGGCAGCAGCTCCGGGCTGATAACCAACACCTTTTGCAAGCTCCCTTATGAAAACAACTGCCATACCAATCAACCCAGCATATTTGATAATAATCGCTAATGTATCGATGTTGAGTAAGAAATACAAAAATGAGAGAATAGAGGCAATGTTTCTTCCATTGCCCCAGGTCCAAATGATATCTGAGTTATCCGCGCCAAACAACACGCTGTATGACAGTATTGTTAAGATAAAAAGTATTTTTTTCATCACGACGACCTAAAAAAGTTGCTTGAAAATGGCTATAAAGTCATACTTAAAGGCTAATCCCAAAAAATTATATGCCGTTGTTGCAGTCAGTGCCACAATGAATGTATACGCTATAAAAGCATGTTTTAATTGCTCATTTCCTGATGTCTCAATAATGAGAATTTGAATATCTTTAACTGCTTGCACGGCTGTTTGAATTTGCTTAATTTTATGACTAAGCCAATTTTTTGCGCGAATAAAACGGTTTTTAATCGCAGTTACGGGATTTGGGAAACGAACAGTATAAGCTTCTCCTTTTCGTTTGTGCTTGATCCAACAATAACTTTCTAGAATGAGTGAAAAAATAAAATTCATCATTAAAAGCATGATTACAAATAAGCCTATTGTGACAAAAAGCCCAAAGTAATTTTCATTTGAAGCACTTTGCTCAAGTGCTAGACTGTGTGTTGAGTTCATAATTATCTCCTCGTGTATTTTTAATTTACATTACTATTCGTTTTAAATGGAAAGAGATTTGAAAATCTCCCAATTCTAGTGATAACTCGATCATCGTATGGTTAAGAAATACGACAAAAGACAGCCCTAAACACAAAATAAAAAGCTTTTAGTGCCCAAGACGATACATTCCTTTTTTTGTAAGCTCTTGTTTGTAGCGCTTTGTTACATCATCGAGAACAGAAATTTGAGCAACTCTACTCTCCATATTTCTCATTACGGTATTTTTAACTGCTTCAGCTTTTTGGTTAATCAAAACTACCCTATCCTCAATTGCTTTGATATGTGCCGGTTGAATATTTACTGTTGATTTTGTAATGGTCCCGTAGTTGGTAAAAGCTCTTTGTTTACTTGCAAGCTCATTCACAAGTCCTACCAATTCTTGTGCCACGATTACATCAGCAATGTACCCTATCAAAAGCTGATCATTCGTTATTGATGCGACATTGAGTGCTTTGTATACTGGATACCTTATATTTGAAAGGAATTTTGCATCAGTTTTTAGAGCATTACTGTTTGAAGTCGCCATATTGCCAAGGATATCGGTAAGCCGATCAGCAACAGTTTTTCTTATAGTAGAAGCGTTCATCGTACTGCTTAAGACTCTTTGCGTTGATGCAATTATTGGTGGACCATAGTGATCTTTACATATCTTCTCGCTATCGCTTACAGACAGCCCCTTGAGTTTTTGGTCTCCACCACTTGTGTCACCCAAAAATACATTGATTGCCTCATCAGCACTCATTAATGGCAATATTGTTGCAACCATATAAGCGGTTGGCTCTCCTTCCGTGCCAGTCCCTCCACATGATGTTGGATCTACAAATCCATAAAAATCACCTATCATATTTCTAAAAAGATCCTCTGCATCTTGTTGTGACAAGCCTTTAAACCAATAGGAATATGAACTTGTAGAGTCACTGCCATCCGTTATTGCACTCAGAAAACTTTGGTTGTCAGTAAAGACTTTATGTATAAGTGATCCTTGAAATTTAAGTGCTTCCAAGGCTTTTTGTTTAGCGGCATCAGATGAAGTATCTGTACATTCCCCACTTGTAGAACCACAGTTAATAAATGCTTGCATATTGTCAGCTGCTGATGTAATTGCTCCTGGCAAATTACCTAAAACACCTTCAATACCAGATTTTGCATCATCTTTGGTCTTAAGAGCATTATTTAAAGCACCGCCCACAGTTTTGCCCCAACCAACTGCTGATTTACATGCATCGAAGTTTAAACCATTGATTGAATCAGCTACAGCATTTAATTGATCCATGATGGATTGACAGTCCTTGCATAGTGCAGAAAGTGCCATATTAAATGCAAAAGCTGGTGCGGCACTAGCAATCTTTTGAAGTTTTTCAACTAATTGATCAATATTCAAAAAGCTAAATCCACCAAAGCCTATGTCTACTCCACCGCAACCAGAAGCAATAGTCGGCATCTGAATATTAAATGGTCTAATTGCGCCACCAATATCTGTCCTAACTGACATACCACCAAAATTATAGTAACCTCTTGTTTGCGTTTTAAGACTAGACGTACCAGCAAAATCAAAACCATTGCTTGATGAGCTTAAAATATCATCCAATCCTGTACTTGCATGTAATTGAGACAATAAAGTAATCGTACAAAATACAGAGATTATTCTCCGCATATTTTCTTGAGAAAAAATGCCATTTAAAAATGCTTGACTCATAACAACTCCTCATAAGAATTCCAGAAATTTCTTTCTGTTATGACTATTCGTTTTTTTTGGGAGAGATTTTGAGTCTCTCCTAACTTTTATTTGGCTACTGCTCAAAATCAATGACAAAATTAGGCTCAATTTGAGAAAGTATCGCGCGCTCAAGCAATGTCTTTCTTCGTTTAATTCTCAACTTTGATTTATCGTACATATTAATCACCGCATTGTCATCGCTTGGTGCACCAATAAAGAAAAATTGCGGAAACTCTTTTTCTAGCTTCATGCAAAATTGATCGATATCCTTTACACTCTCCGTTGCTTGATACAATGCAATATTTTCTTCCGATAGTATTTCCGCAAATAATTGCTCCTCTTGTTGTTGATTCATGGGTAACTCCTTTGTTTTTTTCAGAAATTTCTTTCTGTTATGACTATTCGTTTTATTTTGGGGTACTTTTTGGTTTTAGCTCAGGATAAAAGATGCTAAAGCCAAAAACAAAGCGTCTGATCTCTTCTTTTGAGATGTAAAACTCTTTTTTGAGCCACAGGTAGGAGATGTACAAGATAATTTTTTTGAGCAGTCGTTTCTCAAGCTCATTGGGTAATTCATTCATGACATTGGATTCAATGGTGCGCAGTGCCTTTTGAATACGGCGTATCTCTTTTCGATGGATTGATCTTGCATTAGACAAAATTGAATCTTTGACAGCTTGTGGAGCATCAAGAAAGCATTTTTTGATGATGTAGTAATTCACATAATGCAAGGTAATTTTATTGCGGAAGGGAAACATCTCACTTTGGTTCTCAAGACGTTTTATGAGCTCTTTTTTGATCGTACCTCGAATGATTGTGAGCATGTGCTTGTCTGTTTTTTCTGCTACTGGATATTCCTCGCTTTGATCAAATTCTTCGAATGGTTTTATATGGTCCTTCATGATTTCTCCTTTCGGGTTGTACCCCTTTAACGTAATACCTCGTAACTAGTGATATTGAGGTGTTTTTTGCTGTAACCTTTTAATGTAATACCTGATAACTGGTCACCTAAAAAGCAGATCGTAACCTTCTAAACATTTACGTTCTACGTATACATACCAAACTAGTAACCTTGTTTGGTGCTTTTTTGCTCTTGGATGGTTTAGAAAGTGGTGAAGTAAATAGTCATAAAAACTCCTTGTAATTTTGGTGTATATGACTATTCGTTTTATTTTGGAGGTGTTTTTAAAAAATGAGGAGGATTTACTTTTCAAGAGTGATTTTTACGTTCTAAAACCGCCATTCGACTAAATCTGAATTTGAAAGTAACGGTGATTGAGAAAAGGAAAATGGTTATGTTTTAGCTGAGGTGATCGGGAGTTTATTCCTAGAGCAAGAATCGTCTGAATTTGATTGTTCGTATGCGACTTTAAATGACTTGCTTATTTGCAAGGCAAGTGGACTATTATTCGGAAAATTATTTTGTAATTTTTACTTTTCTTTATTAGATATAATTTTATAAAATACTATAAAGGGCGTCTATGAAAAGAGATGTAGAACTTATTAGAAATATTATGCTTCATCTTGAAGAGCACTTGGTTCCGAATTCCATTATTAATGCGAGAGATCTATCGTTATATGACAAGAGTAGCAATGAAGAATTCCAAGTCTTACTTGAACACATAAATCAACTACTCGAAAATGAATTGATTGAGGCAAAGCCACTCAAAGACTTAAGTGGTTTGAGAGAATTCATGATATTTAGGATTACATCAAAAGGATATGACTTTTTAGATATTTTAAGAAATGATACAGTTTGGAAGGACGTCAAAGAAAAAGCTTCTGTTGTAGGAGGTTTTACCATTTCACTATTAATCGATCTTGGTAAATCATATCTCAAGTTAAAATTCGGTTTATAAGATATGCTATCAATAGAAGGTAACATTTGTTGGGATAAACTATTCGATATTCCACTACTTTTTAGGGTATTTAACTTTGATAGCAAATATATTCGACCACATAAAAAACTATATGATGGAATTACCTTGTGTGATTCACAAAATGGAAGTTATGTTTATAGTAGAAATACAAATTCATTTGCTTTCGAAATATTAAAAACTTTAAGTCCAAAATTCCCACCTATTTATGTTGCACTCATTAATTATTGGAATAAAAAAGGATATATAGTTTTACCAATAGGCGAATTTTCTTTTTTACAATCACGTATATTTACAGACACAAGAGAATATAATCTTTCATATGCACAAGATTTTTTAGAATTTACAAATATTTTATTAAAACATTGCCCAGATATTCATTCAAAGTTATTAGGTATGCGTGCTTATGAACAACCTGATCTTGTAACTTTTGTAAAAAAAGAGGATGAAGCACTATATAATCGTTTGATTTCTTTTGTGATTAAAAGTTACGAAGAAAAAATTTCACATGATAGGGAGATATTCCTCCTTGCTAATCAATATCTACTTATTGATCCAATCCTCTATCCCTCCCATAACTACAGTGAATTACAAAAAACAATTCTTACTATAATTGCACCAAAAGAGGTATCAAAAAATGAATAATGCTTTGGAAAGAATAGGTTTTTTGTACGAAAAAATGCCATCTGATATTAGAGAAAAGTATTTTTCGCATATAAAAGGAGGACAGCAAACAGAAATAACCATAGATGGTGAAGATGAAAAGCGATTTATCGCCTATTTGAATGAACGAGTAAAAAAAGATTATGATTTCAATTTTTTAATAAACGACTTTATGCGCTTTTTTTCAAATTACGCAATTTTATGTAACGATGGTAAAAAGTTCATTAAAATAGCTGATGAAAGACTTAAAGAGGATATTTTTAATACAGATATTGGCAATATGTTATTGAATGACTTGAATTTACCTTTCAATACTTTTTACATTGAGCTTAATCTGGAATACCATTTTGCTTCTGATCAAAAACATATTATCGAAGGGGCGATAATTCAAAACTTTAATGATTGGGTATTGATCGATGCTATGGAAATCGATAAATCTAACAATATGCCATCATTAATTTATTTTACAATTTTCAAAAATACTCCGATTCAAGATCAAATCGAAAGAATAGCAAAAGATTTTTTTGATAGTACGTATTCAAAATTTTTTCACAATAACGCGAGATCATTTTTAGAAGAAAAAGATAAGGGTCTTGTTAGTCAAATCGTGAAGCTTTTTTCTGCACTATTTTATCTTGATCACGCCCAAAGAGAACTCAAATCAAGTATTAGTGAAATAAATGAATGGAAACCATATGCCTTTAGAACAGCAAAAAGTTCAACAACCGAATTTAACGCTAAAAGATTAAAAGCCTATCACTATATTCTTCTTAATAATCAGGATTCTAAGGCTAAAACGATAAGTGCATCTTCAGCATCTAACTCAAAACAAAATAAAATGACTTTAGTTCGAGGACATTGGCGAAGACAGCCAATAGGTCAAAGAAATGTCGAAAAGCAGTTTAAAACAATTTGGATAAAACCATTTTGGAAGAATATTGATTATGATCTAGATTCAAATACTCATGTTTACACAATTAAATGACATTAATTTTTCTCTGGTTAGAAAAATTTCATATGCCTAGAATTGTGCTTCGGCTGATACACTTTATCATTCTTAAAAAAAGAGACGGAGTAACGATATTTCCACCTTCTATTTTTTTCATGGTAGCCTTTTTTCAAAAGATTACACGTGAGATACACAAAGGAGAATCTTTCCAAAATGCATAATAGCTACCACTTCAGCCGCAAAGCATTGCAAATAGTTTCCCTCAACGGTGGCGCAATATCTAACACTTTAGCTTTCGCTTCAAAGGTTTGAAAAACACTGATCACTTCATCAAGAATGGTTTGTGCTTTTTTGGCACTGAGGTTACAATACGCACCAAATTTGATTAAATCTTCACGAATAAAATCTTCCTGTTTACCTGATAGCTTGATTTGATGGCTTCTCGTCCACTTCCCTGTTGGATCATACGCATAGGTCATATCAAAGGCTGGTGCAAGCTTCCAAGAGCCTGTTTTATCCATTAAAAAACCAAAATTCTTCGTGTGATCATCTTGATTGCGACCAACGATATTAAAAAGTGCTCTTCGGTACAACTCGGTGATAGCATCTTGACCTAAGCCTAGTTGCCTTGCCATTAAAACAAGTTGTTCGTAAGAATAAGCTCCCGTAGCATCTCTATCGGCATGAGCAAGCCCGCTCCATGAAGCATAATGAACTTTTTGAAGCTTTGAGGTGCTTGTATCTCGATCAAAACGTTTAATCAGGAAATGAAAATCTTCACCATCTTGTATATAATCTACATCTGGTATATCAATGCCGCAAGACTTCGCCAATTGAGCATAAATGTACTCCACTTTTGGCATACCTTTAGGATCTTTAGCATCTCTATCACTGTTTTGAGCCGAATCAAACTTTAAAAGCCAGTATGAATAAGATGAGCCATGATCAATGGTTCCATCGTAAAAATTCCCTTTTGTATCTCGTGCCACTAACGCTTTAGCACGTGCCCCTCCTGCACTTGAACCCACACGAATCAGATTGAGCGCATCTTTTTTAGTTTTCGCCTTTTGAAGGTTTACATGTAAACTTTCTTTCTTTGATAGAACCAGCTGCGCAAGTTCTGAGAGAAGATGCACATCTAACACAGTGTTAGATTCTTGTGGCGAGTCATCAAATTCTGATGGATGGTACTCCAATGCTCCCATGCCTCGTGTTCCGACATATAAAAGGCGATCCAACGTAGTGATAGATTCGGGTGCTATCTTTTTTTCAGCCATGAAAATATCAATCAATTGATTACCATACTTATCAGGTAATGAATCAGCAAAAATCCCTGCAATACCTTTAAAGGTTCGAAGGCTGATGTCTGGAAAACTAAAGCGACTAGGAGGATAATGCATCCTTAAAGGAGAGGGATAAATCGTTGAACGCATAAATGCTTCTGTGTACTCAAACGTTGCTATCTCTGTTTGCCCTGGAGCGTATCCTAAATAACCAATGGTCGTACCCCATAATTTAACTTCTACACGTCCACTCATCGATCTTCTCCCCATGTAAAGGTTGTGTTAGAGGCAGGTTTTTTTCGTATGCGTTTTTTAGGGATGCTCTGCTCTTGCAAAGGGCTATAAGCGTGAGAAACATCCAAAAGCGCTTCGAGTTTATCCAATGCTCCAATCCCTCGTAAAAGACGAATGAAATTTTTGAGGCTAATGCCACTTTTAGCATTGATAAACCGATCATAGGTATTATGGTTGGTACCACTTTTTTCTAAAAGCTCACTAATAGGAACTTCTTTAGTTCGACGAAGCGTATCGAGCTTCTTCCCCAAATCATGGACAATCTCATCGTCCGTTAAGAGTGTATATGCCATTGTATCCCTTTGCAACAAAAGATGAATTAATTATATCACAAAATAATGATATAAAATAGATACAACTGGTATATAAATCACTATTTAATGATTTACATACAAGAACTAGACGTTAATACAATCGTGCATTAGCATGATCTAGCGCCTTATCCAACTCCTGATTAGAATACTTCAAATAGATCAAAGTGCTCTTGATATTTTTATGACCAAGAGCGTTGCTGACCAAAATGATATTAGCGCCTGAGTCCAAAAGGTGAATAGCACGAGAGTGGCGTAACGTATGAGGATGCGCTCGCTCTCTTTCAATATTTGCTTGAGTGGCATATCTAATAAACGCATAGTTGTAAGTTGTTCTATCACGATTTTTGAGGATAAAGTCATCTTTGGCGACATTGCGTGAGAGTTGCTCTTGCAATATCAATGATTTAAGCCGGTCACTGATTTTAATGAGGCGAAAGCTGTTTTTCTTGCGCTGCTTGAGGTTAATAACTTTCAATCGATTGGTCTCTAAATTGAGATCTCCAAATGTGAGTTTGAGTGCTTCAGAAATACGGCTTGCCGTTTCATAACATACAAGCCATGCTAAGCGGTAGAATGAATCGCTGATAGATAGTAAAGTGTTCAACTCAGTAACTGAGAGGTATTTGATGTCATCTTCAGTATCGTCTTGCTGAATAGGTACAATCTCCTGTTTGCCTCTTTTGATAGGCAACGTCTCAATGATTTCTGCTTCGATAAGTTCGTATGTCATAGTTTGCTCCAAAATAAATAGATTTAATACTATTCGTTTTGAAATTGGCAGTATTTTAATTATATGTTGAGATATAATTAAAAGATTTTAAAAATTATATATTGGATTATTAAAATGGGCATATTAAATAGACAACGACGAATTAAAAAGAAAAAAATCGCTGAAAAAAAGAAAAAAAAATCGCTAAATCAAATTAATACTATCCATACAAAAGAAGAAAAAAAAAACACTATCAAATTTACAGCTATTCCTAATCCCTTAGCTAATCTTTCTATCGAACAGAGACAACTATTACTTCAAAAGATAAAAGAAGAAGCGCAAAAGAATTATCAAGAATCTTTAGAAAAAATCCAACAAATGATTCGTGAATACGATGCTCCATTGCTTATGTCAATATTGTCAAATTATTATTTAACTTCTAATATTGGACAGAATGGTGTTGATAGAAAAGAAAAAAATATAAATCAATCGCATATTGAAATCATGCAAGCTCTTTTATTACGAATGAATCCATCGTTATTAAAAAATAGAATCTTTGCTCCACATATTACGCAGGAGCTTATAGATACTTTACCGATATTAACAACAGCGATATATAATAAAAATATTGATCCCGAAGATTTAGAACTATCTCAAGAAAAATTAGTTCAAAAGAGGATTCAATCTTGGGTGCAAGCGCATACTCAAACCGTTAGAAATTGGGGTTTTATTTTTCAAGTAAAAAATATTTCTCAAGAAATTTATAGCAATTTTGACTCAAATTTAGTAGAAATCTATGGTTTTAGTTGCTCAAATCTCATTCAATTTTTTAATTGTTTACTTCAAGATATTGAAAAATCAACGAATGAGCGAATGACTTTTTTACGAGATTTAAATAATACAAAAGATACTCAAGATATCCTCAAAAAATATCATCGAGCAATGCAACTAGGAGATCATGTTGATGATTTAATCGCTATGTATGAAAGTTTAGATATACCGAAACAACAGGTTATTTATCATTTATTAGCACATAATGATTTAACATTGATTGATTATTATACATTTTCAGAAGATGAAATTTCTGCATTAACTAATCTTCCTTTAGAAATAATAGAAGCAATAATTAAGTATCTTAGCTATTCGGAGGGTGCATTAGTTGATTATCCAATTGAACATATCTTTTTAGCAAATCCAATTTGGTTAAAACCAATTGTTAAATTACCTCATAAGAAAATATTTTGCCCACTTCCTCAATTATTCTTTAGTTTTATTTTAAAAATTTTTGATCACTTGATAAACCAAATTGATAGTATTAAATTATCTCATGTTAAAGCCAAATATTTAGAAAATAAAATACAAGAGATAGTGCATAGAAAATTTCCAGAACAATTAACAGTATCAAGTATAAAATGGAAATTAGATAATATTGAATATGAAACAGACTTGATAGCCTTTATTGGTTCTTATGCTGTTATTATTGAAGCCAAATCACATACAATATCCGATGAGGCACTCAGAGGAGCACCAGGTAGGTTAAAAAAAAAGATTCATGAAATATTAGTTGAACCAAACCTTCAATCCAATAGGTTTAAGCAAAAATTAGAATATTTGATTAAAAATCCGCATATTGATGATCCACTTAGGAAAAAAATGCCTATTGATTTATCAACCATTCACAAGATACTTAGAGTTTCTATTACATTAGAATATTTTGCTGCGCTTCAAACAAATGTATATGAATTAAAAGATACTGGATGGATACCTAAAGATTATTTACCTTGCCCAACAATGAATCTTGCTGATTTTGAAACATTATTTGATATCTTTGAACATCCAATCCAGATTTTAAATTATTTGGAGCAAAGATCTGAAATTGAGGGTACACTTTTGTACAAAGGAGATGAGCTAGACCTAATGGGGCTTTATATGGAAAATCATTTTAATTTCTCTAATATAAATACTCAAGGTACTTTAATGATTTCAGGTGCATCAAAAAAAATTGATGCATATTATGAATCTCTTGCAGAAGGAATAACGATCTCAAAACCTGTACCGCTTATGAATCAGTTTTTCGAAAATATTTTATTACAATTAGAGAATAGAAAACCTTCACGTTGGTTAGAAATAGGAAGTATTATTTATAGGTTATTGCCTCAAGATCAAGTTAGAATAGTCACTGAATTAAAAAAACTCAAAACTAATGTTAGAAAAAATTGGCGCATAACTGGGCATAAAAATTTGCTTATTTATACTCCCCCATTATCTTCTGAATATGCATTTTGTTTTGTTATCTTTAATGAACAAAATAAAGAGGATAGATATAAATTTTGTGAAGAAGCCGCATCTATGTCTTTAGAATCATCACATGTGAAATATTGTGTTGCAATTGGTCTAAATATTGATAGAGAAGATATAGCTTATGCATTAATAGGTGTTTATCAGTAAACTAAATAATCAAGTATCATTTTCTCCATCTTTCTTTTCTTTCTTTTTGGTTAGAAATTTTAGAGCGTAATTGAATCACTGTTGCTTTTTGTCTCTTTAAATCTGAACTAAGTTTTAAATGTAGAATTACATGTAAGACAAAAAAGAATACTGTAATGGACAATAGAATACCCCCGAATGGCATTAAAAAATCAAATAATGAATGCATATCTTTAGACATTTGTTCTTGATTTATATTTTGCAGTTCATATTGACTAAAAAAAAGTTTAACTGCAAAATTAGCAACTATATTGAAGCTGTAAGCAACACCAGCAATAAGTAAAGGAACCCAAACTAAAAGAAATTTCTTTCCAGCTGCTTGATTGTCTTGAATCAATTTATTAATGTGAGTATGTTCTTCTTCAAGTATTTCTTCTGATTTGATTTCATTAAGCGTTGCTATATTAATATCACGTCTGCTTTCTTCCTTCAAAAATTTAAACATAATATAGCTCCTATCAAAAATTAGTTTTCCACATTTTATCTAAATGTTGAAAATTGAGTAACTGAAATAATGTTTCACGGATAGATATATAGCTTAACGAATTGGATCTTCAAATGATATTCCACAAAATGGGCTATTTTGTTGAATATCCAATGAGGATATCTACCTACATAACATGGTAAAAAACTTCAACAATGACTATGCTAATACGTAACTGAAGCTTTACCTTCACACAACTCTCGATTTATTTCGAGGGTAGACTCAATAAGGCTTTAAATTTATGATACAATTTTAGGAACTACTGGATGCTGACACAGAATTTTGAGCACTCCCAAGGGATTTGAAGTATTTGATTTTGTCAAATCAAATAGCATTATAGGGAACCATTCTTAGCGTAAAAGTTCCTTCAACTTTTTCTGCTTTTTCAAACTTAACGTGCTTAAAACCATATTGTTTACATAATTTTATCATATGTTGCATATTTTTTTTTGAGGTTTTAAAACCAAAAATTATCTTAGTCAATAATTTTTTTTCAAAAGTTTTATTCCCTTGAAAATCTTGGTCAAGGATTCTATACTCTTTTTCATAAGCCCAATCACTATATTTTGTCAATAGAATAATTTCCATTTGTTTTTTCATTTCTTCATGACTCTTTGGAGCTAATGATATTAAAGTATTATTTTTTTCATATTTGATTTCTAATGGCCATTCATTTGCTTGTATTTTTTGCAGACATGAGTAATCAAATTCAAATACTAGCCCTTTATGATTTTCAGCATAATGTGACCACATTAAAATACTATCTTTAACTTTAGAGAGACACATAACTCCCATTCTTTCAAATTGTTCTCTATTTATTTTCTTTCCAAACGATATGAACTTACTATTTGAATTGCATTCCTTTTTATACTTTTGAATAAAGTCTTCTCTGATTTCATCAGAATGATTAAACGATTTACCTAGCTTTGCGGACATCTCTATAAACGTATCTCTCTCTTTTTTTGTATATTTTTTTTTCATATATGAAGGACTTACATCAAAAGGATCATTAAAAGAAGAAGGGTTTGAGTAACGCATAGAGGAAGTAATGATAATATCATTAGTGTGTTCATTGAACGGTCTGTATTTATAAAATTTGAAGTCCTCTTTTATATCTTGCACTTTAGATCACTCCCCATGACTTATTCTATTGATTTCTTTTTAATATAATTCTTAGCCCTTGAACCTTTTTCAGTGCTATCTTCCATGCCTCATTTAGCATTTCCATTTATATATCCTCAATCAGTATTGATCATTATGCTCTTGCCTTACAACTATTTTTTTCTTTCGTCAGGTTCTTTGGCAACACCTTTAAACTTATCACCTTGTTTCACATCCATAAAACGTCCAGTTGTAGTATCTCTCTTAACATGAGTATCATTTTGGGGATTGTATGTTTGACTTCGATTATCAACAGATCCTATCCTATAATCCTTACCAGTATTCTTTGCCATAAGATGTCCTTTCAGATGAATAATTCGTAATATTCTAGCACAATTTAAACTTACGGGATTTTCCTATATTTTTTAAAACTTTCTACAACAATCACTCAAAATGCTATAATGATGTTTTTAATTTATATTAACGATTTGGTATGAAGTCGTGCGCTTGACACAGGATCAAGACGAAATAGAGGCACTCGCCCATTCTTAGCCATACTCGCTAAAAGAAGAGCATTAATGTTTCGCTTGCGAAACGAAAACAAAATGGTGTTTTCCCCATATCTAAGTATATGCAGTGACTCTAAGTAGCACTGAAAAGAAAATCACCGATACAATAAAAGCTATTTTGTGTCTAAGCACACACATTATCCTAAGTGATCGTGACAAATAGCAGAAAATACTACAATTAAAGGTGTTCTAGCCTTTGACTGCCTAAGTGCAGTATTTTTATCCTCCTAATCTAACTCTCTACAATCAATAGTGAAATCAACCTGGTATCTAAGTATAAAAATGTTGATTCATACTGCTATTTGAATTGAAGAGTTCTAATAATAAAACACACATCCTCAAAAAACTTTCCATTGTTTTTTTAAACCACTGATTGGGTTCAGAGGATACTTCACATCCAAGAAATCCCTACAGAGGGCATATATTTGCCCTCTTAAAGGATAAATCTATGCCTTCGATAAGGACTTTTGAGTCCAAGACAGTGTAATTGGAAACTACAAATCACAAAAAAGAATCTCACAAAATCATAGTTAACCCCAAACGGTTATTCCAAAACTGTGCTATGTGCAATGAGGTACTTCTGTCTGTCTGAAAGGAGGTGTGGGAAATGAGTAAAAGATTAAAGATTGAGTTTAAGGCATTTGGAATCAAAGTCGTAATTGTTATTGAAATAGTCTAGCCCACTGTTTCGTAACCCCTTGCCCTTCGGGGCAAGGTTTACTTTGATTCCAAAGTCTATGTGTAATTCTAGCACATGACTCATAGGATTTCAAGAGGGATTCGTATTCTTACGAGCAAAGGCTATCCCTCTTTTAACTTCATCATTTCAATGGCTGCACTAAGCCGATACAGAGAGTAATCTCAGATTTATCGGCTTAGTAGCCATACATCTGTCTATTTATCTCCTGGTCGGTTTAGTGGAACCATACGTTTCGATAAAAAACAATAGGAGGTAGAAGATGTCACGTACAAATAGACATCCCATTTTCGATTTTTTAGAGAAAGGTCTGCAAAACACAGACTCAGGACTAGGAGATCGTTCAACATATATAGGCTCTTCTGATATTGGTCAATGTATGAAGAAATCATACTTGTCCAAAACACTAGGTGAAGAGCACAATTTAAAACAGTTGTTGATCTTTCAAAGAGGTCATGTAGCAGAAGGAATCGTCAAAGCTGGTTTAGCCAATCATCCTAAAAAGATTGGGCTTCAAGAACAAGTTGAAGTAAAAGGATACGGTCAATGGACGTACGTTCAATCGCATATCGATTTTTTGGTCAGTTTTCCAAAGGAAGATGTGATTCTTGAATGCAAGTCTATCAGTTCTCCTTTGCCTGATGACAAGCCACGCTTGAGTTGGCTTTATCAAGTTCAACTGCAACTGAAATTGGCAAAATTGCAAAGCGGTAGAGACACAAGGGCTATTATTGTAGCTGTCAATGTCAATACCGGTGAATATTCTGCCTTTGACATTGAATTCTCTGAGGTGCTTTTAAATACTGCATTATCAAGAGCTTCACAGCTATGGGAGGCTGTACAATCTAAAACAGAACCAGAAGGCGAAGTTTCGGATCTATGCGCTTATTGTTCTTTTAAAACACAATGCTCAACACTGCTAAAAAATGGAGAGAAATTACCAGATGAAGTAGATGCGATGGTCACAAGGCTAAAAGAACTTTCTCCTTTAGAAAATGAAGCAGCTAACTTGAAAGAGAACATTAAAGCTTTTATGGAAGCGGCCAAAATTAAAAAAGGCATCGGTGTGAAATATAGTGTGATGATGTCAGAGATAAAAGGCAGAGAGACGGTATCCGTACAATTTCTCAAAGCTAATTATCCTGAAGTAGCCAATAAAGTCATCGAGGCTGGTAAGCCATATAAAAAGCTCAAAGTTGTGTGAAAAATAAACAAGCTTCATACTCAATTCATAAATAAAGTTGCTCATTGAGCCTACCCATAAGGGGATATTATCTATCCCTTTATGGGATAGGTCTGTCCTTTTCTACATCACCTCACAGTTCTCTCTCAAAAACACATAAACTCAAGCAAAACTGCAGGCCTGAAACGATAGGGATTTTACAGTGCTATTTGATTGTTTTTGAAGGGTTTGAGGTGCAAAGGAGGACATTATGTCAGCTACAGCAGAAAGAATCATTCACGAGGTGAATTTCGGAGAAAAGATCAAAGTTGTTCTAACCGAATTACTGTTTCCTAGCAGTGCCTTTCTTGGCAAAGGAAATTTTATTGTGCATTATCTTGAGAAGGATGAAGAATCCCTTGAGTATAAACACAGCAATGCAGATAAAGCACTGGAAGACTTCAATTTTCTTTCCAAAATCGCAAAAAAAGAGTTCAAACAACACGCAAGGAAAAGATTATGCTAGCGAGTCTAAAGACACTCTTTTGGGGTGTTTTAGCACCTCTTGCAATCTTAGTAAAAGGTGGGTTATTTCCTTACATGATTTCGGTACTAGTTTTAACAATACTTTATGTTGAGTGGCTGCAACGAAAGGATGATACGACAAGGCTTCTTGTTGTTCAATCTGTCATAGTGGTGCTTTTTATTCTGGTCTCATCAGTGATCTTATTATTGGGTGGTAGCGTAGCACTCTTGTCTTAGAATAAAAACCCGAACTTTTTTGCAAATCCATCTTTGTATTTATGTGCAACAAGCATGATAACCATTGCTCCTAAGCTCACATAGAACCAAAGAAGTTGGTTTAGCAAAAATGCAAACATTGCAATGAGCGTCATTGATACACAAAAGAATATAAGTGCGTATTTTGAAACGAATGCCATTTAATACCTTTTGATCTATTTTTGAAATCATAGCAAAGTTCCCCCAAATTATCTTTAGGAAAATCCCATGAATATACAACTTTTTAACGCTGTATTGGTCACAGATAGAGGACTCATTATTGAAGATGTTGAAGCTCAAGAAGTAGGCGAAGTCATTCCCTACCTTCGAGTCAAACATGATCTGCATGAGATCACTCATTTTGTAATCAGTTTAGGCGAAAAGATTGAAATGAATTAAAAAACGCTTGGCTAAGTTCAAGCAAGTTTTCCTCAACTAAGTTTGAGGTTTTTTAAAGTTCTACATGTAGGATTTTAAAAATCTTCAAATATAGCCTTTTGATAGACAAAAGAGCTAATCCTTTTTTGCAATAGCTCCAATGGAACTACAAAAGATTTATTTGTACGCGTCTTCTTTTTCGTTTATATCCAAGATAGATCAAACGTATTTATTTGCTGAATACGCTCAAGGTATTAAATGGCATTCGCCTATCTTTGAATAATAACACACATTCGATAGCGTGTCAAATTCTTGTACTATATTCCCAAATCAGATATCAATTAAAAGGTATTATTTGGCATTCCCTGAAGTATTAGATGGCAATCGTTTTAATGATGTTAGAGCTGAAGAAAGAAAAAAACGCTCGAACCGGGCAATTCGAGCGATCATCTTAAAAATTGGTAGGTTATTCACAAAAAGGAGGTAGTGTCTTGGTACTGAAAGTATAGAAGAATAGATTAAATGCTTTCGTAATCCTTTGTTAATCAAAAGTCAACAAGCTCAAAAATAACGATTGAGCCAATTTTTAAGCCAAAAACTCTTTGAATATCTTCCAATAAAGCATGACAGAATCCCGATCATGACTAAAAACCAACACAACACTGTACCTTTCCATGAAGTATCAATCACACTGACAAGCAACGCTGCAACCAAGAGAAAAATACCATAGGCATATTTGGTAATGCTCATGAGGATCTATTTTTCCTCTCATGGAGTAGTTTACCTAATGCCAAGAAGCCTGCAAATACCAGTAAAATCATTAAAATGTTTTCTAACGTCATTTTTTCTCTCCTCTAATCCCCATAGCTTTATCCTTCCGTTTCTGCTTGCCAACGTTTTTTAACTGCTAGGCTAATTTTTTCTCTATAGGATAATCGTTGATTTTTAATACGATTTTTTCTCACATCGTTCCCTAATTTTGTAAGAAATAATGTTGCCATCAGACCTAAAATACTCAGTATTAATGCGATAGTTGGACCATCAATTTTCATTGCTTTGCCTTATCTTCAGTGACATCGTCCACTGATGTTACAGATTCTTGCGTTTGCATCAAAGTTTCAAATTCTTTAAGCGCTTCGTCTAAAAGATATCTTTCGTTTTGATCATCGATATGGTACACCTCATACTTAAATTCAGGATATAACCTTTGATAGCTACGGCGTGCGATCTCTTTTGCTAAAAAGCGATTTAGTGCTATTTTATAGCGCTTATTAAATGATCTCATCATAAACGTATAGATAACAAGTGCTGCAAGAATCGCAAAAATAAACAATAGTGTTGGTAAAGAAATATCTATCATAGCTTTACCTTTTCTTCTGTAGTATCTTGCGCTGGCGAGACATACTCAAGAAGTTTTTCGTATCGCTCAATTGGTATCATCACTGCCACAAGCTTATCATCCTTCATGATACCAATTTTTTCCATTTCCTTTGATTTTAAGGCATCAAGATACTGATCCATATTGTTAGAAATGCTATCAACACATTTAATTTCATTCAGCGTGAAAGGGACATCTACCTGTGCTGTATTTTCACTTTGTTCTTGATTGGAATAATCTTGAAGCGCGCGTTTCGCTTGCTTTCGATCAATATACCATATTGCTATTTTTAGGTTCATAGCTGTAATGAGCATGAGCACTCCAGCTAAAACAGTGAGTTGGATTGGTGACATGTAAAAACTCCTTTTTGAGACTATTCAGTTTGAATAGAGCTCTTCATTTGATTTAAAAAATGAAGTCAAAAAGTTTTTGGAAGTTTGTTTTTGAATGTAAAACTTATTCTACTACTTTGGCTGAAAAAATCAAGAGTTTTTTATTACAAAGAAGCATAAAATGTAAAAAAGAATGCCATTTAATACCTTTTAGTCGATACATAACTTGAAGATAACATGTAAGAATTTGTCACACTATCGGATATGTGTCATCAGAAAATATATATGAATGCCATAATTTATGACATATACATAGTTGTTTATTTTTATTGCTATATAACAGATATTTAACTATAATATAGATGTTAAATAACGCTATAAAAAGGTTATATATGGTTTTATCAATCATTAATAAAAAAGGTGGTGTTGGTAAAACACCAATAGCATTTTCTCTAGCTAAAGACTTAGGTTATTATCTACAATCCAATGATAATTCAGTCATTGAGTCCATTTATCCTGATATGGCAAAGATATCATTAAATCCAGAGGTCATTGATAACTGTGTGTACGATTTTGGAGGATTTGTCTCAGCTGGAGTACTCCCAATTTTAAAAGCAAGTTCTGTTGTACTGATACCAACATCTAATGATTATAACTCCATTTTAAGAACCGTAGAAACGATTGAAGAGATACAACCTTACAATAGTAATCTTTTGATCATTGTCACTAAAACAGAAAAAGAGAGTGATTTTCAAGCGGTCAAGGATGCTATCTCTACTCATTTTGAAAATTTAGAATTTTTTGAATTGAGACTTTCAAAAGCATTTAAAAATACTATTGAAACAGGACTTAGTATCACAGAGCTTTATAACGAGACACCACTTTCCAAATGTGCTTATAAAACCGTCTATCAACAATATACATCCATTCTTGATCTCTTCAAAGGAGAATAAACATCATGGCAGAGAAAAAATCGATTGATTCTATGTTAGGCAAAGCAAAGACAACGGTAACTTCTACTTTTGCGGAGAGTGAACGTAAAAAGGGTGGACGACCTAAGAAACCTGAAAGCGAACATGCTAAAGAGAATCGCTATGCTACATACTTTAGTCCAAGCGAACTAGCTATTGTTGAATCAGCTGCTAATAGCTATGGGATGACCGTTGGGAAGTTTATAAAAATGGCAGCACTTAGAATGGCAAAAGCAGAGAAGTAAATCCAAAATATAACAGTTTTATAGTGTTATAAAACTGTTATAAAATAAATATTAATTATTTCACACTACAAAAGGATCCTTTGCACTTCATTTGATGGTTTTATCTGGAGTAAGCACTAGGTTTAGGAAAACCTCCCCGAATAACAACCACAACAATTACAATTTGAGACTGACCCGTCTGATGAAAAAAGATTTCAATATCGTCTTCTACGGCACCAACAGGCTCTTTTTTCGGTGAGGTTTCGAGTACAGACAATACACTAATTCTTTTTCCTAAACCGATTGCATAAGCAGCAGTTTGGTTGAAGTACCTCTTAAAATCTTTTGGAAACAGAACTTTATTGTTTTCAACTTTCAATTCAATTGGGATATCCCGGAATGTAAGATCAGTGAACCCACCTGCTGCCTCGGGATGACCTTGCAAATGCTCTCCAATATCACGCCTATTTCGAAGCATCTCAGAGGCTTTATTTTGAAATTGTGCCTCTGATGTACCATACTCGAAAATGCTGCTTTTCAGAGCTTGTGCAGCGATGTTGCCCAACCCGCTAAGTACAATCATTGTGTTGGCAAGATCATCTGAATGCAAACCAGGGAAGGCTCTCAACTTGTTTCGAATGCTGAGGAGATGCCGATCAACATTTGAAAACCCAGTTAAGGGATTTGAAGTAACATCACTTCCTTCCAAGAGTAGACGCCGATGTCCTACAATCACAACATCTTGTCCATTTCTCGCATCATCAAACTCAGCCGCATAAAGGAACTCGTATGGTCTAGAACCGAAGGAATGAGCTACCTCTAGAACTGCTCGACCGGTACCAGTAAGAGTGAATGGACCATCTCCTTCAGGCTTATTAAACCTGAAACTAGGTAACCAGTCTCTCTCACGAATATCGATTGTTACAGGTGTCAATAAAAGTTCGTTTGCACCTTGGAGCCAATTTGAGACTCTGACCTCTATTGTAAGATCATAAGATGTCCCTGGTTTGAGGTAGTTCCAATGCTTCGCTGGCTCTCCATCAATGTCAAATTTTAAAAACGCCACAGTCGCTTCAAGTTTCTCAGGCTTCTCCGAATTTCCATTGGAGATAGAAGTACGAAAACCCGCATAATCTCTAACCAAAAGATTAGCGAACAAGAGAAGAGGCAATGTCCATCGTTTCAAATGGTTGTTGATGGCAGTCAATTCACCCACGTCTTTGAGAATTTTGACCTGATTCAAAAATATATCCAGCTGCTCATTGGAAGCGAAACTCAAAGATTTGTCAATCTCTGATACTTTTAGTTTTGCCGAACTTAAGAATCTTTGGGCATCCAGTTCGGCATTGCGTATGGCATGCTTCCACTCAACTAAGAAAACAAAGATTGCAATGGCAGTGTGATATGCACGGTACTGATCTTCTACATCACCTTGACCAAGCTCAAAAATTATTGCTTCGAATTCCAGAGAAGCTTTTTTTAAGCGTTCAAAATCATGTGGCGAAGGACTTAGCGCCCCTTCAAGTACTTCTATAATCTCAATTCTCGAATAAAAAGCTCGGTGGAAAATCTCGAAGTTTAGCTCTTTCCTCATTTTCTTTCTCCAAATCAGATAGAAGGGTTCTCCATTGTTTGATTAATTCGACAAATGATTCTCCTTCTTTTATTGCGTGTTCAATCTCGGAAGCCGATGCAACTAATGCTGCTTCAATTCTCCAATATTCATTCCTATCTTCTACTGGAATGCTTGCAATTAGTTTTCTAAAACAAGTAGCTGTCCCAGAATGATCTCCCGCCTTGGATAACGCGGCAGCATATAGTAGAGCTTCAATAAAATCTTCTCGCCTGAATGGACTGAGTGTTTCGAATGCATTTTTGATGTCAGATATACAGTCTTGAAGTTCAGTTTGGGGAGCTCTTAAGATCGAAGACGCACAGTCATCGATAGAAATGGAACGAGTATAATCATCTTGAATTGATTTCAACGCCACTTTAGCAAAGCCAGGAATGTTCTGAAAGCTATAGTGTAACCGATTAACAGCATGGTAGAGGGCATGCCCTTCCATGCTGTGCAAGATATGTGAAAGTAGCTTCCCGAGTTCCCCATTTTTTTCTTCAGGAGAAAGACAGAGAGACGCAAATGTATCAATGCAATCGATAATGAATTCCTCTTGTTTGTTTCCTTGTGCATAAATAACAATCATGTTCAAAATACCTCCCTTAATGAGGTTTCGTTTTTCTTCAGGAAATGATCTGCGCTTAAGCGAATGAACGGCTGACTGATGAACAATCACATATGGATCTGAAAGCAGGACGGAAAATGCCTCGAAGAATAGGTTTGGGAAGTTTTTCACCAACTTATATGGTACATACTCCCATGCTTGTGCAGCTTTTGCACGAATCAGTGTGTTCTCATCCATTAGTGCACCATACCAATCGGAGAGTACCTGTGTAAGACTTTCAACCCCGCTCAACAATTTTGAGACATGAGCTATCATGTTTCCACGCATTTGCGTTTGATTTTCTGGCAACCTACGATACAGCTCTAGAAATTCTTCAATCCCTTTAGGTCCTCTTGCTCTCGCCCCAACTGTAGCCCACTCGATGAAGGCCTCTTGTAAGCTATCAATAGCAGAGCGTTTGTTGCTTCTTTCTATTTGGGCAAGTACATTGTTAGGCTCCGCGAAAGCGGGTTCTGCGTCAATTTGATCATACTTCTCGCTAAGTGTTGCAGCTGCACCGATTAGATCATCAAAATGTTCGACTGCAAGTTGTGACAATTCATTCCAAGAGTAGCTGAAGAAATTCCTAGCGTCATTTTCAAAGTTATCAGGGCTTTCTACCGCTGCCCATAGCAATCTTTTGAATGCTATTTGTTGTGCAGTTCCTATTTGTACCTTTCCCGTATATTGGTATTTTAGTACCGAAGCATAAGTTTTATGAGCTTCATTTTTCCCTGTATCGTCAATGCCAATGAGGTACGATTGGATGATCTCATCAGTTTTCTCAGGAAAGCGTTCGAAACACTTTGATGCCACTTCTCGAAGATAGTGGAGCACATAACTATCTTGTCGTTCTCCATGAAGCAGTATTCGCCTCCGAATCAATTTGGCAAAAATAGTTCTCGTATGTTTAGAAAGTAATTCGTCATCATCTGTTGCAAGAATAATTTCAACGGCAGCCCTGATGCTTTCTGGATTTGCATCATTCATAAGTACATCCACCTCAGTACAGATATCGGTGCGTCTTTTCTGGATAAGTGTACTAATCGGCGTAGAATCAAGTCTTATTGGATCTTCCCCTCCATAATACATCCCACCAGGTGGTGGCCCTAAAGCTATAAACACAAAGCGATACAAAACCTTTATTAGATCGTCGTGAGAAAGCTTTTCTACGCCCGATAGAACTATATCGATAGCCGCAGGCGATTTCTCATGGTTGGTTACCAAGTACACTGCCACTAAGAGCTTTTCTTCTTGTTTCAGCGACGCTCTGAGCAATGCCTTTATAGCGGGTGTTGAATACGGTAGGTGTTCATGCAGCACTGCTGGCAAGAGATGTTGTATTACTTTTCTAGTGAATGTCTCAGGGGCTAGATTTGCAAGTTGCTCCAGACGTGGATCATCCCCTGCTATATCTTCCTGATCAAGTTCATCCAATAGATCGAATACAAAGGTCTCTTCCAGAGAAAGATCATGGCGAAGCTGTGCTCTTTCTTGCCTCCTAATGTTCTGTTTCTGTTTCCTCTCTCTTTCTTGTTTTTCTCGTTGCTTTTTTCTCTCTTCTGCAGCTTTTTCTCTTGGACCAACAAAATCCATAATATTTGGAAACCCAACGGGAACACGTTCTGTACAACTCTTACAGTTGTTCTGATAGAAGTCATAAACTGAATCCTCCAGTAACCAAGAATGCATGGAGTTTTTTTTGGAGAATTTACACTGGACGCCCATATGTCCTATAGGAAGACCCGTTGATTCTTCAATCATCCCCCTTCCAGGAGACCTTGCGAACTCGGCATAGAAACACCAATCGCTTAATAGCTTTTTTGCTCGGAGATTGCGCTCGCCTGCCTCTATTGCTTTTTTATAGGTGTCTTCAAAATCGTCCATTATGATTACTCCTCAAGTGCAGTTTCAAAATACAAACAGGTAATACTAGTGCAATAGGCAATAGGCAATAGGCAATAGGAAAAATTATCGTATTTTTGCATTGCATTGCTCCTTTCACTTGATTTTCTTCATCTGTAAATAACGTTCAAAATGACCAATTGAAAAACCGACGGGTGAATTTTCGATTGGTCATCTTGGTTTGTTAAACATTTTTGATCCGTTCTTTCATTAAATTTATATGCTCTGTGGTGAATTTTTCATTAATGAGTTCTGCCTGCCCACGGGATAATACAAATTCATAGTTTTTCTTTGCATTTTGATCTGGATTGATAATGAAAATTTTTCTCTCTTCAATATCAGAAAAACTATCAATATATGGCAAGTTTGACAAGAATAGACTTCGTATGAAAAAATCGTCAGGAGCAAGACTAAGACCAATAATATAAACATCATGGGTAAATCCAAATGCTGACTCAGGTTTATACCAGAGAACTGCATTGGAACGAACATCAAAGGCTTTACCATAACCTGGTAATACAAGGAATGGCTCTAATTCACCCAAAGGTGAAAACTGATGCCATGCTTTATAATCTAAAAGAGTTGATGTATGAAAAAGTTCATCTTTCATCATGCCTTTAGTAGATTGCATAGACTCCCATTGCAAAGCACCGGTCATCTTGCCTCTATAACGTGGTTCGTTAAGGCGCCAATTTACTGATCCATGCATTTTACATATTTTAATTGCTTTGGCATTATTCCAATTATATGTATACGCTTTACCAATCTTCGTTAATGCAATTTCTAATAAACAATCCCAGTTGAATGAAAAGACAACGTCATGTTCGTGAAGTTGCCTTACAAAATCTAAATATATTTTGGGAATATTATCTATAGTCGGCGTCTTTTCTGCAATTGTTTTCGCGAGGTAAAATCGTAATGCAAGTTTTTCTCTTGATCCTTCATTCTTCCATCTTTCGCCACCACCATATTCTCTCAACTCAATGTATTCAAGAAACGTACATAATTCTGAAAAATCAACTTTGGAGTAGTCAAGACAACTATTATTATAATCTTGAAAACATTCGTGAGCATATGCATCTACTCGTTCAAATAGACCAGGGCATTCTTGAGAAAATTTCTGCATTGCTAACTTCAGAAGTTCTGCAGTTAGTGGAATTCCAGCACTTGCGGAGAATCCAGCACCTAAAACAAAAATACGATTTTTCTTAATGAAAGACTCGATTTTTTCACCCTTATATATTTAGCTATTTATTCAACGAATATTATATACTACAGAGCTTGGATTTAGTTAAATGAACGGCCACAAAATAGTTGAATTTAGTGATAAAAATATTTCAAAATATTATTTAATTTTGAAGAGCTTATAATGAAAAAAAACTTCTTGATTTTGATTATAGTAAGAGATAAAATTAGATTCCAACATTATTTGCCAAACGAAGTGCAAAAATTGGCATATATTTTTAAAGGTTTGCTCGAATTTTAGGCTTTTTATAGAATCTTATATGCCTAAAATTATAATTCGTCTGACAATTTGAGTAGAATATAAATAAATATTATTTATATTCTACTCAAATGGATTCTTCACAACTCTGTCAACATTCTCAATACTAATCTTATCAGACAAATCTTGCTTTTTTAAATACTCCACAATGGTGTCTATTTGACGTTTAAGTGCAAAGGCATACTCTAAGCCTTGTTTATCCTTTGTAATGTCTACAGAGCCATTTATGGAGACTCTATCAAGTCTGTTTTCAATAGAGAGTTCTTGTATGGTAATAACTTCTTCTTCATTTTCGAAGGGTGTAATACACAGTAGTTTTTCTTTTGACACGAGTTGTCCTTTTAGTGCTTCATTTCTTTAGGCTCTGGTAAGCTGAGCAGTTGTGCTTTTTTCTCTTCACTCATCTTTGGAAAGAAGCTAATACCGGTTAATGCTTCTAACTCTTTAATGGAGATGACTTGATACTCTCGTCCAGGAGGAGCATTATTGGTAAGATATGCTGCTGCTTTTTGTTGTTTAGGTGAATAGATAATTTTATAAATCATGGTTGGTATTAAAACGCCATTACCAATGGCTCTGATATCACCTTTGAAGATAGGGCCAGTGATAATATAAAGAGAGCCTTCTTTCTTTGCAAGGTAACGTGTAGCTGATTCAATACTAGACCAGATACCTGTATTGTTATTATGATCTTGGGGAACCATATTGGCTAAACTAAAGCTATCCGCTTGAGCTGATTCGGTTGGCATATCAGCTGATGGACTCATATGTCCTCTATCATAACCGCTCTTTGCATAATCATTGATCTGAGCACGTTCGTTTATAGGTAATCGTGTCTCTTCATGGAATTTGTTTTTACGTGGGATATCTGCATCAATGGCTGTTGCTGTTAAATATTCGGCACTCCATAATGGCGTCTTTGCAACACCACTGTGCATGACAACAAATGCTTCAAAACATAATTCTTTGGTTTTAGAAGCCAACTTCTCATTTATGATTGTTGGAGCTTCTCCCTCCACGTAAAATTTAGGACAAGCTGTTGGTGCTGCATAGAGCATAATAGAACATAAAGAGATAAGGAGTAATGCTTTTTTCATAATAAGATCCTATGACAAAGTGAAGATGCTTTTCAGAGCGGAATATTACCATACTGACGTAATATTTGTGGTCAATACGAATCAAAATATAGCCAAACTATACAGCTAGTGATAAAGATTGATTGAGACTTAGATATAAACATAATTGGAATTCTATTTGACTAAATAAATAAGCTTGCCATATAACATCTATCTCATCGTTTTAGCATATAATATGTTTTATACTAATGCTTAATAATTTATTTTATGAAAGAAGGTCAAATGCTGAAAAGTTTGCAGCACAAAAAACGGCAATCAGCGACTTTTAAAGGCCATTAAAAAAATTGAGAGCCAAACAGAAAATACTATTTAGTTTTGATGATTAAACATGAATATCAAAGCGTTGTTTGACATAAAAGAAAAAAATCGCTATTATTTCACTATCTATTAAAGATACGTTGTACGCAAATTTAATTTGTGGTCGACAAATCCTAGGGAGATTTCTCCCTAGTGTCCAAATAATGAGCAATAATGCAAAATCTTTATGTTTGTTACGTAGATGAGTCTGGAAACGGTCAAATTCTTACAACGTTAAATCATCAACAAAATCAACCAGTATTAGTTGTATCGGGTATTTTTGTACCTTTCAAAAATTTGAATTTACTTACAATGAGATTTTTGGGTCTAAAACAAACTTATTTTCCTCCGTCACCTCCTGTAAATCACGATCTTAATCTTATCCTTCATGAAATTAAAGGCACTCAAATTAGAAGAAACATGGTAGATTCTTCAAGAAATATTAGAAGAATATCTACAAATTTCATGAAAGATACTTTAACTATAATCGAATCCTTAGATGCAAAAATTGCTGGGAAAATTTATATAAAAGAATACAATACTTCGATTAGTGAAGTTTCAATGTATTCTACAGCTATACAAACAATTGCAGCAACATTTCAGAATTTTTTGACTTCATGTGATGGATATGGAATAATGATTTTAGATTCTAGAGACCACGGAAAAAATTTAAATATAGCACACTCTATATTTACCCAAATGTTTTGTTCCTCTGGAAATAAATACTCAAGAATTATTGAAATGCCATCTTTCGGTATTAGTGATAACCATGCAGGCCTACAAATTTGTGATCTTTTATGTTCATCAATTATCTATCCTCTAGTTGCAACATCTTTTTTGACACCAACTATTTATCAGCCTAATTTTGTAAAACCTAAATTTGCCATAGTTAAGCAAAATTTTGCTGCAAGAATTAAAAGCATGCAATATAGATATCAAGGTCTTGGTAAATCGATGGGTGGGCTTGTCGTATCTGATCCTGTAAATAGAAAACACGGTGGACATTTATTTATATAAAAATAGTGTTTTAATACTTTACATTAAATCTTAACTTTATTCTTTTGCATAACCACACACAAAGAGATCAACTCTAAGTAAGACTCTTGAGTAAGAGTGTGATTCCCTTGTCCTAACATCTGATCTACTGCCATACTTGTTTGCTCAAAACTATCATCAAGTCCTTCTCTCTCTTTAATCATTTGACACTCTTTTGCCATTGTTTTTAGAATGATTTGAGTAGCTTCTTTGGTATGGTAATTGTAGAGGTAAGTATCAAATGTTGTAACACCTAGGATCAAGCCAGCAATAATTATAGTGATAGCAGTTATGTTTTGGAGCGAAGGATGCATGATAATCCCTTGTATTGTTTTCCAGCCATAATATCAAAATTATGTTAGAATAATCCTCATGAAAAACTCCCAAACTATCACACGTAAAGCTTTTACAATGCTTGAGCTTGTCTTTGTTATTGTTGTTGTAGGCATACTGTCTTATTTTGCAGCATCTGGCTTTCAACGTAATACTGTTGTTGAAGCTGCTGATCAAATTGTAAGTCATATTCGTTATACTCAACACCTAGCAATGCAAGATAATAAGTTTGATGCTGCGGATGCAACGTATTATAGAGAACGTTGGCAAATTCGTTTTACCACAGATAGTACAGGTAATGGAAATTGGGTTTATTGGATTATGTCAGATAAAGATCAAGATAATGCTCTGAATGATTTAACAGAGTATGCGAAAGACCCACAAAATTCTACGACACTTCTTTCAGGTGATTCATCCTTAGCAAATCGTGACCTAAGCCTAGATTTAACTAAAAAATATGGAATTACTCTAGTGACCAATAATTGTGCTTTAGCAGGTGGACGAATATTCTTTGATGATCTGGGTCGTCCTTATAACGATACAACCTTTCCTGCTACTGCTCCTCATCAAAACCTGATTACTGCAATATGCACCATTGTTATCACAAATGGTACACAAACTCGCACGATAGAACTATCGCCTGAAACAGGGTATGTGAGGCAGTATTAATTCTGTTTAGCTATTTAACTAAACAGCCATTGCGCTAAACAATTTATTTAGGGAAGTGACTAAACATATGTTATCGGGAAAGGATGCTAAATGATAGATTTCATTGTACGCTTTGTCTCGCTCTTTAGCCTACTGACACTTGTCGTGATCATTTGTATGAAATTCATTGGTGCTATGAGGATAGAAAAAGGCAACAATAATCTAATCCACTTTGCTACGGAGTTAATCCTTTCTGGCATTGCTAGTTTATCATTGGCATATTGGTTGTCCTTTATTCAAGGTTAGGATATATGGCAAGTGAAGTGAAAATTGAGTCATATTTAGAGACTAAAATACGATTATATCTTTAGGGATGTATATTTAATTTTAATCTTCGGGGCACCCTCTCCTATTTCAACATAATTCTACTTGGCTTTAATGAAATTAAATATAGCATCCTTAATATGAGTTCAACAAATTAAGTTTAGGCACAATGTGTCTAACTTTGTGCCTAAATCTTGTCAAAAACTTGTCATTATGACAGTATAGTGCAAAAGAAACCGCTATTGGTGATGTTGAATGAAATACTAAAAAAGCCCTATTTTAAGGGGTTTTTCGAAGTTTTAGGAGTGGTGTCAAGAGAGGGACTCGAACCCTCGACCTCCGGCTTATGAGACCAGCGCTCTAACCAGCTGAGCTACCTTGACATGGTTAAAAGAGGTTGGCATTATATAGTCATAAAACTTATACTTTGGTTAATTATAGTATCTTTCGTAAAACATGAAAAAAAGCTGAAAACATTGAGTATATAAGACTAAACTTTTACCGCTTTTTTCTTGACTTTTGAGGCGTATTTGTGTAAAATTTTGTCACTCGAAACAAACGAGTGCTAAATTTTAGTCAAAAGGACATACAAATGACTTTCAAACCACTTGGAAAACGTGTACTTCTTGAAAGAGTTGAAGAAGCTACAACAACAGCAACAGGTATTATCATTCCTGACAATGCCAAAGAAAAACCTCTTAGCGGTATTGTTAGAGCAGTCAGTCCTAAAGTTGAAGAAAAAGGACTTGTAAATGTTGGTGACAAGGTTGTCTTTGCAAAATATGCAGGCACAGAGCTTACGCTTGATGGCAAAACCTACGTGGTGATGACTATCGACGACATTCTTGGCGTTTTATAATCAATCAATAAAAAAAGGAAATAACCATGGCAAAAGAGATTCAATTTTCAGACAATGCTCGCAATGCACTCTACGAAGGTGTTAAAAAACTCAATGACGCTGTAAAAGTTACCATGGGACCACGCGGTCGCAATGTTTTGATCCAAAAAAGTTTTGGCGCTCCAAGCATCACCAAAGACGGTGTTTCTGTGGCAAAAGAGATCGAACTTAAAGATACCATCGAAAACATGGGTGCTCAACTCGTTAAAGAAGTGGCTTCAAAAACAGCGGATCAAGCAGGCGATGGCACAACGACGGCAACGGTTTTGGCCCACGCAATTTTTAAAGAAGGTCTTAGAAACATCACCGCAGGAGCCAATCCTATTGAAGTGAAACGTGGTATGGACAAAGCGGCTGAAGCGATTATCGCTGAGCTTAAAACGATGGCAAAAGCGGTTAAAGATAAAAAAGAGATCGCACAAGTTGCAACGATTTCTGCCAACTCTGACACGGTTATCGGTGAATTGATCGCTGAAGCGATGGAAAAAGTGGGCAAAGATGGCGTTATTACCGTTGAAGAAGCAAAAGGCATCCAAGACGAACTTGACGTTGTTGAAGGTATGCAGTTTGATCGCGGTTACCTCTCTCCTTACTTTGTGACCAATCCTGAGAAAATGCAGACGATTTTAGAGCATCCTTATGTTTTATTGTATGACAAAAAAGTTTCTAACCTTAAAGATCTTCTTCCTGTCCTTGAGCAAGTTCAAAAAACAGGTAAACCTTTGCTTATCATCGCTGAAGACATCGACGGTGAAGCATTGGCAACGCTCGTTGTGAACAAACTCAGAGGTGTTCTTAACATCGCTGCGGTTAAAGCACCCGGTTTTGGCGATAGAAGAAAAGCAATGCTTGAAGACATCGCGATCATCAGTGGTGGTGAAGTGATCAGTGAAGAGCTAGGACGCACACTTGAAGCGGCTACCTTGGCAGACCTTGGTCAAGCAGCACGCATCGTGATCGATAAAGACAACACAACCATCGTCAATGGCAATGGTGATAAAGCGCGCATTGACGCTCGTGTTGGTCAAATCAAAGCGCAAATCGCAGAAACAAGCAGTGACTACGATAGAGAAAAACTTCAAGAGCGTTTAGCCAAACTCAGCGGTGGTGTTGCGGTCATTAAAGTGGGCGCTTCAACAGAAACTGAGATGAAAGAGAAAAAAGACCGTGTGGATGATGCACTTTCAGCAACCAAAGCAGCGGTTGAAGAAGGTATTGTTGTGGGTGGTGGTTCTGCATTCTTGCTTGCAAACGCAAAAATCAAACTAAACCTTACTGGCGATGAAGCGATTGGTGCTGAGATCGTTACACGTGCCCTTAAAGCACCTCTTAAACAAATCGCTGAAAATGCGGGTTTTGATGCAGGTGTTGTGGCGAACAATGTTCTTGTTAGCAACAAACCAAACTATGGCTTTAACGCTGCAACGGGTGAGTATGTTGATATGTTTGAAGCGGGCATCGTTGATCCGGTTAAAGTGTCTCGCATCGCACTTCAAAACGCCGTTTCTGTCGCAAGTCTACTTTTGACAACAGAAGCTACTATCACCAATGCAAAAGAAGATAAAGCTCCTTCAATGCCCGATATGAGTGGCATGGGCGGAATGGGAGGCATGGGCGGAATGATGTAATCATTCCCTCCTGCTTTACATGTAAAGCCATTTCGGTGGCTTTACGCTTTCACACATCATGAAAAAACTGACCCTTCTTCTCATCTTTGTAACCCAAACACTCTTTGCAGCCGATTCGCTTATGGATGCACTCCTTGATGGCAATCTAACGCACAAAGTCAATGCCAATTACAACGAAGCAAGCGACGACGAAAGCCCCTTTTCGAGCACCAAAACGCAAAAAATTCTTTTTCACTACAAAACAGCTCCCGTGGAAGGCATACGACTAGAAGTTGCCACCCAATCGTTTGCCACCGAAACCCGTCAAAGCAGCACTGATAATACCATTTATTACACGGAAGCGATTTATGATGGCAGGGCGGAAGAGATTGGGTATAAGCTAAGAGCCAACTATTATGCCGATACGTATCGTCAAAGTATGGAGCAAAGTGGGATTGCAACGACCAATGCGTTTGGGGTTAAAGCGCAAATAAATTATGAAAATTTTGGAAGTTATGTTGCTTATTCAAAGGTACTTGAAGGCACTCACAGTGCGAGTGGCGACTTGGATGGCAAAGATCACCTTCTTCCCACCTCTTCTGTGCTCAGCTCCAACAACTACACGCCCAATACAGAGGCATACGCCGTTGATCTGAACTACTCGCCTCGCAAAGACATTACGCTAGGCTCTCGCTATGTTGTTGCCACAGAAATGCAAACCAATCTCTCCTACACGGGTGTTTACAGTAACTTTCAACTCAATGAAATTTCCAAAGGGCTCAATCTAGGCGTTTCGTACGATAAAACTGGCATGGATAAACAAAACGATCAGTTTAGCATCAACTTCAAAAGCAATTTTTAATGCCCTCGTCCCAAGAGTTCGGAAGCTTCCATCACCACCATAAACGCCTCTTTATCCACGGCTTGGATCAGCTCTTTGAGCATCGGGATTTTGCGATTTTCGACGACTAAAAAGATCATACGTTTGTTTTCATGCTCAAAAATACCATCCCCCTCAACAATCGTTCCATTTTTACCAAGCAACGGCACGATTTGAGCGCAGAGTTCTTCGATTTTGGTGGAGACGATGTGCACCACTTTTTTAGAAGGACCTCGGGTTAAAAACATATCGATGCTCTTCGCGCTGATGTAAATGCTCACCATACTCCAAAGCGCTAAATCGATGTTTTGAGAGATAAACGCAATCGCAAGGATCACGAGCATATCGATAAAAAGCATCACCGAAGAGGCTTTGATGCTTGTCTTTGATGCGACGATTTTGGCGATGATGGTCGAACCTCCAGCCGAAGCATGACCGCTTAAGATAAACCCTAAACCGATGCCAACCGCAATGCCACCAAAGATAGAGGCTAAAATCACATCGTGGCTGAGTGCGTTTACATGTAAAAATTCAACCATGAAGTCGATACACACCGAGGTAAATCCAATCGCGATGATACTGCGAAGGGTAAAATGCTTGCCAAAGTATTTGGTGCCCAAGAAAAGCAGTGGGACATTAATCCCGATCATAAGCACGCCCACGGGCAGTTTAAAAAGGTAATGCCCTAAAAGCGCCATACCCGATGTTCCGCCCGTTACCAACGCATTGGGAATAAACAGAGCCACGACACCAAAGCTCAAAAAGAGCGAACCTAAGAAAATATAACTGTAATTTTTGAGTTCTGATTTCAAGAGGAAAAACCTTACATGTAAGAAAATAATGGCGCTATTTTAGCGTTCGCAGGCTTCAAGAACAATAGTGTCGATGGAAGGAAGCGTTAAGAAGAAGTCACTCAGAGGCGTGCACCTGCCATCAAAACAGAGCTCGTACTCTTTGGTAAACGGTGAATGCGCCAAACGAAGCTCTTGCTGTGGTAGCATATGCGGTGTGTAGTGCCAAGCACCTTCCCTAAACAGAGCATCAGGTGGCGGTTCCATCCCTGCACCGCTTCCACGCACACTGGCATGAATTACATGTAAAGAGTTTCCCTCGATTTGCCACTGCTCTTCCCAGCGAATTTTCTCAACGGAGTGCATCCAAGCGAGGGTAAAGGAGTTTAGGAACAGTGTAACGCTCACGGCTCCTGAACTCATACATAAAGCGATCATCGCTTACGGTTTTTCCACCCATTCCACGCGATAAACATAAAGCCCAATACAAATCCAATCTGATCGGTCACAGGAATCGCCGCGACCAAAAGTGCCGCTGAGGCTGCAGCAAACACACGCTCAAACATGTGAAGCGGTGACCACAGATACCCAATTGCCGCACAACCCCACAAGAAGATCGCAAGAAGCGCTTTAAGCACGATGTAAACCACCGCGATCCATGTTGGATCGCCTTGCATCATTAAGGCAGGATCGTACACCGCCATAAACGGCACAACAAACCCTGCAATGGCAATTTGCGTTGCTTTAAAGCCGATCTTCATCGCGGAAGCTTTGGCGATGGAAGCCGCCGCAAAAGCCGCAAGAGCGACAGGAGGTGTGAGGTCTGCCATAATGCCAAAGTAAAAAACAAACATGTGACTTACGATGAGAGGAACACCCAGTTTTAAAAGTGCCGGTGCTGCGATGGAACTGGTGATGATGTAATTCGGAATGGTCGGAATGCCCATACCCAAGATGATACACGCCACCATCGTCAAAAGCAACGAAAGAAAGAGACTCTTCTCGCCCACTTCCAAAATAAACCCTGCAAAATTCGATGCCGCACCTGTCAGCGTTAGCACACCGATGATGACACCCACGATCGCACACGCAATTCCCACGCCAAGGGCTTGTTTCGCCCCATCAATGAGGGCGGTTTTCATCGTTCTAAGCGTATCACGTCCACCTTGCACCACAAAGTTAAGAAGCACAAGAACGACAATGACGCCCAACACAGGCACAATGCCCCACTCGATAAATGAAGCGGCACTAAGCCCAAGCGCAAACCAAAAGACATACCGCAGTGCTGTTTGAGAAATGCGCACTGCAATCGCGGCACCCAAAATAAGCACGGACGTCAGTGTTAAGCCCATCATGCCTGCAAACATTGGGGTAAAGCCATGAAAAAGCATGTACACGAGTGCTGCTAATGGAAGCGCTAAATACCAACTGGCTTTAAGCTCTGTCCATGGATTGGGGCATTGATCGGCGGGAATGCCTAAAAGTTTGAGCCGCCCTGCTTCGAGATGCACCATCCAAAAAGCGGTGAAATAATACAGCATCGCAGGAATAATCGCCGCTTTCACAATGTCTGAGTATGCCACATTCAGCGTCTCCGCCATAATAAACGCTACCGCACCCATAACAGGAGGCATAATCTGCCCACCCATCGAAGCAGTAGCTTCAACAGCACCCGCAAAAACAGAGGTATATCCAAAACGTTTCATCAACGGAATCGTAAACTGCCCAACGGTTAAGACATTGGCGACGCCTGAGCCTGAGATGGTTCCCATGAGTCCTGAAGAGATGACCGCAACCTTAGCAGGTCCGCCTTGTGCGCGTCCAACCAGACCAAGTGCAAGGGCATTGAAGAGGCGAATCATGCCCGCATTTTCCAGAAACGTTCCAAAGAGAATAAACAAAAAGATGTACGTCGCAGACACAAGGGTTGGTGTACCTAAAATACCATCGCTTCCAAGGTAGAGTTGCCCTACGATCTGGTCAAACCCAAACCCACGATGCGCGATGGAAAGTGGCAAATACTGCCCAAAGAAACCATACGCTAAGAAAAGCCCACACACAAACGTCAGCGCCCAACCCACAACACGACGTGCTGCTTCAAAGACCAAGAGACTTGCCGCCGTTGCCACGAAAAGATCCATCGTTGTCGGATCGCCTGAGCGCTCAATGAGATCTGCTTCAAAAACGAGATGGTAAAAGCCAAGGGCAAAACCAAAAAAGGAGAGCAAAAGATCATACCAAGGGATGCTTTGCTGTGTTCGACCACGTTTGGTTGCAGGGTAAAGCATAAAAATCAAGAAGACCAAAAAGCTTACATGTAAAGCTCTAATAATCAAACTAGAAAACGGGTGAAACGCCGCAACAGAGATCTGGTAGGCCGAAAAAGCGAGCGCTCCAGCCATCACCAAACGCGACGCCCAACCTATAAGCGAACGTTGGTGACCGTGTTCTTCAAAATCGGAAGTCTCTTCGTGGACTTCCTCGTTTACTAAGGCAGACATACTTATTCCTTACATGTTTGATAAAACTTCACGTTTATTTTAAAACACCCACTTCTTTGTAGTAACGCTCTGCTCCTGGATGCAAGGGTGCAGGAGGATTTTTTGCGGCATTGGCTAAACTAATGCCTTTGGCTGCGGCGTGCGCTGCGACCATTTGGTCTAAGTTTTCAAACATGGTTTTGGTCATCGTGTACACGGTTTGCTCCGAAACGCCAGAGTGTGTGACAAGGAAGTTTTGAACAGAAACGGTTTTAACATCTGCTGTTTGACCTTCATAGGTGTTGGCAGGAATGATGCCTACTTGATACGCTGGATCATCGATTTTTTTGACAATCTCTTCAGGAATGGTCAAGAAAACCACTTTTTGAGAGGTCGCAAGATCGCGAAGGGCAGCTACACCAGCACCAGATGAAAGCAGTGTCACATCGAGTTGTCTGTTTTTCATCAGCTCCACAGACTCAGCATACGAGAGGTATTCAACCTTGGAGAAGTCTTTGTAGCTAATGCCAGCCGCTTCTAAAATCTTTTTAGAGTTCAAAGCCGTACCTGATTTTGGAGCACCCACAGAGATGCGTTTGCCCTTGATGTCAGCAAAAGATTTGATGCCAGAATCCGCAGCAGCGACAAAGTGAATGTAGTTGGGATAAAGGGCTGAAATGGTACGAAGCTTATCGAGTGGCGCTTTAAAGCCAGCATCGGCATCGCCTTTGTACGCATCAGAAAACGAATCACCCAAAGAGATACCTGCCTCGCCTCTTCCTGCTTGGAGAAGATTGAGGTTTTCGACACTTGCCTTAGTTGCTTGAACCGCTGTTTTAGAATCAGGAAGTGCTTTGGCATACATCTGCGAAAGTGCGACACCTAGAGGATAATAAATCCCACTCGTTCCACCCGTCAAAACGTTGATAAACTCTGCCGCATACACGGAAACACTCAAACATACGGCTAATGCACCTACTAAAAGTGATTTTTTCATCCATTGCTCCTTATGAAATTTGATATTACACCAAAGGCTTATGAAGCCCCGTTAGTCTTATTCTAACGACCAAGGCTCCATAAACTTCTTATAATTTTACTTTAATGCAAATTTCCTTGGAAAATCTAAATAAGTCACACCATAACAAATTTACATGTAAAGTGTTTCCCTGCGAAGCATTTTAATAGCCAAGCACCGCATCAACCAAAATAATCGTCGTGCGCCCTTCGTCATCGCCGTTGATGTAGGCAAATTTTCGACCGATGTTACCCATGTTATGGCGTGGCTCTTTTCCCATACTGATGGCAAGGTTATTCATACGCTCAATGTTCTTGGGACTTGCCACATCGCGAATGCGCGCAAAGCCCTCTTCCACGTTTGCAACCAACTTATTGATGCCTGCAATAATCAGCACCTTTTTAGGTCCAAAGATCTGTGCAGCGACCCGATTTCCACTACCATCGGCATTGATCAGTTCTCCATTTTTCGTCAGCGCATTGGTACTCGTGATGTAAAGATCTGCGAGAATGCCTTTGTGCCTTCGCTCACTGTTTTCTTCCATGCTGATGCCCACTTCATATTGATTAAAAAGTGTGATGTCTTTACGAGAAGTAACATAGTCATACAGCCCAATTTCTTTAACCGTCGTCGATCCGCCAAATCCTATGCTCATGTGCGGCTTAATAAAACTCATCGCGACACTCAGCGCTTCTTCTTGCGTGGGAACACAAATGAGCTCGAAGCCATGTTTTTTATAGATTTTTTTTAAATTTTCCATCGTATCATCCTTTGAATGTGTGAACTGTTGAACTATTATAGAAGAAACTCTTATTTTAAACAAGGGTTAAACAAGCTATAATAATGCACTATTAAGAACATCATAACAAGGAATTGACCCCTATGGGAAGAGCGTTTGAATACCGAAAAGCATCAAAAATGAAACGATGGGGAAATATGTCACGCGTATTTCCAAGACTGGGCCGAACCATTATGATGGCGGCCAAAGAAGGCGGCGGAGACCCTGAGAGCAATGCAAAACTCAGAACAGCGATCCTCAACGCTAAAGCGGAAAATATGCCCAAAGACAACATCGATGCGGCGATTAAACGAGCCCTTGGCAAAGATGCACAAACCCTTAGCGAAGTCACCTTTGAAGGCAAAGGACCGCACGGTTCACTTTTTTTTGTGGAATGCGCAACGGACAATAACACACGAACGGTTGCGAACATCAAAAGCGCGTTTAAAAAAGCAGGCGGAGAGATGGTCAATAATGGCTCACTCGAATTTATGTTCTCACGCAAAGCGGTTTTTGAGTTCGCGAAGACTTCTGAGATGGACATCGAAGAGCTAGAGCTTGAGCTGATCGACGCTGGACTTGAAGAGATTGAGGAAGAAGATGGCGTGGTCTTGGTGTATGCTGACTACACCAACTTTGGAACACTCAACGCCGCGTTTGATCGCCTTGGCATTAGCCTTACCAAAGCCAACTTGGAGCGCATCGCTAACACGCCGGTCAGCTTTAGCGAAGAGCAGATGGTGGATGTTGAAAAGATCATCGAAAAAATCGAAGACGATGACGACGTACAGGCAGTTTACACGAATATTGGTTAACACTTTTGGGCTTTACATGTAAAGCCCTACTCCTTTAAATGATCGAAAAAATCCCGAATATCCACTTCTAAAACATTTGCAATTTTACACAAATGTTCAACATTGAATTTTTTGCGCTGAATTCCGAGTTCTGCTTTGGCGTAAAATGCTGCCGATGAGTGTCCGATAGCAAGCGCCATTTCAAGCTGACTCTTTCCTCTCTTTTCCCTCAATAGCTTTACATTATGGCGTATTTGAGCATGTATTTCTTCAACATCATATTGACACATAATCCTCTGCTCTTTCAAAACAACACCTGCATAGGTGATTTTTGGGTGAGTTTACTTTGATAACGCGTTTGCTTCAATGTCCTATAGGACTTTGCAGTATTTTTTGTATTGGCTTACAATGCTCAAAATATTAATTTTTTATTATTAGTTGTGCATAAACGAATAGCCAAGTTACGGAAGGAAAAGCCGTCTAACTCTCGTATTCTATCAAATTATTAGGTTTATTATTTTAGTGCATTGAAAATATCTTCAGGTTAAATACAATGGGGGCAAAATTGTAATTTTAACGTCACTCCCACACATTAATTTTAGTTAAAAATTTAAAAGGAGTTCATATGAGTCTATCCAAACAGTTGATGACAATGCTTTCCATTGCCATTTTAGGAATTATTGCCGTTTTTACAATCGGGCTAAGTAAAATGGATAATGTGTACGAAGAGACCAATCGATGTAATATCGATTCACTACCGAGTATTTTGATTTTGAATGATATGCAAGAAAATTTTTATTCTATGAGGGTTCGTGTATGGGAGCACGTTGCCAATTCCGATAAAGAGAAGATGAAAGCCATCGAAAAACAATTTTATGACAATAAACGTCTCTTTGAAGAGAGCTCTAAAAAATACGAGCCTTATCTTCTCACACAAGTGGGAAAAGAGTACTTTAAAAAGATTCAAGATCTTTTTGCTTCGTACACGGCGTTATCGGAAAAAGTATTTAAATTTTCGTATGAGGGAAAACAAGAAGAGGCGATAGCACTGATTTATGAAAACCGTGCTACGGTTACAGCTGCAACCAAAACACTTTACGAGTATATAGATGTGAAGAAAGAGAGAGCTTTTAAAGGTGCACAAGAAGCTGGAGTAGAAAAAAGTAATGCCAGCACCATGATGATAGGACTCTCCTTGCTCATTGCCCTTGTGATGATCATCATAGGCATCATGATCCGCAATAACATCATGCAAGGTGTCTCACTGATCCGTGATGGCATCAGTGGTTTCGTGCAAAACAAAGAGCTCAAATTTAGAATCAAATACGGTAAAAACAATGAGATTCAAGAGATCGTCAATAGCTTTAATAGCTTGGTGGATACCTTAGAGGTCATCATTGATGATGTGAAGCGCTCTTCCAGTGAAAATGCTTCGGTTTCGCATGAACTCTCTACCACGAGTATGCAAATTGGACGTAATGCTGAAAACAGTACGGTCATCGTGAACAACACGATTGAAGAGATCGTGACGATTAAGAAGTTTGTGCAAGAGACCGCTATTCTCTCCGAAGAGATGAAAAAGAGCATTGCCCTAGCAGGTGATAAACTAGAATCGGCTAAGAAAGAGGTCATCATGCTTAAAGATGAAGTCGAACTGGCAAGTGAAGCTGAAACCGCACTAGCACAGCAATTAGAACAGATGAGTAGAGATGCCGAACAAGTTAAACAAATCTTGACTGTGATCTCTGATATTGCCGATCAAACCAATTTACTAGCATTAAATGCTGCGATTGAAGCAGCCAGAGCAGGAGATCATGGACGTGGCTTTGCGGTGGTTGCGGATGAAGTACGAAAGTTAGCAGAACGTACCCAAACTTCTTTAACCGAGATTAATGCAACGATTAATATCATTGTTCAATCCATTGTGAACTCTTCCGATAAGATGACCAAAAATGCTCAAAACATTAGACGTTTAGCAGGAGTTTCAACGACAGTCGAAGAGACCATCATCAGTACCACATCGGTGATGGATGAAAGTGTAAAATCGGTCACCATTAGTGCGAATAACTCCAATAAGATCGCAAAAGATACCGATAAGATCGTCGATCTTGTGACCAATATCAACTCCATTACCTCTGAGAATGCTAGAAGTGTGGAAGAGATCGCCTCTGCGGCGGATCATCTCTCGAAGCTAGCGGAAAATCTCAATGTGAAGTTAGGGCAATTTCAGTAAAAAGATAAAATCTTTACATGTAAAGGAGGAAAATCTCTCTTTACATGTAAAATATCAGCCGAATAAATTTTCAATTCTGTATAATTAACCCTTTATTTAACGCTTTATGAGGAATGTGCATGACTGTCGCCCTAAATACTACTTTGGGAGAGCCAAGGATCGGCTCAATTCTTCTTATCGATTGCTCTCAAATGTTTTCAAAAATGCTTCAAAGAGAGCTCAAAGCGCTAGGGTATCCTGTGCGGCATGTAAGCACACTGCATGCTGCCATCGAACTGCTCACATTTTTTTCGTTTGACCTTATCATTGTAGATCTGAGCCTTCCGGATGGTGAAGGGGAGATGATTCTGCAAAATCTGCATATTTTTGGAAATCCTAAAATTTTTATTTACACTTCCGATGCCACAGCAACCCTGCATGAGACGTGGTCAGAGTATGGCGTTTTGGGCTCTTTGTGTAAAACTTCTGCGTTGCCTGTTGTGATGAAAGAGATTCATAAAACGATGAAAACACTGTTGTACAACACCCTTTATTCTATTTTAGTGGTGGATGATTCGCCCATCAGTGCGCAGTACCTTCAGACCATTTTGCGTCCACATCATTACGATGTTGAGATTGCTTACGATCAGGCGACTGCTCAAAAACTCCTCTGCATCACCGCATTTGATCTTATTATCGTAGATGCGTCTGCTTTAAATAGCCTAGGAGCGTCATTGTTGGTGCAGTTTCGAAACATGAAACAGAGCATGCACATCCCTATTTTTATGCTCACCGAGCATTACGATGCCCACACGATTAGAAAGCACATCCAACAAGGGGCAAATGAGTTTTTCCATAAGCCGTTTATTGAAGAAGAGCTGCTCTTAAAAGTCAATTTTTGGATCGATTTTGGGCGTAAAACCAAAGAAAACAGCTATCAAAGAACCGTGTTGCACGAGTATAAAAATGCAATCGATCGCAGTACGATTGTCTCAAAAACCAACAAAGAAGGCATCATCACCTATGCCAATGACAAATTTTGCCACATCTCAGGGTATCGTTATGAAGAGCTCATTGGGCGACCGCATAGCATTGTCCGCCATCCCAGTATGCCAAAAGAGATTTTCAAACAGATGTGGGAAACGATCTTAAAGGGTGAAAGATGGGAAGGTGTCGTTAAAAACAGACGCAAAGATGGCTCAGCTTATTGGGTCAATGCCGTGATCAATCCCATCATTGATAATGATGGCACTATTATCGAATTTATCAGCATCCGAACCGACATTAGCAGTGTGCATGAGATTCATGATTCGCTGCAAAATCAACTCAAAATTTCTGAGAAAAACTTTGAAGATGCGTACCACATGTTTAAACAATACGAACACGCCATCAATGAAAGCACCATCCTAACCCGTACCGATTTAGAGGGTAACATCACCTTTGCCAATGAAAATTTTTATAAAACAACCGGCTTTAGCGAAGACGAAGTCATCGGTAAAAATCACAACATTATTCGCCATAAAGACACGCCCAACGAAGTTTTTGCCGATTTGTGGCGAACGCTCAAAGAGGGAAATGTTTGGAGAGGCGTCTTTAAAAACCAACGCAAAGATGGCAATGCTTCATGGGTTTACTCCACGATTTTGCCCATTTGCAATAAGCACAATATTCCCCTTGAATACATGGCAATTCGTCGCGACATCACGGAAATTATCAACCTGCATGAAGAGCTTGAAGCAACCCAACAAGAGGTTATTTACCGCATGGGCGAGATTGCGGAGAGTCGTAGCAAAGAGACCGGCAATCACGTCAGACGCGTCGCCGCCTACTCGCGCCTTTTAGCTTTAAAATACGGACTGGATAAAAAAGAGTCCGACCTCATAGGCTCTGCTTCTCCAATGCACGACATCGGCAAAGTGGGCATTCCTGATTCGATTTTGCAAAAGCCAGGACCTTTGAGCGATGAAGAGTGGGAGATCATGCGCACCCACGCGATGCTGGGCTACACGATTTTGCAAAACTCAACACGCCCACTGCTTCAAGCCGCAGCCATCATCGCCAAAGAGCATCATGAAAAGTACGATGGAACGGGCTATCCGCTCAATCTTAAAGGAAGAGACATTCATCTCTACGCGCGCATCGTCGCCGTCGCCGATGTTTTTGATGCGCTGAGTCATGATCGTTGTTACAAAAAAGCTTGGGAAGATGCAGCTGTTTTTGAATTTTTTGAACACGAGCGTGGGAAACACTTTGACCCGCAAATCGTCGATCTTTTCCTCAGCGCGAAAGAGGACTTTTTAGCCATTCGCGATAGCCTAAAAGACTCCATCAACTACGCGATCTAAGGGGTTACTTCTGCGTTGAAGAAGCCAACTCTATTCCAAGTCCTGCAAAGCTTAGCGCAAAACCACGTTTCAGCCATGTTTGAACACGCTGTGAGTCCATAACACGATGGCGAAAACCATGTGCCAAAAGACCATACAAGACAAACACCACAAACGTCATCAACATAAATACCGCACTTAAAACTACCATATCGCCCAGCGGCGACGTCGTTTCAGGCAAGACAAATTGCGGTAAAAACGCCAAAAAGAAGATGGTCAATTTGGGGTTGAGGATGTTGAGCAAAAACGCTTTGGTCGCCAAAGAGAGCGCCGTTGATCGCGAAGAGATTGCTTGAGTTTCAAACCCACTTTTGTCTCTCCATGTCATGAGTGCCAGATAAAACAGATACACAACCCCTGCAATTTTTAAGACTTCAAACGCCAGCGCACTCGTGTGCATAATGGCAGCAAGCCCAAAAATCGTCGCTAAAAGATGTGGCACAATCCCTGAGGTACACCCAAGCGCGGCATACACACTGGCTTTTCGACCTTGTGCCAATCCTGTCGAGATGGTAAACAGCACACTCGTACCAGGAATCAGCACCACAATCAAAGAGGTGATCAGAAATTCAATGCTTATCATAACGGTAACTCCTGCTTAAAATGATTGATTTAGTGTACCACAAGACCTATTTTCTTTACCTCAAAATCTTTACATGTAAAGCACTAAAGCTTGCACATTTGGCGAAAGACTTTGAAAATCTCCTCCGCATTCACCTCGATTCCTTTCTCATCACATAACTTTTGTACTTCCAAAGCAATTTCAGTTTGCATCGCTTTGGTCGTCTCAATGCCATAAAACTCTTTGAGAACATACGCCACGCCGCTTTTGCCCGACTGCGAATTGATGCGCACCACATCTTTATAATCTCTCTTAATGTCCTTTGGGTCGATCACAAGGTACGGCACGTGCCAATAGCCATCTAAGCTCACCTTTTGAAACTCCATACCCTTCTTTATAGCGTCTTGATGCGTCCCAGAAAAAGCCGTGTAGATCATAGAGCCCACATAGGGGTGACGGGGAGGAATCGTGCTGTGCGTTAACGTGATGATCTCCTGCAAAATCGTATCGATGTTATAAATGTCCAACATCGGGTCAATCCCTTGAGAGTAAAGGTTAAACGCCATCGTAACCAAGTCAACATTGCCCGCTCGCTCGCCATTGCCCAAAAGCGTTCCTTCAACCCTTTGCGCCCCTGCCAAGATCGCCATCTCCGCACTCGCAACCGCTGTGCCTCTGTCATTGTGTGGATGAACGCTCAATATTACCGCGTCTCTCTCCAACATCTGTTTGCTCATCCACTCGATTCTATCGGCATAGATGTTGGGTGTACAGGCTTCTAAGGTGTTGGGCAAATTAATCACCATCGGTGCATTTTTACTTGGCATCCATTCGCTGATAACCGCATTCACCACATCGCGTGCAAACTCCAACTCGGTTTGCGAAAAGCTCTCAGGCGAGTACTGAAACATCACATCGCCTTTGAATTTTGCCGCCTCTTCTTTAATGATGCGCGTGCCCTCAACCGCTAAAGCGATAATCTCCGCTTTGCTTTTGTCAAACACAATTTTGCGCTGATTGTCTGCCGTTGGGTTGTAAAGGTGCATCGTGACTTTTTTAGCCCCTTTTAACGCTTGAAAGGTTCTTTTGATGTGTTTATCAATGGAAGGCATCAAAACTGCAACCCTAACATCTTCAGGGATTAAATCTTGCTCGATCAACATACGACAAAAGTCAAAGTCCGTTTGCGAAGCGCTCGGGTATGCGATCTCGATCTCTTTAAATCCCATCTCCACCAATTTTTGAAAATACGCCAATTTTTTAGTCGCATTCATCGGCTCTACAAGGGCTTGGTTGCCATCTCGAAGATCGGTACTAACCCAAATGGGCGCCTTGGTTATAATGTTACTTGCCCACTCACGGTGTGCTAAAGGTACCAACGGGTACGGTTTGTATTTTTTAAATGTTTGTGTACTTTGCATAGAAATATCCTTATGGACATCATGATAGATGTAAAAAATTAATAAAAAATTGTGCAATTTAGAGAGAAGTATCCTCAGGGCTAAAAAGCCAATTTAAACAATGAACAATGAAAAATAAAAGGGGTGAGTGTGAAGTGTTAACGGAGCTTCAGGAGGAGGACGACGACGAGTGATGCGTTAGAAAATTGCGCAATGCTCTGAGGTTGGTGTATGGTTTGATGGGATATAAAAGTTGCCATCGGGTCTCCTTTAAGAAAATTTGACAAAAGTATAGCACAGAAGTTTGAAAATCGCAAAAGAGGTTTTACATGTAAAACGTTTGAGGTCATGTAAGGAGAGATTTCTCCTTACATGTAAAGACTAAAACTTGCCTTTTTCTTTGAGTTTTTTATACCACGCGTTGTGAAGGAATTTGACTTCCTCTTCTTCCACGTAGCCTGTAATAATGCTATGAATTGCCCCTTTAATCGCCACTGCTGCCATATAAATATGGGTAAAGAAAACAGCAACCAAGATAAAGCCCATCACGTTATGAATAATCGCAGAAGCCCTTAACATATCAATGTGGCTTAAGCCTGTGAGATTATGCAACATCTCAATTTTAAAATCCATGAAGAACATCATGGCGCCACTGAGGATCATCACTAAACCACCAAGAACACAGACCCAATACCACATTTTTTGACCTGCGTTAAATTGGGTTGCATTAATGATCTGCTTCTCTTTGGAGAGATAACCGCCTAAAATCATAAACCATTTAATATCTTCCAGATTAAAAATCGCCTCTTTAATCCACATCAGCGCCATAGGAATAATGACAATGGCAAAAGGAATGGTAAAAATACCATGAAGGTTTTTCGCCGCTCTCACCAACGTACCGCCTCCAAAAAAGTCACCAAATACGATGATAAATCCTGTAGGAATAATCACCATAAAGCTTACCGCTGCTACTTGGTGAATGGTTCTATGGAACAGGTTAAAAGCATAATGTTTCTTATGGCTGTGTGGAAATACTTTTTGTCCTACAATTTTATAGTGTAAGAAAAAGACCGTTGGAACGCCTATTAAAACACCTAAAAATACCCATGCAAAGTATTTACTCTGCAAAAAGGTAAACCAAACGCCTAGTTTTAAACTCTCTTCTTGTCCGTATCCTAAGATATTTTGTATACGCATTTCACCCCAGATTTGACTATCGGTAGCCAATGCCACCGTAGCCAAACTTAGGAGCGCAATGAGTGCGTAAATATACTTTCTCATTGCTATTCCTTTCATTGGTTTTTATAGGCTTTGTCCCATCCGTACGATGAGTTCACGCCTTTTCCGCCACGAGCGGTGACACGTGCTCTAATGACATTGGACACAGATTCTGCGTCTCCTACAAGCAATGCTTTGGTTGAACACATCGCTGCACACACAGGCACTTTACCCTCGGCGATACGGTTTTGACCATAGAGTTCAAATTCATGATGTGAATTGGTCGTAAGCGGACCTCCTGCACACATGGTACATTTATCCATTGCACCTTTAGAGCCAAAAATGCCCTCTCTTGGGAACTGTGGCGCACCAAACGGACACGCGTATAAGCAGTATCCACAACCGATACATTTGTTTTTATCGTGAAGCACCACACCGTCTTCGCGGATGTAGAAACAATCTACGGGGCAAACCTGCTCACACGGAGCGTCCGTACAGTGCATACACGCAACCGAAGTCGAAACCTCTTTACCTGGAATGCCTTCATGGATGGTAATAACTTTTCGTCGTGCAATGCCTACAGGAAGTTCATGCGCTTCCGCACATGCGATCGTACAACCGTCACACTCGATACATCGGCTCTCATCGCAGTAAAATTTCATTCTAGCGTTTTCCATCATCCACCCCCTACGCTTTCTCTACGCGGCATAAACCCGCTTTAGATGCAGGAATCTGCGTCATGATGTCATAACCGTAACTGACAACCGTATTGGCACATTCACCACTCGCATAAGGCTTCGTGCCTGCTGGGAAATTACCCGTCATATCCACACCTTGCATATATCCGCCAAAGTGGAACGGTAAAAAGACCATATGCGGTAAAACCGTATGCGAGTACTTCGCTTTCACTTTGATTTTCGTGCCTGCAGGAGAGTGTACCCACATCATCTGACCGTTTTTAATGCCATGTTGACTGGCTAAATCAGGGTGAATATCGCAGAACATCTCAGGAGTGAGCGCACAAATATATTTAGAGGCTCTGTTTTCCAAACCTGCACCCATCATCGTTACCAAACGACCTGTCGTCATGATAATAGGGAACTCTTTGGTGTAGTCTTTCTCTTTTTGAATTGACGCATACTTGGTTGTCACACGGAAATGGTTTGCTTTATCCGCATACGTTGGGTATTTTTCAACCAAATCAGGACGTGAAGAATAAAGAGGTTCTCTGTGCAATGGAATACGATCAGGGAATGTCCACACAACGGCGCGCGCTTTCGCGTTACCATACGGTGTCAAACCTGCTTCCAGCGCCAAGTCAACCAATTTACCACTCGTACATGTTTTCCAGTTCGCACCACAAAGATCTTTTTCAGAGGCACTCAGCGTTCTTCCGATAAGTTTTTCGATATTTTCTTTGGTGATCTCAGGGTATCCACCATCGACTTTTGAGTTTACGGGAGCCGAACCTTGACCTGCAAGCAAGCTAACGCCATCTTTTTCCAAACCAAAGTTATTTCTAAAGCCCATACCGCCCTCAGAGATAGGAACATCCACATTGTAAAGGTTTGGTGTACCGCCGTGTTTGACGCTCCAACATGGCCAAGGAAGTCCGTAGTATTCGCCTTTCATCTCACCTTTGCCCGCTCCAGTGATTTCATCAAACATATGCCAATTGTCGGTATGTTTTTTGATACGCTCTGGTGTCCAGCCCATCATACCGATGGTTCTAAGGGTGCGAGAAATCTCAATAGTCGCATCTTCAGGCCATTGGAAGGTTTTTTTACCCGGTGTCATTTCAAGATAGCCATCACTTTTAAGGTGCATCATCATGGAACGGGTATACTCTTCGTAGAAGCCTAAACGCTTCGCAAGTTCAAACATAATGTCTTGATCGGCTTTACTCTCATAAAGAGGCTCAACGACTTTATAACGCCACTGCGCACTTCGGTTGGTCGCAGAAACGGTTCCGCTGCTCTCAAACTGTGTTGCACTTGGCAAGATAAAGAGATTGTCTTTTCGATTGGTTAAAATAGCCGCTTCATTGACAAATGGATCAGCGATCACCAAAAGCTCTAAGTTATCAAGACCTTGTTGGATTTTGAGGTTTTGCGATGTTGATGTAATACCACAACCCATAACGACAAGCGCTTTGAGGTTTGTGCCTGCATTTTCAATGGCATCTTCACCTGGTTTACCAGCGAGAACGCCTGCCCACCAACGAGCTAAGGTAAAGCCTGGTTTGCCCATCCATGAAGCGTCTTTAAAGTGTGATTTGATGTAGTCGTACTCTACGCCCCACATGCGTGCGTAATATTTCCACGAGCCTTCCACCAAGCCATAATAACCAGGAAGCGTGTCCGATAAACATCCCATATCCGTAGCACCTTGAACGTTGTCATGCCCTCTTAGAATGTTAGTACCGCCACCCGCTTTTCCCATATAACCTAACGCCATTTGAAGAATGGGAGCAATACGCGTATTGCCTGTACCAACGGTATGTTGAGTTAGACCCATCGCCCAAAGGAGCGTACCGGGAGAGTTTTTAGCATAAATAGTTGTAATTTCAATGAGTGTCTCTGCACTAACGCCTGTAACATCCGCAACAACTTGTGGTGTCCATTTGGCAGCTTCCGCACGGATTTCATCCATACCATACACGCGATCTTCGATGTATTTTTTATCTTCCCAACCGTTTTTGAAGATGATATGCAGCATACCATAGACAAACGGGATGTCCGTACCAGGGCGAATTTGTGCAAAGTAGTCTGCTTTTGCAGCACTTTTCGTAAAGCGTGGATCGATAACAATAATTTTCGCGTTATTGCGCTCTTTTGCTTTTAATATATGACCAAAACCTACAGGGTGATTAACGGCAGGATTACAACCGATAATAAAGATAGATTTTGCATTTTGGATGTCTCCAAACGAGTTTGTCATTGACCCATATCCTAATGTATTCGCCACACCGGCGACTGAGGAGCTGTGTCAGATTCTTGCTTGATGATCTATATTGTTGGTTCCAAAAAACGCGGCAAACTTTCTAAAGTAGTATGCTTGTTCATTGCTCATTTTGGCGGAGCCTAAGAATTGAACCGCATCGGGACCATCTTTTTTCTTAAGGTCTGCTAATTTAGTAGCAATCTTCGTTAATGCTTCATCCCAAGAGAGGCGTTTCCATTGACCATTGACTTTTTCCATGGGGTACTTAAGGCGTACTTCTGATCTGACCATATCGATCATATCGGCACCCTTACAGCAGTGTCCGCCAAGGCTGATTGGGTGGTCTTGAGCAACTTCTTGACGAACCCAAACACCGTTGTGAACTTCTGCGATCACACCACATCCAACTGAACACGATGTACAGATGGTTTTTACTTTTTTACTTCCAGGAAATGGATCTTTGATCTCTTCCTCTGTTGCGGCTCTTGTCACTTTCTCACTAGCAAAGCTTGATGTTGCGCCAAAAACGCTTCCCAAGGCTGCCATTTTCAAAAATGATCTTCGACCTACGGTCGTTGTTAGAGCACGCGTTGTTGTGCTTTCCATAACGCGTTATCCTTTTGTTTATTTACATAGCAGATTTGTAATAATCTTCCCATGCTCCAGTTTTAGTATAGGTGATCTCTTTTTTTGGAGACGTTCCTTTTACCACGCCACTTGTACTTTTTGAACCCGCAGAACTTGCGTGTACACCCACAACACCTACGGTTGCGACCGCACTTACAAGTGCAGCTTTTTTGACAAAGCCACGTCTACTTTCGTTCATATTGCACCTCCTTAGTCATTTTGATCTCTTTGATTTTTCAAGAGATCACCCCAAAGAAAGGGCATTCTTTCGGATAATCTCTTCAATAATTTTAAAAAACTGAAAGATTACAAATTAAATAGTTAAAGTAAGATAAATTTTATATTATTTAAATCGTGCGCAGATAGTACCAGTAAAAAGAGGGAAAAAAGGGGGAGAGTTTTTTGAAAAATGTAAAGGGCACTTTACCATTAAAATGCCCTTTTTTTGTCACGCCTTAAAAAGTCGGTAAATAGAACTGAAGTCTTCGTCACCGTAACCGCTCATTTTCATTTTGGAAAACAGCTCTTTGGTGACACTTGCGGTGTAAAGCGGACGGTTCAGGCTATACGCCAAGTCTTGCAGACAATGCAAATCTTTGGTGATCGCAGCGGTGCTAAAATGCGGACTAAAATCTTCATCGATGAGCTTTTGCGTTTTAGCCGCCAACACCAATGACTTTCCCCCACCTGCGCCCAAAATCTCTAAAAGCTCTTTTTTATCGATGCCACACGCTTCACCCAGTGCCGCACACTCGGCAATCGTTGCCATAAATGAACCCAAACAGAGGTTATTGATCAGCTTCATCTTCGCTGCAAATCCTGCCTCTTTGAGATGAAAAATCGTCGAAGCAAATTTCTCTAAAAGAGGTTTACACGTAAGAAAAACACTCTCACGCCCAGCGCAAACAGCGGTCAACTCACCTTTACTTGCAGGGACAACACTGCCTAAAACAGGCGACTCAAGGTAACTGCCACCCTGCTTTTCAACCATCGCGTGAAACTCAACCACGTCATTGAAATGGTTGGTCGAAAGATCGATGATGGTTTTGTCTTTGAGATTGGCGCTTAAAAGTCCGTTCTCCATTGTTAAGACATTGCGTACGCCATCCGAGTCAAACAGACACATGAGTACTGTGTCGCATTTCTCCAAGAGCGCTTTGGGTGAGCTTTCACACACAAACCCTTTGGCTTCCGCTTTCGCCTTTGTTCGGTTCCATACCAAAACCTCTTCGCCCATGCTTGCTAACCGTTTTGCAATAGCCGTTCCTAAATTGCCTAGTCCGATAAAACCAATTGCCATGTTCATTCCTTGGGATAATTTTTAGAATTATAGTCTAAATTAGACACTTTATCAAGATAATTTTGCAAAAGTTGTGTTATGATTTCCGAATGAAAAAAGAGCTCAAACCTTATGTCGCCTTGTGCGATGCCATAGCAAAACTGTTTTACCCCAATGTCGAAGTCGTCATGCACGATCTTGAAGCCAAAAAACTCGTCCACATCGTCAATGCCTTCTCCAAACGTCGCGTCGGCGATGCGATGATAAGCGAGCTCAAAGACCTAAACAGCATCAAAGAAAATTGGGTCGGCCCGTACGATAAAACCAGCAGTGAAGGCAAACGCCTCAAAGCGGTGAGCATCATCGTGCGAGACGCGGAGGAAAAACCCATCGGGATGATCTGCATTAACTACAACACAGAACCGATAGAATCGCTGTTTGAGTCGCTCAAAGGCTTTTTACATGTAAACGACTCCGCACCCAAACCCTCCGTGCTTTTTTCCCAAAGTTGGAGAGAACACACCGATGAGACGATAGAGAAATATTTGAGTATTAAAAACATCGCCCTCTCAGGTCTTTCGAGTGATGACAAAAAAGAGTTGGTGGTTTTTTTAGAGAGTGAAGGCATCTTCGCCATTCGCAATGTTGTGGGGTATATCTGCTCGGTTTTAAATGTCTCGAAGGCTACGATTTATAACTGGTTGAAAGCGGTGAGAGGTTAAGCTAAAAGATGCGCAAAAATATCCGCAATTATTGAGGATAAAAAGTGTAAAAATGCCTAAATATAGCCTTTTTAGGCATTAAATATATCCGCAATTTATTCTATCCATAAACTATTTAACAATTTCACTAATACATGTACTGTCTGTCGTTGAGGGATTGTCATTTTCTGGATTATGAGCTACTTCATAAGATGCCATTAATCTTTCTGCATTTTTAATGGCAGTTTCTTGCAAAGCCTGAAGTTCATCAAAAATAAGTTTTGTAAAAGTAGCTTGTTTAATGGTATCTTTATCAAGTTGTCCAAATTTAGACTCATTACGAGCTTGCAATTTTTCTATCACTTGTGTTAAAAGTTCATCTCTTAAAATGGCTGTTTCACGAGGGTTAAAATGAAGTAAATACCACAATTCAAACGCATCGTTAGAATAAGCCACATCAACTTTTAAACTTTTAGCTTGGGCTAACGCACTGTTAAAATCTTCGGGACTATGTCCTCCGCCATTTACGTGTTCTTTATCTCTATCGATCACAATCCATTTGTGTTTAAAATCTTTATAGCTTTTACCACTAAATTTACATCGATGCTTTTTTAAGTCTTCCAAAATTCCTGTAGGATGGGTATTAGTATGTTTTGCAATGACAAAAGAGTCTGGTGTAATTTTTCGTGACTCTCTTAACTGTCCAATAAGTGCTTTAAAATAAGTAGGCGCAGAAGCCTCATCTTCACAAGCTATGATAATGTCAGGAATTTGCTCTTTCGTTGCAATTGTACGTTTTAATTCCTGTTTGGTTTGCTCTCTTTTTCGTGCTTGTTCAGCCTCTTTATCTTTTCTTCTCATAGCTAAAACTCAAACTTTCCAAGATACGGGATGGCTCCGTATTTTCCTTGAATATACTCTTTCTCAAAATCTGCGTCTTTTCGTACATCTTTAAACTCTGCTAACGCATTCAGATGAGTAGAACCATACACGTCTTTTTCCGTAAACCAAATTTGATCTCGTCTAAACAAATGTGGCTTTAAAAGGTTGGTATCATGCGTTGTGAAAATCAATTGGGCATTCTTTGTGTTCACTTTTGGGTCATGAAAAAGTTTAATGAGGTGCATGGTGAGCATTGGATGCAAACTTGCATCAAGTTCATCAATCGCTAAAATTTTGCCTTCTTGTAAGGTATTTAAAATCGGTGCTGACATTTTGAAAAATTTACGTGTACCTAATGATTCTTCATCATCTAACTCAAAAACTTCTTTACCTACTACACTATTTTTTTCATCATATTTTGCATGATAGGTATTTATATCTACTTGTTTCAAACCGCCATCTTCTAAAAATTTCTGCCTTAATTCATCAGGCAAAGGTATTTTCTCTAGCATCTCTTTAGGAATATCATTTTCTTCTAAGATAATATCTTCAATTCCAATATCCGCTGTCTTGACAAACTTGATAATTTCTTTTCTAAAATTCACATCTTCCATTTTTTGCATCGTGTAATTAATATATCCATCATGTTCAACACCATTGATAATATTAAAATGTTTGAACCAGTTTAAAATACTTTTAGAAATTTCACCATCATTCTGATCGCACTTCCAAAGAAAAAGTTGGTTTTTAGAGATAGTAATTTTTGTATTTTTTTTGTCAAAAAATTGATACCCTTCTTTAAAAGAAAGGTTAACATACTCTTCCTCACCCATTTCACGATAAAAAAGTTTGGCTTCTTTGCCTTTTTCATCAGCGTATAACCATTCAGTATAGACGGTTGTATCATCAATTTCAAAACCATAGCGGTATTTAACCGTATCAATAAAAAAAATGATTTCAAATGTACTGGATGCATCTTGTGTTGTAGTATTAAGCTTAAAAGGATCATGTGGAAGTGTATCTGTTGATTGAATGACTTTCATTTTATTAAGAACGATATTCTTCATAAATGACATAGCCCGTAAAAGATTGCTTTTCCCGCTTGCATTTGCTCCGTAAATAACAGCACTATTTAATAGCTCATAATTCCGAATTTTAAAGCATCGTTCTTTATCTTTAGTGGCGGTCATCATACTCAAAGTGACTTTGTCTTTAATCGAGCGATAATTATCAACACTAAATTGTACTAACATGAGTAACTCCTCGTTTTATTACCTATATAATATCACTATAAAAACAAAATAAAGCTTATTTTTGTAAATTTTTAACAAATTTTATATATATTTTAAAAAACACTATTCTTACCCCAACTTCCAAATCTTAAACCGTCTATTTTTAATCGTCGTAGCACACAGCCCATCAAACGCTTTATCGGCATATTCGCGCGCTATGGCGACGTAAGAAAACTTCTCTAAGATGTCAATTTTTCCAATGATCCCAGCCTCCAGACCCAAGTCTTTGGTGAGCGTTCCCAAGATGTCGCCTGCGCGCATTTTGTGTTTTTTGCCTGCGTCGATGCAGAGCGTGATGCACAGGGCTTTTTTGGGCTTTGAGAGGGTTGGATTTAGGTCGCTGATGCGTTTACATGTAAAGGCAAAATTTGCCTCTGTGAGCTCTTCAAAGAAGCCCTCTTCTCTTGGCGTGACGAAGCTGACTGCCATGCCTTCTTTTTCCATGCGCCCTGTTCGACCGATTCGGTGGGTGTAGATTTCCATCGTTTGAGGGAGTTCGTAGTTGATGACCATCTCGACATCTTTGACGTCCAGTCCGCGTGAGGCAAGGTCGGTGGCTACGAGGATTTGGGCACTGCCGTTGGCGAAAAGTAGCAGGTGCTCGTCGCGGTCGATCTGTTCTAAATCACCATGCAAACTAAGTGCATCAAAGCCTTCATCTAACAGGTAACCTTGAAGCTCGGCGACGCCCACTTTGGTTTTACAAAAGATGATGACTGACTTGGCATCGCTCTCTAACAAAACGCCTTTGAGTGCGGCCTCTTTTTCGCGTGGTTCGACGGTGTAGCAGATTTGGGTGATGTTGGGTGAGGTGGTTGCCTCTTCTTCGATGCTTACATGTAAAGCATCGTTTTGCACTTCGTTGCACATGCGCTCGATCTCTTTGGGAAAGGTGGCGGAAAAAAGCAAGGTTTGACGTTTTGCAGGCATTTTGGCGATGATCTTCTCGATGTCTTCGTAAAAACCCATGTCGAGCATACGGTCTGCTTCATCGAGGACGAGCGTTTTAATCTGCTCAAAGTTAATGGTTTTCTCTTGCAAATGTTGCAAAATGCGCCCCGGCGTTCCGACCACGATGTGCGCGCCATGCTCTAGGTTGATGCACTGCGGTACAAAACGCGTTCCACCACACAGCGTGACGATTTTAATGTTATGCGCAAATCTGGCGAGTCGTCTAAGCTCCGCGCTGACTTGTTCGGCAAGTTCGCGCGTTGGGCAGAGTACGACAGACTGAATGCGCATGGAGTTTACATGTAAAGCTAAAAGAAGCGGCAAACCAAACGCGGCGGTCTTGCCACTGCCGGTTTTCGCTTTGGCGACGATGTCGCGCCCTTCGATGATGTACACTAACGATGCTTCTTGGATGGGCGTCATGGTGGTGTAGCCAAGTTGTGTGAGGTTGGCTAACATGTCCGCATTGGTGATGAGTTGCTCAAAAGAGTGGGTTTGTGTTGTTTTCATGGCGCAAATATATCACATTTTTTGCAAGAAGCGTATTGATTCGCTATAATCAAATCTTCCAAAGAAATTTATCAATCGAAAGAGTCTCATGCAACGTTACCCTAACTTTAAAAGTTCTATTGCGTCTCGTCTTTTTGGTGTTTTTGCGTCCAAAGAGTTCCCAAGCGCTCTACAACGCATCATCAACCAATCGTATACGGCGATGATGAAGGTTGATTTGACGGAATTTGAAGAAGCTTCTTCTTACAAAAGTCTGAATGCCTTTTTTACAAGGCGTTTTAAAACGCGCCGTCTTTTTAACATCAACGATACAACCGTGATCTCGCCTTGCGATAGTTTTATAAGCGCTTTTGGCATCATTGAAGCGCAGCTTGCGTTACAGATAAAAGGATTTAGCTACGATGTGAGACGCCTTTTGGGCGATTACATCGCCAAAGAGAAAAAAGCGCGGTTGGAGGGTGGAATGTTTGTCAACTTTTACCTCTCGCCGCGTGATTATCATCGGTATCATGCACCGATTGATATGCGCATTGCCAAAGCGGTGCACCTTCCAGGGAAACTTTATCCCGTAAATTTCACATGGCTTCGTAAAATTGAGGGACTTTTCATCGAAAACGAGCGTGTTGTGCTAGAATGTTACACTAAAGAAAATAGACTCTTTTACATGGTCTTTGTTGGCGCTTTAAATGTGGGTAAAATGGCATTTACTTTTGATGCCAACATTCAGACAAATGCCAAATCTAGCCTTCAACAATGTTATCAGTATGACGATCTTTCGCTCTCAAAAGGCGATGAATTGGGTCATTTTGAAATGGGATCAACCATTGTCATGCTGTTTGAAAAAGAGTCTATCGATCTTAACCTTGGCAACATAGGTCATGTCAAATTCGGGCAACCAATAGGGGGAATACGCTATGGAGCGCAAGCAAATAGCATCGTTGAAGCAGATGAGTCGGGGAATGACGCTTCTTTACATTGAAGATGATCCACAAGCAAGGCATGCCGCCACCAGTCTTTTTTCAGAATTTTTCGACACGATCATTGTAGGCGAAGACGGCGAGGATGGTGCGCGTCTGTATGCCGATTCGCACGCAAAGATCGACCTTGTCATTACCGACATTACGATGCCACGCATGAATGGCATCGAGCTGATACAGCGCATCCGAACGATCAGCGCTGATGTGGCGATCATCGTTCTCTCAGCGCACCATGAGTCAAACTTTCTCACTCAGACCATAGAAGCTGGCGTGGATGGGTATCTGCTCAAACCACTCAATATCTCGCAGCTGATCCGAACATTGCACAAAGTGATCGAAAAAATTCACCTTCGGTATCAAAATACCAAAAATGTGCTCTTACTCAAACAGTATGAAAACATCACCAATCTAAGCTCCATCATCTCAAAAACCGACCCAAAAGGGATCATCACGTTTGTCAATGATAAATTTTGCCAAATTTCTGGGTACACCAAAGAGGAGCTTCTTGGAAAATCGCACAATATCATTCGCCATCCTGATATGCCTAAAACCGCTTTTAGGGATCTGTGGAAAACGATTAAGGATGAGAAAAAAACATGGCAAGGCATCGTGAAAAACCGTGCAAAAAACGGCGATACCTACTATGTCAAAACGACCATCCAGCCCATTTTAAATCCTAACGGTGAGGTGGAAGAGTACATCTCGTTGCGCCATGACATTACCGCGATTATGAGCGATAAAAAGCAACTTTTTGATTTTTTAGAAGCAAATCGTCTTTCGGTGCTGATCTTGGTGCAAATCGAAGACTACACCATCTTAGAGAAGTTTTATGACAAAGCCAGTGTCGAAAAAATCGAAATGGCGTTTGGTAAAAATATGCTCTATCTGATGCCCAATCGTTGGGGATTTCAAAGAGTCTATCACCTTGAGAATGGCTTGTATGCCTTTGCGATTGACCGCCGTAACTGTAAAGCAAGCAAAGAGGAGATCCACACTGTTTTAGAGCAATTTTTAGCCAATGTCAAAGAGTATATCGTTAAAGTCGATTCCCTTGAGTACGACATCTCTGTGATCTGTAGCTTTACGTATGGCATTTTCAAAATCTTTGAAGACGCCAAAATTGGCATACAAAATGCGATTGAACATAAGCAATCCATCGTCTACGCGGATGGACTCTCTGGCATTGAGTATGAAAATGCGCTTAAAAATATTGAGACGATTCATATGATTAAAACAGCGATTGACAATCACAAAATCATCTCGTGCTTCCAGCCCATCGTCAACAACATCACACAAGAAGTAGAAAAATACGAATCCTTAGTACGCCTTGTGACCGAAGAGGGACAGCTTTTAACACCGTTTTATTTCTTAGAAATCGCCAAAAAAGGGCGCTACTACTCCAAAATCACCAAGATCGTTTTGGAAAACTCCTTTGCTGCACTGCTGAAAGTACCCGACGTTTCTATCTCCATCAACCTCTCCGTGCATGACATCGAGCGCGATGAGATCACCGACTACATTGAGCACCTTTTGATTGCGCATGAAGAACAGGCACATCGCGTCATTTTTGAGCTGTTGGAGAGTGAAGATATTAAAGACTTTTTACTCATTAGGCAATTTATCCAAAAAGTGAAAGCACGGGGTGTTAAGATCGCCATTGATGACTTTGGAACGGGGTATTCCAACTTTGAGCGACTGCTCTCGTATGAGCCTGACATTCTTAAAATTGATGGAAGTTTGATTAAAAATATTAAACACAACACCGCCAGTCAGCACATTGTTGAGACCATCGTTCTGTTTGCCAAAAAGCAAAATCTCACCACCGTCGCAGAGTTTGTCGAGAGCGAAGCCATTTACGAGATGGTACGCGATATGGGCATTGATTACTCCCAAGGCTACCATTTTGGAAGACCTGAGATGTTTTAAAACGCTTTTACATGTAAACTTTACATGTAAAAGCGCTGAGACATTTTAGAACTTATAACTGGCGCTAAATCTAAACTCGTCTTTATCTTGAGCCCCTGCTAAATCGCGATACTCTTTATCGTACATCACAAGGAAACTGAGTCCCTTGAGGGCGCCATCAAAGGCGTAATTGCCCGTGAGTGAAACGTACGAAGCTTTGCCGTACGCGAGGTCATCATCGTCGGTTATCGTGTAACTTGCCCCAAGCGTTGTGGTTGGGGTAAATGCGTAACCAAGACCGATGGCATACGCATCGGTGTTAGCAGGGTAACTGCTAGAGAGAATGATGGTTCCGGTGTACGCAAGATCAGCCCCCCAACCAATGCCCGGTGTCACGGTGGCATCTTTGCTCACGGTTGTGTAAGCCACATAACCACTGAGTGCGCCATAACCGAGGCTTGCTTTAAGCCCGTAAAGATCGGCATCTTTGCTCCCCGTGACTTCTTTGTCGCTGTAGTAGTATTGTGCGCTCAAGCCGTAGGTAAAGGCGTTCACGGCAATACTGTACGCCGCTTCTGCGTACGCCATCGCTCCGTTGGTTTCCAAGTCTTCTGCATACGCCGCGGTTAGGGTTAAGCCTGTGATACTTTTATTGACCGCAACAAGGGTATAGGCACCATCTTCCAAGAGTGGTGAGACGCCGTAAGGATTATTATAGGTGGTAAATTTACCGATGTTGCCAGCCCCATCGGTTTGTGCTTGGAATTTTTGCACGTAGGCTGCGGTCAAAGTTGTGTTGGGGAGATCGGTATTGACGATGCTTGCACCTTCAAATGCCTCTTTGACCATACGGTTACTTATAGAGGCGATGAGTGGCGTATTTAAAAACATTCGTCCGACTTGAACGGTAGTTTTACCTGCGCTATACGCCAAATAGGCTTCGGAAAGTTGTGCACCTGAGCCGTACTCATCCCACCCGAATTGTGTTTTAGCGTTGGAACTTGCAAATGGCGCGCTATTGGCTTGCCCTGTTAAGCCAAGACTAAAGCCATTGTAAGAGCCTGTGGTGTAGCCAAGAACGACACCCGTGTTGAAGATGGAAGCCGAATTGATAGAGGGATTACGGTCGCGATCCCAGTAAAATGCTTTGAGTTCACCACTGATTTTGCCCTCTTTGAAAGCATCCGCCAATGTATCGGCACCCAAAGAACAGGTACTAAGCCCTGCAAGACACAGCGCTGCCACACTAAGATTTGCCAATTTCATACGTTTCTCCTTGAAGATAAAACGACTTTACATGTAAAGCCGTTATGACGTTAATTTATGCCAAAAACGATGCGCTACGTTTTACATTCAAACGCATCCAGACAGACGCATAAACCCATCCATCTAAACCTTTAATATGCCCGTTATTTTTATAATTAATTTGAAGCTTCAAGGAAAATTTTAAATAAAAAAAAGAGCAAAATAATCGCAGGTAAAAAGAGTTTTTTTGACGAAATAATAGGAAAGAGAAAGAGAACTCTCTTCGGCTAAACAAGGAAGAGAGTTGAGATTATTTTTGGGTACGAAAGGCTTGAAGCATGCTTTTTAAATCATCACTCTTTTTTGCTTGCTCCGTGCAAATGGTTTGTAAACCAAGCGTTGTCTCTTGAGTCTCCTCTGCGAGGTGAACCATGGTGTGTGCCACATCAACCAAGGCTTCAATATGATGCAGTGTTTGGCTATTTTTTTGCATGGTCTCGTCTGCATTATGGGTTGCCAACAGAAGCTTTGCATCAGACTTCTTTGCCTCATCAATCAACGTTTGAGAGTTTAGCGAGATAGCTGTGGCATTTTCAGAGCTCTTTTGAATTTCAGCGCTAATCTCCAAAATCCCTGTGGTAATAGCATGCACGACAAGACTGATCTCTTCAAGGCTTTTTTGCGTCTTCTCTGCCAACTTACGTACTTCATCTGCCACCACGGCAAATCCTCTTCCATGCTCACCCGCACGTGCTGCTTCAATCGCCGCATTTAAAGAGAGCAGATTGGTTTGCGACGCAATCTCTTCAATCGTCTCTAAAACCGTTTTGATCTGTGTAGCATGCGTGGTTAATTGTGTCATTTTGTCGGCTAATGCACTTTCGTGCTCACTATCATACTGTATAGCTACAACGGAAGCTTCAAGCTCACAAAAGAGCTGACCGAGCGATTTTCGTGCTTCTTGTAGATTCGTAGAGCTTATTTGAGAGAGGGAATACGACTCATTTGTTTCACTGCGTATTGCCATGATGGAACGGTGAACTTGAGCAATCGCATCAATTTGCGAAGCAATCTTTTCAACAACAGAAGCAGCAATCGTTCTTAAAGCTTGGGCAGACTCTTGATTGAGAGAGGAGCTTATTTTAACATCGTGAAGTGTCGTTTGTATTTTGGATAAGAACTCATTGATAAGCGATGAAACAACCCCTAGTTCATCGTACTGCTTAATCTCAAGGCGTTTTGTTAAATCACAATCACCTTTTGCCACGTTATAAACCATCAACCGCAACGTTTCAATGACACCAAAAATCTCTTTTTTAAAAAAGAGCGAAAAACTTATCAAGATAAGGGCTACCGCTAACGCCATAAAGAAGATAATACGCATTTTGGCACGAAAGATACTCTCTTTAGATGTTTGTGTCGAGATAATCAGTTCGCTCACACCTAAAACATCATTTTCTTTCGCATTGGCATGGCAGCTAAGACACGATACTTCAGCTTTGAGAGGAAGTGCTATGCGTATGTACTCTTGATCTTTTTCTTTAAACTCTTCAAAAAATTCTGTGTGTTGGTGTAAAAGCGGCTCTAATTTTGCAGGAATCTGCTCATCTTTCGGGCTTCCAAAAAGCTCTTTAACCGATGGACTTTTATACACTTTCAGTTGCGTTACACCCAAAATAGTTGCAGCATTTTGAATGGTAGTAGCGATTACTTGTGGATCGCCAGAGTTCATACTCTCTTTGATGGTTTGAAAAATGGCGGAAGAGAGCATGGTTGAAGAGGTTTTAAATTGACTTTTAGCCAATTTTTCAAAGTCATACGATATTAAAAAAAATAAAATACCAAGCGTACCAAGCGTTGCAACAAAGAGCGTAAAAATAGTTTTTGATTTGATTGTTTTTAACATCATCTTACCTTTAAGTTGACACGAGAAAAAGAGGCGGATTACTCCACCTCTTTCCAAATTTGAACTTTCCACAAATACGCTATTAGGGTAAAAATAGCCATAAATCCAATGAGCTTTAAGCCAAGGCTTTCACGCTCCGCCTTTTTGCGATCTCCCACACTTTCCATGTAGTTGATCACTTGATCTTGAGACGCCTCTGTGAGCCCCACACGAGGCATCGCAATGCCCTCAACCATCTTTGTCGGCTCATTCATAAACGTGCTCAGATACTCCGCTTTTTTAGAGCGAATCATCATCGACACATCAGGTGCTTCAGCACCTAGATAGCTTTTGATAAAAGCGTTCGGTGTTTGCGCTTTAAGTGCGTCGTACTTCATACTATGGCATCTGCCACACGCCTCTTCAAAGACCGTTTTATCGGACACCTTTGTAGCGACAATATTTTTAAGATACGCCACAATATCAGCGATCTCTTGCTCGCTTAAAAAACTGTAACTCGGCATCGCGTACGGTTTAGCCTCGCCAAATTTATGCGAAAGTTTGGTCGCACCCACAGGGTCTTTTAAAAAGCCTGCAAGGTAATTTTTATCGTAAATTACCCCTGCATGACTCAGATCTGGAGGCACGACACCATACGCATTCGCCGCATCTTCGATGCTCATAGGCGCTTCTAGACCTAAACTTTTAATGCTATGACATGCAATGCAATTGGCTTCGACCAACACTTGACCGTTTTCCACATTTCCGTTTACATGTAAAGGTTCTAAGTCTTTAAAACCAAAATCTGCAGGTGCCACATGTGGGTGCATTTGCGAATGCGCATAAGGCTCCACGCCCCAATAGGTCACCGCCGTAAAAAAGAGCACAATGGCCAAAATCTTGATCTCTCTCATTGGACATTTCCTTTTGCTTCGTATTTGGTAATGAATGGAAGGGCGATAAACAGTCCTAGGAAAATAACAGCAGCCACAAAACCCACCCACGCATTCATACCAGTGGGAGGAAGTTTGCCATAGACGGTGAGTACGATCATGTCGATCACCAAAAGCCAAAACCAGTATTTAAAGACAGGTCGTTTGTGCGCAGGGGCGGTGTTCATTGGATTGCGATCTAAAAAAGGCAAGATCATAAAGACGATGTTGGCGATCACAAACGCGATCAACCCAATGTCCATCGCCGCCATGCCACCGATGTCAAAGAAAAAGCCTCGAAGCACTTCGTAGTTCCACAAAAAATACCACTCAGGATAGATATGTGCCGGCGTTTTCATCGAATTAGCAGGCTCAAAGTTGATCGGATCCATCGCAAAATCAAACTGATAACAGACCAATGCAAAGAAAATCGTCATAAAAAAACCGACGACAAAGAAATCTTTTGAAAGGAAAACAGGCCAAAAAGGAACGACCTTTGACTCTTTTTTGCGCCCTTCTAAAAACTTTTTCGATTCTACATCAAAGTTAAAGACTTCGGATTCTTGATTATTGACATGGGAAAAACGAAGTGAGTAAAAATGCACCGCAATCACCACGATAATCACCAAAGGAAGCAACACAACATGAAGCATGAAAAAACGTGTCAACGTTGCATCCGCCACCACGTAATCACCGCGTATCCAGATGACCACATCATCGCCAATGACGGGAATACCACTGAAAAGATTGGTAATCACTTGCGCCGCCCAGTAACTCATCTGCCCCCACGGAAGCATATAACCACTAAACGCTTCGGCGGAAAAGGCGATAAAAAGCACCATTCCTGTTATCCAGATCATCTCACGCCCTTTTTTGTAGGAACCGTAGTAAATACCCGTAAAAAGGTGAATATAGATGATCAGAAACGTCGCAGAAGCAGCCACACCGTGCATATGTCGCCACAACCAGCCATACTCTACTTCTTGCATGATGGTATAGTTGACACTATCAAACGCGAGATTAATGTCAGGTTTGTAGTACATCAATAAAAGCAGTCCCGTCACCAATAACACTCCAAAAAGAACGACCAAAACGACACCCATTGCCCAGAGGAAATTGATGTTTTTGGGTATCCAATATTCGGTCATCATCACACGCATAAAGGCTTTCACCGCGAGACGTTGATCGAGCCAGTCTATAAAGCCTTCGCTTTTTCGTATTTCTGCCATGCCCTACTCCTACGCTTTTTTCGCGGTTAATTTTTTGTACTCTTCTCCCTCTTCACCCAAAACAAGCGTTTCACCGGCAATTTTAAAGGGAGGAATGTCCAGTGGACGAGGTGGCGGACCAAAGGTGTTGATACCACTCGCATCAAAAACGCCACCGTGACAGGCGCAGATAAAACTTTTTTGCTTTGCATCATACGAAGGGATACAACCAAGATGGGTACACAGTCCGATGACAAGCGTAAAGACTTTCTCGCCAATGACCACATCGCGTTTCGCATTTTTAGGGGTATCGGCACTTTTACGAAGAACAAAAATAGGCTTTCCACGCCACACAAAACTGCGCGCTTCGCCCTCTTCTATCGTGGAAACATCGACGGTGACGAAGCCAGCTGATTGGACACTCGGGAGAGGATCCCAACTCTTTTTCATCGCTCCAAGCGCACACACGCCACCCACAGCGCTAACGCCTGCGAGTGCCATGCCTATAAAATCACGTCTTTTTTGACAGGTTTCCATGTTTGAAAACCAACTATTTTTTTACGATAAAAGAGGCAATCTCTTCGATTTGAGCATCACTAAGTGTTGCTACTTGCGCTTTCATCAACGCTTTTTGCTCTTTGCCGTAACTACCATCTTTATAGCCCTTCATCGCGCTTATAAAATCAGCCTTGCTCATATCTTTGATGATCAAACTTTTGTTTAACGCAGCTTTCTCCCCAGACGCGCCATGACACGCAATACATTTAGTGTAAAGTGGCGTTGCATGCGCGCTAATCGCCAATGTGGTGGCAATAATAAGTGATTTTGAGATAATTTTCATCTACGACTCCTTGAATGTTTCGAGAATAGTAGTGAAAAAAAGTGGCAAAAAAATGTGGCTGAGATGAAAAAGAGAAATTAATTCTTCTTTTTAAGTTAATAGAGCACCAAAAGTGCGTGGGCACTCTGCCCAAGTGTACCTAGTGTTAACGTAGTCTTTAGAGCTTTACTTTAAAGACGTGTCAAGAGTTCAATAGGTTAATGATGTTTGATTTTGATCGTAAAGAGTGCACCATGCTCTGTATTTTTAACCGTTACGATGCCGTTCATATTGTTTTCGATGATCATCTTGGTCATATAAAGCCCGATGCCCGTACCTTGCTTAGCGTGTTTGGTCGTAAAATACGGCTCAAAAATGCGCTCCAAATGCTCTTTTGAAATGCCGCCACCGTTGTCTTCGATCTTGATCAGCGTATACTTTTCACCATTTTTTACGCTCATGTGAATGAACGGATTTTCAATCTGCCTATCAGTGAGAACATCTTTGGCATTGGAGAGAATATTCAAAAGTGCTTGGGCAAATTCATTGGGATAACCCAACACTTTGATCGATTCAGTTGCCTCAAACAAAAACTCAATGGAGTGGTAACGTAAGGAGGCTTGGATGATGGAGCTTGCACGCTCGCACGCATCATTGATCTCAAAAATCTCTTTGTCTTTGGAGGGTTTGAAAAAGTTTTGAAAGTCACTGATCGTATTAGACATGTACGCGGTGATGCGGTTGCACTCTTCGATCTTCTCCGTTAAAAAGGCTTCATTAAAGTCATCAAAATGCTGTCTGACTTGGATGATCATCAAAAGCGCGTTGATTTCGCCTAGAGGTTGTCTCCATTGATGCGCGATATTGCCGATCATATTGCCCATGGCGGCGAGTTTGCTTTGCTGAATCAGTAGCTGTTCTTGACGGGTGCGCTCATTGATCTCTTGCTGAATGCGTAGCTCCAAATTATTAAGCATCTCATTCATTACGGCTTTGAGCAGATTGAGCTGATCAGAATTGCCCGAAGCCACGAGTCTGCGATCCAAATTGCCCAGTTTGAGATCTTCGACGACATTGGTCGCATCTTCGATGAGTTTGCTATCTTGTTCAAGATTGGCTTGAATGATCTCAATGTTCTGATTGATCTGGCGTGCCATGTCGCCTAGTTCATCTTTGTTGGTCAGCGGAATGTGAATGCGCGTCGCCTCTTCGGTGGAGGGCGACTTCAAGTAGTCAAAAAATTCTCGAAGACCTCGTCTTACATGTAAAATCGAATCGACAATATTTTTAGCAATAAAAAAGCCAAACATAAAGGTCAACAGCACAATAATAATCAACCAAATGGCAATAAAATAGCGCGAATTGATCGCTTCACGATTGGCTTTAGAATACGTTTCAGACGAATGGGTGAGCTCGTTTTGTTGCAACACTTCAAGCGAATCCATAAGCGTGTAAAACTGGTCACGCTCCGCTGTGTTAGCATTGATAAACGCGCCCTCTTCAAAATCCTCTTTGAGATAAGCTTGATTGGCTAAGATCAATCCGACGTAGTTTTTCCATTGGGAATACACTTGTGCTGGAAGCTTGCTAAACGGTGTTTCCATTTGAAGGTGCATCTCATTGATTTTTTGAAGAATGTCTTTGCGCAAGTCTTCATTGGGCGCCATAATGAGTGAGAGCGATTGTTCGCGAAGCTTAAACAGCGGCAAAATGTAACTCTGCTGAATCGTCTGAACCCGCTTGGAGCCTTCAAAGACATTGTTGACATTGACCACACCTTTGTTGGTAATGTCAAAGGCTAAAAAGGAGAGCGTGACAATCGCACAAATGCCCAAAGATGCCATCAGAAAAAATTTATAGCGCATGGAAAGATACTTAATCATATTCAAACCTTAATGGTAACATGGGCGCTTCGCGCTCTTTTGGATACGTGGCATTGCCTCTGATCGACCAGTGATATTTGGTCAATTTTGCCTTCCACAGAGGCATCAGTAAAACCGATGAGGGCTCATAAGAAACCTCTTTATTGACCGCTAAAACAATGTTTGGAGAGGGAACAAAGAGCATATACGCCTTCTCATACGCCCGTTTGACAATTTTTGAAACCACCTCATCAAAGGCAGGACTTTGAAATTCGACATCGAAAAAATGCTCGATGTACTCTTGCATCAGATCGTCTTTATCAATCGCCGACCATTTATCGGAGATGCGATACGCAAAAAAGGCTGTCCAAGGGTTATGACTGCTCCAATCATCATTGCCCCATGTCAAAATATCCCATTTTTTAGGCGATTCTCTATTGGTGAGCAGCTGCTCGTAGATCTCTTTTTCATTGGGCGTGGTCGTGTAATGCAGGGTTACACCGTACCTTTTAAGCTGATACTCGATGCCTCGCCACAAAAACATAAAACGATCCATCGTGATAACATCAAGTTCCAATCCATTTAAAATCTTTTTAAGTTCCTTTTCCTCTTCAGGGTTTTGGCGCGCACGCTCACCCCATGTTGGAAGACTCTTCGTTGCTCGTTTAACGGAGCGATAATTGACTGAAGCTTCGGTGGGAGCAAGTTCGCCCTCTTTTTTATAGACAAAATTGAGTAAGTTGGCTTGGTTGAGCGCTTTATTGAGCGCGATGCGTACGTTTTGATCTTGGAGTTTGCTGTTAGGTTTGAGCATATTAAAATAGATCGAAATGCTATGCGTTGAAGGTTTGGTGTAGAGCCTTGCGTATTTGGAAAGCACGGTTTCTACTTTTTTGTTGAACGGAATGGGCGTAATGTCTAAACGCTCCTCCTCCAACGCCATTGAGACTGATTGATTGGAGGTTAGTTCGGTATAAATCGTCACATTTTCAATATACGGCAAGCCCGCTTCATAATAATTCGGATTGGCTTTGAGCTCTAAAATAGGCGTTTGAAACCGCCCTGTCGCGTACCCTTGCTTTAAAATATACGGTCCCAAACCATACGGACCAGGGGCTTGCATACTATTACATGTAGAACCCTCTTTCGTACTCCAGCCGTAGCGTTTGAGGTAGGCAGATGTGTAAAGATTGATAGAAGTGAGGTCGCTAAAAAGCAGTCCGTAGGGTTTGTGCAGATGAATGCGAATGGTATGCTCATCGACCTTGGTTACGTCCTTGAGTCGTTTATGAATGTCCGAATAGACCACGGGGTCTTTCATAAAATAGGCAAAGTTTTCCACCACAGAGTCCGCATTAAACGGTGTTCCATCTTGAAATAGAACCCCTTTTCGCAAGGAAAATTCATAGGTAAGATCGTCTATCTTCGCATACGATGTTGCCATCATATACTCCCACCCTTCATGGTTGCCACTGGAGCGAACCAGTGTGCCATTGACCAGTTTTGAGACGTACAAATAAGGCATGGTGGGTAAAAAAACTTTGATGTGAGAGCCTGCCACACGCTCGTTGATGAGCACGGAAGCGGTATCGTCACTGCGGTAGTAAAAGGGGTTTTTCCACTCCTGTGCATTGCTAAAGCTTACCCAAAAAAGCAGTAAAAAAACGAGTCTAGCACATTTCAAATCGGTATCCAACCCCTGATAAATTGGTAATAAAATCTTTCGGTAACTTCTTGCGTAAATTTCGCACCAATGAGCGAAGCGCACTATCGGTCATCACGTCATCTTGCCAAACATGGGCTTGCAACTCATCGTAGGTGACGATGCGCTGTTTATTGTGCAGCAGTAATTCCAAAAATCCCGCCTCTTTTTTATTGAGATGTATCGTCTCGCCTTCATACGTCAACAGCTTATGATCGACATCGTACGAGTAGCCACAGGGAAGTTCATAGACAATTGTATGCGTTTGGGAAATGCGTTTTAAACAGCGTGCGAGGGCTTCTAAAAGACCGTTGAGATTGACCGGTTTGATGATGTACTGCTCTAAGTGCAGATCAACCACTTTGAGCAGATACTCTCTATCGGTATGTGCCGAGATGATGACCAGTGGCGTCTCTTCATCGGTTTTACGAATCTCTCGTACCAGATCCACGCCGTTCATCACGGGCATTAAAATATCGGTCAGGACAATGTCGGGTTTTTCGCTTTTATAGAGCTCTAAAGCAATTTTGCCATTCTCCGCTTCGATGACCTCTTTGGTGTAGTAGCGAAGCGATGCCGCAATGTTTTTACGGATACCCTCTTCATCTTCGGCATAGAGAATGGTGAGCGTCTTCAATCGTTCCAAAAAAAGTTTATCCACGTTTGATGCTCCTTATCATTTCGGTTTCTTTGCGGTAAAACGAATCTTTGTATTTGCAAGACTTGCAACCAAAATACCGCCTCAGCTTCCCTTATACATCAGGTTCACACGAACCGACAGCTCATAGACTCCCTCACGTAAGGGCTTAATGCTCGTTTTGGGGTACCATCCTTGCACTTCAGGTTCACTTTGGGGTGATGTGAGCGTATCGATAAAGACACTCACCATGTAGCCGGAGGGAAGTTCTGGCTTTTCGAGCTGTATTATAACGAAGTTTTCTTCGCCCACCACGTAGTTTTTGGGCTCGATAATGACAACGTTTTGATGGGAAAGCTCTTCAAAACGCGGATCTCCAAAACTACAGGTGCTTGGGGCAGGCTGCCCCCAAGCGAGTGAAAGAAAAACACCACAAAGACTTACAATCCATCGTAGTGTTGTTTTCATATGATTATCCTTTTGGAAGTCTGTAAACCTCTTTGGGCATGGATGGATGAATAAACCGTGTTGTCGGTTTCGTCTCCGCGTTGATCGCATAGTCAATGCCAATGGGTGAAGCATTCGCATACTCTTTATACTTTGGATCGTGAAGATCAATGATAGCAATAGCGCCTACAGGGCAAGACTGAACACACGCCGTTGTTTTACCATCGGCTTGCCTTTCCCAACACATACTGCATTTCTCGGCTTGTCCCATCTTTTCATTGAACTTTGAAGCGCCAAACGGGCACGCTTTAACGCATCCTCCACACCCAATACAGATCGTTTGGTCATGTTTACAAATACCTGTTTCAGGGTCTTTCGTATGTGCGCCCACAGGACAAATCGCCACACAGGCTGGGTTTTCACAATGGTTACATGCCAATGAAAAGTAGAATCGCTCCATCGGCATCTCAGCCTTGGGTGCTTTTTGGTACGAAACTAAGGTGGGCAAGATATTGTTATTATCGATATGATACTCCTCTGCCCCGATCTCACGCACCTTGCGCCACAAAATCCCTTTATCTTGATGATACTGATTTTTACAGGCCATTGCACACGTATTACATCCTAGACAGATACTGCCATCGACTAAAAAAGCTTTTTGCATCACAATCTCCTGTTATAGTTTTCTAAAGTTGACAAAGGTATCGTGCAGTGCAACACCCGGCGCACCTGTCTTAAACGCACCCATGTCGGAACTCGTGTCATCGACCAATTCATTGACATTGTAAATGTTGTTGTTATACCACTGTTCGTACATCAAAACGGTTCCAGATTGAACATTGTCGGTGAGTTTGGCTTTGAGCCTTAAGAGTCCTTGTTTGTTAAAGACCGCTACTGTGTCGCCCTCTTTGACCATTTTGGCTTCCGCATCTTCAGGGTTGATGTACACGTAAGGTTCAGGATGCACGTCTTCCATCCACTCCAAGTTTTGGAACTGTGAGTGCAAACTCCATCTGGTGTGAGGCGAAGTCATACGGAATTTATCGTAGGGTTTGCGCACTTCAAGGTACGTCGGTAATGCGCTTCCGAAAAGCTCCAACGCTTTGTCCGAATAGAACTCAAACTTACCACTTGGTGTTTTAAACTTGCCATCGGCAAACGGAATGACCGCTTTGGCTTTGACCGGTCCATGTTTAAGCTCTTCCCATGACTTGATTCCAAATTGCTCGTAAATACCAGGATTAAACTCTTTGACCATCATCGCTTTGGTATCGACACTTTGAGGGAAGGTACATGAACCAGCTTGAAGTTGATTCATCCGTTTGGAAAGCATCGCTGCGATTTCAAGGTCTGATTTGACTTCAAAAAGTGGTTTGATCGCTTGCTCATTCAGGGTTAACCAATAATGCCAGTACGAAACGTTCACATCGTACTCTTCAAACTGAGTCGTCACAGGAAGCACGATGTCTGCCCATTTCGCTGTTTCATTAAAGAACTGGTCAGCGACCACCACAAGATCCAGTTGTTGGAAAGCACGAATCAGTTGATTGCGGTCAAAATCTTGTGCAAAAGGATTTTTGCATGCCACCCAAAGAAGTCTTACTTTTGGCTCTTTCGCGTTAATCAGTTCACGCGCGGTTTTGTTGATGTTCAAGAAACGATCCGTATACGCCGCTTTTTCACCACCTACTTGTGCAAACTCACCCTTAGCACCTTCAGGACCCGTGTAACCGACACTGCCTTCTGGTTTTGGCTGGCTCAGCGCAGCGTAGTTAAAGCCCCATGTGTTAAGGTGTCCATAACGAGCCCCACCTGCGTATTTGCCGATGTTTCCAGACACAGCTACGAAGGCGTCAATCGCGCGGATCATTGAACCGCCATTGGTGTGACGTTGCATGCCATACCCCATCCAAATCGTCGCAGGTTTCGCTTTGGCAAACGATAAAGCCAACTCTTTGATCATCGCTAAAGGAATGCCTGTGATTTTGGAAACGTTATCTAATTTGATCTCTTTATCAAGATACGCTTTGTACTCTTTGTACCCTTTTGAGTTGGCATCAAGCCATTTTTGATCGTGCAATCCTGCATCAATGATGATCTTCGCCATACCAAGGGCCAAAAGACCATCCGTTCCCGTTTTGATCTGAATGTATTGACTCGCTTTGGAAGCGGCTTCCGTGAAAACAGGATCGATGACAACAACTTTTGCCCCTTTTTTCTTCGCTTCATAGATGTATTTCATCGAGTGAATGGAGTTACTCGCAGGATTGACACCCCAGAGAATGATAAATTTACTGTCTTTCATCTCTTCAGGATCGTTACACCACATATCGCCCATATCGAGATTTTGCGCGTCAATGCCTGCTGGCCAACACGGTGTGCCTGCAAGCCTTGTTGTATAGCCAATCGAGTTAAACATCCCCTCAATGCCATAGTGCGTGATGCCAAAATTACCTGAGTATTTTGTCAGCGCTGCCCCTAAAAGCGTGCCATCCTCTTTTTTTATCTCCAGTAATTTTTTAGCGATAATATCCATCGCGGTGTCCCAAGAGATGCGTTTCCAGTTACCTGAGCCTTTGCCACCCACTTGCATCATCGGGTATTTTAGACGACGTGCTGAGTAAACACGCTTAACGTACGAATTGCCCTTAACACAACAGCCACCTCTGGTGTATGTCGATTCCGTTGCGCCCTCGATAAACTGCATCACGCCATCTTTAACGTAGGTTTTGATGCTACAGGTGTCATAACAGTTTCTAGGACAGGCGTTGCGGAACGTTTGGTAACTTTTCTCGCCTAGGTACGGTATTTTAGTATTAAGATCTTCATTGGCTTGGAGAATGCCTCCGGGGAATGAAGACAACACACCACTGGCTGCAAGCCCTTTTAAAAAACTTCTTCGGCTGATGCCATTGTTCACAATGGACTCAACGTTTTCCTTTGAGTAACTCATGCGGTAACTCCTTGTGTAGTAGTTTCTCTTATCAATAACGATTTGAGCTGTAATAAAATAAAAATCATGGCCTTGGAGTCATGCTCACTTTGCTCTAAGGCGCGTTCAATGAAGCGTGGCACCCAAAGACTCAAGTGTTCATGTAAAAAATAGTGACGAAGCTCACGTAAGTAAGCGATCTCTTTAGCCTCTTCAAGATAGAGTAGTTGGTAATACGCATCTAACTCAACACCCAAATGATCATCGGGAATGATGTTTTTAAGCGGATTTGTAAAGCCCATCGTTTCGTACAATTCCCTTACATGTAAGGTACTTTTTGACATCACCACATCAGGATCGTCGATGTAAATGGAAGCAAACGGATCGGCGATGGGCTCCATGGGGCCTACAAAATAACGATTGAACTGTACTTCCAAATCCTCTTCCGAAATTTCAATGGAAGCATTCAGTGCATCAAACGCAGCTTTAAGCTCTTTGGAATTTTGAGCATTAAAGATGTCCCGAAGGTGTTTAACGTCGTCTAGTCTTGAAGTTGTTTGCATCTTAAACTCTTTTTTTAATTTAATTTTTTAACCAACTAGAGAAATGGTAAAGCAAAAAAAGAGCAAAAAAATCGCAAAAGGGGTTTTACATGTAAAAATAACCACCCTCTTTTCTTGAGGCTTTACATGTAAAGCGTTCTTTTAATTTTCTTCCAATGCAAATTCTCTATAATACGGCATAAAATAATAAATAGAGGATATAGATTTGATAACTAAAATAGATATGAACTCACCCGAATTTAGAGCAGAACTAGAGAAAACAGAAGCATTTACCGATAAAGTCTGTGCACAATTTGGCTTTGATTATACCCCACTCACCGAAGTCAAAGAGTCCATACAGCAAGGCTTAACACGCAATAAACTGATCTATGGCAAACGCTACTGTCCCTGTTTTATGGTCATCGGAAACACGCCTGAAGAGCAAGCCAAAGCAGGCAACCGTTTATGCCCCTGTACACCTGCCCTCACCATCGAAATTCCCCAAAAAGGCCAATGCCATTGCACGATCTTCTGCACCCCTGAACATGCGCGCGAACTTGCCCAAGAAGAGAGCATGGAAGAAGCCGCCCATACCCATTCAAGAGGCTTAAGCAAAGAAGAGTGCGAAGTGTTGATGAAAAAAGACCAACTCGATGGCAGTGAACTTGAAGCGCTTTTAGACGCCAGAGCACAAGGCTGCGTGACATTCAACCTTGTCGACACACGCGAATGGATGGAGTGGATCAGCAACCGTATCAAAGGCACCGACTTTTTGATCCCCACAACCAGTTTTCACACCGCCCTCTCCCAACTGAGCGGACAAGAGCATATTCCTGCCATCTTGTACTGCTACAGCGGAAGCAGAAGTGCCTACTGTCAACGCATTTTAAAACACATGGGCTACAAAACCGTCCTCAATTTGGAATATGGCATTATGGCGTACGATGGAGAATGCGAGAGCGGAGAGTAAGTGAAGGTTTAAAGGTTTTAATATTTTTTTGTTAACTAAAAATTCTCAGAAAAATTTTGAAATGTATTGGATACAACCAGTGTTGCCTTCGACGATATTTCATTAAAATGCTTTTTAGCGCAATGGATTTTTGCTTCTTCTGTATCTCTCAAATCATCGCTAAATAAGCTTCCTTTACTCTCCACTACAAAGTAAAGTTTTTCTTCATTGTCTTTTTCTATAAGCACCGCCCAATCTGGGTTGTAGCCTCCAAGAGGGGTATTGATTTTAAACCATGAGGGCAGTTTTGTAAAGAGTTTGACATTTTCATTTTCATTGAAAGATTTGGCAAAACTTTTTTCAATGTCAGAATCATAAACTGTGTAGTCATAAATGGATTTATTTTCTCTATTTTTATACATGTTAGAAGATAAATAGCCATAAAGCTCTTTATCTTCAAAGCACTCTTGTGCATAGTAGAAGGCATCACCAATTTTATGGTATTTGATACCATCTACGATAAAAATGCTCATAGTTTTGCGAATAATCGCGATAACCCCATCAATGAACTTTTGTGGGTTGTTTTTGAAACTCTCTATCTTTTCACTTTGAATAAGAATATCGACAATATTTTTACGTGTGAGTTTGGTTTCATTCTGAAGATAGGTGACAATATCTGGCAATTGATATTGAATGACTTTTACATCATGGGGAGTTATGCTAATACTATTTTCATCAACTTCAATACCCACACGCGTGATTTTATTTTTGGCTTTTGAATAGATATATTTGATTTTACCACACGTGAGCTCATTAGCTATCTTTTTCGCACATGTATCGACTAATGCTTCCACATCAAAATCAACTCGATAGGTCGTTTTGTATTTGATTTCATTCCAAAGTGCTTGAAAATCTTCACCCAATAAAATTTGTTTATGAAGCGTGACCAATTTTTTATCAGAAGCATCTTTGATATTAAGACCACCAGCCACTTTTTTGATGGATTGGATGATATTTTCTTGTATAGAAGCAAATTCTTCTGGTACTTTGAAAGTATTCTCTTTTAATGCAATTTTGAGTGTATCTTGGATTTTACCTTGGGTATTAATATAGCCTTTATCAAGCAAAAAGTGAAGCAATGCTTCACTTTTTTCAAAGCCTAAATAGTGAATTTCTCCGACATCATTTTTGGTAGATAAGTTGGCAAAGAAATGTTCTTGAATGACACCAAATTTGATGCCCTCTTCGCTTTCAATCTCTGATTGTAGGCTTTTAGCAAACTCTTCATAACTTTCATTTGCCATAACCGTAAGTGTATTATTCTCAAATCCATAGACACGTTCACCCTCTTGATTAACACAAATCCTCAGCCCTCGTCCTATTTCTTGTCGTTTTTTCATTGCTGAATTGGTTTCATTAAGTGTACAGATTTGAAAGACATTTGGGTTATCCCATCCCTCTTTGAGCGCACTATGTGAAAAGATAAAACGAAGTGAACTTTCAAAAGAGAGTAACTTCTCTTTATCTTTCATAATAAGATTGAAAGTATCTTCATCATCGGCATTATTGCCAGTACTCTCTTTTAAAATACCTTTTTTATCTTTTGAAAAATAACCATTGTGGATTTTTTCTACTTCTGTATCTAAATCCTTAATACTATTAAACACGTCTGCATAATCTTTTTGTTTTATAATCTGCTTATATTCTTCTTCAAACCATTGGGCATATTTACCTTTTTGAGGATTGCCTTCGCTGTCATATTCACGGTAATTTGCCACTCTATCAATAAAAAAGAGTGAAAGAACTTTGATGCCTTGAGGGTTGAGAAATTTTTCTTTTTCAAAATGCTCTTTAATGGTTTTTTGTATTTGAAGTCGCTTAATGCTATCGCCATCAAGTTCACCAAGGGATTCACCCATATGAACAATCGCTCCATTCAAAAATTTTATAGATTCCTTACCTTTTTCGATGTAAATGTCATTTACCGTAAAATTATTATAAAGTCCTCTTCCATTAGAAAGTTCATACAAGTCTTGACCATTTTTTACAGTAACAACTTTACGAACAGTTTTTCCACTTTGATTGACATCAATCTCAATTTGCGCACTTCTTGGGCTTGCTTTAACACTCAAAAGTTTGACATAAGCATTATTGGCTGATTCACTTAGCCTGACATTAGCAACTTCGATTTGTTTGACCAATTTTTTATCATACGCATCAATGCTATCAAGCTTGTACATCAAATTGTAAGCGTTGATATGTGTTGCGCTGTATCGTAACCTACACAAAGGATTAAGGGTTTTAATCGCTTCTTGAGCTTTGGGTGTGTTATCAACACTTTGAGGCTCATCAATGATAACGATAGGATTGGTCGAAGAGATAAATTCTATGGGCTTTAAGCCACTTAGTCTATCGTTATTTCTATGAATAATATTGGCTTTGGTGTCCTTGCTTGGATCGGTGAAACTTTTTCTGAACGCATCAATGTTGATGACCATAATGCGTATATCGTTACTGGTAGCAAAGTCTCTTACTTGCTCTAAATTGGAGCTATCATAGATAAAATAGTCATAATTGACATTATCAAAGATGGCTTTAAAATGCTCATTGGTAATATCAAGGGTCTTTTTTGTACCTTCTTTGATGGCGATAGAAGGCACAACGATGATAAATTTAGTAAAACCATACTTGCGATTGAGTTCAAAAATGGTTTTGAGATAAACATAGGTTTTACCCGTTCCTGTCTCCATCTCCACTGAAAAGTCCATACTTTCAAGTTTTTTAGAAGCCCCAAGCCCATTGCGTAGTTGAATTTTTTGGATGTTTTCCAAAAGTTCTTCATCAAGGAGTTCAAGTCTATTACCAATTCCTAGTTCATTGTGAATGCTGTGTAAAATATTATCGGTCATTTTTGAAACAGAAAAATTGCTTTGACACACCTCTTGCCCCTCAAAAATATCGACAATAGCACTTATGGCTTGGTCTTGGTATTCTAAATTACTTTCAAATTGTATTTTCATTTTATCATCTCCCAATGTCCACCTTTAGCACTTCCTACTCTTTGGATTACGTTTTGTGCTTTTAATGTTTTAATATGTTTTTCAATAGCAGTTGTACTGATATTAAGTTTAGAGGCAAGGGCTGTTGTGGAAATTCTTGGATTATTTTGTATGAGAAGTATTATATTTTGTTGTGTATCACCCAACCCATCACCCAACCCATCACCCAACCCATCAGATGATCTTTTCGCTTTATTAAAATAAAACTCAACCCATAAGCCATTTTGCCACTTAAACTGTGGAGTAATGCCATTGAATTTTTTAGATTCATCGATAATTTTCTCTATGCCTCTTCCCCATGATTCGATATAACCAGCTAAGAAAAAAGGATACGCAATAGCAGGATTATGTGGCTCAGAAGAATGCTTTTGCAAAAGTGTCTCTACAGTCCAGTGTGGTGGTAAATCTCCAGCATTCCAGATTAGTAATTTATCATCATAAACACTTATCTGTATGGTATGCCCCGAGCCGTAATCTTTATGTACCACTGCATTAATAAGCGCTTCTCTAAAAGCCTGTTCAGATACTGGGAAACTCTCAACTCTTTGAACACCTTCATAAGTTATGAGTGCTTTCAGGTATTTTGTAAAGATAAGCTCCATAGTTTTATCGACTTGCTCAAACAGATTGCCTTCGATTACATCTTGATAGACCAAATCGCTGTCTGACTTAAAATAGCCTATCTTTATGATGCTTCCAGTGACATATTTTTGAGGAACTTTAGCAAAAAGAAGTGTTGTGGCACGCTTCAGATAATCACCTTCTTTGAGATGTAGTTTATCGACAAGCACTTCATCGCTCACGTTTAAAAGTTCAGCATCGATTCGCTTCTTTTTCTCTGCTTTTTGGCGAAAAAGTTTAAATGCAAATGGATCTAAATCATCATAACCAAAATAAGGCACGGGTACGCCATCCCACTTTTTGCCTTGACGAGAGAGCAAAAATTTATCAAGTGCGGCACCTTTTAGCTCTTGCGTGCTACTTCCACTTCTGTAGTAGTATGAGCCTTTATAGCTTATAGGGTATGGATATTTATCTGTGATGATTTCAAGATACTCTTTGTCTTCTTTTACATGTAAGTTGACATCTGCCATGATGCCCAAAATATCTTTTATCTTATTTGGTATATCTTCGAGAAGTTTTTTTGCATTTTCTATACCAATAATTTCACCCTCATCATTGACCCCAATATAAAGTTTTCCACCATCGCTATTACCAAATGCACTGATCCATTTGATATATTCATCTCTCCAAGATTGTTTAAATTCTATGTTTTGGGATTCGTTAATGTGTAAATTCATTTTTTATTCTCTTCATTATTATTTTCTTGTATCTTTTCTGTTTTGCCATCAATGCAACTTTGAAAAAAACTAACTCACCAAAGTTTCATACCCATCACACACTCACAACTTCGTCAATGCCGAATTGTTTCAAAATTTGATAAGCGTTGGTTTTAACCACCGCATCTTTGAAGCTTGCATCTTTGAAGACTACTCGCATAATTTCGCTTTGGTAGTGTTCTTTTAGTTTGGCTATGGCTTCGACGGTTGGGATGGTGATGTCATTGTCTAAGCAAGCAACCAAGGCACCATAGCCTATGATAAATACTTTTTTGTCATTCATTTCTTTTTCTTCGATAGGGAGTGTTAGGTCAAGTCCGTATTTTAAAAGGATTTCGTAGAGTAAATCTTCACTGCTTCTATCGCTTTTGATGTTTTCGACTGCATCAAGAAGGCTTCCTTCGACATTTTTAAAGTTGCTATCCCATGCTTTGATATTTGAGCTATCGAGTTTAAGGACTTTAAAGCCTATATCGAGGTTTGACAAATCTTTATTGCAATTTTCAGCGATGATTTTTTCTCCCGCTCTTCGTATGCGTTCTTTACCTATTTCGCAAATTGTTGAATATTCTTTATTGTCTGTCGTTTCGGGTAATTGCACCATGATAAATTTGCGATTGCCTTCATCTTCTGAATTAAGTTGCATCACTGCATGAGCTGTTGTTGCAGAGCCACTAAAAAAGTCAAGAACAACATCATTGGGAAAAATTGACAATATATGCTTAATTAACTCAATAGACTTTGCAAAATCAAATGGTATTTTATTTGATTTTAACCATTTTGTTGAAGATTGTGAGTCAAAAAACATTGTCGATTTTGGAAGTTGAGACATATAATCTTTTAAATATCTCTTTGGTCGTGGTATTCCTGTTTCATCTTCTCCAAAGGAAAACAGACCTTCATTTAGCATTCTTTGAATTTCTTCGTCTTTATAACGCCATCCTCCATTTGGTTTCGTGCATTTTTTATTTGTTACGGGATGATATATTTCAGTTATCATATTGCCATTTGAAACGCCTCCTGGATTATCTGTTTGATAAATACCATTCTCATCAGCAAAAGTATAGTGATCTAAATCGTAAAATCTTGGATATTTAACCAATTCTAATAATTCATTATGAATTTCTTCTTCTGTAAGACCTCTTTTAACCAATTGCATAGCTCTACTATAATATTCATCGACATTATTTTTCTTCACTTTCCATTCTTCGTTTATGCATATTTTACTTTTTGCATAACATAACATATACTCATGGGATATGGAAAAAAGTTTAGCGTTATTTTTTGAAGAGTTTGACGCTACAGAAATTTCAGCTACAAAGTTGTCTTCTCCAAAAATTTCATCACACACTTTTCTCAAATTTGCCACTTCATTATCATCAATTGAGATAAAAATAACGCCATCGTCTTTCAAAAGATTGCGAGCGAGTTTAAGGCGTGGATACATCATAGAGAGCCAGTCACTGTGGTAGCGTCCATTTGTGTCGCTATTGGTCGAGAGTTTGTTGCCTTCGCTATCGACTTGCCCTGTGATTTCGAGGTAGTTTTTGATATTGTCGTGAAAGTTATCTTTATAGACAAAGTCTTTGCCTGTGTTGTATGGTGGGTCGATGTAGATCATCTTGACTTGTTTGTAGTAGGACTTTTGAAGAAGCTTTAAGACTTCAAGATTGTCGCCCTCGATGTAGAGATTTTGCGTGGTATCCCATTTTTTGCTCTCTTCACGACATGGTCTTAGTGTTCCCGTGCTTGGTGTTTGGGCTATCTTTTTAGCTTCACTTTTACCCGCCCATGTGAAGTTGTAGCGCTCAGCATCATTACATGTAAAGGTTCCAAGTTCCTCTTCAAGCTTTTTAAAATCTATCTTGCCTTCACTGAAAACTTCTGGGAATAGCTCTTTTAGTTTTTCTATGTTTTCAGCGAGAATGTCTTTTGATGTGCCATTTAGTTGTTGCATAGGTCGTGTCCTTTTTTATTTGTCTTTCTTTTTGATACAATACGCTTTCTATCCCTTAGGGGCTCTCCCATCTTTTGGTGGGAGTTACTTTGTGTTATTTTATCTTTTATATCTTTTTCAATTTTTTTTGTTATAATGTCAACATAATTTCCTTCGGGACGCCCCTTAGTAACTCTAAGGGGAGAAAATCTACATTCCTAATAAAACTTTTATCTTTCCCTTGATATTTTCAAAATCTTCTTCACTTATCATTCCTAACCTATTTTCAAGTCTCTTTGCGTCAAATAACCTACTTTGAACAATCAAGGCGTTGCTTGTTTCATCTAAAAAAGTAAAATTATAAAAGAAACTTCCCTCTTTGATTTGTGTAGATAGGGGCACTCCAAAAAACATATTTTTTGAATATTTTTTAACGATGAGTACGGGTCTGGAAAATGACCCACCTTTGCCATTTTGCTCATAGCCAATATTTTCACCTATACTTGCCCAGTACACTTCTCTTTCTTTGGGAATGACAAACTCTTCTTTCTCATCAAGGTCTTTTTTAAGGTCATTCCACTCATCAAATCTTTTCATCTTATAAACTCTCTTTTAATTTTTCTATTTTGTCGTTCATTTTTTTTATCTCAATGTTTAACGCTACTTTGGCATTGAAAGCGGTCTCTTTTTTGAGTTTGCTTTTGAGTTCATTTATCTTTACATGTAAGGCTTGTATCTCTTTGAGTGATGCTTCGGTTGTCTCTTTTACATGTAAATTACCGCTAAATTTTGAGGCATTGAGCGCTAAAAGTTTATCTAAATAGCTCTTATAAAACGCATACAAATCTGTAAAAGGGTGTTCTTTTACATGTAAGCTTTCTAAAAACTCTTTTTCAATGGATGAAAGACTTTCAAGATTGAGCCAAGGGGTAAAATATTCCTCTTCCACAAAGAGTTTTGTGCTATCTGATTTGTTGATGCGCTTGTTGGAAAGGCTTAGGCAGCAAGACTCTTTACATGTAAAGATAACGATCAGTGGGTATGGAATGTATTGGATGATTTTGGAGAGAGTTTTGAGCTTGTCTTGCGAGGTGATTTCGACACTTACAAAAGCTACTTCGGTATAGTCTATTTCTTCGTTTGAAAAGGGTGGAATGTTGATAGTATTTTGATTGAGAAGGCAGTCTAAGGTGATGCTTTGCACATACTCACTTAGTACCTTTCGCTCATGAATGTTTAAAGAGAAGTTTTCGATGAATTGCTTTTTGTAAAGCTTTTTATCGATATAACAGCTCTTAGGTAAAGCAAAATACTCTAAAACACTTTTGCTCATTCAATCACCAAGTAAGAGATAAGTTCAAACTCCTCTTTGGCTGCAAAACTGTGTGCGGTGATGTTTGTGCCACCACGCACAAATAAAGAGTCTAAGCCCACTTCTTCTTTTTTACCGACGATGCTTTCAATGGCACTTTCTAATTGCGATACATAAAAACTCATATCGTTGTAATGTTTCGTTTTAGCTTCAAAAAGTGCGATAGCTTCTTGACTTATGAACAACGATGATGACACCATCACCGTTCGTGGCGAGTTTAGTACAGGAGAGCTCGCTTCGGGCGCACTCATTAAGGTGGAGTCACTCCTCAGTGGAAATGTATTGTTTCAACAACGCTTGCCAGAATCGAGTGAACTCGTCATCGCCATTCCCAAAGAGCCCTACCAAGTCGTACTCGATGGCGGTCCTGGGCACAGTGTGGTTAAAGAAGGCATCGCGCCTTTGGGAGGATTTCCTGCAGATGTACAAACGAAAGCAACCACGGGTGGAAAACTTTCGCGAGCCCAAAATGGCAATGGCGAGTGGGATATGGCAACCGTTACGATGTTTTCCATCGCTGTGCTTTTGTTTGCTTTGACGCTTTATTTTAGCTCACGAAACACACGGCTGCTTCTTTTGCAGATGAAGCAAAATTGAAAATATAGTGAAGTAAACCACGTTTACATGTAAGCTTACATGTAAACGTGGTTGAAAGTTAAACGTTAAATCTAAAGTGCATCACATCGCCATCTTGAACGATGTACTCTTTGCCTTCTAGTCGCATTTTGCCTGCCTCTTTTGAGCCAGCTTCGCCTTTGTAGGCGATAAAATCGTTGTAACCAATGACTTCTGCGCGGATAAATCCTTTTTCAAAATCGTTGTGAATCACCGCCGCCGCTTTTGGGGCTTTCCAGCCTTTTTCAATCGTCCACGCGCGAACCTCTTTAACGCCTGCGGTGAAGTACGATGCAAGACCTAATTTGTCAAATGCTAGACGAATGATCTGCTTCAGACCTGATTCTTCGATGCCAAGCTCTTTTAAGAACTCTTCGGCTTCTTCCTCTTCAAGGGCGATCATCTCTTCTTCGACTTTCGCACACAACACAACCACGTCCGCACCGACCTCTTTGGCGTGTGCTTTCACCGCTTTGACGTGTTCGTTCTCTTCTAACAGCCCTGCTTCATCAACGTTTGCGCCGTAAATGATCGTTTTGTTAGAGAGAAAACGTAGCTCTTTATCAAGCGCTTGGAAGTTTTCATCGTCTTTGCGAGGAAAGGTACTCACCGGTTTGATGTCATCAAGGTGTGCACGAAGCTCCGTAGCAACTTCTGCCATCGCTTGTGCGCCCTTTTCAAGTTTGGCTTGACGTTTGAGACGGTCTAGCTTTTTATCGAGTTGTTGAACGTCCGCAAAAATAAGCTCGCTCTCGATAATCTCGATGTCACGAAGCGGGTTGATGCTGTTTTCAACGTGCGTGATGTTCTCATCTTCAAAACAACGTACCATGTGTAAAATGACTTCGACTTCGCGAATGTTGGACAAAAATTGATTGCCAAGCCCCTCGCCTGCACTTGCACCTTTAACCAAACCCGCGATGTCGACAAAATCGACCGTTGAGTGCTGAATGCGCTCAGGATTGACGATCTTTGCAAGCTCTTCGAGTCTTGGATCAGGTACTGGAACAACAGCCTTATTGGGTTCTATTGTACAAAAAGGATAGTTTGCAGATTCTGCATTTTGCGCTTTGGTGAGCGCATTAAACGTGGTTGATTTTCCGACATTGGGGAGTCCTACGATACCGACACCTAAACCCATGGATATTGCCTTTATATTTTTTAAAGGTATTGTACCGCGTATGCGCTTAAGGCTCCTCTAAAAGAGTGTGTCGCTTAATATCTCATTCGCGATCTCATCGGCGGAACGTTTCTGTTCCTGTGCCAATTTTTCGAGTTTTTCAACCAAATCGCTTTGCAAATAGATAACCGCTCTGCTGATCTTCTCTTCCTGTGTTTTGCGCTCATCGTATGCTTTTTGCATGATGACTTTTGTCGCGTCATCAATCGGAGCACGAAGGGATTTGTACTCCACTAACACGCCCTCTTTGTAGACGCCTGAGACTTCGGCATAGACCCAATAATAACCGCCATCTTTACGTAAGTTTTTGACATAACCTCTCCACATTTGACCATAGCTCAAACTCTGCCAAAGGGTTTGAAAGATCGAACGAGGCATATCGGGATGGCGCACGATGTTATGCGGTTTTCCGATGAGTTCATCCACTTCATAGCCTGAAATCTGCGCAAATGTCTCATTGGCGTAGGTTATGTTCCCCTGTAAATCCGTACGCGAAACGATGAGTTCATCACTGGGCACACACGTTTCAACAAACATCTGATAGGTCGTTTGCATGGCAGCTCCTTTAGTCTATTTTCTTTTTCAAATCACCCTTATAGACGATGTCTTTAAGCGCAATCGTTTCATCATTGAGTATCTCTGGAACACTGGGCGCGTGCGCTAGCATTTCGCGTTGTTCGTCGAGTTCATCTTCGCTGTATGCCATCATCATATCGGCGCAGATGACATGCGGAATCTTCTCGATTTGCTTCATTTTTGCCATCTCTTCATCAAGGTTTTCACCCTCAATCGTCACGACAATTTTGCCCGTTTGCTCATCGCAAAAATGGTAATCACAAAAATCGCTCGCCTCGCAAATCGCGATGATCTCTTTTACATGTAAAGGCTTGGTTTGTATCACAATACTTGAAATATTCATGGGAGTCTCCAAATCATAATAAATTGATCGTCGCTGCTACTGACCAGCTCTTTATCCGTAGCAAAAACGATGGTATTGAGCGTACTTTTCTGCCCTTTGAGCGTATGGACTTTGGTTTTCGTGGCAAGGTCAAACAGGACAATATCGTTTTGTTCATTCAAGGCAAACGCGCCAAATTTTAGGCTAGGACTCAGAGCGCCTGCATAGATCAGAAACGAGCCATCAAAGCGATCATACGCCCTACTTTTAAGATCGTAAATAATGCCACGTCGATCTTGCCCTGCACAGAGAATTTTCTCTTTTTTAAAGTCAACGTTGTAGACATTGTCCACATTGCCACCTTTGAGCACTTTGATGATGTTACCACTGAGCGCATCAAAGACGGTTATCTCACCCGATTCGCACGAACTTGCCACCATGGTTTTGGTTTCATTCAACGCAAAATCGCTAAAGTGCGAAGAGGAAGGCTGAACGCGGTAGATCTCTTTGTGTGCGCCAATGTCCCAGAGTAAAAATTCATTGCTCAAAAGAGCGACTAAAATGCGGTTTTTATCGACAAATTTCGCTTTGGAGATGAAAAGATTGGCATGCGCATCGATGAGCACTTTGGGTTTGCCCTCCTCTATAAGGTAAAGCTCACGTGCTCCACTGCTGGCTTGAACGACTGCTAAAAGCGTGTTACCTAACATATCGACCGAAAAAACTTTGGGAGCGACCTCATCGCCGGTAAAGTCTTTAATCGTGGGGAGAACAATCTGAGCAAGTTTTGAAGCATCCTCCATCTTAAAAATCTCAACCGTACCCACACTCGTTCCTGCGATGATTTTACCCTCGGAAAGCGCTATGTGTTGTACATTTCCACGTGCTTGAATAATGCTTCGAGGGCTCAGTTCGGCACTGAAAAGTACGCTCACACACAGGCTCATGATCAAAAAATACCTCATACCTTTACCTCCTCTTTGATGAGAATCGCACTGCTTGGGCAGATGCTTACACACATGCCACAGCCAGTGCAGACATCCATCTCGACATGTGGGCGAAACAATCCTAAAAATAAAATAGCCCTAGGCTCACACGCATCCAAACAGCTGTTGCACAAACTTTGATGCCATGCCATACAGCTCAAGATGTCGATTTGCGCTTTTACATGTAAAGCTTTTTGATCTTTACATGTAAGACTCAAAACATCACTCGGACACGCACTTGCGCACGCTTCACAAAAGGTACATCCACCTTTGGTAAAGTCTAAGCAAGGCGTATGGTCGGCACCTAGGAAGATGATCTTTTCTTCACAGGCGTTCATGCACGGTGACTCGTTACATGTAACGCAATGATCTAAAAAATCATACCCCTCTTGATGATACGGTGGGCGCACCACACTGGGCTCTTTTTGAATTTTTTGTGCGCTTTTCCTACCAAAAAGAGAGGTAAAAACCCCTCTTCTGCTGCTATTTTGCATGCTTATTTCACGCCGTCATTGAGTGTATCAAGAAGGTTTGAACGTTGTGCACCATTTGCTTTACGATACTCTGGTTTAAATTCATTTTTAACCAAAGGCTCGTTTGCCGATTGTGGCGCATGGCATGCGGTACAGTTGTAACGAGCTTGACTCATCTCCGTGAGCACCTTTTGCGTTCGCATATCAAAAAAGTGCGACTTTGGAATCGGCGTCGCTTTCACTGCCTCTGCCACTTCTGGCATATGGCATCCTGTACACGCATTGCTCTCTTTGCTGATCTCCATCATACCCTCAACATCATGCGGAATCATAGGAGGCGCGTTTTCAAACGAACGTTGAATCACTTTAGATTCACCTGCACTCACCGTCGAGTACGATGTTGGCTCACTTACAACGCTCTTTTCGCTGTAGAGATCCACCTTTCTAAGCCCTAATTCCTCTTCGTTGTACGACTGAGACACAGCACATCCCGTTGCTATCATCATACCTAACAAAGAACCCATTATTAATGTTTTTGTATTGATCATTCTTTTTCTCCTACATTTGTGTTAATGTAATTCCTCACGCCAAAAGAGAGTGCATCACTCTCACACACCTCAACGCATCTACCACAGTTGGTACACTCACCTGATGTGATCGCGCCACTTTGCTTCGAAATGATGCCAAGCACCTGTTTTTCAGGGCAAATCTCTTTACATTTCATGCACAAGGTACACTTCGTATGATCGTGCTTTACACGAATCAAACTAAGCCTCCCCACCAGAGCGTAAAATCCACCCAAAGGACAGATGTGTCCACACCAGCCATTTTTCACCGCAAACAGGTCGAACAGATAGATGCACAGTATGGGCGCCATACTAAGCCCCATACCAAAGATGATGCCTCGGCTTAAAATCCCGATAGGACTGACCATCTCAAATGCTGCAACCCCTGTGATAAACGAGAGTATCAGGCTCAGAGCTAAAACCCAGTACCGAACACTGCGACTGAGCCAAAGTTTTTTTTCAATCGTTTTATCGAGTAAAAGACCCCTGCGTGTTGCATTGGCTGCGTCCGTTACCATGTTGATCGGGCAGACCCATGAACAAAAGGCACGACCTCCGACAACAATGTAAAATAGCAGGATTAAAGCGCCACCCACAAGGACATCTACGCCTAAAAGTGCTCCAGCTGTTAACATCTGCAACAGGGCAAACGGATCGGCTAAGGGAAGTTTATGAAACACCAAAGAGGCACTCAACGTACCACTTAAGAGCATAAAACCATAGCTATTGGCAGCGACAAATAAGCCAAGAATGCCCAGCTGAGTCAAACGTCGTGCCATCATAAAACGGTGGCTTCGTATCCATTCTCTCATTTGAACATCTCCTCATTCGCGTTTAAATAGTCTGTCGCAGACTTCTCGCTCCGTTTGGTATGCGTCGTGACATCGCCCTGCTCTTTTTCTAAGCGTTTCTCATCCCCTTGCTCCCAGCCTTTAATGTAGTGAGAGCCGATACTTCCTTTGGCAATTTCCAAAGGAAGCACATGAATCGCCGCTTTTTCAGTAACACATGCCCTCTCGCACAAGCCACACCCTGTACAGGTCAGGCTATTGACCACGGGTGTCAAATAGGCATGTTTGCCGGTTCGCTCATTGCGTTTGTACTCTAACTTAATCGCACTGTCCATAATCGGACACGCTCGATAACACGCATCACACTGAATCCCCCAAAATGCAATGCACGACTCCACGTCAACGACGGCAAGCCCCATACGTGCTTGAGTGATGTCAAGTTCATTCACACCCTCTGTGATCTTAGAAACACGTTTTGCTTCCAATGCTCCACTTGGGCACACAGGCACACAGGGTATGTCAGGGCACATATAACACGGAACCTCTCTCGGAATATAAAAAGGCGTTCCCAGTGGCTTTGTATCTCCGGGTTTGGCAAGGATGAGCGTATCGTACGGACACGCAGTAACGCACTGCCCACACTTGATACACAAGCGCATAAAGTCTGCCTCAAGAGCTGCCCCAGGCGGTCTTAAAATCAAAGGAGTGCCCTTCGCCTCTTCCAAATACCCTGTCCACACCATGCCACCCAGAGCCATCAGTCCACCGCCTTGAGCCATCAAAGCAAGGAATTTACGACGGTCTGAGATTGCGATTTTGTCGGTTGTTTTCATCGTTATGATTAGGCTTTATAAAGCTTAACCGCACATTTTTTATAGTCTGTCTGTTTTGAGATCGGACATGTTGCATCGAGGCACACTTTGTTGATAAACACTTTTTCATCAAACCAAGGCACAAACACAAGCCCTCGTGGGGTTCGGTTACGTCCACGCGTCTCGACACGTGCTTTACACGACCCTCTTCGACTCTCCATCCAAATCAATTCGCCTTGTTTAAAGCCTTTCATTTTTGCATCTTCAGGGTGCATATAACACAATGCTTCAGGAACAGCGCGGTAAAGCTCAGGAACCCTCATTGTCATCGTGCCACTGTGCCAGTGCTCTAACACACGTCCTGTACACAACCATGTATCGTACTGGGCATCTGGCATTTCGCATGGATCCATATAGGGTCTAAAGAAAATTTTTGCTTTGTTTTTCAAAGAGAAGGTCTCTTCGGTGGTTGGTTTTACAAGATTGCCACGTTTGAGTGCTTTTGCTGCGCTACCGTAAAATGCAAACTCACCGTTATTGGCTTTTGCCGCATACGGGTCGTACTTCGCATTAAAGCGCCATTGGGTCTCTTTGCCATCGACGACGGGCCATTTAAGACCTCTGACTTTATGATACGTGTCAAAATCCGCCAAGTCATGTCCATGACCTAGTCCAAATTGGCGATACTCTTCCCATAAAGCTTTTTGCAAGAAGAAACCATAGCCCTTCCACGCTTTGCCATCGCTGCCCATTACGCCACGCTTATCCCCGAACACTTCAGAGTTATCAAACCCTTCCCCAATCGGGTCTTTTGCTTTGAATGATTTGAAAAATTCATTGGCAAAGAGAACATCATAAAGGGTGTCAGTTTCTTTGTACCCCATCGCTTTTGCAGCTTCGATGACATTTGGAAGCTTGCCATCTTTGATCGGTTGCTCACCCCAAACCTCTTTAATCGTAAAGCGTTTGGAAAGCTCAACCCACTGCCATGTGTCACTCATCGCATCACCAACGGGGAGGACTTGCTGTCTCCAGTGTTGTGTACGACGCTCTGCATTGCCGTATGATCCCCATTTTTCATAAATCATCGCAGAAGGCAAGATAAGATCAGACACTTTAGCCGAAATGCCAGGATACGCATCCGAACAGACGATAAAATTGTCCAAATTACGAGCCGCTTTGATCCAGTGTTCCGCATTGGCGGTGTCTTGGTAAGGATTGCACACATTGACCCATGCAAATTTTATTTTTCCACTCTCGATTTGACGGTGAATATTCATAATATGTTGATACCCCATGGGGTTGAGTGTGCCCGCAGGGAGTTTCCAAATTTTTTCACTGACCGCTCTGTGGGCAGGGATAGAAACGTCCATATCGGCTGGAAGTCTGTGGGTGAATGTTCCCACTTCTCGTGCCGTTCCACACGCACTCGGTTGTCCTGTCAATGAGAACGCACCTGAACCTGGTTTGGCTTGTTTTCCCAATAAAAAGTGAACCATATACGATTGCTCATTGACCCACGTACCACGTTGATGTTGGTTAAAGCCCATCGTCCAAAAGCTGACAACTTTACGATTTTTATCGATATACAGATTGGCAAGTGTTTGCAGTTTTGCTTTGAAATCCTCAAGGCTCTCATCGGGATTGCCTTTAGAAATTTTCGCAACGTAGTCTAAGGTGTAAGGCTCCAACGCTTTTTTGAAATCTTCAAAGGTAATTTCCCAGTGAGCCCCAGCAGCGCCTGCTTTGTCCATTTTCATGGTATCGCCCACTTTGACACCTAAGTGAGCAAGACCGGGAGCCTCTTTTTCACTAATGACTTTGGCATCTTCTTTTTTAATGATTTCAAGCTCTTTTGCAGAATACCCTAGCTTCTTTGCTTCGGCTTCTGTGCGCATTCCATACCCAATATTGGCAAAACCTGTTGCAAAAATAGTATGTTTTTTAACAAAATCCCAATCAATAGATTCGGGATGGTTGTACACAATTTCACGCGCAATATAATTCCACATCGCAAGGTCGGTACTTGGAGAGAAGATAATCTCAAGATCGGCTAAGTCAGAACAGCGGTGCGTATAGGTCGAAATATTGACCACTTTGACTTTATCGGGATCTGTTAATTTACGATCGCTCACCCGTGACCACAAAATCGGGTGCATCTCTGCCATATTGGCGCCCCACGTCACAATCGTGTCGGTGAGTTCGATGTCATCGTAACAGCCTGCTGGCTCATCGATGCCAAAGGTTTGCATAAAACCAGCAACCGCTGATGCCATACAGTGACGGGCATTAGGATCAATTCCATTGGCACGAAATCCCGCTTTCATAAGCTTCGCCGCGGCATAGCCTTCTTGAATCGTGTATTGACCGGAACCAAAAACACCAATGGCTTCAGGACCTCCGACTTTAAAAGCGGCTTTGATGTGTTTTTCCATCTCGTCAAACGCACGTTTCCATGAAACAGGTTTGAATTGACCTTTTTTGTCAAATTCGCCTTTGTCGTTCATCCGAAGAAGTGGCTCTTTAAGACGATCCGCTCCGTACATAATTTTGGCATTAAAATAGCCCTTGATGCAGTTCAGTCCGCGATTGACGGGAGCTGCTGGATCACCTTTGACTGCGACGATTTTACCCTCTTTGGTCGCAACCATAATACCACAACCGGTACCACAGAATCGGCAAACGGATTTGTCCCAACGCCAATCTTTTTCGGCGTGTTCCCCTGCGGCCTTAAGCTCGGAAGGCACGCTAATGCCCACCGCAGCAGCAGCGCTCACAGCGGCAGATGTTTTTAAAAAGTCTCTTCTTGAAAGCGACATGTTGAAACCTCCTGATTTGAGTTACGAGGTCATTCTATCACTTAGCAAAAATCCAATCTATGACTTAAGTCAATATTTTAGTTTTGTAAATTTAATTTTGTGGGGATTTTGGGTTTACATGTAAAAAAGAGATGTAACGTTATTTACCAGAATTCTATGAGTTTGTGGCAGATAAAAAGTAGCCTCTCCCTTTCTACTTTTCATTATAAATTTCTAAATTTTTAGACCCTTCTTCGCAACTAGCAGTTTGGGTGATTTATATAAAATTGTTTCTATTCCTCACGTTTCAAAAGATGAACTTGAGCAAATCGCCGAGGCGAAAGCATCTAGAGACATTCTTGTACATAATGCGGGTATTATAAACCAAATATATATTCAAAAGTCGGGCAATGCTTCACGATTTACCAACTTCTACCAAAACCAATTCCACTTCATCGTTATTGATTTTGTAGATGAGCAGTAAATCGGGTTTAATGTGACACTCCCGACATCCTTTATAGTTGCCTATCAGAAAATGATCTTTGTATTTTTCATCCAAACTTTCACCCTGAGCAAGTTTAACAACAATCGTTAAAACAAGTTCTTGCTCAGATGAAGAGAGCTTTTTATAGGCTTTTTTGAAAGAAGATGTACGAAAGATGGAGTATTTCATGACTCAAGATCAGCTTTTAATGCTTCGATGGAATCAAATGATTTTCCTTCTCTCTTCTCTAGCTCTTTGAGTGCTTTTTTCATTCTCTCCGTTGGCACTTTTAACTCAAAAGGGATGGAATACGTCATAACGACTTGCTTACAAAAAAGGTTAATTCCCTCACTCAGGCTCATACCATACTGTTTTAATACTTCCGAGGCAATCAGCTTTGTCTCTTCATCGATGCGAACACTGGTACTGGTTCTCATGGTGTCTCCTTTTTTATAAAATTGTACCACAAACGTAGTACAATTACAAACAATTTAACGACTCTTCTTAAGTAAAAATTCCCGTCCAACTTTGACCCTTGGCACACCACCGTAAGCGATGATGTCGGCTGTGGCATTGGTTTCACTCCATTTATCGGGTAGAAAAGAGCCTGTACCGATGATGTCGATGGGCGCTTTTGCCCATGCCATTGAGCGGCATTTTTGCGGTGTGAAGCCTGAAGAGGCGATGATGCGTACTTTTGGAAATCCTGCGTTGTCCAGAGATTCCCTCATACTCCATAGTGCCGCGGCTGAAACACCTGTGCCGATCAGGTCGTGCAACTCGGCTTCCGTGCGGTAATCGCGCACGGCATCGGGTGCATGGCGTTCTAGGACATGGTAACTTTTTTGCGTATCAAGTCCTTCCAAAAAGCGTCCACCGTGGGTATCGAGGCGCACGGCGATCTTTCCCTCGTGCGCCAAGCCTGCAAAGGCATTACAGACTTCCAAGGTATCGGTGATTTCTTGACCAAAATAGTCCGCTAAGATGGGGATATTCTCTTTGGGGAAGCATTCATGGAACATTTGAGCCGCTTTTAGCGTTGAGCCAGAGTAACCGATGAGAGCGTGAGGAACCGTGCCCAGCCCTTTTTCACGTCCGAAAAAATGAGCCGTTGCATCGGTTGCATTGCCGATAAATCCTACCGCTCCCAGTTTACTTTGTGCCACGTTTGAGCCAACCGATGCCCCATACGCCATCATCTCAGCCATTTCTGTACCTGCACAATGGCGCGCGTCCATCGCTAAAAAAGCGACATTGGGGAGTATTTGGCACATCTCATAGGCATTGTAAGCGGCAACACACGCGGAGCCTAGCTTTTGTAAGATGAGCGTTTCGAGTTCCACCAAAAAAGCAAACGAACCGCTGAGATAAAACAAAGGCTCGCCTGCACCGACCCATTCGCCCTCTTCGTGCAGCATTTCGATGGTAACTCTCATGCCGTCCTTTTTCGCTTGTGCTTGAATCCACTGCGTAGCTAAACGCGTTGCGCAAAGTACGGGGCGACGTAAAAAGAACGCATACGTGACGTCTGTGTCTCCGAAATGTTCGATGATCGCTTTGGTGTTTGAAAAGTATTTATCGGTCCATGAGGAGATGTTGATTGAATCAGATTTGTGACTGTTTTGCATGCAGATCCTTGTCGTTTCATCTTCACTTTATAGTCTCCTTTTGCTATAAAATTGCTGAGAAAAAAGGAAATATCGTAAATTTTTAACGTCTAGCCGCTTTTACATGTAACGCTATTTTCATGCTACGATCTTACAGTAAAATTTTTTGATTAAAAATCTCATTTAAGGAAAAGTTATGGCAGTAAAAATTACAGATATTTGTATCTCATGTGGCGCCTGTATTGATGAGTGTCCTGTGGAGGCTATTGTGGATGATAGCGACAACCCAACAGGAGCAGATATTTATTATGTTTATCCAGACAAATGTGTTGAGTGTGTAGATCATCATGGCTCACCAGCGTGTATGGAAGCCTGTCCAACAGAGGGCTGTATTGTTTTAGGTGCGTAATTGCATGTCATTAAGGCAGGCTTGACCTGCCTTCTTCTCTTCTGCAATTTTTTACGTTAAACATAATCATCCGCATGGTATAGTAATGGCTTCGTTTTAAGAAGGACATCCATGCGATATTTGATTCTGATGACGCTGATCTGGGCGTTTTCGTTTAGTTTTATTGGCGAAGTTTTATCTGGGAAAATCGATAGCTATTTTGCTGTCTTAGTGCGTGTTTCCCTTGCCTCACTTCTCTTTTTACCCTTCACAAAATTTCGAGGAATCGCTACGGAATTAAAACTGAAAATCATGCTGATCGGCAGTGTACAAATAGGCATGATGTACCTCTTTTTCTACCAATCCTTTCTGTTTCTTAGCGTGCCTGAGGTCATTCTTTTCACCATTTTTACCCCCATTTACGTGACGTTAGCTTATGATGCTTTAAAAAAAGAGTTCAAACCCCTGTATCTTGTGAGCACGGGTGTGGCGGTTTTGGGAGCGTATATCATCCGTTACCACGATGTGACATCGCAGTTTATTACCGGTTTTTTGATGATACAAGGGGCCAATATCTGTTTTGCCATCGGGCAAAGTGCCTATAAAAAAGTGATGGAGTCGCATCAAAACATCTCACAACGCGACGTGTTTGGGTACTTTCATTTTGGAGCCTTGATCGTCAGTTTAGTTGCGTTTGGATGGTTTGGCAGCACAGAAAAACTCTCCCCAACCTTCACACAATGGGGCGTTTTACTGTGGCTGGGCGTCGTAGCCTCAGGGCTTGGGTATTTTCTATGGAACAAGGGCGTGTGTGAAGTCGATGCAGGCGTGCTTGGCATCATGAACAATGCTTTAGTTCCCGCAGGATTAGTGATGAACCTTCTCATTTGGGGAACACCAACCAATTACACCTTGCTCGCTTTGGGAAGCGGTGTCATCGCCTTTTCATTGTGGTTGCATCATTTTTTTATGAAGCGGTATCAGACCCATTGATTTAAAAGATCGGGCACGCTTTGCCGTAACAATACTGGTTAAATTTCTTCTGATCGCATTTGGTTTCTCTCTCAGCCAAAAGCTTTACATGTAAAAACGTTTCGGACAACGATGAGGCGATGTTGAGCGCTGTCCAGACTTCCCTGTGACAACAACGAGCCGCTTCGTATTCGGCGATTTTGCCGAGCACCGCGTACGTTACTTTTTGAGCTGTGGAGCGCGCTTTTTTTGCTACGGGTGAAGCCTCTAACAAAATGGCAAAACCAATGCCAACACCGCTTGCCGCACCACAAATTCCTAAAAACCCACACGCGCCACCCATCACGCTAGAACCTCTTGAAATGGCGGCTTTAAGTGCATTTTCGGGCAGTTTTCCACCACTGTTTTTATAGGCAGTTACGATGATGACAGGCACCATCGCGTGGTGTTCAGGACCGTGTTTTGGGATGCTGGGGTGTTCTCTGATTTGCCTAAAAAGTTTGAGCATATCACGCTCTTGGGATGTTGCACAGAGATGCTCTATCACCGCTAATGCCTCTTTAGAGTGACACGCATCGCAGACATAATGCCCCTCTTTACATGTAACGCTTTGATGACTGATACTTCCGCAGTAGGAGCATGTGGCTTCTTCAAGCGTCGCCTTATAGACAAGCTCTGAGGAGCAGACCATGCAGTTATGATTTTGTTTAGGTGCTACACTAAAGGAAACCTTTGCTGTAGGTGCCACTAAAAGGCTTGATTTCGCCTCAGGCGGTGTCGCACACGAACAGCTTTGCCCCTCTTGGTTGGTGGCATTTCCCTTTTCATCGAGTAGAAACAGCTCGCTTTCCAACCGTTTCGCCAACGCCTCATCGATACGTGTTTTGATGCCTTTAAACAGCACAACACCGTTGTCCAACGCGAGGCTCTCGCCCACACCTTTATAGATGACTTCGATCCTCTTTTGTTCACTGGATTTGTACGCCTCAAAGGTGAGCGAGTAAAAATTGTGCCCTTGCACTTCACGGTAAAAAAAGCGTTTGATAAGCGCAATATGCTCAAACCCACTCTCACGAAGCAGTCCTAAAAGATGGGTTTGCGTAAGCGCTCCACCGATGCACTCGCCACTCAGTTTCGCATCATTGCGGATGATAGCGCTCGCCTCTTCATCGCAGATGACATCGGAGACCACAAGCCTTCCACCCTTTTTCAGCACCCGAAAGATTTCCGCAAAGAGTTTGCGTTTATGACTGGAGAGATTGAGCACGCAGTTGGAAGTGATGACATCAAAACTCCCCTCATTTTCAGGCAATGCTTCAAGGTAGCCTTTGGCAAACGTGAGGTTGCTATACCCCAGACTTTGAGCCACCTCTTCTGCCCCACTTCGCGCGATTTTCAGCATCGAGTCGAGCATATCAACCCCCACCACACGCCCATTTTTACCCACCAATTTGGAGGCGATAAAACACTCAATGCCTCTGCCTGAACCCAAATCTAGCATCGACTCACCCTGCTTTAGTTTCGCATCTAAGATAGGACTTCCACAGCCGTAGCCTCGAAAGCGCAAATGGGAGGGAATATGCGAAAGGTACTGCTCTTCGTAGCACGCAGGATTGAGAATGCTTTCCTTATCTTCCAATGCCGCATCATGGTAAAAGGCTTTGACCAAGCGCAACGACTCGCTCTCCCCAGTGGCAAGCAGACAGTTCGCATGGGTATGCGCCACGCCCTCATTTGCCCCACAACTGTAAAGAATGTCGCCCATCTCCAAACATAAAGCAGGCTTTACATGTAAAGATTCAAACTGCTTCGCCTCTTGCAGGATCAGCCACAATGCGAGCTTTTCCAACAGCGGTTCATACGGGTCATCGCCCATCACTGTTTTGGCATGCGAAAAGCTGTGGTCTAAGTCGCCGCCACCAAGTAAAAAGCGCAGTGGTGAAGAGAGTGCGGTGATGGAATGCGACGCAATGTCTTTAGCCACTCTGCTTTCAAGTGCTTCAGCAATGCTCTCTCCTTCCATCCAAAGTGCGCCCTCGCCGACCATCGCCGCACTGGGGTAAAAGTGCCCATCGTAACCTAAAGCGATGGAACTGCGCCCTGAACTTGAGCCGTCATGCACCGTGCCTTTTGGCGCGAAGATTTGTGTTTTCAGGGCTTCAAAATTGTCGATGACAAGTCCTAACGTTTGCGCTTTTTGATAGGCGTTTGTGAGCGCGTTAAAGAGCGTGTCATGCGCTATCAAGCCCTCATCAACGCCTCGTCCACGCGAAAAGTACCATAAGAAATGCAGATGACCCGCTTTAAGTGCGCTTGCCAACGTCACAATCGCATCTAAACTGTGGATATTCAGTGGATGCAGACAGACCGAAAGCGAGAACGAATACCCTGCTTTTTGAAGCCAAAGGATGTTGCGCTCAAGTTTCTCAAAACTCCCAACGCCTCGAATCGCATCATGCTCTTTAGGCAATCCATCAAGGCTGATTTGGAAGTGCAGACGTGAGGTTGGGAAGTCTTTACATGTAAAGACTTTTTCAAGCAAGATGCCATTGGTTAAAATGACCACTTCGGTGTCGCTCATCGCTAAAATTATCTCCACCAAAGCCAACAGTTCAGGATGCACCAACGGCTCACCACCGCTGATGATAAAAAGCCGACAGCCAAGAGTGTACGCCTCATTTACATGTAAAGCAATCGTCTCGAAATTCAGCGTATCTTTCTCTTTAGGTGAAGAGCTAAAAAGGCAGTGCGTACAGCTAAGATTGCAACGGTTGGTGAGGTGTATCCAAAACTCGTGAAGAGCTGTTTTGGAAGAGGATTTGGGTGTGTAAACCAGCGGATTGGGCTCTGAGATGCGGTGTTTTAACGTCTCATACGCAAGGCTTTTTTCCGCACTTTGTAAAAGCGCATCTGCACTTGCATTTGGCACAAACCAGTCTGCACTAAAACGGTGCACGTAAATCGGACGCTCTTCAAAAACGATTCTCTGCCAACTATTTTTCATACGCTTCTAACCTCTTTTTGACACGGTGTTTTAAAATCATTGAAATCACGACAAGTACGCCCAATAAACCTACCGAAATGTAAAATTCCCTGCTTCCAAAACTCAGCGATTGTGCTCCGATGTTCGCATACACCAAAACCCCAGGAAGCATGCCCAAAAGCGTTGCCAAGAAAAAATCACGGTAGCGAATCGTAGAAAACCCTGCGCTGTAACTGATGATATTAAACGGCACAAGTGGCACTAAACGAAGGAGTAAAATCACCACAAATCCATGGTTTTGAACGCTTTTTTGAAAGGTAATCAGCTTTTCATGCGCCAATTTTTCACGCATTTTTTTGCCATACAGTCGTGCAAGATAAAACGACAAAGTACCGCCACACAACGCACCTAAAATGATATAAACGCTACCCCACGCAAACCCAAAGATAAGCCCACCGGCAAGCGCTAAAATGCCATCGGGAAAAAAGATGAGGGGTGCAAGCGTGAAAAGGACGATGAAGATCAGCGGTGCGTAGATGCCAAAGCTTTGCACAAAGGTTTGGATCGATTCGACTTGCGCATAAGAGAGCACGCCCATTTTATAAAAGACGAACATCACGATGCCAAAGGCTAAAAACAAAATCACTTTTTTGATGCGTTATCCTTTAAAGCGCTGATTTTCTGGCGTGAGCTAAAACGGTTATACCATTTTTTTAAAGTGCCCGGCACTTCTTGTTTCATCGCAAACGCAGGATTGAAGATGAGATCGAGCAGATGCACCCCGTTTTTACCCCCTTTACTCATCGACTCCGCGCAACTTTGGCAGTAACTGACAATGCTCTCACACTCCGTTTGATGGGCACGAGAACGCATCTGCTCATGCGCTAAGCCCGAATGGGTGAGTTCCAACATGCCCCCACTGCCACAGCAGAGCGTTTTTTCACGGTTTTGTTTGAACTCCTCATAAGGCAATCCGATCTGCATTAAAAGCGTGCGCACATCGTGGTGAATCTCTTTTTCATACCGCGTCGGACACGGGTCATGCAGTGCCATTTTGGGTGCATTTTTATGGCGCTCTTTTGCATGCTCTGGCAGTCCGATTTGAGCTAACAATGAATAAAGCGAGACGATTTTGATATGCGGCACATAGGTTTTAAGACTCATAAAACAGTTCTCACACGCAGTCACCACCGTGGTTGCGCCCATTTTTTCAAGATCACGCTCAAGCTTGGAATGGTAAGTTTGAAACTGCGTCATGTCGCCCATCATGCGTGTGGGTGTGCCACAGCACTGCTGAATGATGCCCATGCCTGAGCATTTGGATTGTAAGTAATGAAAAACCGTATGAATAAGGCGTGGAGAGTACGAGCTCAGCGCACATCCGGGCATAAATGCCATATGCGTGTACGCTCCTTGCGTAAAGCTTTTAGTCGTCGAAAAAAGTCTTGAAAAACTACTTTTTTGGTGGAAGATGACCGCACCATAACCGTACTTTTTCAACACGTTTTTATCTTCCGCAAACTGCGCTTTGGAAGCGGTAAACACCTTTCCAAAGTCGATGTCTTGAGGACACATATGCGCGCAAAGTCCACAATTGGCACAGGCAAATGCCATATCGCTCGAAGGACGTTCCGTGGTAAATTTACTCAGCAATGTTTTGGGAGAAATGGTGAAGCTGTAAAGCATCGGACAGCCCTTCATACAGCTCCTACAGTCTACACACGCCTTTTCATACGCGCTAATCTCACTTTGCACGATACACCCGCTTGATCAGGTAGACCAAAATAGAAACCGCAAACAAGATCAAAAGACCGTAAACGACCGTTTTAGCGCCGCCTGTGAGCATCTCTCCTGCGTACGAATAGACCAACGTTGCAGGCAGTTGCCCCATACCTGTGGCGATCAAAAAAGAGCTCAGCCTCATGGAGGTCAACCCTGCGGCGTAACTCACCACATCAAAGGAGATAAACGGAAGCAGTCTGGCGATCACAATCGCGTACGTGCCATGCTTCTCAAAAAAAGCATCCACGCTTTCCAACGCCATTTTACTGGTGAGTTTTTCGACCACATCGCGACCCAAAAACTTGGCGATGTAAAAACACAACAGTGCTCCCACCATCGCGCTAAACCATGAAAGTGCGGCTCCATACACCCAGCCAAAGAGCGCTGCGTTCGCAAAGGTGATGAGAAACGCTGGAAGTGGTGCCAAGACCGCTTGAAAGACCATCAACGCAAAAGAAACCAAAGGAGCGAGCATGCCAAAGGAGAGAATGTACGCTTTGATAGTTTCGATGTCTAAGCTTTGAAACAGGGCGATCAACTCAAAAAAGAAATGGCGTGTCTGAGGGCAGATAAAAAAAAGGGTAAGCGCGACACCGCTAAGAAGCAGTATCGCGATTTTGGAAGGTTTGAGCATTATTTGCTAACGGCTAAAACATCTTTGATTTTATCGCGAGGCCAACCGTATTGACCGTCTTTGAGCGTTAAGAGTTGTTCTTTTTTGAGCCCTTTTTCAAGGTAAAAGTCATACGCCCTATCTGCTCCTCCACCGCCTCTTGGGCAGACGATGATCACTTTTTGATCTGGCTTAATGTCTGGAAGCAATGCTGCAAGTCGGGCTTTTTCATCCTCGGTTTTAACAGGATACGCATAGGTTTCAAGCGCACCTTTTAAATGCTCTTCCTCAAAATCTTTTTTCTCTTGAATGTCCACCAAGACGATTTTAGAGGCGTCTTCACGCATCAACTTTGCCGTTTCATCCGCTGTAATGTAGTTGTACTTAGCATTTTCTTTCACTTTTCCACCACATCCAATAAGCAATAATGCCGCAAGGGGTAACGCTAACAATGAAGAGAGTTTCATCGATTCTCCTAAGGAAATATTTACATGTAAGGGTTGGGAAATAGACTTCTTTCATAACCCTTGAAAAGATAAAGAGTTTGCTCATAGCACATCACTTTTTTCAATGGGTTATGAAAGAAGTCTAATATATCAAAAAGAGCAGTGTCATGTCATTTTGATGTACGCTTAAACCTTAAGCCGTTACATGATTTGGATGTTATCATAAGCTTTTGTGACTTAGAAAAAGGTTAACACGGTCAATGTTTATTGACTGATTTTGCTATAATGGCGCTTTGACATGTAAGGATTTATCGTGCAGACTGAAAATGAGATACGAGAGTACATCGACCGAACAACGGCTTTAAATACTTTTTTCAGACATCCACCTCTGAACGTGAAAGAGATAGGCGATGGTAATTTAAACTTTATCTTTCGCATCAGCGACCAAAGTGGTACTTCGCTGATTCTCAAATACGCAGCGCCCTTTCTTCGGCTTTTGGGCAAGGATTTTCCACTGCCTCAAAACCGCATTTGCGTCGAGATGCACACGCTTGGCTACTTTAAAAGCATTGCACCTTCTTTGATTCCAACGCTTTACCACCTCGATGAAGCCTCTTTTTGCTTTGCGATGGAAGATTTGGTGGGCTACAAACTCTTGCAAACAGCGCAATTCGATCAGTTTATCGCCCTTTCGTTGTACGCGAAACTGGGCACATTTTTAGCAGCCCTTTACACGAAAGTGCCATCCCAACATGAAGCCGCTTACTATGAAAACGCAACCTTAAAGCGCATCAGCGAAGAGTACATTTTTATCTTTCCACACATCGAAAATAACCCTGCGTTAATGCTGCCCTCACACTTTAGTCCTGCGCCTAAAAGCGCGACATTTTTGCAGAATATTGACGTGCTTTTAAACCTGTTTCAAAACGAAAAAGAGTGCTTGATCCACGGCGATTTGCACACGGGTTCTATCATGATTAAGCATGAAAACCTTGCCATCATCGACGCAGAATTCTCCTTTTGGGGACCACTTGGCTTTGACATCGGCACGCTGTTGGCACACATTATTTTTGGCGAGATTTACAACTGTTTTAGGCACAAACCTATCCAATTTCAGCCTATCGTTCGCGCCCTTTGGAAAGCGTTTGAAAACGATATGGGCAGCGTGCCTTTGCACATACTGCAACAAAGCATTGGCTTTTGTGGCGCCGAACTTTCACGTCGTTTGGTCGTACCTGCTAAAGCCAAGCCGCTGGAAGCAATTGCGTCAGTGGAAGACAAAACCAAAGCCTACGCGCTGTGCGAAAAACTGAGCATCGAACTGATTGAAACCTTTTTACATGTAAAGCATTTTGAAGCGTTTATCACCCTTGTGGAACGACATTTATGCACCAAAACGCACTGATTTTTTTTATGAAAGCGCCTGTTTTTAGGCGTGTCAAAACACGTCTGGCGGAGGGGATTGGGAATGACAATGCCACCACGCTTTACCGCCTCATGTGTGAGCACCTCTTGAACCTCACGCTTCCTCAAAACACCGATGTCATCGTAGCGTACGATGATGAAGAGCGCACCGCTTTGCCCTCTTATTTAGAAGGAAAAGCGCTTTTTTACCAAAGCGGAAATGACTTAGGCGAGCGTATGCAAAACGCTTTTGAGGCAGTGTTTGAAAAAGGCTATAAACGTGCGATTTTGGTAGGTTCGGACATCCCTAATGTGGATGAGCGCCTTTTCGAAGAGGCGTTTGCCCACCTTTGCAACCACGATGCGATGCTCTCGCCCACGGAAGACGGCGGCTACTACCTCATCGGTTTTCACGCACACACCTTTTGCAAAGAGGCGTTTGAAGGCATTCCCTACAGTCAAAGCGATGTCTACGCCAACACGCTTCTAAAACTCTCGCCTCTTCGTGTCGCTAAAGGGGAAATGCTGCGTGACATCGACACGTTAGAGGATTTGCGTGCGTTTACATGTAAAGATTATGACTCACCTCTGACACGCTTTGCGCAAAGTACGTTAAGTACACTTCCACGCATCAGTGTCATCATTCCCGTTTATCATGAAGAGGAGACACTGATTCACACGCTATCGCATCTTAAAGCAATGGCAAAGACCCAAAACTACGAAATCATCGTGGTCGATACGCATGAAAAAACCACCGTGGAGCGTTTACATGTAAGCTCGGTTCGCGTCGCGTTTTCATCCAAAGGCAGAAGCACGCAAATGAATGAAGGTGCGCAAAAGGCACGAGGGGAAATGCTGCTTTTTCTACACGCCGACACGCTTTTGCCCTATCACTGGGATCAAAAGATCGAAAACGCTTTACATGTAACCAAAGCAGGTGCCTTTAGCCTTGGCATTAACACATCGCATCTGGGGCTTTTTTGCATCGAAACGCTGGCAAATCTTCGCACCCACATAACAAAAATTCCCTACGGCGATCAAGCCCATTTTTTCCAAGCTTCGTTTTTTAGGACTCTTGGAGGGTACGCGCACATTGCGCTCATGGAAGATGTGGAGATCATGAAACGGCTGAAAAAACGAGATCACACGATCACTCTTTTAAAGTCCAAAGTCTTGACCTCACCGCGAAGGTGGCATAAAGAAGGCATCCTCTACGTCACGCTTCGCAACCGTGTTTTAAGCTTTCTTTACTGGATCGGAGTTTCACCTATTAAACTTTCACGATTTTACAAAACACACTAAAAAATACGTTTCTTATTCATCTGCTTCGTAGTTAAATTCTAGTTTACTTTGATTGACAATTTCGTGCAAAATATAAGCAAGGTTTCCTTCGCTAATTGCATGATGAAAATAAGTTGCCAAGATAGGAATCGTAATAATCTCTTCAATACACGCCATATACTTTTCAACAATTTTTTCTATACCAAATTGTTGCATAGCCGTACTTCGCAATTTATCTTTCACCGTTTGAATTTCTTCTTCCGTCTTAATAACAAAAATAATAGGATAATGCTCAAGCTTATCGATGTCTAAAAAATATTTTTTGACATCTAACGTTTCCGTTACTTGAAAAAACCGTCCCAAAGGTCTCATCACAAAATCGATACCACCATCGTTTGCATTCGTTCGACCTGTCTTATATAATGTTAAATTTTCTTCCGTCAAATCCTCTTTTCTAAAACCCCAAAATATCTTTTGATTGTGATAAAAATATTTTAAAATAGAAAAACTGACAATTTCAAATAAACGAGCATCTACATTGGGTTTTAATAAACCAAGAATAAATTCACTTGCTTTTCCAGAATCCTTGCTCTCAAGCGTCTGCAAGCCTTCACATACTTTAATAAAACGCTCAAACGCATTGCGTTTTTCTTCGATGTACAAATCAATAATCGAAATAATGGCGCGGCTAAGATTATATTTCTTCCCATCAATCATAACTTCTAAGAAAAAGGTATTAATCCAATACCGGCTCTTTTCACGCATAATGACTTGGGATTGTAATGTTGGAAAATACTTATGAAACTCCTCGTTGAGTCTATGGTTAAGTGCATGATTTTGAAGTTTAGCCCCAAAAGGTAGCTCTCGTTGCCTCGAAAATAAATCAGAAAATATTGCCCCTTCGTACTTAGCATACTCTTGCGTTTCTGAGACCTTGATATAATCTTCGACAAGAACATAAATAGCATATAAATTTGCAAAGCTTCCTCGTGATTTTGAACCACGATTCGCAGATTTTGTCTTGAGGTTAATATAGTGCAAAAGAGGAGATTGCCTGATAAGCTCTTTCCCTGCAATGCCTGTGTGTTCAAAAAGCTGTTCAATTATTTTCTGAGTAAAACTATGTTCAAGCATTTGAGACCTTACCAAACAGTGTCATCTGCTCATGGTTGCTAGGTTTACCCTCATAACTTTTGGCTTCACGCTCCAATGCTGTGCCATTGTGATGCTCCAACCCAAGAACTCTTCTGAGCCCTATTTGAAAATATTTTTCTGAAATATCAATTCCAATAGACTTTCGCCCCAATTTTTTTGCAACATACGATGTTGTGAATGTTCCTGAAAAAGGATCCAAAACAACATCGCCCTCATTAGAAGATGCTTTAATAATTCGCTCTAATAGATGGATGGGTTTTTGGGAAGGGTGGCTCTCATACTCTTCCATGCGGTATCGTACACGTGGGAATTCCCATACATTTCCTGGGACTTTTTCCACATTATAAGGCGTAGGTGTGGGTTTGCGGTAGTCAATCAGTTTTCTCTTTGCGCCTGTCTTTGCTTCAACAAGAATCTCTTGGGCATTAAAACAATAGCTCTTGTCATTTTTAACGCAAAACAAAATAGGCTCATACAACGATCCAAAATATTTTTTTGCTTGTACTCCAGAACTATCGTAATACCAAACAATGCGTGAGAGAATTTTTAATTTTTTACGAATGTAGAGATCAAAATAGGGCATAAATTGCGTTGAAGTCATAATATACAAGGAACCTGTATCTTTTAATTTTTCAATGCACGTATCAATCCAATGATAACTCCAATGCAGATACGCTTCATCACTTTCCCATTTATCGTGCGTATTTTCAAAAATTTTACCAATATTATACGGAGGATCAATAAAAATTAAATCGACTGAATTATCGGGAATGGTTACAAGAGCATCATTGAGATCGGCACATATTAATGTATGCCCATTTTTTTCAACTATTTGCATTCGCCCAACCTTCAACTATTTTGCTTAATCTAATTTTATCATAACAAATTTTTACTGAAACAATCAGGTATTTTTTGATATTTTTTGCATAAACAATACGCATTAGCACATGAGTATAAAGCGCACCGAAACTAAATTCTGTATAATCCATCTAAAAACTTTAGGAAAGCCATGCTACACGGTATCTTGACCCTTATACTCTTCCAATTTGTCGGAGAGTGCATCAGTAAACTTTTTATGCTCAAAATCCCCGGAGCCATCATCGGTATGGTGTTGCTTTTGCTCTTTTTGATGATCCGCAAAGGGAGTTTTCACGCCCTTGATAACGCGGTGTTTTGGCTACTACGCTATTTGCCTCTTTTCATCATTCCAGCCGCCGCAGGCATTATCACCCAATTTGAGACGATTTCCAATGAACTTCTTGCTATCCTCGCTTCGTTGATCGTAGGAACCTTCTTAGCCCTCGCATTTAGTGTCAAACTAATGGATGTGTTGATCTCGAGCAAGGAGAGAAAATGAACGTTGACGCATTGATCGCTTATGTGATGAACACGCCTCTTAGCTGGATTATCATCACGCTCAGTGCCTATAAAATCGGGATTATTATTTACGAAAAGACGGGTAAAAACGCGCTCTTGCAGCCCATTGTTATCGCGTATGTCATCATGCTTCCCATTCTCTTACTGGCAAAAATTCCTTACAAACAGTATTTTGATTCGGTCTTTATATTGCACTTTTTTCTAGGACCTGCCACGGTGGCATTAGCACTTCCGTTGTATAAAAATCTCAAATTGATTCAGTCCTATTTTCTGCCCATTCTCATCACGCTTGTTTTTGGCGGCATCTTTACCATCCTCAGCGCTGTGGGCATTTTGTGGCTTTTTGACGCATCCAAGATCACGATGCTCTCGATGACCACCAAGTCAGTCACGGCGCCCATCACGCTCATCACCGCGCATGACATCGGTGCCAATGCCGCTTTAGCCATCGGATTTGTCGTCATCACAGGACTTTTGGGAGCGCTCTTTGGTACGTTTATTTTTAAACTGCTCAAGATCAAACACGACGCCGCCAAAGGCTTCGCACTTGGACTTATCTCTCATGCTGTGGGAACCGCTAGAGCCTTTGAGATCAGCGAAAATGCCGCGGCGTTTTCAGCCTTGGCGATGGGGTTGGTGGGTGTGTTTATCGCTGTTGTGTTGCCGATTGTGATTGGGTTTTTGTAGTTTACATGTAAATCAATACTTACTCATCATCTGCCTAAAAACCTCATAAAGTTCGGGGAACATTTCAAAGCCTTCGATGCCTAAGAAATGCCCGCCTCGTGGGATTTCGAGAAGCGCACTGTCGAGTTTGGAACCCAGTTCTTTACTGATAAAAGAGGGAACGTACATGTCATTATCGGAGAAGATGACATGCTTTTGGAGGATGTTGCGTGAGAGCTTGGCGTAGTCAAGTTTGGTGTCAACAAAAGGGTCTAAATTGGGGAAAATTTCGAGGGGTTTATCAAACGGAGAGACTAAGATCATGCCACCTAGGGCAAAGCTCTCTTGGAAGCTATTTAGGTAACGTAAAAGGGTGATACAGCCTAAACTATGCGCGATGATAAACGTCTCATTTGTGGGCGTGCCGATTTTGTCGCGCAGTTTTTCAAGCCATACCTCAACATGCGGCGTCTCAGGTGTTGGCATGCGTAATACCTCAACCTCGATGCCATACATTGCATGCACTTTTTCGACGAACCACGGGAACCAATGATCGCTCGGAGAAGCAAAATAGCCATGAATAATGTAAACTTTTTTCATTCAAGCCTCTTAATACAATACAATCTTTTCAATCATGATACATCAAGAGTTTAAATGAATTGTTACACTTCTTTTTTTTCGTCCATTTGGTTGCTACTCTCGACCATCGCATTAAGGCTTTTTTTCAACTTTTGAAGCATTCGGTTCACATGGATGAGATTTTCGGCCGACTGAATGGCGATGTCCTCTGTGGCGTTCACGTTTTTATCAAACGTCTTTTTTGCATTCTCGTCAATGCCCATATCTTCGATGACATCTTCGACTTCTTCCGCGAGTTGCTGCAGTTGTGAGACGGCATTTTCCGCTTTTTTGAGCGCATCTTCGGAGTCTTTCATCGCAAGATTGACCTTTTGCACAAAGAGCGAGATGTGCGTTGACGCCTCTTTGAGCTCATCTTCCCCGTTTGAAGAAAGCGTTACATTTTGAGAAGAAAAGCTACTTATATCGCCGTGTGCGAGCTCTTTGGCTTTTTGCACAAATCCTTCTAAATGTTCCGTAATCTCTTTGGTCATCACAAATGCATAGACGATGATGATAAGCCCAATCAAAAGAGCGATGTACTGAAATTTGAGGAACATATCGTTTTTGGCTTCGCTGTGGTCGGTGTAGAGCCAAACCGCCTCATCCATCGCGTTGAGCAGTTGCACGTTTTTTTCATACACATACGCCAAATGCTTGTTGATCTCACTCTCCAGTACGATGACATGGTCTAAGTAGAGCATGTACTCTTCCCAATACGCGTTGTTCTCTTTGACGATGGCGTAGACTTCGGGAGCATTTTTGACCGCCGCGTCCTCTAAAAAGCTCTTGATCGTTTTGTTATACAGTGCTTTGGCATCGGCATAAACGAGCAGATCTTGCGCATTGGCTGAGCGCAAATAACGGTTGACATAGAGCCCCATGCGTTGAGAGAGCATGCGTTGACGACCAGAGAGGTCGATGTGAATGTTGTTCAGACCTGCTCCCACCATGCGTTGCACCACCGTGTCAGAGAGCACGAGGAGTTTTTCGATGCGAGGGGTCAGCACTTCCATATCGGGGCGCACCTCTTCGATGCCACTTTTAAGCGCTTCTACTTCCGAGCGAAAGGGAAGCCATAGGCTCATGACCTCTTCAAGTTTGGCTTTGATGCGATCATTTTGAGGCGCGTAAATGCCTTTGGCATCATTGCCATACAGGAGGTCTTTGAGACTGCTTTCAAACAGACCGACCGCCGTGTTGAGCTCGCGAAAGTCGTTGGTATGGCGATGCACGATGAAAAAGGTCTCTTTGCTGATCTTTTGAGAGAGCATGCGCTGTTTGCCTGCGATGTTGATGATGTAGGAGTCTTTTTTACTCATCTGATTCATCATAACGGTGAGTGAAATGATGAAAATAATCACAAACGAAAGCAGTCCGCCTGCGAGTTTCATTTTGGTGCTAATGGTGGTTGGTTTGATCATGCTGTCCTACTCATAAATCTCTTTGAGCTCTTGAATATTCAAGACCACAACGCTGTTTTTTTCGATCTCAATCGTACCATTACGGGTGAGTTTGTTTAAAATACGTGAAAGTGTCTCAGGCTGAATGTGCAACATATAGGCAATTTCATGTTTTTTAAGATGGTTAAACGTCTCCAACTCATTGACGAGCATGTGTGCGACTTTCGCCGTTCCATCAAAGACAACATCACGGCTAATAATACACTGCATCTGCTGAATCATCTTAAAAGACTCTTCCAAAATCTTCGTCATCAAGCGGTGATTGGCATAGATCATCGCACGAAATGGCTCACTTTGGATGGAGAGCACCGTGCTGTCTTCCAAAAACTCGGCATTCGCGTAACAGCTGATAAAAAAGCTGTCGATGAGCTTGGAAACATTGAAAATCAGGGAGTTGGAGTAGAGTTTGTAGAGGAAGATTTCATTGTCAAAACGATCCACTTTGTAAAATTTGACCGAGCCTTTGATGATGTAATAGATCGCATCTTTGGTGTCTTTTTCATAAAAGAGCACGTCACCGGCTTTATGGTGACGCACACTGCAAAAGGAGGCGATTTTTTGAAGATCGTCACCTTGCAGGGAATCAAACAGTGGCAAGGAAGCAATAAGTGCCAAAGGATCGTTTGTCATCGTTACTCTTTAAAGTTTATTTGCTAAAGGTAGCATTTTGCACAATGATCTTGTAAAAATAGCCCGAACCAAAGTCTTTATCCACGCTCACGACACCTTTTGCGGTCACGATGTCCCCAACTTTAGGAAGCTCTTTGGAGGTAAAAACAATGCGCCCAACTTCACTTCCCTCACCCGTACCATCTTGAATATGAATCCAATTTTGACCCAAAATATTCGGAGAAGCTTTCACAACCTTACCTCGAATCGCAATCGTTTTATCTTTCAAACTGGCACGTTTTTCCCACGCTTCTTTAACACTCATGGTATCCTTTTGTTTATACGGAGACTCTTTGACCTGCTCGCTCACAAGAGCAAGATTGCCTTTTTCAGGAACATTGGTGCGGTACTGAAGGTTGGAAGCAAAGACGATCTCATCAAACGTGCGGTTAAGCGATTTACTCTCAAAATTCTTGGCACGTAACTCTTCGGTGAAACGCACTTCCGTTCCTTTTTCAACCTTGGTTCCCTCTACCGCAACCCAGTATTTTTTCTTGGTATCGTCAATCTGTAGGTAGGTGTAACCACCACCATTGAGCGTATCGACGACCACACCTTCAAAAACATCGCCTGCGTGCAGGGCTAAACTACAGGCGAAGGTTGCCAACGTTAAACACAATTTTTTCATTTTTCTTCCTTTAAATTTTTATTTTTATACGAAAGAGCGATTAAGCTCAGAACAACGCCACTGCAGACGTAGACCCAAAGTGGAATCGGCACAGGATCGCCCGTGGCGTAGGAGTGCATGCCAGCTAAGTAAAAGTTCACACCAAAGTAGGTCATCAGTATGGAGGCAAAGCCTAAAAGGGAAAGCACTGCAAAAAGATAGTGCGAATAAAACCGTGGCACAAGCCTTACATGTAAAATGATCGCATAGACCAAAATAGAGATATACGCCCATGTTTCCTTCGGGTCCCAACCCCAATAACGCCCCCACGACTCATTCGCCCAAATGCCACCTAAAAAGTTACCGATGACCAAGAGGCTCAAGCCCAAAATCAGGGTGATTTCATTGATGGCAGTGAGGTGTTTAATGGTGGCAACGATCTTGATTGAGCGTTTACATGTAAAGAGGATGAGCGTGAACAATCCCAACGCACACCCCAGCGCTAAAAAACCGTAACTCGCCGTAATGATGGAGACATGCACCGAAAGCCAAAACGATTTGAGCACGGGTACAAGATTGGTGATCTCAGGGTCGATGTGCCCAAGATGTGCAACAAACATAAAGATGCCCGCCATCATCACCGAACCTGAAAGGGCAAACAACGAACGACGCAAGAAAAGCATGCAAAAAAGCAGACACGACCACGCGATGTAAACGATGGACTCGTAGGTATCGCTCAGAGGTGCGTGTCCGCTGATGTACCAACGCAGTGCGAGTCCACAGGTATGCACGACAAACAGCAATGCCACGATGAAAAAGAGCGGTTGCGTGAGTTTACATGTAAAGGTATTGGGAGCAAAAACACGCCCAAAAGCAACGACTAAAAGCGTTAACCCTAACAGCACATACGCCAAGGTCAATCGCTCAAAAAGCATCAGTTTGTTGTAGAAAATTTCAATCTGAATGTGCTTGGGTGAAGGCATAATCTGCGCGCCATAGTTGCTTTGAAAATCCGAAAACGTCTTTACATGTAAAAGTGCTTTGGCGTAATTACGCTCAAAGAGTGCCTCGATAAATGCGGTGGAGCTCTCTTTGAGTTTTTCAGCTTCCGCACCCTCCATTTGCGCAAACATCTGTTCATATGCCAGCCACGTGTGATTCGCATCGTTGGGCAGTGGGAAGATTTTAAACAACACGCCTTGGTAGAGCATAAACGCGATGCTCAGACGTTCATCGACTTTGATCAGATCGTTTTCAAAGGTGCCACGTGTGCTCGGTTTCATCGCGAGCGCTTTTTGAAGCTCAGCATCTAGTTTGTAACGATGCCCGTCGAAAAAGTCCTCAAACGAAGCTAATTTTTGGGCGCTGTCAATGCCGATGAGTGCTCGAAGTTTAGGCGTTTTGGTCTGAATCATCGGCAGATTTTTCCAGACACTGGGGTGTGAGAGCATGCCAAGGGCTATTTGCATCGCGTCCATATCGTACAGGCTATTTTTACCGCTCAGTTTATACAGTACCTCTTGGCTTAAGGTGTCAAAAGGCTTCATGCGCCCCATGCGCGACTGCACGACCAGCTTTCCAAACGCGTCACTGACCTCTTTGCTGTTCGCCTGATGCTCACTCAAATACGTTTGCACATATTCGCTCTCACACCATAACGGTGTTTGAACCAAAAGCATGAAAACAACGAGAAGTGAACTGCTTTTGACCTCGGAGATGAGCTTACGAAAGCGCGATTTTGGGTCAAACAGATTGAGAATCAGCCCTAAAAAAAGCAGTGCATAACCCACATAGGTCACTTCAACACCTGGGTCTTTGGTGACGGAGAGGATCGTTCCTTTTTCATCGGGATCGTAAAAGGTTTGAAAAAATTTGTACCCTTTGTAGCTTAGTGTGTGGTTCATGTAAATCTGCGCATCGAGCGTTGTATTGCCATCTCGCACCTCAACATCGCTGGTGTAAGCTGAAGGCGAGCGACTGCCATAGTAGCGCTCCAACTCAAAGTCATTGAGGTGTAGCGCAAACGGTAACGTGATCTCCGCATTTTTTTCACTGGAAAAAATGATATTGGAACTTGAGCCTTCGCGTATCTTCATCACACCGTCCACGCCAAAATAACGTGTGAGACCTGATCCTATGAGAATGAGAATAAACGCCGCATGAAAGGTAAAACGGCTTACATGTAACATCATTTTGGAGCGGTAAAGCGTGATGGCAAGATTGATCGCAGCAAGAACCAAAAGCATTTCATACCAGAGTGCATTGTAAATATAATAACGAGCTACCGCTGTGCCAAAGTCATTTTCCACAAACGTTGCAATCGCAGCACCCACGGCTAAAAAGAAAAGCAGTATCAGCGTTGTTTTGTAGGAGCCAAAAACTTTGAGCAACACGTTTGTCCTTTGTATAACACACTTAAGATGCCACGGTATTGGCAGTTTAAGTATAGCATACACGAAGAGAGGTTTCCCTCTCTTCGGAATGAAGTTTACTTCTTGTTTTTATCGAAGTAAGAAGATTTGCTATCGACTGCAGGATCAAGAGCGACGGAATTTGGAGCGAGTCTGCCTTTAGCAGATGCCTCTTTTTTCCACTCTTTCTCTAGAGTCTCTTTAAATTTAAGCTTTTCAGCGATCAATGCTGGCATATCGACTTTAGCGATTTTTTGTGCTTTCTCTTTCGTGTCAAAATCAGGTGCGACGTAGTCCATAACACCATGTTTGGCAAGAACGCTGACCAGTTTTAGACGTGCTTGTTGTGCTTGCTCGTTGGCGGATCCTAAAAGTCTTAGAACCTCTTCAGGAGCATGGAAAAATGCACCATGACCCGCAATCGCCATATCGCCTCTCCATTGAGCATGACGAATGAGTGTTCTGATCTCTTTAAGTTCATCATCACTTGCACCCACTTCCATCGCTTTTCCCGTCTCGATGTGAGCTTTAGCGATGTTGTCAAACGCGATGTCCATCATGAAGTCTTTGCGCTCGACTTTTTGTTGAACGATGCCTCTTAATTTATCTTCGCTCTCTCTGTGGCAGTTCATACAACTTTTATCCATATTTTTCAGTGGATTTCCAATTTGGTGATCGGAATACTTCACCGAACCCTCTTGCGTGTACGGCATGTGACAATCCGCACATGAAACGCCTTTTTGTCCATGAATTCCCGTTCTCCAAAGCTCCCAGTCTGGGTGTTGCGCTTTGATCATCGGTGTTTTAGAGATGCCATGAACCCAGTCAGAGAAGTTGATCTCATCGTAGTATTTTTCCATCGATTCAACGCTGAGACCTTTAGCATACGGAAGGGTCACCACCATCGCGGTTTTGTTCACATCTTTCGCATCTTTCCACTCTGTCTTTTTGAAGTAGTACTCTACGTGACATTGCGCACAGACCAAAGAGCGTTTCTCTTGGTGCGTAGACTCTTCAAAGCTTTTAAGTCCAGCTGCGACAAGACCACGATTGAGATGAGGAACACGAACGCTTAACTGCGCTGTTTTGTCATCGTGGCACGTTGCGCAACCGATGGAGTTGACTACTTGTGAACCATACTTTGCCCATTTACCCGTGTAATACTCTAGCTCACCATCTTCTTCGATCAAACGAGGAACGTCGGGGGATTTACATGTCCAACACGCCGTTGGCAACGGACCTGTTTTAGCATCCACAGGAGCGCCCGTTCGAAGAGAGTTTACATTGTCTTGAACCGCGTAGTAATGCCCTCGTGGCGCATTGTAATCTTTTGAAAACGCATATCCTGCCCACGCAACCGCAAGGTACGGTTTTTTAGCCAGCATATCTTCAATGTTATCGCTCTCTTTGGTTTTCTTCCAAGAATCAAACTGACGTGGATAGTACTTTGCCCACTCTTCGCTTTTGGCTTTGCCCTCGATGCCTGCTTGGCTTGGCGCTTTAGCAAGTTCGACTCTTTCTTTCTCTTTTTCTGTGATATTGCCAGCCAATAATGCCATTGCGCCGATAGCAACCAATGAGCCAACCAGTAATACTTTGAACTTATTCATTTTGTACCTTCCTTTTCTATTTTTACACGCTTTAAAAGCAAAGCTCTTAAAGCTACGCTGCGCTATGCACTAAAGCTTGCCTCTTTGAGGCAGAACTCTTTTTATTGCGCTTCAAAAATAAAGCTATTGGACTTCTTTAACACCCAAATTATTCGGTGTCGTGGTAAGACCTCTGACTTTGCCGTGTGGCACGCCTTTATGACACTCCCAACAGCGTCTACCTGTAGCGACACTTGGATCGTCATAATTGTGATTGGCATCGGCATTTTTAACCATTTGTGAGGTTAAACTTGCATGACACGAAATACAATTCTCCTGAACTCTCTTCGCACCATCGTCACTGATCTTAATCGCATTTTTGTACGTATTGAACGTAAATGCAACACTATGGTTATACCCATCGCGCGCTTTGGCAATGTATTTGTTGACCATATTATCGCGTGGTAAGTGACAATCGATACACCCAGCTCGTTCAGCGTGTGAACTGTGTTGCCATGTTGCGTATTGCGTATTCATGACGTGACAGTTGATACAGGCTTTTGGATCACTGGAGAGATACGACAGCGCTTTGGATGCGTGAACCACGTAAGCAAAAAAGCCGATGGCTACGACAAAAACAAAGAGTGCCGCGTACTTTAGGAAATTACTCTTTTTCACATTTCCTCCTTTGATGTTCTGTGTTGCTTGATTTACATGTAAAGCAACAACGCCTAACCCGAACCAAAACCAAAACCTCCTAATTATTAATTTGAATTGAATCTAATAATCTAGTGAAAGCTATGGGGTATTGTATAAAGAAAGGCGAAAAAAAACCTTGACCTATGTCAATGAAATGTAAATAAGGCTATAAGACTTCTTCTAATTTTTGCGCGTCTAGTACGTGAATATGATGCTTGTCATCAAGCTCGATAAATCCTGAGGATTTAAACTTAGAAAGCGTGCGGGAGAGTGTTTCGGGAGTCAGGTTAAGAATGGAAGCGACTTGGGTATTTTTGAGTGTTTTAAAGAGTTCCCCATTGTCCAAGATAAACTTTGCCACTTTGGCATCGGCGGTCAAAATCACCTCTTTTTGAATCACATCAATCAAAATTTTATGCTTAGCAATGAGGGATTTGATGATCTCAAACGAAATGTCAGGATTTTTAAAAAAATCATGCTCCAACGCCTTGTAGTCAATGCGAAGCACTTCACTCTCACTCATAAACTCCGCGGTTGCAGGGTAAAGAATGTTCTCAAAATTTGCCAACTCCGCCACCAAACCACCGGGATAAAACTGATGCAAGAAGATCTGTTGTCCTTTGTGGTTAGTTTTGTAGACTTTGAGCGTTCCTTGAAGCAGTACATAAAGATAGATGGGAGCATCGCCTTCGTAGAACAAAATCTCTTTGGCACTAAACTTTTTGATGACCGAAATTTTTTTAAGCTTTTCAAGCTGTGCGTCATTGAGTTTTGAAAAAATTGAAATGGTGCGAATACGATCCATCGACTCATCCTTACGTTCTGATTGAGTCTATCGTAACCAAATAACAATTAGAGATTCTTTAGGGAAAGCCAAAAGCATTTGACGCTTTTGGGTTAATTAATACACGAAATGGTAAAATACAAATAACTAAGAGTTATCAATCAAAAAGGTTTGAAGAAAATGAGTGAGAGCAAAGATTTTTTACGCACCATTGTGGAAGAGGACTTAAGGAGCGGAAAGTACACGAAAGTCATTACGCGATTTCCGCCAGAGCCTAATGGATTTCCCCACATTGGACATGCTAAGTCTATTTGTATCAATTTTGGCATTGCGCGTGATTACCACGGGCATTGTAACCTCCGAATGGACGACACGAACCCAACGACCGAAGACATGCGCTATGTGGAAGCGCTTAAAGATGCGGTCACATGGCTTGGCTTTACGTGGGAAGGTCAGGTACGCTTTGCATCGGATTATTTCCCCAAAATTTACGAGTATGCCGTCCAACTGGTCACAATGGGCAAAGCCTATGTGGATAGTCTCAATGAAGAAGAGATACGCGAATACCGTGGCACGATCAAAGAAGCAGGTCGTCGAAGCGTTTATGCGAATCGTAGCATTGAAGAAAATTTAGACCTTTTAGCGCGCATGAAAAACGGTGAGTTTAAAGATGGCGAACACGTTTTACGCGCCAAAATCGACATGAGCGCTGCCAATATGAAAATGCGCGATCCGCTTTTATACCGCATCCGTCACGCCCATCATTTTAGAACCGGCGATGAGTGGTGCATCTACCCGATGTATGACTTTGCGCACTGTTTATCCGACTACATCGAAGGTGTGACGCACTCGATCTGCACCCTTGAGTTTGAGAACAACCGTGATATTTACGACTGGGTTTTAGACGAACTTGAATTAAAACTCCCTCGCCCGTACCAAAATGAGTTTGCACGCCTTGGCATCAACTACACCGTAATGAGCAAACGAAAGCTCTTAGAACTCGTCAATGGTGGTTATGTCAATGGCTGGGATGACCCTCGATTACCGACCATCGCAGGCTACAAACGAAGAGGCTACACACCCGAATCTATCCTCAATTTTTGCGACCAAATCGGCATCGCTAAAGCCAACTCCATGGTCGATGTGGCGCAGCTGGAATTTTGCATCCGTGACGATTTAAATCAAAAAGTACCGCGCGTGATGTGCGTGCTTGATCCACTTAAAGTGACCATCGAAAATTATGAGGGCGAAGAAGCGATTGACGCTTCTTACTATCCGCACGATGTCCCCAAAGAGGGCTCACGTAAACTCCCTTTTGCGCGTGAAATTTACATCGAACGCGATGATTTTAGTGAAAATCCTCCAGCAGATTACTACCGCTTAACACCCACTCAACCCGTGCGACTGAAACATGCGTACATTCTTACATGTAAAGAGATCGTGAAAGATGCGAGTGGCACCATCATAGAACTCAAAGCAGCGTATCATCCCAACTCCAAAAGTGGCGAAGACACGAGTAATATTAAAACGAAAAGCGCCATTCACTGGGTCAGTGCCAAACATGCGCATAAAGTTGAAGTCAGACTCTATGAGCGGTTGTACTCTAACGAAGCACCTGATGGCTTAGAAGATCTCAATCCTGATTCTTTACATGTAATCCAAAATGCGTTTGTTGAACCTGCCGTTATCAGTGAAAAACCGGATGTGAGATTTCAGTTTGAGAGACAAGGCTATTTTTACGCAGATCCGATTGATTACACCGATGATTTGCCTGTGTTCAATAAAATCGTAGGGCTAAAAGATTCGTGGGCTAAAAAGGCAGAAGTAGCGCCATCGACACCCAAAACAGAAGCGAAAAAGCCCTCCATCGTGGAGGGAGTTGCCGCCCCTATGAGTGAATCGGAGCAAGCATATTTTGATAGCTACACGAAAAAGCTTGGGCTCAACCATGAAATCGCCAATATCCTAGCGCGCGATGCTGTGCTAGCCCATTTTTACGAGGAAACACTTTTACATGTAAACAGTCCCATCAGTCTTGCAAACATCGTCGCCAATGAAGTGTCAAGAGAACTCAAACAGGAAGCACCCTTAAAATTTAGCGCCAAAGAGATCGCCGAGCTTGTCACAATGATCGATGAGGGAACGATTTCCACTAAAATTGCGAAACAAGTCTTTGAAGAGATGGCTACATCTGGGGACAATCCAAAAGCCATCGTTGAAGCCAAAGGGCTGACACAAATCAGTGATCCTGAGAAATTAAAGCCTATGATTGATGAAGTCATTGCCAAAAATCCTGACAATGTGGCGAAATACAAAGCAGGCAATACCAATCTTTTTGGCTTTTTTGTGGGACAAGTGCTTAAAAACAGTGGTGGAAAAGCCAACCCAACCGTGGTCAACGAGCTTGTAAGCGAGATGTTGAAACATGTATAGATTTGCGCCTTCTCCCACAGGCAATATGAGCATCAATGACCTCAGAATTGCCTTAATCAATTATATCTGCGCCAAACAAGCGGATGAGCCACTGATCGTACGCATTGAAGATGGCGATAAGGCACGTACGATCGAAGGCAAAGACCAAGAGATTTTAGAGATGTTAGGGCTTTTTGGCATTGATTATTCACAGCTTTACTATCAAAGTAGCAACTTCAAATACCATCTCCAATTTGCCTCCACGCTTTTGGACACAAAAAAGGCTTTTATCTGTTTTTGTCCCCAAAAAGACGAGACATCTCCATGTGTTGGTGCCTGTGAGCATTTGAGTTCCGAAGAGGTGATAAACAATCCCAACTCATTTGTGATTCGCATGAAAAAATGCGATACTGTCTCGGATCACTTTGTGATTATGAGCACCCACAAATACCCAACCTACACGTTTGCGTGTGCGTGTGATGATATGCTTCAAGGCGTTACCATGATCATTCGGGAAAATGAGCAAGAAGCTAATACCCCTAAAGAGGAGCATATCCGCCAATCCATAGGCTACGACCAAGCGATGCACTACACGCATGTGCCTTCCCTTCTATGCAACGAGGATGAAAGCGACGTTAAAGGACTTTTGGACCAAGGGTTTATGCCTGAAGCGATTGTGAACTATCTTCTCCTGTTGAGCAATCCTACACCAACGGAAATTTTCACGCTTGAAGAGGCGATTGCGTGGTTTGACATCAAAACAATTTCACCATCACCTGCGCCTTTTGAGATCGATAAACTGCGTTTTATCAATGTCGAGCATATCAAGCGCATCCCCGATATGGAGCTTTCAAAACGCATCGGGTACGCCTGTGAAAACATCGGAAAGCTGGCAAAACTCTACACAGAAGAAGTCAGTACGACGTATGCGATCAAACAAAAAGTAGATGCACTTTTTGCAAAAAAAGCGTTTGACGCAGCATTTGAAAAAGAGAGTAAACTACTTCAAGAACTCATTTTAAATGCGCCCTATTTTGAAGCATTTGATGATTTTAAAACCTATTTGGCAGAAAAAAGTGGGCTTGAAGGCGAACCGTTTTTAAAACCCCTTCGTTTTTGGCTCACAGGCGCTGACACGGGGCTTGATCTTGCCCTTTTATATCCACTGATTAAAAACTACCTTAAGGAGATTGTTAGATGATCGTTTTAGCAACATTTATTGAAGCATTTGCCAATATTTTACACACCCTCATTAACATTTATATTTGGGTCGTCATCATCGCTGCACTTATTACCTTTGTGCGCCCTGATCCGTACAATCCGATTGTGCAGATTCTTTTTCGGCTCACCAATCCCGTGTACGCGTTGATTCGTAAATGGGTTCCAACCCTAATTGGCGGCATCGACCTTGCGCCATTGATTGTCATTTTGACACTCCAATTTGTCGATCTTTTTGCGGTCAAACTTCTGTTTGCGCTTGCCAATGCTTTATAAATTTTTTCCAGGCCTTCTCTTTTGCCTTTGTATTTGCATTGACCTGTTTGCAGACGAACCTGTCAATTTTGCTTTTTTTGATGATAAACCACGCAGTCTTGCGAAAGATTTTTACATCTACGAGTACCTCCAAAGCGATGCCGCCACCCCCAAAGAAGCCAAAGCGCTCTTTGGGATGGTGCATACGATGAACATTCGTTTTTTCCACCTCTTTGCGAAAAAAATGGACAACGTGGAGTATAAAAAAATCTCCAAATGTATTGGCCTTGATGTGAGTGCATTGATGAAAGAAGATGATGAATGCCTCAATATGGGCATCAACATCGCCAAAGTCACCTCGTTGGCAAAAGGGCAGCTCAAACTCATCAAACCGCGCCTCAAACAGAACAAAGAGCTGGTGAACCTCATCACCTTAATGGAAAATGACAACGTGTATGAAGCAGCACTTAGCAGCGACGCCAACACCTTTTTAACCCTTTTTAACGGCAGTATCACCGCGTATAAAGCGGCTATTTTCAATCAACAGATTATTCCCAAAGAGCAGATGGACAGACTTTCCCAATCGGTCAAGTTCAACCCATTTGCTTACAATGTTGTTCAAAACGATAAACTCGAAAATGTGCAACGCTCCTTGTTACATGTAAGCCCGTCTTTACATGTAAACGCTAAAGCGCTTTTTTATATGGGTCTCAATGCCCTTAAATACGACGAAAAAGAGCAAGCACTCACCTTTTTTGAGCTTTCAAATGAGCGCGCAACCAAGGGCGAAGAGAAAGACAAAGCGCTTTTTTGGCTCTATTTAGTCACCAAAGATGCTCGCTTTTTAGAGCGCATTCTACAAGACAGTGAGATCAATATCTATTCACTCTATGCCTACGAACAACTCGGTCGCCCGATGCAAAACATCGTCTCACCGGTTTTAGAAGGCACGCATCCGACGTTTAATGTGAGCGATCCGTTTGCATGGATTAAGGTGATGAATAAAGTCTATCACATGAGCTCCCAAGAGGTCGAGACCTTGGCACAAAGCTTCAAATACGCCAATACCTTGCCGCATTACAGCTATCTGATGGAACGTGCCACACGTTATGCCAAAAACTACTACCCGATTCCCTACCCTGAAGAGATTGCAAGTTATTCCATTCATCGCCAAGCCTTGATGCTCTCCATCGCGCGCCAAGAGAGCCGTTTTATTCCCTCAGTCGTCTCCACGTCGTATGCTCTTGGCATGATGCAATTTATGCCTTTTGTCGCACGCGACATTGCCAAAAAAGAGAAACTTGACGCATTTTCAATCGCTATGATGTTTGATCCTCGGATGGCGTATCTCTTTGGAAATCTTCATCTCAATTTTTTAGAGCGAAATCTTATGCACCCACTCTTTGTAGCGTACGCGTATAATGGCGGTATGGGATTTACCAAAAAACATCTCCAAGCAGGAGCATTTTCACAAGGTGCGTATGAGCCGTTTTTAAGCATGGAGCGCATGATCAACGAAGAGAGTCGAGAGTATGGCAAAAAAGTACTGGCCAATTACGTCGTCTACCGCCATCTTTTAGGCGAAGAGGTGTCGATCAAAAATCTTTTCGAAATGTTGTTGATACCCTCTGTGACTGATCGTTTTCGAAACTAATTTCCATCTTGATCTCATCCGTTTTGGGTGCTTGGACTAACACGTAGTTGGTCCAAGCGTTTGACGTTGAGATCAGTTTGAGTATCGGAGCATCTTGAGACAGAGGAGTGATGCTTAGATTTGCATCGCTTCCATTGACTTTAAACTTTGAGAGGATAGCTTTATCAAAGGCACCATCGCCTGTCGCTTTGTAGGTTCCGACGACAAATTTTTCGCTCTCTTGCGTTATAAGTTCGTGCTGAATGGGGTTAAGGTAAGTGATGAGCACAAAAGTTTTAGAGGTTTCAGAGTTTTTAATCTCAATCTTTTTCGAGTTTGCCATTCCATAATCCAAGGTCTTTTCGCTTTCATTTTCGCTCAATTTGGAAGCACATCCCGAGATTAAAAACACTATTAAAGTCATTGCAATATATCGCATTATCATTCCTCATACTTAGCACTCACGCAGATCAACTCATCAAAAGCTAAATCTTTTTTTGCTATAATTTTTTATATTAGCACGATAATAACATAAAAAGCAGGAAAAAATGAAATCCTTAGCTGTTGCATTTACGGGACCTTCGGATAGCGGAAAAACAACGCTGATCCTCAAAGTGGCGAACATTCTTAAAAGTGAACATGCCCTTGCGATCATTAAAAATGACCCAAGCGATAAAGCGATCTTCGATGTGGAAGGCAAAGATAGCTGGAAATTTTCGCAAACGGGCGCTGAAGTCGTGATCACCTCTCCGACACGTACGACGCTTTTTTCCAAACGTCACAAAAGTTTGGATGAGATCATCGACATGGTTGGAGCCTTTGATTTTTTATTGGTCGAAGGGCTTAAAACGTTACCCCTTCCGCGCATTGCGATTTTTCGTAACAAACTGGACGTGGACTATTTTGACTGTTCTGACGCGATTGCGATTGATGAGAGCATTACGCTCAGTGATTATGACCTTCCTTCCCATATTGCGATTTTAGATCTCAATAACCCCGAGCAAGTCGTTGCTTGGATAGAAAAAAATGCTAAGAAAGTGAAATAACATGCAGGAAATTTACGAAGCCATCAAACGTTCCGCCATACGCATCCGTGAAGCCATTGAGTTTGACGATACCGGCTACTCGGAAAACATCAACTCCACCGGCGACACCCAACTCAAACTGGACATCAAAAGCGATCTCATCATCGAAGAGGAGTTTGCCAAAGTGGCTTCGATCAAAGAGATCGTCAGCGAAGAGAAAGCGGACAAAACACCTTTACATGTAAACGGCATTTACGGTGTGGGGTATGATCCATTAGACGGTTCAAGCCTGATTGATGTTAACCTCAGTGTCGGTTCCATCTTTGGCATTTACGAAGGTGGTTATGCAGGAAAGCATCTTAAAGCGGCTGTCTATGTGGTCTATGGACCACGTGTTGAGCTGGTTATTGCAGAAGTTGATGTTAAGATGTACCGTTTGAACAAACGCGGTGAATTTGTCTTTATCAAAGTGATTCAACTGGGAGAAAAAGGCAAGCTAAATGCTCCAGGTTCAACCCAAATGTGTTGGGAACCCAAGCATAAAGCCCTCATCGATGCGATCTTCGCCGATGGGTACCGTTTACGCTATTCGGGGGGTATGGTGCCTGATTTACATCAGATTCTTCTCAAAGGTGGCGGTCTCTTTTCCTACCCAGCAACGAGCGATCTGCCCAAAGGCAAACTGCGCATGATTTTTGAAGTGTTCCCATTTGCGTTTGTGTACGAAAAAGCCGGGGGGGCAGCGATTGATGGCAAAGGAAGAGTCCTTGACCTTACTCCTTCGCATCCACACGATACGACACCGTGTTTCTTTGGCTCGACAACAGAGATAGAACGCGTTCGGAAGTGCTATGAGTAGTGACGTTAGTGACATTTACGAACAAGATTTGCAAGAGAAAAAAGCCGTACTGCAAGCGTGTCAACAAGAGAAAAATCTTGTAACCTGCAGTGACTGCGAAAAAATGTTTGAGTGTGAAATCCGCAAAACCTATGTCAAAGCCGTTTACGAAAGTATGGCAAAAGGACACGGTGGCGGATTTGAGTTTTAATCCTTGTCACGTCTTTAAAGCAAAGCTTTAAAAACTACGTTAACACTGGGTTCTCTTCGGCAGAGAGCCCTCGCACCTTTGGTGCTTTACATTGTTCTTTCAAACTATATTTGGTAAGAACTCTAATTCATTTTTAATAGGAAAAACGATGTCCCAAAAAGCCTACATTACCACCCCAATCTACTATGTTAACGATGTCCCTCATATCGGACATGCATACACAACGATCATCGCTGATACGATGGCGCGCTATTACCGTTTGAAAGGTTACGAGACATACTTTTTAACAGGCACCGACGAACACGGTCAAAAGATCGAAGAGGCTGCGAAATTACGCAACAAAACACCTCAAGCGTATGCTGATGAGATCAGTGGAAAGTTTCGCACTCTTTGGGATGAGTTTGAGATCAGTTATGACAAATTTATCCGCACAACGGACGCCGAACATAAAGCAGGGGTTCAAAAAGCGTTTCAAGTGATGTTTGACAAAGGCGACATCTACAAAGGCGAATATGAAGGACACTACTGTGTGAGCTGTGAGACTTTTTTTACGGACACGCAACTGGTCGATGAGGACAAATGCCCTGATTGTGGTAAACTGACTCGTTTGGTCAAAGAAGAGAGCTACTTCTTTAAACTTTCCAAATACCAAGAAGAGCTTATCAAATGGTATAACAACGATGAGAAATGCGTGCTTCCACGAGGCAAAAAAAACGAAGTGATTAGCTTTGTCAAACAAGGACTTCGTGATCTCTCGATCACGCGTACAAGCTTTGATTGGGGCGTAAAATTGCCCGCTTCGATGAACGATGACAAACACGTCATGTATGTCTGGTTGGACGCCCTTTTAAACTACACAACCGCACTGGGGTATGGCACTGATGAAAAAAATATGGACTTTTGGCCCGCAACAATGCACTTAGTGGGCAAAGACATTCTTCGCTTCCATGCCATCTACTGGCCAGCCTTTTTGATGAGCCTTGGTTTGGCTCTTCCAAAACACGTCGCCGCACACGGTTGGTGGACGCGCAATGGTGAGAAAATGAGCAAAAGTAAAGGCAATGTCGTTAACCCTAAAGAGGTTGCCGATGCCTATGGTTTGGAGAATTTTCGATACTTTATGCTTCGCGAAGTGCCTTTTGGGCAAGATGGTGACTTTAGCCAAAAAGCCTTGATGGACCGCATCAATTCCGATCTGGGCAATGAGCTTGGAAACCTGCTCAACCGCATCATCGGCATGAGCGGCAAATACAGCAATGGCGTCATTAACTCCAAGGATGTCACGACCTTTCATGAGAACGAACTAAGTGCTGTGGATGAGATCTTAAAAAATGTCGAAAACAACCTCTTAGAGCTTCAAACCAACCGTTACCTTGAAGAGCTTTGGAAAGTGCTTAGCATCGCCAATCAAGCGATTACCGTGCATGAACCGTGGGTCAAAATCAAAGAGGGAAAAACAGAGCAAGCACTCGCACTTGTCGCCCTTGTTTCGAACATCTTAGCGCGTGTTTCCATACTTTTGCACCCTGTCATGCCCAAAACGACTATGACGATCACCAAAGCAATGGGCTTTGAGATCAACACCGCAAGCTATGACAAAATCGTTGTGCGCAAGACCTTTTTAGATGAATTTACAATCGAAAAAGTACCACCACTTTTCCCACGCATCGAAGAAGAGTTGATGGCGCAACCTGCGGAAACGGCACCCGTGGTTGCACCACAACAACCTGCCAAAAAAGAGAAGAAAGAGACAAAAAATGAGTCTATTATTACGATTGATCAATTTTTTGCAACCGCTTTAAAAGTGGGCACGATTTTAGAGGCAAGCATTTTAGAGGGAAGTGACCGTCTATTAAAACTCAAAGTCGATCTAGGTGAAGCCGAACCTCGTCAAATTGTCGCAGGAATTCGTGAGTATTACACGCCTGAAGAGCTTATCAACACCCAAGTGTGCGTGGTTGCGAACTTGAAGCCTGCCACGATCAAAGGGCTGCTCAGCCAAGGCATGCTCCTTGCCGCCAAAGATAAAGAGGGGCTCTGTTTGGTTCGCCCTGAGCATCCTCGCCAGAGTGGCGCTTCAATTGGATGAAGATAGACAACTTTGTACGCATCATTGATGGGAAGCTTAGAACAACACCTCCCATTGATGCGTTTGCTTCCATTGCACTTGAGAGTGCGCGCGTCTCGCATGGCGATCTTTTTATCGACACCACGGCGTCACGTGAGCTGATCCACCAAGCGCTTGAAAAAGGCGCTTACGCCATTGTGACCACCCTTTCGTTTGCCAATGAAGATGAAGAGTGCGCGTGGATTGAAGTGAGTTCAATCGATCAAATCCTTATTAAACTTTTACGCTACACAATCACGCAAAAATCGCTCGACATCATTTTACTTTCTCCTGTGCAAGAAGCATTTTTGGAGATGATTCAAACGCCTCGCACCATCAAACGCCTACGCAATGATCTTTTTGCCATCGTTAAAACCATTCTGGGTGCGAAAGAGGACGAGCGTTTTGGCTTGAGCAATCCAGCCCTTGCACAGCAAATCGCACCTGCCTCTAAAAAGGTTGAAATCACGTTACATGTAAAGCCTACTGTGATGGCAAAAGGGCTGTTTCTCAGCTCTTTTTGGCACAACGAGCGCTACTATGCCGATCAAAAAATTCCCTCGCTTTTTGTGGAGGAACTGCTCTGCTTACTTGACTTTTGCGATACCCATGCCATTGCGTACAGTTTGGAGCATCTTGGGTTTTGTGAGCATTTTTACCCACAATTTATCACGCATGCACTGTGTAAAAAAGAGTTTGGAAGCAGCGATAAAGCGCTTATTTTTGAGCCATTGCCTGCGTTGATTCCCTCCTTAATAGCGTATCTTAAAACACACACTATGACGTCACCTCTGATGCTTTGCTTGCCTAAGAATATTCAAACACATTTTGATTTTGAAGGTGAAATCCTCCGCTTTGAGCAGATAGAAGAGTTGCGTATTTTAAGTGAAAAATCGTTTCAGTACGCTCTGATTTTAAGCGATAAAGAGGCATGTGAGCCTCTGTTTATCAAAACATTTACCACCCAACCCAGCCTGTTTTAAAAGGAGATGGTATGTTACTCATCGAAAACGAATTCGACATTCCTTTACATGTAAAGCTGTTAGAGCAGATTTGCACAGAGCATACGCCCAAAGAGGTAGAGCTTTTGATCATTGATAGTGCAAGCATGCAAACGCTTAATTTAGAGCATCGAGGGATGGATAAAACCACCGATGTGCTGAGCTTTCCTATTGATGATTTTCCGCACGCACCACTGGGTTCCATCGTCATTAACCATGAACTTGCAGCGCAAAAAGCCAAAGAGTTAGGGCATAGCGTGGAAGAGGAGATCACCCTTTTGTTCATTCACGGCATGTTGCATCTTTTAGGGTTTGATCATGAAGTGGACAGCGGACAGATGCGTGAGATGGAAACATCATGGATAACGCAGTATCATTTACCGAAGAGTTTAATTGTTCGTACGGAGGATTAGGTCATGATTACCATTGGTATTGTTATTTTTCCCAATGTCGAAGAGCTTGATTTTGTTGCCCCTTTTGAGGTTCTGAGTTACATCAATAAAATAGTACCCGAGAGCACCAACGTGCTACTCATCGCCCCCAATTTAGAGCCTGTGCAAGCATTTAATGGTCTTAAAATCTTGCCCGATGCGAGTTTTGAGAGTGCTCCAGCTTTAGATATTTTGCTTTTCCCCGGAGGTCAAGGTCGCATTGAGTGGATGAAAAAGCCTTCAATGCGCACTTTCATAGAAGCACATCAGAGCAAAACGACTTATCTTACCTCTGTCTGCACCGGCGCTTTTTTTCTAGCCGAAGCGGGTCTGCTTTTAGGCAAAGAGGTAACAACGTACCACAGCGCTTTTGATGAATTAGCCGCGTATGGCGTCAATGTCGTCTCTTCTAAAGTCGTACACGATGGAAAGATCATCACCGCCGCAGGGGTAAGTTCAGGATTAGAGCTTGGATTTTACCTTTTGCGTGAACTGTTTGGTGTCACTCTCGCGCAAGAAGTGGCAGAGAAAATAGAGTATGAGATCGATGTGAATAAGCTTTAAACGTTATATGTAAGAATTATTTGAGCGTGATATAACCCTTTTCATAGAGCTTATCGTAAATTTTAGAGACAATGGGGCCGCCTTCGCTTCCACCGTGCCCTCCATGTTCAACCAAAACGGTTACGACGTATTGAGGGTTATCATGAGGACCATACGTTGTAAGCCACGCGTGAGAGCGTTGGTAGTACTCCATGTCCTCTTCGCGCATACGTTTTTTATCGGTTTGTGAGATACCCACCACTTGAGCCGTACCCGTCTTGGCCGCAATCTTAAAAGGAGCTGTAAGGTTGATATGCCTCAGCGCCGTACCCCCTTGAACATTCGCCACTTCGTACATCGCATCTCTCGTTATCTTCAAATAGCGTTTTTCATTCTCACTGACAATATTTGGATCTACGGGAAAATCAAGTGCTTCATCGTTAATTTTACTCACAAAATGTGGCGTCACACCATTGCCTGTCGCAAGAAACGCGGTGTATTTTGCAACCTGCACGGGTGTTACGAGAAAATAACCTTGCCCGATGGAGCTAATGAGCGTTTCACCTTGTGACCACCCTTTGCCAAAACGTGCTTTTTTCCACTCGCGACTCGGAACCGTTCCAATGAATTCACGTGGCAGATCGATACCTGTTTTTTGAGCAAATCCAATTTTAGAAAGAAACGGTGCAATATTGTCAATGCCTGTTTTCAAGCTAGCTTTGTAAAAGTAGTCATCGCAACTCTCTTTAATCGCCCGTGCATAGGAGATAATGCCATGCCCCTCTTTTTTCCAATCACGAAAAACACGACCGCCTAACTCCATTGTCCCTGTTGATTCAAACGTCATAGTGGGCGTAACGATGCCTGAGTTCATCATCGCCATACCAACGCCCATCTTCACAATTGAGCCTGGAGGGTAAAGACCATTGACCAATTTATTGGTAAAAGGATGGTTCAGGTCGTTTGCCAACACTGCCCACTCTTCCCTTGAGATGCCATTGACAAAGGTATTAAGATCATACTCAGGAAAACTCGCAGCAGCTAATATTTCACCATTTTTGGCGTTCATCACCACCACCGCGCCACTGTCCTCGCCAAAAAGTTCTGCAATGTAGCGTTGCAAATCAAGATCAAGGCTTAAGATAAGGTCATTACTCTGAGGAAGTGTTTTGCTCACCTGTTCAATGATTTGGTTAAATGCCGTTACTTTGGTCTTTTTCTCACCTTTGACCCCTTGTAAAACGGTGTTATAAAATTTTTCGATGCCCGTTTTTCCTGAAAAACCTACCAACTTTGCCGTTTCATCTTCCGCCACATCTTGGGCGTTGGACTTACCTACATAGCCAATCACATGCGATGCGAGTGTGCCATGCGGATAGTGTCGTTTCGAGGTAATTTTAATTCTCAAATTATCGTGTTGTGCGATTTTAGCAAATTGGGGAATAAGCTTATCATAAGGGATAAAAGGGATAACTTCGACAAAATCATGATTGTAAGCCGAGTCTGCTTTGAGATACTCTCGAGTAAGCTCTTTGACACTAAAATCGGGCAAAACCGATGATAAGAAAGCAATTTCTTCATCCAACATATCACGGCTGGCTTTGAGACTGAGTCTTGGTTTAATACCAATCGAAAATCCCAAACGATTGACCGATAGGGGATTTAAATTTCGATCTAAAATCACGCCACGCAACGGAGCAAGATCTTCCACTTTAACCGCATTTTGTTTGGCAATCTCTTCGTAATAGGCATTGGATTTAATGCTAATATAATAAACTCGGACTAAAAGAGCAATCCACACCGAAATGAAGATGGCAAGAACGATCTTAATTCTCACCGTGTCACCTTAAACAGCATAAACGAAAGTATGGAATCAATTGCAATATAGTAAAAATAGACATTGGAAAAATAGGGAAAAGATTCGTTGTCCAAGTAAGCAAAAAAAGCATTGAGCAGATAATGCCCCAAATACGCCATTGCCACATACGCGGCTAAAATACAGTTGTTACATGTAATAATATTTTGAATTTTATAAATCGCAAATTTGTAAATAATGGTAAATAAAATGACATACGAAAAGAGGTAAAAGCCTTTGGTAAGATCGTACAAGCAAAGATAGAGAAAGGCTAAAAACAGAGGCATGGCATTCTCTTCATGACGATTAAAGTTTAAAATAAGATAGCAAAAAACCACTCCCACAAAGGAGGGAATAAGCGGATAGAGTGAGGACATCGCAAGCCCACACAAGAGCCATCCGCTGATCCAAAAGAGGGTTAGATAGTTTTGATGAGCGCTATTTCGTCGCATATTGGAAAATGTTTGCATTTGATACAATCCGCCCATATTTTATGCGTAGGCAGTGCTTCTTTGGGGATTTCACTAAAACCAACCGATTCAAAAAATGCTTTTTGATAGGTTAAGGTAAAGACTTTTTTCACACCCAAACTCTCACCTTCAGTCATCAGTGTTTGAATAATACCTTTGCCAACACCACGACCCCTCAAGCCATCTTTGACCACAAGGCTTCGGATCTCGGCTAAATCATCGGCATGAAAATGGAGTGCTCCAAAACCAATAATCTGCTCATCTTCTTTGGCAAGAATGTACGAGCGAATGTTCGTCGCCATCTCATCAGAACTGCGAAATAAAATGATGCCTTTTTCCACTTCAGGTTGCACAACCTCTTGCATCAGGACAATATCGCTGAGTTTTGCTTTGGTGTAATGAATCATTCTTGATCTCCAAAAAGCGTTGCAAAAATGGCTTCTAAGGCTTTATCAATCCCTTTTTTACTGCTACTTGAGACCAAAAGAGCGCCCGGATAATTCTTTTTAATCACACTGATTTCGCTCTGTTTGAGTTTATCGAGTTTGGTAAAAATACGTAAAATAGTCTGATCGGGTCTTACAATTTCTTCAAGATAGGTGTGTACTGCTTGATCAATCTCTAAAAAAGGGTGACGTGAATCAATGAGATGCACAAACGTGCGAATGGAAACACGTTTTTGAATGTAAATCGTTAGATTTTTCTGCCACTCCTCTTTGAGGCTGTGCGATACTCTAGCATACCCAAAACCTGGAAGATCCACCAGTTGCATATGGTAGGTCTTCTCACCATCTGCCAAAACAATCTGAAAAAAGTTAATCAGACGTGTTTTACCCGGAGTTGAAGAGCTTTTAGCGAGCCCTTTTTTATTCGTGAGTGCATTAATAATCGAGCTTTTGCCTACATTACTGCGACCAATAAAGGCAACTTCGCTCATTCCCTCTGGTGTCGTCTCTTCCATTTTAGAAGCTGACTTCACAAAGAAGGCGTCTTTGACTTTGATCACTGTTTTTTATCCTCAACTTTGAAGATAAATTTCACAGGTCCCGCACCCTTGCCATCGACTTCGTACTGCCCTGTATTTTGATTGGCACGAATAAAATCACCGTAGACTTTTTTATCGGTCTCTATCTCATGCAAAAAAGCTTTCTTTTCAAGGGTGTAAAGACTTTTAGTCGGCTCATAGGTCATCTTTTCCGCTTCGCCATAATACTTCTTTTGGTTCATCGTTAAATTACCTTTCGCATCGCCTGTAGCGATATAGCGAAGGGGTTGTTTTTTCTCATCAAATTCAATCACAACTTTCTTAGCGGTCAGTTTATCACCCTCTTTGATGACCACAACATGCCCCTCAAAAATACTGATCTGTTTTTTTTCATCGGCAAAAAATTTATCGGCCGTCACTTCTACTTCTGCACTGATGAGCAGTTGCGAAAGGCAGAGGCAGAGTAAACCCAATTTTTTCATTTCGTTTTTCCTAGTTGTTGAATAAAGGAGTGTATATTCGTGGCGCTTATTGTGCCCTCTTTCATCTGATAAACAAATGAAAGCCCATGGCTACGGCTCTGCTTTTGGGCAAAAATAAAGGGTTTTTCACTGCTTAAAATTTCTTGCTTCAGATCATAAAAAATATCTTCACCCTCTAGCGAGACACCATCATCCCGATAATAGTGCGAATTGGTCATAAAGTGCATGATATTATTTTGCAGTGTTCCTTCATCGGAGGTGAGTATGCCACGCAATCCCTCTTTGGTTTTATGTCCTGCATGAATCACATACAGCTTATCAAAATCTTTATAGCGTGCAACATACTCCGAATGGACAATGCTTTCGATGCTACCCTCTTTCAGTTGATAATTTTGGGCATTAAAAAGCTCTACTTCAGGGACAAGATTGCCATTGGCATCATGCATATCAATCGTATAAGGTTCTTTGATCATGAGAAAAATCATCATGCCAAAAAAAAGCATGGTTGCACAAGAAAGGATTTTTAGAGCCAAAGGTTTACGAATGCCTCACTTAAGTTTTCTTTTTCGACCACCATATCGATCATCTCTCGAACGGCTGCACGTCCACCCTCTTTGCTTAAAATCACATCCACCTCTTTTTGAATCAAAGGCATGGCATCTTTGGGGCAAAATGAGAGACCTACTGCGCGTAAAAGGCTTAGATCATTCAGATCATCTCCAATGGCAGCCACATTTTCAAATCCCAAACCTTCTTTGGTCAAAATGGCTTGCAAAACAGCTTTTTTATCTTTAACATCTTGGTACAAATGGGTGATTCCCAGCTCTTTCGCTCGTTTGGTCACGACACCCGAACTCCGCCCTGTAATGATCGCACTTTTGCGACCAAGCTTCATCCATGAGACAATGCCAAAACCATCTTTAACATGAAACGTTTTAAACTCTTCTGTTTCGCTGTTGCCATACATGATGCCCCCATCGGTCAAACAGCCATCCACATCAAATACCAATAATTCAATCATTACAACACACCTTTCGTACTGGGAATTCCCACACGCTCATTTTTCACTAAACTTCGACGAAGGGCTACAGCAAACGATTTAAACGCCGCTTCTAAAAGGTGGTGTCTGTTTTTACCACGACGCGCAACGATATGAGCACTGATACCGGCATTGACAATGAGGGCTCTGAAAAACTCTTCTGCAAGTTCAACATCAAAGGCGCCGACTTTGCCTTCCATCTCAACTTCATACACGAGGTAAGCACGATTGCTCAGATCCAAGGCGCATTCCACAGCCGCTTCGTCCATGACCACAACCGCATTGCCATAACGCTCAACAGACTCAATCGGGTAAATCGAAGCACGCAAAGCTTGCCCTAGCACAATGCCGACATCTTCAACACTGTGGTGAAAATCGATGTGCGTATCGCCTTTACATGTAAGCGTCAAATCGATCAAGGAGTGCTTAGCAAACGCTTCAAGCATATGGTCAAAAAAACCAATTCCTGTCTCAATAACGGCTTTTCCCGTACCATTAATCTCTAATTCAACACTGATCTGTGTCTCTTTGGTGATGCGTTGGAGTGTTTGCATACTACTATTCCCTTACGATAAATGAGCCTTTGTACGACCCTTTTGCAATGAAATCGGAGGCTTCCGCTTCGCTGCCAAACCCTTTGAGCCAGACACGGTAGATCGGCTCATTTTCAAAGGTTCCCTCTTTAATAATCGCATTGTAGCGATTATTGACATTCATATTGCTTTGGGCAAAGCGCGTTGCACCCTCTTTATTTCTAAATGCACCAATTTGGATCAGATAATCGGTCTCTACGACACTCTGTTTTGGTGAGCCAGAAGGAGCAACAACACCGGCAAAACCAATCACTTCAATACCTACAGGGCCTGTGCCATTCGCAACCAAGTCAATCCGCGTCGCCGCCGTATAGGAGAGATCGATAATCCTCGTTCCCACAAAGGGACCTCGATCGTTCACGCGAACCACAATGCTTTTATTGTTTTTCAGATTGGTGACTTTAAGCATCGTATTCATGGGAAGGGTTTTGTGGGCTGCGGTCATCTCATACATATTGTACACTTCGCCATTGGACGTTTTTTTGCCATGGAAGTCTTTGCCGTACCAACTCGAAATTCCACTGAAATAATCCCCAACGCTGACCATCGTGGGCGTATACATTTTCCCATCAATGGTGTAAGGGCGCATCGTAGCTCGGTGCATAGCAGGAGAATCATTGATGGAACCTGTACCTTCAGGAGGCGCCATAGTAGCACCTCCACTCGTACGATACGGGTAAGCGTTATTTTTAGAAGAGCATCCGTAAAACATCAAAACCATGACAACACAAAGGCTTAATCCACTAATTTTTTGGAATGACAATACTCTCTCCCACTTTGACAAGTGCATTTTTTTTCTTATTGACTTTGATCAATTGTGCGACGGGAATATCATACTTTTTCGCTACGGTTTCAATGGTGTCACCGGCTTTAATCACGTAGATTTTTTCAGCATTAGAAGAAGAAGGCGTTGTGACAGGCATTGGAACACCAGAAGGCACTATCAATTCTGTTTTTGGTTTTATAGCTGCTGTTTTAAGGTTATTAAGCTCCATCAACGATTGATAACTCACGCCGTATCTTTTCGCAATACTTTGCAGTGAGTCCCCTTTTTTGGTGTTATAGACAGCGTATTTTTGAGGCTCTTTCGTTTGATCAAAATTTTGAGAAAAAGAGACTTGACGATCTTGGGGAATGTAAAGATACCCTTTAGCGCCCAGAGGAGAGACAAAAGCATGTTTGAGATGAGGATTATAGGATTTAAGCTCCTTAACTGAGATACCAATACTCTCAGCAACATCGCGCAATGGTGTGCCACTTTGAACAGAAACTTTGACAAACGTTGCATTATTGGCACGATTAAGCAGATACTCTGAGCCATTATCCAGCATAAAATCGGTACTGCCTGAGATAAAACTCATCATCAAAATTTTACGAATATAGAGCCTACTCTCTTTGGGAAGGTATTTTTGATTTTCATCTAACAAAACGCTAATGTCATCCGTTCCTGCTTTTGCAATCGCTTTGGTAACATACCCTTCCCCACAGTTATACGCCAAGGCTGCCAAATACCATTTGCCAAACATATCGTGTAAACGTTTCAGATAAGCAATCGCTGCTTCAGTGGATTTGATCGGATCACGCCTCTCATCGACAAAGGCATTGTTCACCAAACCGTAACGACGCGCAGTATCGGGGATAAATTGCCAAATGCCTGAAGCTCGTGCGGAAGAAGAGGAGTAAGGGTCAAAACTCGATTCGGTCATCGCAAGGTATAAAAACTCCGCTGGAACGCCCGCTTCTTGCATCATTTTTTGCAAAATAGGCACAAATCGGTCGCCACTCTCTAATGTGCGCAAGAAATGTTTGGTCTTATACACCTCTACGTCTTCTTGCATCGAGATAAAGATAGAATCTTTCAAGAAGGTGTAAGGAAGATCAAAATTTTTGAGAGCGGTAAGTTGTTTTTCATAGTTATTATCGGTATTTAAAAAAGCATGGAGACTCTGAAATAGAAAAAAAAGGGTTAAAATAACCTTATACATGCCTCTCCTTTATCGTGTTTTTATTGCTTATGATTCCTTAGATTGTAGCTAACTTTATCTTTTCCAAAGCTTTAAAGAGTGTAAAAGCATTTTTTGAGGTTAGATTGTGAAGTTCGGTGACACTCATATTTAAAAGCTCTGCCATCTTTTCTGCCACCAAAAGCGTATAGGCTGGCTCATTGCGTTTTCCTCGATGCGGCATCGGTGTGAGGTAGGGAGCGTCCGTTTCAATGAGGAGTTTTTCGTGAGGAATCAAGGGTAAAACTTCGACTAAATTTTTGGCATTTTTAAAGGTTAATACACCACCAATCCCAAAATAAAAATCATGCTGTGCTAAATCTAAAAGATGTTTTGAAGCGTTATAACAGTGCAAAACACCTCCTACTTCGCCGGCTTTTCCTTCGAGTAAAAGACGCTTGCTATCTTCGTTGGCATCGCGAATATGAACGATCAATGGCTTCTTAAGCTCTCTTGCAAGCGCTATGTGCTGCGAGAAAACGTGTTGTTGTTGCTGTTTTTCAATCTCTTTTTCATGAGCATTTTCAGGCAATCTAAAATAGTCTAATCCACACTCACCTACAGCGATACATTTTTCATCTTTTAAAAAAGATTGGAGGATTTTTTCATCATACTGCTCATGATGATACGGATGGATTCCGGCTGCAAAGAAGATATGCTCATAGCGATGAGAAAGTTCTTGAGCATAGCTTAAATCTTCACGATCTGCACCTGGAATAATAATCCCCTGCACCCCTTTTTCATACGCATTTTGAATCACATGATCGACATCATTTCGAAACTGAATATCATCTAAATGGCAATGGGTATCAATGATCATTTAAGCGACCTCAACCCTATTTCGTCCATTTTTTTTCGAAATATAGAGTGCCTTATCGGCTTGATTGATCATCTCTTCGACGCTGTCTAAATCACCAAAGGTCACGCCAATGGAGATATTCACACTCACCTCTTTTTTCTCTTTGGTTTTAATATGAAGTCCTGAAATGGCACTTTTGAGTTTGATAAAAAATTCCAATGCCTTTTTTTGCTCAATATTTTTAAGCACCACACAAAACTCATCACCACCCCAACGCGCAATAAAATGATCATGCGTAAGGTGTTTACTCAAGGCTTTTGCCAATTCAACAATAACCGTATCGCCCACATGGTGCCCTAAGGTATCGTTAATCTGCTTAAAATTATCCACATCAATTAACGCTATAGCAAACGATTCATCGCGCTTTTTTGCCTCATAAAAATACTCACGCATCACCTCAAAAAAATGACGTCTGTTTGCAAGACCACTTAAAAAATCATTTTGCGCCATACTTTTAATTTGAGCGATGTACTCTAGTGCATCCAATGAGTTGTTAATACGACAGGCTATCTCTTCTCGTAAAAAAGGTTTAGTGATAAAATCATTCACACCAATTTTAAGAAATTTCGCCGAAATAAGCTCTTGATTGCTTGCCGTCATCGCAATGATGGAGAGTTCATTTTTATTGTAGAGCTTGCGAACCTCTTTGGTCAGCTCCACACCATCAATAACCGGCATCAAATAATCGGTTAAAATAAGCTTAATGTCAGGATTATCCCTTAAAAATGCCAGTGCCTCTTCACCGTGTGCTGCGACAATGACTTTAAACATCTGGTGTTGTAAAAGGGATTTGATTTGGGAGCGTGTTGCCATAGAATCATCTACGATCATGACTTTAATATCACGGTTTTTATGCAGTCTCTCAATCAGTGTGAAAATATAATTGACATCATCGATATTGCCTTTATAGACATAATCAATCACATCTTTTTTCAAAATCTTTTCACGTATCTCCTGATCCATCGAACCTGTGAGAATAATAGAAGGAATTTTGTGTGACAAGATCAAGTCAACCACTTCGCCATCAGATGCATCGGGAAGGTTGAGATCAAGAAGTGCGACAAAATAATCATTGTTCTTTTCAACAATCTTTTGAGCCTCTTCAAAGCTATAAGCGGCATCCACATCAAAATCCAAACTGGCTTCCATCTTTTTGACGATCAATTTGGAGAGTGCTTTATTATCTTCAACAATTAAAATCTTTTCGCGTGCCATCACTGTTCCTAATCATTACATGTAAGATTAAGTAGATTCTAACATAAAATTTTGGAAATTTTCTAAAGGAGGCGGTGGAGGATCAAACCACCGCCTAAAAAGGAGTGAAGATTACGTAAGATTAAGGAATCATCCACGTAAAGATATAGGCTTGTGCCATGGTCATCAAGCCCATAATGGTCACAAGAATCAAACTGTGTTTTACGGTAAATCTAAAGAGGTCAGACTCTTTTCCAACAATACCAGCAGACGCACATGCAATCGAGATGGATTGAGGAGAGATCATCTTACCACAAACACCACCGGTGGTATTGGCGGTAACCATTAAGGTTTCATTAAGCCCTAATTGTTGCGCTGTATTTTGTTGTAATCCGCAGAAAAGTGCATTGGATGAAGTATCGGAACCTGTCAAGAAGACGCCTAACCAACCAAGGATTGGAGAGAAGAATGGGAACAAGAACCCTGTGTTTGCAAGCACAAGTGCCATCGTCGTTGACATACCTGAGTAGTTCATCACAAAGGCAAAGCCTAAAACCATACCAATCGATAAAATCGCCCATTTAAGCTCAAAGAGTGTTTCACCCATAGTCTTAATTGCGGTACCAATGTTCACTCTTAAAACAAACATAGAGATAATCGCCGCAAAGAAGATCGCAGTTCCTGTTGCTGAGAGTGGATTGAAAGTATACACTACTTCAAATGCTGTTGGTTTTTGCACAATGGGCATCATTTTAAAGATTGCTTTGCTGATACTGGTAAATTCAAAGTTGAAAATAGTACCTGCAAAAATTTGTCCTTTAGCAAAGTACGCTTTAAAGGCATTGGTCGTCCAAATCGTTACCATAACGGAGAGAATAATAAACGGTGACCATGCTTTAAGAACTTCTGCACCTGTGTGTGCTTTTTGGGTCTCTTTCTCAAGTTCAGCCGAAACATGCCCTTTCATGACATTTTTAGGTTTCCAAAATTTTAAGAAAACAGTTAATGAGACGATAGAGAGGATGGCAGAGGTTACGTCTGGTAACTCTGGTCCGATGAAGTTAGACGTTGCGTATTGAGACAATGCAAAACTGCCACCTGCTACAAGCGCCGCTGGCCATACTTCTTTAACACCTCTCCAACCATCCATCATCGCTACAATCCAAAGAGGAATAAGGATAGAAAGGAATGGAAGCTGACGTCCTGCCATTGCACCGACTAAAAATGGATCGATGCCTGTGACTTTACCGGCAACCAAGATAGGAATACCCAACGCACCAAAGGCAACGGGAGCGGTATTGGCGATCAAACAAAGACCGGCTGCATAGATCGGCTGGAACCCAAGCCCCACAAGAATCGCCGCGGTAATCGCAACTGGAGCACCAAAACCAGCCGCACCCTCTAAAAACGCACCAAAGGCAAAACCAATGAGGATGACTTGGATACGTTGATCGTCGGTAATCGTAAGAATGGAGTTACGAATAATGCCAAATTGCCCACTTTTAACCGTTAGCTTGTAAAGGAAAACCGACGCGACGATAATCCAAGCAATCGGCCAAAGACCGTACAAAAAGCCATAACCTGCTGAAGCAAATGCCATATTCGTAGGCATACCAAAACCAACAACAGCCACAATCATCGAAAGTGCTAATGTAATCGTTGCGGCAAAATGACCTTTCATTCTAAACACGGCAAGTGCTAGAAAGAAAAAGATAATAGGGATTAACGCCACAAGTGCAGATAGCCCTAAACTGCCCGCAATGGGGGAATAAACTTGTTGCCAAGTTTGCATACAAACCTCCTCTTAAATGTAAACTCTACACGCAGAGTAAAGAAAAGATATGACATTCGTATGATTTTTGCAACGAGTCGAAATGAGGTGGAGAAAAACTGTTACAAATTTGCACTCTCTAAAAGAGACTTGGCAAAAACGATCGCTTCATCGCTCACATTCTCACCACTCACCATGCGCGCCAATTCCACAATACGCTCCTCTTCCACAAGCGGTACCACATGGCTTACATGTAAAGCATCTTTGGTGACCAAAAAGTGCTGATTGGCAACCGAAGAGAGTTGGGGTTGGTGGGAAATCGCAAAGATTTGGTATTTTGATGAAAGGGTCTTGAGCACATTTGCGACACTCATGGACTCTTTACCACTGAGGTTTGCATCGATTTCATCGAGGATGAGCACACCGCCACGTGAGAGTAAAAATTCATTTTGTGTGGCTAAAAAGGCTAAACGGACACGGTTGTATTCGCCAGAACTGATCTTTTTAAGATCGACCTTGCCTAGGTTTACATGTAACGCATCACACCCAAGTTCACTCATGACGCCCTCTTCCAAACGGACTTGTAAAGAAGGCATATACAGTTGTGAAAGGTAGTCATTGAGGCGCGCTTCTAACAGTGGTAAATAGGTGTGGCGCGTTTGGCTGATGTGTTGGCTCTTTTGCGCTACTTCGCTCTCATAGGTAGCAACGGTTTTTTCCAGTTGGCTCTTTTCAAAAGCGATGTTTTCGTACCGTGCAAGCTCCTCTTCGCGCTTCTGTTTATGCGCCAATGCCTCTTCAATTGAACCATACCGTTTTTTGAGCTGTGCAATCTTTTCGATGCGATCTAAAAGCGATTCTACATCGATCTCTTCGAGAGCTTCGAGGGTTTCATTTTGCTTTTCAAACACCAAACGTAGTTCATTCATACACGCATCAAAAAAGCTGCTATCGGTTTCAATAAGGCTAAGTGCTTCAATCACACTGCTTTCAAGTTCAAAAATAGTTCCTGCTTTTTGCATCGCCGCTTCAATCTTCTCTTTTTTAGAGAGCGATTTCTTAAAACTCAGCAGCTCTTCATCTTCGCCGATCCTGGGAGAGACTTCATTGATCTTGGCAATTTCAAAACGTGCAAACTCTTTGAGATCTTCGACTTTTTGCTCTTCGGCTTCGATCTGTTTGAGCTCTTCCCGTAAGGTTTTATAGTCACCAAAAAGTGTTTCAAATTTACTCACTCTCTCCTGATGATCGGGCTCTTGACGCGCACATACGCCATCCAGCAAGCTTAAAAGGCGGCTATTGTCAAATTCACTGTTATCTTTGATGGAGAGGTAGTTTACGAAGGTGCGCGAAAGCTCCACCATCCCTTTTTTAGAGACCGCTTGGGTGTTGATAAAATAGCGCGCATTCTTTGCTTTAAGAAATTTAAAAATATTCGGCTCTTCCTCTTCAAAACCAAAGGCTTCAAGTCCTAATTTCTCGCCCACAACGGCTTCAATCACATCGGCATGGACGTCGCCATACCCAAACAGTGACAAAAGTCCTTGCATCAACACCGATTTACCTGCCCCACTCGGGCCGCTAAAAACCACTAACCCTTTTTCAAACGCTATATCACACTCCGCAAAAGAGAGATGATTTTTAATCAACAAGCGCTCTATCACAGATGCCCCCAATGCAATTTCTTTTTCAAGATTTCAAAATAATCACGATCCAAACTGTGGATTAGCTCTGCCCCTCGCTTTGCGATGCGCACACTCACACGCTCAATCTCATTCATCGTATAGGTATCTTGCCCATCCACGACAATTACGGTATCGCCATCACTCTCAAACGCAATCTCAAAATCCACAGGCAATACAAGCGGTCTTTGAGAGAGTGAATGCGGGCAAATCGGCGTGATGATCAGCGCTTCAGTGAGTGGATACACCACCGGACCTCCGGCTGAGAGGTTGTAAGCGGTCGAGCCTGTAGGGGTTGAGACAATCAACCCATCGCCATAGTATGAGTTAAACAGTTGCCCATCCACATAGGCTTTAATCGTGCTCATGTGCGATATTTTCGAACGCGATAAGACAATGTCGTTAAACGCGACTACTTTTTCCACTTTACCGTTTACATGTAAAGAGACTTCCAGCATCATTCGCGTGTCAATTCGGTAATTTCCCTCAAAAAGTTCTTCAATAAAATCGCTGATTTCATCGGTTTGAATGTCGGTTAAAAACCCCAATTGCCCCGCATGAATGCCCAAAACGGGTTTATGGTACTTCAAACTTCTGCGACACAACGAGATGAGTGTGCCATCTCCGCCTAGAGAGATCAGAAAATCACTCGCTTTGCACATCTGCTCAAAACTCACCCCTTCACCACACCCCAAAAGTTGGGCACTTTTGTCTTCAATCAGCAAGGTGACACCGTGTTTATTGAGCGCTGTTTCAATCTCATGCACATAGCCGCACAGCGTGCCATCATTGGGTTTGCTCACAAGCCCTACGGTTGTAATCGTGGTTAATTTTTTAATATGATTGGTTATTTTCATGATACCTCATTTTAGCGTCTCTTTTATTAATCAGCGATTATGCTATAATTCGCCCATATGACAGACCTAAGAGAAGGTCAAACACGAGGAGCACTACCATGAAACATCTCTTTTTTGCAGCGGTTGCACTGCTTATTTTTAGCGGTTGTACCTACAAAAATGAACCCCTAAGTTTAGAATCGTACAAAGCTGAATACAAAGGCCCACTCACACGTGATAAGAAAGTCGTTTATCTGAAACCCGTAAAAGATCTACGTGCGAAGAAAAATATTATCGGTTATGTGGATCAAAAAAGTTCCACCACGATTAACTTCTACAGTAACGAAAATTTTGCTGAGAAATACACAGAAGGGTTAGGATACGCGCTCAATCTTGCAGGCTTTAACACCGACGCTTCAAGCAGTGAAGCGAACCTTGTTGTCGAAGTCTCTATTAAAGATATTGAACTTATCTACAATGACAAAAATTTTGATGCAAACCTAAATGGCGAGATCGAAATCGAAGTGGTTGTGCGCAAAGGCGACGATGTCATCACCCAAAACTTCCGCCAAAAAGGAAGCAAATGGATCGCACCTTCGTATAACTCCAAAGATTTAGAGCCGTTCTTGTACTCGTTATTTACAGACAGTATCGATCAAATCGTCACACGCTTAACACGTATGTAACCCTCGGGAAGAGACGTCTCTTCCCTCTACCAATTACTCACAACGACCCTGTTGCGTCCGTATTTTTTTGCCAAGTAAAGGGCTTGATCACTCTCTTCTAAGAGGGCATCTTTATCGGTAATAACGGCGCTAAGGGAGCAAATCCCCAAACTCACCGTCACTTGCACAACCTCTTGGGTGGTTCCAACCATTGCAACCGTCGTTTTTTCAATCAAATCACGTAATCGCTCCGCCAAAAGTGCTGCCTCTTCTTTGTTCGTTCGAGGGGTAATGATGGCAATCTCTTCGCCTCCATAACGGGCGACAATATCGCTATCACGCACCATTCCTGAGATGAGCTTCGCAAGTGTAAAGAGGACTTCATCCCCAATTTGGTGTCCATACGTATCGTTAATTTTTTTGAAATGATCCACATCCAAAAGCATTAAACTCAAGGGAAGTTTATGGCGTAAGGAGAGAGCAACCTCTTCGCTCATGCGCTGGTCAAAATAGCGTCTGTTTTTAAGCCCTGTCAGTGCGTCCGTAATGCTTTCATGCTGTAAAATCGCCATATTTTTAACATCATTAGCGGTTTGAAGTGCCAGTTGCCCCATCACGTAAGAAGCGATACCGCCTAAAAGAAGCATTAAAGAACCAAGGATCGAGAGTATGGTGACGCTTTCACGCAGTAACCATAAATTATAACCAAAAACAAAGTAAAAGAGGAGAAAAAAGAGTGTAAGATTGATTAAGAGTCTCCATCGCCGCTTTAACGTTCCATCTGGAAGCTCAGAAATTAACCGTTTAATAGGGGAGAGTGCGCGCACTAAGAAAAGAGCTCCGACAATTAAAAAAACCAATTCACCAATCATCATCATTGAAGACATGCTACCCCAAAGTGAGAGAATTTTTTAATAGCTTAGGGTTCATTGTACCACAAAAGATGACAATCTCTTCTAAAAATAAACTAAAGAAAAGCTACTTTTAGCTATACTCTTAACTTTAAAAAAGCGTTTTAGGAAGAACCATTGAGAAGTCATTATTGTACAGATTTAGATGTCGCTAACATTGGCGAAATTGTCGAAGTGTGTGGCTGGGCAAATAGCAACAGAGATCACGGTGGAGTTATCTTCATTGACCTTCGTGATAAATCGGGGTTGGTACAACTTGTGTGCGATCCTGCTGATAGCATCAGCGCGCATGACCTTGCAGCCCACGTGAGAGATGAATTTGTCTTAAAAGCCAAAGGCCGCGTGCGAGCCAGAGGGGAAGGGTTGGAAAATCCTCGTCTTAAAACAGGTAAAATCGAAATTGTTGTCGATGAATTGATCATTGAAAATGCCAGTGAAACCGTTCCGTTTGTTATCGGCGATAACAATGTGGGTGAAGATGTCCGTCTAAAATACCGTTACCTTGATCTTCGCAATCCAAAAGCCTACGAAATTTTCAAACTCAGAAGTAAAGCCACGATTGCCGTTCGTAATTCACTCGATGCACAAGGTTTTTTAGAGGTTGAAACACCTATTTTAACCAAATCTACTCCGGAGGGAGCACGTGATTATCTCGTTCCAAGTCGTGTTCACAATGGTGAATTTTATGCCCTTCCACAATCGCCTCAACTTTTCAAACAACTTTTAATGTGTGCAGGGTTTGATCGTTATTTTCAAGTCGCTAAATGTTTTCGTGATGAAGACTTGCGCGCAGATCGCCAGCCTGAATTTACGCAAATTGACATCGAGATGAGTTTTTGTAACCAAGAAGATGTGATGAAAGTGACTGAAAATCTTTTAAAAGACGTTTTCAAAGCATGCGGTCATGAGATCAGCATTCCGTTTAACCGCATTCGTTTTAAAGAGGCGATGGAAAAATACGGCTCCGATAAACCTGATCTTCGCTACGACCTAAGCATGATTGACGTCATCGACATCTTTGCAAAGTGTAAAAATGAGATTTTTAGCAACATTGCCAAAGATCCTAAGAAAAACCGCATTAAAGCGCTTAAAGTCCCCAACGGCGACAATATTTTCTCCAAACGCCAAATGCAAGGCTTTGAAGAGTATGTCAGAAAATTTGGAGCCTCAGGACTTGGGTATTTTCAAATGAAAGAAGAGGGGCTGAAAGGTCCTTTGGCAAAATTCTTTGATGAAGAAGATTTGCAAGCCATTGTGAATGCTGCTGATTTACATGTAGGCGACGCGATCTTCTTTGGTGCGGGTGAGAAAAAGCTTGTTCTGGATTACATGGGACGTTTTCGTATTTTCCTAGCTGAAGCGATGAACATCATCCCCAAAGATCGATTTGAGTTTGCGTGGGTTGTTGATTTTGAGATGTTTGAAGTTGAAAATGGCAAAGTTAAAGCCCTTCACCATCCCTTCACGATGCCAAAAGATATTGACAACACCCCGATTGATGAAATGGAATCCATCGCCTACGATGTCGTTTTAAACGGTGTTGAACTGGGTGGAGGAAGTATTAGAATTCATAAAAAAGAGATTCAACAAAAAGTCTTTAATCTTCTTGGTATCAGCGATGAAGAGGCGCATGAGAAGTTTGAATTCTTACTCGACGCTCTTAAATTTGGAGCACCACCGCATGGTGGGCTAGCCATCGGACTGGATCGCTTGATGATGCTGATCACCAAAAGTGAAAGTATTCGTGATGTGATTGCCTTCCCTAAAACCCAAAAAGCACAATGCTTATTAACACGCGCACCCAGTCCTGTTGAAGGGGATCAGTTGCGTGATCTTGGCATTAGACTTAGAGAAAAAACCAAATAAAAAGGATACAGATGAAGAAACTATTTTTGATTATTGGTGCCCCAGGCAGTGGTAAAACAACGGATGCGAGTTTAATTGCTGAGAAAAATAGCGATGTGATCGCACACTATTCAACCGGTGAACTGCTTCGTTATGAAGTGGCAAGTGGTAGTGAACTGGGTAAAACGATTGATTCGTTTGTCAGTGCAGGCAATCTCGTTCCTCTTGACATTGTTATCAATACCATCGTGAGCGCTATCAAAAATAGCCCTAAAAATGTTGTCCTTATTGACGGTTTTCCACGCTCTGATGAGCAGATGAAAGCACTCGATGCCATCCTTGCTACAGAGACAAGTGTTAAACTCGTTTCTGTCATTGAAGTCGAAGTCAGTGAGCAAGTTGCATGCGACCGTGTTCTAGGACGCGCACGTGGGGCGGACGATAACGTTCAAGTCTTCAAAAACCGTATGAAAGTGTACACAGAGCCACTAGCTGGCATTCAAGCTTTTTACGGTGCAAAAAACCTTCTGCATAAAATCAATGGTGAGCGTACCATCGAAGAGATCGTAAGCGAGATGGAAAGCTTCGTTAAAAGCAACATCTGATGCACCACTTCTACTCTGTGATCATCGGCACTGAGCTGCTCAATGGTCGCAGAGTAGATAAACATTTTGCCTTTATCAACCAAGAGTTACGAAACCGCGGACTTTTACATGTAGGAAATTTCGTGATCGAAGATAGCCCTGCTCTCATTCAAAACTGCTTTACCATGATTTTACAAGACCCTAACAGTGTGATGTTCTGTTTCGGGGGCATTGGTGCCACACCCGATGATCTTACCCGTGCTATCGCAAGCGAAGTTTTCACAGCTCAGCCCTTGGCTTTACATGTAAAAGCTCAAGAGCTCATTGTTAACCAGTTTGGCGACGCTGCTTATCCTCACCGTATTAACATGGCGATGCTTCCTCCTCATGCTGAGCTACTGCACAATGTGGTCAATAATGTTCCAGGTTTTTCGCTGTTCAATCGCTTCTTTTTTACCCCAGGCTTTCCCTCTATGTCATGGGAAATGGTCAAAGAAGCCCTCAATCAGCATTTTCCTATACAGCCGCCACTCTTGACGGCTTCTTTTATCGTAGAATCTACTGAAAATGATTTAATTGAGATTATGGAAGCACTGCCCAAAGAGCTTCATTTCTCCTCTTTGCCTCGTTTTGTAGGGGAGAAACGGATTGTTGAAATTTACCTTGCGCACCATGAACACGATTTTTTAGAACAGTGGTCACGCTATTTTAAAAAAGCTGCTGTGAAAAAAGGGAAAACAATCAAGGATTGTTAGCATAATACTGATCAATACCATCGCTAATTCCCTCGACAAGATGCCTTTGGTACTGAGGATTGAACATATTATTGGACTCTTCAGGATTGCTGATGTAGCCTAATTCCACCAAAACAGAAGGCATTGTAGCCCCTACGAGAACCCAAAAAGGTGCTTCTCTAACACCGCCATCTTCCACGCTGTACTTTTTGCGTACGCTTTTGAGCATACTTGATTGCACATCTATCGCGATTTTGTTGGAGAGCACTATCTTTTCACGATTAAAGACATTAAGAAAGGTCTCTTTGGAGTAAAAATCCATCTCTTCCATATCCGATTGGTTCTCTAAAGCAGCAACGTTTTTAGAACGCTCTGAGCGATCGGGAGAGAGAAAAAAGGTCTCTAAGCCTTTCATAGAGAGTTTTTTGGCTTCCGTTGGTGCTGCATTAGCGTGTAGGGAAACAAACAGATCGGCATTTTTATCATTGGCGACTTTGGTGCGATCCCGTAGGTTGATAAACTCATCTCTTTGACGGGTATAATAGACTTTGTATCCACGAGATTTGAGCTCTTTTCCCAGCTGAAGCGCCATGTCAAGCACCAAGTGCTTCTCCATGCGTTGCTTATACCCAATTGCGCCTGCATCTTTGCCACCATGCCCTGCATCAATCACAATCGTTTTATCTTTTTTCATCCCTTTTTTACTTGAAGCTTTAGTTGGAGCAAGAGCTGGCGCTACAGGAATCGCGGAAGTTGCAGCCGTATACGATTTGGAAGAGGACTCAGGAGTTGCTGCCACAACGGGAATTTTCTTAGGAGTTTCAGCCATTGGTGCTATGGTTCGTTTCTCACGTAAAATGGGTTTTTTATCCAACGATAAAATCACTTGATTATCCAACACACTGACATACGTTTCAAAGGCACTGGAAGCATCTAAAATAATGCGAATCGTATTGGTATTGTACTGGCTGATACGTAGATTTTGCAATTTTTTAGGGGTCGCAATGGTTAGCGGTGCATTCATAATAATAGCAGGAAGATCGATAATTTTTTTATAGCTATCTGCACTTTTTAAGACAAAGACCTTGACACTATTTTCAGCAACCGCAGAGCCAAAATCAAGCACAATCTCCTCTTCGCTAGTGGTAACACGATGCAATACATTTTTCCCCTTATAGCTTTTTGGAAGCGTTGAAGTGAGCTGTGTTGTTGCAGGCAGAGCAGACGTTGCGACAGGAAGCGTTGTTGTTTTAGAACTACTGCTAGATTCTGCAAAACTCTCTTCTGCTACAGGTGGAGGAATGAGAGGCTTGGAAGGGGCTGTTTTTTGACTTCCTTTACTCATTGTGGCGAGTTCAGATTCATACTTAGACGCATCAAGTTTAAGGATTTTTGCCGTTTTAATAAGGCGTTCTAACGTCTCTTTTTTAAGCGCATCATCACTTTTGATAATCGATTGAATATAGATCGCTTTGAGCCCATGAAAGACACGTAACATCTCATCGTTATTGGCACTTTTCATTTGGACATCGTATTGCTCTAGTTGTTGCATGTAGTTGGGTGCTCCCAAAAGAGCACCACACATCAACACCAAAACAAAGAATGCTCTAATTCTCTTCCCCATGTACCAACTTTGCAATCAATTCTTTGACACTGATAATTTCCTTGAGTTTATAACCGTTGGCTCCCGTAAAAAAGAGCCCTGTCTCTAATTTTCCCATGTAGGCGTCACTCAAGCTATCGGCAATGCAATACCCTACGGCTTTAGCCTCTTGTCCTCGGTGACAGGGGCTAACACAGTTACTAATACAGCGAATAGGAGGACCTTCTCTTTTTTCAACCATCTGAATGAGATTGGTTCTTACCCCTCGCGCTGGGTAGCCAACGGGGGATTTAAAGAGTTGAATATCTTCTTTATGCGCTTTGAGTAAAACTTCTTTAAAATTTTGAGCTGCATCACACTCATGAGTTCCGATAAAACGCGTTCCCATTTGAACACCATCTGCGCCAAGTGCGATCATTTTTAAAATATCGTTATGATCCCATACGCCACCTGCGGCAACGAGTGGAAAATCGCCCCATGCTTTGATCTCTTCTTTAATAGGTGCAATCAAATTTTCAAGCTGATACTCTTCCATAGCGCATTGCTCGTAGGTAAAGCCTTGGTGTCCGCCACTCAAAGGCCCTTCAACGACGATGGCATCAGGAAGTCGGTTGTAACGTTGCGTCCAGCGTTTACAGATAATCTTAAGGGCTTTTGCCGAAGAGACAATGGGAACCAACGCCACATCAGGATAATCCGCGGTAAATTCAGGCATATTGGTTGGAAGTCCAGCTCCAGTAATAATAATATCAACGCCCGCTTCGCACGAATCTTTAATAACACGCTCATAATCATTGATCGCGTAGAGAATATTCATCGCCAATGGTTTTGATCCACAAATTTTACGTGCATTGTTCACAATCGCGGTTAATGCCTCTTTTGAATAGAAATTCTCGGTTTCAAAAGGACGCGTATTGATATTTTTCTTACTAAAATGTGTGTTCTCATAATAGCCTGTTCCCACAGAGCTAATGACACCCAAACCGCCTTCTAAACTCACTGTTCCAGCAAGTTTATCCCAGCTGATACCGAGTCCCATACCACCTTGAACAATCGGATATTCAAGGGTGTATTTGCCAATTTTAAGAGGTTTAAACGCCATTACTGCACCTTTAATCGAGCAAATTTTCGCTTACCGACTTGCAGAATATACTCTCCGCATTCCAGTTGTAATTGTTCATCGTCTACTTTTTCTTGATCCAGTTTTACAGCACCTTGCTTGATATCGCGTCTGGCTTGAGACGTCGAAATTTCAAGTCCACAATCCACCAAAGCTTTGGCGATCCAAATCGGGTACTCGTTACATGTAAAGGTTTCAATATCGGTTGGAATCTCATTTTGAGAGTGAACTCGGTCAAACTCAGCCTTAGCTTCCAGCGCTTCTGCTTTACCATGGTAACGCTCAATGATTTCTAACGCAATCATCTCTTTGGCATGTTTTGGATGCACAGTGCCAGATTCTACCTCGTTTTTAAGGGCTACAATCTCTTCTAAACTTTGAGTACTGAGCAGTTCATAGTAACGCCACATCAACTCATCACTGATACTGAGCATCTTACCAAACATCTCAGAAGGGGCATCGGTAACACCAATGTAATTGCCGAGCGACTTGCTCATTTTATTGACGCCATCGAGCCCTTCAAGCAGAGGCATCATAATAACCGCTTGTTCTTTGCCGATGTTGTAGGTGCGTTGCATATGACGTCCCATCAAAAGGTTAAACTTCTGATCGGTTCCACCCATTTCGATGTCGCTTTTCATCGCAACACTGTCATAGCCTTGAAGCAGTGGGTATAAAAACTCACTGATCGAAATAGGCATTTGAGACTTGTAGCGTTTTTCAAAGTCTTCACGCTCTAACATACGCGCAACACTAAAGGTCGTTGTCAGTTCAATTAAACCACTCGCCCCCAGTGAATTTAACCATTCTGAGTTAAACATAACAACGGTTTTTTCAGGGTCTAAAATTTTAAAGACTTGCTCTTTATAGCTTTGCGCATTGGCTAAAACCACTTCGCGTGTCAATTTCTTACGTGTCTCATTTTTACCCGTTGGGTCACCAATCATGCCGGTGAAATCACCAATTAAAAATTGTACAACGGCGCCAAATTTTTGAAGCAGTGCCATTTTTTGAAGTAAAACCGTATGCCCTAAGTGAAGATCAGGAGCGGTAGGATCAAACCCTGCTTTGACGAAAAAGGTCTCCCCTTTTTCAAAATAATTTTTGAGTAATGTAACAATACGCTCTTCATCAATAATCTCACTAATGCCTCGTTTGATCTCTTTAAGCGCATTTTGAATCCGCATATCCATATCTCTTATTTCCTTCTTCGATTATTTATAAGCATCATTGACCGACACAAATTCGATCACGCGGTATTTTCCTTTGAGGTTTTCACGCACAGCATTGACGTTTTTGTCAGGCAGTTCTAAAATCATCTCAAAATAGTCTGCATGCCCCTCATCTTCGGCTTTTCCAAGCTCTATGGTCACCAAATTGATCTGCATTTTAGCCAAATAAGCTAAAAATGAGGCTAAAGATCCTTTTTTATTCTCTAAACTTACAATGAGTTTGTAACGATCGGGCGCTTCTTTCGTCCATTTTACAAAGACCATTGGTTCGCTCTCTTCCATTAAACTAGCCGCTCGTTCACACAGTTTATGGTGCACAAACACATCATTGCCTTTTTTAAATCCAACAATGTCATCACCCCGTTTTGGATGACAACAATAGTCAAAATAGACGTTGGCTATATGATGGTTTGAATAAATCACAATGTTCTCAAACTTCTGTTTTTTAATGTGATAACGATCTTTTTTAAGCAGAGGAAAAAGCAAGGTATCTTGCATCGCGTAAAGTTTGAGGGTGTTCGAGACATCTTGCAAATAGATCGAATCGGTTGCGATTTTAAAGATTTTTTTCGTTGCATGTTCTTGTTCAACCCATGCTTCAACTTTATTCTCTGCCACGCCAAACGCATGAGAAAGAATTTTAATCGCCACTTTATGGTTGATCTCTTTAATCTTTTGACGACAATTCGCTTGAATCGTACTTTTTGCTTTTCCTGTTTTGACGCTATTGACCCAACTGCATCGGTATTTGGGCTCTTTTGAGGTGACGATGCGAACGATGTCACCGTTTTTCAGCTCGCTTAAAAGGGGAACTTTTTGTTTATTCACATACGCTTCATCCGCGTACGTCCCTACTTCGGTATGCACTTCGTACGCAAAGTCTAAAACCGTGGCACCTCGTGGCAATGTAAAAATGTCACCTTTAGGCGAAAAAACGGCAATATCTTCGCTGTAGAGATTATCTTTGGCAATCGCATAAAAATCTTCAATATTTTCAATATCTTCATTTTGGTTGTTCAGATCATTGAGCCAATCGAGTTTTGGATTGAGTCCGCCTGATTTGTACTTCCAGTGAGCGGCTACGCCATACTCTGCCGTTTTGTTCATATCATAGGTTCGTATTTGTGACTCAACAATGGACTTGTCATCAAAAACGGTGGTATGAATCGTCTGATACCCATTCTCTTTTGGAATCGCAATATAATCTTTAAAGCGCGAAATCAGAGGTTTAAAATGCTGATGCACAATCCCAAGCGCACGGTAACAATCAATCGGTGTACGCACAATAATGCGAATCGCTAAAAGATCCAAAACCTCTTCAATCGTCACCCCTTTACGCTGCATCTTAAGGTAAATGGAGTAGTAGTGTTTAATACGTTTTTGAATCGTAAAATCACTCTCGATAAATCCCTCTTGAAGCATATGGTTCTTAATTTTAGAGATAAAGTGATTGAGACGCAGTTGAAGTTGTTGCCCATGCTCTTTGATATAACCATCGATCTTGTTATATTCATTGGGCATGACATAGTAAAAGCTGAAATCTTCTAAAAGATTTTTAATCGAAGAGATACCCAAACGGTGCGCAATTGGGGCATACACCACCAAAGTCTCTTCGGCAATGCGACGCTGTTTGATCGGATCAAGTGCGGCGAGAGTAAGCATATTGTGCAAACGATCGCACAATTTGACGACCAAAACACGAACATCGCGAATGGAGGCAATGAGCATTTTGCGAAAAGTAAGCGCAGAAGCGACCAATTTGTCGTTGGAGGACGAAGGGATGAGTTCTATGTCTCGAATCTCAACAATCTTCGTCAAACCATCCACCAAATGCCCGACTTCTTCGCCAAACATCGCTTTAATATCTTCGGAAGAACAGGAGGTATCTTCCACGACATCATGCAATAAGCCAGCGACGATCATTGATTCATCTCCCCCTAAATAGGCGACAAAAACGCACACTAAGATAGGGTGAATGACATACTCTTCACCGCTTTTACGATACTGCCCTTGATGTTTGGCTATCGTAAAAGCAACGGCTTTTTCAACATTGGCAGATGGTTTAATGTATTTGTATAAGAGTTCAACCGCTTTATCAGAGCGTTTACACTCTTTAACAATCTCGACTAACTCTTCCAAAACAGGCTACTATAAGTCCGTAATAGATTCTAATCTAATTTTGCCTTCGGCAATTTCAAGAAGGGCAATGTCTGTAAACTTTTGTTTGTTTTTATCCGCTTTAATGAGTGGTTCTGCACCATTTGAAAGCTGATCCGCTCTTTTAGAAACCATCATAACCAATCGATAACGATCTTGTCCGACAAGGGATAGGGCTCTTGCGGTAATTTCTTCTGTTCTTTCCATTTTAGTTTCCTTATTTATTTCTAACGATTGAGCAACTCTCTAAGTTACCCTCAATAATTTTCTGTAAATTCCCTTTGGCAAACATATTGCAGATCACGATCGGAAGATTATTGTCTTTTGCAAGTGCAATAGAGGTATCGTCCATCACTTTAATATTATCATCCATCGCTCTATCGTACGTAAGCTCAGCCAGCTTTGTAGCATCTGGAAATTTTTTAGGATCTTTGTCATAAACACCATCAACCTTGGTTGCTTTAATAATCACATCAGCGCCAATTTCAATTGCTCGCAGTGTTGCGGCTGTATCGGTTGTAAAGAAAGGATTGCCCGTACCTGCGGCAAAAATAACAATACGCCCTTTTTCAAAGTGACGTTGTGCACGTCTAACGATAAACGTCTCACAAATCGCTTCCATTTTGATCGCACTTTGAACGCGTACTTCCATTCCAACGTGCTCTAATGCTTCTTGCATTGCAATGCTATTGATCACGGTGGATAGCATTCCCATATAATCTCCGCTGGTCCGTTTGATAATACCATCTTTTGCGGCACTCACTCCTCGGATGATATTTCCCCCACCGATGACGATACCCACTTCAATGTTATGAATCACCAATGATTTGATCTCATCGGCGATAAATTTTAAAATCGAAGTGTCAATACCAAACCCATTATCACCCGCAAGCGCTTCACCAGAGAATTTAACTAAAACCCTTTTTCTCTTCTCCATATTGTATAAACCTTTCTGCTTCTAGGCATAGAAAACTTCTTTATTTTATCCTAAAAGACCTAAAAAGTTACTTTGCAATCAGTTCTAGTGGGTCAATATGAAAGTTCTTCTGCGTCACTTCAAAGGTGAGATCATTATCCACACGACCGATCACATACCCTTTTTTAATCTTCTGCCCTACTTGAATCGTAGGTGCAATTTTAGAGAGATGCGCATAAATCGTATGAATCTCATCGCCATTTTCAATAATCACCACTTTTTCCATCGAAGCAGTATCTTTGGCAAAAATGACTTTACCATTAAGGACACTTTTGACCGTTGCATCAGGGGTTGAAGAGGCTAAGACAACCGATTCATTGAAAATTTTGATCTTGTAAATCGGATCGACATAGTCGCCAAACTTGCGCTTCACATTGTAACTATCCAGTGGAGCAATGGTTCGCTCTCCTACGTATTTTTTAACCGTGCTGTTTTGATACGAAGAGCCAATTTGTCGGATGTTATTATCGCTACCACCCACGGTTGTAGGCGATTTATCTCGTTTGGCAGCATTTTTTTCAGCTAAACGTTTGCTCTCTTCTTGCACTTTAATGATTTTGAGTTGTTCCAACGTTGTGCGAATTTCATCACGCTCTTTGGCAATATCATCGAGCTGTTTTTTGTAACTCTCCTTTTTAGCATTGAGCGTCAAAATAGAGCTTTCACGCTTTTTTTCTAAAGAAATTAACTCATCTTTTTTACTTTTTGCACTTTGAATTTCCGTATGAATCGTCTTGATTTCTTGGCTTTGAGAGGAGATTTGATCGTTGATTTGCTTATAATCAGAGGAGAGTTTACTAAACTCTTTGCGCATGATCGTATCCATCTTTTGAAGCACTTCATCGACTAAAATGCCATCTTCATTGTCCAAATAATCACTATCAGAAACCAGATAAAAGGAGAAGTCTTCTGCAATAATTTTGATGATTTTCTGCTCTAAATCCTTCTTTTGTGAGGAGAGCAGTTGGGTATCTTTGGTGAGCTTTTCAAGGTATTCGGATTTACGCGCCACCGTCTCTTGGGATTCATCAATCGTGTTGCTTAAATTTTCAATTTTATCTTTAATCTTCTCAATCTCTTTTTCGCCCTCAACAATGTCACTGGCTATATCTTGGAGTTTTCCATGAATTTGCCTCTCTGCTTGAAGTTTTTCTTGGAGTGTTTTGGCTTTTTCATCAATTTTTTGTGCTGTATTGGGAGCTGCAAGCACCATCCATGGCAGCAAAAGGACCACGCCTAAACGCCATGCTCTCATACACGACCAATCTTCCGTGCAACAATCGTCACAGCCAAGAGTGAAAAGAGGATAGACGCACCTATCAGTGTGCCTCCTTCCACCAAAAGATCAAAAGGAGGAATGACAATATCAAGCTCAGCGGCAAACGTTTGAACAACGCCCATTTGAGGGGCAATAGTGTAAAGAGCACACACTACAATAGAGCTAAAGAGTGAATCGACCAGTGTCATACGGTACAACATCGCACTTTTCATAAAGAAAGAGGCACCAAAAAGTGTCATAATCGACATACGTCGATGATGCTCATAAGTCCAAATACGAATCTGTTTAAAGATCAGTAAAATCGCCACAAACGCAACAAAAAATGCAAAAATATAGACCATCGTTTGCAAAAGCTGTAACATTTTAAACATCTTTTCATGCGTCTTCGCAAAGGTTTCAATGCGCGTAATGGAGGTCATACCTAAGAGTTTTTGTTTGATGGTTTCGACTCTTTTTTTATTGGGAATCGATTCTAGTTTGAGCGAGTAAAACTTCGGCAATGCTACTTGCAAAAGGGCTAAATTTTTAGAAGACATATCATTTTTAAGACGATCCAAGATCTTTTTACTGCTGATTTCACTGATCGACTCGATCTCAGGAATTTGCTTTTTAAGCTCATCTTCTTTGAGTTCATTGGAAGAGACAACGACAATCGCGTAGTCATTGACCACTTTGGTCGCGTAGTCGTTGACAATGCTCTTAATCAGATTCGTAAATTGAAACGAAAAAAGCAGAACAAAAACAGAGATCATAATGGAAAAATGGCTGCTAACTGACCTCATGTAAGACGCCGCTTTCTAAGAAATAGTGTTTATAATCGATCCCTAACGTTGAGGGAATATTGTGCGTTACCACCAGTACGGTTGTGCCTAAATGCTCTTTGGCACCTTTGAGCAGATTCCAGATCACTTCACTGGAGTAACTGTCCAAATTGCCCGTTGGTTCATCGGCTAAAATGAGGACGGGATTGTGCGCAAGAGCCCTTGCCATCGCGACACGTTGCTGTTCACCACCGCTGAGCTCATACGGATATTTATTGATTTTATGCAATAACTTCACGTGTTTTAAAAGCTTGTGCGCCTGCTTGGTACAGACACCTTTTGAAAATCCGCCGATGATGAGGGGCAACATCACATTTTGCTCCACCGTCCACTCATCGATCAGTTTGTAATCTTGAAATACCACGCCTAAATAGCGTCTTAAGAGGTTGAGTTTGGAACTGCTAATGTTTTTAAAATCGACACCACACACATTTAAACTGCCGTGATTGGGGAAAAGTTCGCCATAGAGTGATTTGATAATCGTTGATTTGCCACTACCACTTTTACCTGTAATGAACACAAACTCTTGCGCTTTGATCTGCATGCTTGCATCGGTAATGATGGGCTCATCTCTGCCATAGCTAATATTTAAGCCACTGGCTTTAATCACATATTCCATGAAACCACTCTTTAATTAAGGTATGGGCTGCCACATTGCTTTTGGTTGCTAAAATTGTCTCAGGAAGATATGTTACTTTTCCTTCTTGTATCTGTATAAAACAGCGCTCATTGCGTTCATTCGCACCAAAAGAGAGGCGAATTAAGCCACTTTTTTCATTGATTTCAAACAGCTCTTCAAAATGGACAAAAAAGCCTTGACCTCGCAAAAGTTCGTCTTTAAACGCATCTCGAATCTTGGCAAAATTAACCGTTGCATCAAAGTGCAACCGACCCAGTTTTGGAATCGGTGCAGCCTCAATTTCATTGGTTAAGATCACATCGTAGATGTCTTTTTCCATTTTACGCCAACGATCTTCGTACTTACTCGTAATCTCTAAATCAGCATTTTTCTTTACATGTACATCCGCTTTGCTCAGTTGCATCATCTGCGAAAAGGTAAATTCAAAATAGAGCGGACTATCGGTTCGAAGCTCCAATGTCCCTTTTACATGTAAGACACGCAGTGCCTCTTCAATGAAGGCGGCGGAGAAGACACGACGGTGTGGTTTTTTATCCCAAGGGACAGGAAAATGCACAAAAATGCGCCCCACCACATTGGAAGGTAAAAACTCCATAAACAGTCTCGCGTCATAGTCAATCACGAGAATATTCTCGATAGTTTGAAGCTCACACTGTTTTAAAACCTGCTCGATGGAAGGCTTATGAATCTCCAGTCCAATAAATTGGATATGCGGATTTTTCTTGGCTTGATGCAACAGATGGCGTCCGCTTCCAAAGCCAATTTCGACCCAAATTTCGCGCGCTACATCAAAATGGTTTGCAAAAAATTCGATCTCTTTGAGGTAGGGCGAATGCTTTACATGTAAGAACTTTTTAGGCTCAATGTTGGTGAAAATCTCCTCAGCTTCGCTCGCATCACGAAAATCAATCAACACTTTTTGCAAAAAAGAGGCTTGGGTTGGACGGGTGACTTTATCGCCCTTGACCAACAAAACTCCGTCTTCTTTTTGCTGAATCCGAATGAGTACCTGCTCCCCTTGCGTTGACGCCATCACCAGCGTATTGCCTCTTTTAGAGTGCGCTTCATACGTAAAGGTGGTCTCGTTATACGTGCAAGGGTAGCCTAAAGGTTTAAGTGTCTTGGTATGAAAATTTGGCATAAAAAGCTTTTATTCCTTTGGAATTTTGATAACGACGCTATCCGAAGGATTCGACGCAATGCCGTATTTATCGATTGCAATAATTTTGTATTTGTACTCCACGCCAGGCAGTGTATCTTGGTCAATAAAATTGCTTTCAAAAATACCGGTAAAACTCTGTTTTTGGGTCTTGCCTGAGAGCTCAAACTCTTTGGTGATGGTGTATTTAATCGCATTATCATCCCCACCCCATGTGATATAAATGGAGCCACCATCATGCTTCACCGAACGCACCACAGGAGAATTGAGCGCGGAGAGCGTCATGCCCGTTACCGTGCCTTCTTGCTTAGATTCAAGACCATCGACATCCACGGCGACAACACGGTAGTAATAAGTTTTGCCATTTTCATTGATCAAGTCTTCAAACTCGGTATTGACCGTTTTACCATAAAAACTGTAAAAGAGACTCGATGTGGGTGAACGATACACTTTATAATAGGCAAAATCACTCGTTGTGGATGGGCTCCACGTCAAGACAATCTTTTTCGGTAAATTAGAACTTGCTTTCACGCCTGTAATTGCGCGTGGAAGTGCTTTTGAATGTGCTTCTACGGTATCACTTGGTTTAGAGAGAACACCGTCATTGGTTTTCACTTTCACACGATACCGATAGACGTAGTTATCTTTAATATCTTGATCAATGTATTCGGCATTCAACCTGCCTTTGACCTTACCCACTTCATCCCATGAGGTTGATTTGTATTCGTTGCGCTCGATGATGTAGTACTCCACATTCGCCATCGCATGCGGTCGCCAAATAATTTTAATACGCGCAGGAAGCTCTGAAATCGCGGTGATAAACGAAACAGGCTCAACGGAACCGAGTGTTGCACTCTTTGCAACAGGTGCTAAGGTTGTCACATTCGCCACCATACTGAGTCCTGATTCATGTTTGTCGGGTGAATAGGTGCTCATCTGGTAGGCATAGCTGGTATTGGGTTTTAACTCGGTATCCACATAGTGTGAGATATACCGGTCTTTAATCGTCGCAATTTTTTTCATACTGTTGCCACTTTGACGGTACAGATAATACCCTTCAATTTGCGCACTGTAAATTGGTGTCCACTCAAAACCAACCTCGGTGGAACCTGGCAGAGTTCGAATACTCTCTACACGAGGTAGTGAAGCGTCAACGACGGGCTCTTTCGGTGTTTCAAGTGTCTTTTCGCAACCAGTGATTATTAAGCTTAAAGCCATTAACGATGCTATCCAAAGTAATTTTTTCATTGACCTCTTCCTTACTGAAATGGTGTGTTAAATAGGCATCAAAATCATCCCATAATGGAGCATGTATTTGCAACAGTTGCCCTGTTTTTGGATGTTTAAGATACACAATATACGCATGTAGCATAACTCTGGGTATTGTACCATTTTGGCTCTTAAAGCCGTATAAACTATCCCCTAAAATGTGACGGCTAAGCGCTTGGAGGTGCACGCGGATCTGATGGGTTCGCCCCGTAAAGAGTTTAGCAGCAATGAGCTCTTTTTTACCATCACGCGAAGTCAAAAGTTTTGCAAAGGCACTTTTTGCCATGCGTCCATCTCGTTTTGCAACATCCATTTTAAGGCGATTGTTCACACTACGACCAATGGGAAGTTCCACGACAATATCATCTTTAAGGGGCAGATCGATGAGCGCAAGATAGTATCTGCCCATGCTTTTATCTTCCAATTGCGACGAGAGGCTTACATGAGCTTCATTGTTTTTAGCGATGACCAGCGCGCCACTCGTCTCTTTATCGATGCGGTGGACGATACCATGGCGCTCTTCACCACTGATCGTTGAGAGATTGATGCCTTTAAACTGAAGCCAATCGACCAGAGTTGCTTCTTTTACGCTTGGTGCGCCATGCACGGTTAAAAACGGCGGTTTATTGACCACCAAAAGATCATCATCTTCATACAAAATTGGCACATCAAAATCAATGTCATAACTGCTTAGACTTTGCGTCGCCTCAATAAATTCATAACGAACGATATTGCCTTCTACTAGCTTTAAACTGCATTTCGTACACAGCTTTCCATCAACCGTGACACCGACGTTTTTAATCAGTTTTTCGACCTGATTGCGCGATAATTCCAGCGCTTCGCTCATGGCGGCATCGAGTCTTTTTGACTCTTTACATGTAAACTCCATCCAGCCTACTTTCCTCTATTTTTTGATATACTTTCCAAAACGTTCCAAAGGGATCTAGTGTTTCAAATTGATAGGCGCATCTTAACACATTTTGATTTTTTAATTCCTATACTCGTCCTTCCTATCATCACCCTCTCCTATTATCTGATCGCTGAGGCCAGTGGAATGCTCGCCAATAAACAGATCGTTTACTACGCGGTTGGTTTTTTGGCATTTTTTATTTTTTTTATTATTCCCATCAAAAAAATTGAATGGGTCATCCCTTTTTTCTACTGGATGACCATCATCTTGCTCGTGAGTGTTGATTTCTTTGGCATTGCAAAACTGGGCGCTCGACGATGGCTTGAGATCCCTTTTGTGCACTTTACGATTCAACCCTCTGAGATTTTTAAACCTGCGTTTATTCTCATGCTTGCCTATCTCATTAAACACAATCCTCCCGATGAAAAAGGGTATGGTTGGAAATCGTTTTTTAAACTGAGCTTTTACATCGTTTTGCCCTTTATTCTGGTAGCAAAAGAGCCTGATTTGGGTACGGCGATGATTTTACTGCTGCTTGGTTATGGCACGCTTTTTGTCATCGGTGTGCATAAAAAGATCTGGATCACCTTGGCGATTCTCATCGGCATCAGCAGTCCACTGCTCTACAATGGCTTGCACGATTATCAGAAACAGCGTATTGCAGATTTTGTCTCCGAAAAACCCAGTTACCACGTGAAGCAATCCATCATCGCCATTGGTTCAGGCGGACTCACAGGAAAAGAGCGCAGTGAGGCGACCCAAACCCACTACAAATTTTTACCGATTGCGACCAGCGATTTTATCTTTGCGTATACCGTTGAGCGCCTTGGTTTTTGGGGCGCGCTTGGGCTAATATTGTGTTACGCCTTTTTAGTCACCCATCTTCTCAGCCTCAATTTCATTCTCAAAGAGGATTACTTTGCCAGAGTCATCACCAGTGGGATCTCGTTGCTCATTTTCTTTTACATGAGCATCAACATTGCGATGACCATAGGGCTTGCTCCCGTGGTAGGTGTGCCGCTTCCTTTTTACAGTTATGGCGGCAGCAGTTTCATCACTTTTTTCGCTCTTTTTGGCATTTTGGAAAACCTTTTAGCGTTCCGATTTGACCCGACCTATCGTTCCATTAAATATTCGCTCTAACGCCGTATCTAACGTTGTTTTTTCATCTATTTTTTATATTCTTTTAACAATTAAAAAGATACAATTTCACTCTTTAAAATGGGTCCTTAGCTCAGTTGGTTAGAGCACCCCGCTCATAACGGGGTGGTCGAGTGTTCGAGCCACTCAGGACCCACCACATGCTTCTTAGTTTTGAATTTGTTTAATTTGATACACAAAGGTAAATGTTATGAAAAAAGCCCTTCTTTTTCTAGCAATTGTTTCACACATCACTCTTTCTGCTGGTTTTTTAGATGATCTTATTGGTAAAGAGAAAGCTTTTTTAGAAGCCAATGGTTTCAAATGTACTGAGTTTTCCTGTGTGACCAAGGATCAAAATTATTTCAACATTAAACTTCTTGACAACGCCATCGAATACGTTGAAGTCTATAGCACCGACAAAGATGAAGTCTACCGCGTTGCACTCTACCTGTATCAAAACGATAAACTTAAAAACAAAGAGATGGATGAAGCTTTTTTTAAAGCTCTTCAAAAAATCAATGAAAAATCTAAACTCTCGTATGATCTTTCAAAAATCAGTGATAAATATGGCAATGAAGCCTTGGTAACGATCACCGATACGAAAAGAGCGACTGCTTATGTCAATACGCTTCGCGATACATACATGGAGAGTATGAAACAGTACACCGAATCTAGCAGTCGAAAGTAATTTTGGCTGCTTTGCTGAGGCTTGCTTGACGCGTATTTTACCTCTCTTAACGCTCTCTTGTTTTTTACAAGAATGTGATACAATACTCTTTTATACGTTCATTGAAAATACTTTATGAGAGATAAAACCTTATGCAAGTGATTATAGCAGGTGCAGGGAAAGTTGGCTACAATATAGCCAAACACCTGATGCACAACAACAGCGTGACGATCATCGATCAAAACGAGTATGCCATTCAAAACATCCACGAAAACCTCGACGTTTTAGGAATTTGTGGTAATATTGAAAATCCCCATACCTACCTTGGGATTAACCCACACATCGATCTTTTTATCGCCGTCACCGATTCGGATGAAGTGAATCTTCTCTCTTCTTTAATTATTGACAACATTGCAACGGTTAAGCGCAAGATTATTCGTCTTAAAAACAATTTCTTTGCCAGTGAACAGGTCAAAACAAAGCTTAACATTAACGAGACCATTGTTCCCTCTTTTGAAGCAGCGCAACCCTTTAAATACCTTGTCGATTTCTCTCACGCACACAATGCCAAAGCCCTTGCGTTCACTAAAGCGCTTCTGGTTTCCATCCGACTCAAAGATAACTTTACACCACGTATGATCTCGACCTTTGTGGGTGAACTCAATGGCGAACTTGCCGTTGCAGGGATGGAGCGTCAAAAGCAGTTTTTTGTCCCCAAACCTGTGGAGACGATGCTTCCGAATGATCTGGTCTACCTCTTTGCCTTTCCTAGTGCCATTCTCTCCCTTCGCTCACTCGTGTGCGAAAACAATGAACCTTCTACTCCCATTAAAAATTGTGTTATTTTTGGAGCCGATTCGCTTGGCGTTGAGATTGCAAAGGTACTCTTGAAAAAAGGGATTGATGTTCAGATTATGGATAAAAACATTGAGCTGTGCCGCAAAGCCAATATTGAACTCAAAAACAAAGCAACCGTGCTTAAAACAACCTATGATGCCGATCATATCGTCAATAAAACCCGTTTTGATACCGACATGTTTATCGCTGCGACGAAAAACGATGAGTATAACATCACCAAATGTATTGAAGCCAAGCAAAAAGGGATCAAAAAGATCATCGGTATCAACAATGACATCGCGTACTCCTCTTTGATGCGCAACCTCAATATCGAAGTGGTGAGAGGTGAAAAGATCAATGCCTACTACTCCATTTTAGAGCGCATTCAATCCAACAGTATTGTCATCCAAAAGAAATTTTGTGGTGGCGAAGGCTCTGTGATTATGCGTAAAATTGATGCTACCTCCTCGTTAATTGGTGAGAAACTGCACCTGCCTGATAAAGTGGATGATAAAGGACATTTTATTATCTTACGAGGGAATGATATTTACGAATACCGTCTGATCCCAACCTTTGAATGCGATGATGTGATTGTCGCGTTCACCAAAGAGTCCGATTTTGACGTTGTAGCCAAATGGCTTCAGCAAAATGTCTAATGTAAAAGAACGCCATGAGTATTAAAAGCATTCTAAAATTTGTCTCTGCTGTTGGACTGGTTGTCTTTTTTTTGTTCCTCATTCCCCCTATTGTAGGTTTTTTTTACAACGAAGATGTTTTTATCTACGCTGTATCGATGTTTGCCCTGTTTATCATTAACCTTTCCACCTTTTTGATTCTTAAAAATGATGAGATGACGCTTGGCATTAAAGAGAGCATTGTCTCGGTTAATTTTATCTGGATTCTTTTAGGAATTGGTGGAGCCATCCCACTCGTGCTTTACACTAAAATTGATCCTGCAGGTGCTTTTTTTGAAGCGATCAGCGGCTTTACCACCACAGGGGCAAGTGTTTATACTGATGTTGAAATCTTGCCCAAAGCCATTTTGTTTCACCGAAGTTTGATGCATTGGATTGGGGGTATTGGTATCATCGTTTTAGGGGTTGGGCTTTTACCACTGATCAATCCTAGCGGGTCACTGAGTCTGTTTAAAGCCGAATCGACGGGCATTTCGATGGATAAAATCACGCCTAAGATCAAAGATACTGCTAACCGTATCTGGGCAGTTTATATCCTCTTTACACTGGCCAATTTTGCGCTTTTGATGCTCTTTGGTATGAACTGGTTTGATGCCCTTAACCATGCTTTTTCGACCATTTCGACCGGTGGTTTTTCTACTAAGAATAGCTCACTAGCCGGCTTTAGCGATGGTGTGATCTGGACAACAACGTTTTTCATGCTGATCTCAGGCATCAACTTTTTAGCCCACATTCGTTTCTTTAACGGCGATAAATGGGCGTTTAATACCGAAGAGAACCAGTGGTATATTGGGCTTATTGTCTTCTTATCGTTTGCGATGGCGCTTGAACACACACTGTCAACGCAAAACTCTTTTTACAACTCATTGATGCACTCCTTTTTTACCGTTACAACACTGGCTTCGACCACAGGATTTGCATCACTGGATTATGAAAAATGGGGTCAATTTACGATGATGATCGCTATCATCGCTATGATCATGAGTGCGAATGCGGGCTCAACGGCAGGTGGTATTAAGATGATTCGCTACGTGCTCTTTTTTAAAAATATCGTACTGGAGATCAAGCGCACCATTCAGCCCGATGTCATCACCTCTATTTTTGTCGATGGAAAGCAGATTAGAAGCTCCATCATCAACTCAGTTTTTGGCTTTTTTGCACTGTTTATTTTAACGGCGTTTGGGGTTACGATGTATTTGTTTGCCAGAGGATTTGATTTTTTAACCGCATTTAGTACCTCCATTGCCATGATAGGCAATATCGGTCCTGGCCTTAATCTTACAGGACCTTCGCAAAACTACGCCTTTTTTACATGGTATGATAAATTGGTTCTTTCTGCAGCGATGATTATAGGAAGGTTAGAGTGTTACACCGTTTTTATGATGCTCAGTCGTCATTTTTGGAAGAAGTTTTAAACGTTTTTCACTCTTTACATGTAAGGATTGAAAAACGTATCTATTGCGCCTTTAATCTATTTAAACCCAAACTGCTAGTTGCGAAGAAGGGTCTAAAAATTGCTTGAGACTCCATAAAAAGCCGTGGGAGGCGAGATTATGGAGCGAGATATTATAACAGTTTA
>NZ_JQGK01000002.1 GCF_000743525.1 Sulfurospirillum sp. SCADC | reverse complement strand
TGGGTTTTTCAGGGTCGACTAAATAAAACTGCACTTATTCAAAAATGGCAAAACATTAAAGAGTTAGTTGAAAATGCTAACAAAACATAGCACACTAATAAAGTACCTGCGGCACTTTATTAGTGTATTCAAACGTTAGAGTACAAGTACAAAAGGAATACAATGGCTGATCAAAACAAATATGAAGTCCCATCTACTAAAGCTGCAGATATCGCACATTTAGTAACGCGTTCTGGCTTAGGAGCCATTCCATTTGCAGGAGCAGCTGCAATTGAACTATTAAATATAGTTGTTACACCGTCTTTAGAAAAACGTAGAAATGACTGGATGGAAGAGGTTGGTGAAGGATTACGAAACTTAGAAGAACAAATGGGTGTGGTACTTGAAGAATTACATGATAATGATTCATTTATTGATGCAGCTTTAGAAGCAACTACTTTAGCTATAAGAAACAGCGAACAGGAGAAAATTGAAGCTCTTAAAAATGCAGTTTTGAATACAGCGTTACCTAATCCAGTAGAAAAATCACTTCAAGTTATGTTCTTTTCATGGATTGACACTTTTACTGTTTGGCATATAAAACTTCTCACTCTTTTTCATAATCCTAAAGGTTGGCTACAAGAAAACAACAAAAATCTTGGAGGTTTAATGACGGGTGCGATGAGTCAGTTAATTGAAACAGCATATCCTGAATTACACACAAAAAGTGAATTTTACAAACAAGTATGGAAAGATTTATACTTGCGAGGTCTTGTCAATACTGATGGATTAAATACTATGATGACGCTAGATGGGATTGTTTCAAAGAGAACAACAAATCTTGGAGATCAATTTTTAAAATTCATCCATGACCCTATTGAAAATTAAAAGAACTCTAACAAATACGAGGAGACGCGATAATTTACCCTGCGGGAAAATTATCGCTCACGACAAACGTTATACAAAAGGCTTAAAATATGAAGGTTTCAGAACTTTTAAATAAACTAAAATCTTGTCCACCAAAAAAGGATAAGGGGTCAGGGCTAAACTTTTAACTTTTTACATGTAACATGTAATCACCCTCACCGCTTCAGGGTAAGCGTGAGCATATTTTTGAATGCCAGCCCCAAAACTCTCCAGCATATCACGTGCTCGAATAAACAATGCGGTGTCATCTTCAATCTTCGCTAATTCAAACAAATTTTTAATCATCGTTGAAAGCGGACTTTTGTAGCTGTTATCTTCCAAAACCGCTTTGGCACGAAACGCTTTATCAGAGAGATACCACGCCTCATTGATGTAAAATTTCTGCTCCGCTTCATGGCTGAGTTTCTTAGCTAACGTCAAATAATGTGCCTCTTTCGTGTATGCGTAAGCACGCAACAAGCCTTCAATGACAAACGCATAATCTTCAAGTAATGCTTCCACTTTCAAACTGCCACCTAAGACGATTTGATGGTACAAAATACCGTTTACATGTAACGTGTTTAGAAGAGAATCGAGCACACTTTTTGCTTTCTCAACCTTGCCTGCTTCAAAAAGTGCGGTGACCATCAAAGCGTTCCAAGCGGTCAATATTTTGGTGTCGATAAACGGATACGCCACCTTTTGACGCTCGTGTTTTAAAATCACAATCGCTTCATCCAAACGGGCAGGTTTTTCCTTACATGTAAGAATGGGATTGGTGGTTTGGTGCTCGAAATTGCCAAACTTGGTGATGCCAAAATAGTCCATCACGGCTTTGGTTTCGACCTCATTCAGCCCTCCTTTTAAAAGTGCTTCTTTAGCTTGAAGAAAACCAAAAACAAAGTATTTGCCCTCTTCACCTTCACTGTCCGCATCGCTGGCACTGAGATACAATCCCTCTTTTAAAAACCGTTCGTCCATCGCTTCGATGGTTTTATCCACCACCTCGTTAAACAACGATTTTTGCGTCAGTCTATACAGTTTGGCATAGACTTCAATCAGCTCAGCATTGGTATAAAGCATCTTTTCAAAATGGGGAATCACCCAAGCCTCGTCCACACTGTAACGGTAAAATCCACCTTCAATTTGGTCGTTTATGCCTCCTTGAGCCATCGCAAACAGCGCATCTTCACTCATATACAACGCTTCGAGATTTTTAGTTTGGACGTAAATATCCAAAAGTGCGTTCCATGTGGACGCATGGGGAAATTTAGGCGCACTTCCAATACCTTTAGAAACATCATCAAAACTCGTTTTTACCTTGCTCACAAACGCTTCAATCACTGCTTCGGTGTGAATACTCTCTTTTTGCTCAAAACTTCGCTCATACTGCTTGATCGCCGCTTCAATACTCTGAGCGCTCTTTTGCACTTCTGCAAAATCATCATCAAACTTGCCTTTGATGAAACTGGTCAGTTCACGAAATCCCATGCGCCCCTGCGCACTCACTGGTGGCAGATAAGTACCTGCAAAAATAACCTGCTGCGTGGGTGTCATAATGATACTCAGAGGCCAGCCGCCAGAGCGTTTTGTGATCAGATAATGCACGTCTTGGTAGTATTTATCCAAATCAGGCATCTCTTCACGGTCCACTTTAATACTCACGTATGCATCATTGAGCACTTTAGCGCTCATCTCATCTTCAAAGGTCTCACGTTCCATCACATGACACCAATGACAGGTGCTGTACCCGATGGAGAGGAAAATGAGCTTGTTTTCCTCTTTGGCTTTTGCAAGCGCTTTATCGCTCCACGCCATCCAATTCACGGGATTGTGCGCATGTTGCAACAGATAGGGAGAATCCTCATGGATGAGTTCATTCGTGTGCATCACAGACTCCTAAGGATTGTAAGGCGTAGGTGTGTAGCCTTTTTGAATCAACGACTTCATGCCGCCTTTGAGATTGACCACTTTGTACCCTTGCTTGGAGAGAAGCTCTGAAACAGCAGACGTTCGGCTTCCTGTACGGCAAATGAGTGCAAACTCTTGATCTTTGCTCACATACTTATCCAACGCTTTCATGAACGCTTCCGCGTCATAACGTCCTTGTTCATCAAAAAAGGTTAAAGGAATGGCATTGTTCACGATTCCTGTCTCTTTCCATTCGGGCAAGGTTCGAATATCGATGATTTTGATGCCACTGTTAACCACCGCTTCACTCGCATCGACATGGCGTAATTCCGCCAATAAAAAGGTTGAAAAAAGGGCTATAAGCAGTAAAATTTTGGACATGAAAAACTCCTCTCTTTTTAGGAGTTATTCTATCTCTTTTAAGTTAGCAGAACTTTAAAACTTATAGGCTTTTTCATAACCTATGAAAAGATAAAGAGTTCGCTAAGAGTGCGTTAATTTTTAAAACTCAAAATTGAGTCATAGCCAAAGCTATGGCGATGTTTTCAGTTTTGAAAAGTGATGTGCTATAAGTGATATTCTTTTTTCAATAGGTTATGAAAAAGTCTATTGTACCATTCCCGCTTCAACTAAAAAGGGTGAATGGGTGTAGCTGATCTTTTTGATCTTGTCGTATTTGGCATACGAGAGAATGAGCATATCTTTTGCGCGTGTGGTTGCCACGTAAAAAAGACGTCGCTCTTCTTCTAAGCTTCCACCTTTTTGCATCAGTTTTCGATTTGGAAAGCGCCCATCCATCAGATCAATCACATACACCTCTTTAAACTCCAGCCCTTTGCTCGCATGGATGCTCAGCAAATTGACCCCTTCTCCTTCACTCATCTCATTGCTACCAAGGGTCAGTGCATTTAAAAAACGCTCACTGGACGCATAACCGCTTGCCAAATCTTTCAGCAAATGACCTTTGCGAAAGATACGTGCACGAGCTTCCGCCTTTAGTTTTTCATCCACTGTACCATCTTTTTTAATCGTCCGCTTCACCGCTAACACTTCGGCAATCGCACTAAACACTTCTGAACTTAAGACTTGATTGATAAGGCTTTGGGGTGTTTTACTACGTGTCGCATGCTTCATAAATTTGTAAAATTGGTGTAAAAATTTAGCCCCATCGATGGAGAGTTTTGGGTGTTTTAAAATGGGATTGGAGAGAAAAAGCTCTTCAAAACCAAGGCTGTAAAAACGGCTCACACTGCCAAGATCCATGATGTCATCAAACAGCCCCAATTGATGGTTTTTAGCCCGCTTTTTAAAGACATCTTCGACATTCTCACGTGGGTGAAAAAACCCTTGGTAAATGTTGCCATCGCCCAGTTTAAAAAGCCCATCAAACAGCTCTTTGGAGAGCGAACTTCCCACACCTCTCGCGTATTCAAAACTATGGATAAACGCCATCATATCTTTAGGATTGACCACCACACCCACCAAATCAAGCATCGCTTTCACTTCAGCGGAGTCAAAAAAACTAATGCCCCCTTTGCGCTTACAGGCAATGCCTTGTTCCCGAAGCGTCGCTTCAATACCATCGGCGGTTGAGTTATTGCGAAAAATAACGGCGATGTCAGCAGGTGCATGTGTTGAGTGTTTAATCAGGGTTGATATGGACTGATACTGCGAAAAAAGCTCATCGTAAATGAGGAGTTTTGGCGCTTCAAAGGCTCCATCACGTGTGACTTCAAGCCTTTTTTCATACAGCCTTGGATTTTTTTCAATGACACGGTTAGCCAAAGAGAGAATTTTATGCGACGAGCGGTAATTTTTATTAAGCGTAAAGACATTCGCATTGGGATAACGCGTTGCAAAAGAACCGATGATGTCGATATTGGCACCATTAAACGCGTAAATACTCTGGTCATAATCACCCACGCAAAAAAGCGACTTGGAGCGAAAGGCGTCAATGAGTGAGCCTTGCAAGGTATTGGTATCTTGGTACTCATCGATCAAAACTTCATCAAAGCTCAGCGCATCGGTAGTTTTGAGTGTATCGCGCATTAAGATCAAAAGATCGTTAAAATCGACATAGCCAAATTCACGCTTCAGCGCTTGAAACTCTTCAAAAATATCTTCGTAAATATCAAAAAAGAGCCCGTGTTCGCTGTCATTAGACTCCAACCACTCGGAAAAACTCTGTGTTACCGTGCTATTTTGATAAAGTGAAAAAATGTCATAAAGATAGGCGGCACCATAAGCTTTTGCTGTAGAGTCAATATGATCAAACCGACGCCTGTCGTGAATGCTTTTAAGTAAAATTTTGAGATCTTTTGGCTGTTTGAGGACAATATTGCGACCCAGTTTTTTCAAAAGGCGGTAACTGACTGCATGAAACGTGCCCGATTCAATTTGTGAGGTGATATTTTTACCAAAGAAAACACCCACGCGTTCTAACATTTCTGCCGCTGCTTTGTTGGTAAAAGTGAGCAATAAAATACGAGAAGGCAAAATGCCTTGATTTAAAAGATGGGCAATTCTCGCCACAATGGTCGAGGTTTTACCCGTTCCAGCACTAGCAATGATAAGATTATGTCCTGAGGGTGCCGTTGCGGCACTTCTTTGCTCAGTATTGAGTCGGCTAAGAGGCATTGGTTTCCTAGAGTAAAAAAATTAGAGGTGGGATTTTAGTCCAAAACACCCTAAAACAAAGTAAAGCCTCACAGATACCAGTGACGTTTAACCAACTTTCCATCTTTATTTTCATCGACATAGACTTTTTTAGGGTCATCATCCGAGAGCCACAGCAGGTAATTCATCTCAGGTGTACTAATCTCAATGCGCTTCTCAACGATTTCATAGTTGCCTTTAGAGAGTTGCTCAAAAACGCGAGAGAGGACATGATCGGTGCGAGGAAGTTTGAGCTCTTTAAGATTGATATTGTCGTGCATAAATTGATAAATCAGCTTTTTTTGAAGCACCAATGTTGCAAAATAAGAGCCACTCTCACGGTATTCTTTGGTGCTGATAAGATTTTTAGCAACATTGCCTAAAGGGTTAATCGAATCAACTTTAGCGCACGCATCGCCAATAGCCGTTAATATCTGCTCATTTTTGTCATTTCGAATCAGAAAAATGGAACCATCATTGCACACTTTTTCAAAATTTTTCGCCTCATAGTCTTTCAAAAGATCATTGTAAGAATAGGCATACAGATAACTGCAAAAAAGACCCAATAATGCTAAAACAACTCTCATTCTTGTCCTTTATAAAAATTTAGTAGTTCATGTGCTTCTTTAGAATTAATATAGCCTAAAAAAAGTTCCAAAGACCTTATAGCCTCTGTACGATCTCCAAGGTAAAACTTTGCTTTGGCGTAGAGTATCCACGGTTTTTCGGAGCTTGAGTTATGTTTACTCGCCTCTTTTGCCCACATGATTACCTCCGCATAGGCTTTATGCTCAAAGTAAAAATGCGCCAGTGCATAGGCGTTGTCAAACGTTGAAACGGTGTTATACGCTTTGAGTAACTGCTGCTCTTCGTGTAACGAGCGTGTCGCCTCTTCGGTCTCAGAAACAGGTAATTTTGCCTCGTCTTTGTAAACATGCGGTGCTAAAAAGAGTGTTTCATCACGTGACACTTCAGGAACCATGGTTTCAAAAAGTGTTGCATTGCTCTCATTATGATCACTGAGACTTGGAATGGGGACAACCACCGCAGGCTTTTCCGTAGGTGGCACAGAGACAACAACGGGCTCTATGTTGCTCTGATGTATCCAATAATACCCACCAAATCCGCCTAAAAAGAGGAATCCTATCGTTACAACAATGCGTAAAATCCGTATTTTTTTAAGCCTTGCACACCGTTTTTCTAACTCTTCAAAACGTACACTAGTCATGGATGAGTCCAATATCAAGTGCTGCCATCGTTAACAGGCAACTATTGAGTTTACGATACTTCGACAACCCCTTTTTTTGCGCATAATCGAGCAGTTTCATCAGCGTATACAAAAATTTTTTAATCATTCTAAAATTGCCTTTGGCATACCTAGCAATCACGCGAGCTTCATTCTTCGTGAACATCAGTGCGATTTCGCCGTGAGTGTGCCCCATAAAGAGAGTGTGAATATAACGCAATATCTCATTTTCTTCCAAATTTCCATACTCAATCACCAGTTTTGTACGGGTTTTAAACTGCTTTTTAGCCAATAGTGCTCGACCCTCATCTTTGTGCATGGCTAGGACAAATTGAAAGAGTTTGGTGTCACTAAGAATACGAAGGAATTCAAACTGTTCATCATTGAGAAGTTGCGCTTCATCGATAAAAATAGTGCAGAATGTGCCCACGTACGCTTCAAAAAGTTCATCTAAAAATTCACCTTGACTTTTATGTTTATCAAACGGCATCTCTCTGGCTTCATAAAGCTCTTTAAAAAGATCGCGTGGGTCAAAAAAAGGATGTTCTATCAAAATACTAGCACCATTTCGCATCGCAGAATAGTGCATAACACGCATGATATGGCTTTTGCCAACACCAGGATCGCCCATGATAAAAATAAGCGGAATCAGCGGATCACCAATGGCATCGTTTAGTTTATTGCGCGCTATTTCAGCATTAATGCTATCAAAATAAAACGAAGGATCAACCGTGTCTTTAAAAAACTCTTTAGCGGCTTCAAAATCTCTCATTTTTACTCTTTTACTCATACTTTTTTTAAACTTTTTGATTTTAGCATATTCTGTGACATTTGTTTGTGACTTATTTAATCTTGCTTTAGATAAAATTATCAAATATTATTAAAAGGATAAGATATGACTATAATATTTCCAACCATGAAAGAGGATGGACTCGGAGCAAAACGTGGTGCACATTTTGGTAAAGCCACTTTTTATACCGCTGTTGATGTGATGGATGGTATTGTGCAAGAAGTGAGTGTGCATAAAAACCCTGGGCATGTCACAGGAGGCTGTGCCAATGCAGTTGCGAACATCCAAGCATTGGGCGCTGATACGCTTGTGGTATCAGGAATTGGCGGAGATCCTCTCAAAAAGTTTTTACATGTAGGGATTGATGTCTATTTTGATGACAAAAATGATACCGTTGAAGATGCGTTACGCGACTTTCTAGCAGGAAAAACAGCCAAGATCAATCCTGATCATAGCTGTGAACATCATCATTAAAAATTAACCGCATTCTCTTCTGGAATCAAAGAGCGTTTTGGAAGAGGAGGCGCTAAATTGAGCTGTTGGGATTGTTGTTGTTTTGGCGCGTTATTTTGTTGCTGTTGCTGAAACACGCCCTCTTTTTTGATGGCATCCACGATCTCTTTCGTTGAGGGATTGGTTTTAACGGTGAGCTCTTTAATGTACACAGCATCAATCACCAAACCATGTGTTTTTTTAGCATACGCAATCAAGGTTGCTTTTAAAAGCTCTTTACCGCGGGAGGTCACAAGATCTTCGGCAAAATAACTGCCAATGACGATGTTGAGCGTATCTACGACTTTATACTCATACAGTTTCACCTCTTTGCCCTCAAAAATCAAACCAACCATTGCTTCAGCAGGCTTTTTGTCGGACTTTGCAAAGACATTGGTTTTGAAATTCTCTACTACCAATGTCTCCGCAAAAAGGCTTACATGTAACAGTAAAAATGCGATGAAAATGCGTCTCATTTGAGCCTTTGTTATACGGATGTATCGAGCACATTTCCACCAAGTTCGGCAATACGTGCATCGACTTTTTCAAGTGCTTTTTGCATCGTAGTATAACTAATTTCAGGTAATTTTTCACCCCACATCTGCTCCGCCTCTGCAAAACCTCTGAGCATTCCCTCGCGACCTGCTTGAAGTTTTTCAAGATCATCCCCTGCGCCATTGACAACAAAATCAGCGATGCGCTCACTGGTTTTGCTAATGCCAAAAAAGCCGTCTTCTGAGACGAGTGCCGATGCCTCATCTTGCGTTAAATTAGCGATAGGTTTCCCCGTGTAGCCAATATCTGCTAGACTAAACGTATTGGCTTGGTCACCAAACGTGATGCTTGATTGTGCCATCATCTCTTGTTGAAACTGCGCCAAATACGCATTGACGATCTCTTTCCCACTCAGCTTATTTTCCTGCGCATCACTTAAACTGATCGTGGATTTTGTGCTGTACGTCGCACTGGACGTATTTTCATAACTTACATTGAGTTCCATAGGTTGCCCCCTTGTGGTTTACATGTAAATCGTCAAAAGTCGCCAAAAAGTGAATCGCTCTTAACCTCTTCTATTTTTAAGATGTCTGATTTTTGGTAAAACTCCCCTACTTTGGGCGAAACCTGCACACAGCGTGTCAAATGCTCATAAAAACGCTGATAGTGGTAGTCCAGCAGAAGCTGTTTGGGGTAACGAGCACGCGAAATTGCCACGTAAAACTGGCTTTTTTCAAAGATGTTGTTGATGTTACACACCAGTGAATCAATGCTCATGCCCTGACTCTTATGAATTGTGATCGCATACGCCAGTTTAAGGGGAAACTGCTCGATGGAAACGAGTGGTTTTTCTTTGACTTCGCCTTCCATGACGACATTTTCGTGCAGTGTATACTCTTGACGCTCCACTTTAACCAGCTCTCCTGCTTTTTCCACGATGACCTCATTTTCATCAATTGCTTTGATGATGCCTCGCTCGCCGTTGTAGTATTTACCCCATTTATTGGTACAAAAAAGTACCTTCGCAGCCACTTTCAAGGTCAAGTCGACAGGAATGGGAAGCGCATTTTTCCACCCTTCGATTTTGTTTACATGTAAAGACTGCTCATGCACTTTCTCTTTGGCTTTGAGCACGACGGGTTCACTTTCGATCTGCGCCAATTTTTGGATGTTGAGCATCTCGGCTTCTTTGTTTCTTCCAAACAAAACCGTTGGGTCATCATCCCACACTCCGACATTGGTGCGCAACGCTTCAAGGTATTCGAGGGTTTCACTATCAAGGATGCCACGTCGTATTTTGCCAAGGTGCGCGAAGAAAAGATCATCATGCGTCCGCTTGGTGATGGTAAGCTCCACGACCACAGGCTCAAACGCGTTCCATGAACTGCTCTCAAACGCGTACTCAAAACCACCCCACAGGCTATTTTCTTTGCCTTTGGAAACAGGTGGAAGCTGGAAAAAATCTCCCACAAAGAGCACACTTCCCTCAAACCCTGCATTGCGCAGACGATAATAGATCATATCAAGCAGATCCGCCGAAACCATACTAATTTCATCAATGACCAAAAGATCACACCTCGTGAGCACTTTTTTGATTTCAACGAGTCTGGCTTTGGTGTAGCGGTCATGTCGGGTCAGTTCATCGAGATGATTGCAGATGCCAAAGGCAAAAAAACTGTGCAAGGTTTGACCGCCGACATTGACCGCACTTACCCCCGTACTGCCTAAAACGACGATTTGTTTGCCAACTTTTCGCAACTCCGTGACGATTTCACCGACAAGATAACTCTTTCCAACGCCTGCACCGCCCGTGAGCAGGACATTGTCCTTTTTTAAGATGTCGATGAGTTTTTGTGCTAAGTTCAAAGAGGCTTCCTAAGTTGTTTTTGGTATTATAGCACTTACAAAAATGAAGGGCTTAAAACAATGTCACTACGCAATATTTTTCTTTTTACATGTACACTGTTTTTCCTAAGCGGTTGTGCGCCAAAAGAGCCGACACCAGAAGCTTTAATAGCTGAAAAAACTACTTCGAAAGCGATGTTGGTGTATCCGCAAAATGTGGATTTTTTAGCACAAAACATTACGCCTCAAAGCGTTGCACAAGATGATTTTACCTATCGCTACTATTCGCCATGGTTTAGAACGCATGTGAGTCACGACAAAGAAGACGCACTTTGGGCAAACCGGTCGTATGGACTGAAAAATCGCTATTATGGCGAGAATCTGCAACTCATCGATGGCGCCGAGATCGATGCTATCATCAACGCTACCAATGTGGAAGCCTATGGCAGTATCAATGCCCATGCGATTATGATCCAAAATGCGCAAATGCGTAACCTTCCCACCGACAAACCTTTTTTCAAAAAAACGACCTTACCTGGGGAAGGGTATCCGTTTGATTATTTGCAGACTTCACGCATTCATGTGGCGGAACCTATCATCATCTCACATTACAGCAGAGATGGCGCTTGGGCGTTTGTAGAGAGCTCTTTTGCTTCGGGTTGGCTTCCAGTGGAGAGCTTTGTGCTTGTCGATGCAACAGAGCGTACCGAGTTTATCAACGCTGTAAAAATTGCCATCACGAAAGACAATGTGCCTTTGTACAATGCAAAGCAACGCTTCATCACCTATGCAAAAGTGGGAGCTATCTTGCCCATTGTCAATGAAGACGATGACTTTTTTCATGCTTACATGTACACACGAGATGCTGCTTTTAACGCCCAAAAGTTAGAACTTCGCATCCCCAAAAATTTTGCGCAAACCGTGCCTATAAGCTTTAACAAAGAAAATCTCAGTCAAATCGGTGATGCTCTTTTAGGCGAAAAATACGGTTGGGGTGGTTTTCTTGCAAACCGCGACTGCTCCGCTATGACGCGCGATTTTCTCTCTCCATTTGGCATCTGGATTCCTAGAAATTCTGCGGCTCAAAAGAGTTTTGGAGAGTACGTCTCACTCAAAGATCTAACACCCAAGGAGAAAGAAGCGATGATCCTCAAAAATGGCATAGCCTTTTTAAGCCTGATCTATCTCAAAGGTCACATTATACTCTATGCGGGCGAATTTGAAGGCAAAGCCCTTATCATGCAAAACATCTGGGGTGTCAGGACGATGGAGGATGGAAAAGAGGGGCGCAATGTCATCGGTAAAGCCATCATCTCAGATCTTTATGTCGGAGCAAACCAGCCTAATGTGCCTGAAAATGGACTGCTCATCAACCGTGTTGAGGGCATTATGGTCAAACCAGCCAACCCTAAAAGCAACAACCTTGTTTCAAAATACCCAAGTGTGAAAACCATCAAAGACAACATCGTCTTTTTTATGGATGGAAGCTCACTGCCGTACGATGACAAAAAAGGCAAAACCTTTGATCAATTGCTTGAAAATGCAGATATTGAAGATATGTTTGCTCAAAAATATCCAGCCTTTGCGCCGATTAGCGCACCTGCTCTCAATGACGATCCAGGGCGTTTTCGCAATGACGCCTTTTTGAAAAAACTTTATGGTTCCAGTAAAAGTGAGATCGAAAAAAATCTCGTCACAGTCAACTGGCTTCCAAACCACGGTGGCAAAAAACTGAAATTTAACAAAAACGAAAATGCGAGCGCACAACTACAAAAAGTCTCTGATGAACTCGATCGTTTGCCTGAAGAGTATATGAAATACCTCAAAAAAGTCGATGGAACCTACTACTACCGCAAGATCGCCAAAACAGAACGCTTAAGTGCCCACAGTTACGGTATCGCCATCGATCTTGACACCCACTACTCACGCTACTGGCAGTGGGACAAAACACACACGTTTCACAATGAATTTCCCAAAGAAATCGTCGATATTTTCGAAAAACACGGCTTTGTTTGGGGTGGCAGATGGTACCACTACGACACCATGCACTTTGAGTATCGACCAGAACTATTTGAAAGCATAGACTAAAATGGAAGCGCTGCTCATCATCGATATGCAAGTCGGTTCCTTTCAAACCACACGTTTTGAAGCAGAAAACGTCATCAAAAATGTCAACCTTCTCTCAACATTTTTCAGAGAAAAGAATCAACCTATTATTTTTGTGCAACACGATGGGACAAAGGAAAATTTTTTAATTTATGGTAGCGATGAATGGCATATCTTGCCTTCTTTGACTCAAAAAGCAAACGATCATTACATTGAGAAAGAAGCCAATGACTGTTTTTATAAGACGGAGTTAGAAGCTCTCTTACAAAAGCTAGGTGTACAAAAACTCTACATTTGCGATTGCGCCACTGACTTTTGTATCAATGCAACCGTTCATGGGGCATTGGTGAGAGATTATGCGATTACAGTCATCAAAAATGGGCACACAACGGCTGATCGTCCAATGTAAAAAGCAGAGCACATTATCAACTTTCACAACTGGTTATGGGAAAATTTAACTCCGACACAAAGCCGTATTGAAGTTAAAACCACGCAGGAGATAGTCCAATAAGAGCTTTACATGCAAAGCTCTATTTCGTAAATCCGCACGCCTTTATATCTTTTTCATCCTCTTTGACAATCGCTTGCGCCGCGATCACGCTCTGTCCATTAAATGTCACAGCTGGATTTCCGTGTAACTTCCAACCATCATTTAAAAACTCCGTAATTCGCGCACAAAAGGTTGAATCATCGGGTCCTGTGATGAGTTTATACTGCATATTTTCTCCTTTGAAATGTTTACATGTAAAACGTATTTTAATCTGATTCTCCTAAAAGATTGACGATGAGTTTGACCATCAACTCTTTTTGGCTTGGCTCGCTTGCGGCGACTAAAAGGGCGAGTGAGACCAAAGCGTTATCGTTTATCTTTGGCTCATGATTTGCCTTGTAAGCGATGCCATTTTTATGTAAAAACAAGATGAACAAAAACGATCCGATGCGTTTATTGCCATCACTAAAAGCGTGATCTTTGATGACATAATAAAGCAAATTTGCTGCTTTTTCTTCGATGCTTGGAAGCAGATCAACTCCGCCAAAAGTTTGATAGATATTGAGCAGTGCGCCTTTAAACTCACCTGCTTTTTCATTGCCGAAAAGTTCTGTCGCATCGCCTTTTGCCATTAGGTCTTTTTTAAGCTCAGAAATAGCATTTTTGGCTTCATCGTTGTCTAAAATAAACCGCTGATTGAGTGTGCCTTGAAGGGCATAAAGCGCATCAGAATCATAGCCTTGAAGCAGTGCCCACGTTTTGGCATAGTTGTTGATAATGTCCAGTAACCCTTTGGCTTCATTACTGCTGAGCTCTTTGGTTTCAATGCTTTTGCGCACGAGTTCCATCGTAGCGGTGAGTTCATTTAAGCTTTGAGCATTGATGCGTTGGTGGTTTAGAGCGTAACCTTTGATAAGATACTCTTTGAGGATTTTACTTGCCCAGATGCGAAATTGTGTACCTCGTTTTGACTTGACACGATACCCAACGGAGATAATAACATCAAGATTGTAGTGTACTACATCATAGTTTTTACCATCACTGGCAGTTATCCGGAAATTCCGGATAACTGCATTTTGTTCCAATTCCCCTTCTTTAAAAACATTTCCAATGTGTTCATTGATTGTTTTTACATTTTTATCAAAAAGCTCCGACATCTGCTTTTGACTGAGCCAAACGGTCTCATTCTCAAGACTCACTTCTAAACTTACTTGCCCCTTATCATCTGTGTATAAAACAACATTTTGCGTCTCTTGCATCGTTGCCATCCTCTTTTTTCATATTTTATTATAGCCTTTTAATAAAAAGGCGATCCATTTCATTTCAAAATGAAATAACACTTTACATGTAAAAAATTTCCAATTCCTAGATGTAGATCAAGGTTTTTTAGTTTTAAATGGGATAAAATGACTCTCATATAAAGCAATTGAAAGGATTCAGATGACATTTACCGCAAAAATAGACAAAACAGCTCTCAAAGGTGCACCCGTAAAATTGGAAGGAAACTTCCAAGAAGTGGGTAACAACGCGCCTATCGTGAAAGTTGTCACGCCAGACTTACAAGAAAAAACCATCGGTGGCGAGAGCAACAAAGCGCAACTCATCATTGTTGTACCCTCTTTAGATACGCCTGTGTGTGATGCAGAAGCGAGGCGTTTTAACCAAGATGTGGCGAAACATGAGAACATCGATACGACCATTGTTTCGATGGACTTACCGTTTGCAAGCGCAAAATTTTGCAATGTGGCAGGTATTGAAAATCTCACCGTTGGCAGTGACTTTAGGCACAAAGCGTTTGCACGTGCTTATGGTATGCTCATTAGCGATGGTGCACTTGAAGGCTTGTGTGCTAGAGCGCTTTTTGTGATCAATAAAGATGGCAAAATTGTTTACAAACAGGTGGTTGCTGAAATTACCGAAGAGCCAAATTATGACGAAGCGTTAAATGCCGCTATCGATGCAGCCAACAGGGGGGCTAGTTGTTGTGGTTTTTGTCAGTAGTTTAACCCCACCCTCTCCTCCAAAAACAACGGCTCTTCAAAACCTAGTCGCTCAGCCACACCGCCTCTTTTTCTTTGCAGGTGTGGTTCAGGGCGTACTCTTTGTGGCACTTTTAGGTCTGCATTATGCAGGGCTATTGAGTTTACATGTAAGCGTGGGTCTGTACCATGCGTATGCGATGACGTTCATCGTCTTTACACAGTTTTTTGCAGGCTTTTTGCTCACAACCTTTCCACGCTATCTCTCGCGTCCATCGGCATCACCCAAAGCGTATCTACCCATCGCATGGTTGATAAACGGTGGTGGACTTTTGTTTATAGCACTCTCGTTTGTCTCTGAGATGGCACTTGTCGCGCCTATGCTTCTTATCGTGGCAGGCTACATCAAACTCTGCTTACTTTTGCTTGAGTTTCAAACCAAAAGTACGGTGACCAATAAAATCGATACCACATGGATGCTCCGAGCGTTTGCGCTGGGGCTTGTGGGTCAGCTACTCTTTATCGCAGACGCGTTTACACCGACCTACGCTTTGGCACTGGGAGTGAGTTTTTATCTGTATTTGTTCTTTATTGTTCTTATCGTTTCCCAAAAGATGATGCCCTTTTTTGCTGCCAATACGATCATCGGCTATACGATGAACAAAAGCAAGCACTTTTTGCTCTTGGTTTTTGTGGCACTCATCCTCAAAGTAGTGTTAGAAGCGTTAAGCATGAACGCGTTTGTGGCAGACAGTGCGCTTTTTGGCATCATCACGTACGAGCTTATGAAATGGCGTCTACCGTTTCGCAAATCGCCTGCTATTTTATGGGTGCTTTTTCTCTCTATTTGGTGGGTTCCTGTAGGTTTTGGTCTTTTTGTGGTGCAAGATTTTAGCGCACTGGTGGGGCACTCCATTTATCTGGAAAAATCACCGCTGCATGCCTTGGCGTTGGGTTATTTTACCACCGTTCTTGTGGGCTTTGGAACGAGAGTCATCCTTGGGCATTCTGGACGAACGCCAAAAGCGGATGCCTATGCTGTGACACTTTTTGGACTCATTCAAGCAATGGCGCTCATTCGTATCATCGCAGGTATTTTCCCAGAGTTCGGGTACTTGCATGCGGTGCTTACCGTGGCAGTGTTGTGGATTGTGATCTTTGGGTTATGGTCGAAGCGGTATATTCATATTTTATTTGAGAAGTAACGCGTTGTGTGAGCCCAAATAATAGGGCTCACCTTTTTACATGTAAGATTACGAAACGACTTCAAACCCTGCTTCATCAATCGCTTTTTCAAACACACTCACATCAATCGGCGCATCGTATTCAACAACGGTTTGACCACTAGCAAGGTCAACATTGACGCTCTTAACCCCTTTAATTCCCTCTAAAACACCTTTGACGCTTTTAACGCATCCTCCACAACTCATTCCTTTAACCACTAACGTGATGGTTGCCATTGTCTATCCTTTTAGTATAATTTTATTTCATTTTCCAACGTCTCAAAAGCAGTGAATTACTCACCACCGAAACTGAACTCATCGCCATGGCGCCACCTGCAACAATTGGGTTTAACATGCCCAAAAATGCCAATGGAATCGCTAGGGTATTATACACAAAAGCTAAAAAGAGATTCTGCTTAATTTTTGACATCGTAGCACGCGAAAGCGCGATGGCATTGACAACGTAGAGTGGATCATTGGCGATCAAGATCATATCCGCACTCTCCACCGCAATATCCGAACCATTGGACATTGCAATCGCCACATCCGCCACCGCAAGAGCAGGTGCATCATTGATGCCATCACCCACCATACAGACAAATTTACCTTCCTTTTGAAGCTTGGTGATCGCTTCTGCTTTGCCATTTGGCAAAACTTCGGCAAAAAAGTGCTTGATGCCTAGCTCATTGGCAACCTTTTGGGCACAACGTTCATTATCGCCTGTGAGCATATAGACTTCTATACCATCATTTTGAAGCTTCTCAACCGCCACTTTGGCACTCTCTCGAATCGTATCAGCCAGCGCGATATAACCGATGATCTGCTCTTTTGTTGCCAACGCTACGATACTATTGCCCTCTTCCAAAAACGTTTGCGCGCGATCTGAGGGTTGTAACGATGTAAACTGAGCGATAAATGCAGGTGAACCTGCAAAATAAACCACGCCATCAATCTCGCCTGAAACACCCAAACCGGAATAGTTCTGAAACGCTTGAACACTTTTTGATTCGCTCTGCGATGCTGAGGCGATAATCGCTTTGGCTAACGGGTGTTTTGAACCCTCTTCCAAGCTCGCGGCAAGGGCTAAGAATTGCTCTTTTGAAAGTGCATTCTCAATTAAAACATCGACCACTTGAGGATTGGCATAGGTCAAGGTGCCTGTTTTATCAAACACAACCGCATTAATTTTGCCTACATTTTCAAGCACTTCGGCATTTTTGATGAGAATTCCCTCACTTGCCCCTCTGCCAACTCCGACCATAATCGCCGTCGGTGTGGCAAGTCCAAGCGCGCATGGGCACGCGATCACTAGCACCGAAACGGCATTGATGATCGCCTCTTCAAAATTGCCTCCGATAAACCACCACGCACCCAAGGTAATCACCGCGATGCTCACGACGATGGGCACAAAAATACCCGCAATCGTATCGGCAAGGCGTTGAATCGGTGCTTTGGAGCCTTGAGCTTCTTCGATGAGGCGGACGATGGAGGCTAAAAAGGTGTCAGCGCCAACTTTGGTCGCTTGGCATTTGAGCATCCCATCGCCATTTTTGGTCGCTCCAACGATGGTATCGCCCACGGATTTGAGCACCGGTAAACTCTCTCCCGTCATCATCGACTCATCGACCATGCTATTGCCCTCAACGACAATGCCATCGGTGGGAATACTCTCGCCTGCTTTGACCACAAAAATATCGTTTACATGTAAAGCTTCGATGCTGATCTCTTCAAGCGTTCCATCGCGTTCCACAAATGCTTTTTTAGGCTGCAAATGAAGGAGTTTTGCAATAGCAAACCCCGTTTTGGCTTTGGCTCTGACTTCTAAAAGTTTGCCTAAAAGCACTAAAGTGATGACCGAAACAGACGCTTCAAAATAAAGGTGCAGCGGCACGTAAAAAAGCACAACGCTGAGGCTTAAAACGTACGCCGCACTCGTACCCAAAACGACGAGAACGTCCATATTGGCACTGCCGCTTTTAAGGCTTTTGTACGCACCCACGTAAAACTTTCGACCGCAGTAAAACTGCACGATGGTCGCCAGTCCTAACTGAATCATCGGTGAGAGGTGCAGATGGATGTTAAAAAACATCCCAACCATTTCAACGAAGAATGGCAAAGTAAGCAGTGCTGAGAGGCTAAATTCTTTTAAAAGTTTTTGGTAATCCTGCTCTTTATCCAAACTCTTTTGATCCTGATCGACCTTGGAAGATTCGGTAGCGCCAAAACCTGTTTTTTCAATGCTTTGGATGATTTGCGGAAGATTGATATTTGGGTTAGATGTAGTAACAAACGCTTTTTCCGTGGCTAAGTTGACATTGGCGGTGACGCCTTCAAGCTTGCCAAGCACACGCTCAATGCGCGCCGAACACGCTGCACACGTCATGCCCTTAATGTCAAGCTCAAAATGTTTTTCGGACATTTTTTGTCTCCTATTTTTTGTAACATTCTAACGCTTCGTTACTTGCGTCAAGATGAAACAAACAATGTAGGCAACTCTTTACATGTAAAGAGTTATGACGAGAGATATTGCGTTACATCCACATCATCAATCTGTTCAGGCTTAAGATACTTTTTCGCATACTGCATGTAAACACCACTTTTTAAAAAAAGCTCAAACAGATCGCCATCGCTGTGCTCATCTTTTTTGAGCATGCTCAAAATTTTAATCGCTTCTGAGATCGTTTTGGCTTTTTTATACGGTCGATCACTGGCGGTTAACGCTTCAAAAATATCGGCAATGGCGATGATGCGTGCAGGCAGTGAGATCTGCTCTTTGGTAAGCTTACGCGGATACCCCGCACCTTTCATCGTCTCATGGTGCGCACACGCATACTCAGGAACATGTTTGAGATTGTCCATAAAGGGAAGTTCTGAGAGCATACGAATACTCATGATGATATGCTCATTGATCTTATAACGCTCCTCGTCATTCAAGGTTCCTCTAGCGATACTAAGATTGTAGAATTCGCCTAAATTGTTGTAATACTTTGGTATCTCCATCTTAATCCCAAGACGCGTAAAGACCTTCATATCGACCTCTTGTTCTCTGGTAATCAGCTGCTCTAGTTTATCTTGCAGCAGTGTTTCAACACATGGAAGGGGCTTCATCGGAATCTCAAGCAACCGTTTTTTCTCCGCTTCACTCATACCAAGGCGATCATCAAAATGGCGTGTCCACGTGATGGAGGCGATCTCTTTGAGACGTTCTATTTTTTGAGCATCCATAAACTCACCACCGATGTTACACTCGGCTAAAAAGGTAAAATCATCAAAGAGTTTTGCTTCCGCCTCTGAGCGTTTTTGTACTAAGAGCTCTTGAGTGTCTTTCCCCTCTAAAAGCCCTTTTAAATAGGCAATTTGCGCATCTCTAAGCAACACCTCAAAACGGGTACGAATCTCATGAATGCGGTTGTGAATACTCTCTAGTTTGGTGGCCTTATCGACCACATATTCAGGCGTTGTCACTTTGCCACAGTCGTGAAGAAGTGCTGCAATGCGAAACTCTCTCCACGCATTTTCATCGTTAAAATTGAACTTTTTAAAAATGCCTTCATGGCTGCTATTGGCGACTTCGGCTAACATCGTGGCAAGTTCAGGCACACGCTCACAATGTCCACCCGTATAAGGTGATTTATCATCGATGGCACTGGCAATCAGTTTGATAAACGACTCCATTAGGTTCTCTTGTGCTTTTTCATGCGCTTTGATCGAACGTGCCATCAGTACCATCGAATGGCTAAGTGCGTAAAACTCTTTGATCCGCGTTCTAACGTGATGCACCGCGTCGTATTGTTTGAGCACCACGCCATCACTCATTGTTTTAAGCAAATCAACGGGTGCGATGATAATGCGTCTTAGAAAAACCCATGTCACAATGATGATAAAGAACATCATAAAAAGTGAAATCACCATGGTTTGAATCATAATCGCATCAATCTCTTGGGTCACTTTTTTCTCTTCCAAATAGGTTCCAATGTACCACTGCTTTCCAAAATCCGCCGGAAATTCTGAAAAAGCAAACAGATAGTTTTCATTGGCTTCATTCTGAACTCAACCACGCTTAATTCCATTCAAAAATTGCTCATACGAAGCGTGTATCTCTTTGGGGAGTTGATCAACGCTCAGATTAGACTCTTTGGTTGGTAAAGAGCTTGCTATCACATCGCCATGAGGATTGACAATGACAATAGATCCATCGATAACAAGACTTTGTTCTTGAAGCAGTTTGGTGATCGAAGCAATGGTAAAATCAATTCCAGCCACTTTCACTTTTTCACTCATTTTGTTCATAAAAGGGTATGAAACGGTTATGCCAATCTCATTGGTTGAAGCAAACGCATAAGGTTCTGACCAGTAAAAATGCTCAGGAGAAGTGGCTTGTGTAAACCACGTGCGTTCACGCGGATCGTACGACAGAGAGCAAGATCTCCCACATCATCCGCGTAAAAATCTCTCTTGAAGCAAAAAGATCATCGCTTTATTGGCTATGAATCAACACTTTAAGATGCTCAGACGTTTTTTGCAAAGAGACTTTAATAGTTTCAATGATATTTTTACGCACTTCCGCATTGCGCTTTTGAATCATACTGTAAGAATTTTTAGAGCTTTGCAGGTAATTATGACCAATCAAAGAGATTGAAAGAAAGCTTGCAAGTCCTAAAATAAGGGTAATAATGCTAAACGTGAACGTATACCGTTTTGTTTTTTTCATAGCGATGCTCCTTACAACAAAAAAGGCAGGCGGATAAATACTATGGTTCTAAGAAATTGTAACACGATTTAGAGCAATCAACACTACTTTTATAAAATTATTCTTCTCTTTTTTCCGCAAGAAGCGCAACTTCTTCAATGTCCGTACTAAAATCTTGATACTCAAGTTTGGCGTCTTTAAGATTTTTGGTCGCTTTAGCCCCTAAACGCTTCAAATTCTCCACACGACCTAAGATGTTGCCTGAACCTTCACTGAGCTGTTTTTGAGCGCTTTCATAGCTGTTATTGAGCGTTTGAAGCTGAGTACCCACTTTTTTAAAACTCTCCGAAAACCCAACCATTTTGTCGTACATCTTGCCTGCTTCATCAAACAGCTTCGTCGCAAGTGTACTCGACTGCTCACTTTGCCAGTAGAGATAAATCGTGCGCAAAGAAACAGTCAATGTGGAAGGATTCACAATGGCAATATGTTTGCGAAGCGCGTATTCATACAGTTTTGGATCTTCGTTAATCGCGACTGAAAATGCCCCTTCAATCGGCACAAACATAAAGACGTATTGAAGCGTTCCTTGTTTATAGTGCGCGTAATCTTTAGAATCTAGCGTATCAATATGTTCACGAAAAGCTTGCATAAGCGCTTTGGAGGCGATGTGCTTCTCCTCATCACTCTCCGCTCTTATAAACTCATCGTAACTGTTGAGTGAAACTTTAGAATCGATGATGATGGTACGATCTTGTGGTAGTTTGATGACAACATCGGGACGTTTCATTCTTCCTTCTTCATCTTTATAACTTTCTTGTGTTTCGTAGTGAACGCCTTTTACAAGCCCCGAATACTCCAGAACACTCTCCAAGATCATCTCACCCCAACTGCCTTGGCTCTGCTTTTTGCCTTTGAGCGCTTTGGTAAGGTTTTCAGCCTCTTTGGAGATATTCATACCTGCACGAGCAACCAGTTCGATCTCTTTGGAGAGTTCTGCAAATTTTTTCGTGCTGTTCTCTTGGGAATTTTCAACACTTTTTTTGAAATGCTCTAAATTTTCTTTAAAAGGTTTAAGGAGTGTTTCAAGCGATTTGATCGAGGTATCGTCCAGTTTTTGAAGCTTTTTTTCGAGGTGTTGCTCCATAATGGCATTGAGTTTGAGCTCAAGCTTTTTCCCCTGCTCTTCAAAATCAAGTTTGAGCTTCTGATGGCTCTCTTTTTGGGCTTGCAGTTCGGCTTGGAGGGTTGCACTTCTCATATTCAGGGCAAGGTTTTCTGCACTTAATTGCTCATTCTTGACTTTCATCTCAACGAGCGTGGATGCTTTTTCTTTAAAGACTGCTCTAATCCACACTCCAAGTACAAGCATTGCAACAACAAAAGTGATAAAAACGGCTAACAATAGCATCTCTTGGGGCATAAAAACTCCTCCTATAAGCTTACATGTAAAACAATTATTCGATGTAAATGGTGTCTAAGATTTGATTTTTGAAGCGAATATTTTCCAAATTTTGTTTCAAAACGCGGTTCTCTTCTTTGAGAATCGAATACTCGCCGTAGAGTTTATTGATGTCACGGCTCATGTAATAGATCTGATTTTTGATGTAAATGCGTGGCAAAATGACCAAAAAAGCGACACACATTACCATATAGACAAGCAGTAAAAAACGAAAATCAAGGTTTCTCTCAACTTTCTGCTCAGCATCGTACTGTTCTAAAAGATCGTTTTTATCGTCCATTATGCTCTCTTGATCTCAAAAATACGAAGTTTGGCACTACGGCTTCGTGGGTTTTTTTTGATTTCTGCGTTTGTTGCTTCAATCGGCTTTTTACTGATGAGTTTGCCTAAAGCATGATTATTGCCACACATACAACGCATCACAGCAGGTGGGCAAATGCAGTTTTGAGACCACAGTTTAAACGTCTGCTTCACAATGCGATCTTCCAATGAGTGAAAGGAGATGATACCTACAATGCAGCGCTCAAAATTGGTATTTTTAATGCTCTCAAGAAGCTCTGTTAAAACCCCCAGTTCGTTATTGACTTCGATGCGGATGGCTTGAAATAGCAGCGTCGAAGGATGAATACTCTTTTTGCCACCCACTTTTTCGGCCAATTTTGAAAGCTCTTTGGCACTTTGAATCGGGGCTTTTGCTCTCGCCTCACAGATCACATGTGCCAGTTTTTTATACTCATGAATCTCGCCATACTCGCGCAAAATAAACTCTAACTCCTCTTGGAAGTAGTGGTTGACCACTTCATACGCACTGAGCGCTTGCTTTGGATTCATACGCATGTCAAGCACATCCGAATCAAAGGCAAATCCGCGCTCTTTTTTATCAAGTTGTAAAGAGGAAACACCAATGTCTGCTAAGATACCACGAATCGGTAAATGCGCATACTTAGCGATCACCGAAGCGAAATTACCATGATGCAAACTCACGCGATCACCAAAGCGCTCAAGCCTTTTTTGGCTAAAAGCGAGCGCTTCTTCGTCTTGGTCACAGCCAATGAGTTTGATGGTGGGATTTTGCTCCAAAAGAGCCTCACTATGCCCACCGTATCCGAGCGTACAATCCACGATAACTCCCTCAGAAAGAGCAGAAAAAGCCGCTTTAACCTCTTCTAAAAGTACGGGAATATGGGGAATGTTCACGGTGTATCCTTCTTCAAAATGGCTCTATTATAGACTCTTTAGGCTTACAATCGCCTCATACGCCACATCCATCATCGTCTCAATCTCTTTACATGTAATGACATAAGGAGGCATAAAATAGACAACATTGCCCAGTGGACGCAGTATCACACCCTTTTTCATGGCATACTCAAATACTTTAAGATTTACCCGAAAATCAATCGGATAGATGTCTAGTTCCACTGCTGCGATCATCCCTGTTTGACGGACTTTCTGCACATTAGCGAGTGATTTAAAACGCTCCAACTTCGAAGCAATCAAAGCAATTTTTTCCTGATTTTTCTCTAAAATAGACTCATGTTCAAAGAGGTCTAAGGTCGCATTGGCAGCACTACACGCCAAAGGATTTCCTGTATAACTGTGTGAGTGCAAAAATGCCTTAAATTCGGAATAATCACCATAAAACGCATCGTACACGTCTTGCGTTGTTAGCACCACTGAAAGAGGCAGATAACCGCCCGTTAGTCCCTTGGAAAGCGTCATAAAATCAGGACTAACATGGGCGTATTCACACGCAAACATTTTACCCGTCCGACCAAAGCCAACAGCGATTTCATCGGCAATTAAGTGAATGCCATACACATCACACAGTTTGCGTGCCAGTGAGATATAACGCGGGTGGTACATGTTCATACCACCTGAACATTGCACCAAAGGTTCAATGATAAACGCCGAAATCTGATCGGCTTTTTCTTTAAAAATTTGCTCTAGCGCATCAGCAGCTTTGATGGCACTCGCTTCACTTTGATCTTGAGGCACAGGCGTTTGAATCGTTTGTAAGAGGATGTCTTCAAACACTTCTTTGTACAATTTAACATCGCCAACCGCTAAAGCACCGATGGTTTCGCCATGATAACTGTTTTCTAAAGAGATAAAAAGGGGGCGTTTTTGCCCCTTGTTTTTATGGTATTGAAAGCTCATCTTAAGGGCGACTTCAATGGCACTAGAGCCGTTATCAGCATAAAAACACTTATCCAGCCCTTTTGGCGCCAAAGCACAGAGTCTTTTTGAGAGCTTAATGATCGGCTCATGCGTAAATCCCGCAAAAATAACGTGTTCAAGTCTCTCTAATTGCTCTTTAATTTTTTGATTGATATAGGGATTGCAATGGCCAAAAAGATTAACCCACCACGAACTAACACCATCGATATAACGGTTATCTTCAAAATCGACTAAATAAACCCCTTCACCTCTTTGAATGGGAATAATCGGAAGTGTCTCGTGGTCTTTCATCTGCGTACATGGATGCCATATATGCTTTAGGTCATCTTCAATTAACATTTTCGTGTTCATTGTTACTTTTTACCTTTTTTGTTAGGAGTTTCACGCAATTTATGGTTATTTAATAACTATATAGATAGAATTATAGCAAAATACAAAGTTCTCAAAGGGCATGAATGATTACCTGGATGCAACGTCACAAAAAATACCTAGTCATCACTATCTGGATTAGCACAATAGCGTTTGTAGGCGCTGGTTTTGTGGGATGGGGTGCTTATGATATGAACACAGATCGTGCCGCATCTGTCGCAAAAGTAGGTCATCGAACCATCTCTGTCCAAGAATTCCAATCCGCTTATGCCAGCCACTATAACTTTTACAACAATCTTCTAGGTGGTAAACTTACCCAAGAGCAAGCCGATCAAATAGGCCTTGATAAGATCGTTATGAATACGCTGGTCAATCAAGCACTTCTGCTTAACTACGCTGATGAAATCGGTCTTCTTGCGACCAAAGAAGATGTCAAAGAACGCCTTATCAACACTCCAACCTTTCAAACAGATGGCGTGTTTAACAAAGAACTCTATTACTCTATTCTTAAAGCCAATCGCATCAACCCTAGTGATTATGAAAATGGTCTTGAAAAAGAGATTTTACATGCAAAGCTTGAAAACTTCTTTAAGCTAACGCCAACACCTAAAGAGATTGACCTTTTTGCCTCAGCTTTTTTTATGGAAGATCGTCTCTCTATTGCCACGGTTAGCCTTGATGCCAATGAAGTCACGGTGAATGAAGATGCTATCAAAGCTTATTGGGAGAAAAACAAATCCAAATACCTTACGAAAAAAAGCTATACCCTTGAACTGCTCAATCTTCCTGCTTCTCAAACTAAATTTGATGATAAAACGTTAGAAGAATTTTACACACAAGAGAAACACAACTACGTTCATCCCGATGGAAAGCTTATGAGTTTTGAAGAGGCAAAAACAAAAGTTGCTGTTGATTTAAGACTTAAAAATGATAAAAAGAGCTCTTTAGAAGCCTTCCTCGCTTTCAAAAAAGGCGAACTGCCAGCAACTGAAACAAAAACAATTTTTGATGATGACACCACCTATCCACTTGATAAAATTCAAGTGGCAGCCAAAGATGAAGTCTTAAAACCTGTTGTTATAAAAGAAAATTACGTTATTATCAAAGTAAAAACCATTCAATTCCCTGAGCCTATGCCTTATGAAATGGCGAAGAAAAATGCCAGTCACGATCTTTTAGAAGAGCTTAAAAGTGCCGCTTTAGATTCAAAAGCTGCTGCAAAACTTGAAAATTTCACAGGAAGTGACATTGGCTTCGTTAGTCGTGATTCTGTCAAATCAATTGCAGGTCTTAGTGAAGCAAAAAGTGCTGAATTTCTAAGTCACGTTTTTGATAACACCACCAAAAAAGGTTATAAGGTTATCGATGGGAAGGCCATTGTATACGAGGTTCTGGAACAAAAGTTGCTTAATAAGGACAAGGCTAAGCAGTATGTTAGTATGATTAGTGAAAATGTTTTACAAGTGAAACAAGCTGAATTAAACCAAAATCTTATTAAAAAGCTCGCTACTGCATACAAAGTCGAGCAATACTACAAAGGAAAATAGTTGAGCACTACGATTTTAGGTATCGACATTGGTTCAACCAAGATTTGCGCTATTATCGCTCAAACAAACGATGATGGCGATGTTAAAATCTTAGGGGCAGGTATTGCAAAGTCTCAAGGTCTTAAAAAAGGTATTATTACCAATATTGACCTTGCATCAAAGTCGATTCGTAATGCACTCAATGATGCAAAAAGAGTCGCAGGAACACAGTACGAAAGAGTCATCGTTTCGATCTCTGGAGCGTACACAAAAAGTGTTGATAGCAGTGGCATTGTCAACATTCCAAATCGTGACATTGGCATCAAAGAGATCAATCGTGCCATGCAAATGGCCGATCACAATGCCAATATTCCCAATGAATATGAAAAACTCCACGTACTCCCTTACAATTTCAAAGTAGACGATCAAGAGTTTATTGAAGATCCTCTTGGCATGAATGGCGCGCGTCTTGAAGTGCAAGTCCACATTATTACCGCTCAAAAATCATCCCTAAGCAATCTAAGAAAAGCCGTTAAATCAGCAGGCGTTGAAATTGACAACATCGTTCTGGGTTGTTATGCCTCTGCGATTGCTGTTTTAAATCACGACGAGAGAGAACTAGGCGTTGCGGTGATTGATATGGGTGGCGCTACATGTAACGTGATGATCCATGCAGGCAACTCCATGCGCTTTAATGACTACTTAGGCGTAGGTTCACTGAACATCACGAATGATCTCTCAACGGCGCTGCATACACCACTTGGTGCAGCTGAGGAGATCAAAATCAATTACGGCTCTCTTAAAAGCAACTCCAATGAGCTTATTGAACTTCCTGTCATTGGAGATGATGGCTCAACGCATGAAGTCTCTCTCAACATTGTTTCCAATGTGATTTATGTACGAGTTGAAGAGACTCTGATGATCTTAGCTAAAACACTCGAAGACAGTAGTTTTAAAGAGCAAATTGGTGCAGGTGTGGTGCTAACAGGTGGCATGACAAAACTGGATGGTATTCGAGAATTGGCATCTGCCATTTTCGACAATGTGCCGATCAGAATTGCCAAACCAAGAGAGATGGATGGACTTTTTGAGACACTCAGAGATCCAAGCTATGCAACAGCCATTGGTCTTGTTTTATACGGCGGAGGTCATTTCACACCGTATGAGATCGATTCTAACAAAAAATTACGTTACAAAGATGAGACGATAGAACCAACCAAACACCACCACCAAGAGACATTTGATGATGGCGATGAGACTGAAGAAAATGAAATTGGAACACTTCCTGCTTTTGATAGTAATGCAAAGGAGAAATTAAAAGACCTTGCAAACATCCAGGAAGAACATAGCGAGGGTTTTGGCTCAAAACTATGGAACAGACTGACACAATTATTTTAAGAGGGGTAAGAGGTATGAACGGATTTAGCATAGAAGAATCAAAATGTGTATACGGAGCTAAAATCAAAGTTATCGGTGTTGGCGGTGGCGGTGGTAATATGATTAACCACATGGTAAGAGAAGGTATCGAAGGTATCGACCTTATCGCAGCAAACACTGACGCACAAGCCCTTGAAAATTGTTTAGCCAAAACAAAAATTCAACTTGGTAAAAAAGGTTTAGGTGCAGGTATGCGCCCTGATATTGGTCGTGAATCTGCATTAGAGAGTTACGAAGAGATCAAAAGCTCTTTAGAAAAAGCGGATATTGTTTTTATCGCATCTGGTTTTGGTGGCGGTACGGGAACAGGTGCTGCGCCTGTTGTGGCACAAGCGGCTAAAGAAGTCGGTGCATTAACGGTTGCTGTTGTAACACGTCCGTTTATGTTTGAAGGTAAAAAAAGAGCAAAATTAGCAGAACTTGGCATTAATGAACTTCGTAAAGAGAGTGATTCGATTGTCATCATCCCTAACGATAAACTTCTTGCGATTGTCGATGCAAAATTTGGGATCAAAGACAGTTTTAAAATCGTTGATGACGTTTTAAGCAGGGCTGTTAGTGGTATGAGTTTGGTGGTTCTCTCCTCTGGTCAAAGCGACATTAACGTTGACTTTGCTGACGTACAAACCGTTATGAGTCATCGTGGTATGGCGCTTATGGGTATTGGCGAGAGCATGGGTGAAGATGCAGCGATGGAAGCGATTAAGAGTGCTATTGAGTCCCCTCTACTTGATAACCTCTCTATTAATGGCGCACTTGGTGTCTTGGTTCACTTCCAAATTCCTTCAAGCTATCCTATCACTGAAATCAGCAATGCAATGCAACTTATTCTTGATTGTGCCGATGAAGATGCTGATGTTATCTTTGGTACAACTACCAGTGAAGATATGGAAGAAAACAGTGTTAAAGTGACCATTGTTGCAACAGGCTTTGAAAATAAAGTCGAAGCATCCAAAGAGCTCAAAATGCTGAACAGCAATCAAGAATCAATCAAAAAAGAGCGTATTTTACGCATGAAAAAAGTAAGTGGTGGCTATGAGGGACAAGATGACTATCTTGACATCCCAACCTATATCAGACACCAAATGGATTAATCAACCCTTCTAACCCTCTTCTATGCAGGAGAAGAAGCCTTCGCTTCTTCTCCTATTTTTGACTTAACCAACCTCGCCTGATAAATAACCCAAATTGCATGACTATCAAAGCTTTCATCACCCATTCACTCTGTTTGTGCATGGAAGCAAACGCTTCGGTTGTTGTCTCACTAGCCCCTAATTGTTGCGCATGGACGATAAAGGGCGTATAGTAATAGAGAAAAAGCCCCGTGCCAACGACAATCATAAGCGATAAAACGAATGAGAGAAAATCATAATTTTTACGCATCATAAAGACTTCCACTTCATAAATAATGCTGTAAAGTGCTGCAAAACCAATGACAAGGTTCATCTTTAAGAAGACTTGTGTCATCAAAATACCGCTTTGAAAATGGCTTAAAACGCCCTCACCCAAATACTTTTGTGGGAAAAAGATCACCGGTGCGATAAACGCACCTGCTGCAATTTCAACACCCATCGCAATGCCAAGCATCACCAAATAAATCACCATAAAACTTCTCATTCTTACTCCTTAATCCAAAATCCACGATCAAGTCCTGCTAAATCTGTGTAAAACGCTACGTTCAAACCTTTTTCTTTTACATGTAAAGCAATAGGTTCACGCTGGTCGTATCCCATTTCACAGACCAATGCCTTAGCCTCTCGTTGCACAAAAAGATCGATAATATGACAGAGCATCTCATCGCCTCTGTTTCCGCCATATAACGCTAATGAAGGCTCAAAAGAGAGTCCAATGCCTAAAGGCTCGTTATTCGCAATATAAGGAGGATTGGAGACGATCATATCGATCTTTTCTGTTACTCCATCCATATAACTCCCTTCCACAAAAGTAATACGCTCACTCACGCCTTGTTTTTTGGCGTTATGAGAGCTTACATGTAAAGCATCAGGAGAAATGTCAACCGCAGTTATATGAGCCTTAGGAAGCAGCAGAGAGAGCATAATGGAGACAATGCCACTCCCACAGCCAATCTCGACAATATGCGCATTTTCAGGCAATGTTTTGGCAAGTTCAACAGCTTTATCGACCAGTAGTTCTGTTTCAGGTCGGGGAATCAGCACGCGCGAATCGACATCAAAAACTCTTCCATAAAAACTAGCGCGACCTACAATATACTCCAAAGGCTCATGATGAGCACGACGGTTTAAACGTTCCATAAACCGCGCATCTTCACCACTTTCGTCTTCACCATGCCCCATGATCCAACTCATCTCTTTACCCAAGACTTCGCCCAAAAGGATCATCGCCTCTTTTTGAGGAATCTCTGTGACACCACGCAGTTGTTCTGTGCCTAAACGTACAAGCTCATTAATGCGCAAGAACCTCTCCTTCATCAAAACGCATTCCAAGCTTTTTAAGCCTTTCCGTCAGCGGTGGATGGGTAAAATAAAGTGCAATCGTTAACGGGTGTGAAAGCGGAAAGCTCTTATTTTCATCTGCCAATTTGACCAAGGCAGAAGCGAGGGCATTTTGACTCTCGCACTCACTGCCATACTCATCGGCTCTGTACTCATTGTAACGACTCACCAGTCCAAACAGAGGCATCAAAACAAATGAAAGCAGTGGTGAAAGCATTAAGAAAAGTATCATTACACTGCCTGCAGATTGGTTTACATGTAAAGCGTCAAAAAGCTCTTCGGGAAGGTTTCCAAAGAGTGCGAACATAAGCAACAGCATCAGCGCACTGGAGGCAATATTTTTAAGAATATCGTTATGTTTAAAGTGACCCAACTCATGTCCTAAAACGGCAAGTAATTCGTGTTTTTCAAGCTTTGCGATTAAGGTATCAAACAGTACAACGCGTTTGGAACGTCCTAACCCTCCAAAGTAAGCATTGAGCCTGTTATCCCGTTTACTGGCATCCAAGCTAAAAACGCCACTGCTCTTAAGCCCTGCTTTTTGCAAAAGGGCTTCAATGGAGCTTTTAAGGCTCTCATCTTCAAGTGGGGTTAGTTTATTGAACAGCGGAACGATCACAATGGGATAGATCATATTGATAAACAAAATGACCCCAAACGCAAATAAAAATCCATAAAACCACCAATATTCATACGCCATGATAATCGCACTCATTGCCCAAAAAAAGACACCGCCAAAAAGTAAAAACATCACTGTTGATTTGAGTTGATCGAGTATGAATGTTTTTATATCAATCGTTGAAAACCCAAACTTTTTATCGAGCCCAAAGGTCTGATACAGATCAAACGGTAATGTTAAAAGGTAATTAATCGCACTAAAGCTCATCACCAAGAGTACCGAACGAAGCACTTCATTTTCCATGATAAGTGCGGCATCAAGCGCGGAGAGTCCAAACGTGATCCAACCAAAAAAGAGGACAAAATCAAACAACGTATTGGCAATAGAGAATTTTTGCGAAGCAATTTTATACGCCGCTGCCTTAGCATAATTGGAAGGAGAGAGAATAATCGCTTTCAAACCACGAGCGTTACTCACAAAACCTATCTCCATAAAGGCTGCGTAGAGTTTAATCAGCAGATAAATAATGTAAAAGAGCGTTAAAAGTTCTAACATAGAGTCTTTTCCTTTGACAAATTGAAAAACATTATCATACCAGTTTTTCATCAATATTCTCTAAACAAATGCAACACCTTTGCAACGCATGCGTGATATGATTTTCTCAGAAATAAATTCTTTTCTCTTTTTCTAGTAACACATCGTGTAGTTTAAATATTTTATTAGGAAAATGAGTTTAGAATAGCACACAACACAAAAAGGAGTCACATATGACTATTGGAAAACAACTCATAGCGATGCTAGCTATCGCAATTATCGGAGCCTGTACGATTTTTGGTATTAGCATGACAAAGATGGATACAGTTTATGAGGAAACGAATTATGTCACTGTCAATTCACTCCCAAGCGTTCTCTCTCTCAATCATGCAATGCTGTATGGACTCCGTCTTCGTTTGGTCATGTGGGAGCATATTACCCAAGAGGATAAAGAGACCAATGCAAAGTCTAAAGAGGGAATCCTCGGCGCTTTAAATGACCTTACAAAAGAGTTGAATCAGTATGAAAAACTGACCAGTGATGCGAAAGATAAAGCACTGCTTGAAAAGGACCTTGAAGCCTTGGAGAAATTTAAAGTATTGGTGAACGATATTTTAAAACTCTCAGAAACAGGGCACAAAGCGGAAGCTTCTGTCGCTTTTAACAAAGCACGAGCTACACTGAAAACCTTAACATCAGCGCTTGATGAACATATGAGTTATAATCTGGAATTAGCAAAGAAAATGGCATCGCATGCGGCTGAAGAGAAACAAAGTGCCAATACGAGTATGATCATTGTCCTCTTAATCGTGGTTGGAGCCACCATCTTCTTAAGCATTATCATCCGCAATAACATTATGCAAGGCGTGCATCTTGTACGAGATAGCATTGGTAATTTCGTTCGAAAGAAAGAGCTTCATTTCCGTATTTCCTACACCAAACACAATGAGATTAAAGAGATGGTAGATAGTTTTAATGCCTTAGTCGAAACACTTGAACTTACCATTAAAGATGCGAAAAACTCGTCCAATGAAAACGCCTCCGTTTCCCATGAACTCAGTACGACCAGTATGCAAATAGGTCGCAATGCAGAGCAAAGTTCGACGATTGTGGAAAATACGATCCATGAAATTGAAGCCATTAAAACGTTTGTTCAAGAGACAGCAACACTCTCTGAAGGGATGAAACAGAGCATCGCCACAGCAGGAAGTCGCCTTGATAATGCCAAAAATGAGGTTATCTCACTTCGAGGAGAGATGGATCAAGCCAGCCAATCCGAATCTGCTTTGGCTCAAAAACTAGAACAGATGAGCCATGATGCGGAACAAGTCAAACAGATCCTGACGGTTATCTCTGATATTGCCGATCAGACCAATTTGTTGGCACTCAATGCTGCCATAGAAGCAGCACGGGCTGGGGAACATGGACGTGGGTTTGCGGTGGTTGCGGATGAAGTACGAAAGTTAGCGGAGCGTACCCAAAGCTCTCTTACCGAGATCAATGCCACCATCAATGTCATCGTCCAATCTATCGTCGACTCTTCAGAGCAGATGGGCAAAAATGCTAAAAACATTCAAAGACTCTCGACGGTTTCCAGTGGTGTTGAAACAACCATCTTAGGAACCACGCAGGTCATGGATGAGAGTGTGCAGGCGGTTACAATCAGTGCTCAAAATTCTCGAAAAATTTCACAAGATACGGACAAGATCGTTGACATGGTCACCAATATCAATACATTGACATCACAAAATGCTAGAAGTGTTGAAGAGATCGCTGCAGCAGCAGATCACCTCTCTCGTTTGGCTGAAAATCTTAATAACAAACTCAATCAGTTCCAATCCTAACCAACCTCATGGGTAAAGCGTCAAAACTTTACCCATCCTCTGTTTTTCATCTTAATGGTATAATACGCGCAAAAAACGAAATGAGGCATCTATTTGGCACTTTTAGATTTAATTGGTATCAGCAAAGCCTATGAAACCCAAAAAATTTTAACCAACGTTGATTTTTCGCTGCATGAGGGCGAACGTGTTGCCATCATTGGCAAAAACGGTGGGGGAAAATCAACCCTGATGAAGATCGTTTTTGGCGTATTGGAAGCTGACGTTGGGAGACGGATTCTGCAAAAAAATGTCAAAGTCGGTATGTTAGACCAAACCCCTCGATTTAAAGAGGGCATGAACGTCAAAGAGGCGATTGAAGAAGAACTTAAAGAGCTTAAAACCGCACGTCTTCGCTATGAAGAGGTTATTAAAACGTTAGAGCATGACTACCATAATGAAGCCTTATTGGCGGAACAGTCTCAATTAGTCACCTTTTTAGATCTACACGATGCGTGGAGTTTGGATGAAAAGATCGAGCACGTTTTACACGAGTTTGATCTTAAACAATTTGAGCACAGCGATGTCAATCTTTTAAGCGGTGGCGAACAACGTCGTGTTACTCTTGCAGGTCTCATTCTTCAAAAACCCGATATTTTGCTTCTAGATGAACCTACCAACCATTTGGATGTTTACATGGTTGAGTTTTTAGAGCAGATGATTTTAAAGTCCAAATTCACCCTGCTTTTCATTTCGCATGATCGTTATTTCATTGATCACTTAGCCACACGTACGATTGAAATCGATGATGGCACGGTTCGAAGCTTCGAGGGAGGCTATGAAAATTACCTTACATGTAAAGAGTTATTGATCGTGTCGCTCCAAAAACAGCATGAGAATCTACTCAAATACCTCAAGGGCGAAGAAGAGTGGCTCAGACGTGGTGTCAAAGCGAGACTCAAACGCAATGAAGGGCGAAAACAGAGGGTTTTTGAACTGCGCGAATCTGCCAAGAAGAACCCTTCACTGGTTCGAAAACTTAAACTAGAACTTGAGCGCGAAAAGCATAACTTTAACGGTGAAAAGATCATCAACAAGCAAAAGATGCTTTTTGAGATGTACAACATCGATAAAAAACTGGGCAATAAACTACTGATTAAAAACTTTAGCACGCGTATTTTACAAAAAGATCGCATTGCGATTGTGGGAAAAAATGGGGCTGGAAAATCGACTCTGCTTAAAATCTTACTCGGCGATATGAGCGTTGATGCGGGGAAATTTGACAAAGGCGAGTTTAAAGTCGGTTATTTTGACCAACAACGCCTTATGCTCGATGATAACAAAAACCTTATCGAAACCTTTTGCCCCAATGGCGGCGATCGGGTCGATGTTAAGGGTAAAAACCTTCATGTCTTTGGGTATCTTAAAGACTTTCTCTTTCCCAAAGAAGATCTCAATAAAAAGATCGGCATTTTAAGCGGTGGTGAGAAAAACCGTGTGGCACTTGCCTTACTTTTTTCGCAAGAGGTGGATTGTCTCATTCTCGATGAACCGACCAATGATTTGGATATTCCCACGATCAATATTTTAGAAGAGTACATTCAAAGCTTTGGCGGTGCGGTTATTTTTGTCAGCCATGATCGTTACTTTGTCGATAAAATTGCCAGCAAGCTGTATGTCTTTAAAGGTGAAGGGATCATTGAAGAGAGTTATCAAGGGTACAGCGAATACTTGGAGATTGAAAAAGAGATTAAAGAGCTTGATGCGATGGAATCAGCACAAGAAGTATCTTCTCCTCAGAGAGAAGAGCCAAAAGCTCAAAAAGCCAAAGAGAGTGTTCCTACGAAACTCAGTTACAAAGAACAACGCTCTCTTGAAACTTTGCCACAACAGATTCAAACCCTTGAAGATGAGATCATTGCGATTAAAAAATGTCTTGAAAATCCTGAATGTTACCAACAGATTGGGCTTACAAAGCTGAGTCAAAATTTAGAAGCGAAAGAGGCACTTTTAGAGCCTTTAATTGAAGAGCTTTTAGAGATCGAAGAGAAAGTTGAGATGATGCAAAGAGGCTAAAAAGCCTCACTGCATCAGGCTTTAAACGTTGAAAGCGTAGAGTCTAGATTTTGCGAAGACTCTAGCATTGTTTGAGAAATGTGAGAAAGCTCCACGGCTATTTTTTCATTATTGTCCGATAAACTGAGGGTTCGCTTCATCTGCTCCATCATTTGATTGGTCAGATGGGAGATCTCAACCACTTTTTTAGAGGCTTTTTTAGAAACTTCAATCGACTCTAATGTGCGATTTTTGGTCTCTTCTGTCGCACTTTGAACTCCAAATGCGTTTTGGGAAATCTGGCTAATATTTTCAGCATTAACTTCCATATTGGAACTGAGCTGCGTCACACCTTGAACAATCACTCCAATCGTCGCATCAATCTCAGCCAATGATTTTTGGGTACGTTCAGCCAGTTTTCGCACTTCATCCGCCACCACCGCAAATCCACGACCATGTTCACCTGCGCGCGCTGCTTCTATGGCAGCATTGAGCGCGAGCAAATTGGTCTGATCAGCAATATCTTTGATCATTGCCAACACGCCTTTAATCTGCTCAGTTTGTGCCACCACACTTTGAATCTGATGCGCCATCTCTTGTTCTGAATCACTCGCTGCATTAATTTTTTGCACCACTTCATTGAGCGATAGACTCATCGTTTCTAAAACACTAAACGAAGCGCTATTGTCTTCAACCGTGTGAATCGCAAGCTCTTCCGAGAGGTCTAGATCGGCTTCAATGTCTTTCATCAAATCAAACGACATCTTAATCTGTTGGGCTTGTTCGACCACACCTTTGGAAAATTCAACCGCATTGGAATTGAGCATTTCACCGGTATGTTCAACATTTTGTGAAATGGTTTGTGAACTTAAAATAATAGATTGGATCTTCTCGATAAAAATATTAATGGAGTGAGCGATCTCACCCATTTCATCTTGACTGTTGATTTTTACGCGCGCCGTCAAATCACCATTTCCACTGGAGAGATCACGCACACGCTCCAGTAAAATCTCCAAAGGATTGCCCACAACACGTTTAAGTACCCACATGATCAATACCGAAGTGATCAGCAATGAAAGGGTAAAAATACTGACCAATTTCCAACTAATATCACCAATGTACGCATCAATATCGGCAAACGAGAAGGTCATATCCATAACCCCTAACACATCTCCTTTTTGAGACGTTGCATGACACGCTAAACAATCTTCTTCGGCAATCAATGGCTTCAACAGGCGCAAACGATGCCCTTTGTCATCATCAAGCGTTATATTATGTTGGGTTGGATTTTTAAAAATAGTAACAACAGCGACATCGGTTGAAGGTTTAGCATTGATGCCAAAGGTATCAATGACCGCTTGTGATTGGTGAATTTTAAGCTCTTTGATTCCCTTCATCGCACCTGCTTCTTGCAATGATTTTTCAATCAAAGCACGATCACCCAAATTCATAGCAGCACGAACGGTTTGAAAAACCGATTGACTGAGTAAATTAAGATTATTTTCACTTTGCATTTGAGATGATTTTTTAAACTCACCGACGATGAAAAATTGTAAAACAATAAAACTGCACAATAAAAGCGGAATAAGCGTTAACCCTATTTTTAAACCTATGCCTTTGCGCATCTATAATCCTTTCGAACGTTCATCACATCAATTAAATTCATATCTTCAAGCATTTCATACAACTCTTCACTTCCAACGTTTACATGTAAAGCGATTTTGTCCATTTCAATCGATTTAATGACATAACCAATGACAGACGACGTAATAATGAAAGAGTCTTTAATGATAAGATTGATGATGGTATCTGAATGCTGTTCATGCGCTTTTCGAATTGCCTCTTTAATTGTCTGTGCATTTGCGATTGTTTTGATGGTACCTGAAACCACAATATCAACATGTTCACTGTGCACTTTGGTCATTAAATCCATTCTGCCTCCAAAATCAAAAATCAGTCTTTATTATAGTATATATTTACTCGATTTTGGAATTAATAAATCCTTATAATGACACACATTAACCACATAGTTCCTTTTTGACACGTTCACTCGCCATTGAGATATTCCAAGCAGGCTCCCACACAATTTCGATCTCGCACATCTCCACCTCTTCTATCGTTAAAACCGCATCTTTCGTCCACTGTTGAATCAACTCATGCAGAGGGCAACCTTTGGTGGAGAGCGTCATCGTAACGAATACCTGGTTAGTGTCAATTTTGACATCGTAAATCAGCCCCAAAGCGACAATATCAAACCCAACTTCAGGGTCTATAACGGTTGAAATGGCAGCGTAAACTGCTTCTTTTGTTATCATTTTTTACTCCTTCATTTGATACTTAAATGCGTAAAGTGCATTCAACGCGACTAAGGCAAGTGAACTTAACAGCAACACGCTTCCTAGAAAAAAAAGTCTCTCTATCTGAGTGACAACACCACTGCACAGTATCCCTACTGCAACAAACAGCATCCATGTTTGGCTGTCTGCCATCTTGGTGTGAATCATCTGATGCAACAAAGGCACTTTTTGCTTTCCGACAAGGGGTGAAAATTTCTCATACCAGATTAAAAAAGGCAAAATTTTATAGATATGCCCCACAATAAACGAGAGCAAAAAGCCAAAGAAGAAAAGCACGCCTGAAAGGATGCCTAAATATGCCTCTGTTAGAATAAAATAAAGCGTACATGTCAACACCGAAGCGACCAAACAGACCAGTGCAAAAAGGATATTTTTGACCCAATAATCATTTTGTTTGCGCACTCTTTGCTTTAGAATCACAGCGATTTGCACGACAAAAGAGAGTATGCCTAAAACCATACACAAAGCGGCAATGCTCTGCACAAAAAGAGGGAATGGCGCAATCAGTGCAATCATCATCAGCGTCACACCAAAACTGTGCAAGTAAAATGCCCTTTTGATCCACTGCTCACTAAAGTTATGCGAAAGTGAAAACATCGGAATCAGTACCATTGAAACGCCCATAACAATCATCAGCACAAAGCCACCAAGGGTGCCTATGATGTGCGCTTTCACCCAAGCATCGATGTCTATGGCTAAAAGACCATGTCCTAAACTCAGCCCAATGATCAACCCAAGGCTCACCGAGATAAACAAAAAAATCGTACCAATGAGTAAAAACTGACTCACTAAAGTAATCTTCTCTAAACGGTAAAAGGTCAGAAACACATTGAAGCAAAAAATCAGCATCGAAAGATAGGTAATAACTGCGCCATAAGGAATCAATAGATGAAGCTCTGCAACGCTAAAGCCACTCACCATCATCAAAAAGCCAACAACGTACATATAAAACTGCACATAAGCAAAATCTTTGGAAAAAATGGGCGCTTCAAGCACGACAGGCAACAGCTGATACATTGCCCCAAAGATAATCATCATCACAAAACCCAGCAGATAAAGATGTGAAAATGCTGCAAGCGAAGAGGAGATGATGTAGCCTGAAAGCTCTGAACTCATCGACAAAAGCGCCACACCGCTCAGCGTCAAGAAGAGAATCCCTGCGATAAAAAAGTGCGCGACCAAGACAAACGGTGGTGCCATCTCCGTGGCGAGTGAGACTTTCATGCTCTCAACCTGCGCACTGTTTTTGGCTAAGATCGACTTTGTCACTCACGCCTTCTTTGTAGGAAAAAATCAGTTGCAGTTTGCCACCATCAAGCTCGCTCACCTCAATGTCGTAAAAGGATTCTACTTTGGCAAGCAGTCCAACGGGTGAACGGTGGTTGATCATCACCACTTTTTTTGTGGGCGCATCTAAAAGTTCAAGGGCGATCATCGCATTCACCATCGGTTCGGGTGGCACGCATGTTGAAGTATCAAAGCTGATAAACTCTATCCCCTCTTGAGAGTACGTGAAAAAAGGAACTGTTGCATTGTTTACATGTAAAAGTTTTGCATCGCTAGGAAAATGATCTGTATTCATGGTTTCATCCTTATTTTTGATGAAACTATAATGCAAAGTGAGGTTAATTTCCTTAATCTACATCAAGAAAAAGACAAATCGTATCTGAATTAAACAAAAAGAGAAGGAAGAGCCTTGATTTAAGGCTCTCTAAAAAGCTACTAATGTAAAAAGTGTCTCACGCCAGTAAAGTAAAGTGCCATACCATGCCCATTCGCAGCGGCAATGACATCCTCATCACGAATGCTACCCCCTGGTTCGATGATCGCTTTCACCCCTGCGGCAGCTGCGGCATCAATGCTATCACGAAACGGGAAAAACGCTTCACTCGCTAAGGCTGCACCACTCACATCAATGCCCATCTCTTCGGCTTTGCGAAGTGCCGCTTTGGCAGCATCCACACGACTCGTCATTCCCATACCAATCGCGACCATTGAGCTCTCTTTAACGTAAACCACACAGTTTGATTTGGTCAAACTTGCCACTTTATAGGCAATTTCAAGATCGCTCAGCTCTTGTTTGGAAGCCGTTCGCGAGGTTAAACATTTTGCATTTTTAATCTCATCATCATTCACCCTGTCGCTCTCTTGGAAAACAAAGCCACCATCAACGTGTTTAAAGTCATACGCATCTTCGCTAAGCACCAAGTATTTGCTCTCTTGCGTAAAGATTTTGATGCGTTTTTTGGCATCAAAGACATGTAACGCATCCTCATCGACGTTAGCAGCGATGATCACTTCGACGAAAATTTCATTGATTTTCTCAGCCAAGGCTTTATTGAGCGTTCCATTAATCGCCACAACGCCACCATAGGCTGAAACAGGATCGCACTTAAGTGCTTTGATGTAACTGTCCAAAAGATCACCACCAATGGCAAATCCACACGGATTGGCATGTTTGATGATACACACCGCTGGAGCGTCACCAAAAGATGCAGCGATTTTAACGGCACCGTTGATGTCTGTCATATTGTTAAAACTCGCTTCGCCTTTAAGGGTTTTGAAGTTGTTGCTAAAGAAGTAGTCAAACTCATACAATGCACCTTTTTGGTGTGGGTTCTCACCATAACGTGTATCGAATGCTTTGGTGCCTACGATAAACTGTTTCTCACCAAAACCGTTGTTAAAGCGCTTGTTCATGTAGTTGGCGATCATGCTATCATACGCTCCCGTATGCTCAAATGCTTTGATCATCAAATCTCGTCTAAATTCTAGGGTATTGTTACCCGATTTGAGCGCTTCAATCACGCTGTCATAGTCCAAAACATCAGTCACGATCAAGACATCGTTAAAGTTTTTCGCCGCACTGCGCACCATCGCAGGTCCACCGATGTCAATATTTTCAATAATCTCATCAAAATCATCCGTCTTGGCAATCGTCTCTTTAAACGGATACAGATTGACACACACAAGATCAATTCCCTCGATGCCATGCTCTTTAGCAAGCGTTACATGTAAAGGTAAATCCCTTCGGTGTAATATGCCTCCGTGGATCATTGGATTAAGCGTTTTCACACGTCCGTCGAACATCTCAGGAAACTTGGTCACCTCACTGATTTCAAGCGCACGAACACCCTCTTCGCTTAAAAGTTTATAGGTTCCACCCGTTGAGATGATCTCAAAACCCAACGCCACCAACTCCTTGGCAAACTCCATAATCCCCGTTTTATCGCTGACACTTATTAACGCTCTCACACTCGTCCTTTTTATCGTATTAATAATTTATTGATGATTTTATTTTACAATACGTTCCTTTTAGGACGGATTAAAGAAGATAGTCAAATTTTTGGAGATTGAATGAATCAAACGCAAACGTGCTCAAATACGCTTTTTACACTGCTTTTTTTTGCATGGATCGTTTCGATGGTCGCAACACTGGGAAGCCTCTTTTTCAGTGAAATTATGATGTTTCCACCCTGTGTTATGTGCTGGTATCAACGCATTTGTATGTACCCTTTAAGCGTTATTTTTCTCGTCGCACTTTTTAGCAATGATACACATGTGTTTAAATACGCCATGCCACTCGTCCTCATCGGACTTTTCTTTGCGATTTACCATAATTTGCTCTACTTTGGCATCGTTCCAGAAACGCTTGCTCCGTGTTCGCAAGGTGTTTCATGCACGAGTGACTACATCAACTGGTTTGGATTTGTCACGATTCAATTCCTCTCACTCGTTGCATTTGCGCTTATTTTTATTACTTTAATTTTTATCAAACCAAAGGCTTCGTAACCATGAAAAAACAGACCCTTATTATTGCGTCACTCTTTGTTCTTGTGCTTCTTTTTGTCGGAGGAAGTTATCTGTATAAGAATGCTGACCATTCGGTTTCCAGCGAAAAAACGTCTGCATTGGTGAGACCTCACGCCTATGTGCTTGGCAATCCCAACGCGAAAACCACGATAGTCGAGTTTTTTGACCCAGCGTGTGGTACATGTAAAAGTTTTTACCCGTTTGTCAAAAACATTCTCAAACAAAATCCTGACACACTCAAACTGGTTCTTCGTTACGCTCCTTTTCACACCGACTCTTACTATGTCGTCGCGATGATCGAAGCGGCACGTTTGCAAGGTAAATACCTCGAAGCACTCGAAGTCATCTACAAATACCAAGACAAATGGGCAAGCCATGGCACACCCAATATTGGGCTGATTTGGGGATTTTTACCCGAAGTGGGAATTGACATCGACACATTAAAAAATGATATGAAAAAACCTGAGATTGATGCGCTGATTAAGCAAGATATCGCCGATACCAAAACCCTAGGCGTCAACGCGACCCCAGAGTTTTTTGTCAATGGAAAACCACTGGTCAAATTTGGAAAACAAGAGTTAGAAGACCTTATCAAATCTGAACTCTAAAGATCACCCCTCATTTTTGGGGTGCGATCTCATTGTAGCCGTGAAGCCTGATGTCACGGCGGCGTTTGCCATCATGATAGCGTCTTTTTTCCACATCGGTTTCTGGCACTAACGCAGGAACTGGTTTGGGACGTCCGTTCTCATCCACCGCAACCATCGTGAAAAAACAGCTGTTTGTGTGCGTTGCAATCCCTTTTTGAATGTTCTCCGCAATCACTTTAATGCCCACTTCCATCGATGTTTTTCCTGTAAAATTTACACTGGCTAAAAAGGTCACCAACGTACCTACTGGAATCGCTTGTTTAAAAATGACCTGATCGACCGACATCGTTACGACATAGCCTCCACAATAGCGTGATGCGCATGCGTAAGCCACTTGATCGAGCAATTTTAACAGATCACCTCCGTGCACATTGCCTGAAAAATTGGCTTTATCGGGCGTCATTAACACGGACATACTCAAGGTGTGCCTCTCAAACGGGGTTGTTAACATCTAGTTTTTTTCCTTTTTAATCATCTCATACGCTTCATTGATCTCTTGAAGCTTTGTCGTTGCGGCATCAATGATGTTTTGATCTTTCCCCTGCCCCATTAAAATGTCAGGATGATACTCTTTGACTAACGCACGGTACTTTTTCTTAATACTCTCCATATCTTCACTCGGATCTGCGCCTAAAATGGCATAGGCATTTTGTATTCCCATCTGTGCGTGTGAGGCTTTGTTCGCATAAAATTGCTCAAACGCAGCGATGAGTCTTTCAAAATCAGCGCGTTTGATCATGAGTGCATCCGCAATATCTTCGGTGATCATCAGCTCCGCTTGCGAAAAACTCTTGTCGATAAAGGCAAGATTGAGCAGATACTCCATCACTTTGAGACGTTTAGTATAGTCGTTTTGGGTGAGTTTAAGGTATTTTTGTGAGACAATAAGCGTATTATCAAAGCTTTTTATCTCTTTCTCATAAATTGATTTGAGCGCTTCACGAATGCTTTCGCTGTTTTCAAACACACGTGCGATGTCACTAAACGTATGCTTTAAAAGCTCCGCTTCCAGTTCACACACCCTGCCATCAGCTTTTGCCACTTTTGCCATCAATGCAACCAAAAGCCCAGCCTCATGCTCCGCCAAATCACCTCTAAGTGTCTGTTTTGCATCGATATTGATGTGCTGATACGCTTCGGTTTGATAGTTTTTGGTTAACAAATAAAACACTACAATAACGACTGCAATAATGATATAGGTCATTTTTTCACCTTTACATGTAAAACGAATTTTTGGCAAATATGCTACAATCATTACACTAAAAAAAAGGACAATTTTGATGTTTAATTTTGATGAAATCGTTGATAGAACTAAAACACCGTGTGAGAAATGGGACAAATACAAAGACCAAGACATCATCCCTGCGTGGGTTGCCGATATGGATTTTAAATCGCCTCCATGTGTGATAGACGCCCTTCAAAAAAGAGTGAGCGAGGGTGTTTTTGGGTATACCGGCATTGACGATGAAACCTACGATGCGATCATTTCCTTTTTGAAACGCCATTACAATTGGGAGATCAAAAAAGAGTGGATTTTATTTACGCATGGGGTTGTCAGCAGTATGAATGTGGCGTGCCTTGCGACGCAAGGGGAAAGCGTGATGACCACGACACCGATTTATCCGCACTTTATCAAAGCGCCTCGTCATGCGAATAAAGAGGTTTTAGCCATTGCGATGAAAGAAGAGAAAAACCGTTGGACACTTGATTTTGAAGCAATGGAGCAAGCCATAACGCCTACATGTAAACTCTTTATGCTCTGCAATCCGTACAATCCAGCAGGAACGGTTTTTACATGTAAAGAGTTGGAGAGACTGGGAGATTTTTGTTTAAAGTACGACCTTACTATCTGCTCCGATGAAATTCATGCCGATTTGCTTTTAAATCCAGAGGCAAAACACATTCCTATCGCATCTCTTAGCGAGGCATTAGCGCAAAAAAGCATTACGCTGATGGCACCGAGCAAAACGTTTAATATCGCGGGACTTCAAGCCTCGTTTGCGGTTATTCCCAATGTGGAACTGCGTAAACGTTTTCAAAAAACGATGGGAAGTATGGTCGGAGGCATCAATCTTTTGGGCATTACCGCTCTTAAAGCAGCGTACCTAGAAGGCGATGCGTGGCTAGCAGAACTTCGTCTCTACTTGGCTGAAAACCTCACAATGGTTCAAGAGTTTGTCGCGCATAATCCTAAGCTTAAACTCCTAGATCAAGAAGCAACCTTTCTCGCGTGGATCGACGCAAGCGCTTTACATGTAAAGAGTCTGTATGCGTTTTTTCTGGACTTTGGCGTAGGATTGAGCGATGGAGAACCCTTTGGCAATCCAAACTTTGTACGCCTCAACTTTGGAACCCAAAAAAGTGTTTTAAAAATGATTTTAGAACGTATGCAAAAAGCGATGGATAGCCTAAACATATAAAATTTATTCCAAATTTTTAGGAAAAAATCGTTACCATAATGAAATTATCATGAGGATTTGAATGAGACTGTATCTAGTGGCACTGTGTGCCTGCACATTTTTACTGAGCGGTTGTGCTCAAAAAGAGTTAACACAAAATGCTCCCGAACTTCCACAGGTTAAAGACGACACACCCAAACGCCAAGAGATCATCAAAAACGCGCTTAAATACCAAGGCAAACCTAACGGGGGTGATTGTTCAGGCTTTGTAACTTTGGTCAATAAAGAGAGTATTCAGCCCTACTTTAGCGCAACTGAGCTCAATGATTATTTTGAAGATGCGAGACGCTCTCTTGCAATCTACAACCTTTTAGAGGACCAAAACCGCCTCTATCACGAAAAACCCAAAGTGGGAGACTTGATCTTTTTTGCCAATACCGTTAAAAAGTATGCTAAGGCGAAAAAAAGCGTCGATAACATCACCCATATCGGTATCATCACGAAAATTGATCCTGATGAAACCGTCTATTTTATTCACCATACCAAAGGAAAAAATTTGATTAGCCAAATGAATCTCAACTATCCAACGGTCACGATGAACGATACAAAAGTCGTCAACTCCTACATGGAAAAATGCCCTAAAGATGAAGGGCATAAATGCTTAGCACCTGCTTATTTTAGCGCGTATGGGAGCATCAAATGAGACGTTGGATCGCTTTAGGCGTCACAGCGCTTCTACTCGCAGGGTGTGCACAACAAACAACAATTGAGACACCCACACTTCCCATTGCAGAAGAAAAAACTCCAGTAGAGCCCAAAATATATCTGGGTGAAAAACCTTCCAACGATTTTTTCCTCAGACAAGAGCATGAGAGTTTTGACTTGCGCCCCGTGCCTGAACTCTCTATGCGTGAAGCCATCGTACACAATGCCATGATGTATTTGGGGAAACGTGACGGAGGCGACTGCTCGGGCTTTGTAAGTCTGATTAACTACAAAACAGGAACACCTTTTTACCAAGAAAAAGAGCTCAGTCAAAGTTTTGATAACGCCAGAAAATCACGCGCCATGTTCAACCTGATGTCTAAAAAAGGCAATGCGTATGAGACCCGACTTCCCAACCTCGGCGATCTCGTCTTCTTTGAAAATACCGAGCGCAAACCTGCGGTGAAAACAAAAGCCAAAGCCAAAGGCAAAGAAAAAGTAGCGACTAAACAACCGGCAGTGCAAGTGGCGGAAAACATCACACACGTAGGCATTGTCACGAAAGTAGAACCTGATGGAACGGTTGAGTTTATCCACCACTCCAATGGTAAAAATGTTTTGGATTATATGAATTTTAACTATCCGATGCTCACCAACAAAGACGGTAAAGTCATCAACACCTATATGAAACGCTGCCCCTCCAAACAAGGTGCGGCACAACCTCAGTGTATGAATATCGCCTTTTTTGTCGCTTATGGAACGTTTTAGATTTTACATGTAAAGAAAGCTAAGCTTATTGTATAATGATGTCAATAAATTTATAAAGGAGATCAAATGGCAAATAACCCAAATTGGCCAAGTACTACGGGAAAACCATCTGGTGGTGGACGCGGTAACAACCCTCCAAAAAAATAATTCCCTAAAGGCTAAGTCTATTAATGTACTTAGCCTTTAGGTTCATATACAATAATTTAGATGTCTTGTTCAATCACTTCTTGAAAGCGGTTAAAATAACGCTCTTTAATAGCTTCAACTGACTTAGAAATATCATTACATGTAAAGCTCTCTCCACCAACATTTCCAATTTTTGCAACAGTAATTCCAATCGTTTTAGCCATTGTTTCAAAGCTTGCTTCATCATTGACTTCAACGATAGCGCGAGAGAAACTCTCAGCAAAAATGTCTTTAGCATCATTACATGTAAACTTACATGTAACGCCTTTTCCACTTTTGGCGACCATTTTAGCAAGAGCAATCGCGATACCGCCAACGTTAACATCTTTGGCTGCGTTCAAGAAACCTTTTTTATTGGCTTCGATGACAAGCTCCCACAATTTCAACTCTTTGTCATAATCAAGCTCTGCTAATGTACCTTCAACTTTGCCAAAAAGCTCTTTCATATACAAGCTACCGCCAAAATCACTTTGGGTATCGCCAATGAGATAAACGCTTGCACCCTCTTTTTGGAAACTGGATGGAAGGGTTGTGTTCGCATCATCATTCAAACCTACCATCACAATCGCAGGGGTTGGGAAAACGCCCACACCATTGGTTTCGTTGTAAAGGGAAACGTTACCACTGACAACAGGGGTATTGAGTTTTGCGCACGCCTCTTTGATGCCATAACACCCTTGTGCAAATTGCCACATCACTTCAGGATTTTCAGGATTTCCGTAGTTGAGACAATCGGTAATGGCTAAAGGTCGTGCGCCACTCATCGCAACATTTCTTCCACTCTCAGCTACTGCCGCAGCAGCACCCATTTTAGGGTCGATGTAGTTATAACGTGGGTTACAGTCACTGCTCATAGAAAGTGCTTTGCCGTTTTCTTTGATACGAATCACGCTTGCATCCAAACTACCTGGTGCTTTAATCGTATTAGTCTGTACCGTTGAATCGTATTGGTTAAAAATCCATGATTTGTCGCTAATTTCAACTGAATTGAGGAGTGTGTCAAATGCTTTTTGGTTCTCAACTTTTGCAAAATCATTAATCGTTGTGTTTTTAATAGTAGCCAAATAAGCTGGCTCTTTGGTTGGTCTATCGTAAATCGGTGCTTGCTCGCTGACAGGTTGTACGGGCATATTTGCCACTCTCTCACCATGCCAGAAAAGCTCCATGTTGCCCGTCGCCGTTACTTCACCGATGATTTCAGCATTCAAGTCCCATTTTCTAAAGATGTCAACCACTTTATCTTCATACCCTTTTTTCGCACAGATGAGCATTCGCTCTTGTGACTCAGAGAGCATAAATTCAAAGGGTTGCATCCCCTCTTCACGAGCAGGAACTTTATCTAAGTGCATAATCATACCGCTTCCACTTCGTCCTGCCATCTCAAATGAGCTTGAAGTAAGACCCGCAGCACCCATATCTTGGATGCCCACGATATAGTCTGTTTTAAAGAGTTCTAAACACGCTTCCAAAAGTAGTTTTTCAGCAAATGGATCACCTACTTGAACGGTTGGGCGTAGGCTTTTGTTGGCTTCAGTGAAGCTATCGCTCGCCATAACAGCACCACCCAGACCGTCACGACCTGTTTTTGAACCCACATACACAACAGGGTTACCAAGGCCTTCCGCTTTTCCGTAAAAAATTTCATCACTTTTTGCAAGACCAAGGGTAAACGCATTAACCAAGATATTGCCATTGTAGCTTTCATCAAAGAAGGTCTCGCCACCGATGGTAGGCACACCCATGCAGTTACCGTATCCGCCGATACCTGCAACCACACCACGCACGAGGTAGCGTTGATGATGCGATGTGTCGTCATTGTTAGTGACATTGCCAAAACGAAGAGAGTTCATGTTTGCAACGGGGCGCGCACCCATCGTAAAGACGTCTCTGAGGATTCCACCCACACCCGTTGCGGCACCTTGATACGGTTCAATAAAGCTTGGGTGGTTGTGTGACTCCATCTTAAAGACGGCTGCCATTCCATCACCCACATCGATAACACCCGCATTTTCACCAGGTCCTTGAATCACCCATGGCGCTTTGGTTGGGAAACCATTGAGGTATTTTTTACTGGATTTATACGAGCAGTGCTCACTCCACATCGACGAGAAGATGCCAATTTCAAGCATGTTTGGCTCACGTCCTAAAATGTTCAAAATATTTTCATATTCGTCTTTGGTTAACTTATGTTTTTTTAACACTGCGTCTAAATTTTCCATGGATTATCGCCCTATGTGTGTAATTAAAGTGCGCTTATTGTACAAAAAAGGAGCTAAAAGTTAGTTTTGATATAAAGAGGTTTTCAACGCTTCCGCACTCATGGGTTTTGAGAAAAGGAACCCTTGCATGCTGTCGCATCCATTTTCGATGAGAAACGCTTTTTGCTCCTCTGTTTCCACCCCTTCGGCTAAAACTTCCAACTCCAAGGTCTTCCCAAGCACAATGATCGCTTTAGCAATCGCTTGATCGTCTCTATCGCGCGGTAAATCACTTATAAACGAGCGGTCAATTTTGAGTTTATGCAAGGGTAATTGTTTGAGATAACTCAAAGACGAATAGCCTGTTCCAAAATCATCAATCGAGATTTTATAGCCCAAATTTTCAAGTTTTTGCAGTGTTTTGGACGATTGCATCGGATTGTTCATAAAACTGCTCTCTGCGACTTCAAGCTCAATGCTAAGCGCACTCACCTCTATTTTTTGGCGTATCGCCTCGATCTGATCGATAAAATCTTCTTCTTCAATCTGAACACTCGAGATGTTAATCGCGATGATGCCATTGAAAAAAATCTCATCTTGCCACCGTTTCATCTGCTCCAACGCTTTTTTGAAAATCAGCAATCCAAGAGGGATGATGAGTCTGGTTTCTTCTGCCCTTGCAATAAAATTATAAGGCGAGAGCAAGCCCTGAGCAGGGTGTTGCCACCGAACAAGCGCTTCAATGCCAATCACTGCATTGTTATGAAGGTTGATCTGCGGCTGATAATGCAGGACAAATTCATCATTTTCAATCGCATGTTTGAGATCATTGTCAAATTTTGAGATATTTAAAAGGTGCTCTGTCATCGATGATGTGTAAAAAAGATAATGTTTAGACGGGTGATTTTTAGCTTCGTACATGGCGGTATCGGCATTTTTAAAAAGTGCTTCAAAACTTTTGCCATCATGAGGAGAACACGCAACGCCAATGCTCACACTCAGCTTAAAATGTTCATCTGCCACGACAATGGGCGCGTCCAAACCTGCAATGAGTTTTTGGCACAACGCTTCTACATGTAAGGATTCATTGCTTAAGATAACGAACTCATCACCACCAACGCGGGCAATAAAATCGGAATGATTCAACAATGATTTTAACCGTTCGGCGACCACTTGAATCACTTTGTCGCCTATCGTGTGTCCATACATATCGTTAATGATTTTGAAACGATCCAAGTCTAAAAATAAAAAGCACAACGACGACTCTTCCATCAAGCGCTTTTCAAGCTCTTGCCTCAGGTATGCACGATTGGGAAGTTTCGTTAGTGTGTCGTTGAGGGCTAGAAAAAGCATATCTCTTTGGGCATTTTTACGATCACTGATGTCACGATGAGTTCCGGCAAGCCGAAGCGGTGCACCTGTTTTATCATCGCGCTCCACCACCGCACCAGAACCCTCGATCCAAACCCAATGCCCATCTTTATGGCGCATACGAAACTCTACGACATAGGGTTGATGGTGTTTGATGGTATGCTCCACTGCTTTATGGGTCAACATACGATCTTCAGGATGAATACGCTCTTCCCAATCCGTCACATCATTCTCAATATCCTCACGTTTTAACCCCAAAAACGAGAGCCATTTGTCGTTGACAACATGGTGTTGATGCACGTAGTCCCAGTCCCAATACCCAAGATTGGATCCTTGGATTACATACTCCAAGCGCTCTTCATGCACTTTGAGCTTTTTTTGCATCATCTCAAGCTTCGTCACTGTCGCGCGAATCAGCCCATACAGCAGCAAGGAAGTCACAACAATAAAAAAAAGCCCTTTGTAAGTCTGAATCAATGTTAAGTAAGCAACATTATCGATCAAAGACTCAACCAAATGATCGGAAAAGAGAATCCACAGTGTCGCGAAAAGTGCATAAATAAGAACTATACGTAACGGACTGATACGAATCTGCATCCTCTTACCTCTGTTGTCGAAGTTTTTAGGCAAAGCGTTTGTCACACTATTTAATCCTATTATACCCCACGTTCGTGACATTTATAGTATTTTGATAAAAATTCAGATAAAATCCAACTTCAATTTAACTTCAAGGCGGTGCCTTTCATGTTTGGTATGGGTATAGGAGAAATCCTTCTTATCGCAATAATCGCTATTATATTTTTAGGTCCGGAAAAACTTCCTGACGCTATGGTCAAAGGTGCAAAATTTTTCAAATCTTTTAAAAACAGCATCAATGATGTCAAAAGCAGTTTTGAGCAAGAGATGAAAATTCAAGAACTCAAAGATGAAGCCCTCACTTACAAGAAAAAACTGGATGAAGCGGCTAGCAGTGTCCGTAAAGTCATCACCTTCGATGAACTCGAAGAGATCAAAAAAACAACCCAAGGAGTCAATGACTCTTTAAAAGAACTTGAAAGCAGTGTGAAAGAGAGTGCCTCGCTTGAGACGCCTTCAACGCTCTCATCTGAACCCATTCCCGTTCAAGTGATCGAAACACCTAAAGAGACAAAAAAAGAGGAAAATGTATAATGTTTGATGAGTTAAAGCCCCATTTAGCAGAACTTCGTAAAAGACTTTCCGTTTCACTCGTTACTATTCTTGTGATGTTTATTATCTGTTTTTCATTTTGGCAACCCATTCTTGCATGGATGATCTCCCCTCTAAAAGCCGTTCTCCCAGAAGGAAGCAATGTCATCTTTACGGGTGTGCAAGAACCTTTCTTCACCGCAATGAAGGTCGCTTTCTTTGCAGGATTTGTACTCTCACTACCCGTGATATTTTGGCAATTTTGGCTTTTTGTAGCCCCTGGCCTTTATGAGAATGAAAAAAAATTGGTGATTCCTTTTGTGCTTGCAGCAACGATGATGTTTGCTATAGGTGCCTCTTTTTGCTATTACGTTGTTGTCCCATTAGCCTTTGCTTTTCTTATTGGTTTTGGTAGTGCACTCTTTACCGCACTTCCTAGCATTGGCGAATACGTTGGCTTCTTTACAAAATTTTTAGTCGGATTTGGACTCTCCTTTGAGATGCCTGTTGTCATCTTTTTCTTTGCAAAATTAGGGCTTGTGGATGATAAAGGCTTAAAAGAGTTCTTCCGCTATGCCATTGTCATTATCTTTGTCGTCGCAGGTATCTTAACGCCTCCCGACATTCTCTCTCAGTTCTTAATGGCAGCACCGCTTCTTATCCTTTATGGTATCTCTATTTTGGTCGCCAAAATTGTCAATCCGTACATTCCACCTGAAGAGGATGACACAGAAGAAGCTGAACAAAAGAGTGAGGAATAGACCATAGACCCGCTTTTAAAATCGACCTACGACTACACACTTCCACCAGAGCTGATCGCCACCCATCCCGTTGAACCTAGGGATGAGGCGAGGCTTTTGGTATTTGATCGCCAAAGTGGTCGCATCACACACACCCATTTCAAACACCTTTTTGACTTTTTACCCTTAGACATTGCCGTACTTCTCAATGACACCAAAGTCATTAAAGCACGTGTTTTTGGGAAAAAAGAGAGCGGCGGAGAGGTTGAAGTACTGCTGAACGCTCCTTTGCAAGACAATCTCTACTCGGTCTACATCAGAGGTCGTGTCAAAGTAGGAACCAAGCTCTTTTTTGATGAAAAAATGCACGCCAAAATTATGGAACTCAAAGAGGACGGTACGCGTGTTGTTGCCTTTTTTCAAGCAGAAAAACCTCTGCACACCCAAGTGCTTTTTACTGTGTTAGATAAAATCGGACACATTCCACTCCCACCGTACATCAAACGCGAAGACACTGATGAAGACAGCGTGGATTATCAAACCGTGTTTGCCAAAGAGCAAGGTGCTGTGGCTGCACCAACGGCTTCGTTGCACTTTACCGATGCGATGTTTGAAGCGTTAAAAAAGCGTTACGAAACTCACTTTTTAACCTTACATGTAGGCGCAGGAACGTTTAAACCCGTCGAAGCCGAACACATTCACAATCATGTGATGCACTCCGAGATTTACGCCATTCCAGAACTTACATGTAAACGCATTGAAAGCCCAAAAAACATCTTAGCGGTGGGAACAACGGTCACACGAACAGTGGAGTATTTTGCCAGAACCAAAGAGCCTATAGGAAAATGCGACCTCTTTTTGCATCCGCAAAATCCCCCTCTTCGTGTCAACCATCTCTTAACCAATTTTCATCTTCCCAAATCGACATTGATTATGCTAGTAGCTTCATTTGTGGGGATTGAAAAAACACTTGAACTCTACGAAGAGGCCGTAAAAGAGCAGTACCGTTTCTTTTCTTACGGTGATGCGATGCTAATCGTTTAAAACTAAGTTTACGACGCTGTTTCATTGAATATTTATTCATAATTTCTCATTATCTTATAAAAAATAATATCTATCGTTATAAGATTTAAGGTTATAACGAATAAAATACCACTTTTATATCACACTATACGCATCAAAATTATGTTATTTTCTCAAAGCGGGGGCTAATGAGCATTGTACACATATCTGCTAATATCCTCAGATGTATTACATTCACTCTGAAAAGCCCCATTTTATATCCGCCTTTGCAGTGTCCAAAAGACACACACATTTATGTTAAGGAATCCAATGGCTTTTCGTATCCGATTTTTACTCATGCTCGTATGTCTTCTTGGGAACAGATATGCAGTTTTTGTATATTCAATCACCGATGTAGTCAATTCGAGACAACAGTTTAAAACTTAATTAGCGTCAATGTTTTCAATTAAACAATAAACTGTTATAATATTCCACTCCATAAACGTCTCATTCATGTCTTTTTATGGAGTTTTAGGCAAACTTAAACTCTTTATTTAACAAGTATTTTGGGTTATAATATTTTCTTAGAATAATAGCGCTTAGGAGAAAAAATGTTTTTTCATGTTGATCAGTATGCATATTATAATTATATATATGATAATTCTGAAAATACTGTTTTATGTAACTCAAAATTAGTAGAATTTAAAGATCGCCTTTGTATATCCAAACACATAGAAACATTTTTAAGAAATGGTACTAGACAAAATTTTATTGAAGGAATTGAACTATTAAAAAATGCTCATTCTTATACGTTTGAAAATCATAATAAAAACGAAAAACTTGAACTTGAAATGCCCTTGGAGAACATTTCTATGAGCAATTTTAATGCATCAATATTACGAGAGGAATTATTCAATATCATTGCTAATCATTATAAAGATAAAGATATTGATTTAGTTATATCGGGGGGGGTAGATAGTTCTCTTTTACTTGCTGTCTTAGCTGATGCAGACTGGCTACATAAGGTTAGAGTATGGACAACTAAGACACCTGCAGGGAATGATTACTACTTTGCTAAAAAATCTGCTGATTCAGTGGGTATCAAATTGAATACTATAGAAGTCAATTATGAATCAGAATTTGATTTTGATATTTTAAAGGAATCGTCAAATCTTAATTTTGGTCCAGCCAATATTGGTGTTGTTCCATTAAGTTTCATAGGGAAGGCTGTAAAATTTAATGGAGGTAGCTGTTTAATGCATGGTATGGCAGGTGAAACTATTTCGATAAATATTTATAAGAGTTTAGAAGAAAATTATTTACAAGTTTTGTTTAGAGATAGTAAATATTTAAAACTTTTAAAACAGATTTTTAACTTAAGAAAAATAAAACAAAAAGAAGTTTTTTCTATATTAAAAAAATATAAAAATATAAAAAATATAAATCTTGATTATTTGCATATGTATAATTTATGCTGTGGTAGTGTTAAACATGATACTAACAGAGTAAGAAACAACATAGAAGTATCTGGAATTTCTTCATTTACTCCATATTTTAATAAACTTTTAGAGAAGTATATGATGCTTGAATTAGAAGGACGATTTCATCAAAAAATTCCTAAAATCATATCACGATTAGCAATGGATAAAATTATTTCAGATGAAGTCGTTTGGAGAAAAGATGATCAAGGTCTACGATGGGATCCAAAAAAATATATTAATTTCCATAAAAGTAAAACTGACGCTATTATCAATAAATATCTTAATATCGATAGTCAGCGCTTAGAAGTCAATGCAAAATACATTCGTAATCTAGAAGTTGCTAGCCTATATGCGTTAATAAAAGATTAAAAATAATAGGCTAGGATGCTGCCTACGTAAGCAAGAGAACATAAATAAAGCCAACATAGCAGCTAAGGACACAACTACTAGCTTTTAAATACATTGTGACCAAAAGAAATACTGTAACCAAATATCCGGATAAAATGGATCCTATTAGACAAATCTTCAAACAAAAAAAGAATTTAAGACAATGGTGATTGACTTATTACGCCTTCATATCCAAGAGGCTGCCGATCATCTCGTCTTCGGCTTGAATGGGTTTGGTGTTGGCTTCAAAATTCGTTTCAAGTGCGATTTGATCGGTAAATTCGGTTGCTAGATCCGTACCGTTTTCGGTTTGGCTACTTTGGGCAACCACGGCGTTACCTTGATTGGAGATGGTCGTTTGCGTGGCATTGTAGTTCTCGGTGTTGACATTGGCGACATTTTGAGCGCTGTTGTTCATCCAGTTGGACATGGCTGTCATGGAAGTAGCATTGATGTTCATGATCGCTCCTTTATATTTTTTGAACTATACTCTACTTCTCTTGAAAAAATTCTAAAGAAATTTTTGGTGCTATTTTAAGAGGGTTTTGAGCGTTTCGTTGAGTGTTGTGATGGTTTGAGGATTGGTCTCTTTATGAAATGCAAAGTAGAGATCACTCTCTTTGAGCAGATACACCACTTCATAATCGTCTGTGTCATACCCCATTTCTTGCAAAATATTAAACGTGGCATCCACACTGTAAGCAACAGCGTCCACACGATTTTGTGCCAATTTTTTAATTTGTGAAGGCACATGCCCAAAACGCTCTAATGTTGTTTCATGCACACCTAGCTTGAGTAAAAGTTTCTCAGAAGCTGTATTTGGAATTGTCGCAATTTTATAACGTTGTAGCTGATCAGATGAAGCGATGCGAATATGCGTTTGTTTTTTTGCAACCACACCTAAGGTCATTTTACCGATGGGACCAACCCATTGAAAAAGTGCTTCTCGCTCAGGCGTTCGAGCAGTACTATAAAGAAGGCTGTTTTTGACATGTAACGCTTCATGATAAGCTTGCGTCCATGGCAAAAACCAAATACGATTTCCTTCTAGCTGATGTCCAGAGTGTTGCAAAAGTGCTTCTAAAAGCTTGGTAGAACTTCCTGTAACCGTGCCATTTTCCATAAAATTATACGGTGGATTTTGCTCCGTGTAGACTTTAAAGACGTCCGCATACGCACAAAGAGCCAAAAGTGCGAGGACTAAACCCTGTCGCATCGTTTCCCTTTAGGTCTTTGGAGTGATTTCCATGTGTAGAGAAACATATCAAAATTTTCCAGTAAAATGTCGGTTATCTGAGGGTCAAATTGGCTTCCACGCATCATGATAAAATAGTCTCTTACAGCTTTTTCTTCCCAAGGCTCTTTGTAAACGCGTTTGTCCAAAAGTGAATCAAACACATCCGCCACCGCGCAAATGCGTCCAATCAGTGAGATATTTTCACCTTTTTTCCCATGCGGATACCCCTCGCCATCCCAACGTTCATGATGTTCAAGCGCAATCATCGCAGCGTGTTGCATCAGCTCAAATTCAGAGTCGATGAGCATCTCATACCCAAGCATGGAGTGATTTTTCATAATTTCCCATTCAGCATCATCCAATTTGGTAGGCTTGTTCAAAATCTCATCGCTAATGCCCACTTTGCCGATGTCGTGAAGGACAGCTGCCATTTTGATCTTTTCGCATTCAGCTTCCTCTTTGCCTAAAAACTTACAAAAAAGGTAACAAAACTCCGCGACACGTCTTAAATGCTCGCCGGTTTCTTTAGATTTGAGCTCCGCAATCGAAGCGGAGAGATAGGTCATTTCATGGTTGAGTTTGCGAATCTCTTCAGTTTGATTTGTCACTTGGCTTTGCAGGTTGGATTGCAGTTGGTATAACGCGATGTGCGTCTGAACTCTGGCTTTTAAGAGTCCTGCATGAAACGGCTTGGCGATAAAATCGACTGCTCCTAAATTGAACCCGATCTCTTCATAATCACTGCCCTCATTGGCGGTAAGGAAAATGACAGGAATCGCGCGTACGTTTTCCATCGTTTTAAGCCTACGACACACTTCATACCCTGTCATCAGAGGCATATTGATGTCCAGTAAAATGAGATCGGGCATCACCGTTTGCGCTAAACTCAAGCCCCGTTTGCCCTCTTTCGCGGCATACACTTCATGCTCATTCAAAAGCGAACTGAGCATTTCAAGATACTCTGGCGTGTCATCGATGACTAAAATTCTAGCCATTGCTTAACTCCTCACTTAAACGCTCCAAACTTTGCAAGGCGGCTTCAAAATCAAACTGTTTACATGTAAAAAGAAGCTCTTTAAACGATGCCTTACCTGCCACCTCGCCATGGGAAAGAAGTTGTTCAAGCACAAACGTCACTTTGGAGACATTGGAGAGTTCAAGCGCCATTTGAAGTTCTACCAAAAGGGACTCTAAAACCTTTTTCTCTTCAAAGGAAAAATGGATTTGGTGGAAAGATGAAGGCGTGCTTAGTTTTTCATACTCACTGCGCAAGATGCTCATCAGTGCGTGATGCTCTTTTAAAACGGCGTCTAAAGGCAGATTTTCAAAGCTATTTTGCTCTTTAATTGAGCGTTCCAACACTCCAAGACTCTGCTCCAACTGGCTCAATCCAACCGTACCACTTAGCCCTTTGGTGGTATGCACATAATCCATCAAGGTGGTTCTATTTTCCGCAGCGATCAAAGTGTGCAATTGCTCAGGCAAGTGAAGATAGGTCTCAAAAAAGTTTCGAAAAATCTTCTCCCACAGCGCCTCATTGCCTCCTAAGCGCTTAATCGCCTCTTGCTTCGCAAAAAGAGTTTTAGGGCTTTTGGGAGCGATAGGATGTGTTTTTGGCGTCATGGGAACGTTTACATGTAAAACCTCCAAGAGCGTACCATAGAAGTCTTCCACTTCAAAAGGTTTGCCAATGTGCGCATCCATTCCAGCGGCAAGGCATTTTTCAATATCATGAATCATCACATTGGCGGTCATCGCAACGATGGGTGTCAGAAGGTTGAGCTCTTTGCGAATGATGCGTGTGGCTTCATACCCATCCATCAGTGGCATCTGAACATCCATTAAGATAAGATCAAACGGGTGGATTTGCTCTTGAATGATCTCCACCGCTTCCAGCCCATTGCGTGCTATTTCAACAGTGGCATGTGTCTCTTTGAGCAGATAGGTTGCGACCTCAAGATTGATGTCATTGTCTTCCACAACCAAAATTCGTTTGGAGGAGAGGTTGATTTTAGAAGGGTCGAAAAGTGACACTTGCGACCTTATCGCGCATAAAGAGACGGCTTCATCATAGAGCATCGAAGGGTTGATGGGTTTTTTGAGTAACGCTTTGATGCCTGTGCCCAAAATGCGCTCTTTGAGCTCCGCATCGTCATTACTTGCCATCATCAAGAACGGAGGAAGTGCCTCCATACCGACTTTATTAACCAGTTGCTCGTAAAAATCAACACCATTGGCTTTTTTAGCCAGTTCATAATCCAAAAGAGCCAGATGAAAAGGTTCACCCTCTTTGTGAAAAATGGCATTGACATTATCGCTGCTTTTACAGACGGTGACAAAAAATCCAAAAGAGCGAATCAGCTCACTTAATGCCTCGCTTACTTTTTTTTGATCGCAAATGACTAAAATATGCAGTGGCTCATAATCGAGTGCACTGTTTTCATGCTGTATATCAATGCCTTTAGCAAGTGGAAGCGTCAATGTAAGGCTAAAAAGACTTCCTCTGCCCTCCTCGCTCTCCAAACGGATACGCCCGTGCATCATCTCCGCAAGCTGTGTGCAGATGTAAAGCCCAAGCCCTGTTCCACCGTATTTTCGTGTGATGGAAGCGTCTAGTTGACCAAAGGCTTTAAACAGAAGCGACTGTTTCTCTTTAGCGATGCCAATGCCACTGTCTTTGACATGAAAGCTCAGCGTTGCGCTCTGGTCATCCTGAATCTGCTCTTCAACGCTTAACACAACAGCGCCCTCTTTGGTAAACTTGATCGCATTGCTTAAAAAATTGTTGACAATTTGCATAATCTTGCATGGATCGCCCTTGAAAAAGCGATTGGTTTCCACAAAGTCACACTGAAAATCGATCCCTTTCTCTTTGGCAAGCACTGAGAAGATCGAACTGCTTTTTTTAAGCTCTTTGTGCAGATCAAACGCGATGGATTCAACCTCCATTTTGCCCGCTTCAATTTTGGAAAAATCCAAAATATCGTTGATAATACGAAGCAAAACCGAAGATGCCTCTTTAATTTTAGCCACATACCCCACTTGCGTACTGTTCATCGCTGTCTTGCTCATCAAATGGGACATTCCCATGATGGCATTCATCGGTGTACGAATTTCATGGCTCATATTGGCAAGAAATTCAGACTTATAGCGACTCGCATCTTCAAGCTCTTTGGTGCGTTGTTTGACTTTTTCATCGAGTATCTCATTTTCATGTTTGAGCGCTTCAAAAAAGCCTTTGAGCTTCATGCGTGTTTTATCTAATGCAAAGCCCAAGGTGCCGATCTCATCGTTTTCATCCCACACAAAAGGCTCATTCAGTTTTTGCTGTGCCAAAAGGGTGGAGTGCCCGACCAAACGACGAATCGGACGGATAATTTTGTAGTAGTAAATCCATGAAATCACGGTGATTAAAAAGAGCAGTTGCAAAAAAATCATGCCCCCAAACAGCGTCATGTCAGAGAGTATAGAGTCTACAAGATCTTGGCGTTTAAAACCCATCTCTAATGAGCCAACGACCACCCCATCTTTTTCTAAAATTTTCTGTAAAAAGAGCGTATTGTCGTTGTCTGCAATTCTTTCGTGCGTTTCCCACCCTAAAAAGAGCTTGTCGTCACTGTCTTTAACATGTACAAATTGAACACTCGGATCAAGCAAAAGCTGGTCGATCATCTTCTGCCCAAGTTCTGGGTAAAAATTCCATAAAGACTCAACAAACACAGCGGAAGAGAGGTTAAATTTTTTGGTATTGAGTGTGGTAAAGGTTGCTTGTTTATTTTTATACGTACTGTTAACATACGTCAGGATGACAAGAGGTAAAGGAAGCAACAGTGAGATAATAATCATCACCGCTAAAGCTTGCAATAAGGAGACACGGTACAACATCGCTCTAATCATTTTCAAGGACTCTTTCTAAAGCTATTTTACGACATTTACCACGAAGGCATTAAAGCTTATAGACCCTATCAGGAAGCAATAAACGAAGTCAAAATAAACTATAACATTTTCAAATCGCCCTTGTCAATTTTAAAGGTAAATTGTTTCCGCTTTTTTGACAATATGTACCTTACTTTCGATGTTTTCTTTCAAATAGGCTTTAAAAAGCTCCATTTTATCTATCTCACCATGAATCAGATGAATCATCGCTAGCCCTTCAATGTGTTGAATCCAAGCGAGCATATCCGCTCTATCGGCGTGGGCTGAGAGTCCGTTGATCGTATAGATTTTGGAGCGCACTTTAATATCTTCCCCATAAATGCGAATAAAAGGCTCCCCATCGATAATATCACGTCCCAACGTGCCTTTGACCTGAAACCCTACAAAAATAACGGCATTTTTAGGGTTCCAGATGCGCTGTCTGAGATGGTGTAACACGCGCCCACCCGTACACATGCCACTTCCTGCGATAATGATAGCACGTTTATCGACATCATTAATTTGCATAGAGTCTTTGCGACGCGGTGTATGTTTGAGTTGAGGAAATGAAAAAGGATCATCACCCAAGCTTACATGTAACCCTACCGTTTGGTTCATTTGTGCAGGGTATTTTTGGTAAATTTTGGTCGCTTCAATCGCTAAAGGACTGTCTAAAAAGACATGGCAATTGTGCAAAAGCCCCTCTTGGTGCATCTGATGCAACAGCCACAAAATCTCTTGCGTTCGCTCCAGCGCAAAGGAAGGAATGACGATATTTCCGCCATCATTGAGGGTTGAAACCACAGCGTCTTTAAACTCTTGAAGGCTCTCTTTGAGTGCCCTGTGTTCCCTATCGCCATAGGTCGATTCGATAAAAAGGGTATCTGCATGGAAAATCGGCACAAGATCATTGAGAAGCAGACGGTTTTTACTGCCCAAATCGCCTGAAAAAACAACCGTTTTGGAGACATTTTCTTCGTCATAATTAATCTCAACAAACGCACTTCCCATAATATGCCCTGCATTGTGAAGGCTTAGCTTTAAAAAAGGGGCAATGGTGATGATCTCATCGTACTGCACACGACGCATTTTGTGGGTGAAAACCTGCTCAACATGCTCTTTGGTGTAAAGAGGCTCAACTACACTTGCCTCTTCCCCTCTGCGCAACGCTTTGCGAAGCTGTGTCTCGTACTCTTCTTGCAATAAATTGGCACTGTCTAAAAGCATAATGTAGGCAATATCCAACGTCGCTTCCGTGGATATAATCTCGCCACGAAACCCCTCTTTGACCAGTTTTGGAACGCGCCCGATGTGGTCGTTATGCGCATGCGTTAAAATGAGGTAATCAATCGAAGAAGGCTCAAACCCAAAAGGCTCATAGTTGCTCTTCCACAGCTCCCCTTGGATCATGCCACAATCAATTAAGATTTTAATGGAGTTAATCTCTAAGAGATGACACGAACCCGTAACCATGGAAGCAGCACCGTATGATGTGACGTTTGCCATCTGTTCTCCTTTGTCAAAAACGCCTTTAAAAGGCTCTGACACCATTATGGCACGAAATGCTTTAATGTATAAATTTATCGATGATTTCTTTGTACTTTTTCTCGATGACGTGTCGTTTTTTCTTAAATGTGTTGGTCAGCTCTTCGCCTACGGTAAACTCTTGGTCTAAAAAGTGAATATTTTGCAACTTCTCAAAGGGCTTAAACCCTTGTCCTTGATGCAAAAGCTCATTCATCTCACTTTTGATTTTTGATACGATCTGTTTATCTTCCATCACTTGCTCAATGCTGTGTACGGCTTTGTTGAAATTTAACGCGACATACTCTTTGAGCTTTTCAAAATCAGGCACGATGAGCGCACCCAACCCTTTTTTGGTATGCCCGACTAAAATCGCATCGGTAATAAACGGCAACATGGAGAGCGTAGATTCGATGCGACTTGGATCGACATTTTCACCGCTGGCTAAGACAATAATCTCTTTAGAGCGCCCCGTGATAACCAACTCACCTTTGAGGGTCAGCTTGCCAAGATCGCCTGTTTTAAAGAAGCCATCTTCACTAAAACTTTTGACATTCTCTTCGGTATTTTTGTAATAACCGTTAAATACCTGCTCACCTTTCACCCAAATTTCACCTACTTCACCTGCACCTAACATAACGCCCATTTTGTTGACAATTTTGAGATGTGTGTTGTAAAGAGGGAGTCCGAGTGTTGAGAAAGTATTACATTGTAACGCTCGCCCTGCGATTGTTGGTGCACACTCACTCATACCATACGCATTCACAATGCGAATCCCAATGGCATCAATCCACGCATCTAAAAAATCAGGCAAAGCACCTCCCCCACTGACGGCAAGGCGTAGTCTTCCTCCAAATTTTTCTTGAACGAGTGCGAGCTTTTTTTGAGCAAACACGTAGAGTGGATAGAGCGCTAAACGCGTCACAAATGCAATGGTTTTAGCTTTACATGTAAACATCAATGAGGGCTTTTGATAACAGGGAAGTTCGTCGTTTAAAACGCGATTTGCATGTCGGTAAGCGGCTGAAATGGCGACAAGTTTGTTAAAAAGTTTGGCTTTTTTAGGATCTTTCTTCTCCAGCGTAGTCATAATGCGTGTGTACATCGACTCCCACAGCCTTGGCACCGTCGCCACAATGGTGGGTTTATACTGCTCCAAATCGGCAGCAAAGGTTTTAATGGTCGAATACACCGTACAGCATCCTCGTGAAAGGGCGACGTATTCGGCAGCACGTTCAAAAATATGCCACGAAGGAAGGATCGAAACCCACACATCGTCACTTTGAAGCGCAATCAATGGCGGAATTTCACGTACGTTGTACATGATATTTTTATGACTCAGCATAACGCCTTTAGGCGTGCCAGTCGTACCTGAAGTATAAATAAGCGTGACAGGATCTTCTTCGTCAAGCGCCTCTTTACCTTTGATAAACGCTTCAACCTCATCCGCATGAATCGTACGATCTTTTAAAATATCGTTATACGAATAGAGGTTGCTTAAAAGGGAGTGAACCTTAGGTGCTTCGACAATAAAAATAGCTTTAAGTTTAAAACTATCTAGCATCGCTTCATGTCGTGCATACACGCTCTCATTTTCAATGATCAAAAATTCGGCACTAGAATGGGAGAGAATAAACTCTAACTCTTGTGTGGGTGTGTCACAGCCTCTTGGAATGCCGATGGCACCAAGGGCGATTAACGCCTGATCGGTGACCATCCACTCATAGCGGTTGTCACACAAAAACATCACCTTAGAGCCTTTTGTGACCTTTTTAGCTTTTAACGCACGTGAAAGAATCAAAACATCTTCAAATAATTTCTCGTAACTGACTTCAAACTCTTGATCGCCTATTCTGTAAATAAAGGCTTTTCTCTCTTTATACTGCTCATAGCTCGCAATGAACCTATGAAACAACGTGTTCTCTTCACGATGCAAGCACAATCCTTAACATTTCAAATTAATGAATTGTAATCATAAATTCCTGAAAGAGAGGCTCAACGTGGGCGAAATGCCTTGAAAACAAGAAAAATAATAACGATTTGAATAAACAAAAGTCCTACATGTAAAGCATACACTTGCTCTTGTTTGTCACTAATGCCATACCATTCAATGCTCTTGTAAAACAGATACGAAAGCACCATACCGATCAGATAGCCCTTTTGCTTCAGAACATCCGCAAACGAGAGTAAGATGGTACGTTTCAAAGCAAGCGTTTCAATACGCATCAGGTAATTGCCAAACACAAAAGTCAGCTGATATGAGATATAGATAAATAAGACACTGCTGTAACTGTAGCGAAACAGAAGAAAACTCACCACAATGAGAAGCGCTAAAAACTCCACCAAAAGTGTGATGCGGTAAAAAACGAGAAGATTCATCATCTTCTCGTAGACTTTTGCCACCACAAGCAAACCAATGGCAAGCCCAATGCCTCCAAGCGAAAAGACAGAGGGCTCAAGCGGCGTGTAAAGCACAAAAACACTCCCCACCGCCAGCCCAAAAAAAAGTGAATTGAGCAGTTTATACCATAGGTAGGGTCGCAAGGTTAGTTTCATTAAAATCTCGCCTCAACACCAGCGTAATAGCTTCGTCTTGCCGTTGCATAACCATCGACGGTTTGGTAGTAGCGATCAAGCAAGTTATTGGCTTTGGCATAGACATTCCATATTTTATCCACTTGGTAACTCACTTTGGTATTGGCAACAAAATAGTTTCCGGTATCAACAGGTGATGTTGCATACGTGCTTGGATCGATTGAGACATCCTCACGTGAACCGATATAGGTACCATTAACATTGATTTTAATTTTGCTTGTCGGCATATATGTTGCATACACAGTACTTTGATAACGCGGTCGTTTTTTAAGTCTCTCGCCATCTTCACTTTTAGCATCCACATACGTATAGTTTGCTCCCATTAAAAGTGATTGAAACAGCTGTTGTTCATACGAAAGCTCTATGCCCTTCATAACGGACGTGCCATCAAGATTGACGTATTGGTATTTCCAAGAAGAATTAAGTCGTGCATCAATCATATCTTCGATTTCATTCCTAAAGATATTCATCGTAAATCCAGCATATTGCATACCGACATTAAAGCTTTTAATATTTTCAGGTTTAAGATCAAAATTGCTGATGCCATAGCTTGCCCAAGGGTAAATCATCTCAAACATCGAAGGTGTTTTATACGCGGTACCATAATTGGTATAGATATTAAACTGATCACTAAAGAGGTATTTTGCACCAATTTTACCCGTTACTTTATCATCAAAGGCACTAAAGCTATCGTAACGCAACGCTTCTGTTAGGATGACATTGCCAAATCGATTGGTATTGTTCATGTAAAGGGCTTTGGAGTTTTCATCGCGCTCTTTTTCACTATCGCCTATTGCCGTGTAGGTCAGTTCTCGTTTTTCATACGAAGTTCCGAATACTAAAGAGCTATTATCATAGTATTTCCATGTATCTTTAAGCTCTATGGAAGGCACTTTGCCTTGATAATCATTTAAATCGCCTGTATACGAAGCATCCAACTCTTTTTTATGAAAGGAGCTTTGAGACAGCGTTGTTTCAATCGCATGGTTAGTAGTAAAATATTTATAGGTTAAATAAGCCGATTGCAGATGGGCATCGGTATGTTGTGCACTGTTTGGATTGCCAAAGTCATCATAATTGCTCATCGCATTGACATCATGGTATCCTGCTTCAATGCGGTTACGCTCATCAATCCAGTAACCCATTTTAAGATTTAGCGTTGTATTACGATAGGCATCATCTTCATATTGATCTATGTTTTCACCTCTTGGTGCATACGTTGTAAATCCATCTTCCGTGAGACGTTGTACAGAGAGCATGACATCGAATTTATCGGTTTTATGAGAGAATGACGTATTGACATTTTTATGTCCATAGCTTCCAACTTCAACACCCGCACTGGCATGCGTTCCATTTTGCGAATTTTTTGTGATGATATTAATAACACCCGCAGCCGCGTCCGCTCCCCACACACCACTTTGAGCTCCTTTGATCACTTCAATACGCTCAATATCTCCAACCAAAAGATGGCTAAAATCAGCGTCGCCTAAAAGCGCACTCGGGTCATTATAACGCACACCATCCACCATTAAGAGAATATATTGATTTGCCATACCTTGCATCGTTACAGCAGTTGATTTGCCAAGCCCACCATTGGAAGTAAAGCTAAGACCTGCGATGGTATTGAGCGCTTCAACAACAGTAGTAATGCCTTTGAGGGAGAGTTCTTCGGAGGTGATAATGCTGACATTATCGGTGACATTGGTCGCACTGACCAAGGATTTAGAAGCGGTGTAGACTTCAGACTTTTGGGCTTTGATCTTTTTCGAGATCACCACAACAGGGGCGCTGCTTTCTTCGAGCACTTCTGTTGATTCCGCGGATGCTTCAACTTTTGGCGTAGAGAGTTGCTTTTCAGTGTCTACAACACTTTGAACATCGCTTGCCAAAGTTAATGTAGCATTTAAAGCAAGTATCGCGGCTAGGCTGAAATACTTTCCTCGAAAACCTTTGAGATTTTTCATTCATTCTCCTTGAAAATTGGGAAAACTATTTTATCCTAAAAGTCACTATTTTGATAACTTTTTGATGGATTCTGCTCTATAATAATCCCAAATAGACTATGAGGATCAGGCGTGTTTCATCGCTACAATTACATTTTAACTGCTTTGGGTGTCTTGGGGATTATTACGCTGATTAGCGTTGTGTTTCAAAGCTATCTGGAGTTAGTGAACATCGCACTGATTCATCTGATTCCCATCATTGTGGTTGCCCTTCGTGGTAACTTTTCTGCTACAGCCGTGATCACTCTTATGGCGATTTTACTTTTCAATGTTTTATATGTTCCGCCCGTTTACAGCTTCAGCGTCCATGATGCGATTTATCTCTGGAGTTTTGCTATTTTTGTACTGGTGGGCTACATCATCACGGCACAAGCGAAAAAAATTCAAACCAATGAGATACGAGAGATTTTACTAAGCACCCTCTCGCACGACCTTAAAACACCGCTCTCTTCCATTTTGGGCTCGATTACACTGCTCTTGGAAGATCGAAAAATGAGCGAAGAGACGCAAAATACACTGCTTCACGAGATCAAAAATGGCTCGGATCGCATGAACCGCCTCATCAATAACCTCTTAGACAATGCGCGCCTGAAAGACAAGCACTTAGAGCTGAAGATGGAATGGTGCGATCTGGAAGATAGTTTGGGTGTTGCGTTGCAAGATTTTGATGAAGCCCACATACAGCGCTCTTTACGTTTACATGTAGATGCAAATTTGGAGCTTTTCTGGGGTGATTACAATCTTTTAGTGCGCCTTTTTGCCAATCTTTTAGACAACGCATTTAAATACTCCAACCAGACCAAACAGATCAGTGTCACGATCATTCAAGAACCCAAACATGTGAAGATCACCTTCTTCAACGAAAGCAATCCCCTCAAAGAGCAGTATTTAGAGACAATTTTCGATAAATTTTACCGCCTTGAAAACGCGAAAGATATTTCAGGCAGTGGCATTGGACTGTTCATTTGCCAAAGCATCGTCGCCGCACACCATGGAAAAATAAAAGCGTATAACCACGAAAATGGCGTCTGTTTTGAGATAACCTTACCAAGGCTCAAACACCTCAGTGCGCTCCAAAAAGAGGCAGAATGAAACCCAATGAGCTTATTTTAATCGTTGAAGATGACGATGCCATCTCCAAACTTTTAACCATTTCACTGTTCGAATACGGTTATAAAACGCGCTGTGCCAATACGCTCACACTTGCAAAACGTGAATACATCAGCCACAATCCTACGCTCATTATTTTAGATCTTGGATTGCCTGATGGCGATGGTAAAACACTGATCAAAGCGGTGCGCAAAGAGAGCAAAACGCCCATCATTGTTCTCTCAGCGAAAAGCGATGAAAAAGAGATTATCGCGGCACTGGATTTGGGTGCGGATGACTATGTCACCAAGCCCTTTTCGACCAGTGAACTGCTTGCACGTGTGCGCTCAACGCTACGACGCGTGCACCATGAAATTTCCCACGAAATCCTTACATGTAAAGATCTTACCATTGATTTTACCAAGAAAGAGGTAACGTTAAAGGGATCTTTCTTAAAGCTCACGCCCACAGAATACGCACTGTTGCGTTACTTGATGCAAAATGCCAACAAAGTCCTTCCGCATCAGCAGATTTTAAAAGCGGTATGGGGTGTTGGGTATCAAAACGAAATGCAGTATCTCAGAACCTACATCAATTCTTTGCGCAAGAAAATTGAAAAAAGCTCGACCAGACCCGAGTACATCACAACAGAGTCCAGCATTGGGTATCGTTTTTGCCAATGTGAACACGAACAAGGAGATGAATGAATCAAAAAACCTTAAGGATCATCCTTTTTAGCTATTTAGCGGTTATTTTTTGTGGTGCCATTGTCTTGATGCTCCCGTTTGCCCATGTGGGAAGACTCGCGTTTATCGATGCACTTTTTACCTCGACTTCTGCAACGTGCGTGACAGGGCTTGTGGTTAAAGTAACCCCTGAACATTTTACCTTTTTTGGGCAATGTGTTATTTTGATTTTGATGCAAGTGGGTGGTGTTGGGTATATGAGTATCGTCACCCTCTTCTTCTTATTTATGAAGAAGAACCTGACCATTCATGAAAAAAACATGGCAAAAGATTCGCTCAATTACGCCCATAACCTCGACATTCAAAGCTTTTTAAAAAAGGTTTTTCTCTTTACGCTCATCATCGAATCGCTAGGTGCACTCATCTTAACGATGCGTTTTGCCACCCATATGCCTCTTAATAAAGCGATCTGGCAAGGTATTTTCCACTCGGTTGCTGCGTTCAATAATGCTGGGTTTTCAACCTTTCGTGACAATCTCTTGGGGTACCAAACCGATTTTACCGTTTTAATCACGATTGCTTTTTTAATTATTTTGGGCGGTGTGGGCTATTTGGTCTTGGTAGAGCTTCATTCCAAAGCGACCCACAAACGTTTTATGCTCTCCGCGCACACCAAAATCACTCTTTTAGGGACACTGATTTTGCTCCTCTCAGGCATGATGCTCTTTTTAGCCATCGAGTGGGACACCAAAGGTCTTTTTACACACATGTCGCTTTATCACAAGCTTCTGAACAGCTTTTTTCTCTCCGTCAACTTTAGAACCTCTGGCTTTAACAGTATTGATCTCTCACTTCTGAGTGACGCATCGCTTTTTTGCTCGACCATTTACATGATGATCGGAGGAGGAGCAGGCAGTACCGCAGGCGGCATCAAAATCACGACCGTTGCCGTGCTTATCATCGCGACTATCCACACGATGAAGATCAGCAATCAAGCGCCACACGCCTTTAAACGTACCATTACGCAAGAGATCATCAATCGCTCGTCTGCAATCATTTTAGTCGCTTCGTTTATCACAATCACCTCCACCGTTGTGTTAGTCGAAACCCAACACACAACCTTTATGAAAACACTCTTTGAAGTCGTATCGGCTTTTTGTACGGTGGGAGTTTCCGTTGGCAATGGCGACATTCTGAGCCTCTCAGATCACTTTAGCCCTTTTGGTAAATCCATCATTATCGCCCTTATGCTCATCGGACGGATGGGCATTTTTGCCTTTGGATTTCTCATCATCGGCAAAGAAAAAATCAAACATATTCAATACCCAGAAGGAAGGATTTTATTATGAAAACATACGCTGTTATAGGTTTGGGGAAATTTGGCTTTCACATCGCCAAAGGGTTAGCGGAACAAGGCATGGACATCATCGCCATTGACAACGATCCCCACAAAATTCAACTGATCAGCGACCACATTGAAGACGCGCTTATTTTAGACAGTACCGACATCAAAGCCCTTCAAGAAGCGGGCGTTGTGGGGCTTGATACGGTTATTATCAGCATTGGCGAGAACATCGAGGCGAGTATTTTAACCCTGATGGCGCTTAAAGAGTTGGACAATAAAACCATCATCGCCAAAGCCATCACGCTGACGCATGGTGAAATTCTAGCGCGCTTAGGAGCGTTTAAGGTCATCTATCCTGAACGCGAATCGGCTAAAAAGCTCGTGGAAAACCTTGTCGGAAACGTCGTCATCGACCAAATTGATTTTAGCAGCACGATCAAAATTGCAAAGTTTACGGTCACCAAATCTTTGATGGGCAAAATGGTACAAGAGATCGAGCTGATGTTTGAAAATGAGATCCATCTTATTGCTTGCAAAACCAGAGATAACTGGACCTTTGATGTCGATAAAACCTACAAAGTTCGCGAAAATGACATGCTCTCGTTTATCGGTAAAAAAGCCTTTATTGAGAAGCTGAGAAACCTTACCAAAGAAGAGAGCTAATCTTTACATGTAAAGCCTCTTTTAGCACAAAGTCGTTATAACGTTTTACATGTAAAGAGGTTTTGAGCTCGTTTTCAACGATTTTTCAAACGCCATTGCACTATTTTTCATCACATGCCAAAGGAGTCCTTATGACGCTTCGCGCCCTTAGCCCAGAAGAAGAGCGTGTCATCCTTCACAAAGGAACGGAAATGCCCTATTCTGGGCAATACAATAGCTTTCATGAAGCAGGTGTTTACCACTGCAAACAGTGCAATGCACCTCTTTATACTTCGTCTGATAAGTTTGATTCGGGTTGTGGCTGGCCCAGTTTTGATGATGAGATCAAAGGGGCGATTAAGCGCGAAACTGACCGCGATGGCAGACGCACTGAAATCCTTTGCAACGCCTGTGAAGCGCACTTAGGACATGTTTTTGAGGGTGAGCATTTGACCCCAAAAAACACGCGTCATTGTGTCAACTCCATCTCGCTCCTATTCGAGCCTGTAATCAAGTAGTTTTTTCTTTATGCTATAATACGACACAAATTATTTTAAAGGAATTCTGTATGACCCAAAGCGAACCGGACTCGTGTAGCTTTAACTTTGCTTCTTTCTTAGGGGCACTTCTATGACGCTATTGATTACGTATCTTTCTATCGCGCTTATTATCTCGTTTATCTGCTCTGTTCTTGAAGCTGTTTTGCTCTCAAGCACGCACTCTTACATTGAAACACTTCCCAAAGAGACGAACGAAAATGCTATTGTCCTACTCAAAGAGCTCAAAGCCAACATCGACAAACCGATCTCTTCAATTTTAACGTTCAATACCTTCGCACACACGATGGGAGCGGCAGGTGTGGGTGCGCAAGCGCAAATCTTGTTTGGACAAGAGTGGCAAACAGCGGTTGCGTTTGTTGTGACACTGCTTATTTTGTATGTTTCAGAGATTATCCCTAAAACCATCGGGGCTCTTTACTGGAAAAAACTCTTGATTCCCTCAGCGTACCTGATCTCGTTTCTAGTCACGATCACCACGCCATTTACATGGATTTCATCGCTTTTAACCAACTCTATTTCCAAAAACAAAAAACACCAAAACAATTTCTCGCGTGATGAGATCATGGCTGTTGTTGCGATGGGCGAAAAAGAGGGATCGATCCTCAGTAAAGAGAGTGACCTCATTGAAAATCTTTTAAAACTCAAAAACATTAAAGCCAAAGACATTATGACGCCACGTAGCGTTGTGTTTGCGCTTCCTGCTACAACGACCATCGAAGATGCGATTGAGGATGATCGTATGTACATTCATTCACGTATCCCTGTTTTTGGTGAGACGCTGGATGATGTTGTGGGTATCGTCTTTAACCAACGCATCCTTGAAGAGAGCGTAGAAGACCACGACACCATCACACTCGAACACATCGCACACGAAGTGCATATGGTCTCTGAAAATCTTCCCGTACCTAACCTTATCGATCAGTTCATTAAACGTAAAACGCATCTGTTTGTGGTCTTTGATAGCTACGGACAAACCGCGGGTGTTGTAACCCTTGAAGATGCGATTGAAACGCTTTTAGGGGTTGAGATCGTGGATGAGATGGACGAAGTCGAAGACATGCAACTCTTTGCCAAAGATCGCAGTAAAAAATTCCAAGACCGTATGAAAGTCGAGCGTAAAAAACTCGAAAAAGCGAAGGTTAATTAAAGATATTGAACTACCAGAGGCTTTGTCAATAAAGCCTCTTTACAACACGTTTCGATACTCCCACTGCGTACGTTCCCTATCCCATGTTAATTCATTGACACACGCAAACGGTTGGACAATGCTAAACATGTCATTGATCTCAATGCCAAAGAGATGTGAGAGAATCATGCGATTGACTCCTGCGTGGGCAACGATGATGATGGTTCCATCACCACTCTGTACGATTTTCTCAAATGCCTGCCTCACACGCTGTGCCATCATGCGAAAGCTCTCACCATTGGGTGGGGTAAAGTACTCCAAATTTTCACCTCGTTGCGCATACAGTTTAGGATAGCATGACTGAATGTCTGCCATCGGAACATTTTCCCAATCCCCCATATCGATCTCAGTCAATGCCTCCACAATCTGAAATTTCTCAGAGAGCATCTGTGTCGTTTGCACGCAACGCTTCAAAGGACTGGTAAAAATGGCATCAAAAGGAATCGCCTTAAAATAATCACCGAACACTTGTGCTTGCTCTAATCCTAACGCATCCAGTGGCACATCCGTACGCCCCAAATACCTTTTCTCACTTCCGTTATCAACATGCCCATGACGAAGCAGATAGACTTTTTCAACCATAAGGAAACACCTTACATGTAAGCTTTTCGATCTTGGAAATAATCATGCGTGTGGCATTTAAGCGTTGGGTGATGTTACGTTGTGCTTCGAGGTTGCCTTCGCATTTTTGAAATGCCCTAATAAAGCGCTTTTCAAAACCACACACCTCATCTTCGTCGACCAATTTATCGGCTAAAAAGAGCAGTTCATGCGCACTGATCGGCGCATTCACATCGACGTCAATGTCCATGTGTGTTGCGATCAGATCACCAATGGCATCGTAGCCCATCGCGCGAAGCTTTTGCGCACCCACCAGCGCATGGTTTTTTTCTCTCCGCGCAATGTCATGCAGCAACGCCGCTGCACTTAAAGCATCTTTGTCGATGCCAATCCCAAAACAGGCGATCTGTTCATGCAGATTGCACGCCATTTTTTCCACCGCTTCGCAATGCTTGATGATGTGGGGTGGCACCTCGTTTTGAAGCATCATCGCCAAACACTCTTCTTTATTGGGCGCGCTCAACGCTTCGTAGCGCAGGAGGTTTTCATAATCTTCCTTCGTGTCCATATCCATTAAAACCGACTGCTCGCAGACGTTTACATGTAAAGCATCATCCTGAAACGCTTCGAGCACTTTTTTAAGTCCACCTTCGCTGTTACTGGCTAAAATCTGCGCTTTATATTTCTTATCAATGAGTGGAGGATGCCCTTTATGCCCCAAAAATGTTGGGTAAATGACCCCTTTGCGCGTGCTTGCATACGCCTCAAACAACCGCTCAAGGCTTTGAGCTTTGATGAGCGGAATATCCACAGGTTGCATGTAAAATGCACTCAGTGTTTCATCCATCGCTCGAAGCCCTGTTTGAATCGAGCTAAACATCCCTTGATCGTAATCCTCATTGTAAACAATCGTAACCTTTTCCTCTTTTAAGACCTCTCTGATCTCTTCTTGGCGATGCCCAACGACCACGTAAATAGACTCTATTCCATGCGCTTGGTAGGTCAAAATAAGCCGTTTTAATGCACTCGTTTTTCCAAAAGGCAAGAGGGGTTTAAAATCGTGCATGCGCGACGAATACCCAGCGGCAAGAATCAAAACACCGATACTACGCTTTGTCATCGTCTAACTTCTTTTCACTTGGGTTAATTCAGCAACGATGCTAACGGCGATCTCCTCAGGCGTTTGCGCATTGATAGACACACCGATAGGACAATGCACCTCATCTAACGCTTGTTGCGCAAATCCCTCTTTCAACAGCTCAGCATACACATAATTTCGTTTGGTTTTACTCCCAATCATCCCGATGTATTTGGCGCGCATGTGAAGGGCTTGCTCCAACACGACTTTATCAACGCCTCTGGTCACGATGACAATGTAACTGTTAGGCGGAATCCCCACTTTTTGAAGCAATCCCTCATATGTCGAAGAGACCACATGAATTTCATCGGCGGAGGGAAAACGCTCTTGATTGGCAAAGGCTTCTCTATCATCAATGACAACCGTGTAAAACCCAAGCGATTTGGAGAGTAAGGCAATTTGCTGAGAAACATGCCCAGCTCCCACGATGTAGAGCCGATCCATCGCGTAAAAAGGCTCGATCATGTAACGATTTTTGCCTACATGTAAATGAAATTTGACATGGTAAAAATTTTCCCGAAGATCCTGCACAATGCCTTGTACCTCTTTGTCCTTCTCGCCAAACAGATCCGCCTCAGTGCAGATCCATTTATGTTTGCCATTCACACGCCTGTTCGTCTGCGAAATGTTTGTGATCATAATAAAATCCGTACCCAATGCCTTAAGCTCTTTGGCTTTATGATAGATGTTGAGTTGCGCAATATCGAGCGCATCGATGTGCTCCAACAACACGCTGACTTCGCCACCACACACCATACCCGAAGCTCTTGCGTCATCATCGGTCAGTTCAATCTCTTCGATGGAACTCTGTTTGGTTTTAAACACCTCAGGGGCTAATTGCATCGCCATGGCTTCCAAAGTGCCACCCCCAATCGTGCCTTCAATGGACGTATCTTTGCGAATCACCATCTTCGTGCCCGCTTCTCTAGGCGCTGAACCACTTTTGTGCAATATGGTTGCCGTAACGATTTCGTGTTGTTCATTTAAACTATCTACAATGTGTTCTACGATGGTTTTCATACCTTTGCTCCTTGTCTGTTGTCGTGTAATGTTCGTTTGATCATGCTACGGGTTATTTTAGGTGAACGATCATCTTCTTGGGCGTCGATCCGAAGTGTAAACGCAAAAGGAAAATGCTCCCGAATGCGTCTAATGACCTCCTCTTTAAGCGCTACTGAGCGCTCTTTATTTGCAAGAATGAGCTTTACATGTAAGGTATTATTTTCCTCCACGCTCAGCGTATAATCTAAAATAGAATCAAAGTGTAAAAGGATTTCATCTAACGCTTTTAGGTGAATTTCATGCCCATGGATAAAAACTCTGTTTTCCATGCGCCCTTGCACTTTTTCCATGGTTCGCAAAAACGTACCGCACGCACAAGGCTTTGTTAAAAACCGCGCCCTATCGCCCGTTTTGTAGCGAATCAAAGGCATCGCTTGGCGATTCAGCGTGGTAAAAACCACCTCACCATACTCGCCATCTCTCACAAGTTTGCCAGTTTCTGGGTCGATAATTTCAAAATACAGATGGTTTTCTCGTAGGTGGTAGCCACCCAGGCATTCACACTCCACGCCTCCGCCATAGCCCATTTCGGTCATGCCGTAGTGGTTGAAAACCTTACATGTACCGTTACGACTGAGGGTTTTGACGAGTACATCGGGGACATAGTCGGTACTTAAAAGCACTTTGCGAATGTGTCGCTCAAACAGTTCAGGTTTCATAAGACTAAGGTAGCGCACTTGCATCGGAATGCCTACAATACAGGTAATGTGATGTTCTTCAATGCACGCCGCCGTTTTTTCAATGTCTTGCAAAAGACCATGAACAACGCACTCAATGCCAGAGCGCCAAAGAGCTTTTTTGAGCAAATCCCCGATGCTACCAAACGCAGACCCTGGAAGCAGTACCATTACCTTGTCACCTTTTTCCACCACACAATTCATGCCGTATTGAAAAAAGTCGATGGTCTCTTCTAGGTCTTCATGCGTAAAAAAGAGGCGCTTTTCATCGCCTGTGGTACCTGAAGTGTTGAGGGTTACAATGCGCTCTATCTCATGGGCAGAAACACATAAAAAGTCATGAGCATTGTGTTTAATATCGGAAGGCTTTGTAAAAGGAATTTGCTCAAAATCCCCCAGTGAGGTAATAGAATTTAGGTCAGTCTCTTTTAATTTTTCGTTATAAAATCGGCTTTTGTCTTTGGCATACGCTAAGGTGTGAATGAGTTTTTCAAGCTGATATGCTCTCAAAGCCTCTTGGCTTTTATGCGCAAGGTGTGTACGCTCAATTATCCAGTCTTCCAGCGGTGTAACCTGCATCATGCCCTCTTTGCATCTCGGTAAAGTGACATCCCGTCCATGTTGGTGATGTTGTACATACAAAAAGGAATCAGTCTTCCATCAGCCGTGGAGACATGAATACAACAATCCCGAATCCGCTCCAAATTGACATTCCACGCATCTTGAAACGCCATACCTGAGAGGCTAAAAGTGTTGTTGGCAATAGCATTTAAGATTTTGTCCCAATCGGAGAGTTTTTCTTCTTTGGCTTGTTTTTGGTATGACCAATTGCGTGCCACAAAAGCTTTGGCTTTGTCCGCTCCCTCTTCAGCTTTTTCTACAGTGGTTGAACAGCAGGAGCGTTTGCTTACAGGCTTTAATGTCCCCTCTTCAATAAGGTAATTGCCATTGAACGAACAAAGCGCATTTTCACACCCTGGAGGTTGCATACTTTGCATCTCCACCATGCCATTCATCTGTTCGCAAATATGCTCCATTACCTCAGGCAAGGTGATTCTATCCTCATCCTTGGGAGGCTCTGGAATCCGTCCAAAATAACTCACAGGCTGAAAATGCACCCCTCGAACCGTAGGAGAATGGCTGATGCCAAAACGGATAATCTCACCGATACTCTTCACATTCACATGAGGAACGATGGTGGGAACGAGCACAACGCCAATGCCATACTTTTGGCAATTTTCAATCGCTTTAACTTTAAGCTCAAAAAGCGCACGCCCTCGTAATGTTTCATAAATCCTATCATCAATGCCATCAAATTGTAAAAAAAGAGAACTCAGTCCCGCTTCTTTTAAGGCTTTGACATAGGCTTCATCTTTAGCCATGCGAATACCATTGGTATTAACCTGAATGAATGGAAAGCCTAGTTCTACACCGATGCGAATAATCTCCGCCAAATCATCTCTTACCGTTGGCTCACCGCCTGAGAGTTGGATATTGCATCTGCCTGAGACTTTCAAAATGCTCTCAAACTGAAACCGTACCTGCTCCAAGGTCGGGTCATTGCTTTTAGCATCCATCGCGTCTGCAAAACAGAAACGACAACTAAGATTACACCGTGACGTTACTTCAATCAGTGCCGTGCAGGTGTGTTGTCGGTGCGCACTGCACAAACCACAATCAAACGGACACCCTTTGTCAACCTCTGTGATAGGATTTTTAATATACGCTCTCTCTTTGGTACGTATCCACTCATTCATCGGCGTTTTGCTTCGCCACAAAACCGTCTCAAACGATCCGTGTTCTGGGCAAGTTTTAAGCATGGAAGCATTCCCGTTTTCTTCAACAATAAACGCCTCAAGCACGCGCAAGCAGATCGGACATAAACTCTCCGTGTGCATCATTGCATTACGCTCTATTTCCGTAGTCATAGCCATGTTCTAGCAAAATCTCATAGACTTTGACATACGCTTTTTGGATGATTCCGGCGCAAATGGGTTTGAAACTTTGGTCGCCACTGTGAAAATCTCTCACGCCAATCAGCGCGGCACACTGCGTTGAGCCACATTCTGTTTGAAACCATTCGTGAAACGCCTGAACCATCGGTGCAAAATCTTCATTAGCACTCTCTTCCTCTTTTGCTTTTGCCGCATACAATCCTAAAACGCCAATGCCACCACTGAGTACGCCACAGGTTTGTTGCGTATCGGCGATGCCACGGCAGAGCCCTTGTGCAGAGCGCACTAAGTCATCATTGCAAGAACCTTCGTCTTCAAGCGCCAATTTGTACATGATCTGCGCACAGCAAAACCCTGCTGATGAGAGTTTAAAGAGTCGTAGCGATACATCATCCATTGTTTTCATCTCCTTTTTTAGCAATTAACATAAAATAACCGGGTTTGCATTGCTTAATGTTTTGCTCAAAAGAGCAACACGTTTGCGCTTTTTCACCTTCGATGGTTTTACCCCAAAAAGCCCCCATCGAACCGTGCGAAAAGATGATTTTGACCATAAGCTCTTTGAGTAGCTCAGAGCAATCTTCCAAAAGCATGATTTCAAAGCCAACTTTTTCCAACATCTCTTTTAAAGAGAGCAGATCGTGCATCCCTCGCATACACGATGTGATGGAGAAATTATCCATCGCATCTAGGCTCTCAGGGTTTTTCGCATACACATCGTGGATGACAAACCAACCGCCTGTATCCAAAACTCGATAGACCTCTTTTAACGTTACATGTAAATCATTCATCAGAGAAAGCGTACACTCAGCAAAAACACATTCAAAGCTTTTAGTGACAAAGGGAAGCGCATCCCCCGATCCTGCAATAAACGTTGCAAAAGGATTTTTCGCCTTTGCAAGACTTAACAACTTCGAGGATGGATCAATTCCCACCACTTTAATCGCATAATTTTCATAAAGGTACGAAACCGTTGCGCCCATGCCACAGCCTAGATCGAGCACATGATTATGTTCATTTAAGCCACAAAAGCGAACCGCTTGATCGGTGAGTTTAAATCCCCCCGGACGCAAGGTTTCCCCCGTAGCTTCGTGCATACAGCTGCTTTCATAGACATTACATGTCAACACGCTACTTGTCCTCCAAGCTTTTTTCGACTTCAAGAATTTTCCCTAAAGCCAAATCTTCGCTAATAAAAACCATGTTACAGGTAGGGCATTTTAAAAGTTCCACTTCAAAATTACCTTCAAGATAACGCACTTTAACCTTTTGTGATACCAATGCTTTGTGGCATTTGTCACACATCCATGTGGTTGTTGTTTCGGTTTTCGTTTCCATCTCAGTCCTCCACCACTTCCATGCGATGTGAGTAGACATCTTTTACCGTGATGTCACTGCCATGCTCTTCGTATTTCACCCAAAAGGTCACATTGTTCACTCTCAGGCGTGCGAGAAAATCCAAGGTTTCAGGATTGTAAAATCGCTCTTTACATGTAAGCGAGTGTTCCACCACTTTTTCAACATCACTCAGCAAAATAAATCGCTTCTCCATCAAAGCAATGATCGCATCGGAAAGATGCAGGGTAAAGTCATAGGTCTTGCTCATATCGCTCTCCTCTTCGTTCCAAATCTCTTTGAGCAACTGCTGTTTGAGGCGTTTGCGATTGTTTTGGCGCTCGGAAAGCGTTAGCATTTTTTGAGGCGCATCAGGGTTGATCTCATTGCCATAAATGATGTCCAAAATGTGGTACGCCCGTTTATTTCCTTTCACCAACATATCTTTGCACATCGCGCAATAGACCAGCACATCGTGTTCACTCTCATGGGCGCGGTCTTGGACAAAATCTTCCGCCTGCTCAGGATTGGCACAAGCGACCAATCCGCCATAACCACAACATTTTGCTTTCTCTTTGGCGTATTCAAGCTCTTCAACGCTATAACCCAAAGTTTTCACAATGCTTCGTACACTTTCATGAATTTTCGCATTATGCCTCGTCGCACAGGCATCGTGAATGCAAAGCTCACGCTTACCTTTTTTAATATCCACCTCGGGCAAACCGTAGGTGGCAAACACTTCCCATAACGAGATGGTCTTAATCATCGGCAAGTATTTCTCAAATGTCGAAGCACAGCTCGAACAGGCTAAAATGAAGGTCGGCTCACCCATCTCTTCCCACGTTTTATGTATTTTTTCAACACTTTCAGGCATCAGATCAAGCCTTCCTGCCCAATCCGCAGGTGCGCCACAACACCCCAGATAAAGACCGACATCGTTATCAGCCTCTTTTTCTTTGATCACGCCCACCAAATATTTGTAAATAGCGCCAATATAATCCGTGTGCGTGGAGCTCAGCTGACAACCTGGGTAAAAAAGATAGCCCGTTTTTCCAGAGCCTTTGTACAAACCTCGTGCATACTGCGAAAAAGCAATGACGGGATAATAAAAAAGGTTTTTGGATTGCTCTTTGCTCGGTTGTTTGCGTACGAGTGAAAAATAATCGCTGTGGCTAAACTGCATATCTTTAAGGGCAAAATCATGCGCCGAAATGGGCATTTTACCGCGCTCTACCATACTCTGTCTTGTAGCGTGGATAATATCTTTCATACCAATGCCAAAAGGACACACCTCTTTACACAAACCACACTCCGTACAGGAGTTGATCATCAAATTAGCGCTTCTGTTTCCTAAAACAATGCGCTCGTTATGATTGATGCTTCGGATATAACGATCAGGCGTAATGGAAAAACGTTGCATATGCACACAGGCTTTAATACAGGCATCGCATTGGCATTTAAGACACCTACTTGCCTCTTCTTGCACTTCGCTTTCAGAATAAACAGAGGCTGTTTTAGCCACCTCTACAATGGGTTGTACCGTATCAATTTTATAGTCTAATTTCGTTTCAAAAACGCCCTCGCGCTCCCTAGAAGCACTCATCGAGGTTTTGGTAATGTAGCGGTCAATAGAGACCGCCGCTCTTTTGCCTGAACTTGCCGAAAAGATACTAGAATGGTTTTGCGTTTGAAGTGTGCCGCCGATAAATAAGGAAGTATCATTGACTTGAAAGGTCTCAGGATGAATGGCATACGCTTTACTCCACGCCCCTGTTCCTAAATAGAGCGCATCGTATTTTTCAATGTACGTTTGCAGATTTGCTTCAGTCACTTCCGTGTTATACCAAACCGTAATGCCTTTTTTTGCAATCACGGAGAGCTCTTCTTCGATGATGGCACTCTCTAAGTCTTGCCCCTCATACGCCCAAAGGCTTCCTCCTAAACGGTCTGTTTTTTCATAAATAGTGACGTTGTAGCCTTTTTTATCCAGCTCAATCGCTGCAACGCACCCACTAAGCCCTCCGCCAATAACCGCAACCGTCCCTTTGTTTTTGGGCATAAGTAGTGGTTTTTTAGGACTCGTATACCCTAAATCAATCGCCGTTTTTTCCAGTTCACTGATGCGGATACTTCCACCCACCTCTTTTCGTACACAGTGACTCTCACAAGGGTGGTCGCAGATTTTTCCAATAAGTCTGCTAAAGGGTATTTTGGCTTCCATCACCTTATACGCTTTAGCAAAATCACCTTTTTCAATTTCAGTAACAAAAGCAATCACATCCATATGAACCGGACACGATGCCATGCATACGGGAGGTTCTGAATGAATACACTGATTGCTCATCTCTAATAATGCGTCTAAATCCATTCTGTTTTCCTCAAAATATCGTGTTAAAAGCAAAATCAGGCGTGCGATACACACGTATCGCACGCCTTACATGTAAAGCTCTACGCCATCGCTGCTAGAACTTTCTCAGGACGTGCTGGTAAGTGTGTTACTCTCGCACCGCACGCATTGTAAATCGCGTTAATAATCGCCGCATGAGGCGCTGCCAAAGGCATTTCACCTGCACCTGCAGAACCTAGCAAGCCGTTTGGTCGTTGGTATTCGGTATACATTAGCTCAAGATTATCGGGAACATCTTTGATTTTTGGGATACCGCACCCTGTCAAGGTGGTATGTTTTTTAAGATCATCAAAGTCCTCAGTGAGTGCTAGACCGATACCTTGAACCAAACCACCATACATTTGTCCATCGACAACGAGTTTATTGATGATCGTACCGACATCCGATGCGAGTGTCATTTTCTCAACATTGGTTTTACCCGTTTTGGTATCGACCTCGACTTCTGCGATGCAGACACCGTACATGTAAGCCGCAAACGGGTTACCTTGACCATCGGTTGGAGGTGTATCGGTGCATGGTGCTGTCCATTTACCCATGTATTTAAGCTCTCTTCCTTCGGCGACCATCTCATCGTAAGTTCGGTATGTTCCATCTGCTTTTTTCATCGCTTCAAGCAAATTGCGACATGCCACAACGGTTGCATTTCCCGTGACCACATTGGAGCGACTTCCACCTGCTGGACCGCTGTTGGGTGTTTTGGTCATATCATTGAGCACCAAATCAATTTGCTCTGGTTTAAGGTTAAGAGGTCTCAAAGTTTCATGTGCAAAGGTAAGCGTGCCAATATCTGCACCTTGTCCGTGATCTTCCCATGAATTGCCGACCGCAACACCGTTTTTGGTCAGTTCCGCCCACGCTTCAGAAGAGTCAGGGCCATCTAAGCCACAACCATAGATATTGACCGAAACGCCCACACCGTATTTTTTATCGGCTGCTGCATTGGCATTCTTTTTCGCTGCTGTCTTTTTCGCCAATTCATACACTGGTCGGCTTTTATCAAACAGCTCTTCTAAACAAAAAACATCGGGAGAACATCCTGTTGGGGTTGTATCACCTTGTCTGTAGATATTTTTATATCGGAAGTCAAACGGATCCATACCGACTTTTTCAGCCAATTCATCAATGAGTACTTCGGATGGGAACATGATCTCAGGAGCACCGTATCCACGGAACGCTGAACCCCAACCGTGGTTCGTACAAACGGTTCGTCCATTACCACGAATATTAGGAATCATATATCCTGCTCCACCAAATTGGAAACCTCTTTGGGTTAATAAGTCACCAAATTCGGAGTAAGGACCATGGTCAACACTCCAATCAGATTCTAATGCTAAGATTTTGCCATTTTTGTCCGCCGCCATTTTCATCGTTGTCCAGAATGGGGAACGTTTACCTGTATAGGTGATTTGTTGTTTCATATCAAACTCAAGATAGACTGGTCTTCCCGTAGCAAGGGTTGCAACTCCAAGTAAGCCTTCCATCGTTGGGCTAAATTTATAACCAAACGTAGCGCCCGTATTGTTTTGAACGATGAAAACATCTTCGGCTTTCATGCCCACACCCTCCGCAATCATCAACGCATGAAAATGCAGTGCGATACTTTTTGAGTGAACAATGAGTTTACCTTCATCATTGACATACGCAAAACCAACATCAGGCTCGAGCGGTAAGTGCGGTTGTCGTTGCGTATAGAAGCTATCTTCCACCACAAAAGGTGCATCTTTCATGATAGGGCCGGTTTCGGCTCCTTTACTGATATGGTTGGTAAAGTAGACATTTGGAGTACCCTGGTGAATCTCAATCGCATCATCTGCCATCGCGTCAGGTGCGTTCATGTACGCCGGTAAGACTTCGAGTTCTACTTTGACTTTTTCGACACCTGCATGAGCTGCTTTTTCATTTTCAGCTAAAACAATCGCAATGGCATCACCGTATTGGAAGATTTTTTTATCATTCAAAATCGGTCTATCTAAGCCATCGCCCTTATTGGTAGGAAATGCCAAACCATTGATGCGGTTCGTTCCTTTGACATCTTTATAGGTAAGGACTGCCACAACACCGGGAACTTTTTTCGCTTCTTCGGTGTCAATCGAGATAATATTGGCATGAGAAACCTCGGCTTGAACGAGTTTGGCGTGAAGGGTATTGAGTGGAAGTTTTAGACCCAAATCAGCTCCAAAATCCCATGTTCCCATGACTTTCGCAAGTGCGGAGGGACGAATAAACTCTGAACCCACCAACGAAGCGCCCTCAGGAAGCTCTTTCCAAATATCTTTGATGGTAATTTCACCGCGCATGAGTTTTGCAGCGTCCATTACCGCGTCCACTAAAGGAATATATCCCGTACAACGGCAGAGGTTTTTGTTTTTTTGGAACCAATCGCGTACTTCTTCACGTGTTGGGTTGGTGTTTTGGTCTAAAAGGCCTTTGGCAGAGACAATAAAACCAGGGGTACAATAACCGCATTGCGCCGCACCATGCACCATCCACGAAACTTGAAGTGGGTGAAGTTTATCTTTCGTACCGACCCCTTCAATGGTGATGATCTCATCATTGTCTTCAATTTTTTTCATTTTTAAAATACACGATCTCACAACTTTGCCATTATAAATAACGGTACATGTACCGCATTCACCGCTATTACAGCCTACTTTTGTGCCTGTGAGTCCTAACTGTTTTCGCAGCACATCGGATAGTTTCTCCTCGGCGTCTGTCACCAAAGTGGTTTTAACGCCATTAATGATTAAGGTTCTTTTTAACATGTATTTCCCTCTTAAATAGTTGTCAGCACTTTCTTACATGTAAATAAGAAATATGCAAAATGTGCATATTTTTGCACATAAGCTTTTTGAAAATCTCACGTTAAATGCTCTTAATATGCCTTTTTTGCATATTACCAACCATGAATCGTCAAAAAACTCACCCTTAAATCCCACCATGAAATACGCCGATACCTTTGGTATTCATGTTCTATCGAATTTTTTGGCCTCCCATAACTTATGTATTTTTATTAGATTGACTTTTTAACTATCTGCGAAGATTATATAGTACGAATGTAGCATGAATATAGCAATAGCATCGATTGTAACGTAACGTATCAAAAAAAAATTTAGGAAGCATAAATAGGTAATCTATTGACATGTAATGCACACATTTTAAAGTTTTGTGCTCAAAAATATCTTCCTTATAAGCTGGTATTGGGTATCTTTCATTCAAGCGCTAATGAGCATGGGGGATGGTTTATGAAGACGTACAATTTTTGTTATGAAACAGGTTCAGTGCAGAGTATCATAGATTTTTCACTTTTTGAAGTGGAAAAAAATGTCTTAGTCCAACTCTTTTGTGGGCAAGGAAAAACGGTACTGCAGGAGATCAGCGACGTTATTCTTGCGCATATTCCCCATGCCATCTGTATTGGTACGACCACCGATGGAGAGATCTTTGGTGAGCGGATCACAACGCTTAGAACCGTCATCTCCATCAGCATATTTGAAGACACCTGTATCAAAACCTCTTACACCAATATGGCAGACTCCTTTCAATGCGGTGTCAAAATAGCCTCTGATTTGGTAAGTTCCAACACAAAACTCCTCATTCTTTTTTCAGATGGCACGCGTATGAATGCCGAAGAGTTTTTAAAAGGAGTGGAATCGTATGATCCGACCATACCGATTTGTGGGGGCATGGCAGGCGACAATGGCAAGTTTGAGCAAACCTATATTTCATCCCAAAACACGCTTTTAGGCGAAGGTGTGGTCGGTGTTTCGTTAAATTCTGACATTTTACATGTAGCCACCGATTATAAGTTTGACTGGAAACCTATCGGGCTTAAGCATACCATTACGAAAGTAACGGAGAACAGAGTTTACCTGATCGATGGTATGAAAGCAGCAGAATTTTACGACAAATACCTCGGTGGAAACTTCTCACAAACAGAATTTCCCCTTATCCTTGAAAAACACGGTGTCATCATGGCACGAGCGGTCATCGCTAAGCATGAGGATGGCAGCCTGAGCTACAGCGGCAATTTTAGCGAAGGCGATAAAGTCCGCATCGGTTTTGGTGATGCTGAGTCTTTGATGAAAGATCCTCTAGACGTTTTAGAAAACTTGCACACGATCAACGCAGAAACGTATTATGTCTTCTCCTGTATGGCGCGAAGACGGTTTATGCCCTTTTTAATCAAACTGGGCATCGGTTCGTTTTCAAAAACAGCGGCAACCTCAGGGTTTTTTACCTACTCAGAGTTTTACCACCAAAACGGTCACAACAAACTTCTCAACCAAACGCTCACCGTAGTTGCCTTAAGCGAATCTTCTACCGTGGATTCCATCCCAACCATCGCGCACAAAGAGGAGAGTAAAAAAAACACTCCCTACTCTAAAAGCATTGAATCCTTGACCCATTTGATTGAACAAAGTGCGCGCGATTATGACGATCAGTCCAAACGTTTAGAGAAGCAGATGCGCTACTCCAACACCCTTTTGGCATCTCACAAACAGTTTTTGCGCTACACCGTGCATGAGATGAATACGCCCTTAAGCGTCATCATGAGCAGTATTGAGCTGCATGAGATGGAGTTTGGGAAAAGTGTCTACTTGGAAAATATCGAAGTCGCAGCCAAAAGCATCTTCTCGATGTACGATGATTTAAGTTATTTGGTGAAAAAAGATCAAATTCACTATGTGAAACGCTCTATTGATTTGGTCGATTATGTCCGGTCTCGTATCGACTTTTTTGCCCAAGTGGCGGATAAAGCAAAATCCATGCTTAGTTTCAAAGCCGATTGTGATGACGCCATGATTTTCTTTAACGAAACCAAATTACAACGCATCATCGACAACAACCTCACCAATGCGATTAAATATACGTTTGAGAATGAAAAAATTATCGTTTCTCTCTACAAAGATGCGGATAATTGTCATTTTTGCATTGCATCGCATTCGCGAAAAATTCAAAAACCAGAGAAAATCTTTGAAGAGTTCTACCGTGAAGAAGAGGCGCAAAACGGCTTTGGACTTGGACTCAACCTCGTTAAAAGAATCTGTAAGGAAGAAAACGTGAAAATTACACTGCATTCGGATGAAAACATAACATCCTTTTCGTACCAATTTAAAATCGAGAACGCATGAAAATTTTACTCTTAGAAGATGACATTCTCCTCAACGAATCGATCACAAAATACCTCTCAACCATCGGTCACGCCATGACATCCATCCGAGATGGCAATGCCTGTTTGAGCGTCTTAGAAAAAGAGCGGTTTGACCTGCTGATTTTCGATATTAACGTACCCAATATTGATGGATTAACGATTTTAGAGACATTGCATGCGCAAAAAAAAGTGATGCCTGTTATTTTCATCTCAACACTCATTGACATCGAAGATATATCACGAGCGTTTGAGCTTGGCTGTTTTGATTATCTGAAAAAACCGTTTCATCTCAAAGAGCTCAATATCAGAATCGACCGCATTTCAAAAACCCTCAAAAAAGAGAGGCACCACAAAAGACTCTCCGCTTCCTACAGTTTTGATTGTGATGCCATGACGCTCTATTTTCACGAAGAGCCCCAAGTTTTATCCAAACGACAACTTCAAATCATCCAATTCCTCACCCACAACCGAGGATTTGTCTGTAGCTACGACATGTTTCGAGAAAACGTATGGAATGATTTTGATATGGACGTCGACGAAGCCACCATCCGAACAGAGGTCAATCGTCTCAAAAGTCACCTGAAAGAAGATTTTATCACCAACATTAGAGGTATTGGCTATATGGTGAAAACCCCTTCGATGTGAGGCTTAAAAGACTTTTACATGTAACCTTGCGGTGACACCACAACCTATTGGCACCACAAGAGATTAAGATTTGGCAACATTCAGCTTTTTAAGCAGTCTGTTGGTGTTATAGATGCTGATAAACAGCGTCGCACCCAAAAGCACAAAGGCTAAACCAAGGCAGACGCTGAGTGCCAGAGGTATGCTTTGGCTCATCGCTTTGGAAGGAGATGCCACTTCACTTTGGGGTGCTGTTTTTTCAAACCCAGCTTTGGGAGCGATGCCATTGCGGCTGATTTGATGCCCAGGACCGCCATCTAAGATCACTTCATACGGCACTGTGGGGATGCTCAACACAAGCTCACTGCTATCGGGCAGTCTTTGTTGAAGCAAAATCTCTTGGCTTCCCACCGCTTGCAGTTTGACCAAAGCACCAGAAGCGCCCTCACCTGTACTAAATTCACCTTTGATGGTGATCGTGTCATCGTCATTGTCGCTTACATGTAACAAAAGCGTATGCGCGCACATAAACGTTGGCAAGAGCAATACCATCGCCCATAGAATGAATTTTTTCATGCTTTCTCCTTTTTTCTAATCCAAAATGAGTGTATCGCTTCAGGCTGACACGGTAGTTTTCGAGCACCCCAAAGAAGCAGACTTCCCAACACCAAAAGCCACAGATCAACCCCTAAAGTAGAGCCCACAGGAGGAAATCCTAGCGCAAACCAATGCAGTAAAACTGAGCCTAGAAACAACGCACCACCCACGGCTAAAAACTCTTTGGCAGCTTGGTAGGCATTGAAGCGGTAAAACGCCCAAAACAGCGTTGCGAGCCACGCATTGTAAAAGAGCCCTTTTTGCCACAAAAGCCGATCAGCAAGATCAAACGGTAAAAGCCACTGCAACACGAAAAGTACGCCCGTTGCAGGAATGACACCCACCATGACGCTCAAAGAGAATTTTCCCATCCAGTGATAAAAAGGAATGCGTTCATCAAATTTCTTCGCCTGTTTCTCAAGCCACAACATCACACCAAAGCCAATCGCCAAAGCAGATGCGACCAACACCAACGCTACCAACGTTCGGCTGATAATATCCACACCGGCTAAGAAGTGAAGAAAAAAGGTCGCTTCCGCAAAGAAAACACTCCACGAACGATCCAGCACTCTTTGCTCTGAAATGAGCGAACCATCAACCGCACTGAGTGTTAGACTCGGTTTATTAAAGGAACCACCGTTTAAAAAAGGCTTGTAAACATCGTAGCCTTTAAGCTCTATCTGGGCATTTTTGGCGTTCCAATTGACCAGCTTTAGTTGCTGAAAGTTGATCTGTGGATTCAGATTTTGCGCTTTGGCAATTAATGTCTTAATCGGTAGCATCGGTGCCGTTTCACTGGAAGCAGCCATCGCATTTTCTTTAGGGAAAAGCACGGGACCGATGATCGCATCGATGCGACTCTCTTTGCCACTACTCGCCAGCTTTGCCATCGGAACAAAGCTTAGAAGCGAAAGATTCATAAAAGCACCGCTGAGCGTTATAAGCAAAAAGATAGGGAAAATCCATGTAAAAATCTTTACATGTAAACGCGAAAAAAGTGCTTGGGGCGTTTTGGGTTTGTTCTTGTAGGCGAAGATGATGATCAAGATAACACTTGAAATAACGATGCTCATCACGCCCACAGCCATAAAACCAAAGAGTAAACGCCCAAAAAAACTAAATGCCACCCCAAAAAGCTCTTTGTCAAAATCCAACACTTTGCCGTAATGAAGCTTGTTTAAAAAGCTTGCTAGTTGCGATTGCGCACCTTCATCTTTGATTTTTGCGCCACTGAGTGGGTTGAAAAAAAGAGGGGCGCTAAAACGGTGCGAAATGCTCAACGCTGTTTCACCTTTGGTGCCAGGAAGCGTGATGAGCAGGTTATTTTTGGGAAAATTGGGGTCTTCTAAAACCTGATTGAGCATGGTTTCATAATCAATCTGCGTGACATCAACTCTCTGTATATGACGTGATGGTTTCTCCCACACCTGAAGATACGGCAGAAAAATGGCAAAAATACCAAAAAAAACGCTGACGTACATGACCAATGAAACGACCATACCCAGCGCGGCATGAAGCCTTAAAAGGCGCTGTTTCCATAATTTGGACGCGTTGATCTCATTCATAGACCCATCCTAAAATGCCCACAACGATCAGGGTTGGAAGCACAAAGCGAAGCAGTGCACCAAGCTTAGTAGGCGCTAAGGCGATCCACAACGCAGCTACTGCCCACGCCAACGTGTTGTACAACAGTGCGATCACGGCTAAGTCTTGCTTGAAAGGCGTGCTCAGTGCCACCAAAACAGAGAGGCTCAGATACGAAAGCACCAAACCGCCAAAAATGGCGGTAAGGATGCGAAAGAGCCCAATTTTTTACCATGGGGCTCAGGAGTGGCTAAATAGCGATAAAGGTTCATTTGAAGCGACTCTTCTTAGAAACGGTAGTCAAACGTCACGCCAAAGGTACGTGGTTGACCCACTTGTAGATTGGTTCCGCGATACAAATAGAGCACATCTTCATCCAACGCATTTTTGACGTAGGTACGAATCGTATAACTTTTGGTTTCATAGCCAAGATTGACATTGACTAGGGTGTATTTGCCCGCTTTGGTCGTTTCAGTATTGGCAATATCGGAATAGTATTCACCCACGTATGAGAGATCACTTCCAAAGAAGAAGCCACCACCAAAGTGTTGCGTGAAGCCAACATTACCCGTAAAATGAGGCGCATAGTTGAACTCATTGCCTTTATACGTTGTGCCTGTCGGTGCTTCGGTAATTTCAGATCGTAAAAGACCAAACCCACCGTGAAGTGCTAAATCAGACGTTAAACGATAGTTAACTTCCGCTTCAAAACCATAACTTTTCCCCTCAGGAATGTTCGTAATACGGTTGCTTAGCAAACCTTGATACCCTTCATAATCGTTGTAAAAAAGGTTGGTATTGAGCGTTAGGCTTTTATTGAGCATTAACGAACGCGTTGTCGCTTCATACGTCCAAACCCACTTTTGGAAGGAAAACCGTTTCAGCCGCGTCCGTATCGGTGGAGGCCATATTAGCGCCTCTTTTGTAAGAAACATCCCTTTCTTGATGCTCTCTCTCCACACGTCCACCAAACAGCACATCTAAAGAATCGCTTACATATAAAGACTCTTCACCAAATAAAGCAGCAGTCTTAATCTCATCATCGCCGCTCAACAACGTAGCGCCATCGGTAGCAATGTCTTGCGTACGGTCGTAAAAATAAAGCCCCACCATACTCGTCAACAACCCACCTTTAGGGTCATGCACCAACCGCGTTTCAAGAGTCGTGCTCTTTTCATCCAGCCCCAAAGGCATCACGAGGGTGGCTTGTTCAAAAGAGGCTTGATAGTCACTGTGACCAAGCAGTGTATAGAGTTTCAAATCATCATTGATTGCGTATTCGACATCGACACTCACCGTCGTGTTAGTGGTGTCGGTGTAACGCACAGGATTGACCGAAGAGACAACATCTTGAAATAATGAAATATCAGGGTTACTGATTTCATTCATATATTCGCCCTCTTGGCTACGATGCGATACAGTCGTCTTAACGATCAACCCTTCGATATTTTTAGGAATCCAAAGCATTTTACCGCGTACACTTCCTTGCTTGATCTCGGAGGGATCCCAAGGAGTACTCGCTCCCGTGTAATTGATAAATCCATGCCCGTAAACGCCCTGCGCAGCCAGTCGTAACGCCAACTCATCCTCTAGGATGGGACCTGATATCATCGCACCCAGAAGCGCTTTGTCATCTTCATTTTCATAACCAATGCGCACTGCACCCTCAGGTTCAAACGTCGGATTTTTGGTATTGATCACAACGGCACCACCGATGCTATTGCGTCCTTGTGTGGTCGATTGTGGGCCACGCAGTACTTCAATCTGCTCAATATCCCAAGCGCCGATGTCCAAATAACGCTGTCCGCTCCAACTCTCACTTAACCCATCCACACTCGTGCTAATGCGTGGACGAGCCCCCGAGATAAACGCGTGCATTCCCGTTGCAGGACCTGCACCACCGACACCACGAATGACGGGAAGATCGGCAGGATTATTGATCATATTGGGCACTTGTGACGCTACTTCATACGCCGATTTTGTCTCGGAAGCATCCATGCTATCGCCCTTGAAAACACTCACCGCGGTTGTGGTCTCTTGCAAAGAACGCTCTATTTTTTCGCCCGTAACGGTCACTTCATTGAGTTCTACTGTTGAATTGTTCTCCGAAAATGCAAGTGAAGGGAGCAGTAAACATACAGCTAAACTTATTTTCCACAATTTTTTGTCTATCATCCATCGTCCTTTTTGTATCATGTTGTTGTTTTGATGGTGGAAGTGTGCCATTTATGAGGATGATTATCAATAAATAAAGAGTCACAAAAGGGGAAAATCTACTTTAAAAGAGCTGTTTGCGGTAAACGCTCGGCGATACACCAAAATGTTCCATAAAGCGCTTGCTAAAATTGCCCGTATGCTTGTAGCCAACTTTAAACGCCGCCTCTTTCACACTATGATTTTTTTGAAGCAAGGTTTTTGCCACGTCCAAACGCTGCTTTTGGAGCATCTCATATACCGTCATGCCATAATACGCTTTAAAATCTTTTTTCAAATAACACTCATTAATCGCCGAACGATAAGCGATCTGCTTGATAAAAAGCTCTTTGTCGTACTCGTGCAAGATGATATGTTTCGCCTTTTCAAGCGAATGAATCGTCTTAATATCCAACGAAAAATCGGCGATTTTGTGCATCGTGCTCATCATACGCTCAATCGTATAGTGCGCCAAATACATGATATGCGCCTCCAAATAGAGCACATTCAAAAGGTTTTCATCCATTTCGTGCGCATCAAACGCCTTTAAAATCTCCAATTGCCGCAGATCAATCTCGCCACCTTCTAAAACAGCATAACCATTCTGCTGCGTCTCCTCTGCCATCTTTGTGTACACCTCTTGATAATTACTGATGAGATGGAACAACAGCTCCTCTTTGATGCCAATCGTAATCGTACGGTAGCGTTTACCCTTTTGCATCTGCATCTCCATACAAAACGCATGCGATGAAAATCCGATGAAAAAGCTGTTTTTCTTGATAAGGTATTGTGTTTTATTTTTAAACACATGCGTAAAGTCATCGCCCAGATTAAACACCAACACAGCACCTGGAATATCCGAAGAGAGCGATGTTATCGTGTCTTGATGCAAAACATACGCATACGTATACGCCGCCACACCGTTTCCAAGGTTGTACCAAATAAACGTCCCATCACCCAGTTCTGGTTTGACCTTCGCCAAAAAATTTTCACGCGAAAAAGGGTACTGCTTCGTTTGAGCGATCTGCAACAGATCGTAAGAGTTAATACGCAACACAGAACTTTCGCTCACCCTCTTCCCCTAAAATAAAATTACCACAAGTTGAGAAATATTATCAAATAAAGGTATTTTATATTGTAGCAAATCTTCGCCTTAAAACCTAAAAGGTTCTTACATGTAAAGCCTTGATCTCTGCAGAGATCACACTTCTTCTGCATTTTTACGGATAAAAAGTGTTTGTGTGGGATAGGCAAATTCGATCCCTTCTTTGCCAAAGGCTTCAAATATTGCCATATTAATCGACTCTTGAATATCCATATAGATCGTGTAATCATTGCTATTGACGTAGTACACAAATTCAAAATTTAAACTTGAATCGCCATAGCGTGCAAAATGCCCCCGATCATACGTTGTCATATCCACCATGGTGATAATCTCTTTCACGATGGTGGTAATTTTTTTCAACTGTTCTGGCGCAATCTGATACGTCACCCCCAAGGAAAATACAACCCTTCGTTTTTCCATTCTTTTATAATTATGCACGCGGGAATTCGTCAAATCAGTATTGGAAAAGACAAGTTGTTCGCCACTGAGGGCGCGAATACGTGTCGTTTTGATGCCAATATGCTCCACAACCCCTATTTTATCGCCAACCATGATAAAATCACCCGACTCAAAGGGTTTATCAAAAAAAATGACGAAATAACTAAAAAGATCCCCAAGTACGGTCTGAGCAGCCAAAGCAACGGCAATACCACCAATGCCAAGACCTGCCACCACGGCTGATATTTTGACCCCAAGATTATCAAGGAGAAACATGATGGCAATCATCCAAATAGCAAAACTCACCAGTCCGCTAATCCCCTTGAGTTGATCTTTCTTTTGTATCGAATCAACCGATGTTTGTAAATAGCGTTGCAAACTATAATGCGCAATAGCAATCACAATACGAACAGAAAACATGGTCAGCACAACAAAGATCATCACATCAAGGCTATGTTCGAATTTTGAAGACAACACAAGAAATTTGAGCGATAGATAAAAGATGGAAAAGTAAAAAACAGGAATCAAATACGTTTCGATGACACTGATGATTAAGCCACTCACGTGTGTTGGAATCGCATTGATCCATAGTTTTAGCTTTGCCAAAATGTAATATTTAAAGATAAAAACAGATAAAGAACCTAATGTAAAAAACCCAAAGGCAATGCAATAGTCCAAAAATGGATTGCCCATAATCGTATAATCTAAGAGTAAATTGATCGTCATGTTATTGTACGATTGGGAATCACCGCACGCATGAATCCTTCGCCCCATGTGTGAACATCGTTACTGCGCACAATCGCATTCATACGTGTCATTCGGTACGTCCTATCATCTTCACCTAAGGTTAAGGCAAGATAGAGCACCTCTTCCATACTTTTCGCATCGTAAGGATTGGTCAATAATGCGCCATGAAGCTCAACCGCAGCTCCTGCAAATTCGGAGAGAACAAGCACACCACTTCCTCCTAAATGCCCTTGCGTTGCCACGTACTCTTTGGCGACAAGGTTCAGTCCATCGCGCAACGGGGTAATCCACGCAACATCCGCCATAGCGTAATACGCAATTACCTCTTCATAAGGAATGGAGCGGTAAAAGTAGCGCACAGGCGTCCAATCCAGCGTTGAAAAGCGCCCATTAATGCGCCCAACCATTTTATCAACCTCTACTCTCAAAGATTCATACACTTCCATGCCAGGCGCCGCTGGGGTGACAAAATTAAGCAAAACCAACTTTCCAACAAACTCTGGGTGCTTCTCAAGTAAAGTCTCAAACGCCAAAAGTTTTTCAAGCGCACCTTTGACGTAGTCCAGTCGTTCCAACGAGAGAATGGCACGTTTACCCAAAAATTGAACGCGAATATCTTCGATTTTATGACGCACTGTCGTTTTGTGAAGCAAATGATCAATCTGCGTACAATCAATCCCAACAGGATGCGCACCCAAACGCACTCTCTTTCCTAAAACCTCAATGTCATCGCTCATCAAATCCACCCCAAGTGCACAACCATACGTCATAAACCGTGGAGCACAGGGGACTTGGGAAAGTATTTTTGTCGGGGCATAACTGCGCACGACATCGACAAAATTTTCCACATAACGAGGAATGTGAAAGCCTATATAATCGCACTGCAAGAGACTTCCGATGATCTCACGACGCCACGGAATGATATTGAAAATATTGGAAGGCGGAAACGTTGTGTGGTGAAAAAAGGCGATTTTTAGATCGGGTCGTAACATGCGCAAAAACGCAGGCACCATCCATAAGTTATAATCATGAATCCAAACCAAAGCACCTTTGGATGCTTCCAGTGCAGTTTGTTTGGCAAAAATTTCGTTAATATCAAGGTAATGTTCCCAGTGTTCTTGTTTAAACTCAGCCTTATCAGGAAAAGAGAAGATGATGGGCCAAAACGCCTCTTTGGAAAATTTCTTGTAAAAGAGATCCACATCTTTGGCTAAAAGAGGAATGCGCGCTGCTTTTAAGTTGGGGTATTTTTCCACATCGACGTCCACATGAACTTCAAAATCAAGAGGTGTGCGTGAGCTTTGTTGCGACCACGCAACCCATGAACCCTCAACACCTGAGGAGAAAAAATTTAACAGTGTGGGCATAATGCCATTGGGACTTTTAGGTTTTTTCCTCTCTCCATTTGCCAGCTCATCAAAGGGTAAACGATGGTATACCATCACCAAATCCGATGTTCCCTCTTCATGTACCACGCTTGGCTTCTCACTTTTCAAAAATTGATAATGTGAAAGCCCCTCAATAATCCCCGCGCACCCCTCGCCCGATGAAAGATAAACCCCTTTGTCATCACGCACCGCGTGCACAAGGGCTGGCTCTGCTCCACCGACAACGATGCTAGAGAAGCCTTCTTGAAACATCGACAAGTCGTTCATCGTATCACCTGCGGTCACAACCGTTTCGTGAGTAAATTCAAGATGCGCACACAGCTTCCGCAAGGTCGCACCTTTGCCAACGCCTTTGGGCAAAACATCAAGGTATTTTCGTGCGGAGAAAAGAAGCTCACACCCCAAAGAGGCAACAACAGCTCTTAGCGCATCATCAATCATCGCTTCATGCACCAAAAACGAGCACCGACGCTCTTGAGGAACACTTTGACGCTCTAAATAGGAAAAAGATTCCAGCGCATCCACCACCGATTGCGTGCCAGGCCAAAGAGCGGAGATCTCTTGTTGCAACGGAAAAACAGGCAACAACGTATCGCCATAAACCACCGTCGCCCCCACATCCGCAATAATATAATCAGGTCTGGGAACCATCGGGTCATTTAACACAGGCAAAATCGACTCTAAGCCTCGTCCTGTGACAAAAATAAGTTTAGCATAAGGAATATTTCCGCTAAAAAGTTCACGTAAATGACGACGTGCTGGCAGTGGACCTGCGAGTAAAGTACCATCCAAATCCGTTGCTAGAACAACGCTTGAAATGGGTTGAAAGGAAGAAGTAAGTAATTTTTTAAGCATCTATGCCTCCATTGTATTTTGTTGTACAAAACCCTTTGGTGGGGCAACATTTATGTAAAAACACCTCGTCATATTGAATTAATAGCCATATAATAGCTTCGTATGTCAATCTATTGTAGCTAAAACTTTTACATTCTAGCTTAGGGGATGCGGTGTAAATGCGTGTGGTAAATCTTTACATGTAAAGGTTTTAGTGGGTATAAATATTAAAAGTTTAGCTCCCTTTTTATGCTATACACCAATATCTTCATTCCAAAGTTTAGGATTCTTTTGTATAAAAGATTCCATAAGTTGACGACATTTTGGGTTGTTGATGACTTCAACTTCAACTTCTACACCTCTTGATCTTACGTATTTTTCTGGTCCACAAAAGGTATGGTTTTCACCGATAACGACTTTTGATATGCCATAAAGCAAAATGGCACCACTGCACATATCGCAAGGAGACAACGTAGAGTAAAGCGTTGCTCGTTGATAATCACGTGCGCTAAGTCGTCCAGCATTTTCCAAACAGTCCATTTCTGCATGCAGTACAGCACTTCCTTTTTGAACTCTTTGGTTGTGACCACGCCCTACTATTTTACCGTCTATCACAAGAACCGAACCAATAGGAATACCACCCTCATCCAACCCTTTTTGCGCTTCTTCTATGGCTGCTTCTAAAAATTTATCCATTATGTTTCCCTTTTAGTTATCCTATATTGCTATGTTTGATTATACTTTGATGACTTGACTTGTGATTTTTTTACATATAAAAAAATGAAATTTCAGAAAGTTAAAAGTTTAGCTCCGATCCCTTTTTTTGTGGACTATTTCAAACTTACCTTTTTGTTTACTGCATCATATTCATAATTGACAATGCTTTCATTTAAAATTAGATGTATTACTTCCTCAATTACATCAAAAGGAACTACAAACCACTCTCTAGGTGTTATCCTCTGACCTTTAGTATCGAACAAATCTACATTTAAACAGGCTTGAGCAAAAAACCTATGTAAAAGACTTTCTAATTTATCAGCATTTCGATTATAAACTTTATAAGTCGCTACTTTTTTAACATCTGAAAATAAATATGTTGCTTCATTTTTTGCCTTCTTTATTCGTTCATCTACAGATGTACTTGAATAACCTATTTTATATAAGTCTTTAATATTTGAAATATTTGGGTTGACAGATTTGGACTTTAAAACATATATCCAACCTGTTTGAATATCTTCCTCATCAACTAAATTTGCATCAACAAACAACCCATGCTCTACTTTATCATCGATATTTGTTATTAACTTGCCATCTTTTTGAATTTGTTTACCTAATGACCTATAAAGCATATTACTATATGTACCATTTTCAAATATTGTTCTTGTTCTTCCTTCAATTCGTACTCTATTGCCTGACTTTTGTTCCCATACCTCTTTTTTCAAGTTTGCCGATTCTAGATATAAGAGAACACCACTAATCATATAAAAATTACCAATATGAAGATTTTTCTCAATATTGTCAAACTTTTTTATCTGTCTTCTACTCTCTTTTATTTCTTGATGTACCTTTTGAAACATCTTCTCATATTTTTCAAATTCTTTTTCTTGTAATGGTTTTCGCTGTGCTACAAAATCCGTTTCAGCTCTATCTTCAGGTCTTGGGGTATGGTTGAACTTGAAAATATCCAAATCACTATCTGCCTCAAGTAAGCCTAAATCATCATCATTGAAAATATCATCTATTGTAAGTTTATCCATTTCTACATAGCCCAATAAGTTATGTCTATCAAATGGTTTTAAAATCTTTTTACTTGTTTCATCTTCCCTAAAATGACGGAGTGCTGCAAGTAAGTTATATTCTGACATACTAGAGGAACTCGGCTCTCTAGCATTTTTATCAATAAAAGAATTTATTTCTTCAAGAGAATCAATAAGTCTATCATCTTCATTTTTTACATTTGATGTTTTTGGCTTTGAGTCCAATAACCCAAAATTATCATCATCAAAAATGTCCTCTAATGTTTTTTTATTATTCATTACTCAACGCTCTTTTTCGTTTCTGTTCTCTTAAAAAAACCAATGCCTCAGCCATTCTTTTTTCCTTCTTGTCAAAAGACTGTAAATTAGGTTCAAAACCTGTTCTACTGACCCATTCCTTTATCTTAGGCCATAAAAGGATGGCCTCTTCCTCTGTCATCTCAATTTTTGTTGATTGAATATGTTCATCTATCAACTTAAATACTTGAGTTGTTACTGATTTTGATAAAATTTCAAAAGCTTTCTGAAATGGATTTATTTGATCTATCAAGTCAATATGAATATCATCAATATTGACAAAGCTTCCTGCCATTCTAATAAATTTTTTATCACCTTGCTCTTCTATAGTACTATTTTTAATCACAGAGTCAACAACGACATATTGTCTTACTGCTTCCAAATCTTCGTCATTTAAATCAGGATACACCTCTCGTATGATTTTTGGTATTAGTACCGTATTTATAACTTCAGGCTCAAGATTACCTGGCATTGCTTTTAACATTTGTGCATCTTGCAAGATTCGTGCTTTTAAGTCATTCAAATCTGACTCTATAATGTCCTTTGCCCTTTGTGATGTAGGTAATTTAAAACCTCTTATTCTAATTGTACTTTCATCATCTTTTTCATCATCGTCACTTTCTAAATCTTTTGGTTTAAAATTAAAATTAGGTGCTAAAACTTGTTCCATCAACAAAGATGCTGTAATAGCTTTTAACATATTGTTTACAGACAATTTCACATCATCATCTTCTGCATCAACTTGAGCTATCAAGTTCGTAAATTGGGCATGAGTTTTATTATTACTGTCTCTTGTTGCCCTTCCTATAATTTGAATAATTTCAGTTAAGGAACCTCTGTACCCAATAGTTAAAGCATGTTCACAATAAGGCCAATCAAAACCTTCTTTAGCCATTCCCAGTGCAATGATAATATCAATATCATCAACCGATTTAATATCTCTTAAGTATGTTGAAATTTTATCTCTTGATTTGGGATTATCATTTACTAAATCAGCGACTTTTAATATTTTGCCTGATTTATTGCTTTTGACATATAGTACACCTGTTTTTTCATCTTGATATTCCAATTCACCTAAAACATTAATGATATGATTTACTTCTTCATATTTTTCTTTTGATGATTCCGCTGAATTAACACTTGGAATATGAACAATAGTCTTTTTATTTTCATCCAACACTTCTGCCAAGGCGGACATCTCTTTATCGGGCTGTTTTTTAAAATACCTACCTGAATAAAAATGATACCCGATGCCTAAAGATTTTAAATATTCGTAACCATTTAACTGTTGATAGTAATTGTAGGTTACTTTAGTGAACTTAGATTCATCTTCTGGCATTAAAACAGGAACATTATCGCCTCTGAAGTAAGAACCTGTCATAGCAACAATATGTGCATTTGATTTTGCCATTATATTTTTCAAGACTTCACCCAATCTATTATCGCCTTCAGCAGATACGTGATGAAATTCATCTATAGCAACCAATGTGTTATCAAGCTTTTTTTCATCCAATCCATCAAAAGCAAAACGTAAAGTGGCATGTGTACAGATAAGTATCGATTCATCGCTTTCTATAAACTCTAAAAAAGCAGATACTTTACTTTTTTCTTCTCCAGGTGTGCAGAGATTGTACTTTGGATTTGGACGCCAATCGGTAAAAAAACCATATTTTTTTAGTTCAGTAGTTTCAAAAGATGCACCAATTGATTTTTCAGGTACGGCAACAATGACTTTTTTGATACCTTGATTTTCAAGTTTATCCAATGCTAGAAACATTAATGCCCTAGACTTTCCAGATGCAGGAGGTGCTTTTAAAAGTAAATATTGTGCTGTTCTACCCTCATAAGCCTTTTCTTGCATTTCACGCATACCTAAAGCGTTTGTCTTCTTGCTTTTTCCAGTTTGCTGATATTTTACATGTACTAAATCAGGCATCTTTTTTATTCCTTATTTTTTTCTGTTTCGAAAATAGGGTATCTTTTTTAGTCATTTCTTCATAGAGCTTAAACAGATACTCCAACCGTTCTGTATCATTTTTAAAAGGCTGTAAACGGTAACATTGTTCTATTGCTTCATCAAGCTCTTGATGTGCTTGTTTTAAGCCTTTTGGCATTGTATCAGGGTTATATAACCAAGCCATAGTTTTTCCTCGGTGCTTAGCTCGCTCATCCAAAATGGCAAAAACATATAAATTTAAATTTTCTTTCTGCTTACTGTCAATATTTGGGAATGGAAAAGTGTTGTAGCAAAGTTTTGCCGAGTATCTATAATCTGTTTTTAACTTTCCCCAACTGATCTTACCCACACCATATGCATGCGGCTTGTAAGTATTGCAAAAAGCCAAGGCTCTGCATTGTAAATTGCCATCGCTGAGTTTGAAATAATTGTATCCTCATTAAAAAACCCAATAGGGATATATTCTCGTCTTTCTGATGAATGCCCAGGAATTAAAATTGAATCTGTACTTTTATAAGATGTAAAATAAAAGTGGTTAGGTGTATATGCCTTTTCTCTAGTACTTTTCTCTGAACTGTTTTCTCTATGTTCAATTACTTTGTTCAATCTTTCAGCAATTACATTTATTTGTCTTGCTTGCTCTAAATCCCGATCTTCAATCCATAAACAAAATCTTTCACTTCCTCTGATAAATTCAGATGCACCTATGAACTTTTTAATCCATTGTTTTTGAAATGAACCTATATTTAAAAGCTTATTTTTTTCTTTCGTTGATAAGATTAAATTACCTCCATCATTTGGCATATTGCCAAATCTCATTTCAGGAAACTTAGAAAAAGGTTTGCTTCTACCTATTACAACTAGATTTGACGCATCAAGAAGATATGGATTTATATTTTTGGCTAATTTTTTATAGTTATTAACAAACAGATATTTGGGAATATTGGAAATGTTTCTTAATCCTACAATAATAACTGTTACTCCAGCATTACCTTTAGCATTATTAGTCCATTTAAAAGATTGATATGCAAAATCTATCTCTATCTTTTTATTTAACACTTTATCCCAAGTTAAAGCAACTAATAAACCTTGGCAAATTGAATTTGTAGAAACAAAAGCACATTTTGCATTAAATCCTTCAATATAATTAGCACCCTTATAAAACCAAGCCGAAACATAGTCCAAACTTTTATAATCTTTTTTAAAAACAAATTTCAAATCATCTTTTTGTTCTTTATCTTGATTTCTACTTCCTAAATATGGAGGATTTCCAATTATATAGATTTCATCATCTTTATTAATTGAACAAACTTCTTTCCACTCTAATCGTGTAGCATTCCCTCGAATGATTGTTCCCGATTTTTTTAACGGAATAATAGATTTATGATCGGTATAACCATCTAACTGTTCTTCAAAATATTGGTTCATTTGATGCTCAGCCAACCAAAGAGACAAAATCGCAACTTCGTGCGCAAAATCATCTATTTCAATACCATAAAATTGCTCTAATGAAATGACACTATCAATCAATAAATGTGATTGTTCTAATTCGATAATGCGTTGTAAAATTTTTACCTCTAAAAGTCGTATCTCTTTGTAAGTGATGATTAAAAAATTTCCACTGCCACAAGCAGGGTCAAAAAATTTAATTTTAGATATTCTGATTATAAACTCTCGCAATTGTTTTACATTATCTTGTGCTTTTTTAAACTCTTCATAGAGTTCATCTAAAAAAAGCGGCTTAATGAGTTTAAAGATATTTGGAACAGAAGTGTAGTGCATTCCTAAATCACTACGGTATTCATCCATAACAACAGCTTGTATCATTGAGCCAAAAATGTCAGGATTTATATCTTTCCAGTTGAGTTCACCTAACTCAATCAATACTTTTCGTGCTTTAGCTGAAAAAATAGGAATATTAATCGTGTCTTTAAATAAATCGCCATTTACATAAGGAAACTCTGCAAGATATGCAGGAAAACTGTCTTTTTCAAGTGTATTTAATCTTTTAAATAAACGACTTAAAAAGTCATGAGTATCACTGCCGTTATGATTAGTATGTTGTGCCAAGGTATTTGTAAATATACTATCTTCTTCAAAAATTTCAGTATCCTCTGCAAAATAGCAAAACAACAAACGGGACAAGAAAATATTGAGATGATGAATATGCTCTTTTGAGTTATAAATATTTGGATTTTCTTCACGCAATAAATCATAAAGCATTGTCATTTTATAAGCAGCATTTCTATCTGCTTCATTATCGTTACTAGCTTTGTAAACTTCGCTCCCAGCTAAAGGTAAAAAGAAATCAAAATACCTTGGTAATTCTTTTAATTCTATATCTAAATTTCTACCTAATTTTAAATCTTTTGCAACAAAAGATTTGTAATCAGTGACGATGATAAATCTTGGCTGTTGTTTTAAGATAGATTCTTCTTTTGATAAAGTATCAACAGTATTTAAAAGCTTATCACCATCTTCTACTTTAAAAAATACCTTCCTTTTATAAAGAATTTCATCTGTATTTTTCGATAAGTTAAAATCACCTTTTTTTAATCGAGTGACCGAAGTTTTAGAGATTCCATAAGCGATGAGAAAATCATAGATAAATTCATCAGCTGAAAAATTATCAATAATAATTTGTATATTATGTTCTATATCTTTTGCATTCATGTTGAATCTTTATTTTATTAAGTTTTTAGGGAATTTATATAGTTTAACTTCATACTATTTTTTGCATTTAAAATTTTATCTTGTTCTAGCTTTTAACATCTTTGAATGCCAACGTTTCAATTAAGACTCTTTTTGTAAAAACCTCTCCACATCCCCCACAATTTCATCCACCGCCTCAGTCGCTTTTTTATACAAAACTTTCGTATAAACCCTCTCGTTAATCGCGTCGCTTTTTTCCAAATTATTGAGTATGGAAACTTTTACATGTAAAGCGAAATGATCCATCGCAACGACATTTCCGCTAGATCCTATGATGGCTAAAAATTGGCAATCTTCCATGGCTTCGTAAAGGTGTTCGTACATCGGGGCGGCTTCGCCGAAGAAGACGATGTCGGGGCGAAAGGAGCCGCCGCAGTTTTTACATGTAAAGGTTCGCTCTTGTTTGGCGTAGCCAATGAGATGGGTTGCGCCGCATTGTTCACAGCGAAGTCTGGGCAAAAAGCCGTGCAAGTGTAAAATGTCTTTGCACCCTGCTCGCTCGAAAAGATCGTCGACGTTTTGGGTGATGATCACAATGTCGTTGGGGTATTTCTCTTGCAGTTTTGAGAGAGCGTAATGCGCGGCATTGGGTTCTACAGAGGCGAGTTGTTCGCGCCTTGCGTCGTAAAATGTGAGGGTGTTTTCACGGTTCCAAGAAAGACATCCCGCTTGGCAAATCTCTTCGATGCGGTACTTTTCCCAAAGTCCGCCTGTGTCGCGAAAGGTGGAGAGTCCACTCTCCGCGCTGATGCCTGCTCCTGAGAATATTACAACTCGTGCCATGGCTTACACCTTTTTAAAGTTTTGCTAAAAATGCTTTGATTGCCTCGTTGCAATCTACGGGGTTTTCAACCACACTCATGTGTGCCGCATTTTTGATAAGCACAAATTCAGCATTAGGTATCTTTTCAGCCATCGCTTTCACTTTAGCAGGTGGCGTTATGGTGTCGTGTTCACCGCACATGACTAAAGTTGGAAGGTTGATGGAAGGAAGAAATGATGTCATGTCATTGCGCGTCAATATCGCAAACAGACACCCTTTAACACCGATGGAGTTAAACTTTGTCGACTTGGCGATGCGTTTATCGACCAACTCTTTGTGCGCTTTTTTATAGCCATCGCTGAAACAGTGTCCGATGAAATTTTTGGAAAACGTGGTCAAGCCTTGCGCATTGATGCGTCTGATGACGTCGGAGCGGTTGAGTTTTCCTTCGTTATCATCGGCATTGGAAGCTGTATCGCATAAAATGACCGCGGAAAAAGCATTTTCCATCCGCTCAAGTGCGCGAAGGACGATGTAGCCGCCCATCGAAAACCCACACACAATCGGTGGTTTTTCAATTCTAAGCTCGCTGATCATCAGTTCAAGATCATCGACAAACGACTCCATCGTAAACTGTCCATCACCAACCGAAGAGCCTCCAAGCCCTCTGATGTCGTACGCCACACAGTAGTAGTTTTCACTCAGTGCTGCGATTTGCTCGCGCCACATGGTGTGATCATACGGGAAACCGTGTAAAAAAATAATTGCTGTATCTTTCTGATTGCCTTCCACTAAAACCGATAATCCGCCGATGGTTTTTTTCATATTTTATCCTTTGTATAGCTCATTATACATCAGACATTAAAATATAAAGCCTCCCTGTGGTGCATCACGATCGCTGTGGTACTTTGCTCAGGGTGAATCTGAAATGTTTCGCTGAGATTTATGCCAAATTCCTCAGGTTTGAGCAGATCAAAAATGATTTGCGTGTCTTCCAAGGCAGGGCATGCTGGGTAACCAAACGAGTAACGACACCCAAGGTAACGCTTCATCTGAACATCGCGTAAACTATGCCCTTCAAGCTCTGCGATACCAAGATCAAGGCGTATCTGTTTATGTACGATCTCGGCTAATGCTTCAGCTAGTTCAACACCTAGCCCATGCACAAAAAAGTACTCGGTAAAATTGCCCGCATCGTAAAGCTCTTTCTCATACGCTGAAAATTTTGAACCCGCACTTACGCATGTAAGCGCCAAAACATCGTGACGATCAGGGTGAATAAAGTCGCTTAGACTTCGGTACGGATTTCTATTTTGACGAGGGAAATCAAACGTTTTAATGGCACGCACTTTGATGGCATCGATGTTCTTACGATTGACCTGAGCTTCACTAAAATACCCCTCGCTCTCATCAAAAAGATAGAGGTTGTTTTCGCTTGATCGTGCAGGATAGTAACCGTAAATCAGCGTTGGCTCAAACAGTCCCAGTCGTTCGATGTCGGCTTTGATGCGCTCGAATGTTGGCCACAGAACCTCATCTAGCTGTTTTTGCTTCGCCTCTTTGCTCTGCCCTTTGCCACTGTAACCCCAACGTTGCGCAAAAAGAATTTTGTGGTTGATCCACGAAAACGCCAACTCTTTGACATCGGTTTTTAAAACACGTCTGCCCCAAAATGGCGGTGTAGGGATGGCGATGTCACGACTAGGCATTTTAAGCTCATGAAACGGTGGAATTTCTTTGGCCTCTTTCGTGGCACGATTGACACTGTTTTCAAGAACGATGCGGCTAAACGAGGTGTCATAATTTTTCGCTTCGATGCGCGACATCGCCGTTATGCCCTCAAACGCGTCTTTGCAGTAATAAATCGGGCCGTCGTAAATCGGACGGCAAAAGTCTTCCACAAAGTTATCGGTGAGTGCCGCACCACCTAAAATAACAGGAATTTTGATGCCCATCTTCTGCATCGCTTCAAGGTTTTCTTTCATGACGTTGGTCGATTTCACCAAAAGTCCACTCATACCAATCGCATCGGCATTGTGCTCTTTGAGCGCTTCTAAAAATTGATCTAAGTCCGCTTTGATGCCAATGTTGATGACCTTAAAACCGTTATTACTTAAGATGATGTCCACCAAGTTTTTACCCACATCGTGCACATCGCCTTTGACGGTTCCGATGATGAGCGTCGTCGTTGTATTCTTTTCCGTCTTTGGAAGGTACGGTTGCAGATAATCCACCGCGGCTTTCATCACTTCCGCCGATTGGAGGACAAACGGCAGTTGCATTTTCCCACTGCCGAAAAGCTCACCGACGACTTTCATCGCATCGATCAATATCTCATTGACGATGACTTCCGCGGATATCTCCTCTTTAGCGGTAGGCAAGAGAGCAAGCATGCGCTCTTTATCACCATCGATAAGCAGGGTTGAGATTTTCTCTTTGGTGTCCATCGCTTGATACGCCGCGTCACTCTCGTCTTTGTTCTCCACCACCCCTTCAAAATGGTCGATGAATTTAAAGAGCGGATCGCCCTCTTCGCGGTGGTTAAAGAGTAAATCTTCGCAGATTTTTTTATCCACGTCGCTGATCTTGTGCATCGGAAGGGTATTTTTAACATTGACAATCGCCATGCTCAGACCTGCTTCGACACAATGGTGTAAGAAGACGGAGTTTAGGTATTCACGGGCGTGTTTGGCTAAACCAAACGAGATGTTAGAAACTCCAAGGACAAAACCGACTTCGGGATGCAGTGCGTGAAATTCACGAATCGCCTCAATGGTCTCAATCGCTGCGGTATGGTACTCAGGATCGCCACTACCTACCGTAAACGTAAGTAAGTCAAATACCAAATCTTCGGGGTGAATGCCATGCTTTTCAGTCGCTAAGGTATAGATGCGCTCCGCAATCGCGACCTTTTGCTCTTTGCTCTTTGCCATGCCCACTTCATCGATGGTCAGACACACAAGTGCGGCACCAAAGCGTTTCGCTAAAGAGCAGACTTTGTCAAACTTTTCGATGCCATCTTCAAGGTTCACGGAGTTGATGATAGGCTTGCCACCGATGAGTTTCAATGCGACTTCAAGCGCTGGTACTTGCGTGGTGTCTGGCATGAGTGGCAAAAGAATCTTTTGCACGTAACGTCCCATCACCTCTTGGGTGTCTTTGTGCTCATCGCGTCCTGCAAAACCGACACTTACATCGATGCCGTGTGCGCCACTTCTGACTTGTTGTTGAGCCACACTTAGCGTGCCATCGTAGTCTTCGGCAAGAAGCAACTCACGAAAGGCTTTGGAACCCGTGGCATTACTTCGCTCACCAATCAAAAACGGCGCTGGGTCTTGTTTGAGCGCTCTGGTTTCAAACAACGAGGCGATGCTACGAGGCATCTCACCTTTGGGAGCAAGCGGTTTTTTACCTTCAACACGTTTGGAAAGCTCTAAAATATGCTGAGGCGTGGTACCACAACAGCCACCAAGAATCGCAACGCCTGCAATCTCCGTAAATTTTTCTTGAAGTTCGGCAAATTCACGAGGTCCCATTGGGTAAAAGGTATAACCCCCACGGTTTTGAGGAAGTCCTGCATTGGCGTGTACACTGATGGGTTTACCCCAAACGGAACTGAGCGTTTTGACATGCTTTTCAACTTGTTCAGGACCTGTGCCGCAGTTGAAGCCAAGGCTTAGAATGTCAAAAGGCTCCAAGATCGCCGCAATCGTTGTGGCATCGGTTCCAATGAGCATCGTTCCACTCAGTTCAATGGTGACAGAAACCATGATGGGAAGTTTTACATGTAAAGTATTTTGAGCATCCGTAATGGCGTGCAAAGCGGCTTTAATTTGAAGTGGGTCTTGCGCCGTTTCAATGAGAAAAAGATCTGCCCCACCCTCAATCGCACCACGTGCCGCCTCTTTGTAGCCTTCAAACATCTCATCGTAGCCGATATGTCCTAAGGAGGGTAGTTTCGTCCCAGGGCCAAAGGCAGCGGCCGTAAAACGAGGTTTTTCAGGCGTTGCAAACGATGTACACGCCTCTTTAACGATCTCTACACCTGCACGGGCAAGTTCATACGCCCTCTCACCGATGCCATAATCGTCCAAAACCCACGGCAATGCGCCAAAAGTGTTGGTCTTGATGATGTCCGCACCTGCGAGGAGATAACCACGGTGAATTTTTGAAATGGCATCTTTACATGTAACGTTCAAAAGCTCGTTACACCCCTCTTTGCCTTCCCACTGTTCAGGTGCAATTTCTAAGGCTTGAATCTGCGTTCCCATCGCACCATCGATGACTAAAATTTTTTCTTTGATAAGTTCTTGAAGTGTTGCCAAGTCGAATTCCTAGTGTGTTATAACTAGAATTATAGTATCAAATTTTTGGTAAGGAGAGGATAAAGGGTTCGGAGTAGTCCAAAGAGGCAAAAAATGCCCCTTTGGTTTTTACATGTAAAGATTAGGGATTGACAGTAGATTTGTAAACGGCTTTGCCACCTTTGATCTCTTTGATGACGGCGGAACGGGTTGCATTGCCTTTATCATCGATAGAGATAAAGCCAGAAACACCCTCAAATTTTGAAGTTTTTCGGATTTCGCTGTTGACACAAACGCTATCTTCTGGGTTAGAGCAACGATTCATCGCATCGACCATGATGTTATACGCATCGGCACCCAAAGCTGTAAAGGAGTTCAACTCTTTTTTGCCTGTTTTTTTCTCATAAGCAGCGATAAAATCTTTGGATTTGTTGGTTGGAGGCGCACTATGATCGAATGCGTCGGTAAACATATACCCTTCAACCGCGTCACCACCTAAGTCGATAAACGTTTGATTGGCAACGCCATCACCGGAGAAGAACGGTTTGTTAAAGTCTGCTTGTTTGGCTTGACGCTTGATCATCGAAGCTTCCGTATGGTACAGAGGTAAGAAAACAAAATCAGCATTTAACGCTTTGATTTGAGAGATGACCGCTTTAAAATCTTTATCGCCTGAGCTTACTCGCACCTCTTTAAGCACTTTTCCACCGCTTTGTGTGAACGCCTGAGTAAAGGCTTTTGCAAGTCCGAGTGAATACACTTGTGCTTGATCGGTAACAATCACAGCTGTTTTAAGCCCTAAATCTTTAGAAGCGTAATTCGCAACCACCGTTCCTTGGAAAGAGTCGATAAAACAGACACGATTGGCATAGGTTCGATTTTCGGTCAGCTTATCATTGGTCGCAGCCGGTGCGATGACAGGAACCTGTTTTTTCTCCGCAATAGAGATAATCTGAGCGGTGTTCGTACTGATCATCTCGCCTATAATTCCCACAACTTTATCGGACGTAATGAGTCTTGTTGCAGCATTGGCTGATTCGACTTTATCGCCTTTTGTATCGACTAAAACCAGTTTAAGCGTGTCGCCATTTTTGAGTTTTGGCTGTAAAGTATTGGCAAGCTCAACTCCCTCATACGCCACTTGACCATAGCCCGCGAGTGCCCCACTCATCGGTAGTATCACACCCATATTAATCTCTTTTGCAAAAGCACTTGTTGCCATAATGGCGGCAAGGCTTAACAGTGTCCTAAAAAAACGCATCGTTTCTCCTTTAAAAAATTACAGCAAAAGTTTAACACACTCTTGATTATGATCATCTCAAAGGAGAAGAAAAATGCAGCAAAAAGAAGCGTTTTGAGGGCTTCTTTCGTTTTACATGTAAAGATTATTCGGGGTGATTTTCAGCGACATTCAACGCTTCAGAGACATCGACAATGACTTGAAGTTTTTGGATGATCTCATTCATCGCACGACTCTCTTCTTGGGCGGCAAGGCTAATACGCTCGACCTCCGCTTGTGTTTTGATGATCTCATCGACCGTGCGTTGCAGTGCAGGAACGATTTGATCGACCACTTTTTGGACATCCATGATGGAGATGCGAATGTTATCGGTTGATTTGTTGCTTTGGTCGGAGAGTTTGCGCACTTCGCTTGCCACGACGGCAAACCCACGCCCGTGATCGCCTGCACGCGCCGCTTCGATGGTCGCATTGAGTGCTAAAAGGTTGGTTTCACTGGCGATATATTTAATCGCAGTTGTGATGTTGCCGATCTGCTCAACCGCTTCGCTGAGCTCCTTTGCCATACCGTTGGTCACTTGGACATTTTTGACTTCTGCTGCGAGTTTCGTGTTGACCACCACGATTGTATTGGCGGTATCTTCGATGGACTGCGAAGCGCTTTGGGTGATGAGTGAAATCTCTTTGGTCTGCTCTGCCAATTTTCGAGAGATGCTGCGTGCCTCTTGCAGTGCTTTATCGCTGTTAATGGCGGTGACCATTTGCGCTAAACCACTCACACTCTCCGCCGTTGCCGTGCGTGGAGGACTTGGCATCACGCGCACATCCGGACGCAAAAGATGGCTGTATTTGGTGTAAAGTGCTTTGCCGGATGAGACATAGCCGTCAGTTCCAATGATGTATTTGGCGCTGCTTAACGCCTCTTTGGTCTCCGTGTCACTACACTCATCAAAGGCAATCACTTGGTAGGTCACATGATCGAGTTTGTAAAATTTGAGAAATTTGAGAAGAACATTGGCGCCCGAAGTGCTGTTGTTAAAAATAATGACATTTTCGCCCTCAGGGATGCGACTCACCCCTACAAAAAAGTCCGTTGGAGGGACAAACTCCACCGAAATCACCTTCTGTGAGCCATATTGCTTCACCATCTCATCGTAACGATTGGCAAAACAGACGATGAGGTCATAATTAGCAGCATCATAATTGTGATAGTTACTTAACGTAGCTTTTTGATAGACAGCGGTGGTTGAAAGTGTTGCATCCACCAAAGAGACAAGCTCCGCAGTGGTGGCATCATTTGCCCCGATTAACAGTAGATTCACGCTCATATACTTCCCCTTGCCCCGTATTCGCATCGATGAGATCGTATTCATAATCTTACAATGTCACATTCTATGGCATTCTTGATAAAGTCACGCTTTATTTGGACATTATAAGAAAAACATATGATAAAAAAAGGACGAAAAAGAGGCAACACTTTTTTTGAGTCGTAGTATAATGAAGCCAATTTTTACTAAGGAGGCTGTATGTTTGAGATTCAAAACTATTACAGTTTTGTTATGGCGGTTGTACTCTTTCAACTCATCCCTGGTGCTGGCACCATTGCGATCTTAAATGCAACGGCGCGCAATGGCATAGGAGCAGGAATGGGCGCTGTTTTGGGTACGCTTTTGGGTGATTTTGTTTTTATGATCGCAGCCCTTGCAGGACTTGCCGCCATTATGCGGCAAAATCCTTTTGTGTTTGAGCTGTTGCAATACTTTGGTGCGGCGTATTTGGTCTGGTTAGGCATTGGATTACTGCGTGCGAAAATCGAACCCAATTCGGGGAAAATTGAACCTAAAAAATCGGCTTTGGTCTATTTTAAGCAGGCATTTTTTGTGAGCATTACTAACCCTAAAGTTATGCTGTTCTTTGTGGCGTTCTTTCCACTCTTTTTACGCCACGATGCAACCAACACAACTTTAGTTGCGATGATCTTACATGTAAGCCTTATCAGCCTTATTTACCAAGCACTTTTGGTGCTTTTGGGCAATACTTTAGCGCGTAAACTCAAAGCGTTTCCATTGGCGCGCAAAATTGCAACGCGTTTAGCAGGCGTCGCATTGGTTGGCTTTGGCATCAAACTCGCTGGCAGTAACCGTTAAAATGGCTCTGAAACATATTTTACTTGCTCTTGGCGTGGTCGTCATTTGGGGAGTCAATTTTGTGGTGATTCAAGTCGCCCTCACAGAGATTCCTCCCCTCTTGCTGACGTTTTTACGGTTCTTTTTCGCAACGTTTCCCACGATCTTTTTCTTCAAAAGACCTGCAAACACCTCATGGAAAATGCTTTTTTTCTATTCGTTGAGCATGTTTATCCTCGATTTTGCCTTTTTGTTTTCGGGAATGTATGTGGGCGTTAGTTCTGGCATTGCCTCACTCGCTTTGCAAACCCAAGTCTTTTTTACCGCTCTTTTAGCGGTCATTTTCATTAAAGAGAAGATGAGCTTGGCTAAAATCGTAGGAGCGATCATTGCTTTTTCAGGCATTGTCTTTGTAGGATTTCATGCAGGAGGCGATGTCAATCTTGTGGGACTTTTTTTAGTCGAATGTGCCTCCCTTTCATGGGCGATTGGCAATCTTGTCTCCAAACAGATCGGCAAGGTTGACATGCTCAGCCTCGTCATTTGGGGAAGTTTTATCTCGCTTCCTTTTTTACTCACACTCTCGTATCTCTTTGAATCGCATCTGTGGAGCGTTGAAATATTTACACACCTCTCGGGTAAAAGTATCGGCGCGATTGCCTATCTTGCGTATCCAGTTACCTTGTTTGGTTTTGGCATTTGGAGTTGGCTACTCAGTCGCTACCCTGCTACAACCGTCGCCCCTTTTACGCTGCTTGTACCGGTGGTCGGATTTTCCTCTTCCGCTCTTTTAGTAGGCGAAGCACTGCCCACATGGAAGCTTTTTGCAGCGTTTTTAATCGTCCTAGGACTGATCATCAACCTCTACGGCGACCGCTTCTTCAAGCGTCTCACCTAGCCTTACATGTAAAGAGAGGTCAGCGCGCTTACTTCTCTTCTATCTTCATCAAATTTTCCCGTCGTGTGACTGCTTTTTCATCTTCATACGAAAGGTTGAGTGTTTGGTTTAGGAGGTCTAAACTAAGCTTTTTTTGGGGGGCATTTAAGCTCTCCAAGCGTATATCTGCACCCAATTTTCCAAGCGCGTAACAATACTTGCCTTTCACACTGACATTACTCTCAGACGCTAAAGCGCTCAGGCGAGAGCATGTATCGACCCACAAAAAAGCATCGTTCGCATGATAATCATGCAGATACCCAAAGAGTTTAGCCGTCTCAAAAAACTTAAGCTTGACCTCAAAGAAAGGACTCACTTCCAAGTTGTCACTCAACCGTAATAAAATAGGAAATTTATAGAGCGTTTTGCCAATTTTGAGGTTGTTTTTCGTTGTATCCAGAACCAGTTCTTGCTCTATTTTTGGAAACTCCCAAAAACGGCTTAACTCTTTCGACCAAGCACTTAAGATTTTATCAAAAGCATCCAAGGAAGCCTCTAGAGAATCTTCCTCGCTTAAAAGATCGCGCCCCAATCCCAGTGTTGCTTTATAGCCTAAAAAAGGCAGAAGCGTTGCTCCAATATCCAGCGTCGTACCGACTTTTTCCACCTTTTGAGCGCTGCTTAAACGAGGATCGATCATCATCAATTGATTGCGGCGCTCACCCTTCATCAGTGTCTCTATCGCCATATTGTGCATTGCAAGATGGTCTGAGGCAACCACAATGATCGTATTTTTGCCGTACGGAGATTCTTCAATTTGCTTGATAAATTTTGCGATCAATTCATCCGAACACGCCACAGCGTTCAGCATCGAGTTACTGCCATCTTGATATTTTTGGATTTTGCAACTTTTAGAGACATGCCCGTAAGGGTGATGCGTGTCCATCGTGGAGAGAAACATCGCAAATTTTTGTCTGCTTTTGGAGAGCTTTTTAAAATCATTCATCGCAATCCCCAAAAGCGTGTCATCGTACAGTCCCCACGGTGTTTGATAGTTAGGGTTTTGCAGGAGTGGTTTGAGCTCTTTAATGCCTTTGATGTCATCAAAGTGGTGCGTACGGTACAACTTATCGACCCCTGCAAACTCCAAAGGCGAACCACTACGGTAGATCAGTTTGTAGCCCTCTTTATGCAGCATATCGCTCATGCACACAGCCCCAGAGTAAAACGTACTCATCTTGGACATCGAGTTCCCCTGCGGTGAGTGTGCGTTTGCTGAGGGTGTCACCAAAGGAATACCACACTGCACCGCTGTCATCCCCGCAATCGTCCAACTGGTTCCAAGGGCTTGTTTGATCTGTGTAAAAGAAACACTTTGTTCTCTAATAGGACGCAAATGGGTTACAAGCGAAGGAAATAGCGTCTCATCATAATAGGTCTCTTCAAAACTCTCCGCAAAAATATAGACTAAATTGGGATGTTCTTCGCTAAGAGGGGTTAAAACAGGGTCTTGGTAATAGTCGCTAAAACGATACTGAAGACTCAATGGATTTTCAATACCAATGGCTTTAAGCGCACTTTCGCCCAAAAAACGCACCGTAGGATGCAGCACCAATGAAAGGCTCAATGCACTGAGAGAAAGTGCGTATTTTAGCTTCTGATGATGCTCAAAGACATCGTTTTTGACCAAGCGATAGTAGAAAATCGAGAGGGCTAAGCTAGCAAAAAAGAGTCCAAAGCCGATACCAATGATTAAATAATAATCACCAAACCCTGAACCTTCTAGCCCGTAGCGTAGATGAAAGATCACAGCGTCATTGATGCCTTCTCCGGTAAAATAGTTCGAGATAATGTAAAAAGCGCTCAGTAGCATATAAATAAAAATAGTTCCCGCACCCATAAACGCACTTTTACGTGTCCTCGTACGGTTTTTGGAGGTCAAAAGAGCCAGGAGAAAAAGCCCTGCAGATAGCCATGGCATATGATTCATTGTGATGTGTATCCTCTTTTATTTTAGGATGGTATTATAGCTTGTTGTTAAAAGTTTGAAGAAAAGTGGACTCTTTTTTTAAACTGGTTAAATTTTAATCAGTCATATGCGTAGATTAAAATCCGTGAAGTGATACAATTTCATCAGTTCAACATTATTAGGAGGAATTCATGAGAAGTAAACTACTCTCTCTCGCAACATTGTTGCCGTTATCAACATTGTGGGCGGCTGAAGAAGCGGCTGCAGAGGTCGCTGAAGCGGCTCCGACACTTGACGTAGGAAACACGGCATGGGTTTTAACAGCAACTGCGCTTGTTATGTTTATGACCCCAGCAGGTTTAGCACTTTTTTATGGCGGTATGTCTCGCTCTAAAAACTTGCTCAATACCATTGCGATGAGTGTTATAGGCTATATTGTTGCAGCCATTGTATGGGTTGTTGCTGGCTATACGTTAGCATTTGGTACTGATATTGGTGGCATCATCGGTTTTGACAGCCTCTTTTTAAGTGGCATCAAAGTAACAGATCTTTGGGCAACGGGTAACATTCCTGTGCTTCTTTTCGTAGCATTCCAAATGACCTTTGCAGGCATTACAGTCGCTCTCGTCAGCGGCGCAGTGATTGAGAGATTGAAATTTTCAACATGGCTCATTTTTGCAGCACTTTGGATCTTAGCGGTTTATGCTCCTATTGCTCACTGGGTATGGGGCGGCGGATTTTTATCCAAACTTGGCGTTCTTGACTTTGCAGGTGGCACAGTTGTTCACATCAACGCAGGTGTTGCTGGTCTTGTAATGGCCCTTATGCTAGGCAAACGTGCTGATTTTGGTAAAGCGATGTTCCCTTCCTCTGTAACACTTACCGTACTAGGTGCTAGTATGCTATGGTTCGGCTGGTTTGGATTCAACGCTGGTAGTGAGCTTGGAGCAGACGGCATTGCCGCAAGTGCATTCCTTGTCACCAACACAGCAGCAGCAATGGCAGCACTTGCTTGGATGACGATTGAGTATATTACCTATAAAAAATTCACACTGCTTGGTATTGCTTCAGGTATTGTAGCCGGTCTTGTTGCGATCACACCCGCCGCTGGATTTGTTGACACGGCAGGCGCTCTTGTGATCGGTTTAGTGGCAGGTATCTTAGCATTTTACGGTGTCAATGGTCTCAAAAAAGCATTGAAATACGATGACTCTTTAGATGCTTTTGGTATCCACGGTGTGGCAGGTATCTGGGGTGCGATTGCAACAGGTATCTTTGCAAACCCAGAAGTCAATGAGCTAGGTACGGGTTTACTCTATGGAAATGCAGACCAAGTGATGATTCAAATTGAAGGTATCATCGTAACGATCATCTATACAGCGATTGCGACAGCGATTGTCTTTAAAATTGCTTCTATCCTAACAGGTGGCGCAAGAGTAAGCAGCGACGCTGAGTCTCAAGGTTTGGATGAAGTAGAGCACGGCGAAAAAGCCTTCAACTTAAGATAATAAGGATCTAAAATGAAAAAAATCGAATCAATTATCAAACCATTCAAACTCGAAGATGTTAAAGATGCTCTCGCAGAGCTTGATATTACGGGTATGACCGTTAGTGAAGTGAAAGGTTACGGAAGACAACAAGGACACTCAGAGCTTTACAGGGGTGCAGAGTATGTCGTTGACTTCTTACCAAAAATTAAAATCGAAGTGGTTGTTGTTGACGAACTCGTTGACAAAGTCATCGATGTTATCGTGAAAAGTGCTCGCACAAGCAAAATTGGTGATGGAAAGATCTTTGTTTCCAACGTTGAAAAAAGTGTACGTATTCGTACGGGAGAGCTTGATAACGAAGCTGTTTAGTCTTTTTAGGTGGGGATCCCCCCACCTTTTTTTCTTATACCTTTCCAATTAACTCTAAAAGTCTATATCCTTTATCATTGCTCTCAAAACAATTATTTTCTACATCAAAAAAGAGAGTATTTAACATTAAAGAACCCTCTCTCTCTTTATTAAAGACAAATTTTCTAGTATTAATGTCATTATCTTTTGGGTAAATAAGATACATTTCTTGACACGCTTCATACTTTGTACCGTACGCATAAAGCTGATACATATCAGGTTGAGATATGCCCTCATTTGTCTTTTCTTTTGAGAGTATTTTCCATTTGGTATCGGCGATTAGAAGCACATCTTTATCGTAAACGAGTATGTCAGGTTTAAGCCTAAATTTTCCATCGTTATTTTCATAGGCTAAATGATGCGTTTTATCTTGTAGCTTTACATGTAAACCTTTTTTCTTCAGATAATCCCCCATATAGCTCTCAAAAAGCAGGTTCATATCAAACAAAAGCGCAAAAGCAATATCATTACCTTTGTAAGGGCAAAATGAATTTTCTAGTAAAAAAGTTTTACACCATAAAAGCACATGTTCATAGTCTTTCATCTGACGATTTGGCTTTACATGTAAAAAGTCATTTTTTATATCTTTGCACACAGAAATTTCATCAAAAACAAATAAAAACTCTCGTATGCGTTGTTGATTGGCATTGAGCTTGGATTTTTTATAGAGGTATTGAAGGGTGGTTTTAATCAACCTGTTTTCGGCTCTATCACTCAAAAATTCTTGAAACTCCACAAAAAATCGCTCTTTATGGATGGTATTTTGTTTGATTTGCTCGCCTATTTTGAGTTTACCTTTTAGGAATTTAAGATTTTCTTCTTTGGTGATATAGTCACTTTTGATACCTTTGCGAACAAGAGCTGCTAACTCTTCCAAAAACATCGTAATAAATATCTCTAAAAGTGGCATTTTTGAGCTTTTAAGATGTGCCATAGTAAAGTTTTTAAAAGGTGATTTTTTGAGAGTTTTAAGCATTCTGATTAAAATTTCTTTGGACGTTTCTTCGCTTATATTTTGAATTTTTGGAAGTATTTCTATGGTCGATCCATCCTTGGTTTGGATGACACCGACATAGTTTTGAGCTTGAAGAACTTCTCCTAAACCATTTTTATAACTTGGTTTTAGAAATTGGGTTTGCTCACTATTTTTGAGAATAAACTGTTTTATTTCATTAAAAACTTTTTTCGGGACTACAAGATTACCTTGTAAATCCATTCCAAAAATATCGTATTGTTTATAATAGATTGACCTAAATTCTAAAATCGAAAAACTATTTTTACTCATATATTTTTTTGTAACTCTCTATATTTTTAAAAGCATTATGATTGATTTCATAGACTTTTGTTGCTTCATCATCTAGTAGCTCGTAAGAACCGTCTCCAAAAAGTTTATTTGTATCGTAATCTTTTTTTATTTTTATAAATTGCAACTCTTTTGTTTGTTCCTTTTTCTCTTTTTGGTTGTCTCCTAGAACCAATCTTATCTTCTCCCAATCATCGTAAAAATACTCTTGTAACAGAGGGATAATTTTATGTTTAAAAATGTTATCAAGCTCTGCTTTTTTGTCAGTGATCTTTTCATCTTTTAAACTCATAAAATACGCATGTCCGATGGTATGGTCACGGTCATAAAGATACTCAATGCGCTTGTTAATTATCTCAAGCATACGCTTTACATGTAAACCCTCAACTTCAAAATCCAACACATCCGTACGAGGCATCATCTCCGTAAATGAAAACCTTCGTCTCAGTGCAGTGTCCATCAAAGCGATGCTTCTATCAGCGGTGTTCATTGTGCCGATAATGTAGAGATTTTGTGGTACGCCAAAGTCTGTATTAGAGTATGGAAGCTTTACATGTAACGCTTCATCTTTACCTATGCGCTTACTCTCTTCAATAAGCGTGATAAGTTCTCCAAAGATTTTAGAGATATTGCCACGGTTGATTTCGTCGATGATGAGAATGTAGTTTTTTAATTCATTGTTTGGAAATCTTTTATGGATATCTTCAACTATAAATTTTCCATAAGTGCCATCAGGATTGCTTGATAATTTTCCATCATTTATTTCTATCAATTTATTGACACTAAATGAATGATTTGTTTGTGTATTTATGCCATAATCACTTTTAGATAATTTAAACGGAACACCCGTAGCAGTTTTTAAATTTATTTCTTCATTCTGTAATAATTCACGATACTTTTCTATTTTTTCTTTAAAAGAAAAACTTTTATCGTTTGCCTTTTCACAAAGTTTTTTGAAAATACCAGGTTGAACTTCATATTTAATATTTTCTTTTTCTGTTATTTCCGCTTTTATCCCCTCAACAAACTCTTCATAGCCATAGCTTTGATGAAACGTCAAAAATTCGATTTGACCCGCTTGTTTATAGGCTTCAAATTGTGCTTTTAAAATATCCCTATCTTCAGTTTCTTCCACCACTCTATTTTCAATAATTTCAATCGCTTTATTAATCGTATGATATGTTTTGCCTGTACCGGGAGGGCCATAGAGGATTTGATTGAGGGGCTGAGTTGAAACTGCATTCATAGTATCTCCTAATTCACCATTGATAACTTTTGTAACATATTTATAGAGTTTTTCATTATTGTTAAGAATATAGTTTATGGTTGAGGGTTTTAGTCCATTCTCGACCAATTTAGTATAAGTCAATTGTTTTCGTGTTTTTTCATCTAATTTTCTGACTAATTTTAAATCCATTGAGTCTTCATAAACATTTTCAACTTGCATGATATATTCTATTTCATTCGCGCCTTTTGAAATATAGATTAAGGCTAATTGGTCAATTTCAACATTAATCGCTTTCCCCCAGCCTTTATAAAACCCTTGTTCTATTTTATCTCGAACATCACCCCATTTTCCTTTTGGATTATGTGTTAAAACAATAATTGGTAGTTTATTTATTGATATAAAATTTTCATTTTGTTTAAATTCACTCATTATCTATCACCTTTTCTTCATTCATCCGATACGTCATCACCAAATTAAAACACAGCTCACTGAGCATCATCAAGTCCCACATGGAGAGGATTTCTAAAAAAGGCATTCCCTCTTCAAGGCTTTCAAAATCAATCTTACATGTAAAGACATACGCATCATTGGGAGCGCCTAGTTCTGGGAGATTGAGGGAGTATTGAAAGGCAAAGCTCATAGCAGCTTTTCGCCCCATACGACGAATGCGTTTGAGTGTGCCATCAAAATCTTTCTCACTGAGGCGAATCTCTGAGTGAATGTTATGGGAGAGCACATTGCGCACAAACGAGACAATGTCAAAAAAATTCTCATACTGTTCACCAAAGAGTTTTTGCATAAAGATTTTAAATGGACTCTCGAAACGAAGGCTTTCCACCATTGCCATACAAATGCCCCGAAAAGCGTTAAACTCAACGAAATACTCAAAAAGCGAAATATCCTCTTTTTTGGTTTGACGCGCATTGGCTAAAAGCTCTTGAATAATCTCGGCATTGAAGTAGTAGGCTTGGTCATTTTCATACTTTTTTACCACAAAAAGACTGCGATCGCTCAGGTCTTCCGTTTTGGTAAGCTTGCCTAAAAACTCGCCCATGTGTAAAAAGTAGAAGTTTTGCTCCACAAGCAAAAGGGCATCATCGAGTAAAATGTCTGTATCGTTCATCTGACTTTTTCCAATTTCACTTTCATCTCTTGGTAAATGGCGCATTTCCCCTCTTGGCTCATTGCATGAGGCGTCAGTTGGTTGGCATTTTTAGCTCCACTGTACAAAAGAAGACAATCATCCCTCAGTCGATCACTGGGCATGACCGAGTATTCTGCGCTTCCATAGCGATTCGTGAGTCGCACACGTGTCTCTTGCTCGAAGCCAAGACTTCGTGGCACATAAAGATAATCATCCGTCACAAACTGTGAATTAAGGGAGGTGTTCTGCTTTGCAGCAATCAGAAAGTAGCCCTCCTCTTCTAAAGGCTCATCATCAAACTCTTCTAAAAATTCAAACTTTCCACTGGGGGTGTAAAAGGTTTTTTCATACGGTAAATCTTCATAGGTTTTTGAGATCAAAAAGCCCTCTTTTTCCACGCTATTGGAAACAATCACCTGCTCGATAATACGCTCTTCGCTCTCTAATGCCTGATGTCCAAAAACTCCTAGTAACGTTTGAGCAAGAGCATATTCACTGATTCCAATCTCACTCTCGACGAGCTTTGGCATGCGCCCAATAAAATGATGCCCATAGCTTAATTTTAAGTCCTCTTTTTCCAAAAAGCTTTTTGCAGGAATAATCAAATGTGCCTTTTCAGAGGTCTCATTTTCATGCAAGCCAAAGTAAACCACGCATTTGGCGTGATCAATGCCTGCGTTCACTTTGCTACTACACGGCATTTGAGAAAGAGGATTGCCCCCTTGAATAAAGACCAAATCGTATTTGCCAAAATCAACAATCGGCAAAGGCTCTGTTTTAGCACTGACTTTAAAAGGGGCGTAAAAATCAAAACCGCTGTTGGAGAGGTAACTTACACCACAGCCTACTTTCCCAAACAGTCCAAGCATAGCACCTAATGCGTCAATGGCACGTAAAACACTGTGACCAAAGCTATACTTTTGTACACCAATACCGACTAAAATAGAGACTTTTTTACCTTTGATAAGACGAAGCAACTCGCCAACTTCATCGAGGTTTACCTGTGATCTATCCAGTAATTTTCGCATAGGAATGCCACTGATGTACTCTATAAAATCGCTGTGATTTAGCGTTCGCTCATTTAAAAATGTTTGGTCTTCCATATCTTCCATTGCCACTAAACGGCAGAGCAAAAGAGCCAAATAAAGATCGCCTCTTGGTTGAATCTGAATATGAAGGGCTGCGGAGTAAGCAAGGTCAATTTTTATCGGATCAATGACAATAAGCGTTTTTCCCTTAAGCGATGGAAGCATATGCGAGTTCGTTACACTCGGGTTACGACCCCATAATATAACGACTTCGGCCTCTTTTACATGTAAAGGAGAAAGGGCTAGATTGGCACCCCTGCTCTCGCATACGCCTGCATCACCCGCTTCATCACACAATGATCCCGAAGCCAAAACGGCTTTATGTTCTGCAAAAAAACGCTTTGTGACCCCTTGCATCACACCCAGATTTCCACTTCCTTTAAAATAGAGCGTATGGGAAGGCTTGTACGCTCTTAGCTTCTCTTCTAAAATCTTCAGTGCCTCTTCCATACTAATGCTTTGCCCCAAATAACGTGGCTCTTCAATCCGTTCAAAGGTATGGTAGTGATTGAGATGATGGCAAAGGTAGCCTTGCGTGATAGGATGGTTTTTGTTGCCTTTCAGTTTAAGCTCATCGTTCACAGTGATGCTACATCCATCAAAACAGTCTAACGGACAGGTAGTCAAACGCATTCAAAGCCCCTCTTCGTAGTTTATACAGACAATTATACCGCGTTCTATAAATGAAGTAGTTTATCTTCCAACGTTTCGATGCTCAACGTTTCATCAATGCCAAAGCTGACATGTTGATACTGCATCACCAGACCATGCTTACGCATCAAAACATCGATTGTGGCATAGTCGATGGGCTCATTTTCGTTTACATGTAAAACCAAAAAATTATCACTATACACACGTACGATGATCGCTTCTGGGTAGATCGACGCGATTGTTTTTGCGATCAAACATAAAAGTTCATCGCCTTTTTTCCAGCCATTTTTTTTGTTGTATAGCGCAAAATCTGTACAGTTGAGATGATCAATCTGAAAGACTTTCAGCGCATAATCAGGGGCATGATTGAAGACAAATTTGAGGTAATTGACATTGTAAAAACCGGTGAGTTGATCGCGAAAAGAGTACGAAAAACGCATCTCTTCGAGCAGATCTTTTGGCATTTGGGTTGTATTTTCGGGCAAAATTGCCTGAGCAAAAATCTCTTGAGCAACATCAACGATCAGAGGATGAAACTGTTTTCCTCGCTCCTCGTTTAAAACAGCCAAGGCCGCTTCACGGCTTAAACTTTTACGATACGCCCGATTGGTGGTCATCGCATCAAACGCGTCTGCTACGGCAATAATTTGTGAGAAAAATGGAATCTGCTCCGCTTTGAGCCCTTGCGGATACCCACCGCCATCGTAGCGTTCATGGTGCGATAACACCACTTCAGCAAGTAGGATAAAAGGTTCACGTGAGAGCAGTTCATAACTTGCCCTCACGTGGCGTTTGATGAGGGAATATTCAATCTCTGTGAGTTTATCAGGTTTGAGCAAAATAGCATCGGGAATTTCGATTTTTCCGATGTCATGCAACATCCCTGCTTTGTAGATAAAATCCGCCTCATCACTGCTATAGTTCATGGCAAGAACAATCATTTTTGCGTATTCAGCGACGCGTTGACTGTGTCCAGCGGTGTAACTGTCGCGCTTTTCCATCATGTCCACGAGTGCGTACATACTCTCTTCATACATTTTGGTTTTTTCATTGAGATAATCGCGACCGCGTGCATGAATCCACCAAATGGCAAAAAGCCCCAAAAGCCATGTTCCAAGATAGGTCACCACGAGAAAATAAAAGGTTTGAGGATTGGCATTTTTAAACGTCGGCACTTTCATTATCAGCGTCGTATAGCCCATCAATGATCCAACCGTACTTTCATGGTGAACATGACATGAGATACACGCACGATTTGCCAGCATCGGTTTGACATAAAAGAGGTGTTTTTCGCCTGTTTTTTCAAAAACGATGTAACCATCTTCTTTGCGCTCTTTGACTTTCAGTACGGTGTCTAAAGCTGAGGGTGATAGGTTGAGTGTTTTGGTGGAAGAGGAAATATCAAGTTCCATGTCACTGTGTTTTGCAAGGACGGCTAAAAGTTCTTTGAGGGAAAAATTACTGCGAATGACATACTTTTGCTCATCATTCAAAGCGTTTGCTTTTTGCTCATACGCCCAATAAATAAAAGCAACCGACTGTTCCGCCACCCCTTTTATTTTTTCTAATGAGCTCTCTTCGATGTGTTTTTCTTCGTTGTAAAATTGATAGATCACAAAACAGCTTGTCAGCAGTGTCCAAAAGATGGTGAGTAAAATAGCGAGCTGTTTAAAGTGTTTGATGCGTTTACTGACTGACATTGTGCTCTTTTTCACGTTTTGAAGGAGTAAAAGAGCCTAAATACCTTAGGATTTAGGCTCCAAACAGGGATTAAATGCTGATCTCTTTAATATCGGCAATCGCCTTAAACGCAGTGTAAATCGAAGCAATCAGATTCTGACGATTGGTTCTGACACTGACGTCTTCGGTATTGACCATAACATTGTCAAAGAAGGCGTCGATTTGAGGTTTAAGACCAAACAGTGCGTCTAAATTCTCCTCAAAAGAGGCATATTCGTTTGAAATCACTGCTCTAAAAGAAGCGAAAAGCTCTTTTTCGTAGCTGTTATCAAACAGCGCCTCATTCACAGGTGTTTGCTCTTTTGCTTCCATGTTTTTGATGATGTTCGCAACACGTTTGAAGGTTGAAAACATCTCTTTAAAGCCATCATCTTGGACGATAAAAGAAAGTGCTTTAATCTTTTGTGCCATCTTCACAATATCTCGTTCACCACTGCTGATCACAGCAGAAATGATGGAAGGATTGACATCAAAGAATTGGTACATTCGCTCTAAAAAGAAGGTCTCAAGCACGTTAAAATCAAAGCTTTTGTACGCTTGACTCAGAGCAGAAAGATCGTTTTTAATGTCAAAAGCGATGCCTTGATCCAACACAATTTTAACGATGCCATTGACCGCACGGCGAAGGGCATACGGGTCTTTATTACCCGTTGGGATTTTGTCGATGCTAAAGAGCGCGATCAAAGAATCTAGTTTATACGAAAGCGCTACAATCGCACTAAAAAGCGTGCTTGGAAGCGCACTCTCTTCTGAATTGGGCAGATACTGCTCTTTGAGCGCGAGGGCAAACAGTTCATCTTCCCCCGAAGCGGTCGCATAGTAGTAACCCATCAAGCCCTGAAGTTCTGTAAATTCATAGACCATCTCGCTTAAAAGATCGCTTTTACTGTACATCACGGATTTGTCCATGAGTGCCGTTAAACTTGAAGCGTTTAATCGCGCATTTTGGGCTAGAAGTGCTGTTTGGTATTTGCAGCTTAAGTAGGTTGCAATCGCTTTTTCACGAAGCTCTTTATCCAAAAGTGAACCCAATCCATCAAGGTACGTAATGTCTTTGAGCCCTTCATAGCGCAGACCGTTTTTAAGGTCATTGTCCAAGAAGAAAAGTGCGTCCGAAAGTCGTGCTCGAAGGACTTTTTCATTGCCTCTGACGATCAGGTCATAATCATCGCTGATTGCGTTGGAAACGACGATGAAACGGTTAGTCAGATATCCGTCTTTAAAGACAGGAAAATAGCGTTGATTCTCTTTCATGGAGGTAATAATCACCTCAGGAGGCAGACGCAAAAAGCGCTCTTCAAAACTGCCGATCAACGCTTTTGGATACTCGGTAATCGCCACGACTTCGGCTAAAAGATCTTCATCAATTTCAATCGATATACCCTCTTTGGCCTCAATCGCTTTAAAATCATTTAAGATAATCTCTTCACGTTTTGAAGGGTAAAGCACCACGCCACGCTCCGCCAAACGCTCAAAATAATCGCCTGCAAACATATAGGCAAAGGGCTCATACGAAATCGTTCGGTGTGGATAGGAAAACGGGGTTGATTCGACACCAAAAAGAGAGAAAGGCACATGTTCATCCCCCATCATACAACCGATCCAGCGAATCGGACGAATGAAATGCTCTTCTAAAAAGCCCCAACGCATGGACTTTCCAAAATTTAGCCCTTTGATAAATTGCTCGATCATTCCTTGAAGAAGGTTTTGTGAGCTTTGTCCTGCAATGGTTTTTTTATAGTATAAAACCTCTTTGCCATCTTTCATCGCGCGCGAGATTTCACTAAAATCAACACCGCATTTTTTAGCAAAGCCAAGTGCTGCAGGTGTGGGCTCGCCGTCTTTAAGTGCAACTGAAAGCGGTGCTCCAAAGAACTCCTCTTCTCGTTCATTTTGCTGTGTTGGAAACGCTTCATGCCAAAGCACTAAACGACGTGGCGTGTAGTAAAAATTAAACGCGCATGCGAGGGCATTTTTCTCTAAAATCTCAAGCCAGAGTGTTTCAATATGGGGAAGTTCTTTCAAAAAGGGGATAGCAGGGAGCTCTTCAACACCGATTTCTATCAAAAGGGGTTTGATCATTGATCGACCTTTACATGTAAATAATTTGATCTTATTTTAACCAAAGAGAGGTTAAATCGTCCTTTTACATGTAAAGGAATTTTCGGTGTTAGTGGCTACGTTTGCAGTGACCTACTAGCTTTGAAAAAAGCCAAATGGAAGGACAAAAATCGGTAATCGCCCAGACAACGATCATCGCGATGACAAAACCTAGCAAAATCGTACCGTAAATTGAGCCAACACTCATCAAACAGCATGCAATAAACAAGACTGCCGCCATCATTAAACGTTGAAGTTTTTCAGCACAGATCATTTTGAGTCCTTTATGATAAATATAATGGATAACTATAAAAGTAAAGGGCTTAAAAAGGTGTTATTTTTGTGACTTAATCCTTCAGCGTATGGAAAATTGCAGTTATGGGCAAGTGATCGGAAAAACCAGAACCCAGGTGTTCGCCTCGCCCTTTATTGCTGATTTGCCACCGATTGGGATTGCCATTTTCATCCAACATATAAGGGCGAACAAACACGTTAAAGGAATCTGGTGTGTACTCAATGCTTTTATGATCCATCAAGGATTTGGGGATAATGATATGATCCAACGCATTTTTTTGCTTGCCATAACTGTGAGAATAGCGCCTATTTTGCGGTAACTCGTACCAGAGATTATACAAAGGAGCTTTTTGATCGCCGGCTTGTAAAAAATGAACCAGTCCCATGCCCCAGTGCCTTCTTTGCTCTTGGTAGGGCGAATTAAAATCGCCCAAGAGAATATACTCGCGACCCTTCTCTTTTTCCAAAATCGTATGCAGTGTTTTAGCATAGACAAGGCGTTCATCCTCTTTTTCGATGAAAGCGGGCCAATGGTTGATGTAAAGATCCAGCGCTTTTGCATCCACGCTTACAGTAACACGGTGAATGCCTCTGGCTTGATTGTGCAGTGCTATCGTAGAGCTTTTTTCGATTGGGAAACGTGAAAGAAGTGCTGTCTCAATAAAAACACGCTCTTTTTTGGTAGGGTAAAAGAGGTAAGGATAAGCTTTGTTCCCAAGTGCAGTGTTGAGTTTTTGAAGCACTGCTTTGTTTTCAACTTCGGCTAAAACGATGATGTCAGCATTAATGTCGCCTATCACGCGTGCTAGATTGTTGACTTTTCTCTGCAACATCGCCTCACTCCAGCCGTGCTTTGGGCCTGGCTGATACTCTTCGTATTCGCTGCTATTTTTGGTTGCATCAAAGAGGTTTTCGACATTGTACGTTGCGACTTTAAACTCAAGTGCACTGAGCAGAAGCGGTACAAAAAGCAGACTCCAACGTATCACTTTTCGCTGCCTTTCATCAATTTTCACTGCCGATCATGGGCTCAAATTCACCCGATTCGGTGTTGAAATATTCTAATTCACCCGTCTCTAAGTGATAATACCACGAACGAATAAAAAGCTCGCCTTCATTGACACGACGCTCAACATCGGGGTATGTTAAGAGATTTTTGGATTGAAACAGCAGTGAAATTTTCTCCGTAAGCTCTAGCCTCTCAGGTTGTGTCACATTTTGACTGATGAGCTTTTGGGTCACGTAATTTTTGGCATCCATCCCTAATTCTAGCCATTTTTTAACATGCACCAAATTAATGTCGGTAATCTTCGTGTACATCGTCTCAATCGCCCCACAATGCGAATGTCCGCAAATAATAATGTCGGTCACTTCCAAGATGGAAACGGCATACTCAATCCCTGCAGCTGTTGCATGAAAGTCATTATCGGGCGCAAAGGGTGGAACAAAATTGCCAATGTTGCGTAGAACAAAAAGCTCACCCGGCGCTGAGTTGGTGATCAGTGCAGGATCGACGCGAGAGTCACTGCAAGCGATAAATAAAACTTTTGGATGCTGTCCATTTTTAACCAAGTCCAAAAATTTGTTTTCGTATTTTTTAAATTTAGTATCTTTAAACTTCTCATACCCACTAATTAACTCTGCTATTTTCATCATCAAGCACGCTCCAAAGTTTTAGATGGCTAATTATAGTCAATCCGAATGAAAAAGAAATTATACACACGAACTCTTGTATAATTACGCCATCTCAAAAACCCAATAAAGGAAAAAAATGGAATTTAAAAATGTTACCGTTACGAAAAAAGCCAATGTTTATTTTGATGGCAAAGTGGTGAGTTACACGCTCACGTTTGAAGATGGTTCTACCAAAACACTCGGTTTCATGCAAGTAGGAGACTACACCTTTAACACAGGTGCAGCGGAAGTAATGGAGTTTTTAAGTGGCGAGCTGAGTGTGGAGTTTCCAAACCAAAAAGAGCCTTTAGTGATTCATGAAACAGCAACCTTTGAAGTACCTGCCAATGCCTCTTTTACGTTACATGTAAAGACGTGCGCTAGTTACTGTTGTTCTTATCTAAAATAATCTCAGGCGCTCTTAAAAGCGCTTCTAAATCCGTCACATTCAAGGGTTTACTAAAGTAATACCCTTGAGCTTCATCGCAGCCATTTTCTTTTAAAAAGTCTAACTGCTCTTTGGTCTCAACGCCTTCTGCAATCGTTTTAAGCCCCAAACTTTTTCCCAAAGCAATGATGATTTTAACGATCTCACGATCTTCTGGATCAATGCTAATATCGCGAATAAAGCTCTGATCGATTTTGAGTTTATAGACTTTAAAACGCTTCAAATAACTCAAAGAGGAGTACCCTGTCCCAAAATCATCAATGGAAAGACGAATCCCTTTTTTGGAGAGCTCATTCATCGTTTCAATCGCATGGAGTGGATTTTGAGCTGCAGCACTCTCGGTCAACTCAATTTCCAAAAACCATGGCGGAAGCTTCACGTCATCAATAATCGCACTGACCAACGTGGAGAGATGCGCATGGTGAAACTGAACGGCGGAGAGATTGACCGCCACACTCATCGCAGGAAAGCCCATATCCATCCACTGTTTCATCCTCGTTGCAGCGGTGCGCATCACCCATTCACCGATTAACAAGATCTGACCGCTCTCTTCTGCAATCGGAATAAACTCCACAGGCGAGATCATTCCAAACTCAGGATGATTCCAACGAAGGAGTGCCTCAACTCCCACAATTTTGCCATCGCTCAGTGAAATTTGTGGCTGATAATGCAGGCTCAATTCGCCTCTGGTATGCGCATAACGTAGCGCATTTTCCAAGCTTAAGATGCGAGCAGATCTGCTTTGAATCTCGGAGGTAAAGAAACGGTAATTGTTTCTGCCATTTTGTTTGGCCAAATACATCGCCGCGTCCGCACTTTTAAAGAGCGTGTCGATGTCTTCTCCATCATTGGGATAGAGTGCAATGCCAATAGACGCGGTCACGATCAACTCAGTGGTCTCTAGCTTAATGGGCTGTTCAATCGCTTGAAGCAAGCGCTTTGCCATGTGCGCAGCATCGTCCACACTCACCCCTGGCAAGATTACGACAAACTCATCGCCCCCTTGGCGCGAAAGGGTATCGACTTGGCGCAAAAGAGGTTTGAGACGTTTAGAGACCTTGACCAAAAGCTCATCACCCGTAGCATGCCCTAGGGTATCGTTGATATTTTTAAAGTGATCAAAATCGATAAACAGAACCGCTAACTGCTCATTGTTGCGTTGCACAATATTCAGATCATGCTCCACACGAAGACGCAGTTGTAGCTTATTCGGTAAAGAGGTGAGTGGATCAAAATACTCTAATTTTTGAATTTTTTCTTCATTTTCTCTGCGTGCTGTGATGTCGCGTGAAACACCTAAAACGCCTAAGAGTTCACTGTTTTGATCATACACAGGCGTTTTAATCGTCTCAAACAATCCGTTGTAACCATCTTCTTTAAAACTGAGTTCCTCTTCATTTCGCACAGGCTCTTTGGCATCCATTGCGATAATATCGTGTGTTCTAAAAAAATCAGCTAATTGAAAATTCACAAAAGCATAGTCACTTTTCCCCACAATTACCTGCTCTTTTGCCCCATAAAGGCGTTCAAACGCTTTGTTGCAAAACAGATAGATGCCATTGGGGTCTTTGAGCCAAATCAGATCGGGAATCGCATTTAAGAGCACCTCAAATTGACGCTCCAAAACATTTTTTTCACCTGTGGTTTGAAGCACCTTAGACTCCAGTGCCACTTTTGCCATCTTAAGCTCAAGGAGTAGTTTTGCCATATAGGCTAACATCAGTGCAAAAATCAACGCCATCAACTCTCGCACCATAAACACAACCGGACTCCCCCATCCCTTCTCAGGCGCTATTGCAATGCTCCATGTGTTATTGGGGACATCGAAGGCATAGACCACAGGATCAATGAGTGGTGTGCGTTTTGAGCTTAAAATAATCTGTCTCTCTTTACTATCAGGATGGATGCGCCACACTTCATACTGTAGCTCCTCTTGTTCAAGCTGAGCAATCTTAGCAGTATCAAAGATCTCTGAGATGCGAATCACCGCAGCGGTAAATCCCCAAAAATGCTCTTTGTTCTCCCTATTTTCAAAAATAGGCAGCCGTCCCACAAGACCAATATTCCCTTGAGTCAACTCCAAAGGTCCAGCCAACGTCAATTTACCGCTCTCACGTGCTAAAAAAGACTCTTTGTTTTGGGTCTTGGCTTCAAAAAGGTTGAGCCCCAGTGCTTTTTCATTGCCAGCAAGCGGCGCTACTTGTTGAATGATACCACGAGGAGCAATCGCAAGCTCTATCACACCCGGATAAGACGGTAAAATCTCATCCGCAATCTCTTCAAAATTACGAATAAATCCACCATCATTTTGGGTCAATAACGCTTGGAGTGTGTAGGTTGAGGAGAGGGCTCGGTCGAGGTTAAATTTGATGTCATAACTGTAGTTGACGGCGGTCGTATAGACTTTTGCTCGCTCTTTTTCGGTCTCTAAGGTATGAAGATTGAGAAGACCCAGTGTCAGCAGTACAAACGAGAGTACAAAAACGACAACCAAAACGCTCTTAGGATCGCGCAAATGCACACGTGCCGCTCTAATCACACCACACCTCTTCTCTTCAGTTACTTTTATTGTATCAAAAAACAGACCCTTTTACAAAGCGCATCGCCGATGCAAACGCCCATTGGAAGTTAAATCCTCCCAATTCTCCTGTCACATCCATCACTTCGCCAAGAAAATAAAGCTCTTTACATGTAAGGCTTTCCATATTTGTAGGATGGATCTCAGAAGTGCTAACACCGCCTCTGGTCACTTCGGCTTTGGTGTAGCCAAAATTGCCTGCAGGAGCGAAGGTATAGGCTTTGAGTAAAGCAAGCGTCTCACGCTCCGAGGCGGTGAGTTTTGAGAGCACTTTATCGTCCATGCCAACCGAGTCTAAAAAGGCTTTACTAAAGCGTTTTGGAAGCCCCAATGCGGTGATGATCTGCTTTTTACCCTGCTCCTTAAAAAGTGATTCCATGCTTTGAATGTGTGGGAGAAAATCAATCGTCATATTCCCTTTTTTCCAGTACAACGATCCACTCAAAATAGAGGGTCCACTGATGCCTTTGTGTGCAAAAAGCAGGTTTTCGCTAAAACGTTTTCCTTCTACATATAAACAAACAGGCAAGGCAATTCCACTCAGTTCCTTCATCCAAAATTGCTCTTTTTGAAGGGTTAACCCAACCAACGCAGGCGAAGGAGGAATGATCGTATGCCCAAACGATTCCGCGATTTTATAGCCAATGTCGCTCGCACCAATGCTGGCATAACTAAGCCCACCACTCGCCACAACCACTTTTTTGGCGTGAATTTCGCCTTTATCGGTCGTGAGAACAAAGTGGTCATTTTTCTTTACATGTAAAACTTTGGTGGAGAGGTAAAACGTCGCATACGCGCTCAAGCGACCCAAAATAGAGACCAACTCTTTGGCACTGTTAGCACAAAATATCTGCCCATGATCGCGCTCTTCCAGACGTAGATGGTGTTTTTTCACAAACGAGAGTGTGGCATTTGCATCAAACGCGCTCAGAATCGGCGCAATAAACGCTTGATCACCCAGATAATTATCAGCCGTTGCAAAACGGTTGGTGAGATTGCATTTGCCACCACCCGAGATCAGCAGTTTCATGCCTATTTTAGGGTTTGCATCCACGAGGGCAACATCGTGCCCTTCAAGATGACTCGCCGCCATCAACGCACTCGCACCTGCTCCAATAAAAAGAATATCGTGGATTTTCAAATTAACGTACTTTCACGCTATTTTTCATTGACGCAGGTGTAATGAACCGTCGCATCTAAAGTGAGTGTTTCATCGCGCAAGATCGGCGCTTCGGTAGGAGTTGACTCTTCCTTCAATGAAGCATTTGCACGAGAAAGCATACCTTTCATCATCACCGGTTGAGCAGATTCAGTCCCTTCAAAAGCAATGGCACTGACTTCACAACGCATCTTTGTCTCTTTTGAAAAAAAGAGTGCTTGCTCCGTCGCCATTTGCAGTAGTGAAGTACGCATCGCAAGACGCGCACTGTTGCGAGCTTTAAGGCTCACGTCCCATATCAAAGCACTTTGGTTGATCAAAACACTGGACGCTTTGATTTTATTCAGAGCCGATAAAAGCGAATTGTAATGCTCAATTGACTTAAAATCGCATCCAAACGAGAGCGTGCCACCGTAGCCATTAAAAATCTGCTTTTGCTCTTTATAGCTGTAACGAGGTGCTAGGTAATAACCACCACCACCACGGCAAAATTCGCCTTTGGAGTCAAACTGCTTCACCGAAGCGACAATGGCATTGAGATGCTCTTTAATCACATCGGCACTTTTATGCTCCTCTTCAAACCCGATCTGAGCGCGCAAAACATCCGGTGTCAATGCTTCTGAAACATGCTCATTGGTCGTAATGCTCATCTGCGCCATTGCGAAAAGAGGAACAAGACTTAAAAACAGTAGCGCTTTTTTCATGGTAAACTCCTTGTTACGCTAACGATGTCGCTCTAAACGTCTCGAAATTTTGACGAATCGCGTCGTAGAGTATGATGCCTGCTGATGTCGCTTGGTTGAGACTTCTACCCAGTTTTCCCATCGGAATCGTGATGGCATTCTCCCATTTCATTTGCATCAATTCCATCGGAAGCCCTGTGGATTCACCGCCAAAAAAGAGAAAATCTCCAGGTTGAAATGAGGCTTCAAAATAAGTTTTGGTAGTTTTCGTGGTCGCAAAAAAGAAACGATCTACTTTCTCTTGATGCGCCTCTAAAAAAGCGTCTAAATTTTCCCAAACCGTAACGTCTAAAAGATGCCAATAATCAAGCCCTGCCCTCTTTACAGTCTTATCGCTGATCTCAAACATCGTTGGCTTGATGATGTGCAATTTACAGTCGGCATTGACACACATGCGCCCGATGCTGCCTGTATTTTGAGGAATTTGTGGGTGAACTAAAACGATGTTAAACATAAAAAAATCTCCCTATTCTGCTTCGTAAGAAACTAGCTTTAGTGCCCCAGTGGCTAACGTAGTGTGTTGGGCTTTGCCCAACATGCGTGTCAAAATCAAAATATAATCGTTTTATTATCATGCACAAAAATACGCTCTTCAAACACCAAATCAAGCGCATTGGAGAGGACGTTTTTCTCGACGTTTCTGCCTGCTCGTTGCATATCTTTCCATGTCATTTCGTGATTGACATGAATGACATCTTGCGCGATGATCGGACCTTCGTCAAGGTTATTGTTCACAAAATGCGCCGTGGCTCCGATGATTTTGACACCACGTGAAAACGCTTGTTTGTACGGATTTGCCCCGATAAAAGCGGGTAAAAATGAGTGGTGAATGTTGATCATTTTCTCTTCATAATGACCGACAAATTCGCTCGATAAAATACGCATGTATTTGGCTAAAACGATGTAGTCCACCGTATAAGCGCTTAACACTTCCAGCACTTTGGCTTCGTGTTCGGCTCTGTTTAACCCTTCATGGCTAACACAATGAAACGGAATGTTAAATTTATCGCTTAGACCTTTGAGATCCTCGTAGTTGGAGACAATCGCCAAAATGTTCGCATTGAGATCATCGCTGTCATGTTTGAGCAAAATATCACCCAAGCAGTGCGTCTCTTTCGTTCCCATGAGAATGATGTCTTTTTTACGCGCTTCGGCGACGTAAATGTCCGCATGGGCAGGCAACATCGCCTCAAGGGTGCCTTTAAACGCACTCATATTCATTTCGCCGCTGAGTTCGGCTCTCATAAAAAATTTACCGTTATCACGGTCAACAAACTCGTCGTTTTTGATGATGTTCAGCTGATACTTGAACACCACGTCCGCAATGCGGTAGATCAGACCTTTTTCATCGGAACAATCAATTTTTAAAATATAATTTTTACTCTCTTGCATTTTCACTCACCTGCTTTATAATTTCAATTTTTCTTCGCAATAACTCTTCACCAATGCCTCGCCCCGTAAAGCCATCACGCATCACTTCGTGCACACAAACGCCTCCATCAAAGGGCTTCTCCCAAATTCCAAGTCTTTGCGCCCTCTCTTTAACACCACTTCGATAATTGCCAAGCCACTGCGAAATGGGCATTTCAAGGCTTACATGTAAAAGCATTTCATCGTCTATTTCGCCTTCAAAAAAAGGCTGATGCTTAAACGTTTGCAGGTAATGATTGGGCGCTTCGAGTTGCTTCAACCACCTCAAAGGTTCTTGTTTCAGACGATTGGCGACGATATAAACAAAATAGTAAGGACGAAGGGCGTCTTCAAAATTTTGCTTGTATCGTAGCAATTCACGCGCGATCTCAAAAAAGCGATTTTCCACTTTACATGTAAAACATTTTTCAAAAAGATGAAGGGCGTACATGTAAAAGAGCCCGTAGTGCAAACAAGGGGCTCGAAAGAGCTTTTCAAACTCCCACAAAATGCGCGGCTTACTCAGATCAGAAAGATCAATGCTACGCATCACTTCCACGCTTTTACGTTCTATTTTAAAGCCAAGACGTGCACTAAACTGCACCGCACGAAGCACTCTAAGGCTGTCTTCTTTGAAATTTTGCTCATCAATGATGGCAAGGCTTTTGCGCTCAATCGCCTCTTTGCCACCCCAAAAATCGAGTAACTCACCTGTGAAGATGTTACGCATCATCGCATTGACACTAAAATCGCGCCTCTTGGACGCCTCTTTTTCATCCTGACAGACGTGCACTTCAAACGCCTTGTGCCCGACGCCGCTTTTATGCTCAATGCGTGGCAATGAAAAATCGATGTCGCCCAACTTATAAACAAAAAAACTTTTCCCCACACCGATGGCGCCCATACGCTTCATCAACGACTCAAACGCTTGTGGCTCGATGTCATAGACTTCTATATCCAAATCGTGCAAAGGCTCATGTAAACAGAGGTCGCGCACACTGCCGCCGACCAAATAAGCACGTTTGGTATGAGGTTTTAAAAACGCAATCGCTGCGTTGATTTGATCTTCAAAATGCGCAGGAAACACGCACTCTAGCTTCATCGCTTAGAGGCTTCCATCTGCTCCAATTGCTCATCAATCGTCGCTAAAAGGTATTCTAAAAAGTTGAGGGTTAAATCGAGTTTGGCTTCAATATTTTTATTATTCGGAGATTGAAACCCTTCAAAAAGCACTAAAATGCGCTCCCTAAGGTTCGTATAAAACTGTTTGGGACTCTCAGCGCACGACGCGTCGTCTTCATGCGAGATCGCATACGCTTTAATCGTGTTGATCTCTTCCGTGATCTCCAAAAGGGGTTCGGGCTCAAACTCAACCTCTTCACGTTTGCGTGGGGGTTGCAGTGGTGGTTGTTCTTCCTTGGGGGCTACCTCTTCAAGCTCTTTGAGCGTTGAGAGAATCATATCTTTTAGTTCCATAGCTTTACCAACCACCTTTCAAATTCTAAAAATTCCACTTCTGAGTTCATTGTTAAAAAAAACTTCTTCATCTCTTCATCGACCCCTAAGTACTTTTTGCGAATGCCTGAGAGCCGTTTGATGGCAATTTTTGCCTCTTTGTTATCAGGATTTTCGCGCAGTAACGCTTTGTAAATCTCCAAAGCCTCATTTTTCAGGCCTTGGAGTTCATAAATCGACGCGAGTGTGAGTGTTTTCATATTATACTTTAGCGGTATAATCGGCAATAATAGAGCCAATTTGGGTCGTTGAGCAAACTTCTTTGGCACCGTAATTGGCTAAGTCTTTGGTACGATACCCATCATGCAACACTTTTTTAATGGCAGTTTCGATGCGATCCGCTGCTTTAGTTTCACCAAGCGCAAAACGAAGCATCATAGAGGCACTTAAAATGGTCGCAAGTGGATTGGCGATGCCTTGACCTGCGATGTCTGGAGCAGAGCCATGAATCGGCTCAAACAGCCCTACTTTACCACCGATGGAAGCCGAGGGAAGCAGTCCAATGGAACCACTGATCATGCTGGCTTCATCGCTGAGAATATCGCCAAAGATATTGCCCGTTAAAATGACATCAAACTGACGAGGATTGCGCACAAGTTGCATGGCCGCATTGTCGACATACATGTGAGAGAGGGTCACTTCTGGGTACTGTTTTGAAACTTCGATGACGGTATCACGCCAGAGTTGTGAAACCTCTAGCACATTGGCTTTATCAACGGAGCAGACGATTTTACGGCGTTTCATCGCCGATTCAAACGCCATGTGCGCAATGCGCTCGATCTCAGGCTTGGTGTAGACCATCGTGTTATAGCCTTTGAAACCGTCATTGCCACGCGGTTCGCCAAAGTAAATACCACCGATCAGTTCACGCACGACGAGAAGATCAACGCCTTTAAGCACTTCAGGTTTAAGCGTGCTCGCATCTAAAAGCTCATCAAAAATAGCCGTTGGGCGAAGGTTTGCAAACAATCCAAGCGCTTTACGAAGTTTTAAAAGTCCGGTTTCTGGGCGAAATTCACGAGGTAATGTGTCCCATTTTTCACCACCAATGGCACCAAATAAAACGGCGTCACTTTTCAAACAACCCTCAATCGTCTCATCCGGAAGTGGTGTGCCTTTAAAATCATACGCAACACCACCCATGAGGTAGTCTTCATAGCGGAGTTCAAAATCCTCTTTTGCACAGACACTGTCTAAAACTTTGATCGCTTCATCCACGATCTCAGGACCAATACCATCGCCTCTAATAACCGCTATTTTGTAGATTTTTTTCATTTCGTTATCTCTTTTTTTGCATAATTCATCAATCCGCCGCATCCTAGAAGCTCTTGCATAAACGGAGGAATCGGGGTAAATTTGTAGGTTTTTGCACCGTTTTTCACTTCGCCACTCTCCATAGAAATCGAGATGCTTTCGCCCTCTTTAATGGTGTCCGTTTCAGCCAGTTCAAAAATAGGAAGTCCTGTGTTAAACGCATTGCGGTAAAAAATACGCGCAAAACTTTTGGCAACCACGGCACTCACACCTGCAGCCTTAAGTGCGATGGGAGCGTGCTCACGACTGCTTCCACAGCCAAAATTTTCACCCGCAACAATGATGTCACCTGCGTTGACTTTGTTCACAAACTCAGGATCTTTATCTTCCATCACATGCTTTGCCAGCTCTTTTGGATCAGATGTGTTTAAATAACGTGCCGCAATGATTAAGTCAGTGTCGATATTGTCGCCAAAACACCATACTTTTCCGCTAATCGTACTCATTGATTATCCTTAGGAATCACTTGATTTGTTAAAATTTTACCCAAAGAGGGTTGTAAAAAAGTTTAATCACCCCGCGCTTTGAACAAAATAGCGCCCTTTTTCACACTTTACATGTAAAGGCAGATCAAAAACCTCTGAGAGATACGCATCGTCTAGCAGTGCCTCTTTGGCGCCTTGCGCCACAATGCGCCCCTCTTTGATCAGCACGACATGCGAAATCTCTTCAAAAATCTCTTCAAGGTGATGCGTGACTAAGATGATCGTTCGATGCGCTGCAATTTTGCGTATCATCTCTATAAAATTGAGTTGCGCCTTGATGTCCAAGCCAACCGTTGGCTCATCAAGTATCATCGCTTTGGGTTCATGCACTAAAGAGCGCGCTATGATGCACTTTCTAAGCTCCCCCGTGGACATCTCGGAGATGCGTTTATGATGTAAATGGCGTATGCCTAAAAAGTCCAAAACCTCTTCCACTTTCTTTACATGTAAAGGTGAAAATTCTTGATGCTCATAGATGTGAAAACTGCTGTAAAAGCCTGAAAGTATCACTTCAAAGGCGTTTAGATCGGGGGCGCGTTCACTAAATTGGTAGTGCAGATCGTTTGTGATGATGCCTAGATGCTTTTTGAGCTCCCAAATATCCCACACCTTTTTGCCAAACACCTCTTTGGTCATTGTGTCGCTAAAACGCGGATAAAGATCGTTGGAAAAAAGCTTTAAAAGCGTCGATTTCCCCGAACCATTTCCCCCTAAAATCACCGTATGTTGTCCCTCGTTGATGCTTAAATGAATGTCATGCAAAACATCCTCTTCATCATACGCCACATTCACATGCTCAAAATGAATAATTTCCATTCGCTCACTCCTTCAATGATACGATTATAGCGCATTTCATTTTGACATAAAATTTTCGAGCAACATCAAAAAAGGATAAAATCAACACTAATCCAAAGTCGCAAGGTAAATTCATGAACCCAATCATCTTGACTCAAGAAGAGGACATTAAAGCAAAAATCTACACCATCCGTGGACTTCAAGTCATGCTAGACCGTGACTTAGCAGAGCTTTATGGTGTGGAGACACGAAGACTCAATGAACAAGTCAAACGCAACAGTGAACGCTTCCCTACTGAGTTTATGTTTCAACTCACCAAACAAGAGTTGGAAAATTGGATATCTCAATTTGCGACATCCAATAAAGAGCTCATGGGTCTTCGAAAACTCCCTTTTGCCTTTAGTGAACAAGGAGTTTCCATGCTTTCAGCGGTTTTAAAAAGCAAATCTGCCATAGAGATGAGCATTCAAATCATCAAAAGTTTTGTGGCGATGAAAAAGTTTATGGCAAACAATGCCTTGATCTTTCAGCGTCTTGACATCCTCGAACAGAAGCAATTTCTCACCCATGAAAAAATCGACCTTATTTTAAGTGCCATCGAAGACAAATCCATCAAGCCAAAACAAGGTATATTTTACAACGGGCAAATGTACGATGCTTATATTTTTATGGTTGATCTCATCAAAAGTGCCACATCCGAGATTATTCTTATCGACAACTATCTTGACGAAAGCGTCTTTACGCTACTTTCCAAAAGAAACAAAGATGTCAAAGCTACTCTTTACACGCAAAACATCACCAAAGAGCTTGAACTTGATCTCAAAAAACATAATGCGCAATACCCGCCCATCATGCTCAAAAAGTTCAACCAATCCCACGATAGATTTTTAATTCTTGACCATACAAATGTCTATCACATCGGTGCGAGCCTTAAAGATTTGGGTAAAAAGTGGTTTGCTTTTTCAAAACTCGATATTGAAAATTTAGCTATTTTAGAAAGGATTGAGAAACATTTTAAGGACCCATTTATAAAGCAGTGAGTCTCTTTGTTATCATGTCAGAATTAAAGATATATTTATACCGAGTTATACTACCATTGCGTCAATTATTTCACCACAAATTTTGTGCCTTAGGCGGCTTTGATGTTTTCTAAATTTTTTATCAATCGACCCAATTTTGCTATCGTTGTTTCACTGATTATTATCATCGCTGGGGTTATGGCGATTCGCTCTTTACCGGTTCAAGAGTACCCCGATGTTGTGCCTCCGCAAATTATCGTCTCTACGACCTATTCGGGGGCGGATGCGATTACCCTTGAAAATACCGTAGCTTCCGTTTTAGAAGAGAAAATAAACGGTGTGGATAACATGCTCTATATGATGTCAACCACTTCTCCTAGTGGGCTTCTCACTATGAATCTCTATTTTGAAGTGGGCACGGACATGGCGCAAGCAAAGCTTGATGTCAACAACCGTGTTCGCCTTGCGGAGAGCAAACTTCCTGACGCGGTCAATCGTCAAGGCGTTGAAGTGGCAGAACGCTCCAACGATACTTTGCGTGTCCTCGCCCTCACCTCAGAGAACAACCGTTACGATACTATTTTTATGTCCAACTACGCGATTAACAACATCTTAGAAGAGTTCAAACGCATCCCTGGTGTGTCCGAAGCCGTGGTTGTGGGAAACCAAGAGTACGCCATTCGCGTTTGGGTCGATCCGCAAAAACTCTCTTTTTACAACGTAACAACCACCGAAGTGATGAATGCGATTAAAGCGCAAAATGAGCAGTATCCTATGGGGCAAATCGGTCAAGAGCCGATTCAACATGCTGTTGCGTTTACCTATACGGTCACCTCAACGGGCAGGCTCAATTCGCCAGAAGAGTTTGAGCAAATCTTAATCAAATCCAACCCTGATGGCTCGGCATTAAGGCTAAAAGATGTGGCGGACCTTGAACTAGGCTCGGAGCGTTACTTTTTCAAAGGACTCTTTAACAAAGAACCTACCTCGATGATACGCATCACGCTCACCTCCAAAGCCAATGCACTTGAAGTCTCTGACCTGCTCGATAAAAAACTTGAAGAGCTCAAAAAAAGTTTTCCCCAGGGGCTAAAAATCGGCACGACGTATGATCCAACGCTGTTTGTTAAAGCCTCGATTAAAGAGGTGATCGTCACCCTTTTAGAAGCGGTTGCGTTGGTTATTTTTGTGGTTTACCTCTTTTTGGGCAATATTCGAGCGACGATCATCCCCGTTCTTGCCATTCCTGTTTCCATCATCGGTACCTTTGCAGGTTTTTATGCCACAGGCTTTTCCATCAACCTTCTCACCCTTTTTGGACTCACCCTTGCCATTGGTTTGGTCGTGGACGATGCGATTATCGTCATTGAAAATGTCGAGCGCATTTTGCGCAAAGAATCCCTCAGCGTTAAAGAAGCGACGATTAAAGCGATGCAAGAGATCACCGCGCCTGTCATTGCCATTGTCTTAGTTTTATGTGCGGTTTTCATTCCTGCCTCTTTTATGGGAGGGCTGAGTGGAACGATGTCACGGCAATTTGCCATTACGATTGTCATCTCGGTCACCATTTCGGGTCTGGTTGCGCTGACACTCACCCCAGCACTTTGCTCTTTGCTGCTGAAAAAAGAGGAAGAGGAACCGTTGTGGATCATTCAAAAATTTAACGCACTCTTTGATTACATCACGCACCATTTTGGGCAAATCGTTAAAAATGCAATTCGTTACGCACTTTTCAACCTTCTTCTCTTTGGCATTTTGATCTTTGCGATTGTCAAACTCATGAGCATTATCCCCTCAGGTCTTGTTCCTAAAGAGGATAAAGGGGTCTTTTTTGCGGTCACGACCCTGCCTGCTGCGGCTTCACTCTCACGCACCCATGAGATCAATATCGCCGTAGGAGATGTCGCACTTAAACATCCTTCGGTTGAGAAAGTCGGTGGCTTTTCAGGCTCTGATTTTAGCTCAAAAGCCTACACCACGGAAGCGGGATACAGTTATGTTCGCTTTGTTGATTGGAGTGAGCGCAAAGATGCCCATCAAAGTGTTGATGCGATTTCAAAAGAGATTATTCAAGAGCTCTCCACCAATAAAGAAGCACGCATTGTAGCCGTTGCACCCTCTGCCATCAGTGGTCTTGGCGTCTCAGGGGGATTTGAGATGTACGTTCAAAATAAGACGAGCGGCACGTATGCCACCTTAGAAAATTATGCCAAAGAGATCGTAGCCAGAGCATCCTCACGTGAAGAACTTCGCTCGGTACGCAGTACCTTAAGCTCCAACACACCCCAATATCGCATCGAAGTGAATCATCAAAAAGCGCAAGCGTATGGCATTGATATTGCCGATATTTACACCACGATTCAGACCACGTTTGGAAGTGTTTATATCAACGACATTAACCTTTTCGGACGCAATTACCGTGTCAACATTCAAGCCAAAGGTGATTTTAGAGAAGGTACACAAAATTATAATGATATTTTTATCAAGTCCAGTGATGGAGACGCCATTGCACTGAGCGACCTTGTCACCTTGAAACGTGTCATCAATCCCAACATCACCAAACGTTTCAATATGTTCCCATCGGCTCAAATTTTGGGTGAAACCAATACAGGTTACTCTTCAGGCGAAGGGCTAAAAATCATGGAAGAGATCGCGGCAGAAGTCTTGCCGGAAGGCTACTCCATTGCATGGGGAGGCGCATCATTGCAAGAGAAAAAACTCTTAGAAACAGGCAATCTCTCCTTTGTTTTCGCCATTGTGTTCATCTTTTTGATTTTGGTCGCACTCTATGAGAGCTGGATGATTCCTTGGGCGATCGTTTTGGCGGTTCCTTTTGCGCTGCTTGGAGCAGAACTCTCCATCTGGCTTCGTGGGCTTCAAAATGACATCTACTTCCAAATAGGACTCATCACCCTTGTGGGGCTTTCGGCTAAAAATGCGATTTTGATGGTTGAATTTGCTTTGCAAAAAATGGAAGAAGGGTACAGTTTGATCGATGCAACGATCGAAGGAGCGAAGATTCGTTTTCGCCCGATCATCATGACCTCTTTTGCCTTTATCGCAGGAACCTTGCCGCTCGCCCTAAGTTCAGGAGCAGGTGCGAACAGTCGTCATGTCATCGGCACCACCGTTGTGGGTGGCATGGTCACCCTCACCCTCATCGGCGTCTTTTTTGTACCGCTTTTTTTCTATCTTATCATGAAGATTAAAAAAAAGTTTCTTCCTAACTCTTGACACGCTTTTAAAGCAAAGCTTTAAAAACTACGTTAACACTAGGTTTTCTTCGGCAGAGTGCCCACGCACCTTCGTTGCTTTTACTTCTTGCAAAATCTAATTTTGCAAGAAGCTTACTTGCGTTCAAGTCCTAAAAGCCCAAAACCAAGAGCGATGAAAATCGCTCCGCTCACACGGTTGAACCACAACGCTCGTTGATGGGTCAAAAACCACGACTTGAATCGCTTCGCAAAAAAGGCATAGCACATCAGTGTGCTAAACGAAAGGATCATAAACGTCACCGTTAAAATAAGAAATTGCTCTAAAAGCGGTGCTTCTGGATTGAGAAATGGTGGAAAAAGTGCGGTAAAAAAGATGATCGGTTTGGGATTGGTGATGCAGACTACAAACCCTTTTTGGAAAATCTTCGCGTAATGTGCAACGCTTTTGTGGCGCTCAAGATCCACCTGTTTAAAGATGCTTCCCAAGGCACGAAACTGCTTGATTCCAATGTAAATAAGATAACACGCCCCTAAAATTTTAAACGCTAAAAACAGTACGGCTGAAGTTTTTAAGACCACACCAAGCCCCAACATTGCAGCACTGGAGAGAATAAAAAGACCGATGGCATTGCCAAGTGATGAAAAGAAGGTCGCTTTAAGGTCATACATGACAGAGTTATTGATCGCCAAAAGTACTGCGGGACCTGGACTTGCTATCGCGATAAACGCAACCATTGCATACAAAAGCCATGTGTGAAATTCCATCATTTGCCTTTTCGTTTTTGAGTATTATAACGCATTTTATTAGATCAATATATCTTGATGTGAAATCTTCTATGCTATACTACGTCAAATAAAGACAAAGAGAAGCTCATGGAAACTTTTTTAAAAACCGTTGGCGCACTGAATGACGAAACGCGCTTGCAAATTCTTCATTTTATTCATCAAAATGGCGAAGTCTGCGTGTGTGAGATCGAAGAGGCGTTTTCACTAATCCAGTCGCGCGTTTCGCGTCATCTTAAAATCCTCAAAGATGCGGGTTTTTTACGCGTTGATCGACGTGGGAAATGGGCGTACTATACGGTTCGATCCCCTTTAGATCGTTTTAGGCTTGAATGCTTAGAAGAGATCGGCTATCTTGAAATGTCTATGTCACACTATGCACTTACATGTAAAAAGGAAAACACCCTATGAAACTGATCTCATGGAACGTCAACGGCATTCGCGCCGTTGCGAACAAAAACGCGTTTGCGTGGGTGGATGCGTTCGCGCCTGACGTCTTGTGTCTGCAAGAGATTAAAGCCGAAGCGGAGCAGATTCCTGAGCCACTTTTTGCACATGGCTTTACATGTAAACATGTCAATTCGGCTTCCAAGAAAGGCTATTCGGGAACGATGAGTTTTTCAACGCGCACGTTTGAGAAAACCGACACGGCGTGGCACATCGACCATACGCACGAAGGGCGCATTTTGGAGCACCATTTTGGCGACGTTGTTTTGTTTAACGTCTACTTTCCCAATGGTCAACAAAGCGAAGAGCGACTCGCACATAAGATGAAATTTTACAGCGATTTTCTCTCCCACACTGAAGCGTTACGAGCTGAGGGCAAAGGCATCATCATCTGCGGTGATGTGAACACCGCTCACCGTGCGATCGACCTTAAAAACCCTAAAGCCAATGAAGACACTTCGGGCTTTTTACCCATTGAACGCGCGTGGATCGATAGGCTATTAGACCATGGTTACATCGACACGTTTAGACATATCCACGGCGACATCACAGATGCCTATTCGTGGTGGTCGTACCGCTTTGGTGCGAGGGAACGTAATGTGGGGTGGAGGATTGATTATTTTTTCATTTCCAAAGAGTTAGAGCCTCGTTTGAAAGATGCGTTTATTCTAAGTCACATCGGAGGCTCAGATCATTGCCCTGTGGGGATTGAGATCGATTTATAAGCTTTACATGTAACGCCTATTTACGTTGTTGTTTGTACATCTCAAGGGTGGTTCTAAGATCATGAATATCGGTGTGTGTCCCCACCACTTTGGTTGGATACCCATCCTCATTGTGCGCGATCACTTTGGCTTGATCGAGCACCCATTTGTAACTTCCATCCTGGCACAACATGCGGTGTTGATGGTGGTAATGTTTGCTTCTGCCACTCAGAAGCGCTGTGAGCTCATTGAGGCAGTAACTAATATCTTCGGGGTGAATGAGCGACATCCAGCGCTCTTTGGTCTGCTCAAATGCCTCACATTCATAGCCCAACATCGTAATCCATTGCGGTGAAAGCGTCATGCGATTACTCAGTGGATGCCACTCCCAAACCCCATGTCCTACGCATTCTAAAATTTTTAAGTACTCTTTTCGCATCACCCATAACCTTTAAAATTTTTGATAGGCAATTATACATTTCAAATGTGATATTTGCGTTACACCTTTTTTACATGTAACGATCAGGGCTTCAAAAGCAGACCTATTTTCCTTAGATTTTCTTTTAAAGTTACATATAATTTACGCAAAGCCGATACCATATGCACCAAAAACTCTAAAGGGGCGTTATGTATTTAGCTTCCATCAAAAATAAGCTTGTCTTTTTGCTTGCCGTTATTTTTCTAGGTTTCAGTGCCATCGGTGTTGAGATTATTAAAGAGGCAAACGATGCCAAAATGGCGGCCATTCGCTTGACCAGTATCGCAGGCATCGAAAATTCCATTTTAGAACTGCGCATTCAACAGCGTGATTATCAGATCTATTTTAAACAGACCAACCTTGATAATTACGAAAAAATCTATCAAAAATTGTTGGTTGATTTAGAAGCACTTAAGCTGATTTTGATGAATTCACAAAATCACCAACGCATTGAAAACCTTAAAAATGTGCTCGTCCAATGGTATGATATCAACATTCCACGCATGCAACTCTTTGGGCGTTATGGCGCAACGATGCACGAACCAACCTTTGCGCAAGCCTACCCAGAAGACGCAAAAAAGCTAAGCGAATACTATGCAAAAAGTAGCCAAGCATTTGTCGTGATTACGGAGAAATTGAATGACTTAGCACTCTCGGTAAAAACCAACAACTTCAACCGTTTAGATACCAACAAACTCCTATCGCAAATCTCGCTGGGTGTGATTTTTCTCTTTGTCTTTACGATCTTTTTTATTGTTACGCGCTCCATTAAAAACTCCGTAGCACACGCCAAAACGGCCTGTGAACAAATGCGCCAGAGCAAAGATCTAAGCCTAGGCATCAGCACAGGAACTAAAGATGAGATCAACGACATTGTAAGCTCCATCAACGCGCTCATCGCCGATGTTGCTGAAGCACTCAATCAAGCCAAAAGCAACGCGCTTGAAAATGCCTCCGTTGCCGAAGAGCTCTCCAGTACAAGCCTTCAGATCGGTAAACGCGCCGAAGAAGAAGCCAAAGTCGTTTTTGAAACCACCAACGATGCCAAAGAGGTTGCCAAAGCAATTGGCGAGGCAAGTGTGCAATCGCACAACGTCAAAGAGATCACAACAGAGGCGCAAAAAAGCTTACTCGGCGCGCAAGAGCTGCTCAATGAAACACTTACCCAACTCAGCCAAACGGCCGAAGCCGAAGCAGCGATCAATGAGCGTCTCAATCGCCTCTCAAGCGAAGCCGAACAGGTCAAATCGGTACTGGATGTCATCGGTGATATTGCCGACCAGACCAATCTGCTTGCCCTCAATGCCGCCATTGAAGCAGCACGCGCAGGAGAGCATGGACGTGGATTTGCCGTGGTGGCAGACGAAGTGCGAAAACTCGCCGAACGCACTCAAAAAAGCCTCATCGAGACCAATGCCACGGTCAATGTCATCGTTCAGTCTATCAGCGATATCAGCGGTGAGATGAACCACAATGCCAAACGCATCCATGAACTCTCCGAATTTTCCACGCAAGTCACAACCCAAACGAATGCTGCCGTAGGAATGCTAGAACAGAGTGTTCATGCAACCGAAGAGGTCGTGGGTAAAGCCAATGGCAATGTTAAGCTCATCAAAACAGCCGTCATCGAAAAAATCGGTGAGATCAACACCCTCTCAAGCTCCAATGCCAGAAGTGTGGAAGAGATTGCAGCAGCAGCCGAGCACCTCTCCAAGCTCTCTTCCACGCTGAGCAATACCTTAGCACAATTTAAAACCGCGTAACGTTTTTGCCCAAGGAGACCACCTCTTTGGGCATGCTTTAACCAGAATTAGCTATCATTTTACACTTTACATGTAAAAAGGTTTTCGTATGCAAGAAGAGACAATGTCACGTAAACTCACCCCATTTTTTATGCCAGCGGACGACACAACAGGGACGGTCATCGGCTTTTGCGGTAGCGATATTTTGATGAGAGAAGATGGCACATTGCCCTCCATGGAGTTTTTTGCCCTTTTGGGTGAGCCCAAACATCGCTTTCACATCGGCTCCTTTGATGAAGAGCTGTTTATCCTCTTCGCATGGGAAAAAAACACACCACTGCCTCAGAGTCTTGTGAAAACCAATTTACGCCATTTTTTAGGACTCTATCCGCCACACCTCTTTGAGATGCTCGCACGTGCCAAACAGCTCGCGCACTGGATCTACGACAACCAATTCTGCGGTCGCTGTGGCGCACCTGTGGGCTACACGCAAAAATTTTCAGCGCTGGAATGTTTGAAATGTGGCAATAACATCTTTCCGCGCCTTTCACCTGCGTGCATCACGCTTATCAGTAGAGGCGATGAAAAAATCCTTTTGGCGCGCTCACCCTACTTTAAAGAAGGGGTGTACAGTCTGCTAGCTGGCTTTGTGGAAGCAGGTGAGAGTGTCGAGAGCGCCCTTCACCGTGAAGTGTTTGAAGAAGTCGGCATTCGCGTGAAAAACCTTCGCTACTTTGGCTCACAATCTTGGCCATTTCCACACTCCTTGATGCTTGGCTTTTTTGCCGAGTACGAAAGCGGTGAGATTCACATTCAAGAAGAGGAGATCGAAGATGCACAGTGGTTCACAAAAGATGCGCTTCCGCTCTTGTCGCATGAGACATCCATCGCTCGAATGATGATCGATGCGTGGCTTAAAAATCATTGATTTTTTGTTGATAGTTTTCTGTTAGAATAAGGCAAATTCACGCGAGGAGTTTGCCATGCACATCACCCCTGAAGCGCTTTTTGAAGCACGCAGGCATTTTCTAAAACTTGGAGCGGGCACACTCGTGAGTAGCACCGCTATCTCACAGCTTTTAGCCAACACACCCTTAGATATGAGCCTCACGTATACACCCGATCCCAATCCGCTCAAACTCTCACCCAACACGTTTGAGCAGATCACCAATTATGTCAATTTTTACGAATTCTCCACCGATAAAACCGCACCTGTGAAGCTTTCGCAAAAGATGAAAACAGACCCGTGGAGTGTGGGCTTTTTTGGTGAAATGAAAACCGAACAGATGCTTAGAGTCGATGAGCTCATCGCCAAATTTGGACTTGAAGAGCGCATTTATCGTTTTCGATGCGTTGAGGGCTGGTCGATGGTCGTTCCGTGGATCGGCTTTCCACTCTACAAACTCCTCGACTACTTAGAGCCAAACAGCAAAGCCAAGTATGTCAAATTCACCACACGCCACGACCCCGCCCTTTTCCCCGACCAAGCCAAAGGCATTTTTGCCTCCATTCCGCATCCGTACGTTGAAGGCTTGCGCATGGACGAGGCGCGTCATCCCCTCACATTCATCGCCGTGGGCATGTACGGTAAACGCCTGCTTCCGCAAAATGGTGCTCCGATTCGCCTTGTCGTGCCGTGGAAATACGGTTTTAAGTCCATCAAATCGCTTGATCTTATCGAATGCGTGGAGAGTGAACCGCTCAACACGTGGCAAGCCATCGACGCCAAAGAGTACGGCTTTTACGCCAATGTTAACCCAGCAGTCGATCACCCAAGATGGACACAATCCAAAGAGCGTTTGCTTGGAAAACTCACCAAACAAGCCACGCTTCCCTTCAACGGCTACGAAAAAGAGGTCGCCTCACTTTACTCAGGAATAGACTTAAGGAAATTCTTTTGAAACCCCTCCTTGTCCTTCTTGCCCTGCTTCCACTAGGGCTTGCGTACTATAAGCTCGAAAGCGCCATCGATCCGATTAAAATGCTCTATAATTACACAGGCATCGGGGCGATAACGCTGCTTTTGCTTTCACTTTTACCTTCTACATGTAAACGCATTTGCGGTGTAAATTTTCTTCGATACCGCAAAACCATCGGGCTTTTGAGCTTTGCCTACGCCCTTTTACATGTAAGCGTTTTTGTCGTCCTAGACAGCGAATTAGACTTCGTCACGATCTTCGAAAAAAGCCTCAAAAAACCGTTCATTTACATCGGGCTCATCGCTTTTGTCATCCTTCTTTTGATGGCGCTAACTTCGTTTAAAAAGCTCTTTGCCAAGCTTTCAAAGTACCATAAAGCCGTCTATATTGCCTTAGCACTTGCACTGCTTCATAGCTTCTGGGCACAAAAAGTAGCAGGCGTGTTTGAATACAGTGTCATTGCCGTTGGGGTGGTGCTTTTAGGCGAGAGAGTTTGGGCGTGGAAAGCTTTACATGTAAAAACATTTTAGAGAGGTTTTGTTATAATCCAACATAGCTTTTCACAGGAGAAACCATGCAAACACTCAATCTCAAAATCGATGATACCTTTTTCCCTCACTTTAAAGCCATACTCGATAGTTTTGTCAAAGATAAAAAAATTGAGATTATTAGCGAGCAAAGCTTTACCGTTAACAGTATTGAAGAAGTGAAACGAAGGGTTTTTGAAGCTGAAGCAGAGCCTAGTTTATCCTCCGAAGAGTACACCGCTAAAATAGACGCTTTCTTCAAAGGTGAACTTGGAACCACTCGATGATCATCGAGAAAAAACCACACTATCTTTCCAGTTTACTTAGCATTTTAAAGTACATCGCAAGCGACAAACCTTCCGCCGCCCAAAATTTTGAAAAAGCATTAGAGCAAAAGCTCAATGACTTGCTGTTATTTCCCCTGCAATACAAAGCATCTTCATACATTCCCAATGAGCTGTATCGCGATATGGTTTTTGAGGGTTATACGATTATCTACAAAGTTGAAAACGACAAAATTCTTATTCTTGACATTTTTAAATGGCAAAATCCACTCTACTAAATTTCACCGCAAAGAACACACATGAACGCTTTTATCTCAGGTTTTAGTCTCGGAATTTCACTCATCTTAGCCATTGGAGCGCAGAATGCTTTTGTCCTCAAACAAGGCATTAAAAAAGAGCATGTGTTTATCATCTGTTTGGTTTGTGCGCTTTCCGATGCTATTTTGATTTTTGCAGGCGTTTCGGGTTTTGGGTATTTGGTCGAGCAGTTTCCTTCCCTCCAGACGGTGGCGAAGTATGGTGGTTTTGCCTTTTTGTTTGTCTATGGTTTAAAGAGTTTTTACTCGGCGTGGAGCATGTCGCATGAGCTGAGTCCTCTCGATCAACCGACTCCTTCGCTGTTTAAAACGATTTTACTTGTGCTTGCCTTTACGTGGCTAAATCCGCACGTTTACCTTGATACGGTCATTTTACTGGGCTCCGTTTCGACCAAATTTGGTGACCTCGCTCCGCTGTTTGGGCTGGGCGCTATGACTTCATCGTTTGTGTTTTTCTTCTCTTTGGGGTATGGGGCGAGAATTTTAACACCGATTTTTCAAAAACCGATTTCATGGAAGATTTTGGAAGTGCTGATTGGCATCGTGATGCTCTCTTTGGCATTTATGCTGCTTGGATTGTAAAAGAGGTGGAGATAAAGCACTGACTTTATCTCCACAATGCGGTTACGACTTAAATTGATTCAGTTTACCACGCATTAAAGTTCTCGACAATAGCTTTAAACTCATTTTCTTCTGGTACTAATTCTAAATGTTAATACTTTCTTTTGCACAAAAATGACCATACTGCCATAGGTAAGATGTACATCTTGATGCCATATCATCATAACATTGTAGCAGAGTATTTTAGGCTACTTTCTTACCCCCCGTATGAACTGTGAGAAACGTGAACGCCTGCTGATTTCCGTGGGAAAGCTAGGATCGCTTGCATGCCTTACATCTTCGATAGAGTAAACGGCGAGCGGATTGTGCTTTGCGATCAACTCACGCACAACGGCAATGCTAGAGCGTTTGATCACGGTAAAGAGGACATTCACCGCCCCAGCATTGCCTTCAGCATCGGCAACCGTGACACTGTAATTAAGCGCACGCAAAGTGGCAACTAAAATATGAGAGTCTCGCTTGGTAATAATGCGCACCACCACCATGCCAATCGCCAAACGATTTTCAATAAACATCCCAATGTAATTTCCCAATGAAAAGCCAAAAGCATAAGCAATGTAGTTGATAGGATTGGTCAAATTTTCCATCACTTTAGAGATGGCTAAAAGCCAGATGGTGACTTCAAAAAAACCTAAGATAGGCGCCCACAGTCTGAGCCCTTTGGAGACAAAAATGATGCGAAGCGTACCAATGCTCACATCCGCAACACGTGCGAGCGCGATTAACACAGGAATACCATAAAGCCCAAACCACTCTTGTTGCAACAATTCATTCATGCTGTATCCTTTTATCTTCTTGTTTTAGCATAACACATCTTCTTTAAAGCTTACAAAAATGTTACAAAAAAAATTTCTTTAATTTTAATCCTAGGATATTATGCTAAAATGAATTATCTAAGCTAGACCAAATCCACTGTATAGATTGAGACTTTAATGGTGCTAAAACTCTTCTCTTTCTGCCTTTTGTTGCTACTGCCTCTGTATGCCAAAGAGTATACGTTTGCAACCTATCCTTCCAACACACCCTCTAAAATCATACAAGCGCTCACCCCTTTAATGGAGTATTTAAGTGCCCAAAGTGGCGATACTTTTAAACTGGTTGTGACTAAAGACTATGACGAACTGACAAAGCGTATTGAAGAAAAAAGCGTTGATTTTGCCTGGGTCAATACGAAAAATTTTGTGCTCCTTAAAGAGAAAATCCCCTCCCTTCACTACCTTGTCACCTACTTAGAACACTCTAAAAGTAGGCAGATTACTCCCTATTATCAAGCTTTTATTGTGACGATGAAAGACGCCAACATTACCTCCTTAGAAGAAGCCAAAAACAAACATTTTGCCTTTACGGATAAAGAGTCAACCTCGGGTTATGCGTATCCTATGATGATTTTTGAAGCGCATCACATCAACCCCTATACGTTTTTTCAAAAAGTCTTTTTTCTCAAAAAGCATGATAAAGTTATTGAAGCATTGATGAGCCATTCTATTGAAATTGGCGCTATTTCAGATGGTACCTACTACAACGCTTTGGAAACATACGGGGATCGCTTTACGATTCTGGCGACGTCTGAGCCCATTCCGCTTGATGCGATTGTTGCCTCTGCAAATATTTCACACCAAGAGAGCCAACGCATCGCACATATTCTTGAAACTATCCCTTTAGATGCACCTTCGAACAAAGCCTTTGAAGAACATCTCGGATGGGCAAGTGCAGGCTTTGTGAAAAAAGATGAGCACTTCTACGATAGCTTCAAGCGAACTCTTAAAGTCCCTCTGTATGAAACTGTACAATAAAATCCTCTTTCTTACTATCATGCAGCTTGCTGCTATTTTACTGTTTGGGATTTACCAAATTCAATCCCTTTATCTGACCCAAAAAACAGCCTTTGATCAAAAAAATCTGATCCAATCGGAGATGATTCAAAAACGTTTTGAAGAAAAACTTGAATCGCTTCAAAGAACAGCGCAAATTCTCATCAATTCCCAAGAAGTCGTGGCAGGCATCATCAGCAATGACACCGACATGCTTTATAATTGGAGCAAACTCTTTCTCTCCTCATCCACCGATAAAATTCATTTTATCGATCTAGATGGCACCATCATCAGCCGTGGTGAGTTAGAATTTCGCTTTGCGGATGATGTTTCAAAACGCTTTTATGTGCAACAAGCCCTAAAAAATGACACGTTTTTAGGCATCGATCTGGTGGATGACAAAGAGTGTTTAGTCTACGCCAAACGCGTTAAACAGTACGGACAAAAACCCATTGGGATCATCAGTGTTGCGCTGATTATTGATGACGCATTGCTTGCCTCTTTGGCGCAAGGTACTACCATGAACATCGCTTACCACTCTGAGCATCAAACCCTCTCAACGACCAAAACGCAAAAACTTATCAACGCTTCATCCTTACATGTAATGCTCCAAGCAGGCAGCATTAAAGAGGCAAGCTTTAACATCGGACTCACCTCTGAAGAAGAGCTTAATGCCCTTAAAGAGGCGCGTACTAACTTTTTTGTGGGTATTGGATTTGTGCTCATCATACTCGTTCTTGCCCTTCATTTCACACTACTAAAGCATCTAAGAGAGTACAAAGCGCTTTCGCAAGTATTGATCGACTTTTACGAAGACCGTTTAGACATCAAAGAAGTTATGAGTACGATTAAACAGACAACCAAAGAGCGCACCACCCCTGAAGTCAAGAAAATTGCTGAAGCACTGTTCAATATGAGCCAAAAAGTCGCCGACACCCAAAATGCACTTGAACTTCTCAGCAGCACCGATCAACTCACCGCTCTTTCCAACCGACGCAAACTGGAAGAGTGTTTGGAGCAAAAACTCAAAGAGAGCACGAGAGGTAGCTCTTTTTCGATTATTATGATCGACATTGACCGTTTTAAAACCATCAACGATACCTACGGCCATGAGATAGGCGACCACGTTTTGGTTCACACCGCGCGCCTGATGCGTGAATCCATTCGCACAAGTGATATGCTCGGTCGTTGGGGTGGCGAAGAGTTTTTACTGATTTTACCCCAAACGAGCCTTGAAGGAGCACTCGTTATTGCAGAACAGATGCGCTCAAAGATCTACCAATTTACCTTTGAGCACTACCCACAACGTGTCACGATGAGTTTTGGCGTTGCCACACACCATGCAGGCGACACACCCAACAGCATTTTAAGGCGTGCTGATAACGCACTGTACCGAGCCAAAAATAGTGGAAGGAACAGGATTGAACATGAAGATTAAACGATTTTTGAGCATTGTGCTCCTCGTGTGCATCTCACTTTTTGCCACCGAAAAACAAAAGCTTGTTTTTGGTGTGAACCCCAATAAAAGTACAACAGAGATCCAAATACTCTATGCAGAACTGATTAGCTATTTGGAAAAGGAGCTAGAACAAGAGGTTGTGTTGGTCATCTCAAAAGACTATAACCATTTGATCACATTGATAGAACAAGGGAGTATTGACATCGCCTCTATTTCTCCCAAACTTTATGCAATACTACGCCAAAAAGAGCCTGAAACACACTATTTGGCAACCATTCAATTTGCAGATGAACAAAGTATTTCAAAAAGTACGTACCGTAGTTTAATTTTGACGCTAGCGGACTCTCCCATTGCAAGTATGTCTGATTTAAAAGGCAAAAGTTTCGGCTTTACCGATCCTGATTCAACTTCAGGATACCTGTATCCCCACTTTATGATGTACCAAAACAGCATCGATCCCACTAAAGATCTTGGAAAAATTTATATGCTTAAAAAGCATCCTAAAATCATTCAAGCTTTATTTGAAAAATCAATCGAAGCAGGCGCTATTTACGATGGAGTTTACCATGCACTTCCCAAAGAAGAGCAGCAAAAAATTCGCATATTAGCGGTATCTGAAGAGATCCCCTACGATGCGATGATCGCCTCAAAAAGGCTCGATTCAGCTTTGGTAGTCAAAATTCGTGAGCTTCTTTTAGCGTTTCATCCCAAACAAGCACTTCCCTCAACCATTGCAGGCTTTGAAGAAAAACCTCTTTTCCTCTATGATCATCTCAATACGATAGAGTACTAATCGCTTTACATGTAAGCTTAGAGAATAATCTCTTTCACACGCCCAACGGCACCGCTTTCAAGGCGCACTTTGATGCCATGTGGATGGTTGGCGGAGTTGGTCAAAATGTCTTTAACCACGCCCTCTGTGAGCTTACCACTACGTTGATCTTCTTTTAAAACGATCAAAACTTTAACCCCTTTTTGAATGTTACTTCGACTCTGTCCTGTGCTCATGGTTATCCTTTGATTTGTTTTACATGTAAAGACTAAGCAAGCGTGGCACACAGCTCTAAAAAGGCTTTGCCATAGCGCTCAAACTTCACTTCACCCACACCGCTCACCTCCAACATCGCCTCTTTATCATGCGGCAATTTCTCCGCCATCTCTTTGAGAGTTTTATCGCTGAAAACCACATACGGCGGAATGCCATTCTCTTTGGCAATTTCAGATCGCAACGCGCGTAGCTTCTCAAAAATAGAGAGCTCAAATGTTCCCAAAACAACCTTTTTGGCTTTTTTAACTTTTTGTCGCTCTTCCAAACGCTTCGCATGAATGCTTACATGTAAACGTTGTTTGATGATTTGCGCACCGTATTCACTCAGGCTCACCACACGGTACTCGCCTACTTTTAACGCTTCAAGCTCCATCAGCCTGTCGCCGATGGTTAGCCACTGGGTTTTGGTTTTATCGCTTCCGATGCCAAAAACGGAGAGGCTTTGATGCCCATTTTGCACGATCTTTTCATTGGTCGAGCCCATCAAAACATCCACGACATATTGCAGTCCAAAACGCTGTCCTGTGCGGTACACGCTTGATAGTAGTTTGAGTGATTCATTCGAGATGTCCACACTCTGCTTTTCCCCATCGATGCAGTTATCACAACGCGTTTTACATGTAAGAATCGTATCGTCAAAATAACTTGCAATTTGCTGATGTCTGCACACTTGAGACGAGGCAAATTTAGCGATGGCATCGAGCTTTTCATACGCCACTTTTTGGTACTCGGATGAGGGTTGCTCACCGATGCGACGTTTATGCTCCACGATGTCAGAGTTGGAAAAAAGCAGCAAGGTTGAAGAAGGCAATCCATCGCGCCCAGCACGCCCGATCTCTTGGTAGTAGTTCTCGATGGTTTTAGGCAAGGACATGTGCGCAACGAAACGAATATTGCTCTTATCGATGCCCATACCAAACGCCACCGTTGCCACAACAACTTGAATCTCATCGTTTAAAAAAGCGCGAAAGGTCTCGTTTTTTTCTTCGGTAGGAAGTCCTGCATGATACGCTCGTGCTAAGATTTTATGCGTGTTTAAAAAGAGCGCCAAACTCTCCGTCTCTTTGCGACTGAGCGTATAGATGATGCCGCTCTCGTTTTGAAACGCACTCAAAAAGCTTAAAAGCTGATCGCGCCCATTGCTATTTCGGTACTCCGCTTTGATAGTAAGATTGTCTCGCTCTACTTTCGCACGAATGATTAAAGGATTGGCAAGGCTTAATTGATGAAGAATGTCCTGTTCAACGATCTTCGTCGCCGTCGCGGTAAAAGCAGCAATAGGTGTTTGAGGAAAGTAGTGTTTAAGACGAAAGAGTTGTCGGTAATCTTCTCTAAATTCATGCCCCCACTCGCTCACACAATGCGCTTCATCGATGACAAAAAAGTTGATCGAAAGGCTTTGTAAGAAGTTTAAAAATGACTCACCTTTTAAGCGCTCTGGCGCTACATACAAGAGTTTCAGCTCACCTTTGCGACACGCTTGCATGCTCTCTTGTATCTCTTGGGGTGACTGCATCGAAGAGATCATAGCAGCTTTGATGCCAAAGGCAGAAAGTGCGGTGATTTGGTCGTGCATCAAGGCTAGTAGTGGTGAAATCACGACACTCATGCCATCCATCACCAAAGAAGGTAGCTGATAACACAGAGATTTCCCTGCCCCTGTGGGCAAGATCATCATAATGTCTTTTTGCGCTAAAATTGCATTAACGGCCTCTTCTTGATAGGCTCTAAAATGGTGGTGCCCGAAGACACTGTGAAGGAGTTGGTATGTTTTATCCACTTAAAGGTCTATCTCGTCTCTATCTTTTCCATCGCTTTCAAACCACTCATCTTCGATAAAATCATTGTCAACGATCTGCGTGACATCACGTTTCATATAGCGACCTGACGCGGTGACGGCGACTTCACCGTTCGGTAAAATAAGCTCCCCCGTACCTTCAAAAATACGTCCTTTATCATTGGTCATGCGCCCAACGACTTTGAGTTCAACATCCAACGGTACGGGTTTTTTATATTTGAGGGTAAGTTCTATCGTCACACCAAAGCTCTCTTTGCCGTAATACGCCATAATCGCCCGACCAATCGTCTCATCGAGAATCGTCGCAGAGATACCACCGTGCAAAATGCCCGGATAACTTTGAAGGTAGGTATGCGGTGTAAAATACGCCACAACCTCTTTGGTTTCAAGCTCGTAAAACTTCGTTTTTAGACCAAAAGGGTTTTCGATGCCACACACCAAACAGTTTTTAGAGATGTGCTGTTTCCCCGTTACTTTAAATTTCACTCGGCTACTCCATGCACCTTTTCAAGCTCTTTGCGTACTTTGGAGTACAATTTAAGGTCAACAATTTTATAACTTTTCAAAAGCGCATCTAAAAGTGTGGCTTCAAGTTCGTTGTGATCTTCTTTATTTTCAGGAACGATTTTATCTTTGACCGTGCAGTTATTGCAAAAATCATAGACATATTTCAAATCGACTTGATAATCCAAACGGTGTGTCAACTCATTTTTAAGCTTTCGTGTCTCATTCATAATGACAAACTCTTGCTCGTTGATGACTTTTAGAGCACGTAACTCTTCAAGGAGTTTAAACTGCGTCATACTGCGTGAAGTACCAGGAATGAGCACTTCTGCTACAAATTCATAGTACGCTTCGACTGCCAATACCATCACATAAAGGTTTTTCCCGATGGGGTTTTCCTCTTTCTCAATAAACTCTTTAAAATAGTGCAATTTTTGCATTTCTACCATCATTATCTTTACCTTTACTTCTATTATTTAGTAACGTTCATTCTGAACTCTCAATACGCTTTTAAAGCAAAGCTCTAAAAGCTACGCTAACGCTGAGTTTTCTTCGGCAGAAAGCCCACGCACCGTTGGTGCTTTATTTCACTTTACAATTTTTAGCGCCAATGCCACAAGCTGTTTTAGCCGCTTTTTTAGCTTTACTTGCTTTGATCTCTTCACGTTTTTTGCGAAGACTCATCGGTTTTCTATTGGCTTTGTCACGATCTATCTTCGCTTTGATCGTATGTTTTTTTGACTCTTTATCGACCCACTCTTTGGTCTCAAAACCGAGGTAAAACTCTGTTTTAAGTGTGTATTTTAAGATCTTTTCGATCTCTTTTAACTTTAACTTCTCTTCTTGACAGACAAAGGAAATAGCACGTCCCTCTTTGCCAGCACGTCCCGTTCGCCCTGCTCTATGCAAGTAGTCTTCGGCGTCTCCTGGGAGTTCGTAGTTGATGACATGCGGTAGATCTTCGATGTCAAGACCACGAGAAGCGATGTCCGTTGCGACTAACACACGAATAGAATTCTCTTTAAATGCCGCAACCGCTTTGGTGCGCTGTGAATGCGCTTTATCGCCATGCAACACCAGTGTTTTCAGACCACTTTTACTCATATAATCGCCCACTTCATCGGCACTCTGTTTCGTTTTGGTAAAGACCAACACTTGGTGCCAGTTTTCAGTACCGATCATAAACGAGAGCATCTCACACTTGCGCTCTTTGTCCACGACGTAGATGGTTTGTTGCACATTTTTAGCAAATTCACCTTGATTATTAATCGCCACGGTGATGGGCTTTTTCAAGCTCACTTCGGAGAGTCGCTTTACGGACTTAGAAAGCCCCACAGAGAAAAGAAGCGTTTGGCGTTTTTTAGGAAGCAAAGAGAGCAATGTCTCAACCTCATCCCAAAATCCCATATCGAGGATTCTATCGGCTTCATCGAAGACAAGGATTTCAACACGTGAAAGATCCACGCTGGAAATTTTGATATGCTCAAGAAGCCTTCCAGGCGTGGCAATAAGCACATCGATGCCCTTTTCTAACCTCTTCACTTGCGGTGTAAATTTCACACCACCGTAAATCGCCCCGATGGTTAACTCAAGGTTTTTGCCATACGCTTGCATGTTGAGATTCACTTGCGATGCCAACTCGCGTGTTGGCACTAAAATAAGGGCACGCACCACTTTTTTAGTGGTTGATTTTTGGGTCTTTTTACTCAAAACATGTAAGAGTGGCAGTGCATACGCAGCCGTCTTTCCCGTCCCCGTTTGTGCCGTTGCCATCACATCTTTGCCCTCTAAAACGAGAGGGATGACCTTGTTTTGCACAGGCGTTGGTTTCGTGTACCCAAGTTCAGTTACTGCTTCTTGTAGTGGCGCAATCAAGCCTAGCTTTTCAAATAACATTCATATGTCCTTTACCTATCTTAATGTCTCTATTGTATCTAAGTTTTATTTAAAGAACTTAGTGAAGCACTTTAGACGTTGCCTTCTTCGCCCATCTACATCCTAAAAAATGAATGAACCCTTAAGTCCGTTTTTATACTTTCTTCTATATCATTGATGTGATAAATTTGTTACAAAGAGAGTCAATGATGCGGCATTTCTTACGCCTTTTTTTCATATTTTCTCTCACTCTTTGCTTAGAAGCACGCTCTCTCGTCTTTGCCCCACTTCCTTTTTTTAACACCAACAAAGTCCTTGAAGATTTCTTCCCTATGGTGAATTACCTTGAACACGCATTGGATGAGAACATCACCATTCATTACGAAAAAAAGTACGATGACCTTATCGCTGCGTTTAAAGCCAATCAAGTGGATATTGCCTACTTTGGACCGTTGCCTTTTTTGACATTGCAAAAGAGTTTTCCCTATGCACTTCCGATCATCACCTTTCATGAAAGCGATGGAAAGAACGGTTACCGCTGTGCTTTGGTCAAATTTGGAGGCGATACCCTCATCAGCATTCCCCAAAGAGAACTCAAAATAGCACTCACCCAACCCCTTTCAACGTGCGGCTACACCAATACCAAACGACTCATAGAGAGCTCGTTTCATCTCAATTTGGACGCCCTGCTCTACCGCTATGTTGGAACCCATGATGAAGTAGCACTCTCGGTTATACGAGGCGAATTTCACATGGGAGGCATTAAAAAGAGCATTGCACGAGAATATGCCTCTTTGGGATTGGAGATTATCGACACGACACCCCTCATTCCTGGTTTTTCACTCGTGGTCAACACCCAAACGATGAGTGCTGAGAAAATCGCTAAAATCAAATCTATTTTGCTCACTACCCCTAAAGAGGTCTATGCAAAATGGGGTCAAGACATCAGCCATGGGATGAGTGAGACCAACACCAATATGTTTCAACTTCTCAAACACGACATGCAAAACATAAATGTTCCCCTTAGTGGAAGCTTTTAATGCGCAAATTTCTCTTAACAGCCCTCAGTGTCCTCATCGCCTACGCGATCTTTTTCACGTATGTTCACTCCAAAATGAAAGAAGAGCGCGATGTTCTGCTCTTGAATGAGCATAAAATTATCGAAACCTCGTACAAAGCGGTTACTCAGATGTTTAGCATCTCTATCGAAAACTATTTTCGTTATGCCATTATGCAACCCCCTGTTTTGAAAATTTTAAATGACGTCGTAGAGACCCAAAACTCTTACGAAAAAGCGCTGCTTCGGGGCTTCTTATACCGCCTTTTATACCCTTTTTACAATGATGAACTGAAACGACTGGGCATCAGGCAGTTTCATTTTCACACACCTCAAGGCGAAAGTTTTTTACGTTTTCATGCCCCTTCTGAAAATGGCGATAATTTGATGGAGGTGCGTCCTTCCATCAAAAAAGCCAATATAGAGAAAAAATTTGTCACGGGATTTGAGGGTGGTCGTATTTACCCTGGATTTCGTTATGTTTTTCCCATTATCCATGAAGGCAAACATTTGGGCAGTGTTGAAGTCTCTTTAGCGTATGAAAACATTGAGTTTGAACTTTCAAAGCTCTTGAGTTGGAAAGATCACGTGCTCCTTCTTAAAAAATCGGTCACAACGGATATGGTTTTTGAAGGACACAAACACCATTTTATGCCCTCTCCATTAAGCGATGATTTTGTCATAGAGAACCAAAAAATTTCCAATATCACCGCCCATTCCATCGAATCTGAACTTACTAAAAAGATTAACACGATGCTCAAAGAGCATTACAACATCGATGCAAAACTCAAAGAAGGCAAAAACTTTTCCATTCCTATTCTTCAAGATGATAACGGCTATATTGCCAATTTTTACGCCATTGACGACCTCTCAGGCAGACTGGCCGCTTACGCCGTTACCTACAGCCGTTTAGATGATCTTGTCACCATCCAACACAAATACATTACATCGCTTCTTTTTGGCTTTTTAACCTTTGTGCTTTTGGGCATTGTCCTGTATCTGCTTATTGAGCAGAGCCACAAAACACTTAAAGAGAAAATCCTCTTTGAAACCATTGTCGATAAGACCATTAACGGGGTGATTCTCCTCAATGCCAAAGGGCAGATCACCTTTATTAACAACGCATCCACAACGCTTTTAGGCTACTCGCTTGAAGAGGTCATCGGTAAAGATTCGCATGAGCTTATTCATGTGCATCCACATGACACCGCGAAGGAAGATTGCCCTATTTTAAATACCATGCACCATCAAAAGACCTACCTCGGGGAAGAGGTTTTCCGTAAAAAAAGTGGAGAACATTTTACTGTCCATCTCAATGCCACCCCTTTTGTACATGACAATACCAACATTGGTTCGGTTATTATTTTTAGGGACATCAGCACAGAAAAAGAGGCACAAAAGACCATTGAACATTTGGCATATTATGACTCACTCACGGAACTTCCCAATCGTAAACTTTTACTGGATCGCCTGAGCCAAACACTTGCCAATACCAAACGTGATCCTGAATTTTGTGGACTTTTGTTTATCGATCTGGATAATTTTAAATTTCTTAACGACACCAAAGGACACGAATGCGGCGATATGCTGCTTAAAATGGTTGCTCAACGGTTATCCAATACGCTTCGTCTTTGCGATACCGTCTCGCGTTTTGGTGGCGATGAATTTGTTGTTTTAGTCACGAAACTAGGAGACGACCCCTACGACGCCAAAGCACGACTTAGAGAGATTGGGTATAAAATTCTGCATGCGATTAGCGAGCACTTTCGATTGATTAATTTTGATTACACCTGCACCGCAAGTATTGGTGGAACGCTCTTTCATGAAACCAATAAAACGATCAATGAGATTTTAAAAGATGCCGACACCGCCATGTATGAAGTGAAAAAACACCATAAAAATGAGATCAAAATCGTTTAAAATGTAATGCTAAAACTATTCCAGCCCTCTTTACATGTAAGACTCAGTTTAAATCCATGCTTTTGGACAATCTTTTTAACAATACTCAACCCCAAACCAAAACCCTCAGCTCCTCTAGCATCATCACCTTGAGCAAACGGTTCGCAGTAGTACTCCAACGCGTGTTCGAGTGCTTCACCTCTGCTTTTAACGCTGATCGTGCGCTCTTTTACTTCGATGAGAATTGGTTTTTGCGTGGTGTATTTTAACGCATTATCAATCAAGTTTTTAAGCGCAATGGAGAGGTAATTAAGATCACCCTTGATCTCAAAAGGCTCATCCATGTGAAGCTCCACTAAGCTTTCATCTTCAATCAGTGCACGTGAAAGGGACTCTGAGATCAGCGTTTCGGCATTGAAATGCGTAAGATTCAGTTGCTCCATATTGGCATTCAGTCGCTCAATATCTAAAAGCTCTTTGGTCAGCTCATCGATCTGGGCAATCGCCTTTTTAAGACTTTGTTGATATTTACTCTCGCCTAGCATTTCCAACGCAAGCTTGGATTTGGCAAGCGGTGTGCGAAGTTCATGCCCGATGTCGCGCAGCAAACGTTGACGTGAGAGAATCAACGCTTCGATGTTAGACGCCATCGCATTGAAGGTATTAGAAAGCTTACCAAGTTCATTAGAGCCAAAGCGTTTCATTCTTACATGTAAAGCGCCTTCACCAAATTTTTGAAGGGTTGAGGCGATCTCTTTAAGCGGAAAAATAAGCTTGATAACCATCAAAAACGTGACAACAAGCACTAAAATATCGGCAAAGATCAAATAGGTGACCCGATCAAAATGGTAAAAGCCTTCCTCTTGAGCACGATCACGTACCAATAAACGCTCATCCAAATAGCTAAGGAGCAAAAAATACCTCCCCTGAGCATCCATCAAAATTTTCACTTCACCAAATGAGCTGCTTTTTTCATCAATAATCGTAGAGTGCTCCAGCACCGTTTGAGACTCCGCGATCACTTCAAAATCAAACGCTTGAAGTCTTTTGCTAAGGGCATTTTGATCGTCATTGGCAAGGTCGCGAAAGAGCTCGGTGGAGGCTTGAAGGTACTTCTCTTTTAAGAGCATCTCTATTTTGGATTGGGTGAGTTGGTTTGTTTCGCGTGAGACAAAAAGCATTAAGGAAAGACTGACAATAAAGAGTAAAAAGAGCTTCGTAAATATGGACATCTTAACCAACCATTTTGTAGCCGATGCCCCAAACGGACATGATGTATTTGGGATTTTTCGGATCATCGCCTATTTTGGCGCGAATATTGCTGATGTGCATATCCACCGTACGGTCTTTGGAGTTGTAACCAATGCCGTTTATGGCATTGAAAAGCACCTCACGCGAAAACACTTTGCCTTGATTGGAGAGTAAAAGAAGTAAGATGTCAAACTCGATTTTCGTCAAATCTAAACGGTACCCCTCCAAAGAGATTTCCATCTTCGCTTCATCGATTTCAAAATCCCCCACGCGTTTTTTTGAGAGAGTATTTCGGCGCAAAAAGGAGTTGATTTTTAGCACCAATTCACGTGGTTCATACGGCTTTGCAAGGTAGTCATCCGCACCCACACCATACCCTAAGATTTTATCACTCAGTTCATTGCGAGCTGAGGAGATAATGATATGCGCGTCACTGATTGAGCGGATTTCCTTGCACACATCAAACCCATCCATCTGCGGTAGCATCAGATCAAGAATGACCACTTTGTAGTGTGTTGGATTGGCTTTAAGATGTGCCAAAGCCTCTTTGGGTTTATCGTAAGCTTGGACGTCAAAATCATAATTTTGCAGGTAATCGCTGATGAGGGAAAGCATCTCCAAATCATCTTCGATGAGTAAAATTTTCTCGCTCATTCGACTTCCCACTCTTCAAGGTTGTGTGCAAATTTTTTGCGTTGTTCGGGGGTTAACAGGTTGTGCATTTGCAGCAAAAAACGACTCTCTATCGTGCTGGCTTTTTGGCTGATCGCTTGGTTGATTTTTTGCAAATCCTCTTCGTTTAAAACCTCACGCATCACTAAAGCCTCTTTTTCATCTTCCAGCTTCTCCTTAAACTCACGAAAAGCTTTGATGTCGACTCGAAACTGCTTAATAATGCCTTTTGCAACCTCTTTTTGCTCAGAGGTCAATTCCAGCGAAGAGAGGTCTTTACTCAGATGATGCTCTTTTTTACCATCACTCGCATACAATGAAAGTGCAAGTAAAAAGATAAGAAGTAACTTCATTTAAAGCCTTTTAATGTCTCGATTGTTAAGTAAGCCATTTTCAATGTTAGCATGGCATGCCTTACAATTGGATGGTTTTCCTATCTCTTTTTGCGCAAAAACAGCTTTATCGATCTTTTTGTGGCGATTTTTCCAAAAAGGCGTTTCGGTGATAGCAAGATAGGTTTTCTCTTTTTCCAAGCTTGCTAGAATGCGTAAAGCTGACTCTTTTGTAGAAGACTCAGCGCTGTTTTGCACTAAAAATGCTTTGATGGACTCTGTCGTTTTCTCATCCAGCGAAGCATCATCGCCAAAGTGGTTTTCCAGTGTGTCCATCATGCTCACCCACGATTTTTGTGGTAGTAAAAAAGGAGGAAAGAGTGTATGGCAACTGATACACTCTTTGTAAAACGCGCTGTTCTCTTTGGCATAGTCCATTTTTGGGTTACCATCGGCGATTAAAAGACTATTGGGTGCGACGAGCATATAAACAAATGCAAAAATGGAAAGTCCAAGCGCTAGAACACCAAATATTTTTTGAATTAGTGTCAATTTAACACCCTCTTCGTCGCCTTGTTTATACCCATCAACCATCGACTCTAAAGCGCGTGATTTGTGGAGCAATTTATCGAGTAAAACGCCTGCAATGTGCGCAAAAATCACCGCCATTAAAACATTGGAGAAAAACTCATGCACCTCTTTAAAGAGCTTCATATCGCGAAAAAGCGTGTGGTTCATAAATGAAAATATGCCCATGCCCTCTTTCACACCGTACGCTAATGCACCTGTACCAACCGCTAAAAAAGTGAGAACAATCATCGCAATAATGGCATAACTTGAAGCGGGATTGTGTCCGATGGTCTCTTTCTTGTTGCCAAAAATGGAGAGCATATACGCTTTAAGATCCATCAAATTAAAGTTAAAATCTTTAAATTTGGAGTACTTTACATCCATAAAACCCCACAGGATTCTAAACAAAAACAGCAATGCGAGTGTGTACCCTAGCGCTACATGTAACGTAAGGAGTCGTTTGACTTCGGGTGTTAAAAACACCGCTAGCATCATCACCATAAGCAGTGCATGGGAGGCTCTGGTGTAAAGCCCCCAGACTAAGATTTTTTTCATTCCCATCTCCCGTAATTTGGAATTACGATAGCGCGTTCGCTGTAGTTGCCTTTATCGGCCGTGGTATGACAGGCGAGACAATTCGCGATAGAACTAACCTCTTTTTGCTCAATCAATTTTGCAGGAATTTTGCGATGCTCTTTGATAAAATAAGGCGATTTTGTGATCTGCATCGTGCTGTTGTTTGCAGTAATCTTACCGCTTCCTGCATTCGTGAGAAGATAATTCAAAATCTGCTCGCTTTCAACCTTCCCTAAAGAGGCGTCGGTGCCAAAGTGATCGCTGAGATTTCCCATCACTTTTTCCCACGAAGCTTTGTTTAAAAGAGCGGGCTGGTAACCAAAATGGCAACTCGCACACTCTTTTTGATACTGTGCATTATCGGAAGGCGCAACACTGCTTGCAAAGGCGAAGTTCAGTCCAAGTGCTGTGATTAAGAGTAATTTTTTCATCGTATCTCCTTATTGGTTAATGATGTACGTTAAAACATCACCTTTTTCAAGCGCACTACCTTCACGCGCAAACACATCGTTAAAATTACGTCTCAACCACTTTTCGACCTCAGCAACATCGGTAAGTCGTGCAGGATTTGCCGAAGGTGCAAGAGCGGTGATAGGCTTGTTGGTATTGACATTTTGCCCACCGTTTTTGAGATTAGTTGTATGACACGTGGTGCAACTCATCTGCGTTCCTTTTTTGCCCGTATGTTTGGAAACAAAGATTGCCTCCCCACGCTTGGCATCAAAGCCCGTAAAGTTAGGGTTTGCAGCCTTTGCTTCCGCGCTTAATTCGTTCATGTAGGTTTGCATGGGAGCATTAAACGCTTTGGCATTGAGTAATGTCAGTGTCAGTAGTATAAAACAGAGTGTTTTTTTCATAGTTAACTCCTAAATTGATACTGAAATCTTAGGATAACAGTGTCAATTTAGGGTTGACGTTTCCTTTACACTTTCTTTACATGTAAAGATTTACGGCTGATCCGCTCGTGGCTCAAACGGTGAGATATTGTTGAGAAACAGTGCTCCATACGGGGTCTGCTTTTCGATGTCATAGTAGCAATCAATGAGCGTTTTATCGGAAACGATCGCGCCTTTAATGATGCGTAAAATCTTAGCCGCATCGGTGCGAATGATGTGGCTTGGCGCTTGGGACGCGGAGGTGAAGTAGCGGTGCATACGGTAGATCAGCTTTTTGTTTTGAATCTCAACGATGAGTGAGTCAATCGGCATTTTGAAAAACATAAAATTTTGCTTGACGTTGATGGAGATGTACGCCGTATCCATCCCATAGATTTTCGTCGAATGCGAGTCAAAAAAGTAGAGACTTTTGTTGTAATTGTCATAAAAGGTGTCGTGCATCAGCTCTAAGATTTGGATCTTTTCACTCTTTGTGTAAAAATTGCCTATGTGCGAAAAGGCAAAACGCAACAGTGATTCGATGGAGTACCACTCGGTGGACTCAAACGCATAGTTTGAAATCTGCTCATAGCGCAATTTTTTAAGCGCCACCGCTTCAGCGGAAATAACCCGTTTATAGGGAGTTGGAACCACTTTATCCCGATACGCAGGTCCAGGAAACTGCGGATGAATCACAAAGCGATCTTGCGCCTCTTTGTCTAAAATGTACCGAAGTCCGCCCTCATAGCCTTGATCGATAATGCGTATCTCATCTTTGGGAATATGCTCCAACATATCTTCAAAATCAACCCCGTTACACTCACTCTCCCAAATAGTCGGTGGATAGCGAAAGAACTTCGAGATGGAGGTTTTTACCTCAGCAGACGGCTCTTTGGTGACCAGTTTGTCGATCCACGAAGTCAAGGTTCTGCGATCTTTGTTGATGATGGAGGCAAACTTAGAGATGCTAAGACCCGAGCGATTGTAAATCGCAACAATTTTCTCGATGGCATTATCGTACATGGAGCTCACCTTAGTACTTTTTTAATACATTATGTATGAAAACTGTACGAGTCTAGCATCTATGTCTGAAAATTGTCTTAAAAAATCAAAACTAGTACACTGAATTAAACCTTAAGTCGTTATATAATTGTTCAAAATTTGTACTACAGGAGATGTCAGTGTCATTGAAGTATGAGTCAACGTATAAAGAGTCCATTGAGAACCCAGAAAAATTTTGGGCACAAGCGGCGACGAAAGTGCATTGGTACCACCAATGGGACAAAGTCTTAGATGTCGTTGACAACCATTACCGATGGTTTGTTGGCGGGTGCATGAACAGCTGTTACAATGCGCTGGATTTGCACATTGACAATGGCAGAGGTGAGCAACTGGCGATTATCTATGACTCACCTGTTACAGACACCAAAAAGACCTATACCTATAGAGAGCTTCGCCAAAGAGTCTCTAAAACCGCTTCCATTCTTGTGAACAAAGGTGTGGTGAAAGGAGATCGTGTTGTTATCTACATGCCAATGATTCCCGAAGCGGTCATTGCGATGCTGGCATGTGCACGCATTGGAGCGATTCACTCCGTGGTCTTTGGTGGATTTGCCGCCCACGAGCTCGCCACGCGCATCGACGATGCGAAGCCTCGCGTCATCATTAGTGCTTCGTGCGGTATCGAAATCAGTAAACTCATCAAATACAAACCGCTCCTTGATGAAGCGATCAAACAATCCACGCATAAACCCACCACCTGCCTTATCTGGCAACGTCCGCAAGAGCGCGCCAATATGCTTCCATGGCGTGACATCGACTGGGAAGTCGAAGAGGAAAAAGCAGGCTTGGTCGAGTGCGTACCGGTTGATGCGACCGACCCACTTTACATTCTCTACACGTCAGGAACCACAGGCAAACCCAAAGGCGTTATACGAAGCAATGGCGGACACTCGGTTGCGATGAAATGGTCAATGGACAATGTCTACAACGCCAAACCGGGTGATGTCTTTTGGGCAGCGAGTGATGTGGGTTGGGTGGTAGGACACTCGTACATCGTCTACGGACCTTTGATGAACGGCTGCACGACCGTCGTTTATGAGGGAAAGCCGGTACGAACACCCAATCCTGGAGCCTTTTGGAGAGTATGCAGTGAGTATAAAGTCAACATTCTCTTTGCCGCCCCCACCGCATTTCGTGCGATCAAAAAGGAAGATAGCCAAGGCGAATGGGTGAAGAAATACGACCTCAGTGCCCTTAAAAGCATCTTCCTCGCAGGCGAGCGTTGTGATAGCGATACACTAGAGTGGATCACCAAAATTACCCAAAAACCCGCCATTGATCACTGGTGGCAAACCGAAACCGGTTGGGCGATTGCCGCCAATCCTATGGGACTTGATCCGATGCCGATTAAAGCAGGCTCTCCCACCAAACCGATGCCGGGCTTTAACCTCAAAGTGCTTGATGAGCAAGGCAATGAGTGCAAACCAAGTCAATTGGGCAATTTGGTTCTGAAACTCCCCCTTCCGCCTTCATGCTTGATGAGCATTTGGTCGGATGACACGCGTTATAAAAAGTCTTACCTCAGCTTTTACCCAGGCTACTACCTTACAGGCGATAGCGGTTACGTTGATGAAGATGGCTATGTGTGGGTTATGGGCAGGATGGATGGCGTTATCAACGTCGCAGGACACCGTCTCTCTACGGGTGAAATGGAAGAGGTCATCTCCAAACATCCCGATGTCGCAGAATGTGCGGTGATTGGTGTGGATGATGAGCTTAAAGGCGAAGTACCGATGGCATTTGTCGTCCTCAAAGATAGCATCGAGCGCGATCACCGTTCCATCGCCGATGGTGTGGTGCAGTTGGTGCGTGAAGAGATCGGTGCGGTCGCAGCACTTAAGCTAGCAACCGTCATCGAAAAATTGCCAAAAACACGCAGTGGCAAAATACTCAGAGCCACCATGCGATCCATTGCAGATGGCAAAGAGTGGAGTATACCTTCTACCATTGAAGATGAGAGCGTGTTAGCAGAAATTCAAATATCCATCGGAAAACTGGGATACCCCATCCCTAAAAAAGGAAAAAAATGAGTATTAAAAGCGCAGGTGCACAGTTTAGAAAAGCCGTTAAAGAAAATCATCCACTTCAAATCGTCGGTGTCATCAACGCCTACAGTGCGATGCAAGCAGAACGTGTGGGGTATAAAGCCCTTTACCTTAGCGGTGCAGGTGTTGCCAATGCGAGCATCGGACTTCCCGATCTAGGTATGACGAACCTAGAAGATGTCTGCATTGACGTCAGACGCATCACGAGTGCGAGCTCATTGCCACTTTTGGTTGATGCCGATACAGGTTGGGGTGGAGCGTTTAACATCGCTCGCACCATCAAAGAGCTGACCCGTGCTGGGGCTGCGGCATGTCACATCGAAGATCAAGTGGCACAAAAACGCTGCGGTCATCGCCCCAATAAAGAACTCGTCAGTAAAGAAGAGATGGTTGATCGCATCAAAGCTGCGATGGATGGCAAAATCGATGACGAGTTTGTGGTGATGGCGCGCACCGATGCACACGCGATGGAAGGACAAGCAGCCGCACTTGAGAGGGCTCAAGCGTACGTAGAAGCAGGTGCTGACATGATCTTTGCCGAAGCCATTCATACCCTCGAAGAGTACAAACAATTTACCAAAATTATCAAAGTACCTGTGCTTGCCAACATCACCGAATTTGGGCAAACACCCTACTTTACATGTAAAGAGTTAGAGTCCGTTGGTATCGCCATGGTGCTCTATCCACTCTCAGGTTTTCGCGCAATGAATCAAGCCGCATTAACCGTCTTTAAAGACATCTTGAAAAATGGCAGTCAGAAAAATTCGATTCCACTCATGCAAACGCGCACAGAGCTTTACGACATGTTGAACTACCACGCTTTTGAAGAGAAGATTGACGCTTTGTTTACATGTAAAGATCAAAAATAATCGTTTACATGTAAACATTTCTGCCAACACCGTTGGCAAGCTTCAGCGCCCCAGTGGCTAACGTAGGGAAAGGAGCTTTGCTTCTTTCCCGTGTGAGAATAAAAATGAAAAAGGAAAAGACTATGGAAGCAAAAGAGACAAAAAAAACGGGTGGACTCGCAGGCGTTGTCGCAGGTCGTTCTGCTATTTGTACCGTAGGAACGGGGCATGGTCTGAATTACCGAGGCTATGACATCTATGATCTTGCGAAAAATGCAACCTTTGAAGAGGTCTCCTACCTTTTAACCAAAGGCGTTTTACCCACACAAAGCGAGCTTGAAACCTATAAAAAAGAGCTCATTAAAGCGCGTGCATTACCAGAAGCACTCAAAGTGGTTCTTCGCACACTGCCTAAAAATGCCCATCCGATGGACATCATGCGTACCGGCTGTTCAACACTGGGATGTTTGGAACCCGAAGCCGATGATTTTAAAGATCAGGATGCGAAGATTACCCGTTTGATGGGCATTTTCCCTTCCATCTTGTTGTACTGGCATCATTACCATGTGAACGGAAAAGAGCTCGATACAACCAGTTTTCAAGATACGATCGGTGGCTATTTCTTAGAAAAACTCCACAACAAACAACCCAGTGAGCTGTGGATCAAAGCAATGCACGTCTCTTTGATTCTCTACGCGGAGCATGAATTTAACGCTTCAACCTTTGCAGCACGCATTGGAGCGTCCACACTCTCCGACATTTACTCCGCGATCACCGCAGCGATTGGTGTGCTTCGAGGGCCTTTGCATGGAGGGGCGAATGAAGCGGCGATGGAACTCATTTCAGAATATAAATCGGTGCATGAAGCAACGCGTGGTATTTATGAAAAATTAGAAAACAGAGCCAAAATCATGGGCTTTGGGCACCGTGTTTATGTGAGCAACGACCCACGCAACATCGTCATCAAAGAGTGGTCACGCAAACTCGCAGACGATGTGGGCAATACAAACATCTTTCCTATTTCAGAGGTCATTGAAAAAATCATGTGGGATGAGAAAAAACTCTTTCCAAATCTCGATTTTTACAGCGCGTCAACCTACCATTTTATGGGCATTCCCACAGCGTACTTTACGCCGATATTTGTTATGAGCCGAACCGCAGGTTGGGCAGCGCACGTGGTCGAACAACGCGGCGACAATAAACTCATTCGCCCCAATTCAGAGTACATAGGCCCCGAGAATCGAGCCTATGTTGACATCAAAAACCGATAAATAAAGGAACACCATGAGTACAGATATGGGTATTTTAGATACCAAGCGACCCGAGTTTGACCCACTTTTAACCGACATTGCACGCTATGCTTCGCAGTTTGTCATCCAAAGTGATGATGCCTATGAGACAGCACGTTACAGTTTGATGGACACCCTAGGATGTGGGCTTTTGAGCTTAAAATTTCCCCAATGCACTAAACTGTTAGGTCCAGTCGTTCCAGGTGCTTGCATGCCTTATTTGGGTGCAAAAGTGCCAGGGACTTCGTATCAACTCGATCCTGAGCGTGCCGCCTTTAACGTCGGTGCGATGGTGCGATGGCTTGATTTTAATGACACATGGTTAGCAGCGGAATGGGGACATCCAAGCGATAACTTGGGTGCTATTTGGGCGGTGGGTGATTACATCAGCCGTCGCAATATCAGCGAGGGAAAAGCGCCCCTAAAAGTGAAAGACATTTTAACGGCGATGATCAAAGCGCATGAAATTCAAGGTATTTTAGCGCTTGAAAACTGCTTTAACAAAGAAGGTATGGATCACGTGCTTTTGGTACGGGTAGCGTCCACGGCGGTGGCTACTGCGATGCTTGGAGGTACTTTTGAGGAGATCAGAAATGCCGTCTCAAACGCATGGATCGATGGCGGAGCACTTCGGTGTTATCGTCATGCGCCAAACACTGGTTCTCGTAAATCATGGGCGGCAGGCGATGCCAGCAGTCGTGGTGTGAATCTTGCCCTTAAAGCACTTGCTGGCGAGATGGGTTACCCCTCAGCGCTCAGTGCAAAATTTTGGGGTTACGAAGATGTCAAAATGGGCGGTAAGAAACTGACCATTCCTCAACCTTTTGGAAGCTATGTGATGGAGCAAGTACTATTCAAAATCAGCTTCCCAGCCGAATTTCATGCCCAAACAGCGGTTGAGTGTGCCGTAAAATTGCATGACGAAGTCAAAGACAAACTGGATTTGGTTGAAAAAATCGTCATTACCACCCAAGAGTCAGGGCACCGTATTATCAACAAAGTCGGTCCTCTTGCCAACCCAGCCGATCGTGACCACTGCATTCAGTACATGGTGGCAATTCCACTCATTCATGGAAACTTAATTGCTGAACATTATGAAGATGCCTATGCAAGCGATCCTCGTGTCGATGCTCTTCGCGATAAAATGGAAGTCATTGTCGATGCGCGCTACACCAAAGAGTACTTAGAAGCGGATAAACGCTCCATCGCCAATGCCGTGCAAATCTTCTACAAAGATGGCACCAAAAGCGAGAAAGTCGAAATTGAGTACCCCATCGGACATAAGAGAAGACGCGTCGAGGGCATACCACTTTTGATCTCAAAATTCAAACACAACCTCGCAGGAAGACTCGGCCCCAAACAGTGTGCAACCATAGAAAAAGTATGTGAAAATCAAGCCTATTTAGAAGCGATGAATTTCAACGAATTTAGCGATCTCTTTGCACTTTAAATCTTATGAAGCCTCTTTTTTAAGGGGTTTCTTCTTCCCAAAGTCTTATTAACATTTCTACTGTACAATAGCATATCTCGTTTTTACATGTAAGGATTTTTTATGCGTACTCTTATAACGACTCTCCTTCTGTTTGCAACCGTGATGTTCAGTGGCTGTGCCCCAAAAGAGGTCAATTTAGCAACCATGAACCCTGCGCTTCAGCCCGTACCTGAACAGATTGTCGCTGTTTATGACACGGATCGAGACGCTATTTTATTTTATGAATTTTCATTGAAAAATGCCGTTTTAGTAGAGCGTACGTGGGGCAAAGTCTTGCCATTTCGGGTTGAGTTTATGGATTTGTGGGTGACGGGTTTGGGTCATGATATTCGTCGTCTGACCAATGGAAATGCCGAAACGATCAAAGAAGCCTTGCTGTATGACGCGGCATTGCAAGGGATGCAAACTTTACATGTAAACCAAAAAGATTATATTATCGACTACGAATTTGCCCGCGATATGCAAAGTGCGATTGATCGTTACGAAGAGAAGATGAAACGCTATGAACGAGACCGCGAATTTCCCCGTATCTTAAAACACTAATAGAGTTACTCTACAACACGCTTTTAAAGCAAAGCTTTAAAAGCTACGTTAACACTAGGTTTTCTTCGGCAGAAAGCCCACGCACCCTTGGTGCTTTTACTTCTTGCAAATTAAGTTTTGTAAAAACTCTAATCTCTTTTTGAGACGAGTTTTGGCATACTAAAAAGAAATCATTAAGAGAGAATATCATGCAATTACCTGCTTGTCCAAAATGTAACTGTGAATATACCTACGAAGATGGCGAGATGATTATCTGCCCTGAATGTGCCCACGAGTGGTCTCAAAATGGCACTGCAAACGAAGAGAGTGCGGCGGTTATTAAAGATGCACATGGTGCTATCCTTAGCGATGGCGACACAGTTGTGCTCATCAAAGATCTCAAACTCAAAGGCTCTTCTGCGGTCATCAAAGGTGGCACCAAAGTTAAAAACATCCGTTTAAATTACGAGAGCGATCATAATTTGGATTGTAAAGTCGATGGCATTGGCGCGATGGGGCTCAAATCAGAGTTTGTGAAAAAAGCCTAAAGTATTTTTTGAATTAAAATCATATACACCAGTGTTGCGGCAAAAATGCTCAAAAGAGCGTTTTTAAACTTTACATGTAAAAGAACCGCAACACACACTCCGATAATTTCTGCTAAGCCATACGGATAACGTTCCCACTTCACATCTTTCAGCGCGTAAAAGACCAAAATGACCATAATCATGAGCGGCATATTGAGCTCAATATATTTAATCAAAGGTGAAGGCTCACGGGTACGAAAAAGTAAAAACGGGATGATACGCGTTACATAGGTCAAAATTGCCGCAACAGCGATACTTCCGATGATGTAACTACTTTCCATTTTCCATACTCCTCTTAAAAACGATCAACACAAATGCCGCAGCGCACAGCGATAAAATCAGCATCTTTTGCGGTGGAAATAAAATCATCCCAAACAACCCGATGAGCAGTGCTACAAAAAAAGGTTTATGCAGTCTGTTTTTCTTATAGAGCTCAATGGAGAGCACCACGAAAAGAGCGGTTAAGGAGAACTCAATGCCTTCGTAATTAAACGGCAAAATGTTACCCAGCATGGCGCCCACCACACTGCCGACGATCCAATAACATTGATTTAAAAAGGTAATCAGCAGGTACGCCCTCTCACGATTCGCTTCAGGCACTTCGGTGGTTTTCAAGAGCGCAAACGTCTCATCGGTCAGTCCAAAAATGAGATAGTGCTTCTTCCACGAAAAGTTTTTAAAGGTCGAAATCATCGAAAGTCCGTAAAACGTATGGCGAAGGTTCAGTAAAAAGGTGGCGATGCCTATCTCTAAAATCGTTGCTTGCGAGGCAAAAAGCGTGAGAACCAAAAACTGACCCGAACCCGCGAAGATAAAAGCACTCATAAAAAAAGCGTAATACCACGGAATGAGAAGCTTAGAAAGCAGCAGACCAAACGCCATACCAAGCGGAATGTAGCCCATCATCACAGGAATTGTGAGTTTAAAAATAGACAAAAAGTTCATATCTCTTCTTTACATGTAAAGGTTATTTTTTGATATAACGATCTAAATACTTCTGGGTTGCGTTGGCATCACTTGATTTTTGAGGCATCTCTTTTTTGGAGGCAGTCTCTTTGGGTGTTACATCGCTAAAATAGAGTTGATCGATCGCGACAATCAGCGCGATCACGATCAAAAATGGTATCAAAATAAGCATAGTAGCTTATGATTTGAGTGCGTTGACGGTTTGAAGCATCTCATCACTGGTCGTAATGGCTTTTGAGTTCGCCTCATACGCCCTTTGCCCGATGATAAGATCGGTCATCTCTTCCACAAGCTCGACGTTACTCATCTCAACAAATTGTTGTCTGACTTGTCCTATGCCATTAAGTCCAGGATTGTCTAAGATAGGATCGCCTGAAGCATCTGTATTGATATAATTATTATCGCCTAAAGAGTGAAGACCTGCTGGGTTGATGAAGTTTGCGAGCTCAATCTGACCAATTTCAGTCGTAGCAGTTTGTCCTGATTGTAGTACGGAGACAATACCATCAACGCTAATATTAATCTCTGTCGCATCCTCAGGAATAACAATGTTGGGGATCAGCTGGTAACCATCGCTGTTGACGATATTTCCATCGGCATCGAGTTTAAACGAACCATTTCTGGTATAACCCGTTGTTCCATCAGGAAGTTCAATTTGAAAAAAGCCATTGCCCGTAATCGCCATATCCAATGAGTTACCGGTCTCTTTAAAGTTACCTTGTGTAAATTGCTTTGCAATCGCTGTGGGGCGTACACCTAGACCGATTTCAATACCCGTAGGTGAAGTCGATGTTCCACTGGTTGATGTTCCTGCATAAGTCATGGTTTGGTACATCAAGTCTGCAAACTCAGCGCGTTGTTTTTTGTAGCCAATCGTATTAACGTTTGAAATGTTATTGGTGGTGGTATCGATCTGCGTTTGTTGCGCGATCATACCCGTTGCGGCTGTGTAAAGTGATCGTATCATGCGTTATTCCTTACTTTTTTAGGCTTTGGTCGAGGCAAGTTTTGAGATGGCTTCTGAATTGAGATCGTTCATGTGCGCTTTCATCACTTTTTGGTACATTTCCACCATCCGATTTGACTCAATGAGTCCAACCATTTCGGTGACTGGATTGATATTGCTGGTCTCTAAAAACCCTTGTTCTATCAGATTTCCATCTTCCAGTTGCGTTAACTCATCGGTGCTTTTAAAGGTATAAAAACTCGCACCCTCTTTGAGCAATGATTTAATGTCATCACTTTGAACGATCATCAAATTGCCTATTTGATCATCCCGGTTGTAAACGCCACCCGCCTTATCGACTCTAAACTCTCCATCATCCGGAATGGTGATGTACTGCTGATTTTGAAAATAGGTAGAAGGCAAAACGGGATAGCCCTCTTTGGTCGTTAAAATGCCCTTTGAGTTGAGTGTAAAAGCGCCATTTTGGGTTAGGCGAATACCATTGGGGGTTTCGACCATGAAAAAAGCATCTTCACGCTTGAGCGCAAGATCTAGAGCATTTCCCGTTCGTTTAATGCCACCTTGTTGGTATTTGACATACTCTTCAACCACCTGAGGTACCCTGACACCCACGGCATTCATAAACTTGCTCGCCTCTTTGGTGTTATCTTTGATAGGCATCTCTTCTTTGTATTCTTGAAAAATACGTTTAAAATCTCCAACAACGACATCGTCTCTTTTGAAGGCGGTGGTATTTAAATTGGCAAGGTTATTGGAGATGAGATCGAGTTTATTAAACTGAGTGACCATCGCTCCAGTAACGCTGTAGTAGCTACTTTGCATTGTTTTTCCCGCTGTTTTTAAAATCTTTCCTCACTTGAAGCAACTCCCGTTCCACTTTGCCAAAATAATTTTTTAACGTCATTTAAAAGAAAACTCGGTATAATCCACATCTTTTATTTAAAGAAAACAAGAAATTTCCACCTCCATACACCTTACTCAAGGAGAGTCACACTTATGGCTTCAAAAGAACTCTATACCGCATTAGAAGAACTTTTTGCAGAAAACGAAAAAGCATACGTCACTTACGAAAATGTCATGGATCTTTTTGTAAAGCCACCTACCCCTGCAAACGTCAAAAAACTGATGAGCCTTTTAGAAAAATACAAAGTTACCCTCATTTCTTCGGCTGAAATTGCCAAAATGCGCAACAAAGAAGAAGCGCGAAGACGCGAAGAAGAGCGCCAAAAAATTAAAGATGATGCCTTAGAAGAAGAGTTTGATCTTGCCAGTGAAAAAGAGCTTTTAGAGTGGTCTCGCAGCGATAGTCCTGTACGAATGTACCTTCGTGAAATGGGACAAATCTCGCTTTTGACCAAAGATGAAGAGATCGACATCAGCAAAAAAATCGAATTTGGTGAAGACATCATCATCGATGCGTTCTGTTCTGTTCCGTATCTTATCGACTTTATTCTCGACTATAAAGAAGCGCTCATTAACCGCGAACGTCGTGTCAAAGAGCTTTTTAAGACCTTTGAAGATGACAACGACGATGGCGATGATGATGAAGAGTTCGATGAAGAAGACGGCGAAGAAGGTGAAGAGAAAAAAACCTTCTCCAAAAAAGATAACACACGAACGGAAAAAGTCATCGAAAGCTTTAAGTCACTCGAGAAAGCAAAAAAAGATTGGCTCAAAAGTCTGACCAGACCACCTGAAGAGAATTTGGATGATGCTGAAGAGATGATGAACTACGATCTAGGACTTGCGTACAAAAAGAAACTGCTTAAAGACGCATTGATGGATCTAGGACCGACAAGTAAGTTGATTAACGAGCTTGTCAAATCGATGGAAACTGCGCTTAAAAGTGACTTTGAGTTCGACAAAGAGCTTAAACGCTTAGAGTACCGTTTGCCCCTTTTTAACGACACGCTTAGAGAAAATCACGTCAAACTTTTAACCAATATCGTTGATCTGACCAAAGAAGACATCACGACGATGGTTCCTGAAGCGACGATGGTTTCGACCTACATGGAGATCAAAAAGCTTTTCCAAACCAAGGAAGCAAGTAAACAAGGGTTTGATCTTGATCCTGAAAAACTCAAAGAGGTTCTAGAACAGATCAAACGGGGTAAAAAAATTGCCGATGAGTCTAAAACCCGTATGGCAAAATCAAACTTACGTCTGGTTGTCTCCATCGCGAAACGTTACACCAACAGGGGTTTACCATTCTTAGACTTGATTCAAGAAGGCAACATCGGTTTGATGAAAGCGGTCGATAAATTTGAGTACAAAAAAGGCTACAAATTTTCAACCTACGCCACATGGTGGATCAGACAAGCGATTTCACGTGCCATTGCCGATCAAGCCCGTACGATTCGTATTCCGATCCACATGATCGAGACGATCAACCGTATCAATAAGATCATTCGTAAACACCTCCAAGAAGAGGGAAAAGAGCCTGACATCGAGACCATTGCACTCGAAGTTGGATTAAGTGCCGATAAAGTCAAAAACGTTATTAAAATTACCAAAGAGCCTATTTCATTGGAAGCGCCTATTGGTAACGAAGACGATGGTAAATTTGGCGATTTCGTTGAAGATAAAAGCTCCATCGCCCCAATCGATCACATCTTGAAATCTGACCTAAAAGACCAGATCGATGAAGTACTCGACCAACTCAATGACCGAGAGAAAGCGGTTATCCGTATGCGTTTTGGTTTGATGCACGATGAGAGTGATAGAACGCTTGAAGAGATCGGTAAAGAGCTCAACGTTACGCGTGAGCGTGTCCGTCAGATCGAGAGTTCTGCGATTAAAAAGCTCAAACATCCAAAAGTTGGACGTAAACTTAAAAACTATATTGAGAGCTAGTCAATGAGTAGTTTTGCAGAAGCGTGGATTGAGCACGATTACAATCCCTTTATTGTTTTTGACAACACAGGAAAAATCATCTCCCTCAACCAAGAAGCGCAATACCTTCTTGGTGAGGTCAACCATAAGAAAATTTTTGACATTGCCCAAACCTATGCGAGCATGACCTATGGTTTTAAAACAACCATCGTCGACATCGCGTTTAGTTCGTACAAATTTTACGCCATTACCGTAGGGTATGACGATGAGACATCTATCGGCATCAAGCTGTACAAAAGTGCTACAAAGAAGTTTGCGAACGTTGAAGAGTACGGCGAAAGTGTCAACATCTACGCCCTTTTAGACCTTTGCATCAGTGCCTCTTCCACCAACTCAACGATCAAATTTAAAAAAGAGTTTGACCCCACGTTTCCCGATGTTCGCTTGAAAGTCGAAGATTTTATGAAACTGCTGACCAAAGTCTATCAATCACACATTAACTCTACGGTCATCACCACACGTTTAGCACTGATTACGGGCGAATATATCCGTTTTAACACCAAAAAATACCCTATTTTTTCCATCTCCATCAAAGGCGATAGTAGGGATCGAAACTACGAAAAAAGCATCGAAGAGATTGCCGTAAAAGGTAACTGTACGATTCACTTTGAAAACGACGAAACACTGATTCACTCGGCCATGGTTTCCTAGAAATCTTTACATGTAAAGTCATTTGGCTTTACATGTAACCTTCATTTAAGAGCTTAAACACGATCCTTCCGCAAGCGATTCACCTGGTTTCATATGTTCTTTTCCCCACTGATACATTAAACTTAAAATGGGTATAAGCGTTTCGCCCTCTTTGGTGAGCGAGTATTCTACTTTGGGAGGCACTTGGTTGTACTGCTCTCTGTGAATGATATTATGACGCTCAAGCTCTTTGAGTTGTTGGCTTAATGTTTTGTGCGCGATGGGCTGCAAAGTATCTTTGAGCTTATTGTATCGTATGACTTTTGTTTGATAGATCTTCCACAAAATAATCCACTTCCACTTTCCCTCTAGAATCAACATTGCATAATACATCGGGCATTTTTCGTATTTATCACTGAAATTTTCCATTTTTTGCTCCATTACTTCCTTTTTGGTTAGTATATAACTAAAAAGTTCATTCTATACTTAAGTCATAAATAACCCTATAATTCAATTCATAAAATTGATAAAAGGAATACCGATGAAAATTGTAGCGATCAATGGAAGTCCACGCAAAAATGCCAACACTGCAACCCTGCTTCAAAAAGCGCTCGAAGGTGCCGCAAAACAAGGAGCGCAAACAGAACTGGTTCACCTTTACGACTTAAACTATCAAGGATGTGTGAGCTGCTTTGCCTGTAAACTCAAAAATGGGAAATCCTATGGAAAATGCGCGCATAAAGATGAGCTCATACCGCTTTTAGAAAGCCTACGAGAAGCAGATGCCATTCTTTTAGGTTCACCCATTTACTTTGGAAATATCACTGGCATGATGCGCTCTTTCATCGAACGTTTAGCCTTTCAATACACTATTTACGATGTCAATTACTCCTCTTTATTCCCCCGAAAAATACCCATAGGGTTGATGTATACGATGAATTTAGATGAAAAACGAATGCGAGAATGGGGTTATGTGGAAGCGCTTCAAGGTCTTGAAAAGAGACTTGGCAGTATTTTTGGCTCTTCTGAAGCGCTCTATGTCACCGACACTTATCAGTTCAAGGACTACTCAAAATACGAAGTAACCGCCTTTAGTGAACCGCACAAAGCCCAAAGGCGTAAAGAGGTGTTTCCAAAAGATTGCGAAAAAGCTTACGATATGGGAGTTCGCTTTGCCACACAAGGTGTTTCACCTACTTTTAGTAGTGAAATGGCTCCGCATTAGAAGAAGATTTGCGTTTACATGTAACAATAAAACCTTTACATGTAAACGCTTTTAAAGTTCAAAATTCTACAGTCCCAATCGTCTAATATTGCTCAGCGAGATCAGATGCGCGGTCATAAAAGGCATCGCTCCTTTTTTGCAGATGTTGAGTTTTTTCTTCTCACTTAAGTGGTTGAGTTTTTCTTCATTGACTGTGAAAAAGCCATTGATCGTATGCGATTTGCCCTCTTCCTCCAAGACATTGGCACTTTTTTCAACCAAAAGCTCCCATGCCTCTAGCTCTTTGATCAAAGCGCTGCACGATTGCAATTCACCTTGGAAACGCGTGAGAAAATCCAACGTATTTTTAGCCAAATCACTCGGTGTTTTATCGTCTTTAAACAAGGCTCTTGCTTGGTTGGATGCGTTTAAGTCTTCCAAAGCCTCCTCTTCAATGCCTAAAGAAAAACCCTCTTTACCCTCATTTTGAACCAAAATAAACGGATAACGTCTTAAAAATGCTGGAAGGTATTTGCCTTTTTTAAAGCGACGATTCTCATCCAAATAGACGTTTTTATCGTTAAATCCTAATAAAGCGATGGCAAGCCAATCCCCCTCTTTATTTTTGGTAAATAAAATTGGATAGTCCTTACACGCCTCGTAAAACTCTCCAATGCCCAAAGGCACACTGATCATTGTCTCTAAATTGGGGTAACGCATTGCGTCATTGACGGCTTTGGTTTGATCTTGCGGTTGGTTGATAATATGCAATGCCATAGGTTATGTTCCTCTAAGTGGTCGTAATATGTTTGAGCATCATAACATTTTAAGGAGAAATTTTCACTGTGGAGGAAGAGGAAAAGAAGCGGTCACATGTTACATGTAACCGCTGTGGAGGTCTAAAATTCGATAAGATTTTGGATTTTCTCAACAATGCTTGGATCTTCAAGCGTTGAGATGTCTTGCGTAATCGGCTCTTTTTTCGCAATGGAGCGAAGAATTCTTCGCATGATCTTACCACTTCTGGTTTTTGGAAGCCCTGGAACGAAACGGATCGCATCAAGTTTAGCGATATTTCCAATTTCCTTAACAATCAGCTTGTTAAGCTCTTGGATCATGTAAACCTCTTCACTGAGGCTATCCGTACCTTTAATGACGATGTACGCAAAAATGCCCTCACCTTTGATCGGATCAGGACGTCCAACAACTGCAACCTCTGCAACATTTTCATGGTGCGCAAGAACCGCTTCGATCTCCGCTGTACCGATTCTATGTCCGGAAACGTTGATAACGTCATCGGTGCGCCCTGTAATGACGATGTAACCATCATCATCGTACATCGCACCATCACCCGAGAAGTAAACCGGTTTGCCATCTTTTTTACAATCCCCAAAGTACGATTTCACAAAACGATCACTATCGCCCCAGATATTGCGGATCATCGAAGGCCAAGGCTTGGTGATACACAAGAACCCTTTTTCACCTTTGGGTGTTGGATTGCCGTGCTCATCAATGATCTCTGCTTTAATGCCCGGAAGTGGGAATGTCGCAGAACCTGGCTTGATCGGCGTAGCCCCTGGAAGTGGGGTAATCATATGACCACCTGTCTCAGTTTGCCACCATGTATCGACAATCGGACAGTTTCCACCACCGATTTGCTCATAGTACCACATCCACGCATCTGGGTTGATCGGCTCACCAACGGTTCCAAGCACTTTAAGCGAACTTAGGTCGTACTTTGAAGGAGCATCCGCACCCTCTTTGTGAAGCAAACGAATCGCTGTTGGTGCGGTATAGAACTGATTGACACGGTGCTCTTCAATCATACTCCACCATCTACCTACATCGGGGAACGTTGGAACACCTTCGTACATAATGGTCGTTGCACCCATTGCGAGAGGTCCATAAACGATGTACGTATGTCCTGTAATCCAACCCACATCCGCGGTACACCAAAACGTATCATTTTCTTTCACATCAAAAACATGTTCCATCGTGTACTGCGCCCAAAGGATGTACCCAGCACTTCCGTGTTGAACACCTTTTGGCTTGCCTGTACTGCCTGATGTGTAGAGCAAGAAAAGTGGATCTTCGGAGTCCATCCATTCAGGATCACAGTACTGAGACTCGTTCATGATGATCTCGTTGTAAACATAGTCACGTCCTGGGACATAGTCAATGTCTTCAAAGTTTCGCTGAACGATCAGTACTTTCTCACAACACTCACACCCAACACTGAGTGCCTCATCGACAACGGGTTTTAACATATACGGTTTACCACGACGAAATGCACCGTCGGCGGTGATGACAAGTTTTGCCTCTGCATCTTGGATACGATCACGAAGTGCTTCAGCAGAGAATCCACCAAAAACAACGGAGTGAATCGCACCAATTTTTGCACACGCAAGCATCGCAAAAGCAGCTTCTGGAATCATTGGCATGTAAAGCACAACACGATCACCTTTTTTGATGCCAAATTTATTGCGCATTAAGTTTGCTAAGCGATTGACTCTATAAAACAGTTGAAGATAGGTAATGATGCGACGCTTGCCGTCCTCACCCTCCCAAATAATCGCTGCTTTATTTTTACGTGATTTTAGATGACGACCCAAACACTGATGCGTAACGTTTAATTTGCCACCTTCGAACCATTTGTAAAATGGAGCGTTATCCTCATTTAAGACTCTATCATAGGGTTTAAACCACTCGATTTTTTCGCGTGCAAGTTTATCCCAATAGCCTTCAAAATCCTCATCCGCTTGAATGCAGAGCTCTTTGTATTCGCACATATTTTTAATTCTTGCTTCTTTACTTAAAGCTCTACTTGGTTCAAAAAGTTGCGACATCGTTACGATCCTTTTTTTATCATTTTATAATGCCTTGTGGGCAAAGCTCACAAGGCTACGCTCGCTATGCTTTGAAGCTTGCCTCTTGCGAGGCAGAACTTATTAGTGGCCCGAAGAGCCCTCTGCACCAATACCTGTTTGACTTCGGATATACTGATGGTCAAACGCCGCGATCTCTTTGGCAGCACTTTCGCTGTTATCCATCAAAGAGATAATCCAAATACCTATAAAAGCAACACTCATTGAAAAGAGTGCTGGGTTTTCATACGCATAGATCGCTGTTTTATTGCCCAAAACATCCACCCAAACCGCTTTACTGAGAATGACCAACACAATCGCTGTAAACAGCCCTAAACTACCGCCATAAACCGCACCTCTGGTTGTCAGCTTTTTCCAAAACATTGAGAGGAAAAGAATTGGGAAGTTTGCACTCGCTGCAATCGCAAACGCCAAACCAACCATGAACGCAATGTTTTGCTTTTCAAACGCAATGCCTAAGATAATCGCTACGATACCAAGAGCGATCGTAGAGTACTTAGAAACTCTCATCTCTGTCATTTCATCCACACGACCTCGTGCAAAAACGTTGGCATAAAGATCATGACTGACCGCGCTTGCCCCTGCTAGTGTAAGTCCAGAAACAACCGCTAAAATCGTTGCAAATGCAACCGCTGAGATAAATCCTAGGAAGAGATTTCCACCAATCGCATGGGCGGTATGAATCGCTGACATGTTACCACCACCGATGATGCCACCTTTGACTGGGTCAAGATAGGTTGGATCATTGGTAAGTAATACGATAGCACCAAAACCTATGGTAAAGGTTAAAATATAAAAATAACCTATAAATCCTGTTGCAAAAAAGACAGATTTTCGAGCCTCTTTTGCATCACTAACTGTAAAGAAACGCATCAAGATATGAGGAAGTCCAGCGGTTCCAAACATCAAGGCGATACCTAAACTGATCGCAGAAATTGGGTCACTGACTAAGCCACCTGGTGCCATAATTGCAATGCTTTTCTTCGCCGCTACTGCTTGAGAAAAAAGTGTTTCAAAGCTAAAGCCCACTTTGTACATGATCATGATCGCCATAAACGATGCACCTGAGAGCAATAAAACCGCTTTGATAATCTGAACCCATGTGGTTGCCAACATGCCACCAAATGTAACATATAAAATCATCAAAATACCGACCATGATAACCGCGTACTCATAATCAAGTCCAAATAAAATTTGAATCAACTGACCCGCACCCACCATTTGAGCGATCAAATAAAATGCAACCGTTGCCAATGAACCAAGGGCTGCAAGCACGCGAATAGGTGTTTGTTGTAATCGATACGATGCAACATCACTAAAGGTATATTTACCCAAGTTTCTAAGCTGTTCTGCTACCAAGAAAAGGATGATCGGCCAACCGACTAAGAAGCCGATAGAGTAGATAAGACCATCAAACCCTTTGAGGTAAACAAGCCCTGAAATTCCTAAAAACGATGCAGCTGACATGTAATCACCCGCAATAGCTAGACCGTTTTGAAAACCAGTAATGCCACCACCAGCGGTGTAAAAATCTTTAGCCGTTTTGGTTCTTTTTGCAGCCCAGTACGTAATACCAAGGGTTGCAAGAACAAAAAGGACGAACATAATGATCGCTGAAACGTTTAAGTCTCGCTTGCCGCTAAATTGAGCATCCGCTGCAAAAGCGAAATTGCTTAAGGTTAAGAGGAGTAAGCCCCATTTCATTTTTCGCTCCTTGCTTCTTCTTTGATTTGATGGGTTAACTCATCGAATTCACCGTTTGCTCTTTGCGTATAAATACCTGTAAGCACAAACGCTATGATGATGACGCCAAGTCCCACAGGGATACCAACGGTTGTAACGCCCTCTCCAAGCTTAATAGCAAATGTAGCAGGGGAAAAAGCAATTACAAGAATGAAAGAGTAGTAGACAACCAGCATAACGATCGCTAGTTTCCATGCAAAACTACTTCTTTTTTTTACGAGTTCGGCGAATTTTGGGTTGGCCTGTACTCTGTCGTAGATGTTCTGACTCATAAATGCTCCTTCTATGTGATATGGTAGCCTGATGACATTTTAAAGCAGTAACATAGCATTAACGTAGCATTTTGGATTTTTCTAACAAAGGAGATTTTTTTCTAAACAATATGAGTAAAAATGTAACTTTATCGACTTTTCTCAGGAAAATACTTCTCAATCTTATACCCAACACCCTTAAGATTGATGATAAAATCCTCTTTAAGAAGCTTACGAAAACGGCTTATTTCAGCCCTAATAGAGGCATTGTCGATAGGTTCATCGTTCCACACATAAGTACGGAATTTTTCGAAGTCAACGACCACACCCATATTCTCGCACAGTAGTGTCACTATTTGTAACTGTTTCTTCGTGAGGACTTGAACATTGTTGTTGTAAAAGAGCATCTGCTCCTCTTTAGAGAAGACATATTTGGAGTTTAAAATGATGTGTTTGAGATTTTTGATTGCAGACTCTTTTTTGATCTTGTCGATGCGAAGCCCCAGCTCTTTAAGATGAAACGGCTTTTTGAGATAATCCGAAGCGCCTAATTCAAACGCATGACTGATGTCATCAATGTCCACATTCGCACTGATAAAGATGGTTGGAAACGCATGTTCGATCTCATTGAGCGCTTTGAGCAGGCTCAGCCCACTCATCTTAGGAATGTTAATGTCTAATAGTAAAAGATCAAACGCCTCTTGTTGAATGGCTTCATACGCCTCTTCACCGTTACCAAAAGCGATAACCTTGTGTCCTAGCGCTTCGAGATACTCTTCGATGGAACTTCGCAGCATCAACTCATCTTCTAACAGTAAAATTTTCATGGTTATCCTTTTAGAAAGTGGTAGCGAAAACAGGTTTTGGATTCATCCGAGTCTACCTCAATCCTGACATCGTTTGCATCGCAAATCTCTTTGACGATGTTTAGCCCCAAACCAAACCCACCACGCGCCTCATCTTCTCTGTAGTAGCGATTGAAGAGTTGATCGGGCGCTTTGATCGTTTCACCGCAATTTTCCACTTCAAATACAACCTCATCTCTCTGTTCATAGAGCTTTACATGTAAAGGGTGATTTTCGTAACTGTACTTGATCGCATTGGAGAGATTATTGTCGCAGATGCGCTGTAATTCGGTCTCGTTAAAGAGGATAAACAGCTCAGGTACGATGTTCGTGCTGATGTGCAGTTTATTGCCCTGTGCAACATCTTCAAAGTACTCCACGCGCTCTTCTAAAAACGTCGAAAAGTTGACCATGCTTTTTTCGTACACGACTCTGTCTTTTTTCACGACGTACGCCAAATCTTCATAGATGTTATCAAGCACCTTCACCGCCGCTTCGATTTTGAGCAGATAGGGATTGGTTTCAAATTTGAGATTATACAGATCGATATTCATAAGAATGATGGAGAGTGGCGTGTTGATCTCATGAATCGCGTTTTTAACAAAACGATCCTGCTTTTCAAGGAGCTCCTGCGTAAAATCGACCGAGCGTTTCAGCTCCACCGTCTTTTGCTCGACAATACCCTCAAGGTTGCTGTTCAGCTCGACCAATGCGTTGTTTTTAACTTTAATCTCTTCGATCATCACATTCGCATGGGTCACGATCTCTTGAAACTCTTGAAACTTGATCTTCTCCATATCGATGAACTCATAACTATGAGAAGCTTTTTGAAACGAGTAGACGATAAAGCGAATTTCACGCTTCATAATGTCGCTCACATAACGGTACTCCACCGTACTGACCAAATATAAAAAGAGTGTCAGCATGTAGATTTTAAGCACAAAATTGATGATCTTGTCTTGGTACGCTTTCTTCTTCTCCGCTAGTACATTTTCGATATTATGCGTGCTCACGCCACTGCCTAAAATGAGCTCCAATGGCGCATAATTTTGCGTAACGACGATGTCTTTGCCCGCATCTTCCACAGGAAGTTCTGCGCTACGGTAGAGCATTTTTCCCGAACTGTGCTGTAAAAAAAGGTAATTTTGCCCATTGCTAGGAGGAATGAGTGCTTTCATATCTTCTTTAAGTTTGTGATAGATCTGCTCCTTAGAAAGCCCTTGGCTTTGTGCGAAGCGGTACTGTGTGATGTTCTGAAGCAGAAGCAGTTGGGATTTAGCACTGTTTTGCTGTGTCTGAATATAACTCTCTTCGATGATTTTGATCTCTTTTTGAAAATCGATGTATTCATTTACGATGACCAAACACGCGGAGATAAACGCAAAAACGCCTGCAAAAAGAATCGCCATAAAATTAATTTGGTTAATGCTTTTGGTGTCTTTACGTTTTTGAAGCAAAAAAATCCTTTACATGTAAAACTTTTGGAGACTCTATTTTACCTATATTCTCCCCAAAAAAGGAGATACAAGCCATTTTTGGTATAATTTGGCTCAAACCTACGCTACAGGGAGTGACACCATGAAAATCCGAATACCTGCCGAATGGGAAGAGCAAGAAGCGCTGATCGTCGTTTTCCCTCCAAAAGAGAGCGATTGGGCACACTCCATTAAAGAGATTCATCAAACCTATTTGAGCTTTATCGCAACGATTGCACGCTTTCAAAAGTGCTTGGTCATTTGTGAAGACAAAACAGCCTTAGCAACGTCGCTGCCCAATTTGCAAAATATCGAACTGATCCAAATGCCAACGAATGATACGTGGATTCGCGATTTTGGTGGCATTAACGTTTATAAAAATCATAAACGCCGTACGTATGACTTTGTTTTCAACGCATGGGGCAATAAATTTGAAGCCAATTTAGACAATAGCATCACCAAACAGCTTTTTGAAGAAGGCCATTTGGAAGGCAAACTCAAAAGCTTAGACTTTGTATTGGAGGGCGGAAGCATCGACAGCAATGGGCAAGGCGTGATGCTCTCAACCGCGTATTGCCTTTTTGAAGAGAATCGAAACGCCCATCTTTCCAAAAAAAAGATCAAGAAAACACTGATGGAACTTTTTGGGCTTAAAGAGCTCATTATCGTAGAACACGGCGCACTCATGGGCGATGACACCGACTCGCACATCGACACACTAGCTCGTTTCATCAACAAAAACACCATCGCGTATGTGAAGTGTTATGACAAAAAAGACGAGCACTACAAAGAGCTTCGTAAGATGGAAAAAGAGCTGCAAAAAACAGACTTTCATTTGCTTCCGCTCCCACTACCTTCAGCGAAATACTTTAACAATCACCGCATCCCAGCAACGTATATGAACTTTGTACTGATCAATAACGCCGTGTTGGTTCCAACCTACTCAGACGCCTGCGATGCCGAAGTTTTAGCGACTTTTGAGCGCTGTTTTCCAGATCGTGAAGTCGTTGGCATCGAATCCTCCGTGCTGATTCGAGAACACGGAAGTTTGCATTGTGCCTCTATGAATATCTACAAAGAGAGAGATGACGCTTAATGACTTTGCAAAAAAAAGCAACCGTTGTATCGAGTGCTACCGCTACCATTCTTATCGTTATCAAGCTTTTTATTGGACTTTTGAGTGGTTCGGTTGCTGTTTTAGCCTCTGCCATCGACTCTGTTTTAGACTTAATTGTCTCAGCCTTCAACTATTTTGCCATCACGAAAGCCGAACAACCTGCCAATAAAAAATTTAACTACGGCAAAGGTAAAATCGAAGCGTTAGCCGCGGTTATCGAAGGCACAGTCATCACCGTTTCGGGTCTTTTTATCTTTTACAGTGCGATTAAAAAAGCGATTTTTCATGAACCGCTTGAGCATCTGGATGAGTCCATTCTCGTGATGCTGATTTCACTTTGTCTCACCATTGCTCTGGTTGTTTTTCTCAATTATGTCGCCAAAAAAACACGCAGTATGGTGGTTAAGTCTGACGCACTGCACTATAAAACAGACGTGCTCAGCAATGGGGCTATTTTAGTCTCTTTGGTGCTCATTCAAGTCACGGGATTTGAGCTGATCGACTCCATTATGGGTGTGATTATCTCCATCTACATTATTCACTCTGCGTATGAGATCATTCACGATGGCGTCTATATTTTGCTGGATGCCTCACTCGATGAAGCGATTGTGGAGAGCATTAAAAACATCATTCTTGAAGAAAAAGAGCTCAGCGATTTTCACTTTCTCAAAACCCGAAAATCGGCTAATACCAACTTCGTCGATGTGCATTTGGTTTTTAGCCCTGGTATTTCACTCATGCGAGCGCATCATGCAGGAGATCGTATCGAAGAGAAGATTAAAGCGCTTATCCCTGAAGAAGACTGGGTCATCAACGCCCATCTTGACCCGTACGATGACTCCGAAATCAACGATATGAGGCAACGTGTCAAAGGAGAGATGGATTAATTCCCTCTCCTTTTTTAAAACAATAGCGCTATCCGATACCCCACAAATGCCAATCCCCACGCAATCACGGTTGTAAAGACAAAAAGATAGACAAGGTATTTGTAACTTCCGCTCTCTTTCATAAAGACAACTGACGCCGCCATACAGGGCAGATACAACATCACAAAGATGATAAACGAAACCGAAGAAGCAAAAGGAATCTGCTTTTGAAGCTCACGGATTAAGCCCTCATTGCCCTCGTCCACGTCTGAGCCAAGCGCATAGAGAACCCCAAGCGTTGAGACCACAACCTCTTTTGCCGCCAAACCAGACTCCAAAGCTACCGTCATCTTCCAGTCAAAACCGATAGGCTGAAACAGAACATCGGTTGATTTGCCGAGCATGCCTAAGAAACTCTTTTCAAGTAAGCGTTGCGCTTTTTCATTGCTGAGGGTTACTTTTTCTTCATCACTGCTTGCCAACTCTATTTTTTGATCATAACGCTCTTCAAGGCTTGGGTATTTGGGGTAATTGCTCGCAAACCAAACGAGCATCGAAGCGCCAAGGATGAATGTTCCCGCTTTTTTGAGGTACATCACCGCCTTGGTAACCACCGTATGCCAAATGAGCTTAAGGGAAGGTAAACGGTACTTTGGCATCTCCATCACAAACGGTTCGTCCACCCCTTTAAAGACAAACACTTTTAAAAATTTAGCCGCGATCAGACCGATGAGTGCCCCTGCAATATAGATGAGAAAGAGCACATTGCCTGCGTTGTTTTCTGCAAAAAACGCACCTGCAAAAAGCACATACACCGGAAGTTTCGCCCCACAGCTCATAAACCCGATGATGAAAAGCGTGATGAGTCGATCTTTGTCATTTTTCAGCGTTCGCGCACTCATATACGCAGGAACCGAACAGCCAAAACCTGTCACAAGCGGAATGAAACTTTTACCATGCAACCCAAAACGGTGGAAAAAGCCATCGAGCAAAAAGGCAACACGTGCCATATAGCCCGTCGTTTCCAAAAGGGCGATACCAAAAAAGAGAATGACGATATTGGGCAAAAACATCACCACGGCTCCAACGCCTGAAATGGCACCATCGGCAATCAAGGAGCCTAACTCACCTTCTCCAAAAATCGTTTTGGCGTAATTGCCAAGAGCGCCAAAAAACGCATCGATCCAGTCCATCGGAATGGAACCTAGCTCAAAGGTGAGTTGAAAAAGCCCCCACATCAAAAAGATAAAAATAGGAATCCCAAAGAATTGATGAATCAAAAGCGTATCAATTTTTTCGGTGATATTTAAAGAAACACTCTTTTTACATGTAACCGTTTCCGTCACCGCACCTTTGGCAAAAGCGGCTCGCTCCTGCGCAAAAATTTCACTCACATCTTTCGTTTCATGGTGCAGATACAGATGCTCCAACGCCTCTTTGAGTAGCGGTGAGAGTTCAACCCAAAGGGGTTCATCGTGCATTTTTTGATAGATACCTCGATCATTTTGAAGTAATTTAAGGGCTAGATCACGATAATCTAAAGCACTTTTATAATGTTTTCCACTCAAAAAACCTTCTAAATGAAGGATCTCCTCTTCGACGACATCGCTGTATATGAGTTTTGATTTTTCAAACGGAAATAATGAAACATCAATCGCACGGTTGAGCAGTTTCCCAATCCCTCTTTTCGTCGCAGCCGAAACCTTGATACAGGGCACACCAAGGATAGAACTTAACTGTTCATGATCGATGCAAATCCCCTCTTTATGGGCTTCATCCATCATATTAAGCGCCACGATCATCTTTTTACCCAGTTCTAAAAGCTGCGTGGTGAGATAAAGATTGCGTTCCAAATTGGTCGCATCAACCACGTTAATGATAAGATCGTAATGCTCATTCTCCAAAAAATCTTTCGTCACACGCTCATCTTGGGTGTACTCATTGAGCGAATAAGTTCCAGGTAGGTCAATAATCTTGATAAACCGCTCTTGCGCCATAAACTGAACTTCTGCTTTTTCAACCGTTACACCCGAAAAATTTCCCACCTTAAGGCGAGCATCGGCAATGGAGTTGATGAGCATACTTTTGCCCACATTAGGCTGTCCCACAAGGGCGATGATCAGCTCATTCATGCTCTTTGCACCCCGATGCTCTTCGCCTCTTCAAAGCGAAGGGCTAAAAGTGTGCTTCCCACTTCGATCTCCATCGTACTTTTTGCGATACTCGTTGCTTTGATTTGGAGGTGACTTCCTTTGTGAAGTCCTAATGAAAAAAGTCTCTGTTTCAGTTCGCCATCAGCAACTACGCGTGTCACAATGGCTTTATCGCCAGCATTCATTTCTGAAAGTGTCATTTTAATGTTCCTTAATTGATAATGCTCATCAAGATATTAAGTTAAAAGGGATTAAAAGCTCATTAATGTATAATAAAAACAACAAAATTAAGCACATAGGTGGATTTTATGAAAGTCGGACTCATCCAACATGCCGTTGAAAATACCAAAGAAAAGACCCTCACCAAAACCGTTTCACTCATCGAAAAAGCGGCTCAACACGGTGCACAACTCATCGTTTTGCAAGAACTGCATCAAGACCGTTACTTCTGTATCAACGAAGATGTCGCATGTTTTGATTTGGCAAACGACTGGGAAGCCGACATCGCTTTTTGGTCAGGCATCGCCAAAGCCAACCATGTCGTTTTAGTCACCTCCCTCTTTGAAAAACGCTCTGCCGGACTTTACCACAATACCGCTGTCGTCTTTGAAAAAGATGGCACAGTAGCAGGTAAATACCGCAAAATGCACATCCCCGATGACCCAGGCTTTTACGAGAAATTCTACTTTACACCAGGCGACATGGGCTACAACCCCATCCAAACCAGTGTCGGCAAACTAGGCGTTTTAGTCTGCTGGGATCAATGGTACCCCGAAGCCGCCCGTTTGATGGCGCTCAAGGGTGCTGAAATGCTCATCTACCCCACCGCCATCGGTTGGTTTGACGAAGACACCGAAGATGAACAACGCAGACAATGCGACGCATGGGAGACGATACAGCGAGGTCACGCCATCGCAAACGGACTCCCCGTCATCAGCGTAAACCGCATCGGCAAAGAAGAAGACAATCACGGTGTGCTTGATGGCATCCGTTTTTGGGGCAACTCCTTCGTCGCAGGACCTCAAGGCGAGATCATCGTACGAGCCAGCCACGACCAAGAAGAAGTACTCATCGTCGACGTGGACTTACAAAGAGGCGAACACGTAAGGCGCATCTGGCCATTTTTACGCGACCGCAGAATCGAGACGTACGGGGATTTGACGAAACGATTTATCGACTGAAACCTTTTTACATGTAAAGACTCAAAGCTTTACATGTAAACCTTAATTGAAGGCTTTTGAAAATACTCATAGAGAAGTAAAAATAGTTGTAAGTAGCTTTTCTTTTTCATTATATAAATCTATAAAAATAGTATCTCCACGTTCATATACAGATAATATTTTAGCATTCCCCGTAAGATTTTTTCCCTCAACATAATGAATTTTAGCATATGAGATAAGTGTAAAATCGTTAATAGACCTTTTTTGAAGAATAAAAGAGTTATCACCATTAGGTCCAAAATGAGCATCTGAATATAAATATAAATGATCTTTATCGCACGAATATCCTCTAAAACCTCTAGATTTAAAATCTTTTATATCAGTGAAATAATAGATTTCATTAATTTTTACAGCACGACTAAACCCGTCTTTTTGTAAAAAAGGTTCTTCTCCAAATGTTGGTACATAAATACTATTGGGACAATTGTTATAAAACGCATTTGCTGATAAATATTTTTCTGTTATTTTATTTTCTTCAAGCTTGATTGATATTTTATTGAAAGTATTAGCTTCACTATATTGTGTAGTCAACCTCTTCTTTTCTATTGGATTATTATAACCCAAACTGCTAGTTGCGAAGAAGGGTCTAAAAATTGCTTGAGACTCCATAAAAAGCCGTGGAGGGCACGTTTATGGAGCG
>NZ_JQGK01000001.1 GCF_000743525.1 Sulfurospirillum sp. SCADC | reverse complement strand
TATGTATTTATATGGTGGAGTAATAACCTATTTCCTAGAATTACCTTATTAATATTTATCTCTAACCTCTAAGCATAACCCCTAAGAAGATGGCGACAATTCCCAAGACAATATTGATAGGCAGTAAAATCGTAGGGAGCAATCGCATGTGCTCTTTGGCACTTGCAAAATCGCCTAGATCAAAACTTTTTTGTGCAAGGATTCGTTTGATGTACATATACGTATAATTGAGCGTCATAATCGTCCAAATCGCTTCTTTAAGATGAATAAACCCACCTGTATAGCCAACTCCTTTGATGATGAGAAGCGCGCAGATGAAGCTGAGGGCAATAAACGGCATCACAAGATTGAACAATCGACCTACGATGTGCAATGTTTTGCCAAGTTTTATTTTGGGTTCTTCAATGCTTTGAATCACAGGATGTACGGCAAATTTAATCGCAATCATACCACCGACCCACACCACCGCCGAGATAATGTGTAAAAAGATAATGATCGTTTTATACTCTTCAAACCAAGTTTGCATACTCACCCCTTTCAATATTATAGCAATGGATTATACCCATCCAATCACCTTTGAACATTGACTTTTTACATGTAAATATTTCACTTTATATTTTTATTTTTTTCAAGCATATTTTTTTTCTACGGAACACTATATGCAAAAGTGTCTGGTGAAATAAAAACTCACAAAGGAGAACAAAATGGCTGAACTCAGACAAATTGCTTTTTACGGCAAAGGTGGAATTGGTAAATCAACCACTTCACAAAATACACTCGCGGCAATGGCGCACTACTTTGGTAAGAAAATTCTTATCGTAGGATGTGATCCAAAAGCTGACTCAACACGACTTATCTTGCATGAAAAAGCACAATGTACCATTATGCAACTGGCTTCAGAAGCAGGTACTGTTGAAGATTTGGAACTTGAAGATGTATGTAAACCCGGTGCGGCTGAGTTTGATCCCGATAACACAGATATCACAGAAGGTTTTATTATGTGTGCAGAGTCTGGTGGACCAGAGCCAGGAGTTGGTTGTGCAGGACGTGGTGTTATTACAGCGATTAACTTCCTTGAGGAAGAAGGTGCTTATGACCAAGATTTAGATTTCGTTTCTTACGACGTACTAGGGGATGTTGTTTGTGGTGGATTTGCGATGCCAATTCGTGAAGGTAAAGCACAAGAGATCTACATCGTTATGTCAGGCGAAATGATGGCGATGTATGCGGCGAATAACATCTCTAAAGGTATTTTGAAATACGCAAACACGGGTGGGGTTAGACTTGCAGGACTTATCTGTAACGCACGTATGACAGACCGTGAGTATGACCTTGCTAAACACTTGGCAGAGCAAATCGGAACACAACTTATCCACTTTGTACCAAGAAGTAACCACGTTCAACGTGCAGAGCTTCGTCGTATGACGGTTGTTGAGTTTGCGGATAAAACAGACCAAGCATTTGAGTACAAAGAGCTTGCTCGTAAAATTATCGACAATGATCTTAAAGTGATTCCAAAACCACTCGAGATGGATGATTTGGAAGCATTGTTGATGGAATTTGGTTTAGAAGAAGAAGTCGAAGCAGATGCTATCGGCAAAAAAGCATCAGCTTAATTAACATATAGATACATACAAGGAGCATACAATGTTTATTTGCGGATACCACTTCCCAGCATCTTTGGGAAATAAAATTAGTCATGAGCAAGTTGTAGAAAGAGTAACAAGTGAAGCGGGAGATCTTTCCGATGTGAGTTACGCCATTCTTATCAGTGAGAACCGTGATGGTGTCAAACAAGAAGACCTTAAAGTTGAAAAAGGCTCATTCCTTTTTACAGCATTGGCTGATTATTATAAAAAATCAGACATCGAAGGTGAATACAAGATGATTTATTACACCAACAAATATCAGATGAGTGAAGTCTCTAAAGCAGTCGATGGTGCCGCAACAGCAGCGGTGTGTAAAAAGCTTGACGATATGCTTCTGTATAGGGTCAAAGTCGCTTAATCAGCGGCTTACATGTAAAAGGAAAAGAGCATGACAACTGAAACATTGTTAAGCCAACACGAAGCGGTTATCGCAGAAGTGCTTGAAGCTTACCCTGAAAAGGCAAAGAAAAGTAGAGAAAAACACTTAGGCGTCGATACGCCTGAGGGTGTTAAAGGTGCATGTGATGCAACCAAAAGTAACAAGCAAACGGTTCCAGGGGTCATGTCTCAACGAGGGTGTGCGTATGCTGGAAGTAAGGGCGTTGTTTGGGGACCGATTAAAGATATGATTCATATCAGCCATGGACCCATTGGTTGTGGTCAGTACTCAAGGGCTGGACGAAGAAACTATTATATCGGAACGACGGGTGTTGACACTTATGTTACGATGAACTTTTCAACCGACTACAACGAAAAAGACATCGTTTTTGGTGGCGATAAAAAGCTTAAAGCTGCCCTTGCTGAGATTGACGCGCTTTTCCCACTGAACAACGGTATCTCTATTCAGAGTGAATGCCCAATCGGTTTGATTGGTGATGATATTCAAGCGGTGGCTAAAGGCTACAAAAAAGAGTCTGGCAAGCCTACTGTTGCGGTTTCGTGCGAAGGTTTCCGTGGTGTATCTCAAAGTTTGGGTCACCATATCGCGAACGATATGATCCGTGATGAGGTTTTACCTGATAATTCGTATAAAAAAGATTTCGAGTCCACTCCGTATGATGTTGCGATTATCGGCGACTATAACATCGGTGGTGATGCGTGGAGTTCAAGAATTTTACTTGAAGAGATGGGTCTTCGTGTTATCGCTCAATGGAGTGGTGATGCAACCTATAAAGAGTTGACCATCGCTCCAAAAGCGAAAATCAACCTTCTACACTGCTACCGAAGTATGAACTACGTTGTTCGTCACATGGAGCAAGAATTTGGTGTGCCTTGGATGGAATATAACTTCTTTGGTCCAAGCAAAACAACAGAGAGCTTACGCAAGATCGCGGCGTTCTTTGATGAGAGCATTCAAGCTAAAACCGAAGCAGTTATCGCTAAATACACTGCAATGACAGACGCTGTTGTTGCTAAATACCGCCCGAAATTAGAAGGCAAAACTGTTATGTTGTACGTCGGTGGACTTCGCCCTCGTCACGTTATCGGTGCTTACGAAGATTTGGGAATGAAAATTATTGGAACAGGTTATGAGTTCGGACATGGTGATGACTACAAACGTACCAAAGATGAGCTTAATAGCACAACCTTGATCTATGACGATACGAATGAGTACGAATTAGAGCAATTTGTCAAAAGACTTAAACCAGATCTTGTAGCGAGCGGTGTTAAAGAGAAGTACGTTTTCCAAAAAATGGGATTACCATTTAGACAAATGCACTCTTGGGATTATAGTGGTCCGTATCATGGATACGATGCCTTTGCAATTTTTGCAAAAGACATGGATTTGGCGTTGAACTCCCCAGTATGGGCTCACACCAAAGCACCATGGGAATCTAACTAAGGAGAGCACAATGCAAGACGTAGAAAACATAGTAAATGGGCAGAAGCTCTTTTTAAAACCAGAGTATCAAGAAGTTTTCAAAAACAAAAAGCAATTTGAAAGTAACACAGGTTCAACGAATCCTGAAAAAGTCATTGAAATTGCTAAGTGGACAACCACATGGGAATACCGTGAGAAAAACTTAGCACGTGAGCACATCACGATCAACCCAGCCAAAGCGTGTCAACCTTTGGGCGCTGTTATGGCAGCCCTTGGGTTTGAGAACACCATGCCGTACGTTCATGGTAGTCACGGTTGTGTGGCATACTTTAGAAGCTACTTTACACGTCACTTTAAAGAACCAACACCGTGTGTGTCTGACTCAATGAGTGAGAGTGCGGCGGTATTTGGTGGTCTCTCAAACATGAAAGAGGGTTTACGTAACTGTAAAGCGCTTTACAAACCAGACATGATCGCGGTTTCGACGACTTGTATGGCAGAAGTTATCGGTGATGACTTGAACGCGTTTGTGATCGGTGCGCGTAAAGACGCTGAGGGTGAGCTTGACAATACGCCAATCCCAGCGGCACACACACCTTCATTTGTGGGTAGCCACATCACAGGTTATGACAATATGATGAACGCGATTCTTCAAGAGCTTAACATGGTTGAAGAGGGCGTTGAAGCCCCTAAAGATGCTGAGCGCATCAACATCATCCCAGGTTTTGAGTCATACCTTGGAAGTTTGAAAGAAGTGAAAAAAATCGCTTCTATGTTCAGCGACAAAATCGTAATGATCGGTGATCATGAAGATCAGTGGAACACACCAGCAGGCGAGTATAAACTCTTCGCAGGTGGTACACCGCTTTCTGTGGCTAAAACAGCACGAGGTGCAGGTACGACGATCTCTCTTCAAAAGTACTCTACACAGGCTACTGCGAAGACGATCAAGGGTGAGTGGAAACAAAACTACGTTACATGTAATCCAATTGGACTTGGTGGAACCGATGAATTTGTGATGAAACTCAGCGAGCTTACAGGTAAACCCGTTCCTGCTGAACTTACGAAACTTCGTGGTCAACTTGTGGACGCGATGCAAGACAGCTACCCGTATATGCACGGTAAAAAATTCGCCATCTGGGGCGATCCTGACTTCTTGTTAGGTGTTGTCTCTTTCTTGGTTGAAATGGGAGCGATTCCTGTTCACGTTCTTTGCCATAATGCCCCTCGTAAAAACTGGGAAAAAGAGATGCAAGCCATCCTTGATAAATGTACGTTTAAAGAAGAGTGTCATATCTGGGCAGGTAAAGACTTGTGGCATTTAAGAAGCCTTCTCTTTACCGAACCCGTTGATTTTATGATCGGTAACGTTTACGGTAAAGAGCTTTACAGAGATACCAAAATTCCTTTGATCAGAATTGGTTTCCCAATTTTTGATAGACACCACTTGCATAGATATTCTATCAGCGGATACGAAGGTGCGCTCAATCTTTTAACATGGATCACCAACTCCGTCCTAGACGCGTTGGATGAAGAGACAAAAGAGATCGCAAAAACAGATTATTTCTTCGACTGCGTTAGATAGTCACTTACGTTGAGAGCTTCGGCTCTCTTCGTTTCTATTTTCCACCTTTTCCTCCACCACCTTTGCCATTACCGCTACTACCTCCTTTGCCCTTGCCTGCGCCAGTAGAACTGTTTGCATTGGAGTTTCTGCCTGTCAGTGTATTGATCTGTTGCGTTTGCACATCTTCGCTTTTTTCAGCATTTAGATCAGACATCAATTGCTCTCGTTTGGCTTCATTTTCAATTCTTGCTCGCTCTTTAATCGCTTGAATATAACGCTGACGGAACTGCCTAGGAGCTGAGATCATGTGCGTGGTGAGTTCTTCAATACTCTTACTCGTCTCTATCTCTTGGGCGACATCCTTTTCATCAAAAGCATAAAGGTGAACCATGAGCAAAATGGCAAGTGTTGCGTATTTCATGCCTTTTCCTCTTTTGAAAAAAGGAGTGTGATGGATGTTCCCATTTCAGCATTACTTTCCAGTGTAATGTGAATGGCTAAACTATCGCACAATGTTTTAACGATATTCAGTCCAAGTCCAAGCCCTTTTTCACTCTCTTTATAGTACCGCTCATAGACAAGCGTGCAGTTTTTGATGCCAATGCCTGTATCGCTAATCGTGACAACATTTTCTAAATTACTCAGCTTTACCGAGCCATTTTTGCGGTTATATTTGCACGCATTTGAGATAAGGTTATCAAAAATCCTTGCAATAGAATCCGGATCGCTATGGATGATGTACGGTTCTGTTTCAAAGATAAACGTCAGTTTTGGGTAGAGCTTCTGATACAGTTTTGCTCTTACATGTAAAAGTTTTTCAAGATCAACTTCGCTTTTTTTGGGAATAAATCCTTGATGCAAGACTTCAAGATTACGGTACAAAGAAGCGATCGTTTTTGCCGCTAATTCGATGCGCTCTAGGGCTTCAGATGGAGCCGTTTTAGCCATAGATTTGGTATTTAAAAGTATGGAAGTTACGGGAGTATTAAGATCATGAATCATATCTTTTAAGAAACTTTCCAAAAGATAGAGGGCATGTTTGAGCGGATAGAGCGCGTAAAATGAGTACAAAAGTGAAAAGGCAATGATGGCACATAAAAGAATGCTATAGATCAAAAGCACTTTGTTAAAAAGAGTATGAATCTGGGCATTGTATTCTTCATGTGGCATAATGACTTTGAACATAGAGTTTTTCGTGCTTGGAAGGGCAAAATACCCACACATACCACGATCACAGGGTTGTAAATTGAGCTCATCCACACTCTTATCATAAGGAATCACGTCCACATCAAAGGTCGTACCTTGAAAATCATAGGTAAACGCTTTCATCTGCGAGAAAATCTGCTCTTCCATTATATGCTTCTGTTCGCTGTAATAAAACGATGCCACAAGCGTGGTCAGCAGCATCAAGGTGACAAAGAAGATGCCAAACGTTTTAAAAAGAGCCTCTTTCTCATATTTTTTCAAGACGGTATCCTATGCCTTTGACGTTGATGACCTGTAACGAAAAGCGTTGTTTGAGTTTGGTGATATGCACACGCAGTGCAATATCACTGGGTTTTTCCATCACATCAAAGAAATGCTCTTTGAAGATAGTTTGACCCATGTTTCGCATCAGAAGATCAAAAATTTCTTTCTCCACAAAGCCAAGATCAACCTCTTTTTCATTGTGAAAAATGCGTTTGTTTAAGAGATCGTAGGCAATGGAGCCGTACGAGAGAACGGGATTTTTTTTAAGCATATGCGCTTTAATGCGCACTAAAAGCTCGTCAAACTCAAAAGGTTTTTTGATGTAATCATCGCAAGCGCTATCAAACGCTTTGGTAATCGTTTGAATGTCTTTATACGCACTGATAAAAAAAGCCGGCGTTGTATCGCCACTCTCGCGCAGGAGTTTGAGCAGATCAAGCCCATTGAGTAGGGGAACATTGATGTCGAAAAGATAGAGATCAAAACTATCTTCATACGAATAACTCAGCGCCTCTTCTCCATCATCGGCATGCACAACTTCATACCCTTCACCCATCAGCAAGCTTTTGAGTGTTTCACTTAAGAGGTAGTCATCTTCAAGCAGTAAGATTTTTGACATGGAGTGCTCCTTATTCAAAGAATAGCAAATATCTGTTAATGAAGTGTTAAAGTAAAAAAATTTGTCCTTAACAGTTTGCTAACACTTTCTCCGTATAGTTTCAATATACATATCAACAAGGAGTCAATGATGAAAAAGAGTCTTTTAGCATGGGTGTTTTTAGGCGTAGTTGCTTTTGCAACAGACTATTCAGCCATGAGTGCAACAGAGCTAAGTGCTATGAGAGGAACGGTTCCTGCAGAAGATAGAGCAGCTTTTCAAGCGGCAATGCAGTCAAAAATACAAACCATGAGTCAAGAAGAGCGTCAAGCTTTGACACAATCACGTACTTCCAACCCAACAACTGGAAATATGGGTGCAAATTCTGGAGGTACGAACGGCAGTGGCAATGCGAGTGGTTCAGGCATGGGTGGTAATGGCAAAGGCGGTGGACGAGGAGGGCGATAACACCTCTTGATACGTTGAGAGCTTCGGCTCTCTTCTTTACTCTTCAATCAACCACACTACTAATCTATGATAAAATAATTCTTATATTTTTACCGTTTACATGTAAGAAAAAAGGGAAAATTTTATGGCAAGTAGTGATGATTTAAAACAGACCAATAAGCTCGTGCTTCGCAATTTAGAACTCAAAGATTATACTCAAGTTAAAAAAATTATGGACAGAGTCTATCCGACTCTTGGCGGTTGGACGATTGAGGAGTTTAGCGCGCAACTCTCCACCTTTCCTGAAGGGCAGATCTGCATCGAAGATGATGGTAAAGTGATCGCGGCGGCGCAGAGTTTGATCGTGGATTATGACACCTTTGGCGATCGCCATACCTACAATCAAATCACGGGTAATGGGCTTATCTCCACGCACGATCCTAAAGGCAATACTTTGTATGGCTTGGATATTTTTGTCGATCCTGATTACCGAGGTTTGAGGCTAGGAAGACGGCTTTACGATGCGCGTAAAGAGCTCTGTTATCGCCTTAATCTTAAGCGCATCATCGCAGGTGGGCGTATCCCTGGGTATGCAGAACATGCGCATGAGATGACTCCTTCTAAGTACATCGAACTCGTTAAAGACAAAGAACTCAGTGATCATGTTTTGGGGTTTCAACTTGCCAATGACTTCCATGTCCGTCGTGTTTTAAAAGGCTATCTCAAAGGAGATGCTGCGTCACGTGAATATGCCACACTTTTGGAGTGGAGCAATGTGGACTACGAAGAGCCTCACACCAATCCAACGGTCAATCGTGGCATTGTGCGTGTGGGCATCGTGCAGTGGCAGATGCGCAGTGTTAAAAGTGTGGAGGAATTTTTAGACCAAGTCGAGTTTTTTGTGGATGCGATGGCAGGGTATAACGCTGATTTTGTCCTTTTCCCAGAATTTTTCAATGCGCCACTGATGGCGTTGCGCTCCGATGAAAATCCTGAAACGGCGATTCGCACCGTTGCGGCGCACACCGACACATTGGTGGAGAAAATGGGTCAATTTGCCGTGCGCTACAACATCAACATCATCGCAGGCAGTATGCCCGAATACGATGGCAATACGCTCTATAACGCGAGTTACTTGTGCCGACGTGATGGTACGAAAGATGCGCAGAAAAAACTGCACATTACACCCGATGAAGAGGCGTACTGGGGCATGCACGGAGGGGACAAATTGTGTGTGTTTGAAACCGATGTAGGTCGTGTGGGAATTCTCGTCTGTTACGATGTTGAGTACCCCGAACTTCCGCGGCTCTTAGCCGATCAGGGCATCGATATTCTCTTTGTGCCGTATTGGACGGACACCAAAAACAGTTACTTACGTGTGCGTCGTTGCGCGCAAGCTAGAGCGATTGAAAATGAGTGTTATGTCGCCATCTCTGGCAGTGTGGGGACGCTTCCCAAAGTTGAAAATATGGACATTCAGTACTCCCAATCGGCTGTCTTTAGCCCATCAGATTTTGCCTTTCCGCACGATGCCACCATCGCCGAAGCCACGCCAAACACCGAGATGACCTTGGTTGCCGATCTGGATCTCAGTCTTTTAAAAGAGCTAAGAGAGCGAGGCAGTGTCCGCAATCTTCGTTCACGCCGCAATGATCTGTACAGTTTGAAATGGAAAGGCGATAAAGAAGATTTTGTTGTGGTTAAAGGCTAGGTGATACGACTTTTTTGCGATGGCAGTGTCAATGCGCAGACCCATGTGGGCTTTGGCGCGTATGTCGTAGTTTTCCAAAATGCTGCGTTTGATTCTTTACATGTAAAGCTCAAAGCCTTTCATGACACCTCGTCCACCAAGCTTGAATTGCAAACACTTTTGTGGGCGGTGGAAGAGTGCAGAAGCCTTAACGATGAGATTGTGATTTACACCGATTCGCAAAATATCATTAGCCTTCCTAGTCGAAAAGAGCGGTTTGAACGCATGGGTTATAGGACTAACCACAAGAAAATTCACGAACATGTGGCGTTGTACCAAGCGTTTTATACTATGATGGAGGAAGTGAACTGTTCGTTGGTGAAGGTGAAAGGACATAAGCTGGAGCGTGATAAAGATATGAATGATGATTATTTCACGTTAATGGATCGCGCCTCAAGGGAAGCGCTTCGAAAAAGTGGTCTATGAAGCTTTACATGTAAAGAAAAGAGGAGAAGGAATTCCTTCTCGCTTTACGTGGCAAAGCTTATTTGCCGAAGTGTTTTGTGGCGTGATGTAGGGTAGATTTGGTGGATTGCCAAATGGATTCAACCCCTTTTTTCATCTCATCAAATTTTTCTTCGCTTGCTTCTACAAGCTCTTTAAGTTTTGTTTTACCTTCATCCATTTTTTCTTCAAGTTGTTTGATCTGTTTGTGCATTTCTATCTGAACATCAGCCCTTGCACCTGAGGCTTCTGCTTTAAACTTAGCCACTTGAGCTTTGCAGGTATCAAATTCTGCTTGGATTTTTTGTTCGTAAAGTTTTTTATCACTCATGGTAGATCCTTTTTGAGTAGTTTAGAGAACACGTCTGCCTTGGATAATTCGAACGAGCACTACGATCAGAGCGATGACCAAGAGAAGGTGTATAAACCCTCCCATGGTATAACTCGAAACCAGACCGAGTGCCCACATGATAATCAATAAAAGAGCGATTGTATAGAGCATGTGAGTCTTCTTGTTTAATTTTTAGAAGTGGGATCAATACTCATGGTATTGACAACACTGATAACACCATCAACATCTTCGACGAGTTTCGTAACCAAGTCGACTTCAGCCGCATTTTGTGCTTTTCCGCTTACCATGACAACACCGTCTTTGGTGGTCACATTGGTACGAATCGCACTCGTTGAAGCATGAAGAAGAAGTGTCATTTTAACTTGAGCCGTGATGGAAGCATCATCCATTTTTTCACCCATGGTTTCAGGTTTTGCAAGTTTCATGTTGTTGATGACACTTTTAACCCCTTCCACATTTTTGGCATATTGGGTTGTCAGCTCTTTTTTAGCAGAACTGCTAGCTTCGCCTTTTAGGGTAACAACACCGTTTTTAACAGTGACTTCCGTTTTACTCGCACTCACGTTGCTGTGAAACACAAGCGCCGTTTGTACTTTCATCCTGATCCATGTATCGGAGTTTTCAGGAAGACGATCTTCTCGTATAACGATCTGATTGTCAACACTTTTAACACCAGAGATCGCTTCTGCTGTATTGCCTGCCATTGGTTTATGTACATCATCAAAGACTTCGCCTGAGAGTGTCACCACACCGTCTTTCGAAGCAATTTTAATGGGCTCATCTTTTAAGTAGGTCTTGTAAACAAAACTCTTTTTAAACGATGACTCAATTTGGTTATCCAGATCAGATGCGTACGCTGAGATACTCATCAAAAGGATAAGCGCAACAATCGCTGCTGCGATAAATGAATATTTTATAATCACAGGATACTGATTCATTGCGGTTTTCAATGTTTGATCGTTTCGTCTTTTTTAGGATCAGCTTTTACGCCGTCTTTTGTTGGCTCAGTTACTTTAGAAGAATCTTTTTTAGGATCGACGCATGCAGCATCTTTTTTAGGATCGGTATGGGTATTGGTTTTATTTTTGTCGTTAAACATGATAAGTCCTTATGTTTTGGTCGGTAGATATTGAAATACACACGTATTCAGTCGATAGTATGGGTATGTAATATGAAGCTATAAAAGTATTTTCATTGTTGAAAAGACTCTTGAACTCTTTCTTACATGTAAACATCTTACAGACCCTTGGTTATTTTTTGGTTATTATCAAACTCTTTACATGTAAAACGTTTTACATGTAAAAGAGTTTTGATGGTTTACTCTTGCAGTCTTCGTTTGATCTCTTCGAGGGTTTTTTGGTATTCCACCGAAAAGACGCCACCAATATCAACGGCTTCAAGCGCATACTGTTTTGCTTCACGCAATTTGTTTTCTCGCATCAGCGATTGCGCAAGGTTATTTAAGAGCACAGGATCATGTGGTTTAAGCGCAAGTGCACGTTTGTACTCTGTCGTTGCATTAAGATAATCTTGCATCTCCATATACATATTTGCCAACATCACCGAGCCCAAAGTTGAGCTAGGATAGGTTGCCACGTAGTTAATGGCGGAGAGTTTCGCTTGCTCTTTGTAGCCAACATCGTACATATCAGTAATCGCACGTATCATAGCTGTCTCGTTGGAGGCAATGGGTAACAGTGGCGGTTTCAGTGCCACAACCGCCCAGCTTCCACCACGCTTTGAGAACATTTCAAAGTCATCAAAACTCATCCATGTTTGATCTCCCTTAGGTGCTGAGAGAAATACTTTTTTGTCTGCTGTATCAAAACCTGTGACCACCGCGTAGTGCCATGCAGGAAGCGGGGTAAGACCTAGATTGAACAGAACCAAAACAGGCGTGTTGTTAGAGACTTCACTTAAAACGGGTGCGAGACCAGCATTGAGTGCATACGGAATCAGTCCATAACGTCTTGCCGTTGCTTTCATCTCCATTTGGAGTGTTCCTGCAAGCTCTGGGGTAAAGGTTGTTCCAACCACATCGCCATAGACAAACTCAACATTTTGATGGGTTAGCAAGGTTGCTAAAGACGCAGGTCCACAAAAGTATGCCTCTTGCGGGTAGATGGTTAATGAAAGCTTTTTAGATTGTGCGATCGATTTATCCGCAGATAAATAGTCGTAATTTTTAGAAACACACCCCGTAAAAAGTAAAAGAGCTGCGCAGAGAAGTAAGCGTTTCATTGAACACTTCTTGTGAAGTTAAACACTTTGGTAAAGCCTAAAATATCGGTAATTAAAAGAACGATAAAAATGAAAACTAAAACACCTAAGATAGCTCCACCTGCACTACCCCCTGCAGGCATTGATTCTATTTGTTCGTTGATTTGCGCGATTTCTTCATCGGTGAGTGTCGCGATTCTTGCTTGGACATTTTCAGCACTGACACCAAACTCTAAGAGTTTAGATTGTACCTCTTGTTTCGCAAGAAAATTATCGATGGTAACACTTGAATGAGACTCATGCAACACATCTTTAGTACTGATGACTCCCGCGAACATCGTACTACTAAAAAGGCTCAGAGATACGATAAAGGCAATAACGAATTTTGCAATGTTCATAATGAACTCCTTACATGTAAAGGGATCGATAAGCTTATGACAAGCACAGAAATGACGGTTCGGATTTAAGGTTTGAGCCTTAAACCCGTTTCTTCACACACGATTTATTGTAAATCTTCAAGGTTATTTTTCAGTTATTTTCGTTTGATGTGTCTGGGTAGGGCTTGGAGGTACCCATGCGAGAAAAGAGTCAATACTTCGCTATAGTAAAGTAAATACTAATCCACCACGGCAAAGGATGCACAATGTTAGATCTCGGTGTTATGTCCTGCTGCAATCGTTACACGGTTTTATGCGTCGATGACGAAGAGGAGTTTTTAGCGTATCTCTCTTCCATTCTTGAACGTTACTTTTTAAAGGTCTACTCTGTAGCTTCTGTCAACGAGGCATATAAAATTATAGAAGAGCAGACGATAGATATTATTATCACCGATTTGTATATGCCAAAGACCAATGGCATTGATTTTATTAAAAAAATTCGAAGTGAGCGCTCTGCTATCGCAGCTATTTTTTTAACGGCGTGCTTTGAAAAAGATTATTTGCATGCGGCGATTCCTTTGGAGCTTGATGCCTATCTTGTCAAGCCTGTCTCGCTTGAAAAGCTTTTTGAAACATTGCAGCGTACCATCGAGCACATTGAAAAACGTTCTTCAAAAACGTACACGATCAAAGGTGGTATTTCGTTTGATTTGTGCGATCAGGTGGCGTATGAAACGGCGAGTCGTAAGCTGATCGATGTGACTCAAAAAGAGCTTGCACTGCTCAGTCTGCTTCTTAAAAACCAGCATACGATTTTAAGCAAAAGTGTCATTGAGAGCTATTTGTGGGAATTTGAATCCGCTGCGGATAGTTCCGTGAAGACATTAATCAACAAACTCAGAAAGAAGATCGGCAGTGACGCTATTATCACGCACAGCACGATTGGATATTCTATCGCTCTTGAGGAGCTTACAGTATGAAAATATACACCTATCGTTTTGTCTCACACGAAGATTTTGCCCTGTTTATCGCCCTTAAAGAGCTCAATCTTGCCCCCAATATTTTTGTGATGTGCTACTCTGGCATCGACGATCAAGCGATCAACCAAGAGATACTTTCTAGCATCAAAACGCTTCTGCCCCAAGCGTCCATCATGGGTTCCACCACCGATGGGGAGATCTTTGAAACCGAGGTGATGGTGCACTCCTTTGTCCTCTCCCTCACGACGTTTGAGAGCACAAACTTGCAGATTGAGCTTTTCCCGTGCGATCAAGACTCTTTCAGATCAGGGCAGATGATCGCCAATGAAGGGGTGAAATTAGGGGCGAAAGTGGCGATTATCGTCGCGGATGGCATTGTCACCAATGGTGATTATTTGATGGATGGTGTGAACTCCATTGCCCCTTCTTTAGTCGTCGCAGGAGGACTTGCGGGAGATAACGGACGGCATGAAGAGAGTTTCATCTTTTGCGACACACAGATTCATTCCAAATCCATCGTGGTGGGCTATCTCATCAGCGACACGCTTGAAGTCTATCACACCAAAAGCTTTAACTGGGCACCCATGGGACCCAAGTTTAAGGTCACGCGCGCCGATAAAAACTGTATCTACACGGTCGATGACATCTCGGTATTGGAGCTTTACCGAAAGTATTTAGGCTCCGCGTTAGCGCAAAAACTTCCTCTTGGCGGCATCGAATTTCCATTTGTTTTTTACAAAGAGGGGCATCTGATCGGGCGGGCACCTATTCGCCTCAACAATGATGGTTCGGTCGTTTTTGCGGGCAATATCAATGAAGGCGAAATCATTCAGTTTGGCTTTGGCGACATCGATGCCATTTTATCGGACGCGAGAGAAATTATCTCCGATTTAGCCGAATTTGGACCTGAAAAAGTGATGATCTTTTCGTGTATGACACGCAAAAACTTTTTAGGGGAAGATGCACATAACGACTTTGAAGGACTCGCGTCCATAGCACCCACGACGGGATTTTTTACCTATGGAGAGTTTTTTCACGATTCCGATCACAAATGCAATTTTCTGCTCAATGAAACCATGACCGTCTTGGGACTTAAAGAAGCATCTGCAGTTTCCAAAGCCAATATGCAGCAGAAAAAAAACCTTCCTCACAAGAAGATTTCACGTCATCATCGCTACTCTGAGACGTTTGATGCACTTTTGCATATTGGCAGACAAACAGCCTTGGAGCTTGGAGCGCTGAATTCAACGCTCAACACCAAAGTCGAAGAGGCGGTCAAACGTTATCAGGCTTCGGAGGAGCTCATCATTATCCAAGCACGTTCTGCCATTATCGGTGAGATGCTCAGTATGATCGCTCATCAATGGCGCCAACCTCTCTCGATCATCGGGATGGTCATCAACAAAATACGCCTCTCTACCATGAGTAATCCAACCAAAGATGAAGCGCTTATAACCGACATCGACGTCGTGGATCGCAATGTAAGTTACCTCTCCAATACCATTGAAGATTTTAAAAACTTTTTTAAACCTGAGGTGAAAAAAGAGTGGCATACCGCTTCAAAGATTTGTGAGCAACTGCGCTCCCTTGCCGATCCGATTCTTAAAATGTATAAAATTGAGTTAGAGATCACTTTGAATGATGATAAACAGTTTTTTATCTATGGAAGTGAGCTGGTGCAAGTGTTGCTCTCCATCGTCTCAAACGCCAAAGATGCGATCTTTGAGCAACAAAAAGAGAATGGAAAAATCAGCATCGTTTGTGAATACAAACCGCTTAAATCCATCTACCGTTTCACGATTTCGGACAACGGTGGAAGCATCGCTGCAGATATGATTAAGGTGATGTTCGAGCCTTACGTCTCTAGCAAAGGCATTACAGGAACGGGACTGGGGCTTTATATGGCGAAGACGATCATTGAAAAGCATTTTAGAGGAACGATCAGCGGTAAAAATATTGAAGGTGGAGCGTGTATTATTATCGATTTCCCGATGATAGTCAAAGAACCGCTCCTCTTACTTGAGTCTAAATTGCTCTCCTAAGAAGCTTTACATGTAAAGAACAAGAAGAGAGGTTTTCTCTCCTCTTTGGGTTAGGTAAGCGCTTTAAATTTGGTCGCAGTATCGGCAAATGCCACAATGATGCTATCCCAAATGATTTCAAAATTTTTCTTGGCAGATTCAAAACTGTGTCCTGTCATTTTGACCAATTCCGCCAGTTTTATTTTTCCCTCTTCCAGTTTGCCTTCAAGCAATTTAACGTGTTTGTTTAATTCGAGTTGCATATGCGTACGCGCCGCAAATGCTTGGGTACGAAACTGAATCATCCCCGTTTTCCACTCATTGAGTTGGGTCTGTTTTTTGTGTTGGTAAAGTTCTTTATCGTTCATAGGATTTCCTTTTGGGTCTATCGTTGGTTGGCAGATACATGTGAAGTGACACAAAGAGATTAAAATGCACAGAATATGGGACGCTACTTACCGCTTTCACTATACTCTTATTTGAGCCATTGTGCTGTGTTTTGCAAAAGGAACGAGAAGATAGCTTCATTCCTTACCGAAGTACCCATATTAGAGACTTTCCTGCCAACATGCAATCAATTTTTCGCCAAATTCCCTAAAATCAGGATTCGCTTCACACATACAGTTCCCTAGTGCCTCTTTATGCAATATTTTGGGTTAAATATCTTTACATGTAAAGTATTTTTCCTAGAATAAATAGAGCATCAATACGCCACTAAGTACCATAACGCAAAAAATAGGATAACAGAAGAAAAAGGTTTTAGGCTAAATTTTTAACTTTTTTTTGCAAAGGTTTTTTTATATTTCAAATTGCTATATTTTGACATCATTTCACAGAAAATTGTTACAATGTTCAAAAATACCAAGGTAGCCACATGAAACAAGAACTTATAGCGGATTTGCAGTCTCAATTCAACGCCATCGCTCACACTACAGCTGATGAAAATGTTGAGTTTTGGTATGCACGAGATTTGCAAGGTGTATTGGGTTATGATAAATGGGAAAATTTTTTTAAGGTTATAGAAAAAGCAAAAATATCGTGTGAAAATTCTCAAATAGAGATTTCAGACCATTTTCTTGATGTCAGGAAAATGGTCGAGATAGGCTCAAATGCACAACGAGAGATAAAAGAGATCGTTTTAACGCGGTATGCGTGTTACCTCATAGCTCAAAATGGCGATAGTTCAAAAGAGCCAATAGCGTTTGCACAAACCTATTTTGCTTTGCAGACACGAAAACAAGAGCTGATAGAACAACGCATTGAGCTTGAAGATAGACTCAAAGCACGCAATAAACTCAAAAATAGCGAAACAGAACTCTCTAAAAATATTTATGAGCGTGATGTTGACGACAAAGGCTTTGGGCGCATTCGCTCAAAGGGTGATGGTGCATTGTTTGGCGGTTTTAATACGCAAGAGATGAAAGATAAATTAAGTGTTCCAAGTAGCAGAGTTTTGGCTGATTTTTTACCCACAGTGACCATCACCGCAAAAAATCTCGCCACAGAGATAACCAATCACAATGTCAAACAAAACAATCTTTACGGAGAAAACTCCATTACCCATGAACATGTCACCAATAATAGCAATGTAAGAAAACTACTGGTAGAAAGTGGTATTAAACCTGAAGAATTACCACCTTCTCAAGACTTGCAAAAGCTTGAGCGTAAAGTAAAATCGGACGAAAGAAAGCTCATTAAAAGGAGTGCTTTACCCAAAAAAGGCGCAAAATGAAATGAATCTTGAGGAGATCGTATTTTAGCTCCTCATGGTTCTTACATGTAAAGCATTTGATCCTCAACAACACCCAATTTTCGAGCGATCGCCACAGCAGCCGTTCTGCCATCTAACGCGGCATTGACAACCAAGTTTGCTCCACGTACCACATCACCACCAGCAAAGATGAATGGATGGGAGGTCTCTTTGTTTTCATCGACGATGAGGGTGTTTGCGCGTCCGACAGCGAGGTTGAGTTCATCGTAAAAGCTAAAATGTTTTGCTTCAAACCCAAGTGCTAGAATGATACTATCGGCTGGCAAGGTTTGAAGACTGTGCGGTTTGGTTTGCAATTTGTTGTTTTCATCGAGATGCGTTTCCATGATTTCAAGCCCCACAACACGATGCTCCTCATCCACGAGCGCTTTTTTGGGTAGGGCGTTAAAGATAAATTGCACCCCTTCTTCTTTGGCGTTAATGACCTCGGCGCGACTTCCGGGCATGCTCTCTTCGCCCCTGCGGTAGACACAGGTTACACTTTTAGCATGATGACGAATGGCGGTACGAAGGGCATCCATCGCGGAGTCGCCACCACCGATGACGACGACGTGTTTGTTGCGTAAGATCGATTTTTGAAGGGCATGATCGAAAAGGTTTTTTTGTGTTTGGGTAAGCAGGGTCATGACTTGATGCACACCATTCGCATCTTCATTTTCCATGTCTGCACTGCGACCTTTGGGCACACCCAGTCCCAAAAAGACGGCATCAAATTTCTCTTGAAGCTCACTGAGGCTCACATCTTTGCCCACTTCGGTGTTAAGGTGGACTTTCATACCTGCTTTTTTCATCCACTCAAAACGTCGCAAGATGACACTTTTAGGCAGTTTAAAGTTGGGAATGCCGTACATCAAAAGCCCACCTACACGGTTTTCGCGCTCATACAGTTCGACTTCGATGTTGGAGCGAAGCAAAAAGGTCGCACAGCTCAAACTTGCAGGACCACTGCCCACAACGGCAACTTTGAACTTTCGACTCCCTGCTTGTCCATAATCGGGAATGGCGCCTTGCTCGTATGCTTTTTCATTGAGAAAGACTTCCACATTGCCGATGGAAACCGCGTGGTAGTCTGTTTTCTCTAATGTACACGAGCTTTCACAGAGCCCTTTTTTGGGGCAAACACGACCAAGTATTTCAGGAAAAGGAGAACGTGCATTGGAGAGCTCAAACGCCCCTAAGTAGTCATTTTCATAGGTTTTTTTAAGCCATCTTGGAATGTTGTTATTGAGTGGACAGCCTGTGCGACAGAATTTAAACTCACTTTCAAGTCCACGCAAAAGATCGATGGGGCACTGCAGACAACGACTCGCCTGTGCCTTGGCTTCGCTCTCTTCAAAATTATGATAAATCGGGTAATAATCCTCAACGCGCTCAACTGCTGGGCGTTTTTTTGGATAGGCTTTTGCGATTGTTTTATAGTCTCTCATGTTATTCCTCTATGATCTCTATACTCTTTACATGTAACTCTTGCCCGCCTATCATCGAGACGTCCTCGCTGTGACATTTGGGGCAGATAAAATGGTTCTCACTCACGACACTTTGCTCATGACACGAAGCGCACAGAAGCACCACGTCGCACAGCTCAACAACAAGCGTGGCATCGTGGCAGATGGTCCCTTCTTTAAAGGTGTCAAAACACTGTTTCAAAAAATGAATCTCAATGCCGCTGAGTCTTCCCACACGAATTTCAAGACGTTTAATCGCCTTGGCATGGTGCTTTTTTGCCTCTTTTTCACACACATCAATGAGTGAAGCGACGATGGAATACTCGTGCATCGCCCTTAGCCTTTGTCTGCCATCAGCGTTTCAAACGTATCGTAATCAACCAGACGAATCGCATCGGTGGTGCAGACGCGCACGCACGAAGGCCCTTGCGGATGGCTAAAGCAGAGGTTGCATTTCACAGCGACCCTGCGGTCTTCTTTTTGAATCATGCTAATCGCGCCATACGGACAGACGAGTGAACAGCATCCACACCCGACACACGCTTCCTCATGCAGTTTGATAAACCCATCCATCCGCTCAATGACACCATGCGGACAAATAATCGCACACGGTGCATCTTCGCAGTGCATGCACTGAAGGGGAGCGGTTTTGCTCTCCATCTTTACCACACGATTGCGTGAAATAAGCGGTAACTTCGTGGTGTAGGCTTCCTCAAAGGCAATCCCTTGGTAACTAGCAGCACAGGCTAACTCGCAACTCAAACACCCCACACATTTGGTGCTATCGGCTAAAATAAATCGATGTCTCATCTTAACGCTCGGTACAGGAGATACAAGGATCGATGCTGTTAAAGATCAGAGCAACATCGTCAATGCTATTGTTGGGCATCATCACTTTGAGCGCTTCCCAGTTCATGTACGTTGGCACGCGCCACTTCATCCGCTCAGGCTTTTGCGTTCCATTGGTTTTGAGGTAATAAACGAGCTCTCCACGAGGCGCTTCGGTACGAGAGACGGCTTCGCCTTCTGGAATGAGTGTGCGTGTTGGAAGCACGACATCGCCTTTTGGCAGGGTATCCAGTGCTTGGTGAAGCAGTTTCATGGACTCTAGGATTTCATACAGTCTCACTTTGGCGCGGGAGAGCACATCGCCATCTTGTTGAAGCACGACATCAAACGAAAGTTGGTCATACGCGGCATACGGGGAGCGTTTTCGCACATCGTTATTGACACCGCTTGCACGTGCCACAGGGCCTACAACGCCCAGTCTGAGTGCATCTTCGTAGCCTAAAACTCTCACACCGCGAAGGCGTGTAATAAGCGTTGCATCGGTTTCAAACAGAGCGATAAACGCTTCGATTTTGCGTTTGTTTTTATCCAGTGTCGTTTGGATGGAAGCGATCAGTTTGGCGTCCAGATCAAACTTCACGCCACCAATGGTGTTGGCACTTAAGTCCATGCGATTGCCCCAAATGGACTCTTTGAGGTCTTGAAAATCCTCACGCGCCTCCAAAAACTGTGTCATCAACGTTTTGTTGTGAATAAGATGGCTGAGCATGCCAAGGTTGAAAAGATGGCTTGCAATGCGCTTGATCTCATCGGCAACAACACGAAGGTAAAGGGCACGTTCAGGAAGGCTGAGTCCTGCGATTTTTTCCACCGCCATGCAGTAGGTAAACGGGTGGTTGTTGGAACAGAGCGCACAGACTTTTTCGGTGATGATGAGATTTTGCAAAAAGTTTCGTTGAAGTACGATAGCCTCGATGCCACGGTGAACAAAACCGTTGATCATATCAACCGTTTTGATCGTTTTGCCATCACTGTTGGGTTCGATTTTGAAATAGACGGGCTCTTCAAGTGCCACATCAAACGGTCCTAAAATGACTTTGGTGTTATCCACGGTTGCTTCCTTCTGCTGCTTTAACTCTGCTCCAAAGTGCTTGGCTCACTTTGCCACTCATGGCGGAAGAGAGTGAATAGTACTCGCTTAAAACAGCCTCTTTAATCGCTTCATCGAGAAAAAGGCGTTTGGGGTTGGGGTGATTGAGGATAGCTATGCCATAGATTTCGGAAAGTTCTCTCTCCGTCCAGTCCGCACTTTTAAACAGTGGCGTGATGGAGGGAACGCTTTTGTCGGTGATGTGCAGTTTGACATTGAGCATCATGCCATCAAGGTCGAAGTGATAGACCAGTTCATGTGCATCTTCTTTTTGATGCGCGGTGATCATACAGACCCGAGCATTCATCGTTTGAAGGATTTCGGCAAGCTGTAAAAGCAAATTTTTATCGTCTATTTCGCACCAAAGGCTATCACCCCGAGCGTCAAAATGGCAGCACAATTTTAAAGTACTCAGAGTGTCATTGAGTTTTACATGTAAAGATTTCATTTAGAGGACTCTTTGTTTGAAAGTATGCTCACGCCTGCATTTGGGGCAGAGTTTAAAGAGAGAGGTAATGGGTTGACTCACGTTTTTAAACCCACGTTTAAACATCGTTAAAGGAACGTTTATCATCGGTTCATGACAGTTGGGACACTGCGTATATTCGACCATATTGGCGGTGATGGAGGTGTATTTTTCACTTTGCGGTGTCGCTTCGGCCAGTGTGTTGCTTAACGTAATCGCACCCGTTGGGCAGAAGTAGGTACAGTTACCACACACGGTACAGGTGTTGTGCCAGATGATGAAGTCATAGTTCTTTTGCGGCTCAACACACGAGATGTTTATCGCTCCAGCAGGGCAGACAAATGCACAGGTTTGGCACAGAACACACTGCTCTTTATCAAACGTGATTTTTCCTTTGTAGGCATTCATGCACTCACTCACCTTCTCTTTCCAAAGTGCACAGGCTTTAATCAGTCCATCGACAATAGTTTGAGGCGAGGGCGGACAGCCAGCGATGTTGACATCGACATGGACAAAGCGATCCAGTGGGTCTTCGATGGAGTAGCTATCGCGAAATACGCCACCCGTGATCGGGCAAATTCCCATGGCTACGACCACTTTTTCATCGGGCAAACGTTTGAGCGTAGCCTCTAAAAAAGGTTTGAAACGTGTGGTGATGGAACCTGTAACGATGACAATATTTGCCTCTTCAGGAGTGTTGGTGTAGGTGCAATGAAGCGTGTCAAAACCAAATTTGGGAACAAGGATGCTTGCCAAAAGCTCGACATCACAGCCATTACAGGAACCTGCGTTGATGCGATAAACGTTAATATTATCTACCATAAAGAGTCTCTTTAGTTTATAGATTTTTATTAATATTAATTCAATCAATAAAGATTGTTTTAAAGTTGGTATTCTAACACAATATTCTCAGTATGACGGTGCAAAAAGAGGCTTTAGTGAGATCTTTACATGTAAAACGGTAAAATGGCTCATTTACATGTAAAGGATAAAAATGCCAATACGAGAAGAGGCGTTTGCCTTGTTAAAAACCTACAATGGCGCGGCACTCACCACACATGGATTAGCTGTTGAGGGAACGATGCGTTACTTTGCACGAAAAGCAGGCGAAGATGAAGAAAAATGGGGCATCGTAGGACTATTACACGATTTGGATTATGAAAAATTCCCCGATCAACATTGTGTTAAAACCGCAGAAATTATGCGTGAAAAGGGCTACAGTGAGGAGATTATACGCGCGATTGTTTCGCATGGTTGGGGCATTTGCTCCGATGTCGAGCCTCTTAGTTTGATGGAGAAAACTCTCTATGCTGTGGATGAACTCACAGGGCTTATCACCGCGTGTGCATTGGTTCGACCAAGCCGTTCGGTCATGGATTTGGAGCTCTCATCGGCGAAAAAGAAGTTCAAAGACAAAGCATTCGCCGCAGGGGCGAGCAGGGAAGTCATTTCAAAAGGGGCGGAGATGTTAGGCGTGAGTTTGGATGAGCTGATCACCGATGTGATCGCTGCGATGAGAGAGATCGCTCCAACGCTTGGGCTGGAGCTTAAAAACTAGCGTCGTCTTTTAGGGGCGGCGACTTTTTTTGCCACAGGACGGTAGTCCACGATGGTCGTGGTTCCTTTGCCTGGGTAGCGTTTCATCTCAAAGTGTTCGCCAAGTTTCGCAAGCAGTGAGGTGATCTTGCTGGAGCCGTAGGTGCGTGGGTCAAAGTCAGGAGACTGGCGTTTGATGTACGCACCAGCCGCCGAAACGCTTGCCCAACCCTCATCATCTTGGGTCTTTTCCCAGCCTACATGTAAAATCTTAGCAAGCTCTTTGAGTGCATCATCATTGGAGACTTTGGAAGGTTTTTGCTCAGGCGTGCCTTCGAGTGTTTCGGTGTTAACGCTCAGATTTTCGGTGAAGATGAAGTCATCGCAGGCATTACGAAAGGAAATCGGCGTTTTATGCTCGCCAAATCCAAAAACATATATCTCCGATTCTTTCAGGCGCGAAGCCAGTTTGGTAAAGTCGCTGTCACTGGAAACCAGTGCAAACGCGTCAAATTTTTGTGTATAAAGTAGATCCATCGCATCAATAATCATCGAAGCATCGGTCGAATTTTTCCCCGTCGTGTACGCAAACTGCTGAATCGGCTGAACCGCCAACTCATTCAAGCTCTCTTTCCAATTTTTGAGATAACTGCTCGACCAGTCGCCGTAAGCGCGCTTGACGATGATATGCCCGTGTGTTGAAAGTTCAGCTAAAATGAGTTCTAGTTTGCTTTGTTGCGCATTGTCGGCATCTATTAAGACAACGATTCGTTTCTCTTCATTGATATTTTTCATATATATGCCTTTGCAAAGTGGTCTCATGGAAACATTATAGCTTAGTTATGATGGCTTAACACTTTGTGCGCTTCTCCACAAATAGCGCGAAAAAAGTGCAATGATAAAAAGGGCAATACATCCCTCAAACAGCAAGGTCTCCGCCGCTCCACAATAGTGCGAAATCGTACCAATTAAGAGCGCTCCAATGGGTTGTGTACCAAAAAAAGCCATCGCAAAATAGCTGATGACGCGCCCTCGCATTTCGCTTGAAGAGGTGGTTTGAAGCAGCGTGTTGATGATGGTCGTTTGAAGCATCATGCCAAATCCTGCGATGGTGCAAAAGAAAAAGGCAAACGCCAAAGTGTGGGAAAGTGCAAAAAAGACCAACCCAAGACCCAGAAGCACGGTGGCAAAAATTAGTAATTTTCTAAGGTTACTACTGGTTTTAAGCGAAGCAAGTAAAAGCGCTCCACTGAGTGCGCCCACCCCCACAAAACTGTTCAAATACCCATAAATCATCGCATCCCCCGTCAACGTCTCTTTGGCAATAATCGGAAACAGCGTTGTGTAGGGAAGTACAAGCAGGCTCATCAACGCGAGCAGTAAAACCAAAACGCCCAACCTTGGGGTTGATTGGAGGTAGCGCAGACCATCTTTAAGATCGCTCAGAACCTTTTGCGTGTGCGCTTGGGGAATATAGGTCGGCAATTTTAACAGAAGCAGTGAGGCGATCACGGCGATGAAGCTGAGCGCATTGAGCATAAAACAGATGCCAGCACCAAAGCTTTCAAGGATCAGACCTGCAAAGGCAGGACCGATGAGACGGGCGAGATTGACCATGGACGAATTGAGTGCGATGGCATTGCCCACATCCTCTTTTTGGCTCACCATAATGTGCATCAAAGACTGACGCGCAGGCACATCAAATGCGTTTATGATGCCCAGTATGACACTCAGCACAATCAACTCCACAACCGAATAATCGGTCAAAAAAACGATCAATGCCATCACAATCGCTTGAATCATCGAAGCAATCTGCGTGAAAAGAAGCACCTTAAAACGATTGTACCGATCAGCGATAGCGCCACCCAAAAGTGAAAATAAAAAGGAAGGAAACTGAGAAGCAAACACACTCAGCCCCAAGATAAAAGCAGAGTTCGTCTGCACGTAAATAACCCAGTAAACAGCCGTCCGCTGCATCCACGTGCCCATAAGTGAAACGGATTGACCTGCAAAAAAAAGTCGGTAATTAAGACTCCGAAAAGCCCTGAAGGTGTGGATGTTCATGGTGAGATTATAGCGGAGTTAAGGTTTGAAATGGATTTACATGTAAAGAGTGAGAGAAGATTTAAGAGTAATTTTAAATAGAAATAGATATGCTTTGTATATACAGATTTTAAAGGATTTACTTGAAATTTGAATGGGATGAAGCAAAAAATAGCGCACTGAAAAAGACGCGAAATGTCTGCTTTGAAGATGTTTTAGTGGCGATGAGCGAAGATAGACTCTTAGATATTGTGCCTCATCACAATCAAGAACGCTATGCGCATCAAAAACTTTTTATCGTCAAAATTCGCGCTTACGTCTATTATGTACCGTTTGTAGAAGATGATGAGAAAATATTTTTAAAAAATATCATTCCTTCTCGAAAATACCAAAAGCACTATACACAGGAGAAATCAAATGGATAAATTAACCAAAGAAGAGACTAAAATCGTAGAATACATCGAATCAGGAGCTACTTCAAGTGTTGAGAATGTCAAAGACGAGATAGCGCGGTACAAAGCCATTGCCCTGAAGCAAACAACCAAGAAAAAAGCGATCAGCATTCGACTTTTAGAGAGCGATATAGAAGCGCTAAAAGCAAAAGCCTTGGCGCAAGGGATGCCCTACCAAACGCTTTTAAGCTCCATCGCACATCAATATGCAAGTGGGAAAATTGAGTTGAAGAGTTCGTAAATATTTTTGAAAAAACCTTATTGGTTAACTAGCAGTTGCGGGGGTGTTATATATTAAGACTTTATAACACAAATCATTTGGTGATATTGAACAATTCTCCAATTTAGATGACTTGATAGTTAGTATCATGCCATCTGGTTGAAGGTGTTAAGGTGCTATTGTATTTTTTGCACAAACCACTCAAATCGTCCTAAGCAGGTGGTGAGTGCATTACCATCTTATATTTCTACTTCAACGCTGATGGAAGCTCGACCTTTTTTTGCCAATTGTTCTTCAAATTTTTCTCTCATGGTATCATCGATATGTGTCAAACCATAAATCACACCTGTCGCTGGTTTTTTAAACTTGATTTCTGATTCTCTTAAAATGGGTACTACATTTCCATCAAGATGAGGAAACATCTTTTGCAATGCCTCACCGCTAAGAGTCTCGGCTAGTGTAAATTGAGCACTTGCATGAACGGTTTGGATGTGGTTTTCATTGCTTTTATCTACAGGCAATACAAGATGTCCATCCTGCGTACGAGCGAGTCCAACTTTTTGAACAAACGGAATTTCTAAAACATTCACTGGTGCGTTCCTTTATATTTGTTCTTGAAAAAATATGTGGTAATGCTAGCTAAAAGTTTATAAAACCTTTACATGTAAAGAAATTAATGGTAATTTAAATTTTATATAGACATGATGCGAATATACTGCATTGTGTCAAAATCAATGGCATGATTTGTGATATAATTTAACAATACAAATCAAAGGAAACCGATGAAATTTGAGTGGGACAATCAAAAAGCATTGTCAAACATCAAAAAACATGGAATTTCTTTTGAAGAAGCGAGTACGGCATTTGGGGATTTTTTATCTCTTGTTATTGAAGACCCAGCGCATTCAAAAAATGAAAATAGATTTATTTTAATAGGACGATCTATTGAAGCCAATACGTTAGTTGTTGTGCATATTGAAAAAAGCGATGTGATTCGTATTATTTCTGCACGAAAAGCAACTAAGAATGAGCAAAAAGCTTATGAGGAACAAAAATGAAAACAAAAACTGAGATGCTACCTGAATATGATTTTAGTAAGGGAGTGCGTGGAAAATACGCGGAAGCATATCATAAAGGCGTGAATGTCATCAAACTAGACGATGATGTATCAAGTGTATTTTCCGATGCAAAATCTGTCAATGAAGCATTGCGTACGATGATAAAACTTATTGCTCAAAATAGACCAAACCTAGGAATGAATTAAATCGGTTTAATCGTTCTTAGGTTTCCCTCTTGTTAGTGTGTATCAGAAAGTAAACCTCATATTCTCTCCTTTGTAAAATCTCCTAAATCTCATACATTCGTCATTCGTCCAAGCTAGAATAGTTGTATCTTTATATTAAGTATAATAATTTATACTTTATTAAGTTTTATCGTTACATGTAAAGAAAATTAGCTCACATAAAAAGGAGACATACGTATGTTTGAAAATTTTAAAGCGAGGGCTGAAACATCGGGAAATACCGAAGTAAAGCGTTTTGCGACGACGAATGAGGCACTGGTATTTATCGAAGCGTTCCTCGAAACAGAGGAGGTCAAAGATGCGTCAGGCTCTTACGCTGTTTGGGCGAATAGTCCCATCTTGAAGCAATTTGACAACCAGGCGATGGCTGAGAAATTTCCGGGTCTTTATTTTCACGTGACACGTGAATTGGCAAAAGGTGCCAAAGTGGGGATTACCCAGTTAAAATGGGGGCTGGCAGAGACGGGCAGTATGGCGCAAGACTCGACCGATGTGGAACAACGCTTGGCTTCCGCACTGGCGTGGATTCATGTGGCAATTCTTCCGACGTCAAAAATTATTGCGGATATTCCAGCACTCATGACCAAAATGCACCCCAAAAATGACAAATACATCACGCTTATCACGGGGGCGAGTAAAACAGCAGATATTGAACGTGTGCTTGCCATTGGGGTGCATGGGCCAGAACGACTGGTGATTGTGTGTGTCGATGATTTAGAATTAGAAGGAGCAGCGTCATGAAAGAAGGTATGTCAGCATCTATCCATAAAGCCCTTGAAAATCAAAACCTTGCAGGTATTTTAGACAGGTGGAATTACCCAGCAACGAGAGCCAAAGCGTTTGAAGGGGTTGATTTTGAAGCGTTGAGAAGCAAAATCGCAGACATTAAAGGTGAAGCGGCAGGTCGTCTTGATGAGTTAGCCGAAACGTTTAAGAAAAATGCAGAAGCCAATGGCATCAAAGTGTTTCGTGCCAATAGCGCAGAAGCTGCACGACAATACATCGCCAATTTGTGTAAAGAAAAAGGTGTCAAAAAAATCGTCAAATCAAAATCCATGGCAACCGAAGAGATTCATCTCAACCATTTCCTTGATGAATTTGGCATCCAATCCGACGAAACCGATTTGGGTGAATGGATCTGCCAACTTGCACACCAAACACCTTCCCACATGGTTATGCCAGCCCTTCACTTAACGAAGGAAGAGATTTCAGACCTGTTTGCGGAAGAGACCAAACAACCTTTGGATAATGACATCCAAAAGCTGGTTAAAGTGGCACGAAAAGCGATTCGTGAGAAGTTTTTTGAAGCCGATATGGGCATTTCAGGCGCTAACATCGCCATTGCAGAAACGGGTTCCATCGTCATCTGTACGAATGAAGGCAATGCGCGCCTTGTCACAACGCTTCCAAAAGTTCATGTCGCCTTAGTCGGTCTTGAAAAACTCGTACCCAACTACACAGATGCCGCACCTATTTTAGCCGCTCTGCCACGCAATGCAACCAGTCAGTTGCTCACCAGTTACGCTTCGTTTATCTCAGCACCCACGCTTAATGATGATGGAACGATGAAAGAGGTGCATATCGTTTTAATGGACAACAACCGCCTAAAGATGGCAGAAGATCCGAAATTTAAAGAAGCGCTTCAGTGCATTCGCTGTGCGGCGTGTCTTAATGTGTGTCCTGTATATCGTCTTGTTACAGGACATGTTTTTGGTGACATCTATACGGGAGGTATCGGGACGATTTTGACGGCATGGTTTAATGAACTTAAATCGGCTGAAGATATACAAGCACTCTGCATCGGATGTGATAAATGTAAAGATATTTGTGCCGCGAAAATTGACATCCCAGGGCTCATCTTAGAGATTCGTCGTCGTGCTGCAACCAAAGAGGGTTTGCCATTTATTTATAAAAGTGCGCTTCAAGTCATCAATAACCGTAAGGTTTTCCACACGATGCTTCGCACTGCTTCTGTGCTTCAAAAACCGTTTGTCAAAGAGGGTTTTATCCGCCATCTTCCGATGTTCCTCTCAGGTTTGTCCGAGTACCGAAGTTTACCATCCGTCGCACCGTCTCCTTTTAGAGATATTTTCAAAACGCTTAAACAACCTAAATGCGATGAAAAAGCAGCCTTTTACGCAGGGTGTGCGCTTGATTTTGTCTATCCAGACGCAGGTGTGGCGATTGTGAAGATTTTAAATAAAGCGGGCATTGAAGTGCTTTTCCCAGAAGAGCAATCCTGCTGTGGTATTCCTCACTGGGGAAGTGGCTCGTTTGATATGGCAGCAGACGCCGCAGAGCGTAACATCTTGCCACTGCTAGAGGGCGATCCTAAGTATATCGTGGTCAGTTGTGCGAGTTGTACGACTGCGTTGAAAAAAGAGTGGGCGAAAATACTCAAAGAGCAACACAGAGAGACATTGATTCCAGCGGCGAACAAAGTCGCATCGAGAACCTATATGTTCACGGAGTTGGTCGATAAGCTCATTAAAGAAAAACGATTGACCCCAAAAGAGGGCATCGAGCTTCATACTTTGACGTACCATGACTCGTGTCACGCTAAACGCCATGTGGGTGTCTTTAAGGAGCCTCGCGCTGCGCTCAGTGCGGCAGGTTATGAGATTAAAGAGATGAATGAGTGCGATACGTGTTGTGGCATGGGCGGTTCGTATACCCTTAAACAACCAGAGATTTCGATGCAAATGCTCAAACGAAAGCTCGAAAACATCGAAGCAACGGGTGCAGAATTTGTCTCGGCTGAGTGTCCAGGCTGTTTGATTCAATTAAGGGGAGGTTTGGATAAATCAGGCTCTAAAGTTAAAGCGATTCACCCTGCGGAACTCATGGTCGATAAGTTCAAATAAGTTTACATGTAAGGAGGTTTTCCTCCTTACATGTAACAATTTTTATCTCGCGTGCTCTTCTTTGATCTCTTTGGCAGTGGCTTTACGAACGGCTAAAACCGTGGCGGTAAAGATGACATCAATGCCTGCAAGTGGGTGATTGCCATCTAATGTGACGTTGTCTTTGGTGATCTCTTTGATGGTGTACGATATTTTTTGATCTTCTATTGCATCGTCTTCATCTTCAATCATTTCCACAAATTGCTCTCCGACATAGATATTATCATCAAACTCGCCACGCTCTTCGATGGTTACGAGTGAGTCATCGTATTCGCCAAAGGACTCTTTGGGGGTCAGTTGTACCGTGATGCTATCGCCTACGGTTTTACCCTCTAGCGCTTTTTCGATTTTCTCAAAGATGTCGTTATAGCCACCGTGAAGGTAAATGAGCGAATCAGCGCCTGAATCAAGAACGTTTTTAGCGGTATCGGTGATGGTGTATTCGAGGGTGACGACAGAATTTTTAGAGATGGTCATGGTGTTTCCTTGTGTCTGTTTTTTGGATTTTATCTTCTTTTGGACAAATAATCCCTGAGTCGTGTTATGCCCTCGCTCATATGCTCAATGCTTCTGGTGTAAGCAAAGCGAAGGTATCGGTGTGTTCCATTACTTCCAAAGTCGATGCCAGGGGTCGTTGCGACATGGATGTTTTCTAAAAGCTCTGTGGCAAAAGCAAAGCTGTCATCTGAGTATTTTGAGATATTCGCCCAGATGTAAAACGCCCCTTCAGGTTTCACGTCGATCTCGAAAAGTTGTGAGAGTTCGGTGTATAAAAAATCACGCCTAGCTTTGAATTCGGCTTTTATTTCTAAAAGATAGGCTTCATCAAACGCTTTAAGCGCTCCGTATTGGCTGAGCGTGGGTGCTGAGATAAAAAGATTTTGCGCGATGATTTCGGCATGGCGTATTTTTTCTTTAGGGACAATGACCCAACCCAAACGCTGACCAGGCATGCAGTAGTATTTGGAAAAACCATTAATCACCAAGACATTTTTGCCAAATTCGAGCGCACTGTGGGCGTTTTCTTCATAGGTTAAACCATGATACAGCTCATCGGAGATAAAGGCGATTTGATGCGCCTCACAGTACTCAACAAGTTCTTTAAGATTCTCTTTTTGGTAGATATTTCCCGTGGGATTGGCAGGCGAAGAGATTTGAAGTGCGTCAAGCTGGTGCGGTGTCAAATCTTTTACATGTAATTCAAAATCATCCTCTTTACCGATGGGCATAACCAGCGGTTGGATGTCAAGAAGATGTGCGAAGTTTTTGTAACAGGGGTAGGATGGATCACTTAGTCCCAAGGTCGCTCCATTTTTTAGAGTCAGCGCATAGGCGATCAAAAAAGCACCGCTGGTTCCCGGTGTTAAAAAGATTTGGTCGATTTCTGTTTTGACGTTGTAGGTTGTTGCGTAATGCTGTGCAATTTTTTCACGCAAAGCAATTAAACCGTGACTTTGCGTATAAGAAAAGCGGTTTTCATCAATGCTTACATGTAACGCTTTTTTGACATTAGGGGAGGGTGGAAGATCGGGCTGTCCGATCTCAAAATGGATGCTATCCGAAAATTTTTCAGCCTCTTTGACGATGTCCATGACAATAAAAGAACTCATTTGCTTGCAACGCATACAGTGACCTTTGGGTTTTAAAGCGGATATTATAGCTCATTTGAAAGCAGAGAAGCGATTGCTTCCCTTACGCTACGGTTTGGAGAAATTGAACTTTGAGCTCTTCGTAAGGCAGTGGTCGACTAATCACCACCAATAAGGATTTACGTTCGTTCTCAAAGGGTGAGCCAAAATCAAACCCAACCACTTTATGAACACCTTGCACAATTAAACGACGTTCATCGCTATTGACGGCGAGAACACCTTTGTAACGCAGCATGTCATTGCCATACACTTCGACAAGGTTTTCCATAAAAGTACCAATTTTTTTGATGTCAAGCTCACCTGCTTCAAAGACGTAAGAGGTGATGTCATCGTTCCATGAGTGTGTAGGCTTTTGAGCACTGAAGCTTTTAAACTGGATGGTTTGAACATCTTTAGCTTGGTAGAAACCTTGGTTTACATGTAAAGAATCACTAAGCTCAAATGCGCCTATACCGATCCAGACTTCTTTGGGTAGTTCGCCTCTAAACGCCTCAAAAATTTCTGCTTTCGAGTTGATGGCATGGATGCGTGAAAGCACATGTTCTTTTTGTGCCTCATCGACACTGTCGGTTTTTGTGAGAATAATTCTGTCTGCAAAACCAATTTGAGAAGCGGCAACTCTGTGCTCATCGAGCTGTTTGATGATGTGAATGGCATCAACAAGCGTAATCACCGCATCGAGCATGATACGTTCGCAAATAATCTCATCACTAAAAAACGCTTGAACAATCGGTGCAGGATCAGCCAACCCTGTGGTTTCCAACAAAAGACGGTCTGCTTTGAATGCACCAGAATCCATTTTTGCCAGTAAATCATGAAGCGCTTTGGTTAATTCGCCCCTGATGCTGCAACAGACGCAGCCGTTACTGAGTTCGACGATTTCGACATCTTCGGTGCTTTTCAAGAGTGCTCCATCGACATTCACTGCACCAAATTCATTTTCAATAATGGCTATGCGCTCACCGTGATTGTGTTCTAAAAGATAGTTGATGAGCGTGGTTTTACCCGCTCCTAAAAATCCTGTTAAAATTGTGACAGGAAGTGGAGGATTTTGATCCATTGATGTGCCTTTAAAATTTTGTGTCACCATCGATACATGTGTGCTAAAACTTTAGCCTCAGAGGTGTTAACAACAACTTGTCATACCGTTTTTGCCTCCATATCGGGCTTCAACACGGTCTTTGTAAAATTCTTCATAACTCATGGGTTTTTCATCGGGGTGGGTTAATTTCATGTGCTGTACATACAGATCATAATCAGGCACACCGGCTATTTGACTAGCAACCTTTCCCAAATACTTGCCTGCTTTTACAATCTTGTCAAACATTACGTTTTCCTTTAAGAGCCAAGAGGTGTTGCCACCTCTTGAGACTTATCTTTTAATGTGCGATACCTCGTACAATATCTTCTGCATTGGCAGGCATTGGAGCATACGGCACTTCAACAGTTGTTGGTTTATCAGATTTGAGTGCTTTAAGGCATGCTTGAACCGTAAAGCCGATCATCACAACGACAACAATCATAAATCCAACAATTAAGAAACCATCGAGTTGGTTGTTGAAAATAACGCGCTCAACCGCTTCTTGTGATTTAAAGACCGCACCTGGTTTAAAGTTACCACTTGCTAGTAAATCTTTCAGTTGGTTTGCTTTCGCAAAAAAGCTAACCGCTGGATCAGAGTCAAATGCTTTCAACCAACCAGCACTCATCGTACAAATGACAAGCCATGTTGCAGGAACAATGGAAACCCACGCATACATTTGTTGTTTCATTTTGAAAAGAACCACGGTGCAGAGCATCAAAGCAATCGCCGCTAGCATTTGGTTGGTAATACCAAAGAGTGGCCACAAGGTGTTAATGCCACCCAATGGATCGACAACGCCGACATAGAGGAAGTAACCCCATGACGCAACAACGAGTGCGGTAGCCAGTAGATTGGCAAACAACGAGTTGGTACGTTTAAGATTTGGATTGATGAGACCGAGTAAATCTTGCAACATAAAGCGAGCGGCACGTGTACCCGCATCAACGGCTGTCAAGATAAAGAGCGCTTCAAATAAAATCGCAAAGTGGTACCAAAACGACATTGAGCCAAGACCGCCAAGCGCACTGTGGATGATGTGTGCCATACCCACCGCAAGGGTAGGAGCACCACCTGCACGAGAAATAATGCTTTTTTCACCGACATCGGCTGCAATTTGCGTCAAAATATCAGGGGTAATAACAAAGCCCCAGCTACTCACCGTTGCAGAAGCAGCGGCAGCGATGTCAGCTAAACCTGTTGGGTTGAGTGCACCCATAGGAGAGTTCATCGCAAAATAAACACCCGGATCAATGATAGAGGCTGAAATCAGTGCCATCATCGCAACGAACGATTCCATCAACATACCGCCATACCCAATCATACGTGCTTGAGTTTCATTGGCAAGCATCTTAGGTGTGGTACCTGAAGAGATAAGAGCGTGGAAACCAGAAACGGCGCCGCACGCAATCGTAATAAACAAGAATGGGAAGAGTGTTCCTGCCCATACTGGTCCATGACTGCCAAAAGCGTATTTGGTAACGGCAGGCATTTGCATCATAGGCATCATTACAATAATACCAATCGCTAAGCCTACAATAGCACCAATTTTTAAGAACGTGGAGAGGTAATCACGCGGGGCTAAAAGCAACCATACAGGAAGGACAGACGCTACGAAACCGTAGATGACCAATGCCCATGTGAGCGCAACACCATCAAGATCAAAGTAAGGTGCCCATGTTGGACTTACCGCAACTTGACCTCCAAGGATAATGCCAAAGATAAGACCAGCAATACCAAAGACAGAAGCTTCAAGAATACGACCAGGACGAATAAATCGGAGGTAAATACCCATAATGAAAGCCAGTGGAATGGTAAAGGCAACCGTAAAAGTTCCCCAAGGGCTGTGTGTTAAAGCTTTAACAACGACCATCGCAAGAACCGCTAGGATAATGATCATGATCATAAAGCACGCAATGAGCGCAATGACACCAGGGATAGTGCCCATCTCTGTCTTAACAAGATCACCCAATGATCTACCATCGCGTCTGGTAGAGACAAAGAGTACCATATAATCTTGCACCGCACCGGCGATCACAACACCGATTAAGATCCAAAGCATACTTGGCAAATAACCCATTTGCGCGGCTAAAACAGGACCAACAAGCGGACCTGCTCCTGCAATGGCAGCAAAGTGGTGACCAAAGAGAATGACTTTGTTGGTTGGGACATAATCCAGTCCATCATTATGACGAAACGCGGGTGTCATACGTGTGGCATCCACCTTTAGAACCTTATCTGCAATGTAAAGGCTGTAAAAGCGGTATCCAATCAAATAGACACATACAGACGCGGTTAATACCCACATAGCATTAATCGATTCACCTCTGTTCAACGCAATGTAACCAAATGCAAAAGCACCTAAAATGGCTACAAATAACCAAGCAATCTTTGAAGATGCGCTGGTATTGCTTCCTGACATAACTTACCTCCGTATAAAATGTGCAACGCTAACGTAGAGAACTTTACCATGGAGAAATCGCACAGAACACGAAAATCCCTTAGATGCGTAAAAGCTATCATATATTCCTTTAGTTTTGGATTAAGATTTTTTAGTTTCAATGGGTAAATTGATGTGCTTTACGAGCACAATTTTTTATTATTTTTTTGATACGATAGCCTTCAAATAGGCGATACTTGATATTTTATCACAAAAAAATCTATGAATATTATTCAAAATAATATGTAATGATGCTGTAATCTTTTGCAATTTTTTACGTAAATTATGTAGTTTTGTAGCACCACATTCAAAATGCTTTCCCAGCGTTGCAAGCGCTATACGGAACGTTTCTTGTATATGAAAGAAGGGGTTATACTAAAGTTCATTTTTAAAGAGAGGGAAAGAATGCGTTTAACATATGCAACAGCAGAAGCGACGTATAGCTTTGCTAAACGTTTTGCGAACTATAAAGATTTTTATGCCAGACATGATGGACTGATCTTCTCAAAGCTTGGGTTTGGAACCTTTAAAAAAGAGCCGTATAAAGAAGAAAATTATACCTTTGATTATAAAGAGGCACTTAAAACGGCTATTAAAAGTGGTATCAATGTCATCGACACCGCCATCAACTACCGCTATCAACAAAGCGAACGCGAAATCGGCGAAGTGCTTGAAGAACTCTTTGCAAAGGATGAAGTCAAACGTGAAGAGCTCATTATCTGCTCCAAAGGGGGCTTTGTTCCGCTTGATTTTCCGTTTCCTGAAAATCCTTACGAGTGGATCAGTGAGCATATTATTCAAAAAGGGTTAGCTTCAACCGAAGACATTGAGTTAGATCAGCACTGTATGACGCCTGCTTTTCTCAAAGACTCGCTGGATCGTTCTTTGGCTAATTTACATGTAACGTGTTTAGACATCTATTTTTTACACAATCCCGAGACGCAACTGACCAAAATAGGGTATACCCATTTTTTGAAACAACTGGAAGCAATTTTTGCCAGTTTTGAAGAGCGTGTCAATGAGGGAAAGATCAAATCGTATGGCATTGCGGTGTGGAATGCGTTTACGTATGAAGAGGGTAATAGCGAGTACATTCGCCTCGAAGATGTCTATGATGTTGCCTGTAAAGTAGGTGGCGCTAACCATCACTTTAAGTACATTCAGTTTCCGTTTAACATCGCTAAAACCCATGCGTACAGCATCCCCAATCAAAAAATGCGCGATGGCAATTACTACACACCACTGCAAGTGGCGCACAAACTGGGGCTTGGTGTCATGAGTAGCTCATCGTTGTTACAAATGCACCTGTTTCAAAAACCGTTTAAACCCGAAGTCGGTTACTTGCTTGATTCAAACATGGAGCTTCAAAGCGATATTCAACTCGCCCTTCAATTTGTACGCTCGACCAGAGGCATTGTCACCTCCTTGTTTAGTTCCAGTAAAAGTGAGCATGTCAGTAGCAATCTGAGTATTGCTACGGTTCCTGCGACCAACAGTGCCAAATACAACCTTCTTTACACAGTGGAGCGATAATATGACATACGACGTCCTCATCATAGGCTCAGGCATCGCAGGTCTGATGGCAGCGATTGAAGCCAAGAGCGAAACCAATAGTGTTGCGATCATTACCAAAAGCAATATCTTTAAATCCAATAGCGCGGTTGCGAGTGGTGGTATTAACGCCGTTTTAGATGAAAAGGATGAGGTCGAGATTCAAAAACACATCGATGACACGATGAAAAGCTCCAAGGATTTGGGCGATAAAAAAGCGATCAGCTACCTGTGCCATCAAGCGCCTTTGATTATGAAAAAATTAGTCGAGTACGGCGTTGCCTTTGATCGCGATGATAACGGGAAGATTTTACAACGCAGTTTTGGAGGAGGAAGCTCCAAACGTACCTGTTTTGTAGGCGATAGTACGGGTTCTTCCATCACGCAAGCACTGATTAAAAAAGCAAAACTGGTCGGTGTTGATTTTTTAGTCAACCACTTTGTGATGGACATTACCAAGATAGAAGCGTACATCAGCGGTGTGGTTGCCCTTAAAAAATTGGACTCAACGGTCATTGTTTATCCCGCGAAAGCGGTTGTGTTTGCCGGTGGTGGGTATGCTGGCATTTACCGAGGGTTTAGCACCAATGCACAAGACTGCACGGGAGATCTGATAAGCGTGGCTCTCAGAGCTGGCATGAGTCTTAAAGATATGGAGTTTGTGCAGTTTCATCCCACAGGATTTGCGAAGACCAGTTATTTGGTCTCTGAAGCGGCACGTGGGGAGGGTGGATACCTTGTCAATGCCGATGGAGAGCGTTTTGTCAACGAACTAGGCACGCGCGATGTCCTTGCACGCGCCATTTTTGAGCAGATGCGAAGCGGTAAAAAAGTCTACCTTGATATGCGTCATATCGCCAAAGAGATTTTGGAAACACGCGTTCCCTCTTTGTATAAAAATGCGTACAATCAAGTCGGCATCGACCTCTCCGAAGAGCTTTTAGAGATCAAACCTGTTGCACACTACAGCATGGGAGGTATCGCCTCTTCGATGACTTCCAGTGAAGTCAAAGGTCTGTTTATCTGCGGTGAAAGTGCTGCGCTTGGCGTGCATGGCGCGAATCGATTGGGGGGAAATTCACTCTTAGAAGGGGCTGTTTTTGGTGAATTGGCTGGTAAAAAAGCCAAAGAGTATGCGTTCAATAAAGAGTTTTTACCGATTGACTACAATGTGGTTATTAAAAATATGGATCTGGTGCAACGCATTTTTGATGGAGATTGCTCCAAAAACTTCAACGCGATGCGTATTTCAGTGGGAAAAATCATGTTTGATAAAGCAGGCATTTTTCGCAATGAAAGCTCTTTGCAAGAAGCATTTGACTATATGAAATACCTTCGCTTGGAGTCCAATACGCTTCACTGCATTGATAAAAGTAAGCACAATAACGTTGAGCTGATTTCGATTTTAGAACTGCGCAATGCGCTGGAACTCTCTGAAGCGATCATCCTCTCTGCAATGCAGCGCTCAGAGAGTAGAGGTGCGCATTTTAGGGAAGATTTTGCCTTTACATGTAAAGAGGGAAATCGTCATGTGCTCATTAAAGAGCTCCAAAAAGGGTTTTTTAAAGTGCACTATGAAGAGGGCGGATTGACCAAATGGCTCAAAAAAATTTTAACATAAGGATTGTGTAATGGCTAAAGTAATGCTACGAGAAGAGAATAACGAGATCTGCTTTTATATCGCAAAAAAAGATATGGAAGAGACGATCACCAAAATAGAGTTTGAAACCGAAGAGATGTGGGGTGGTGAAGTTACGCTTAGTAACGGTGAAACATGGTGGATTCAACCAGGTCCCAAGAAGCTTCCAAAAGAGGAAGTCTGTAAGAAATTATCGGACTGATTTGGTTAAAATATAAACATAAAATATGGGCATTAATTGCTCATTTTCAACTATAATATTTTAAACAGATAAAGGAGTGCAAATGGTTGCATTTGATGCTAAGTGTGGGGATTGCCTCACCACCAGAGAACTAATGACACTCTATGAGACAGCGATGGTTGTCTCTAATTCACTTGATTTAGTTGCATCGCTTGAAAAAGCATTAATGATTTTAAAAAATAGATTGCATCTTGAAAAATGCGTGATTCATACCTTAAATGAAGAAAATATTTTAACGATTTACGCCTGTATCGATTTTAGCCGACATCAAAAAGAGCTTGCGACGTACAAATTGGGAGAGGGTGCTACAGGCTTTGCGGCACAAAGTAAAGAGCCCGTTGTGATTGAAAATCTGCACAACGATATGCTCTTTCTCAATAAATCAGGCAATCGTGACCAAAATGCGATCTCGTATATCGCCGTTCCGATGCTCGTAGATCAAGAAGTGATCGGCGTTTTAGGGGCAAATATCACCAAAACAACGGCGATTGACTTTGAGAGTACGATTCGTGTTTTGACCATTTTAAGCTCTATTTTTGCACAGTCTATTCGCTCACACGATATTAACTTGAAAGAAAAAGAGCGTCTCAAAGAGCTTAAACTCTACTATAAAATGGAGTGGGACTCAAAAGTGCACAATTTTGGCGACATCATTGGGGAGAGTCCCAAGATGAAAATGGTTTACAACGTGGTCGAGCGCATTGCGGAGAGCAATGTCACGGTTTTGGTGCGGGGTGAGACGGGTACGGGAAAAGAGCTCGTAGCCGCTGCCATTCACAAGCGTTCTAAACGTCGTGAAGAGCCTTTTGTAAAGCTCAACTGTGCCGCCATCACCGATACGCTTATCGAGAGTGAACTTTTTGGCCATGAAAAAGGGGCGTTTACGGATGCGAAAGAGGCACGAAAAGGTCGCTTTGAACTGGCAGACGGTGGCACACTCTTTTTGGATGAAATTGGCGATATTTCAGCCTCCGCGCAGGTGAAATTACTGCGTGTTTTGCAAGAGCGTGAGTTTGAACGTGTGGGTGGAAGTAAGACCGTTAAAGTCAATGTTCGCTTGGTAGCAGCAACGAACCGAAACCTTGAAGAGATGGTTAAAAATGGTACGTTTAGGGAAGATCTTTATTATCGTTTGAATGTTATACCGATTGATTTACCGCCACTTCGTGAGCGTGGTGATGATATTGCCCTTTTGGTGAATTTCTTTTTACAAAAATCGATGAGCAACCACAAAAAACGTGTGGTGATTACCGATGAGGCGATGGAGATACTCTGTCAATACACATGGCCTGGGAATGTCAGGGAGCTTGAAAATACAGTTGAGCGTATTGTATTAATGGGCAGTGAGGACGGCATTAGTGCCGATGAAATGCTGCTTTTGCTTCCAGCATTTAATCAAAAATTGATGTGTCGAAGAAGGATCATGAGTGAAGAAGAGTGATTTTGAACAAGAGATTAAAGAGGGTCGTTTAGTTCCATTTCTTGGAATGGGTGTTTTTAAAGAGACAAAAACAGAAGATGGCGAGCAGATTCCGTTTGATAGTGACTCCATGATCTTGGCACTCAACGGTGGTCGCGCTATGTCGCCTCGGTTGATGTATGAGTATTCCAGAGCTGCGATGAGTTTGGAACAGCGCAAAGGAAGACCGTTTATCGAGCAGATGACCAACCATATTTTTATGGCAAAGCCTTACCCCATGCCGAAGGTGTATACGTGGCTTAAAACATTAATGCCTCGTTACGTGGTTGATCTCAATTTGGACGATTCGCTCTTAAATCTTTATGCCGATCAGGACCATTTTCTGATCACAGGTGTGAGCCGTATTATGGCAGGGTATGATCGTTTTCTTGTTTACATGTACACCGTTTCGACGGGTGAATATCAGCGTGTGGAAAAAGAGCTTTTAAGCCCAATGTTGCCGATTCTTTTTAAGCCTCTAGGCTGTACGGTGCCTGAAAAAAGCTTTATCATCAGTGATGCCGATTTTGTCGATTGGTTGACCGAAGCGATGGGTGGTTACGCGCTTCCTCCCTTTTTGAAAACATTTAAAAATGAGAAAAGTTATCTCTTCTTAGGGATTGATTTTGATCGCGATACGTACCGAATGGTGGCGAATGAAGTGACGTTAGGATTAAAAGATGGCTATTTGGTCAACGATAAAGAGAAGATCAGCAAGAAAGAGGAGAAGTTTTTAAGTGGTCATAAGATTGAAAAACTTGAAATGTCGCTTGAGGGTTTTATAAAGGGAACAGAATAAGTATGTAAAGGCTCAGAGCTAAAGCTCTGAGCTGTTTAAAAATCTACTCTTCGACACTCACTTCAACAGGATCACTTTCCCAAACACCGTGTTTTGTACAGTAACTTTGCGCCACGAGGTTCAGTTTTTTACCCGTTGGAACGATGGTAAATGTGACTTCTGCTTGTCCTTTTTTATCTTGTCCACCAAGCGTACCTGAGACAAAATCAGCACGTGCTAAAAGGGCATCACCGGTATAGAGTTGGATATTGGCGATATAGTGGTCAAAATCATCAGGATGCGTATAGGCATTACCGACTTTTACAGTCACTTTAAACGGCGCATTTTGTTTTGCCGTATCAGCACAGGTGATAAACGGAGAGTGTCTATCGATATAATCTTTTTTCGCTTCTCTCTCAACAGTGTCAATATCAACATAACGATTGATTTTTGGCATTTAGAACTCCTTTTTAATATTAAGTTTTGAAATGATATTACATTCTCACGCAAAGCTCTCTTAAGAAAGGGATAAAATAAGTCTGATTTAGATTGATTTAAGGAGCAAACGGTGTTGCTCCTACATGATGGGGTATTTAAAGAAGGGTAATCGCGACTTTGTGCTGATCCAGTCCAATACTTTTTTTATTCGTCTCTCCAAAGGCTAAGAGGAGTAGTTCTGCAAGGCTTAGCACACTCAGCCCAATCTCACGCCCTGCAATTTTTTCAAGCTCTTTTTGGTAAAAATCAAACATGATAAAGCTTCGTGCATCACTGGTCAGTACAAAATCTGCAGCATTATCGAACATATCTAGCATTGTTTTGGAGGCGAGTCTTTTTGCAAGTAAAGGCGAAGCAGGATAGACTTCAAAGCCATCGCTCTCATAGGCACTTTCGTATTGAACCCTTTTTAGTGTGATAAGATCAAGCAGGGTTAAAACCAGCTCATCTTTACAATATTTTTGAGCACGGCATGCGTTTGAGCCGAAGAAAAGGGCTGTTTGGAAGTTTGAAAAAGGATTTTTCACCAAACTTGCTAGCCTTTGCGCACCAATTTCTTCAAGCAGCAGTTGCTCTAAGGATAGAACATTGACATCCAAATTAAGAGAAAGATTCTGTTTTGCTAAGCGCTCAGCGATCTCAAATCGGAGTTTGTCATCGCCTAAAAGGATCTCTTTGGTGTGTGCATGGCAAATGAAGGAGCTCTGCTCGATGCAGAGAATGTCACGCTTTTGCGTCGAAGCAAGGGTAAGATTGTAGGCATAATGCTCTAAAAATTTAAGACGATTCAGTCCCATAAATTCGCTTCCAAGATCATTTTTTGCCCCTTTAAATGAGGGTGCATCTATGCCTAAAAATTCTATGAGTTTACGCGCAGCCGTGATCATCGGGGCTGTTTTTTCACGCTCAACGAGGGATTCAAAAAGAAAATAGTTTTTCATGGTTTCTCCTTACAAAAGATCGATGTGGTGTGAAAATTTTTCCACAAGAGGGTTCGCAAAGGGTCGGTGTTTCATCACGTCGTTTTTAAGCTCGGTGATTTTCTTTTCGACATCCGCGCCACACGGGTAAATTTTCTTGCACAATCTTACATGTAAAAAGATTCCGGTTTGATCGTTTGCAATGACTTCCAAAATTTCACGTTTACGCTCAGGGTGTTTTTGAATCATGTCGTAGGCAAACGCAAACAGGGCATCGCCTTGATAATTTTCACATAAATCAAGCACACTTGACGCGTAGTGGTAGATGATGTAGTGCTCATAAAGCGGTCTGTCTTTGCCATCCACAAAGGCATCCAAAAGATCAAAACGTTGGTAAAAATCGTCCGTATTGATGATCATATCTTTGATAGCACGCTTGGTTGAGAGTGGCTCTAGGGTGAGTGATTTTCCAAAGGAGTTGATAAGTCCGTCCAAAGAGACGTTGCTAAAAAGTGCTTTTCCATTAATTTTCAAAGCAGCCAAATCCCCTTTTGGGTAGTCAAAACTGACATCTTCGGCTTTGATCTGTGCTAAAAGATCGTTGAGATTCAGGTTTCGGTCGATGGTAATAAAATGTTTTGTATAGTAAGGCAAAAAATCCGTTTTAGCGTCAAATCGAAAGACGCTCAATTCAAGCTTACACTCCATAATTGGGGACTCCTTATGAGATTATGAATCTATTCTAGCGCATCTTTACTTAAGTGTAACTCTCAATTTTAAAGTGATTTTGCCCACTATTAAGCCCTCTAATGGCTTCTTAATGCACAACATCATACAATAGAGTAATTCAATGAGCGAGGCACCATGTCAAAAGAGGCATTTTTTATCTCAGAATTTTCTAGTAAGCGTATTGGCGATGATGGTGCGGTTATGGGGGATTTTGTCTATTCAAAAGATCTGTTTTGCGAAGGTATTCACTTTAAGCGTTCGTGGATGAGTTTAACGCAGATCGCGCACAAAAGCATGTTGGTTAACATCTCCGATGCGATTGCGATGAATGCCAAACCGACGTTAGCTCTCATTGGCGTCGTGATACCCAAATCGTTTTCGTATGAACAATTGCGCGAATTAGGCGTTGGGTTTCAAAAAGTAGCACAGGATTACGGTGTCGAGATCATCGGTGGCGATACCACTGCAGGCGAAAAGCTGATGATCTCCATCACGATCATCGCCAAACGCCCTTCCAAAGTGCTTTACCGAAGTGGCGCAAAGTTGGGGGATTGGGTTGCGTATACGGGAACGCTTGGAAATTCACACAAAGAGTTGACACGGCTCATGCGTGGCGGACGTGTTAGTCAAAACGCACGCTTTATGAAGCCCGTGTTAAAAGTAGCGTTTGTCTCCAAAGCCGCTAAACATTTACATGCAGGTATGGACATCTCCGATGGTCTGTCAAAAGATCTTTCAAGACTGCTCAAATCCAGTGGCAATTTAGGTTTACATGTAAAGCATCAAATGCCCAAACGAACGCTTTGCAGTGGCGAAGAGTATGAAATGCTGTTTAGCTTTGATGCCCATAAAAAAAAGGTGATAGAGCGCATTGCCAAGCAGACACGCACGAAGATAACGATTGTAGGAAAAACGGTACGTAAGCATTATAAATGCCGTTGCAAAGAACACCACTTTTAACCATATTTAAGGATATTTTATGACTCGACAATTTTTTCTCACCCATTCGCCGATTAATGTGATGTTTACCAAAAACAGCAGTGACTTCGTCGTCAGCGAAATTCCACTCTATCCTTTCAGCGGTGAGGGCGAGCATCTCGTTTTACATGTAAGGAAAAAAGATATGACAACCTGGGATATGTTGCAGTACTTAAGCGAAGTCACAGGGTGTAAAGTGCGTGATTTTGGTTATGCAGGGCTTAAAGATAAAGACGGCATGACGACACAGTACATTTCATTGCATAAAAATTTTGAGCCAAAGCTTGCTAATTTTACACATGAAAAGATCAAAATACTGGACACAACGTACCATAACAACAAAATTCGCACAGGACATCTCAAAGGCAACCGCTTTTTTGTGCGTCTGAAAAAAGTCAACCCGATTGACGCCAAAAAACTGCAAGATGGACTTAAAAAAATCAGCAAAGAGGGTTTTCCAAACTTTTTTGGGTATCAACGCTTTGGTATCGATGGCGATAATTATATTAAAGGAAAAGCCATCTTAGAGGGAAAACGAAAAGAGCGCAATCCTAAAATGAAAGAGTTTTATATCAATGCTTATCAAAGTTATCTTTTTAATAACTGGCTCTCTAAACGCATCGAAATCAGCCGTTTAATCGAAGAGTTTAACTTAGCGGATGCAACACGCGCAACCAACTTACCTAAAGAGATGGTCGATAGCCTTAAAAAACAGCCGCAATTTTTCAAACTCCTTCATGGCGATGTGTTGCATCATTACCCTGCAGGAAAAGCGTTTGTCTGTGAAGATGTGGCAGAAGAGTTAGCGCGCTTTTTAGAACATGGCATTACGATTGCCGGTTGGTTGCTGGGTGGTAAAAACATTCGAGCAGAGTATGAAGCAGGTGTCATTGAAAAGCAAATCTTTGAAGAGTGTGAACCTTTTTTGGACAAACTCAATGGAAGCCGACGTTTTGCATGGAGCTTTGCGGAAGAGGTTGAGGGCGTTTATAAAGAGGAAGAGGCATGGTTTGAAATGCACTTTTCTTTGCCTAAAGGCTCGTATGCAACGGTAATTATAGAAGAGCTAATAAAAGTTTCGCTATAATCTCTCCTTCAAAAGGTACAGTAGGTGATTGCTTGAGCGTTTCGCTTAAGAGGAAAGTCCGGGCTGCATGTGAGACATGGTTCCGTCTAACGGACGGCTAGGGTAACCTAAGGGATTAGTGCAACAGAGAGTAAACTACCATTATGCCTCTCTTGCGAAAGCATAGCTTTAGTGAGAGGAATTGGTGACGAGCTTTGCTTGTCTCCAAGAAGACAGTTTAATGGAAAAGGTGAAACGGTGGGGTAAGAGCCCACCAGTGCTTTAAGTAATTAAGGCAGCTATGTAAACCCAACCTGCAGCAAGAAGGGATGGTTTTGGTCTCACACACGATAAACCCTTCGCTAGAGGTCTATCGTAAGATAGATCGTAGATAAATAATCACCCACGACAGAACCCGGCTTATCGCTGTACCTTTTGTCAACAAAGCCTAAAAAAAGGATGTTTTTGGAAAATCTTATCTTTTTAGCGCATGTTGTGCTTTTGATGGTTCTCTCTCCGATTCTTTCGCGCCTTTTTCGTGTGCCTACGCCCGTTGTTGAAATTTTATTAGGCTCGTTTGCGGTTTGGCTTGGACTGTTACATGTAGACAATGAAGTCTTTCGAAACCTCGCAAAAATAGGCTTTTTCTACCTCATGTTCTTAGCTGGTTTAGAGATCGACATTCAACGTTTTTTACATTACCGTGATCGTTTTTTAAAAAAAGCATTATTGTATTTTCTCTGCTTGTACAGCATCTCTTTTATTCTCTACATTGTATTTGGACTCTCACCTGTGTATATCGTCGCGATTCCTATCGTCTCTTTGGGGATGATTATGGCACTGATTAATCAACACGGTCGTGAGCACAAATGGTTAGAGCTCTCTTTGATTATTGGTGTGATTGGAGAGCTCATTAGCATAGGTGCTCTGGTTATTTTTGATGGGGCGATTACGCATGGTTTGGGGTGGCAGTTTGCTAAAAGTATTGTCATGCTGATCGCAGTTCTTTTCTCGTCCTATTTTCTCTACCGCTTACTCAAAATTATTTTTTGGTGGTACCCAAATTTAAAACGCATTATTATGCCACATAACGATACAATGCACCAAAGTTTACGATTTAGTATGGCACTCTTTTTTGTACTGATTGCAACCATGCAATGGCTTGAGATCGATATGGTTTTGGGTGCTTTTATCGCCGGTATTTTCATCTCGAACTTTTTTGCGCATAAAAAAGAGCTTCCGCATCAACTCTCTATGTTTGGTTTTGGCTTTTTGGTACCGCTCTTTTTTATCTTTGTAGGCACAACCCTTGATCTCAATTTGATCTTTACAACGCAAATTTTAACGCATGCGCTTTGGATTGTGATCGCGATGGTAAGTGCACGAATGGCGAGCTCTTTTGCTGCATACCACAGCTATCTAGGCTTTCGCGGAACGATTCTTTTTAGTTTGGGTGATTCGATGCCACTGACCTTTTTGGTTGCCATTGCAACGATTGCGGTTAAAAATGGTGCGATTGGACAAGAAGAGTACGCTTCCTTTATTGTGGCAGCTTTGATGGAAGGTATTGTGATTATGACATTGATTCAATTTTTGATGTTTCTTTTTAAACGTGCCGATGGAAAGAGTGAAGAACAACGCTAAATGAAGGAGTGCGTATGAACTTGCACAAAAAGTTAAGCCTTTTCCATTATTTTCACATCGTAGCCTTTATTCTTTTTTTAACCTTTGCGAGTATCTTTGTTGCGCTTAGTTTCTACAACGCCACGGTTAAGTTTGAAAAAGAGTCACAGCGACTTCAAAAAGAGTATAGCGGTTCTAAAAAAAAGATGCTCATTACTGAAGTGGATCGGTTTATTGAACATATCGAAGAGAAACGTCAAGAAGCCTATGCACAGAGACAACAACTGGTGAAAGCGCGTGTTTACGAAGCTTATGAAATCGCCAATAAACTCTACCAAACCTATCATAGAACACACAGTGATGCCCAAATTGCGACGATGATCGTTGATACATTGCGACTATTGCGCTATGAAAACAATCAAGGCTACTACTTTATCACCCATCTTGATGGAACGGAGATTCTTTTTGCAGATCGTCCTGAACTGGAAGGGCAAAATATGCTCACAATGGCGAACAGTGAAGGTGCGTATATCGTTAAAGGGATGTTGGATGTGATTCAATCGACCAAAGAGGGATTTTACGACTACGCATGGAGTAAACCATTTGAGAGCAAAGATACCTTTAAAAAAGTTGCGTATGTGAAGCTCTTTGAACCTTTAAATTGGATGATTGGTACAGGATTTTACCTTGATGATCTAGAGCGCAACGTTCAAGAGAAGATTTTAAACGATGAAAAACGTCTTTTGGTTGAGAGGGAGAGTGGTACTTATCTTTTTATTGGGACGTGGGATGGCATCTCTTTGAGTTACCCAGCTAAAAATAAAAACATGTATGCTCTGCAAGATAGCAATGGTAAATTTATTGTTCAAGAGTTGATTGAGAAGGCAAAAAAAGGTGGCGGTTTTGTGGAGTATATGATGCCTTCCTTCAAAGGACAGCAGGCACTTCCTAAGATGAGCTATGTCGAATCGATTGATGATTGGCAATGGTATGTAGGTGCGGGAATTTATCTGGATGATCTCAACCATGAGCTCTATGAATTAAAAATGAGCATTGATGAAGAGTTAAAGCGAACACTCTACTCGATTCTATTTTGGATGCTTATGTTTAGTGTCGTTGTAGGAGGGTTTTATCTTATCATTAGCCGTAAAATTCGGAAGGATTTTGATCTTTTTATCACTTTTTTTGACTCTTTGGTCAATCAAGATCAACTCATCGACACGTCAAACGTCAAATTTAAAGAGTTTGAAGAGCTTGCTAACCATGCCAATGCAATGTTGAGGGCTAAAATTTTTAGCAACAAACATTTAGAGCAGTATAAAAAAATTGTCTCAAGTTCCGATGATTTTTTAGCTTTGATTGACCGTAACTACATCTATTTGGCGATCAGCGAAGCGTATCAAAAGTTTTTTAATAAACGTAAAGAGGAGATTCTAGGGCACAGTATGCCAGAACTGTATGGTGCGCAGTATTTTGTTGAAAACTTAAAACATCTTAGCGATCGCGTACTCTCTGGAGAGACCTTTGAGCATGAATTTTGGGCGCTTGCGTCTTTCGGTAAGCGTTTTTTACATACCAAATATTTTCCGTATTATGAAAATGAAGATGATCCATTGCCGATGGCGTATGTGGTTTCAGCACGTGATAATACCGAGAAAAAGGCGAACGAAGAGCGTTTGTTAGCTTCGGAGAAAGAGCTGGAGTTTTTAGCGCACAATGACACCCTCACAGGACTTCCCAATCGTTTGCTGCTCACGGATCGTATCGCCCATGCAATTGAGAACAGTAAGCGCCAAGGCGGCATGATCGCCGTCTGTTTTCTTGATCTGGATAACTTTAAAAAAATTAACGACAGTTACGGTCACTCGTATGGTGATGAGATTCTCAAACAGCTTGCCCTCAGACTGCAAGGAAGAATTCGCCATTGTGACACACTCTCTCGCATTGGGAGTGATGAGTTTATTTTATTGGTGGAAAACATCAAAGAGAAACACGAGATTGAAGTTATCATTGCGAAAATTCAAGCGATTTTTGAGGAACCATTTATCAACAAGGCGCAAAAATTCTTTCTCTCTGCTAGCATTGGGGTGAGTGTTTATCCCGATCATGGTACCGATGGAGAGACTCTGATTAAAAATGCAGATACGGCGATGTATAAAGCCAAAGAGGCGGGTAAAAACACCTATACGTTTTACACACTCGACATGACGATAGCTTCCTATGAGCGCATCGGTATGGAAAATGCGCTTAGAGAGGCGATTAAAGAGAAGCAATTTGTGGTCTATTATCAGCCTCAAATCGATCTTAAAACGGCGAAACTCATTGGACTTGAAGCACTTTTGCGATGGAACCATCCCCTTGAGGGCATCTTGCCTCCTGGACGGTTTATCGCATTTTCAGAAGAGACGCACTTAATCGTTGAAATCGGTGCATGGATACTCAAACAGACCTGCATTGATCTGGTCTCCTTGCATCAAGAGGGACTATTTCATGGTACGGTTTCGGTCAACATTTCAGGTGTTCAGATTGAGTTTAGTGATTTTTTAACCACGCTCAAAGAGACGATTGCTGAAACGAAAGTCGATCCTTCGATGTTGGAGATTGAAGTGACTGAATCGTTCATCATGCACGATCCTGAGCGTTGGATCGTGCTTTTAAAAGAGATGCAACATTTAGGTATGAGCATTGCCATCGATGATTTTGGTACCGGTTACTCTTCGCTCAGTTATTTGCGTAAACTGCCGATTAACAAACTGAAAATCGATATGTCCTTTGTCAAAGACATCCCCAAACTTGAAGACGCATGCGCTATTGTCAATTCCATTATTAATTTAGCCCAAAATATGAAAATCACCACCTTAGCAGAGGGCATTGAGCACAAAGACCAAGAAGCGTACCTTGCCGAACACGGATGTGAGCAAGGGCAGGGGTATTTGTACGCAAAGCCGATGAGTCTAAAAAATCTTAAAACATGGATTCAGAAATTTTAAATCTAACCTCTATTTGGAAGAATACTGGGCTTGAAAAACTCACAAATATCAACTTCTAAAACGGACGCAATTTTATAAAGATGCTCGATGTTATAATGCTTATTTTCCAATCCAGCTTCAATTTTTGCAATGGTGCTGACCGATTTGTGTCCAATGGTCAGTGCTAAATCCAGCTGTGTAATCCTTTTTAGCTTTCGAATACAGTATACATTGTATGCAATTCGTCGATAAAAATCTTTAATTTCTGCATTTGAAAACTCTTTGTACAGCAACATATATTTCCCTATAGTGAAGTATGATTTAAGTTTATAATGGTTAGAATCATTTTTAAATTCCCTATAGTGAACATTCTAAAAATAAAACTCCTGGCAAAAATGTAATGATGGATCAAGAGACACTTTATAAGCTTGTTATTGTAATATTGATTGTTGGCATACTTCTATTGCTTTATTACTATCAAAAACGCCTATGTGAATTAAAGTTACATAATGGTCAATTAGAGTTGCTAAGTCGGTACGATGATTTGACCCAAATTTTTAATCGACGTTATTTCCTCGAAATTGTGCAGTATCATTTTACAAAACCGCATTATCAAAAACCTTCTGCCATTATGATGATTGATATTGATCATTTTAAACAGATTAACGATACCCATGGGCATATTTTGGGCGACGATGTTTTGCAGTATGTTGTGAAGCTCATCAGCGAACATTTACGTGAAAGCGATATTTTTGCACGTTATGGTGGCGACGAGTTTATCGTATTTTTCCCCTCAATTTCACAAAAAGATATTAACAATATTGCGTTAAGAATTCAATCAAAACTTTTTGAAGATTCAACCTATACCTTACCTGTAACACTCAGCATAGGAATATGCCTTTTTAGCACTTCACTCACACTCCAAAATGTCATTGAATATGCCGATAATGCTCTTTATGCAGCCAAGAGTAAAGGGCGTAATCGCATTGAATTTCATTCATCTTGAAAAAACCAATAAATCAGAGTACAATTGTCCTTAATAGTTCGTGCTAGGAGGGCTGGTAAACCAGCTGAGATAAAGAATGGTGATTCTTTGATCCTTATACCAAGCGCATCTATCTATCGCATCAATAGCTTGTCAAGCACCAAGTCTCATGAGGCGACACTTTGAAAGTGTAGTCAAACTACACTCAAAAGTGTCAACGAAATGAGACGCCGTGTGATTGACAAGCCCTATGAGAACTTTTTAAAAATCATCTTTGGGGCGTTAAAGATACTTGCCTTGCACTTAGCAAGGTTGCGCATCTTTGCCTACCAAACACAATTTTTAAAAAGTTCTATTGACGTGATAGATAGATGCGCTTGGTATCTACCTGATCTGGGTAATGCCAGCGTAGGAAAGCTCAATCAAACCCACACATTTTCCTCTTTTTGATCCCCTTACACGACCTTTATCATCTTTACATGTAAATACATTTTACGAGGACAATATATGAAACATTGTTTAACCATAGCAGGCTCAGACAGCTGTGGTGGTGCTGGCATCCAAGCCGATCTTAAAGCGTTTAGCGCGAACGGTACCTATGGCATGAGCGTTATTACCGCGATTACGGCACAAAATACACAGGGTGTTTTTGATGTACAAGACATTAACTCTTCCGTCATTGAGCATCAAATCGAAGCGATTTTTGATGACATTCGTGTGGATGCCATTAAAATTGGTATGGTTTCGCGACCTCAAACGATTGAGATCATCGCTCAAACCCTTAAAAAATACCCCTTACCACCGCTTGTCATCGACCCTGTGATGATCTCTAAAAGTGGGTATGACCTGTTGCAACCCGAAGCCAAAAAAGCACTCATCGAAATCCTTTTACCGATGGCAACACTCATCACGCCCAATCTTCCGGAAGCCGAAGTGATCGTAGGCTATAAGATCGACACGATTGAATTGATGCAAAAAGCCGCGCTTAATCTGCATAAACTGGGGTGTAAGTATGTGTTGCTCAAAGGTGGGCATCTGGAAAATGATGCCACCGATGTACTTTACGATGGCAAAGCGTTTCATCTTTTACACTCCAAACGACTAGAAACGATAAACACGCATGGAACGGGCTGTACGCTCTCTTCTGCCATTGCTGCCAACCTCGCAAAAGGTTTACATGTAAAGCGTGCAGTTGAGGAAGCCAAAGCGTATATTACCGAAGCGATTACACATGGATTTAAACTGGGGCATGGCGTGGGTCCAGTGCATCATTTTTACGCACTTTACACCAAAGCAGGAATGGAATCATGATGGAAGAAAAAACGAGTTTAAGTAGTTTTGGATTGTTCGCACTCTGGTTTGGTGCGGCAGTCTCAATGGCAGAGATATTTACAGGCGGGCTTTTAGCTCCCCTTGGCTTTAGTGAAGGGTTAAAAGCAATTCTTTTAGGGCATCTGATTGGTGGCATTATTCTCCTTTTGGGTGGTTATATCGGCGCACATAGCAAGCTTCCTGCCATCATGTCCACACGCATCTCTTTTGGGCGTTATGGCTCGTATCTTTTTTCACTTCTCAATGTGCTCCAACTCATCGGTTGGACGGCGGTGATGATCATCTCTGGTGGGCGCGCCGCCAATGAGCTTGGCATCAATCTTTTTGAATTTGATAGTATCAACACGTGGGCGATAGCCATTGGTGTCTTGATAGCGCTGTGGATTTGGCTTGGAAAAGTGGGCTTTCAAAAGCTCAATCTTATCGCCGTCATCCTCCTTTTTGCGCTTACGTTGGTGTTGTGTGGCGTGGTGTTTCAAGAAGGAAGCATTTTACATGTAAAGCCTACGGGTGAGATGAGTTTTGGCTCAGCGTTAGAGCTTAGCATCATTATGCCACTTTCGTGGTTGCCGTTGATTTCGGATTATACCCGTTTTGCGAAGAGTAAAAAAGGCGGACTCATCGGCAGTTTTACGGGTTATTTTGTTGGTAGTTCTTTGATGTATGCCATTGGTCTTGCCATCGCGCTTTATGCCAAAGATGCGAGTTTGGGAACGATGATGATGGCACTGCATTTGGGCTTTGTAGCACTTGGCATTGTGTTGCTTTCCACCATTACGACGACGTTTTTAGATGCGTATTCTGCAGGCGTGACGTTTACCAATATTTTCCCACAGATCAATGAGCGAAAGATCGCATTTGCGATGGCGGTGGTTGGTCTTTTGGTCGCGCTGTTTACACCCATAGAACAGTATGAGAATTTTCTGTATGCGATAGGTTCGGTCTTTGGACCACTGTTTGCGATTGTGCTGAGCGATTATTTTATCTTCAAAAAAGAGCAGATAGAACCTACATTAATTTTACATGTAGGATCACTCCTTGTTTGGGCTATAGGTGTAGTGCTTTATTATCAGTTCATTACGCTTGATCTTCCTTTAGGTTCAACCCTTCCGACGATGCTTGCAACGAGCATTCTTTTTATCATTTCAAAAAAGGCAATTGCATCATGGACATTCAAGCGCAATTAAATGAAGTTTTTGAAGCCTTACACAACAAATGCGCTTTAATCCATCATATCACGAATTATGTCACAGTCAATGATTGCGCCAATGTGGTTTTAGCCATTGGTGCTTCGCCGATTATGGCAGATGAACAAAGCGAAGTGGAAGAGATGGTCGGTATTTGCGCTGCGCTGGTTTTAAACATTGGAACGGCGAATGAGCGCACCATCGTTTCGATGCTTAAAGCAGGAAAAGCAGCGAATGCCAAAGGTATTCCCGTAGTACTTGATCCTGTTGGTGTGGGTGCAACACCATTTCGTCGCCAAAGCGTTGCAAAACTCATGGAGGCGATCTCTTTTAGCGTTATTAGGGGCAATATGGCGGAGATCAAAACCATCGCAGGGCTTGAAGCCAAAAGTGCAGGGGTTGATTCGTTGGAAGAGGAGAGTGATGGCGCTAAAATCGCTTTGAATTTAGCTAAAAAATTGGGTTGTGTGATTGCGATTACGGGCAAAATAGACATTGTCTCGGATGGTGACAGCACGTATGCGCTTGACAATGGAGATGTGGCTCTGACTAAACTGACAGGAACAGGGTGCATGAGCAGTTCACTCATTGGCAGTTTTTTAGGCGCTTCAAACCATGCCCTTGCAAGTGCGATTGCAGGTATTTTAACCATGTCCATTGCAGGTGAACTAGCCGATAAAAGCCAAGGAATGGGAACCTTTCGCACGTCACTGATCGATGCGATAAGCCAAATGGATGCGAAACGTATCATGAGTAGCGCCAAGATCGACTTCATTAAATAATAAAAATTATTATTTAATATAGACTTTAGTTTTGATAGAGTAAGATAACTCATTACCATATAAGGAGACAATCATGGCAAGAGTCGGAAATTCTATTATTAAAGGTATCGAGGTTCAAGAGATCATTACAACGCTAAATCGTGCATATGCCGATGAGTGGTTGGCGTACTATCAATATTTTATTGAATCAAAAGTTGTGAAAGGGTTGATGAAAGACGCTGCCATTGCAGAGCTTGTACAACATGCAGCCGATGAATTACGCCATGCAACGATGGTTGCTGATCGTATCATTCAATTAGGAGGCGCTCCACTCTTACACCCAGCCGATTGGCTCAAACAGACCAACTGTGGTTACGACGCACCCACTGATTTTGATGTGGTTGCAGTCTTAAACGATGCGATTAAAGGTGAACAGTGTGCGATTGCAACCTATTCAAGCATTGTTGATCTGACACGCAATAAAGACATCGTTACCTATGATATGGTCTCTCAAATCTTAGCCGATGAAGTCATGCACGAAGAGGATCTTCAAAACTTACACGATGACATTACCGAATTTATCAGTGATCTCAAAAAATCAATGAAGTAACAAGGAAACAGGTATGATCGATGTCACGCTAGAGCAGTTCATACCTGCGTTTCTTCTCACGCTTTTTGCAGGTTTAAGCACAGGATTTGGCGCTCTGATCGCCTTTTTCTCCAAAAATAAAAGTCATACGTTTTTATCCATTGGTCTAGGATTTTCAGCAGGTGTGATGGTTTACGTCTCATTTGTTGAGATTCTTTCTAAGTCCAAAATAGCGTTTAGTACAATCTATGAAAGTCCCATCATCGGAGAATCTTTGGCGTTAGTCTGCTTTTTCGGAGGTATTAGTATCAGTGCCCTGATTGATCGGCTTATCCCTGATGATGTTAATCCTCATGAGCCAAAATCCAACAAAGAACTCAGTGTGCTCAAAGAGGGCAGTCAACACTCTTTACTGAAAGACTCTGCTCTAAAACGTACCGGTATTTTTACGGCACTTGCGATTGGGATTCACAATTTCCCCGAAGGTTTTGCCACATTTATTGCGGCACTTGATAATATTCACATTGGTTTAACCATCGCCCTTGCGATCGCTATTCACAATATACCAGAGGGGATGGCGGTCTCTTTGCCTATTTACCACGCCACAGGAAATCGCAAGAGTGCGTTTTGGTATGCGTTTATCTCAGGTTTGGCAGAGCCTGTTGGTGCTTTGGTCGGTTTTTTTCTGCTGCTTCCCATCATGGGAGAACTGACACTAGGCATTACCTTTGGCATCGTAGCAGGTATTATGGTGTATATCTCGTTTGATGAACTCTTGCCTTCGGCGAGAGTCTATGGAAATGCCCATACGACGATCTTAGGAATAGTGCTTGGAATGATGGTGATGGCAGTGAGTTTGGTTGTTTTGAAATTGATCTGATTTGAATTTTGACACGTTTTTAAAGCAAAGCTTTAAAAACTACGTTAACACTAGGTTTTCTTAGGCAGAAAGCCCACGCACCCTTGGTGCTTTTATGTTTTGCAACATTGGTTTTTAAAAATTTTATTCGAAAAATTCTTTAACATCTACTTGCAAAACTTTGGCAATTTTATAGAGGTGTTCTAACGAGAAACGGATATTGCTGTACCCCGCTTCTGCACCTGCTACAAGCGATGTCGATTTAAAGCCTATAAGATAGGAGAGTTCAAGTTGGCTTAGTCCCCTTTTTTTTCGTATTTGTTGAACCGTGCGCCCAATCTTTTGATAGAAGAGTTTCGTCTCTTCAACGCTACACTCTACTGCCGAAATATTAATATCATTAAATTTTTTTCTCATGCCATTTACTCTATTATGATAGATTTTTAAGAACGATGAAGTCTAGTATTCTTGAAACTTCATTACAATCTATTATCGTAGAGTAGATACTTACTGAAACGTTTTTATCGTATTCTGATGAAACCATTTCATTTTAAATACTCTATTATAATAGATTATCTTTTTTTAATATTTAATCATGTATGATTCATTTGACCCCTTATTACGTCTGCTTAAAACATAAAAAAGAGTCTGATGTGAATACTTTTTCGATCATTGAGCAAGAAATTGTTGAGATGTTTACAACCATTATTGAAGAGAAAGATGCCTATACTGCGGGTCATTCCAAACGTGTGGCAATGTACAGCACTAAAATTGCTGAAGCGATGGGATGCAGTGAAGATGAACAAAGTTTGGTGTATCAAGCAGGGCTGTTGCATGATATTGGAAAACTTCTAACCCCTGAATCCATTTTACTGAAACCTCGAAAATTCAATCGTACTGAGTATGCTATCATTAAAAATCATTCAACGGATGGTGAAAAAATGCTCAGTTTTATCTCTGCGTTTAAACCGTATATGCCTCTTGTTCGCCACCATCATGAGTATTTCGACGGATCTGGGTACCCCGATGGTCTTAAAGGCGACTGCATCCCTTTTCTCTCGCGCATTATTGCGATTGCCGATGCGTTTGATGCAATGACCACGAACCGCATTTACAAACCACGTAAAAGTATCGCGAGTGCCATTAAAGAGTTGCAAAAATGCAGTGGAACGCAGTTTGATCCTTTGATAATCAGCAGTGCCATCAACGTTTTTAGCACCTATCAAGAGCTCTCTTTTATTCATCAATTACCAGAGACAGATGTTCAAGAAGAGCGATTTGCCTACTTTTACAAAGACACATTGACCTCTGCATACAGCGGAGAGTATCTTAGTCATTTTTTGCATGACAATCATACCAGCAAACGATTTCGGTGTTGCTATTTTATTCAACTGCACCATGTTCACACATACAATCAAAATTTTGGTTGGAAGCTAGGTGATAAACTGCTCAGTGAAGTTGCACTACGCTTAAAAATACTCTTCCACACACCTTTTGTTTTTCGAATTTTTGGTGATGATTTTGTGGTTCTCAATGCTTTACATGTAGAGATTGATGAATCGCAAGTTAAGGAGAAAATTAGCGTTGGCTTTAATGGTATTGATGTCAGTATGAAGCATTTTGCTTTAAAAGATTTTAGCTTAGATGCCTGGGAAAATTTTGAAAACTTTCTAACGCACTCACAACCATGCTCCATTGAAGATCAGTATAATAAGCATAATTAAAGTATGGATTACACAAAAATCAAATTAACAAAAGGAGTTGAATATGCGTCTATCCAAACAGCTATTAGAGTGAGAATGCCAGAAGCGTGGAAGAGATCGCAAGTGCAGCCGATCATCTCTCGAAGCTGGCGGAAAATCTCAATATCAAACTTGGGCAATTTCAGTAAAAAGTAACCTTTACATGTAAGCATTCTTAGGGATAGCTTACGGTAAAATCTAACCTATCTATACAAAAAGGAATCATATGTTTGGACGAAATAAAGCCTTACTTCATGAAGAAAATGTAGGTTTACGCGCTGAAAATGAACGCTTAAAACACGAAGCAACGGCTTTACAGGCTCAACTGGAAAAACTCCTACAATCTGAAGAAAACACCCACAGAACTCTTAGTGAAAATCGCCTAAAAACCGAGCTTATTAACAGTATGTTGAGTGGTTGTGGTAACAGTGTGAAAGAGATTCAGCATGACATCGAACAAAACCTTGAAGCTTCCAAAGAGATCGTGCAGATCAGTGTTTCGACCGTAGAGAGCATCACGAATCTTAATATGATCTCCAACAACCTTTTAGGCTCACTGTCAAACATCTCACACTCTGCGGTCGAATCACGTCATATGGCGGAAAACCTTCACCGCAGTGTCGATGAAATCGCCAGTGTGATCAATCTGATCAAAGATATTTCCGATCAAACGAATCTGCTGGCGCTCAATGCCGCGATCGAAGCTGCTAGGGCAGGGGAGCATGGACGTGGTTTTGCGGTCGTTGCAGATGAAGTGCGCAAATTGGCTGAGCGAACGCAAAAAGCAACGGCTGAAGTTGAGATGAACATCAATGTGCTCAAACAAAATGCCAATTTGATGTTTAAACAAAACGAAGAGGTTGAAAGTGTTGCGGTAGAGTCTAACCAACACATTGAAAATTTTAAAGTTGAATTTGGCGCGTTGCAACACAGTGCGACCACCATTAAAGATGACTCTCAAAATATCAGTTTCGAAGTCTTTACGGCTTTGGCAAAACTGGATCATGTTCTTTTTAAAGTTGCTGGGTATGGCTCTGTGTTTGATAAAGAGCATAAAGAGCTGAGCGATCATACCAATTGCCGTTTGGGCAAATGGTATGCAGGGGTTGGCAAAGAGAATTTTAGCGCGACATCTGCGTTTAAAGCGTTGGATGAACCGCATAAAATTGTTCATGGTGAGATCAATCAAGCGATCAAATGCGTTAAAGAGGGCACCTGTTTGAACGATATCAGTGTCGTCATTAACCATTTTGTCAAAGCCGAAGAGGCATCGAAAACGCTCTTTGGTTTGCTCAATCAAATGCTCAATGAAAAACAACAAAACGCATAGGAAGCATTTTTGAAATTTGAATTTTTAGGAACCGCCGATACGGGCGGCATTCCATTGCATCAGTGTCATTGTGCGATCTGTGAAACAGCACGTGTTGAAGGGGTGAGCAATCGCTCCACGAGTGCTTATTTAGAGCTAGACGATGGCAGTGTCATTTTGTTTGATGCAGGCTATGATCTGTTGTGTGAGCGGTTCAATACGACAAAAATTCGCGCGGTTTTTCTCACCCATTTTCATGCCGATCACTGCTTGGGATTGCTGCGTTTGCGCAAATCTACAGAGTCCATAACGTGTTATATTCCCAACGACGAGCAGGGATTTGGCGATCTTTTCCTGTATAAAGATTCCATTGACTACCTCGTGCTTGAACCCTTTTCATCCATTGAAATTGAGGGGGTTAAAATCGTTGCAGTACCGCTCTTTCACTCCAAGCCAACGCATGGATATATGATCGTTACATGTAAAGGTGTTGTGGCGTATTTGACCGATTGTGAGAGCATTCCTGAGGTATCGCTGGCGTATTTAAAAACGCAAAACATTGATCATCTTTTTTTAGACGCAGCATATACACTGTGGTTTGAGTCGAAAAAGCATTTGAACTGGGAGAGTGCTGGGGCGTATATTGATGAGATTTCCCCTAAAAAGGGTTATTTGATTCATGCGAGTTGTAAAACCTTACTTCCTTTACATGTAAAAAAAATAAGGCTGAAATATCCTTACATAAAGAAGGGTTTTTCAATCGAGGTGTGAAGATTACTCTTCATCCTCGTCGTCTTCAAAAGCTTCTTCACCGTCTTCGTCTTCAAAGTAGATGTTGTCTTCATTACCATCGTAGTTATAATCACTTTGATAAATCGGATCGTCTTCCTCTTCATCAAAATCGTCTTCGTCTTCGTTTAACCCTTCTTCATAGTCCTCTTCGTTCATTAAAATATCTTCCACTTTGTCAAGAAACGCATCAATATCTCCGGTAAAGAGATGCTCAAAGCGCATCGCATCGAGGATAAATTCGCTAGAGCAACCGCTCTCTAAAAGAAGTTCTTTCAAGTCACGCATACTTTTTCACCTTTGCTTTTTTTGCAATTCTACACTAATTTTGAATGTTTTTCAATTGCGTTTCATAGCTTTCAAAGAGTGTGTCATGGTTTACATGTAAGCATTCAAACTGCTCGTAGAGTTTTTCAAGCAGCGCTTCATCGTCTTTTAATGCTTTAGAGAGGCGATGCAATTCGCCGATCTCATTTCCCGATGAACACGCGATCAGCGCTTCATTGTTTGTTTTCATTGCTTCTTCAAGCGTCATGATCTTCGCTTCGCACTGCTCGATCTGTTTTTTAAGCGGTGAGAGTTTGGAACTTCGCTCTTGAATCAGTTTGGCGCGCAGTTTTTTACTCTCATTGTAGTCATTGGAAACCACTTTTTTAGGAGCGCTTTCGCTCTCTTCTTCCCAGCCAATTTTCTCTAAAAACTCCGTGTAATTGCCCTCAAAAAATTCAGCTTTGTCGTGATGAAAGATAATGAGTGCATCGGCAAGTTCTCGAAGCATCATCTCCGAGTGAGTGACCAAAATGGTAGAGCCTTCAAAGCTTTTGATCGCCTCACACAAAGAGTCGATGGAGTACATATCGAGGTGGTTGGTCGGCTCATCCAAGAAAAGAAGATTTGCAGGTGTCGCGATGATTTTACCCAACATGACGCGACTGCGCTCACCTCCTGAGAGAATGTTGATCTCTTTTTCTGCCATCTTGCCACTGAACATCATACCACCGCAAATGGCACGCACTTTGGTGATGCCTAGCAGTGGGTCAACCTCGTAAATTTCATCCATAACGTTATTTTTAAGATTGAGTCGTTGAATGTTCGTTTGTCCAAAGTGTGCAAACGCAGTCTCAGGATGATAGTTCAGGCTTCCGTGTTGCAGTGGCAGTTCGCCTGCTAAAACGTTGAGAAGGGTTGATTTTCCTTTGCCATTTTTACCAATGATCGCAAGGCATTTTCCTTTTTCAAGTTTAAACGAGAGGTTTTGAAACAAAGGTCGTTCTGGGTCATACCCAAAGCGGACATCGTGAGCATCGAGCACGATTTTGGCAGGTGTTTTTTTGTAGTTAAACGAAAATGAGAGATTGCTTTCTTCTTCAAGATCATCCATTTCGCCCATTTTTTCAAGCTGTTTGGCTTTGCTTTGTGCCATCACCGCTTTGGACGCGCGTGCTTTTTGCCGTGTCACGAAGTCTTCGAGTTCGGCTCGTTTTTTATCTAAATTGGCTTTGGTTTTAAGGTAACGCTCATCATCTTCTTCAAGTTTTGCATAGTATTTATGGCTGTTTCCCTCTATCATCATCAAGCTTTGACGCCTGAGCCCCATCGTGTGTGTGGTAACGGCATCCATAAAGTCACGATCATGGGTGATAAGAATGATTTCGCCTTTAAACTCTCTCAAAAAGTTTTGAAGCCAACGCATTGAGACGATGTCAAGGTAGTTGGTCGGTTCATCTAACAGCAAAAGGGAAGGGTTGGTCGCAAGGAGTTTGACAAGATTGAGACGAATTTGATAGCCTCCTGAAAAGCTTATCGGATCTTTGTCTAAATCGTCGAGTGAAAAACCAAGCCCAAAAAGCATCTTTTCGATCTTGTAGACATCAAAGACTTCATCGCCTTGTAGTGCCGAAGCACACTCCGCACGCACGGTTTTATGAGTGAACTCAATATGCTGACGAAGGGCGCCAATCGTATAGTTCTTTGGAATCAGAATATCGCCAGCATCGGCTTCTTCTTCACCCAAAAGAATTTTAAAAAGGGTCGATTTCCCCGAGCCATTGCGTCCGACAAAGCCTATTTTATTGCCATGGGCTAGGGTAAAACTAATGTTTTCAAAAAGGGTTTGTGCCCCAAAGTGTTTGGATAGATTGATAACTTGAATCATGGTGAAAGCTCATTACATGTAAAGATTTTTTGCCTTCAAAGAGGCGAGTGGTATTATAAAAAAAGTTTTACAAGAACTAGATTAACTATTAGAGTTCTTACAGAACTTTTTACACGTTTTTAAAGCAAAGCTTTAAAAACTACGTTAACACTGCGTAATCTTGAGCAGAAAGCCCACGCACCTCGGTACTTTTTCTGCTTGCAAAAAAATTTTGTTAGAAGGCTATTCTGCATTTTTATTGAGTGTGTTCAGTGTGTCTAAAATAGATTTTTTAGCAGCGTTATCAGGTCCTGAAATGCGCATGGTAAACTCAACGCGTCCATTTTTCTCACGACCTTCTGCCGTATCGTTGCTCGCAAGTGGTTTAGTGTCACCATAGCCTGCGGAGCTTAAGCGATCTTTGGCGATGCCATTGCGCACCAGTACGCGAATGACTGCGTTAGCTCTAGCACTGGAGAGTTCTAGATTGTCTTGAAATTTAGAACCACTTGGTGGCGGTGTCGTGTCAGTGTAGCCTTTAACGATCACTTCAACATTTTTAGGAAGCATCGCGATAATGTCTGAAACACGTTTTAAGAAAAGCATTGAATCACTGTTAATAATGTCAGCAGAACCGGGTGCAAAAAGCATTTTGGTGGGGAGTTTGATGATGGCACCGTCAATTTTTTGCTCCAAAGAGCCTTCACCGATGTTCATTTTCTCAATCATTTGAGCCATTCTCGCGATCTCTTCAAGTTGTGCAGAACTTCCCCCTGCATTGCCTTTGTCTTTATCTTGATCTTTGGAAGCATCCCCTGATTTAACCGCCATATTCATAACAGGTGTCGCCTCTTCAGGCTTGGCACTGTAGTCGTAGATTTTGACAAACTCTTCTTTGAGCGCTTTCATTTTTTCAGTATTGGTTGAGGCAATGGCAAAAAGGGCAATGAAAAGTGCGAGTAAAAGGCTAAAAAAGTCAGCAAAGGGTACTGCCCATTTTTCACCGGCTTCACAGACTACTTTTTTACATTTCTTACCCACGGTGTCGTTCCTTATGATTTATCAAATTGGCTTTTTTTCTCTTCAAGTGGTGAGAGATAATTGAGAAGTTTCATCTCGAGTGTACGAGGATTGTCACCATGTGAAATGCCTAAAATGCCCGCTAAGATGACATGTTTTTCTTTAATAATATCTTTTGATTTTCCTTTGAGCTTATGTCCCCAAGGCCCTAGAAAGATGTATGAACCGGCAATACCAAAAACGGTTGCTGTAAACGCACCACCAATACCCATCGCCATTTCAGCAGGATTGTCCAATTTTTGAAGTGCCAAAATAAGACCCAAAACTGCACCAATGAGTCCCATAACAGGACACGTCTCACCGGCATGAATCCAGTAATGCGCTGATCCATGGTAATACTCTTCGGTCTCTTTAATCAGGATTTCAAGCGTCTCTTCAATTTCATGCGCTTCGACACCATCCACCGCCATGCTCAGCCCTTTTTTAAAGAACTCATCTTCCATAATGTTCGCATGTGATTCCAATGCTAAAATACCATCGCGTCTTGCGATAATAGCAAAATCAACAATTTGTTTGATGCGTGCATGAAAATCAACAGGAGATTTTTTCATAATCACTTTAAACTCTTTGAACGCACCCTTGACATACTCTTGAGGTGTTGCCGTCATCGCTGCTGCCATCGCAGTCGGAATAACAATAATAAAGGAAGTGATATGCAAAATATGAAGAGGATTCCCACCTTCCATAATATCGCCTACGGAAATGGTGGTAATGGCAATGACCATGCCCAAAATGACGGTTAAGTCCATAAAGTCAGCTCCAAAAATAGTATTCAAACAGTTGCAAGCATTATCGGTTAAAAGATGAAAAACTTTACATGTAAAGCAATGATATAACATTATTCCTTAGACAAGATGGTACTATTGGCTCTCTTAAAGCATAAAAATTGATTTAGTGTATAATTACAGACAATGATGTAAAAGGAGGAAAAGCGTAATGAATGATCATAAATGTTGCATCAGTACTTTATCTGAACGATTAAGCGGAAAAGCAGAATCGCGGTGTCAAAAAATCGTTGATGTTGCGTATCGTCTTTTTTTGGATAATGGGTATGAAAAAGTCAGTATGAATGATATTGTGAAAGAAGCAGGGGGCTCACTGGCAACGTTGTATAAACATTTTGGAAATAAAGAGCAGCTGTTGATTTATATCCTTGAGGAAAAATCAGAAGAGCTATTTGGTGAGTGGGGGCGACGTAGTCACTGCTATGAAGGACGACTTGAAGAGTTTTTGGCAGAGATCGGAAAGCTCTTTTTTGATGTGATTTGTACAGAAGATGCGGTATTATTTCACCGTTTAATTATCTCTATTGGTTATCTTGATGAAACGAAGTTGCAGAAGGAGACGATTTTAAATCTCATGATGCGCCCTGTGTTTATTATTGCAGAGTATTTGGAAAATGAGAAAAAAAGTGGACGTATTGATGTTGAAAATACAGCCTTATGTGCGCAGCAATTTTTAAATGCCCTAAAAGATCCGTTTATCTTTCCACGTATCATGGGTGTTACGATTGATATTTCAGAAGAAACGTACTTAAAAGCGTCCAAACAAGTCGTGACTATTTTTTGCAAAGGGTTGCTGAGAAATCAATAATTACATTTTTTACGGTTAAAGTAAAAAAGCTTGACTTATTTACCTTTTGCGACTATAATTCGCCTACAAAATGTAATGTAATATACATTACACTAATTTATGGAGCTGAAAAATGACTAAAAACAAAGGATACATGACGTATGCCACATACGCATTAGTAGCGACATTGGGGGCTTTTTTGGTCTCAGGATGCTCAAATGAATCAGGTAACAAAGCAGCAGGAATGCCCGCTATGCCACCTTTATCCGTTGCAACGTATAAAGTTGTCTCAAACGATGTGCCTGTCTCTTTGGAATACCCAGCAAAAGTGAAAAGTATGCAGCAAGTGGGCATCGTTGCACGTGTGAGTGGTGTTTTAGAGAAAAAACTCTTCACCGAAGGCAGTTTCGTCAAAGCGGGCGATATGCTGTATCAAATCGACTCGGATCGTTATGAAGCATTGATGCAAGAAGCTGTGGCAGATGTAGGTATTAAAGAAGCTACCCTCAAACAAGCCACACGCGATTGGGATCGAACGAAAGTGTTGTTTGAACAAGATGCCGTTTCTCAAAAAGAGAGAGATTCAGCCCTTTCAGCGTATGAATCAGCAGGCGCTTCACTTAAAGCTTCACAGGCGGCTCTTAAAAAAGCGACGATTGATTTCAACTATACAAAAGTAAAAGCGACCATCTCAGGGATGACCAGCCTCAATGCCCAAGACGTTGGAAGTTACGTAGGATCAAGCAGTGACACGATGACACTTACGACCATTACTCAAACTGATCCTGTCTATGTTGAATTTTCCTTACCAGATATTGAGCTTTTGAAAAAACGTTATGTGATGGGGCAAGGTAATTGGAATAGTATCGCTCAAGCGAAACTTCCTGTACAACTCTCTACACCCGATGGTACAAAATATGCCAAAATGGGTACATTGGACTTTTTAGACAGTTATGTGGATGGTGAAACCTCTACGATTAAAGCACGTGCAACTTTTTCAAATCCAAACAATATTTTAATACCAGGACTTTTTGTTCGTGTCAATGTTGAGGGTTTAGTCTATAAAGATGCCATTAGCATTCCTCAAAAGGCTCTTTTACAAGAAGCCATTGGCTCATTTGTCTATGTAGCCAAAGAGGGTAAGGCTGAAAAAGTGCCTGTTAAGGCAGGTACGGTTCATAATGATACCTATATCATTGAGAGTGGTTTACATGTAAACGATCTTGTCATTACAAACAATCTGACCAAACTACGTCCAGGGTCTGCCGTTGTTGTTGCAGAAGCAAAGGAATAAAGTATGTTTTCTAAATTTTTTATCAACAGACCTATTTTCGCAACCGTTCTTTCGATTGTTGTGATTATTGCGGGTTTGATGGCTATTCGCGGCTTGCCTATTGAAGAATACCCTGAAGTCACGCCTCCTCAAGTCAGTGTGAAAGCTACTTATGCGGGAGCAAGTGCAGAAACTATCTCTAAAACAGTAGCAGCCCCCCTAGAGCAACAGATCAACGGTGTTGAAGATATGATCTATATGTCTTCCACCGCTTCTTCAACAGGTTCATTAACGATTAATGTCTATTTTAAAATTGGAACCGATGCCGATCAAGCGACGATTAACGTCAATAACCGTGTTCAAGCAGCTTTGAGTAGTCTTCCAAGTGAAGTACAAGCCCAAGGTGTGACGGTACGAAAGCAATCATCGACTATTTTGAAGGTTGTCTCGATTATTTCTCCCAATAACACGTATGATGAAATTTATATGGCAAACTATGCGCTTGTGAATGTCATTGATGAACTTAAACGTGTTGATGGTGTCGGTGATGCTTCTTTGTTTGGCAATCAAGATTACTCCATGCGTGTGTGGATGAAACCCGATCAACTATCAAAATACAATCTCACTCCAACCGATGTGATTAATGCCATTAGTGAGCAAAATGCGCAGTTTGCAACAGGGCGTTTTAATCAATCTCCTACAAAAACCTCTCAAGCATATACGTATACAGTTACAACACAAGGACGGTTTGATAAAGTCGATGAGTTTGAAAATATTATTTTAAAATCAAACAAAGATGGCTCAACCTTACGCCTTAAAGATGTAGCACGATTGGAACTTGGAGCTGAGTCTTATGATGTAACAGCAAAGTTAAATGGTCAAACGATGGCTCCTATTGGAATCTATTTGCAATCAGGTGCTAATGCGTTGGAAACGGCTAAAAAAGTCGATGCAGCGATGGTGAAACTTTCAAAATCATTCCCTGAAAATATGGCTTATCTAACGCCATACGATACAACGAAATTTATTCAAATTTCTGTAAACGAAGTGGTAAAAACTCTTATTGAAGCGTTACTCCTCGTTGTTATTATTGTTTATATGTTCTTGCAAAATATGCGTGCAACGATTATTCCAATTCTTGCAATTCCTGTTTCGATCATTGGAACGTTTGCAGGGATGTATGCGCTTGGCTACTCCATCAACCTTTTAACACTTTTTGGATTGGTGCTTGCCATTGGTATCGTTGTGGATGATGCCATTATTGTTATTGAAAACGTTGAGCGTATTTTGCATTCCGAAAAAGATATTAGCGTCAAAGATGCGACCATTAAAGCAATGCAAGAGGTCACAGGCCCGGTTGTTGCTATTGTTTTGGTACTTTGTGCCGTATTTATTCCCGTTTCGTTTATGGGTGGATTTACAGGGCAAATGTACCAACAATTTGCGATTACGATTGTTATTTCGGTCATCATTTCAGGTATGGTAGCCTTAACGCTAACACCTGCCTTGTGTGCCATTTTTCTTCAAAAGAAAGAGCCAAAACCGTTTTGGTTTGTCCGAAAGTTTAATGAATTCTTTGATGCCTCAACCAACTGGTTTACAAGTGGCGTTAGTTTAGTTGTTCGACATGGAGTCATTAGTATTATCATTTTTGCAGCACTCATGGGCGTTACGTATGAGCTTTTCCAAAAAGTGCCTTCAAGCCTTGTACCTATGGAAGATAAGGGCTTTTTACTTGCTATAACTGCTTTGCCACCAGCCTCTTCGTTGAATAGAACAGGTGCTGTTAGTGATGAATTGAATGCTATCACAGCAAAAATTCCTGAGATTGAATATACCATTTCTATTACAGGGTATGATCTCATTAGTGGTGCAGCAAAAACCAATGCGGCAACGACGTTCATCTCTTTACATGATTGGAATAAGCGCAAAGAGCCTAATCAACACTCCGAAGCGATGAGTGGCGCTTTAAATGGTGCATTTTTTGGTATCCCTGATGCAACGATCTTTGCACTCAATCCTCCACCGATTATGGGTCTAAGTATCTCAGGTGGATTTGAGATGTACTTGCAAGATAAAACAGGTGGCTCATTAGAAGAGCTTGGTAATATTACGAATCAGATTGTTGCCAAAGCGAGACAAAGACCTGAACTTACGATGGTGCGAAGTACGTTTGATACAGCTGTACCTCAGTATCGAATCACCCTTGATCGTGAAAAAACTAAGGCGCTGGGTATTTCGATTAAAGATGCTTTTACGACTTTACAATCAACGTTTGGTGCGTACTATGTCAATGACTTTAACCTTTTTGGGCGAACCTATCAAGTGAATGTTCAGTCTGAAACAGACTTTAGAGAAAAACCTGAAGATATGCAAAATGTTTTTGTGAAATCAAGTAGTGGAAAATTGATTCCTATGAGTGCGTTAGTAACGTATGAGCGTACTATTGGACCGGATATCGTTGATCGTTTTAACATTTTTACGGCATCGAAAATTGTAGGTGAACCAAGTCCTGGGTATACGTCTGGTGACGCGATTAAAGCCATTGAAGAAGTGGTGAAAGAAGTGTCACCTGAGGGATATAGTACGGGATGGGCGGGAACATCGTTCCAAGAAAAAGAGATGGAAGGTAGTGGTTCACAAGCCTTTATCTTTGGTCTTGTCTTTATCTTTTTGATTTTAGCCGCGCAGTATGAAAGATGGTTGATGCCACTTGCTGTTTTAACATCGGTTCCATTTGCCGTATTTGGAGCGATTGTGGCAGTTTATTTACGCGGTCTTAGTAATGACATCTACTTCCAAATCGGTCTATTGGTACTTATAGCCTTATCGGCTAAAAATGCAATTTTGATCGTTGAATTTGCGATGCAAGCCCAAGAGCGAGGCAAATCAATCTTTGATGCAACCCTCGAAGCAGCACGACTTCGTTTCCGTCCGATTGTTATGACATCACTCGCCTTTACGATTGGTGTTTTACCATTGGCTTTAAGTTCTGGTGCAGGTGCGGGAAGTCGCCACGCCATTGGTACAGGTGTTATTGGTGGAATGATCGCAGCAACGACGATTGCGATCTTTTTCATTCCACTCTTTTACAACTGGTTAGCGCAGCTTAATGCAAAATTTAGTAAAAAAGGAGAGCGTCATGATGCGTAATCTCTATGCCCTCTCATTGGCAACGTTAATCTTTAGTGGATGTTCGCTCTCTCCAGAGCTGAACGTCCCCACCACCCAGTTTCCAGAAGCCTACCGTGCCGATGTAAAAAAAGAAACAACCTATGTGGACGCGGCTTGGTGGAGCAATTATCATGATGAAAAGCTGACCGCTTTGATTGAAGAGGCATTGGCAAATAATTATGATCTTCAAACAGCGATGGCAAATATTTCTTTGGCGCGTGCAACGCTCTCAAGTAGCACATCGGATCGTTACCCAAGCCTTGATCTTCAAGGTTCAGGTCAGCGCATCAGAAGCAGTGCCGATACCTTTACCTCAAAAGCGCACAACACGTACAATGATTTTTCATTGAGTGCGGTGCTCAGTTACGAGCTTGATCTCTGGGGAAAATACAAAGAGGCTGAAACCTCTTCACGCGCTTCTTTAGTTGCGACATACGCGGCAAAAGATACCGTTAAGATCTCCCTTGCATCCAGTGTGGCAGACAGTTACTTTACGCTGATTAGCCTCTATGAGCAACTCGACATCACCAATGATACGATCAAAGCACGTGAAGAAGGGCTTAAGCGCAATGAGTTTAAGTACTCCGTTGGCGCCATTTCAAAAGGAACGCTTTTGTCAGAACGTGCCGAGCTTAACAGTGCTCAAATCACCAAAGATGCGTTAGAGCAATCTATTTTAACGCAACAAAGTGCGTTAGCCGTCTTGGTGGGCAAATCACCCGAAGCGATTGCGAACTTTAGCAACGATGGATTGCCACGTGTGTTACCTGCTGATGTGAAAGTACCAGCGAATTTGCCATCTGAGCTTTTAACCAAACGTCCTGACATTAAACAAGCCGAAGAGAATCTCAAAGCGGCGAATGCGAACATTGGCGTAGCCAGAGCGGCGTATTTCCCCAGCATTAGTCTCTCGGGTGCCCTTGGGTTTGAGAGCACACAGCTTTCCAATCTGATGAAGTCCAAATCAGCGATGAACAGTTTTGGTGGAAGTCTTGCCTCACCACTGTTCAACATGGGCAAAACAAGTTCCAATGTTGCAAGTGCAAGAGCGAACAAAGAGCTTGCAGAGATCGCTTACGCGCAAACCGTGCAACAAGCGTTTCAAGATGCCTATGACGCACTTAACAAACGTCATACGCTCACTCAAAAGCTTGAACATCAACTCTCTTACGAGAAAAACATTGAGCAAGTCTATCTTTTGGCTCAAAAACAGTATGAGAATGGCTATGGCGATTATCTAACGCTTTTAGATGCGAAGCGTAATTTGCTCTCCGCCAAACTCGCAACGTCTCAAACGAAACAAGCTCTGATCAGTTCAGGCGTTTCGCTGTACAAATCCCTCGGCGGTGGCTGGGACAAAGAGGTCTTTGAACGCCACGCGGATACGCTCTAAGTCTTTACATGTAAACGTCCAAAACTTTATCTTTGGGCGTTTACACCTGCTTTACATGTAAGCTTTTTCTACACTTGAAATTCACTCATATACGTACGATACAGCAGTGGAACCCAGCTTTGCTGAAGCTTTGGATTGTATCTACTCTCAACGGCGGCTGCTTTAAAAAAGCTCTTCCATAATGCTTTAAAATTTTCCTCTTCGCTTGAAAAAGTTGGGGCATCAAAAGAGGCGATAGAGCGAATTTCTCGAAGTGTATCGTTTTTGACAAAGGCAAGAGAACGCTTGACATCGTGAATAATAAAAGGAATGTTTCCCAAACGTTTGCAAAAATGCTCACCCAAAAAAGGGACGATGTTAAACTTCGTTTCGATTTTGGCATAGAGTGTTCCATCTTCTAACTCCTCAAAGCGGGTAAACCCGTACATTTTATGTACCAAAGACAAGAGCTCTTTTTCAAGATTTTGAATGTAAAAAAGGTTGGTATTATTAATGTTTCGAAGCTCTTTGGGGCTTTTAAACCCAATGCGAAGATACTCCAAAAGCGCCATCTCATACTCCCTCGTGTCGCATAAAACAATGTTAATAATCGTGCGTTGTTGCTCTTTAGTAAAGTGTTTGGAGATGGCATCCAACACTTTGCGCGCTTTTGACTCATCGGTAAAAATTTCATGAAACCTCTCAAACAGAAGCGTTTCTGGAATTTTTTTGACAATCGAGCTTACATGTAACTTCTCATAATAGACCTCATACACCAAGGATAAAAACCCTTCAAAACTTCCATCATAGAGCAAGATCATCACAGCTCTCCCGTGTAGATAGAAGTGTCGAACAGCGTTGGTTGAATGATGTTAGAGCCTTGATGAATGAGGGCGAGTTTGATTTTTTCGGTATAAAGAGAGGAACTTCTGTGAAAATCTTTACCTGCGATAATGAAATAACGTGCTTTTTTGAGCGATATTTTAAGATTGACAAGGTCTTCAAAGCAGAGCTTCTTAAAGCGTCTTGCTTGCAAAATTTTCAGCGCTCCACGGATGCCAATGCCCGGAATGCGTACTAAAATCTCTTGGGGTGCATGGTTGACATCGATGGGAAACAGATGAAGATTGGAAAGCGCCCAAAAGGTTTTTGGGTCAAATTGGATGTCGAGGTTTTGATTTTCACTCAAAATCTCATCGTACGAAAAGCCGTAAAAGCGCAACAACCAATCGGCTTGATAGAGTCTATGTTCTCGAAGCAAAGGCGGTTTAGATAGTTCAGGAACGGGTAGATGCTTGTGGTTGTTGACCGCAATGTACGCGGAGTAATAAACCCGTTTTAATAACGCTTTATCATAGAGTGCTGAAGAGAGTTTGAGGATCTCAAAATCGCTCTCGCTGGTAGCTCCAATAATCATCTGCGTGCTCATGGAAATAGGCTTGGCACTTCGTTGCAGGCTGATGCCACGTGCGTGTTTGAGCGGGGAGAGAAGCTTCTCTTTGGTTTTATCGGGTGCGAGTAGGGCAAGGCTTTTAGAACTTGGAAGTTCGATATTGGAGCTGACACGATGTGCTAAAAGGGTTGCTTCTTCGATGAGCTCTTTAGAAGCTCCGGGGATGAGTTTGACATGAATGTAGCCGTTAAAGCGGTACTCGTGCCGTAAAATGCGCAACGTTTGAAGTAATAAACTCATTGTATGGTCTTCATTTTTAATGATTCCAGAACTTAAAAAGAGCCCTTCAATGTAGTTTCGTTTGTAAAAGTTGATCGTAAGATCGGCGAGTTCTCGTGGGGTAAATGCCGTCCTTGGCGTGTCATTGCTCACGCGATTGATGCAGTACGCACAGTCGTAAATGCAGACATTGGTAAGCAGAACTTTTAAAAGCGAAACACACCGTCCATCGCTCGTAAAACTGTGGCAAATACCGCTGTTATGAGCACAGCCAAGTTCGCCTGTTTTGTAGTTGTTCTCACTGCCACTCGACGAGCATGAGACGTCATACTTGGCACTGCCTGCTAAGAGTGATAGTTTATCTTCTGTTGTAAGTTTCATGCAAGCATGATAGAATTTTTTTACATGTAAAGGCTAAAATATTTCAAAATGAAATGTGAAAGAGGGCAGAGCCTAATATCTAGGCTCTGAAAGTGGATTACTTAATAAATTCTACGGCTTCGTTAAACGGCACGCGAAGTTGTGTGGATTGTGGGTTGATGCGATATCCAAAAGGAAGCACCATCGCCACTTGGTATTTGCTCGTATCCAATTCTAAAACGGCCTCGACTTTCTCTTTTTCAAAGCCTTCAATCGGGCAAGAATCGATGCCAATAAACGCCGCTGCGGTCATCATGTTTCCCGCTGCGATGTAGCATTGACGCGCCGTCCATGCGTAGACATTGGCATCTGAACTAAGCGTCTCTTTAAGATGATTGGCGTACAAATTGATGTAAAAATCTTTTTTCTCTTGGGGCATTTCACGTCGTGCAAAACGCATCATTGGTATGCCACTCTCGACTTTAACCGCATCAATCGCCGCTAGAATGACAACGAGGTGTGAGCATGTCGTCACTTGGGGTTGATCCCAACAGACAGGGCGAAGTTTAGCTCGAAGTTCATCGTTCGTGATGACTAAAAATTTCCACGGCTCCATGCCAAACGAAGAGGGCGATGTGTGACCAGCTTCTAGAATGAAGTGCATTTGATCATCGCTGATTTTCTTCGTCTCATCAAAAATCTTGCACGCGTGGCGAAAGTCCATCGCTTTGGTAAAGTCGTTTTGCATTCGTAATCCTTTTTTTTAAATAGTAAGATAATTATAGAAATAATTTACTTTAATTTCTCTTACGATATTTTTTGTATGTAATAGTGTTTTATTTCATTTTATTAAGATATTCCTTAACAAAATGACCTTCATTTTTAGCTTAACGCAAAGCGTGTTCGAGTTATATTATAATTTACCAAAATTACAAGGAGATTTCCGATGGATAAAAAAGAACTTTTTTTAGACGCTATGAACTTTCGTCACGCATGCAAGCTTTTCACTGAGAAAAAAATCCCCACAGAAGATTTAGAATTTATTTTAGAAGCAGGGCGTTTGAGTCCTAGTTCGTTTGGGGTTGAGCAGTGGAAATTTGTTGTCGTACAAAATCAAGCCCTCAAAAAAGAGATCGAAAACGTCTCATGGAATCAAAAACAGATCTCAACGTGCAGCGATCTTCTCATCATCCTAGCGCGCAAAGATGTGCGAAGCAGTGACGCGTACACCCAAACACAGATAAAACGCTGGGGTTTAGCAGAAGATGCGTTTAAAGGGTTTATGGGTATTTACAAAGGGTGGGTCGATGGCAGAGATGACCATACGATTGAGATGTGGAGCGAAAAACAGTGCTACATCGCGGCAGGAAACATGATGACTGCCGCGGCGAGCATCGGCATTGATTCATGCCCGATTGAAGGCTTTGAGTACCAAAAAGTCGATGCGCTTTTGGGCATTGATACAGCTGTGTACCAAAGTGCTTTAGTGATTCCTTTTGGGTATCGCGCGTTAGAGCAAAGAGGCAAACACCGCTTGAGTTTTGACGAAGTTGTAGAGTTTAAAAAATAATTCTCATAAAACTTGTTTTATGAAGCTTTAGGGGGTGTCGGGGATTTATCCCTGACCTTAAGCAATGGGTTTTACGCATTGTTTAAGATACCGTTACGCAAACTGCGTAACCTAATCTTTAAAAAATAATTCGCGCCAATCCTAGCGTAAATAAAACCAGTGCGACCTCTTTGAGTTCGGGGTCGTACATCAGCGTAAACAGTGCGCTGAGTAGCAGTACCATTCCAAACATAAAAGGTTTTAGGTACTGTTTTAACTCTTTTTTGAGCCACTCTAACTGCGAAAGAGAGAGTTCAACTTTAACCTCGCCATCGCTGATCTGTTTGATAGACGATTTGAGATGGTGAAGCGTCAGTGGAAGTGACTTAAACTCTTTGATCAAGCTCTCCAAAATCCCCCCATCCATGCCTAACGCTTTGGGAATATTCTCTTGCAAAACGGGCAAAATATCTTTAATGCCGTTAAAATTTTCAATGTACGTTGTCCCCAATCCTTCAATAATCGCACTCACACGTAAAATATAAATCGCCTCTTGTGGCAGTTTAAACGGCAAATCACGGGTGGAACCTAGTACATCTAAGGCAAGTTTTTGCATACTCTCAGAGCTTAGATTTTCATTGCCAAAGATCTCAAACATGCGCTCACTTAACAGTGCCAATTCACTTACAGGCGCTTCATATGCAACGGTTCCAAGTCGTTTACTCGCACTAATGTACAGCTCATAATCCTTCTCATTGGCAGCTTTTAGAAGCTCAATGATAGCAATACGGGTCTGATTTGGGATGGACTTCACCATGCCAAAATCAAGTAAAACCAACTCCCCTTTGGTCGTAATGAGCAGATTGCCAGGGTGTGGATCTGCGTGGAAATAGCCACGAAGGAGCATTTGCTCGGTGTAAAAAGAGATAAGCTTTGCAATAATCGCTATAAAATCAATTTTCTCTTTTTGCAAACGCTCTTTATCATCAAAACGAAAACCCTCTTCATAACTCATCACCAGCGCATCTTCACTGCAATACTCCACAAAAGGTGTGGGAAAAAGAATGCCTGAACGCGCGTACATGGTAGAGAATTTTTGAAGATTGTGAAGCTCGGTGGTCATATTGACCTCTTGAAGAATCATCTTTGAAAACTCAACGATGACTGCTTCAATGGAATTTTTCGTGTAGTGTGAAAACAGAGGTCTAAACAGTCGGTTGAAAAACGAGATAATGACAATATCGGCACGGACGCGTTTTTCAATGTCCAAACGCCTAATCTTAACAGCAACTTTGATGCCATCAATGCGTGCTTCATGCACTTGACCAATGGAAGCCGAAGCAAGAGGTGAAGGGTCAAAATGCTCAAAAGGCATGGGCGTAAACGCACGAGAGAGCACCACATTTAACTGTGCTTCAGACATGGGCGGAAGTTGGTCATGCAGTGATTTGAGCTCATCCAAATACTCCGTGCTAAAAAAGTCCGCCCGAGTGGCTAGCACTTGCGCTAGCTTAATAAAACTAGCACCCAAATTGACAATCGTACGGCGTAAGTTGACAGGAGAGAGCGGTTTTAAAAAGAGAAATCGCTCCTTTTTTTTGAGCAATAAATAGACACTCAGTAAAAAATAAAAAACATCATAAACCCTTTTTGGGTTGAAAAGATGCCAATAGACTAAGAGAGTTTTGATTTAAGCTCCTCGATGTCGCTTTTGGTGGCAAGACCTAATTCGCCGACCACCTCTTTAATCATCTCTTTGATTTTTGCTTTCACGCGCTCATCTTCATCTTTGCCTCTTTGGCTAATAGACTCGATGAAACTCTTCGCATCGCTCGTGCTGATTTTGCCTTTTTCTTCAAGCACTTTGAGCTCTTCTTCGATCTTCTCTTTAAGGACAACCATTCCGCCTAAGCTTACATGTAAAAATTCTTTTAACATACGATACTCCTTTTGTTTTGAGGATAGTTTAACACGATTTGAGCAACACAGAGTAAACACATTTAATGGTCGCGCGTAAACTCACTTAAAAACCGTTTTCGCGCACGTTCATGCTCAATCATCGGCTTTGGATACCCTGTGATGTCATGGCTCATCAGATACGCTTCTTTGTGCAAACACGAGGCTGGAACGTCGCGTAAAAGCGGAAGATAGCGTTTGATATAACCAGCTTCTTTGTCAAACTTCAACGACTGCGCATAAGGGTTAAAGATGCGAAAATAGGGCTGCGGATCGATGCCCGTTCCTGCACACCACTGCCATGAAAGGATGTTCGCTGACGCGTCATAATCCAAAAGATGCTTCGCAAAAAACGCCTCGCCCCTTTGCCATGGCAACATCAAATGCTTGGTAAAAAATGACCCCACGACCATACGAGCGCGGTTGTGCATCAAGCCAGTTGTGAGTAGTTCCGTAACCGCAGCGTCAATCAATGGATAGCCCGTTTGAGCTCTACTAAAACGCGCATACGCATCTTTGTCATTGGAAATGGGTGGCGAATATTTGTAATTTTCCCATGCGAGTTTGGGAAAATGAAAGAGCAAATAAGCATAAAATTCACGAAACATAAGCTGTCTGAAAAAAGGCTCTGTGGCGTGACCTTGCTGTTTGAGGTTCACTAAAAAACGCACGACTTCACGAATGCAAAGTGTGCCAAACCGCAGATGAACGCTCAAATGAGACGTAGCATCTTCGTCTAAAAAATCACGTTTTGCATCATACAAATCGACTTTACATGTAAAAAACTTCAACGCTTTTTGAGGCTCTAAACTGTTTACATGTAAAGGCTCAAACCCCATGCTTTCTAGCTTTACATGTAAAGGTTTTTTGTCCCCATCTTGAATGCACCAAAGTGCTCTGTAGTCGAAGTTTACAAGGCATTGTTCGGCTTTTTTGTACTCTAATGCGTAAAATTGTGTGTAAAGTGCTTGGCAAGCACGGTAATAAGGGGTGAAAACAAGGTAAGGAGTGCCGTCTTTCTTTAACACTTCGTTTGGCTCAAAAAGGTAGCAATCGTTCAGTGCATGAAAGTTTAAGTGCTCCGCAATTTTAGCATCACGCTCTTTGGCATAGCTGTCATAATCCACACTGGCATAAACCTCACTAAACCCTAATGTTTTGAGGTAGGTAAACACTTCCAAAGGCGTGCCATAAAAGAGCGCAAGATCAAGCCCCATCGCTTTCAGATCGTCTTTGAGTTTAAGTACCTGCTCAAAAATAAACGAGACTCTTTTATCGTTTTTTTCAAGAGCATTTAAAATGTTCGTATCGAAAATAAAAATGGGCAAAACCTCGCCCTCAGTCGCTAAAAGCATCGAGTCATGAACACGCAAATCGCGCCTAAACCAGAGGACTTTTTTCATGCTTATTTGCCTTCTTGGATCATGGAGCGAAGGGAGAGGTCTTTAGGGTAGGGGTTTAAAAACTTCTGCCCTAAAAGGTAGGTTGTGTTGTACTTTTTAGCCAAAAATTCGATGGTACTCATCACCGCAATCAGCGGAGTGATCTCGTCACGAAACTCCTCAATTTGCAGATGTAGCTCTTGCTTTTCACTGCTGCTCAGCTCTTTTTTGAAAAAGCCGACCATGTGTTGCAGGACATTGACCGTTTTACCAATCGTCCCTTTGCAGGTGATCGTTTTTTTAAACAGCGCGAGGTACGCTTCTGTTATTTCTTGCAAACTTTTTTTGTCGTGATTGGCAACGATTTTGCCCAAAAGGCGGTAGTTCGTCTCATGTTTGCTTTGCAGCAGAAACTTATACGCGGTATGAAATGCCACAAGCTCTTGCATGGTTTGGATGTTTTTGTGAAGGAGTATCGCATCTTCATACGCAAAGAGTTGCATCACAAAGTTTTCCCGAAGCCAAGGGTCGATCAAACGCGCCTCATCTTCGATGGGGAAATCCACAAAATGTTCTTTACATGTAAGCGCAAAAAGCCCATCTTTTTTCCCTTTACTCATCTCTTTCATGTAGTACTTAGTACTGCCAAGCCCACAACTGGGTGATTTTGATTTGAGGATAATGCCACAAATCTCTTCGTTTTGAATTTTGTGTAGTTCATGCGCCACCGCATCATTCATCGCTTGCGTGACATCGTTTTTGGAAAAGACAGTGATGACGTTTTTATGCCCCTCTTCAAGCACAATGCGTATCGTCTCACGCGGTGTTCCAAAGGCTAAATGTTCAGGACAAAACGGAATAAACGAAGCGTATTTGCCAAGTTTGTCGGTTATAAAGCGATCCCGTTGACCTGTTTTGTCGTAACGAATAGGTTCGCCCAGTAAACAGGCTGAAACGGCTATTTTTAGCATGGAGTTCCTTTGCGAAAAGCTATGACTATTATAGCTCGTACTTTTGATAAAAGGCTTATTGGAAAAGTATTAGATTAATCAGAATATATGAGATAATATATTTAAAAAAGTTTTGAGTTGAAATGGTTAAAAACATCAAATTAGGAGAAGAAAATGGAAGTGAAGAGTATCAAAAATGTAAATTTTAATTTATATAGGTTTCAAATTTTACCGAAAGATAGACATTTTCAAGGTGCATTATTTGGTGAAATTATAAATATTGAAGACTTAATAGCTAAAAAAAATGATATTTTTGCTGAACAACTTATTTCAATTAAAGAATGGAAAAATAAAAGAACTATGATAAATGGAAAATTGGTTTATAACCAAGATAATTTTTTAATTTATAGGTTTGCATCCAAAAAAACAGTAAAGTTGGAAAGTCAAACTTTTGAAGAAGAACAATATGAAAATTGGCCATCAATTCTTGTGGCTATTTGGAATCAACCTGATAAACAATATATTTTAATTCAAGATAGAAAACAAGCATTTGCAGATACAAAATCAGTTCTTAATACTTTTCTTCAGTCAATTAATGGAGTTCTTGGCGATAAACAACTCAAATTTTATGCTGAACCTATATTTTATAAAGAAGCATTTTGGAATATTATTAATGAATATCCAAGTACGATAAAAAATATTAAATTTGAGCTTATTACTCCTAATATGGCTAACATATCAGCTACTTTAAGCGAAGATTTGAAAAATTTAGCTAAAGGAACAAATACAGCAAAAACTTTCTTAGAAATTGATGCAGATGATTCGAAATTACATATTACACATGAAGATAAACAAATTAATAGCCTTGTTGATTATGCTAGTGAGGGCGGTGGAAATATATCAATCAAAATTAAAGGGCTTAAAAAAAGAATTCAAACTTCAAAATCTATTAAATCATTAGAAATTAAAGAACTTGAAATTAAAAGTGGTAATTTTCAAAATATTGCAAATTTATTACAAAGAGTTATTAATGAAAAATAATATTTTTGTAAATACCTTTTTTTCAATAGGATTAGGATTTTTTCTGGCTCAATTACAATTACTTTGTGATACAAAATTTCTATTTGAATTTTTAAAAAGTAATTTAATAACACTTTTAGTTGCATTAATTGCAATTAATTCTGCAACTTTAAGTATTGTTTTAACAAAAATTAGAGAATTAATTGATAAAAAGGGGACGGGAAATTTTTCCGCTACAAAAGATCAGATGATTTTATCAATACAAGAGCAAATTATCTTAATACTTCTTGCCATAGTACTGTTCATGATTATAGATTCAACTTTCATAAAAAATCACCAAGAATATAAAATACTTGTCGAAGCATTATTAATAGGAACGTTTATTTACGCATTAAGAATTTTGTATGATACCGCAAAAAGTGTATTTGTAATTTTAGATTATTAAATGCAAAGACACAATAAAAATGAGGACAGGTAACTTAAAATGACCAACACCACACCAATATCAAATATCCTTATTTACCAAAGTGAAGATGGCAAAACAAAGATAGAAACAAGGCTTGAAAATGAGACGGTTTGGCTCAATATTGAGCAAATGGCGGAGCTTTTTCAAAGAGATAGAACGGTCATATCCAAACACATCAAAAATATTTTTCAAGAGGGAGAGCTTGATGAAACAGTGGTATGTGCACATTGTGCACATACCACTAAGCACGGTGCGATAGAAAACAAAACACAGATTTCATATACAAAATATTTTAATCTTGATGTCATCATTTCCGTAGGGTATCGTGTAAAGTCGCTCCAAGGTACGAAGTTTCGCCAATGGGCAACGGCGAGGCTCAAAGAGTACATCGTTAAAGGTTTTACGATGAACGATGAACTGCTTAAACGTGCAGGTGGTGGAAACTACTTTGAAGAGCTTTTAGCACGCATCCGCGATATACGAAGCAGTGAAAAGATTTTTTGGCGCAAGGTGCTTGACATCTATGCTACGAGCATAGACTATGACCCAAAAGCAGAGCAAAGCATTCTCTTCTTTCAAACGGTACAAAATAAAATGCACTGGGCGGTTCATGGTAACACGGCGGCTGAACTTGTCTATGAAAGGGCGGATAGTGCCAAGCCACATATGGGGCTTACCAATTTCAAAGGCACACACCCTACAAGGCAAGAAATCAGTGTCGCCAAGAATTATCTTAGTGAAGATGAACTCAACCTTTTAAATCGCATGATTACGGCATACATCGAAATTGCTGAAATCCAAGCGATGGATAAAACGCCTATGTATATGAGCGATTGGATAGCAAGATTGGATGATTTTTTGAAAATGACAGGCAAAGATATACTTAAAAATGCGGGAAAAATAAGCCACGACAAAGCCATTCTAAAAGCATACGATGAATATGAAAAATACAGAGAAAAAACCAAAGATGAACTTTCACGAGTTGAGCAAGATTTTATAGCGTATATTGATACAACGGAGAAGATGCTTAAAAAAGCCAAGTCATAATGCACTAAAAGAATTTTACATGTAAAGCCCAAAGACTTTACATGTAAACAATTATTTCGCTCGTTTATCCACCACGCGAGTGGCTTTCCCCTCACTTCTTTGCAAAGATTTGGGTGCAACAAGCTTAACTTCGACGTTGATGTAGAGGTTATTTAAAAGAGCATGTTGAAGCTCTTTTTTGAGGTTTCCGAGGTAGCTGACATCATCGCTGATTAAGTGTTCATCGAGTTCTACATCGATCTCAAGTTTATCGAGGTAGCCTTTTTTGTCGGCGATGATTTGGTAGTTGAGCATGATGCCTTCTTGTTTGGAGAGTACGTGTTCGATTTGCGATGGAAAGACGTTGACGCCGTTGATGAGGAGCATATCGTCGCTTCGTCCTACAATGCTTTCGATTCTGCCGATGGTTCTGCCACAACGACATGGAATGCGTGTCAGAGAAGTAATGTCGCCCGTTCGGTAGCGAATGATCGGCAAGCCTTGTTTGGTCAGTGTCGTGATGACCAGTTCGCCTCGTGTGCCTTCTGGTAGAACTTCGCCCGTTTTGGGGTCGATGATCTCAGGGTAGAAATGGTCTTCGTGAATATGCAAAAGATTGGAGTGTTTGCAGTTACACGCCACGCCCGGTCCGATGATCTCGGAGAGTCCATAAATCTCGTGGTAATCAATACCCCAAATATGCGCGATCTCGTTTTTAAGCCCTTCACTCGTAGGCTCTGCACCAAAAAATCCCACACGTAGTTTGAAATCTTTTTGGATGTCATAGCCCTCTGCTTTCGCGACTTCTGCCATGTGTAACGCAAACGAAGGCGTTGCGGTGAGCACAGTCGCTCCAAAGTCTTTGAGTAACAACAGTTGGCGAGAAGTAAAGCCCGTGGAGCTTGGAATGACGGCAATTTTCATGCGTTCTGCGGCGTTATGAAAGCCAAGACCGCCCGTAAAAAGTCCGTATCCGTGCGAGTTTTGCATGATGTCTTGACACGTCACACCACCCATCGTAAACGCGCGCCCCATCACTTCCGCCCAGATGTCCATATCGTGCTCGGTGTAGCCTACGACGGTCGGTTTACCCGTGGTTCCACTACTGCTGTGAATGCGCACGATTTGGTCCATATCGACGGAGAACATGCCAAAAGGGTAGTTGTCGCGAAGGTCGTGTTTTTGGGTAAAAGGGAGTTTGGCGATGTCCTCAAGCGTTTTAATATCTTGTGGCAAGACGCCATGTTCATCAAACTTTTTCTTATAAAACGGCACAAGATGATACACGCGAAGCAAGGTCTCTTTGAGGTGTTTGAGTTGCCACGCTTGAAGTTCGTCTTTACACAAACTTTCGTTTTTACTGAATGTCATCGCTCTATCCAGCCTTTACATGTAAAAGTGTTTGGCTTGAACGATCTCGATATTTTGAGCTTGAAGTGCGGCAATGGCGTCATCAAAACGGTCTTTATCGACACTGAAAATAAAAATGCCCGTACTCGCTTCGTAAAAGCTGTAGGTGTAGAGAATGTTGATGCCCGCACGTGAAAGCGCGCTCACGGCTTTGTCGAAACTTCCCACAACATCTTCGATCTTCACGCCAAAAACGTCGGTAAAACGCACACTAAAGCCTTCATCTTCAAGTACGGCTTTGGCTTTTTCGGGATTGTCCACGATGGTGCGAACCAAACCAAAATCGGTCGAATCCGCGAGTAAAATCGACTTGATTGAGATGCCATTTTTGGAAAGCACGCTGGTCAGTACCGAGAGCTCGCCCGCCTTATTTTCCAAAAAAATCGTTAGTTGTTTAATGTTGCATTTCATTACAGACTCCTTTTGTCGATGACGCGGACGGCTTTGCCGACACTGCGTTCTATGGTACGAGGCTCTACAAGTTTGATCTCGGCGTTAATGTAGAGGTTGTTGAGCAGTTCGTGTTGGATTTTCTTTTTCAAGGCTTCGAGGGCTCCGATGCTATCCAGTGGCATCGCTTCGGTGACTTCGACCATGATTTCGAGTTTATCGAGGTAGCCTTTTTTATCGGCGATGATTTGGTAGTTGAGCGTAATGCCCTCGATGTTGGAAAGCACGTGTTCGACTTGCGATGGAAAGACATTGACGCCATTGACGATCAGCATATCATCGACACGTCCCATCACGCTTTTCATGCGCACATGTGTTCTACCACACTTGCATGGGGTTCTATCCAGCGAGGTAATGTCGCCCGTTCGGTAGCGAATGATTGGAAAGGCTTGTTTGGTCAAACTCGTGATGACCAGTTCGCCTTTTTCGCCGTACGGCAGGACTTCCAAGGTTTTAGGGTCGATAATTTCAGGATAGAAATGATCTTCAAAGACGTGCAGATCATTGCTTTCAAAACAGTTAGACGACACGCCAGGTCCTATGATCTCTGAGAGCCCGTAAATCTCACAGTAGTGAATGCCCCAAACGCGTGCGACCTCTTCTTTGAGCCCCAAACTGGTCGGTTCGGCTCCAAAGATGCCGCATTTGAGTTTGAAATCTTTTTTTATGTCATAGCCCTCAGCCACTGCGGCTTCCGCCATATGCAGGGCAAAAGAAGGTGTAGAGGTTAAAACGGTTGCTTCAAAGTCTTTCATGAGCATCAGTTGGCGTGAAGTAAAACCACCTGAGCTTGGTACAACGGTCGCACCGACGGTTTCAGCCCCATAATGAAGCCCAAGACCGCCCGTGAAAAGCCCATAGCCGTAAGCATTGTGCGAGGTGTCTTCGCTCGTGACACCTGCCATTGTAAAGACGCGCGCCATCACTTCGTTCCATGTATCCAAATCGGCTTTGGTGTAGCCGACAACGGTGGGTTTTCCTGTCGTTCCACTACTGCTGTGAATGCGCACGACCGCATCTTTTTTCACGGCAAAAAGCCCAAAAGGGTAGTTGTCACGCAGATCTTGTTTTTTGGTAAACGGCAATTTTGCGATGTCATCAATGGAGTTGATGTCAGAGGGTGTGATGCCCAGTTCCGCAAACTTTTTTTGGTAAAAAGGCACATGCGCATAGACGCGCGCAACGGTGTCTTGAAGCCTTGTGGTTTGAAGTTCGCTCAGTTTATGACGTGGTAATGTCTCCTCTTTTGACCAGATCATTTTTGTGCCTTTGCGTCGTTCATGCCTTGATGAAGCACCGCGATATTTTTCTCTGCCACTTTTGCATTCATCGCGGTTATCGCCTCTTCGATCTCTTTACATGTAAACGGGAAACGTGCATCTAAAGCGAGCGTAACACCTAACATATAGACGTTGAGCGCATCAATGGGAAACTCTTTGGATTTCGCTTTTTTAAACGCGTCGATGCTGTGGGTTTCAAAGCTGACTTTGGGAAAATTTTTAGGTGCATTCATCACGATGACACCTTTGTCTTTGCTCAAATATTGGATGTTGCGAAGGGCTTCATTGCCCTCAAGTGCGATGAGAAGATCGGCTTGCCCTTCATCAATCGCAGGGGCGTAAAAATCGCCGATTTTAACGTAACACGAAACCGAACCGCCACGTTGGCTCATGCCGTGGTTTTCAGTTCCTAAACATTTTTGTTTGGCAAGGGCTGAGGCGATGCTAAGCACTTTGACCAAAAAGACCGCACCTTGTCCGCCGATACCTGCAATAACGATTTGATATTTCATCTTAGTTCTCCTCTCTTTTCACAAACGCATCGGTCGGACAGACCACATCAAGGCACGAACCGCATCCTGCGCATAAGAACGGATCGATTTCCATCTTGCCTGCATCGTTGTAGTGCATCGGTGGACATTTGTAGTTGGTGATACACGAATCACAGGCAACGCATTTGTCCTCATTGACTTCAACGACGACATTGCCAAGACGACCTGAGGCGTTCTCTTTATCGAGCACACAAAATTCGCGCACAACGGCAACCACAGGTGCCGTGGCAGTTTTATACGCCTCTTGGAGCGATTTCATAAAGTCAACGGTTTTGTTCAAGTCTTGCTCGTAAACGTATTCGTGACACGTGACACCACAGCCTTCAATGATGCGTTTGATGTCGATTTGGTTCGGATTGGTTCGCTCAGGCGTGGTTTGACGACCCGTCATCGCGGTGGTGGAGTTGTCTAAAATGATGAGAACAAACTTATGGTTTTGATAGACGGCGTTAATGAGCGGTGCGACACCTGAGTGCATAAAGGTACTATCCCCAATCGTCGCTACGACCGTTTTATCGGGATCAGAGATGCTAAAACCACTCGCCATCGAGATGCTTGCCCCCATACACAAAATGGTGTCAATTGCCGCTTGATTGAGTCCTAGCGTGTAACAGCCGATGTCGGATGTGTAGATGGACTTTTTCTTTTTAAAGGTTTTAGTGATGGCATAATGCACATCGCGGTGCGGACAACCTGGACACATATTGGGTGGGCGTTTGGGGAGTTCTTTATCGTATTTTTCACTTTGGTACGCATGGCTTGGCTCAATGACACCTGCTTTTGCGAAGGTGGAGAGGACTTTGTCTTTTGAAAATTCATCGATGAGATGAACGTGTTTGGTCAGTTTGCCGTAGAGTTTTGGTGAGCTTAACTGCTCTTCGATACAGGGAAAACTCTCTTCAAAGACGATCACTTTATCGTAGTTGGTAAATAGCGCTTCAAGGTTTTCTTTGGGAAGTGGGTAGGGCATATCAAGTTTTAAAATATCGGCTTCTATGCTAAGCTCTTCGATGGCTTCTTTCACATAACCATCTCCCGTTCCACTCGTGAGGCAGAGTACGCGTGAACCTTTCAGTGCATGCGTTTTAGGTTCTATTAGATGTTCCCAGTTCCACAGCTTGATCGCTTCCAAACGCTCAATCTGCTCCAACCCTTGGCGAAATCTTCCCGCAGGTGGCACAGCGCCCCAACGTGGAATGTTGCGCTCAAAATTGCCTTGATTTGCCTTTACATGTAAAGCATCATCGACCTCGCAAATCTCTCTGGCATGGCTAACGCGCATGACGGGGCGAAGCATAACGATCGACTCAAATTGATGCGAGAGTTCAATGCCTAGTTTGACCATGTCGTACGCCTCTTGCGGCGTTGAAGGATCAAGCACGGGAATACGCGCGAACTTGGCGAAACTGCGGCTGTCTTGCTCGGTTTGAGAGGAGTAAAAGCCCGGATCATCACAGGAGATGAGCAACATTGCACCCTTAAGTCCGATGTACGAAGCGCTCATTAAAGGGTCACTCGCTACATTGAGTCCGACTTGTTTCATTGTCGCACACGTTCGTTTGCCCGAAATGGCGCCTGCATAGGCGACTTCAAAACCTACTTTTTCATTGGTCGCCCACTGTGCATAGGCGTTCAGTTTAAATTTATCACGAAATTTTTGAAAATTCCCCAAAATCTCACTCGAAGGTGTCCCTGGATAGCCTGAGAGCATATCCACACCCGAATGAATCAGCCCCAAGGCAATCGCTTCATTCCCCATCAAAATCTGTTTCATATCGTTGTGCTCCATCGCTTCTGCATTGTAATTTTAAAGGGTATTGAAACTAAGATTATAAATTACTTATCTAAGATAGTTTGGCAAAATCCTTACATGTAAAGTGAGCAAATTTGAAACTAAATTATTTTTTTAGAACGGATTAAGAATAAAACTAACGTTTCGTTAAAGCAATTTATATTACTTTGGGAAACATTTAAAAGGAGATATAGGCATGGAAACATTTGATCTAGGTGTAGGATCGGCATTTTGGCTAATGAATGCGAGTACACTTTTATGCGTGGTTTACGGTGTCATCAACTGGAACAAAGACAAAGAGGAGAAGGTCTTAAACACGAAATCTTGGGACAAAGATGAAGCGCGAATCAATAAGGATTTATAATGAATATGCTTGAAAATATCATCATCATTATTTACCTTGCGGTATTGGGGTATCTTGGGTTTGTGGGCTATAAACAGACAAAAAGCTCTGCCGATTACTTAATCGCAGGAGGCAACACGCATCCGTTTGTGATGGCACTCAGCTACGGAGCTACCTTTATCTCTACAGCCGCGATTGTTGGGTTTGGCGGTGTGGCAGCGTGGCTTGGAAATTCACTGTTATGGCTTACGTTTTGTAACATTTTTGTGGGTGTATTCATCGCCTTTGTCTTTTTGGGCAATCCTACGCGTAAAATGGGCATTCGCCTTAATGCACACACCTTTCCTGAATTACTAGGACGACGTTTTAATTCTAAGTTTATTCAAGTATTTGGGGGTATTTTGATCGCATTTTTTATGCCATTGTATGCTTCAGCGGTTTTGATTGGTGGGACAGAGTTCATTGTGGCGTATTTTAAAGTGGATTATCATATGGCGCTTTTAGTCTTTTCAATCATCATTACAGGCTATGTCTTAGCCGGTGGATTAAAAGGGGTGATGCTGACCGATGCCCTGCAAGGGGTCATCATGTTTGTGGCGATGATGATTCTGTTGGTCATGGTTTTTGATGCTGTGGGTGGCATTGATGCAGGATTTTCAAAACTGGAAATGGTGTGGAACAAAACGGTTGCATCGCTTGGAAGTGCTAACCTTAAAGATCTCAAAGCAGGAAGTCCTGATTTTATGATGAAACTCTCTATGAATTGGGGTTTTCAAGGCTGGAACAAGATGCCTATTTTTCTCTCTGAGGGATGGCTTTTTGTGATTACAACGATTACGATGGGCGTTGGTATTGGTGTTTTAGCACAACCTCAGTTGGTCGTTCGCTTTATGACGGTTAAAAGTAAAAATGAGCTCAATCGCGCTGTTTTGATTGGGGGTGTTTTTATCATTGCGATGACGGGAATTGTGTTTATCGTAGGTTCACTGACCAATGTGTGGTATTATGAGTTTAATGAAGGGAAAAATGCACTCCAAAGTGCAGGTGGCGTGGGAAAAGTGATTCCACATTTCATTAACGCTGCGATGCCAAAATGGTTTGCTTTTATCTTCTTGTTTGCATTGATTTCAGCGGCGATGAGTACACTTTCAAGTCAATTTCATGCGATGGGAACGGCAATTGGTCGCGATGTGTTTGAGCAGATTGTTGGAAAACACACGTCAAATTCACTGCTGATTACCCGTACAGGCATTGTTATCATGATCGTGATCTCGGTCTCCTTGGCGTATCTGTTTGATAAACAGCCAGCGATCATTGCTCGAAGTACAGCTATCTTTTTTGCTCTGTGTGCGAGCATCTTTTTACCGGTCTATTTTGGTGGGCTTTTTTGGAAGCGCATGACACAAAAAGGAGCGATTGCATCAATGGTTGTGGGTACGGTCATTACCACTTTTTGGCTCTTATTTGTTCACTTTCAAGAGGCAAAAGAGTTGGGTCTGTGTAAAATGCTTTTTGGTGTGAACTCACTTTTAAGTGGAAAAATTATTTTTGTCGATGCGATGATCGTGGCATTGCCACTTTCTGCTTTAACCGCGGTGGTTGTCTCTTTGCTAACGAAGCCAGAGAGTTCAACATTGCTTAAGAAGTGTTTTGAGAATTAAGAGTACGTGGGGATAAAATTATCCCAAGTACTCTTTTTTATGAGATGCAATAATAGCAGCAGAGGTAATAAAGGCTCTTGTTTTTTTGAGTTTTTCCATAGAATCATGCAGTTGAGCCTGTTCGTTTTTCATGATATGTAATGCTTCTTGAATAAGGGCTTGTGCATGTTTTGCTTCTTGAATATCGCTTATTTTTGGCATTTCAGCGATGAGTTTACCCAGTTTGATAGGATTTTTTTCAATGATTGCAATGGTAAAAGCGTCACTCCAGCTCATTTTCTGTCTCCTCTTTCCACGCCTCTAAAAGTCCAAGCGCAACATTGATGACCTCGTCTAATTTTGTAGCATCATTTTTAAGATTGGCCTCTGAGAGAAGTTTGAGTTGATACGTGTAAAGCCCACGAAGATAATAGGCAACTTGCCCGCCATCGTAATTGAGGGAATGAATGAGTTCCGCAAAAATAGCAGATGTGCGATTGATCCAATAGGTTCTTTTTTCAATATCTCTTTTTTCAATGGCTTTTTTTGCCTGCGATGCAAAACGTAAAATACCTTCATAAAGCATCTTAATTAACTTCTCAGGAGATTCAATAGAGGCATTATTTTGTGAATAGGTTGCATAGGCTAGATTGGTATACATGTAAAAATCCTTTAAAATTAATCGCTACTACTTGCTGAATCAATCATCATAGAGAGTGTATTAAACGCTGTTGTCATTGAGCTTATAATACTATCGTATGCCGCAAATTTTGATGCCATAATTTCATATCGTTTATCTAACATCGTTACACTTTTTTCTCTTTGTTCGGTTAAGGAATCTGCTTTGGTGTCAAGATACGTAGAGTAGATTGCCAAAGTACCAGTACTGCTTTTTGTATACGTTGTTAACAGATCACTAAAATCGGTAAAAAATCCATTGTTCGTGGTGCTCTGTCCGTTTACAGTTGTCGCTTTTAAACCAAGCGTTGCTAAAGCGGTTGCATCGCCGGTAATGGCAATATCTTCGCCTGTCGTACTTTTTAAAATGATGTTTCCATCATCTCCAACCGTTGCGGTAACCCCCTCAACACCTGCTTTATTAATGGCATTTTGAAGTGCCAAGGCATTTTCTTCTGAGGTGGAGCCTGCATCGGTTGTAAAACGAATACTGGTCTCATTAATATACAACCCTTTATAGGTAATATCTAAAGCGCCAGATGCAACGCTAGTTCCTGAATAGGCTGTTGTTGTTTCGTAAGTTTTTGATCCCATAAAAAAGTCTTGTACATCGGTAGCATCATCTTCTACCATTGTATTGAAAGTATCTTCATCAAAGGTAAGTTCCCCATCTTCAAAGGAAAGACCATAATCCACAAGGCTACGTCCTAGGCTATCAATACTTTGTATCTGCCTTTTTAAGCTAGAGAAAAAGCCTGTAAGTTGACTCACGCCTTGAAAAACACCTGCTGTCTCTTCCTCTGAATTATAACTGGTGGCCGTATCTAAGTTTTCCACTAAGCTGTTAAACGCAGAGACAAAAGATTCAATTTGTGTTTTAACATCACTCCAATCTTGTTCGATGGATACTTTAGTTGTTACACCACTACTTTGGACTTCGTTCAGTGTAATCGTCGCACCTGTTACTAAGTCATCAATCGTATTTGAAGAGCGGGTAATGCTAATACCATTGTAGGTAAACTTTGCATCTTGTGCTGTTTGCACGTGGTTGTCTGTATCATCCCAGCCTAAGCTCGTAAGAATATTGGTTGACGTGGGATCGCTCTCATAATTAGCGGATGTTAGAGTAATATCATAATCTGCCCCGGTGTTGTCTGATTTTAAAACGAGTTTATACGGTGTGGTTCCACCTGTGTTTAAAAGAGATGCGGTAATGCTGCCATCAAACTTATCATTAATCATGCTTGCAAGATCACTGAGTGTTGTGGAGGAAGAGACAGCCAAAGCGTATGAAGTGCCATTCACTTCAATTGTTAATGTATCAGATGCTGTGGTAACCGCACTGGTTTCGGAACTAAATCCAGTACTTTGGTAAATATCTTGCTGTGCGAGTTGATCTACATGTAACGTGAACTCTTGAACATTGGTACCACCATCAACCGTAACGCTCACCGCATCATTGGAAACAGTGGTTGTGCGTTGTAGGTAATAGGTATCATCTGCCAAGGCACTTGCTGATGTTGAAAGTGCTGATGCTAGTGTTGTGAGTGTTTCTAAGTCTGTCTGTTGTGTTGAATTGGTTGCTAAATCTGTATCAATTGGATCAAGCAGTGCTTCTTCATCCACTGCACGCAAGCTATCAATAACATCATAACTTAAAACGCTATCACTACCAAGTCCGAGTGAGCTTAAACTAGAGGTTGCCATAGGTTATCCTTTTTTGTCGAAAATCATTCCGACAATTTCTTTCATCTTTACAGAAAGTGCCATCGCCTCTTCTGTGGGAATTTGACGAATGGTATCGCCACTGCTTTTCTCAATAACACTGACATACATTCTACTCAACTCTTTGTTAAAACCAAAAGCAATATTGGTCTCTAAAAGATCCATTTGGTCATTCAGTTCATTAACCGTTTGTTCGAGGATGGCAGTGGTTTCATCTTGGTTTCGTTGATTTTGTTGGTTTTTCAAATTAGCATCACTGCTTTGTTTAATCTCATTGACTTGTGGCGTCGTTGCGACTTTAGGAGTAGTTGCAGTTTCGGCTTGCTTACTGGTCGTGCTAAAAATGTCCATAATTGCCCTCCATAACTTTTATAACAACAAGATCGACAGATCTATTTTTCTCTTTAACACCGTGTGAAAGAAGACAAAAGAGGATTAAGATTGAGTGTGTTACTATTTCATGATTACAAGCAGAGGAATAAGATGAAAATAGCGTTAGTGTGTCAATCGTTGCTGTTAAGTCGAGCACTCAAGAGTTTTTTAGGCGATAGGGTTGTGCCTTATAAACAGTGTGATTTTGTCATAAGCGATAAAAAAATTGAACTCGATAAACCTATTTTCTATATCTCTTCTCATGAGGGTAATTTGATGATTCCCTTTTCTAAATCTTCACTGCTTTTGGAACTGGATAAATTTTTTCAACACCTTCTTTTACGTCAAGATACGATGGATGAAGGGGTATCTGCTTCTAGGCACACCCTTCTTCTTGAAGAAAAAATCACTGCCTTGACTGAAAAATTTAGAGCAGAACTGATCCAGACGATTCGAGCCTATTATGGCAACTAAGCCCCTTTCTTCAACCATTAGTGTAGGCAAATACAAGGGAAAAAAGATTTTTCTTCCCTCTTTAGAGAGCACTCGAAGTACCAAAGCCATCTTAAAAGGGTCTCTTTTTGATAGCCTCCAATACGACATCATCGATGAACTCTTTGTCGAAGTATTTGGTGGTAGTGGTTCAATGGGGCTTGAAGCACTGAGTCGTGGTGCTAAACACGCCTATTTTATAGAAAAAGATAGAGCCGCGTTTCAAACACTCAAACGTAACTGTAAAGCAATCGATGAAGCACACACAACGCCTCTTGAAGGTGACAGTTTTATCCTTTTTCCTACACTGCTAGGAAAGCTTACATGTAAAGCGTATTTCTATTTCGATCCGCCTTTTTCCATTCGTGAAGGGATGGAAGATGTGTATGAAAAAGTGATACGCTTAATTGCTTCGATTCCCGCTGAAAAGGCACATTTAATTGTCATTGAACATATGAGCACCCTTGTCCTTCCAGAAGCGATTGGTTCGTATACGTTAGCAAAGCGTAAAAAATTTGGAAACAGTTCACTCTCCTTTTACATGTAAGAACGTGGAACATTAATTGCTTTAAATTGGCAAGAACGCTAAATTTAAAGGGAATTGATGAAGCTTGTTACACTCTCTTTCGTACTGATCTCAGCACTCAGCACACTCTATGCTCAAAGGCTTGGTGATATTGCCAATGTCATTGGAGTGAGGGAAAACCAACTTATCGGTTATGGTCTTGTCGTGGGACTTAACGGCACGGGAGATGGTTCATCGTCCGAATTTACACTACGATCACTCTCCAATCTTTTGCAAACGGTCAACGTTAAAATTGATCCTGCGGATATTAAGTCTAAAAATATCGCCGCTGTGGTGGTGACCGCAAAACTTCCAGCCTTTGCTAGACAAGGTGATACAATCAATGTCTCGGTCTCGTCCATTGGTGATGCAAAGTCTTTGCAAGGTGGCAATCTGCTTTTGACACCGCTCAAAGGTGTGGATGGAAAAATCTACTCTTTAGCACAAGGCTCACTCACCATTGGTGGTATGAACGGTAAAGAGAAAGGACAACTCAATCACCCCGCTTCTGCGAACATCTTTAATGGTGCTTTGGTGGAGCGTGAAATTGAAAACAATCTCCATGAACAAGAATTTGTGGATCTTTCCTTAAAAGAAGCCAATTTTAATACTGCCGTTTCCGTGCAAAATGAACTCAATAAAAAATTTGGTAAAAAAATTGCCGTAGCAACGGATTCACGAACCGTTCGTTTGATGAAGCCTGAAGGTCACTCCACCGTTGAGTTTTTAGCGAAAACATTGGATGTCGATGTGCGGTACGAAAAAGAAGAAAAAATTGTGATCGATGAGCGTACGGGAACGATTGTTTCAGGTGTCAATGTCAGGGTTGATCCTGTTGTGGTGACCCATGGGGATATTACGATCAAGATTGAAGCCGAAGATGTGTTAGCCGATGAGCGAAATATTGATATTGGTGGTAATGTTAAGATCGCTGGAGCGGAAAATCGCATTAAAATCAAACAAGAGAGTATGACGGTTGCAAACATTGCACGTGCCCTCAATAAATTAGGAGCTAGGCCTAAAGATATTATCTCTATTTTAGAAAATATCAAGCGTGCAGGCGCCATTACGGCTCCGTTGGAGATCATCTAATGCAAACTGATAGCAGCATAGCTCTTTTAAATGCGAATTATAATCCAACGCCCACTCCCGTAGGCAGTACAGAGCAAAATGATGCGTTGCTGAAAGAGCAAACCGACAAGTTTGAAGCATTTTTCTTAAAACAGATCTTGGATATTGCGCTTAGCAGTGATGAAGAGGGTGGACTTTATGAGAAAGATGCGGGTGATAAAATTTATAAATCGATGTATAACGACACAATGAGTAATGCTTTGAGTGGTAATTTGGGTTTAAGTGAAATGTTATTTAACTATTTAAAAGAGGAACGTTAAAGTTTTATCATTTTAGACGATATAGTTGCAAGCGATACTAATTTAACTGTAAAGGTTCTAAAATGATTTCAACCGTTCAATCGTCCAATGTGGTGTATGTACAACAAAACAGTCTGAAAGAAGATGCCTCCAAAGGCGTCTTAAAAACAGAAAAAAGTGAAGGGGTAGACAAAGTCTCCGCGCTTAAAGCTGGAATCGAAAATGGAACGTACACCTTCGATCTAGCAAAAACGGCTCAAGCTGTCGCGGAAGAGTTGCTCTAAATCCTTACATGTAAAAGGATCAAACGATGTTAACACACTATTTGCACAATGCGATTAAAGATATTGATAGCCTTATAGAGCAGACTGAAAAAGATATTGTTGCTATCAAAGCTGCACAGCATGGAGATGTAGCTGAACGATCTAAAATTAAAGAAGATTTGATTCACTCCTTTGAGACCAAAAAGTCTCTTTTGGACAATGAACTTTCCAAAATGCTGAAAGAGAGTGGTAAAAAATCACTTGAAGAGTTATTGGACGCGACTCAAAAAGAGCTCCTCACTCAAATGAAATCAAAGCTCACAGCACTTAAAGTTTGCAATAAGCAGTATGCAAAATATGTGGTTACCATTAGTCAATTTTACAATGTCTTACTCGATAATATCTTTCCAAGAGAGATGGATGGTTATAAAATAGCCAATCACAAGCCAGCTTCGTTACTCAAAATTGAGGCATAATTATGGGACTTTTTAGCACACTCAACACAGGAACATCGGCTCTCAATGCCTCTCAAGTTGCTGTTGCCACTACCAGTCAAAATATTGCTAATCAAGATAATACTTCGTACACCAGACAACGCGTTAATTTAGCAGCAAGTTCTGCGGTAAGTTCGGGTGGTGTTAGCGTTGGGACTGGCGTTACGGTGACTTCTGTGACACGTGTGCACGATGAATTTACATATGCACAATTAAAAAAAGCAGCCACGGCTGTTTCGTATGATACCTACACAACACAAACATTAGAAGAAGTTTCAACGTATTTTCCTGACTTGGACGAGTCAGGCATTGCGGTTGATCTTGAAGAGTATTTTGCTGCTTGGAGTGATTTGGCTTCCAATGCAACAGAAGGTTCTCAAAAAATCGCTTTGGTTCAATCGGCTTTAACGATGACAAGTGATATTCAATCCACGCGTGAATCCTTACGGGATCTTCAAGATTCTGTGAATTCACAGCTTAAAACATCTATTGATGAAATTAACAGTATTGCCTCACAAATTGCCGATATTAATAAACAAATCAATGCGATAGAATCAGAAGCGGGTAATTATGCCAATGATTTAAGGGATGCGCGTGATGAGCTTGAACTGACTTTAGCAAATCTAGTGGATATTTCGGTTTCTAAAGGCAGTACGAGCAGTTACACCTCCTCAGTTTCAGCAGACCTCAGCTCTTCTGAATCAAGTAGCACAGAGTATAGCTTGAATATTGCTGGGTATACGATTATTGATGGATCGACGTACCACCCCCTTGTGGCAAGTAATAGCTCGAATACAAGTGGTTATTACTCTGTTTACTACGAAACACAAGATGGCAAACAGTATGATTTGACAGGAAAAATTTCAGGGGGTAAAGTCGGCGCTATGCTCGATCTTCGTGGTCGTGCTCTCAATGGTGAGAATGGGTATCCTACCGATGGAACGATCCAAGATTATATCGATGAATTAGATACCTTTGCGCAAACACTGATTACCGCAACGAACAACATTTATGCGCAAAGTGCACAATCAAGTATGCAATCACCGATTTTAGATATTTCAGGGAATACCTCTTTAAAAAATGCCTATGAAAATATTGAATCGGGCACCTTTGATGTCATTGTTTATGATAGTAGCGGTCTTGAAGTGGGTCGTAAAACGATTACGATTGGAAGTACAACAACCATGACCGACAATACCTTCTCTGATAGTATTGTCTCTCAAATTAACTCCAGTACCGATGACAATAGCGATAATAACTCATTAAACGACGTAGATGATTACTTTACAGCTATTTATATGGAAGATGGAACCTTTTCACTCTCTCCTACGACCAATAACAGCGGATACACTATTGCCATAGAAGATAATGGAACGAATTTTCCAGGTGCTATTGGTATTAGTCAGTTTTTAACGGGAACGGATGCCTCTGACATTAGCGTCGCAACGCAATATCAAAAAGATCCTTCTTCGATGGCAGGATTTGCAGCCCCCACCTCAGGAGATAATACGGTTGCGAATGCCATGGTGCAACTGCAATACGATTCACTCAGCTTTTACAATAATGGGCTTGTCACCAGTGGAACACTGGATGGATATTACACTAGCTTGACAACGCATATTGCTTCAGAAGCAAATGCTGCAGATTCGAGTCTTTCAACCAACTCAACACTTTATAATACGGCGTATACCGAATTTCAATCGACGAGCGGTGTGAATGAAGATGAGGAGCTTGCGAACTTGATTATGTATCAAGCCTCTTATACGGCTGCGGCTAAAATTATCACAACCATTGATGAGATGTTAGATACCCTTTTAGGCATGAAATCCTAGTGAAACGATTTCCGTTTGTGAGCACCACTCTTTTGGTGCTCATCTTCTTTTTTTGCTTTGCATTGCCCTCTTTTTATGCTGGATCAGCGTATGAAATCAATCCGAATACTATTTTATTGCCTCCAAGTTTTGAGCATCTTTTAGGAACGGATAGACTAGGGCGTGATCTTTTGAGGCGTTTGATGATCGGGGGGCAAGTTTCGTTAACCATTGGTGTTTTAAGTGCTTTGATTTCGAGTATTGTCGGGCTTATGATTGGGATTAGTGCAGGCTATTTTCAACGGGGTATTGATAAACTTGTGATTGTTGTGATTGATCTTTTTTTAACCTTTCCGACATTTTTTCTCCTTTTAGCATTAATTAGCTATATGAATGCCTCCGTATGGGTGCTTGTTTTGATTATCTCCATTACTGGATGGATGGGAATGGCGAGAATGATACGAAGTGAGAGCTTTGCCATTTCAAACGCACCCTTTATTAAAATTCTTAAACTCTCCGATGTCAATACCTTCAAAATCATCTTCAAGTACTTCGCTCCTCTGCTAGCACCTATCTTTTTTATCAGCTTTACCTTTGGGGTGAGTGGCGCGATTTTGGCAGAGAGTGGGCTGAGTTTTTTAGGTATTGGGATTACGCCTCCACAGATGAGTTGGGGTGTGATTATCAGTGAGGGGAAGGAAGTGATCGATATTGCATGGTGGCTGAGTTTTTTCCCTGGTCTTCTTATCTTTCTCGTCACGTTCTCTTTGATTAATCTCTCTGATTATCTTCAATCAAAAAGTAACGAAAAAGATGTCTTAAATGACGTTTGAAACTATTGCAAAACGTTTAAACGAAGAGGCAACTAAACGTAATCATGCCGATGAGATCAGTTTAAATCGTCCTGACCCTCTCATGATTGCTTCACGGTATAATGATGAATTTAGCGCACTCATTTGTGCACTGTTTGCGTACGGGAATGTTCCAGCCATCATCAAGTTTTTAGAGAGCTTGGATTTTTCACTTTTAGATGCGGATGAAAGCACGATTGAACAGGCATTAGCGCATCACTATTACCGCTTTCAAAATGCCAAAGATATTCAAGCACTTTTTACAACGTTTGGACGTGTTAAACATGACATTGGCTCATTCGAGTCCGTTTTTCTCCCTGCGTACCAAAAAAAATCAGATGTGATGGATGGTTTACGCGCACTGATCGCATTGTTGTACGATATTAATCCTTACCGCTCACGTGGCTATCAGTTTTTATTGGGTACAATACCTCCAGCAAACCCTCACTCTCCTTATAAACGATGGCATATGTATCTTAGATGGATGGTTAGAAAAGATCATCTTGATCTTGGTCTTTGGAAGGGTGTTGATACCAAAGATCTGCTCGTTCCACTCGATACACATACGTTCGCATTGGGTAAAAAACTGGGCTTGATTCAGCGAAAATCGTATGATTTTAAGGCTGTCTTAGAGTTGAGTCGCGCACTCCAAAAGATTGATCCAAGTGATCCTGTCAAATATGATTTTGCACTCTATCGCTTAGGACAAGAGAAAATTCTTCTTTAAGGTTCACAATGAATGTGAAGTATTGGCTCCCTAGGAGCTTTATGGTTTTGAGGGAAGGGTATGATGTTGCAAAGTTATCGTCCGATATTGTAGCAGGCTCTACAGTTGCGATTATCGCCTTACCTTTAGCGATGGCATTTGCCATAGCCAGTGGTGTTAGTCCTGAAAAAGGGCTTTTTACAGCGGTTGTCGCTGGGCTTATTATCTCTCTCTTTGGTGGGAGTAGGTACCAGATTGGAGGTCCTACAGGGGCTTTTGTTGTGGTACTCTATGCGGTTATTTTAAAACACGGATACGATGGTCTAGTCATTGCCACATTTATGGCAGGCATTATGCTCTTTTTAATGGGTGTTTTTAAGCTTGGTAACATCATCAAGTACATTCCTTATCCTGTTACAGTGGGTTTTACAACCGGTATCGCGCTTATTATCTTCTCTTCGCAGATTAAAGATTTTTTTGGGCTTCCTATTGCCAAAATGCCAGCAGAGTTTGTCGATCAGTGGAAACTTTACTCGACAGAGCTTTTACATGTAAACTATTATGCTATGGCGATTGGTGTGGTGAGTATGGGTCTTTTACTTAAATTGCGCCACCGTTTTCCGCATATTCCTGCACCCATTATTGTCATTATTCTCTCAGCCTTAGCAGTTTATCTGTTTAAACTTCCTGTTGAGACGATTGGTTCTAAATTTGGCACTTTACCATCGACGTTACCATACCCTTCCATACCTGCATTTTCATTGGAAAAAGTGCGAGCGGTTTTTCCTGATGCGATAACGATTGCCCTCCTAGGCGCCATCGAATCCCTGCTCTCCTGCGTTGTAGCCGATGGTATGACGGGAGATCGCCACCACTCCAACAAAGAGCTTATGGCACAAGGTGTTGCCAATATCGCTTCGGTACTTTTTGGGGGCATTGCCGCCACAGGTGCAATTGCACGAACGGCTACGAACATTAAAGCCGGTGCCTATAGTCCTGTTGCAGGTGTTATTCATGCCCTTATGTTGCTTATTTTTATGTTTTTATTTTCAAAACTCATTGTGCTGATTCCCTTAGCGACTCTGGCGGCTATCTTGATCGTTGTGGCATGGAATATGAGTGAGTTTCACCACTTTAAAGCCATTGCCCTTAAGTCTGAACGTAACGATATGGTTGTGTTGTTAATGACTTTTTTCCTAACCGTTTTAATCGATCTTAACACCGGTGTTCAAACAGGTATTATGCTAGCAGGTCTTTTGTTTATCAAACGAATGATAGACGTAACAGGCATTGTGGATACCAAAAATACGATTGGTATGCCTTTGGATGAAGACGATGAGCCCCTTGAAGTGGATGATGCGAACGCTATTTCCAAGAAAATTGTTCCTAAAGATGTGGAAGTGTATGAGATCGATGGACCGTTTTTCTTTGGTGTTGCTGATCGGCTTAAAAATGTCTTGGGTGAAGTGAGTAACCCTCCCAAAGTCTTTATACTGCGTATGCGTCATGTGCCTATGGTCGATGCGACGGGACTTCATGCGTTAGAGGAGTTTTTTGATCTTTGCCAAAGTAACGGAACGATTCTTGTACTCTCTGGAGTCAATGAGCACATCAAGCTTAAAATGCGACGTCTTGGTTTTGAGAAAAAAATAGGGCTAGAAAACATTACCGACAATATCGATATGGCACTTTCACGTGCTCATCGACTTTTAATGAAGGAGTAAAGATGCCTTATGTTAATATCAAAATCACCAAAGAGGGTGCGACCAAAGAGCAAAAAGCTGAGCTTATTGAGGGCGTAACAAACCTTTTAGTGAGTGTTTTAGGTAAAAATCCAGCCACAACGGTTGTTACGATTGACGAAGTGGATATGGATAATTGGGGAATAGGTGGGCAACAGGTCAGCGAACTTCGTAAAAAACCGAAGCCTTAAACTACTATTAAATGATTTATAGCTACAATCACGCAAAATTAATTAACGAAGGAAATGTGTAATGGGCGAAATGTTTACATTTTTAGGTCTTATTAATCACTCCCATGACTTCATCTTTGTATCACACATTGTTTTAGTCGGCGTTATCAGTTTTGTTTTGGCAAAACTTGCAACGTCTAAAATGCAACTGGTACCAAGTGGTGTTCAAAATGTCATGGAAGCGTATCTTGAGAGTGTTGTCTCCATGGGTAAAGATGTCATTGGTGAAGAATTAGCGCGTAAATATCTACCACTGGTAGCAACCCTTGGTTTGATGGTGTTTATTGCAAACGTTATCGGTATTATTCCTGGGTTTGAAGCTCCTTCAAGCAACCTCAACATGACATTAGCGTTAGCACTTATGGTCTTTGTTTACTATAACTTTGAAGGTATCCGTGTGAACGGTGTCGTGCATTACTTTGCGCATTTTATGGGACCCTTGAAAGTTTTGGCTCCACTCATGTTCCCTATCGAGATTGTTTCACATCTTTCTCGTATCGTCTCTTTGTCTTTCCGACTTTTCGGTAACATCAAAGGTGATGATCTGTTTTTAGCCGTAGTCTTGATGCTGGCTCCTTGGGTTGCCCCACTTCCTGCGTATGCGCTTTTAACATTCTCTGCATTTTTGCAGACATTTATTTTTATGATCTTAACCTATGTATATCTTGCAGGTGCTGTTTTAATTAGCGAAGAGCACTAAAAAGTACTCCCTTGTTGCAACACCAACAAACGCGTTTTGAAAAACTCCTCAGCTTTTTGCACGGTGCCTCTTGGGCACTTGCATTGGCTGGTGGAGGCTATACGTTCCTTCTTTTTCTCCCTTTTGGTTTGATTATCGCTTCGATCATTGCACTTTTCTTTTTTCTAGCAGGGTGTTTTTTTGCCATTATCTTTGAAATGGCACAGTTGCAGCTGGATAAATATGAAGAGCTGAAAAAGCAGACGCACCTTTTAGAAAAACTTAGCCTCAATGATCAAACGCTATCTCATCACTGATCCCTCATTTTATACTTCCCATCCAACCGAAGTCGTTCAAACACTTTTACATGTAAAGGCAAAATATCAGCCTGATTACATCTGCTTGCGCGATAAAATCACCTCTGATTATGCTTCCATTGCCAAAGCTGTTGTCAATGCTGGTATTTCCGATAATCGAACGAAACTCTATTTACATACCGATTTTCAACTCGCAAGTGAACTTGGCTGCGATGGCGTGCATCTACCTTCCAATGCGTTACATGTAATCCAAAAAGCTAAAGCGTTAGGTTTAGACGTCATTGCAAGTACGCATACGTTTGAAGAAGCTTTTGAAGCCCAAAAACGAGGCGCCGATGCGATCACCTTTAGTCCCATTTTTGCGACGCCCAACAAGGGCGAACCACTTGGTTTAGAGAAGTTAAAAGAAATAAATGATAAAATCAACATTAAATGTTTCGCGCTTGGTGGCATCATCAACGCTGAACACGTACAAGCGTGTGAAGAGGTTGGCGTATACGGTTTTGCCTCAATTCGTTTTTTTTTAGATTAATCCCAAAGGGTATTTAATGCAATTTGAAGTTGTTATTGGACTTGAGGTTCATGCTCAGTTAAACACAAAAACCAAGATTTTTTGCAGTTGTCCAACCAGTTTTGGCGACGAACCCAATACCAACGTGTGTGAAGTCTGTTTGGGACTTCCTGGCGCTTTGCCTGTTTTAAACAAAGAGGTTGTCAAAAAAGCGATTGCACTTGGCACTGCTATCAATGCAACGATCAATCAAAAATCCATTTTCAACCGAAAAAACTACTTCTATCCTGATCTTCCAAAAGGGTATCAGACCAGTCAATTTGAGATACCCATTGTTGAAGCAGGTGAAATTTACATCGATTTTGAAGACGGATCAACAAAATGCATTGGTGTCACAAGGGCGCACCTTGAAGAGGATGCGGGTAAAAACATTCACCATGGAAGTGTCTCGCATGTGGACTTAAACCGCGCAGGAACACCGCTGCTTGAGATCGTGAGTGAACCCGATATGCGAAGCAGCGAAGAGGCGATTTTATACCTTAAGAAACTGCATGCCATTTTGCGCTACCTCGACATCAGCGATGCCAATATGCAAGAGGGAAGTTTTCGCTGTGATGCAAACGTTTCGATTCGCCCAAAAGGTGAGACCAAGCTTTATACCAGAGCGGAGATCAAGAACCTCAACTCGTTTAAATTTATCCAAAAAGCGATTGACTACGAAGTAGAGCGTCAAAGTAACGCATGGGAAGATGGCGTTTATGAAAGGGAAGTCGTACAAGAGACACGTCTGTACGATACCGAGAAAAATGAAACGAGAAGCATGCGAGGTAAAGAAGATAGCGCTGAATATCGCTATTTCCCCGATCCTGACTTGCTGCCTGTTTTGATTCCGGATGATATGTTAGCAGAGTGCATCCAAATTCCAGAGCTTCCTGACCAAAAACGTGATCGTTTCCTCAAAGAGTACGGCATTAAAGAGTACGATGCCAATGTGATTACCTCCAGTGTTGAAATGGCACATTTTTATGAAATGATGATCAATGAGGGAGCTGGTGCTAAAAACTCTGTAACGTGGCTTACGGTTGAGCTTCTTGCACGTCTGAACAATGGTATGACGCTTATGACCTCACCTGTGGATGCGATTAAATTAGCAGCCATTGTCAAACGCATTGAAGATGGAACCATTAGTGGAAAAGCGGCCAAAGAGGTGTTGGATTATTTGATGGAAAATAATGCAAGTGTGGATGATGCCATTGAAACATTGGGTCTGAAACAAGTGAGTGATGATGGCGCTATTTTAGCGATTATCGATGCGATCATCAGTTCCAATGCCGATAAAGTAGCAGAATACAGAAGTGGAAAAGATAAACTCTTTGGTTTCTTTGTCGGGCAAACGATGAAAGAGAGCAAAGGTGCTGCCAATCCTGCTAAAGTGAATGAACTTTTAAAATCCAGACTCGATGTTTAAACGGTTATGGGCGTGAGTATAGCAGTCATTGGAGCGGGAAAATGGGGGCAAGCGCTTCAGTTTGCACTCTCGTTTAACTTTACATGTAAGATCACTTCACGCCAACCCAAAGCCATTCAAAATTTTGTAAGCCTTGAAGAAGCGCTCGCGTGTGAGTACCTTATTTTTGCACTGCCTGCTCAAGTGGTGCGCCATTGGTTGGAAGCGCATTTTAGCTTTAAGGGGCAAAAAATTCTGGTTGCTGCCAAAGGAATCGAGCAGGGCAGTGGCGCTTTTTTAAATGAAATTTTTGCGCAGCATGTGCCAGAAGAAAATCTCAGTTTTTTATCGGGCCCTTCGTTTGCCTCTGAGGTGATGCAAGGACTGCCTACGGCGCTTGTGATTAATTCAACCAACGAAGGACTCTCCAAAGAGTTCGCCGCCTTTTTCCCTTCGTTTATCAAAACCTATACCTCAAAAGATGTGATGGGTGCAGAGGTATGTGGGGCGTATAAAAACGTGTTGGCGATTGCCAGTGGCATTTGTGATGGACTGAAACTTGGCAATAACGCACGTGCGAGTTTGATAGCTAGAGGGCTAGTGGAGATGCGCCGTTTTGGAAAATATTTTGGTGCGCACGATGAGACCTTTTTGGGGCTCAGTGGTGCAGGCGATCTCTTTTTAACGGCGTCTAGTACCCTTTCGCGCAACTATCGTGTGGGACTTTTTTTAGCAGAAGGCAAAAAACTAGAAGACATCTTAGTCGCTCTTGGCGAAGTGGCAGAGGGTGTTTTTACCTCTGAAGCCATTTTTGAGCTTTCTAAAAAACATGCGATTTATACACCCATTGCTCACGAAATAGCACTGATTTTAAAGGGTAAAGAGCCACGCATCAGCGTGAAAGACCTGTTGTCGGATTGATGATGCTTAAGTTCTTTTTCTCTTGCTTACTCTTCACTTCTCTTGTGCACGCCAAAACACCACCCTTAGAAGATATGATTGCTCAGATGATCATCATCGGCTTTGATGGCGTAAAAGAGGGTGACAAATGGGTTGAACAGATCGCAAAAGATATTAAACGTGAAAAAATTGGTGGGGTGTTTATCACCGAAAAAAATGTTCAAAACCCAGTACAGCTTAAAAAACTGAATGAGTATTTAAAGGCACAAGTCCCCAAAGCGCTTCCCTTGATCGTGGCGGTTGAACAAGAGGGTGGAAACAGTCTGTTCAATGCTAAAAATGGCTTTAGTGAAGCTCCTTCTGCGCATGAACTGTTTCAAAGTAAAAATATTGCAGAAAGTGAAGCGCTTTATCAAGCACTCAGTTTAGATCTTGCTAAAAGTGGCATTAATGTCAATTTTGCACCGGTTCTTGATCTTCAACCCAAATACGATGTACTTGATAGCTCAAAATTACAGCGCAGTTATGCTGCATACGAAGAGATGGTGACGACCTATGCGATGCTGTTTATCAATGCCCTGAAAGCCGAAGGTGTGATGCCGGTTGTCAAGTATTTTCCCACAGCAGGTGCCAATCTTTGGAATAACTTCTCTAGCGAAGAAGACGTCACCAAAACATGGCGTTTTGAGCAGTTAAAACCCTATTATGATCTGATCGCGTTTGGTAAAATGGACGCAGTTTTGATCTCTCATGCGATGCACCAAGAGCTTGATCCCCAAAATCCAACACTCTTTTCAAAGCGCATCATCCAAGGCTTGCTCAGAGATAAAATGCACTTTGAAGGGGTTGTGTTTGCCGATAATTTACGCACCCACTCGATTGCCAGTAGTCTTGATTTTAAGCAACGCGTGATTCGCAGTATCGATGCAGGGGCTGATATTTTGGTCTTTACCAACTATTTTGCAGAGAGTACAAGTATGACCTTTACGGTGAATAAAATTATTAAAGAAGCAATTCACAATGGGGAGTTGAGCTCTGAGCGAATTGCACTCTCTTATGAGCGCATTGTGCGTTTCAAACAAAAATTATCCAAAAGAGGAAGCCATGTTAATTAAAAATGCTTTGGTGTCAACCCAAGAGGGAGTGGTTCGCCACGATGTATTGATCCAAGAGGGTAAAATTGTTGCCGTTGGCAAAGCGCTTGATGCAGCAGCAAATGATGAAGTGATCGATGCTGATGGACTTTATGTGCTTCCAGGTCTCATTGATCTTAACGTGCGCTTTTCCAACAGTTGTCTCAATCAAGAATACATCGATAAACTCTCCAACAGTTGTCTTAAAGGGGGTGTTACCACAGCGGTGGTGATGTCTGATTTTAGCCCACGTCTTGAGAGTGCGACTCTTTTGGAGTTGGTAAAATTTAAGATCGATCAAGCCAAAGTCAATCTGCATATGAGCGCTCCTTTAGCCGATGAAAAAGAGGACCAACTCCACAATATTGCGACGTTGCTCAACAATGGTGCCGCAGCTATTTTAGCCGATTCACACCGTAATGCCAATCTTTTAAGGCGTGGCATGCAGTACGCAACGATGAAAAAAAGACCACTGTTTGTGCAGTGCTATGAACCAAACTTGGACGATAACGGACTGATGAACGATGGTGTGATTGCTTCGAAATTGGGACTCTCTGGCATCTCTAAAATCTCCGAAACAGCCGAAGTTGCTAAAGTGGCAGAAATGACGCATTTTTACGGTGCAACAGTGGTGTTAAAATCGCTCTCAACCAAACGCGCTTTTGAAATCGCCAAATCGCATAAAGCCCTTAAATCTGACCTTTACACAGAAGTGTCGATTCATCATCTTGCCAAAAATGACACCAGTTGCGATGGCTTTAATACCTATGCAAAATTGATGCCACCGCTTCGCGAAGAAGAGGAGCGCAAAGCGCTCATTAGCGCACTTAAAGAGGGCTTAGTCGATATTCTCACTTCCTCGCATTCGCCTAAATCCATTTTATACAAAGATGTTGCATTTGAAGATGCTGCCTTTGGTATAGGCTCGATTGAAGAGTTCTTAACGCTCGCCCATACGTTTTTAATCAAAAATGGCGTGATTGATTTTAACGACCTGATTCGCATCTGTTGTGTCAATCCTGCGCATATTTTAGGGCTTTCGTCTAAAGGGGCTATCGAAGTGGGCTACGATGCTGACTTAGTCTTGTTTGACCCCAAAGAGAGCTATGAAGTGAGCAATACACATTCGCTCTATTACGGGGAAACCTTGCATGGCAAAGTCAAAAAAGTGATTGTCGCTGGAAAGCTGCTATTGAATTAATAACGGATGTTACGCACTTCTTCAAAAGAGCGTAACATCTTACCTTTTATTTCTCATAAAACTTGTTTTATGAAGCTTTAGGAGGTGTCGGGGATGAATCCCTGACCTTAAACAATGGGTTTTACTCATTGTTTAAGATACCGTTACGCAAACTGCGTAACATTAGTTAATAAAAGACGCGTGAGAGATAAAGTCCACACGCTGGAATCAGTGTTGTGGACACTTTCATTTTACGATCGCGTTGTGCGATAAGATCATGGTAATCAAGCATTCCATCGCACGCTTTAAGTAAACTTCCGCACATCATCCGTACTTGTGAGCGCAAAAAAGCATCGCCTAAAAAGTAGATAACAATCAGATGCTTATAGCGGTACGCTCCTGCTTTAAAGATCGTACGCTCATCTTTGGTTGTACCACCACCTAATTTTTTAAAATACTCGAAGTTATGAAATCCGACAAAAACCTGTGCATATTCGTTTAATTTTTGAACATCCAGCCTCTTTACATGTAAAGCATACTGGGCTAAAAAAGGCTGATACGCCCCATCGTAAAGTACGTAACGGTAGAGCCTTTTTTTGGCATCAAAACGTGCGTGAAACGAGGCATCCACAGGTGTAATGCGCTGAATAAAACTATGTGGTGCTAACAACGCATTGAGATGGGTTTGAAGTTTTGCAAGATTACTCCAATAAGGAGGAAGGTCTACATGTAAGACTTGATGGGTTGCATGCACTCCTGTATCGGTACGTCCACTGCCCACAACGGTGGTTTCGATGTTGATATGCTGCAAAGCCCTTGTTAGCGCACCTGCAACACTTTGGCAGGTTTTGGTCTCATCTTTTTGAATCTGAAAGCCAATGAAAGCGCTTCCGTCGTAACTCAGAATGATTTTAACACGCATGCGTATCTAGAACATAGCGCGAATGCGCTTTTGGTAAATTTTATAGGCACTCAAAAACATAATCAGAAACACAACAAGGGGCGCGCTTTGCGGATGCCATGTGGATAAAAGCGTTGCAAGGACAAGGTAAAATGAGATCGTTGCAAACATCTCAAAATAGATACCACCTTTGTTATAGCGGTACGTAACAATCCCAATACTCAGTGCTGCCAACGTTGAGGCAAGTGGAAAAAGGGAGATAAGCAGTAAAAAGGAGAGGTCGTAAGCGCGTTTCTGATCGGTAAACACACCGTTCCAGTACTCAACAATACTCTGTAGTTTCCCCACAATCGTCTTAGGCTGCGAGTTGATGTGCATGCGTTCAAAGTCAACTTGCTGAATGCCCTCTTTGGTAAATTCAAAAATTTTACCTTGGTTAAGATTGAGTCTTAGAACACCTTTTTCATTGTCGATGATGGCATTGGTGGCTACAATGAGTTTTTCATCCTCTTTTTGCGTCGCGGCTTGGTAGAGTGTGACACCATTATAGTGTCTGTCATTATCGCTGTGTTCGATGTAGACGAGCCAATCGGAGAATTTTTGACCAAACTCGTTGGCCTTGATGTTAAATTTGGCTTCGGCTTTTTTGTACTCTACAAAGTTTGCATTGAGTTGTTTGGAGACCGGAATCAGCAATAAAACATCTAAAATCAAGATAAAAGAGAGCAGGGTGGAGAGTCCTAAAAAGAGCTGTGCAATTTTCTTGGGATCGTATCCGAGCGTGAAAAGTACGATGGTTTCGTTCTCTTTGGAGAGGTTAAAGAGGGTAATACACAAGGCAATAAAAAAAGTAATGGGCAGTGTATACACAAGCGTTTTGGGCAGAAGATAGATGTAGAGCGTTCCCAACTCCCAAAAGTTCATCTTAATAATAGCGGTCAGTGCCGTTATTTTAATAAAAAATACCACGGATGTGATAAAAAAGAGAATAAAAAAGAGCGAACTAAAGAGCTCACTGAAATGTTTTAAAAGATAACGACTGACTCTATTCATAAGATAAATTCCATTACATGTAAAATTGGTAGATCAAAAAACCACGTGAGCAAAAGCCCTAAGGCGAGAAACGGGATAAAGGGAAGTTCATACCCCTTTTTGCATACGATCATAAATGCAACCAAGGCAATTAGCGCGCTGATATAAATCGCCACAAGCCCCAGTTTGATACCAAGTACCGCACCGATAATACCCGCAATAATAATATCCGCTTCGCCCATCACCTCTTTTTTAGCCAGCGCTGAGATACCAAAGCGCAAAAACGTAAACGCTCCCATCAGTAAAAGCCCGTTTTGAAGCGATTGCAGAGGCGCTTGTGTGCAAAAAGCGAGGATGAGTGCTGGCAGACTAAGTGCATCCGGAACAGCTTTATACCGCAAATCAATGATACTGAGTGCGAGTAAAAGCGCAAAGATTGTGCCCATCAAAAGCGCTTGGGTGAGACTCTGTAAACGCAAAAAACACAGAGCATAAAGCAAAGCAGTGCCAAGCTCAACGAGTGGATACTGCACCGAAATGCCCACGTTGCAAAAGGCGCATTTCCCTCTTAACAAGAGCCATGAAAAAAGCGGAATATTGTGGTACCACTTAAGCGGATGCAAGCATGTTGGACAGTGAGATGCAGGCAGATTGATGCTTTGATGACGAGGTAGGCGCACAATCGCAACGTTTAAAAACGATCCTATGCACAGACCAACAATCATGATAAAAACAGCTTCAAACCCCATCGACTAACCCTTTACGTCTAATGCCACATCGCCAAGATCAAAAAGAGGAGTGAACTCTTTGTCTAGGCTAAGATGTGTAATCATACCCAATTTAGAACACTCTTTTTGTAAATAGTACACACTTTTCTCATACATCGCCGCAATTTCAACATTGGATGCTTGGATGATGCCATACATTGGTCCTAAATGCTCATAAGCGATGTAAAACAGGAGCGATGCATCCTCTTTTTTTTGAAACTGCACCATCACTTTTTTACCTTCATGGATAAAGGGAAGATGAATGATAGCTTTGGAGAGGGCTAGGAGCATGTACGCATAGAGGGTAAAGAGCTCTTTATGGATCTCACTCTCTAGCTGTTTGAGTAAAAAAGCCCTGAATTCAGTGTAGCTAAAGTCGTTAGAGTCCAGTACTTGTTCCAATCCCATGGGCAAAAAATAGGCATCATTTTCAAAGAGTTTGGGTTGTCGGTAGAGGTTTGAGATGGTTAAAATACCGCCTCTGCCCTCAGCAAAATTTGCCCAGTATTTTTCACCCTCTTTGAGATTTTTACTGCTTTTGGTGGTGAGCTCTTTGCGTCCTACTTTAAGGCAGTAGCGTCCTCCATCAATTTGGCGTATGACTTCAATGCTCACCGGTAAATTGGCATTAAAATTGATGCTCGAACTGCTTGTATGTCCAATGTCTGAGCCAATGCCTGCTAATTTTTGGAGGGTTGAGATCATAGGTGTGAACATTGCTTCACGATCTGTTCTGCGATCTCAAATTTACCGGCAAGCGCAAATTTTTGAACATGCGAAGCGGTGATAAAATGAACCTCATTTTTACTGCTTCCAAAGCTGTTTTGCTCTTTAAGCACATTGAGACACACGGCGTCCAACCCTTTTTTCTCAAGCATCACGCTTGCATTGGCAAGCGCTTTACTCTCATCGATCTCCGCTTTAAATCCCACCATTTTAAAGCCTCGTTTGGGAAGTGATGTGAGTACATCGACGTTGCGTTTGAGCTCCAAAGTGTACGACTCCCCAAGCTCCTCTTTTTTGAGTTTACCCTCATGGGTTTTGATGGGCACATAATCGCTCACCGCCGCTGCCATCAAAAGATAGGGCGTTTTCTCGTTTTTGGTGACATACTGCATCTGCGAAAGAAGGGCAGCGTGAAGCTCTGCCGTACTCTTTACATGTAAGGTATTGATCGCGTTGATCTGAGGGGTTTCGCCACTGCTAATCAGCGTTACATTGGCACCCCTGAGGTAAAACGCAAGCGCAAGCGCGGAGGCTTGTTTTCCACTGGAAAAGTTGGTCAAGCATCTGACATCATCGATCTTTTCCATCGTACCGCCACCGGTGATAACGACTTCACGTTCACTCCAAAAGGCTTCTTTAAGCAGCAACCGTGCGCAGTGGTAGAAAATCTGCTCAACATCTGCAAGAGCGCCCACACCTTCGTCATTGCATGCCAGCAGTTTGGATTGCGGTGCGATGATCTCGTAGCCGAGCGTTTCAAGCTTTAAAAGGCTCTCTTGGGTGATGGGATTTAGCATCATGTTGGTATTGGCGGAGGGGGCTAAAACGATGGTTTTGGTAAAAGCAATCGCGGTTTGCGTTAAGAGATTGTCCGCGATGCCATGGCTGAGTTTATTGATCGTGTTCACGGAAGCTGGAGCGATGACAAACAGATCTGCCCATTTGCCCGTGTGAATGTGGCTGAGCCCCTCACTCCAACTCTCCGTGTCAGCATGTAAAACCTTATTTTGGCTGATCGCCTCAAAGGTGAGCGGTGTGATAAAACGTTTCGCATCTTCGCTCATCAGCACTTTGACTTCAGCGCCTGCTTTGATGAAAAGACGAATGAGCTCTAAGGCTTTGTAAATCGCGATGCTTCCCGTAACGCCTAAAAGGATTTTTTTCCCTGCAAGTTGATTATTTCGCATCTTTTTTCCCGAAAAATGTGTAGAAGAAACCCTCTATGATTTTTAGGGGTTCTCGGTTGATCGCTAGCGCGCCTTTGGGGATGTTTTTGGTGACCGTTGTACCCGAAGCAATTAAGACATCATCCTCAATCGTCACAGGGGCAATCAATTGCGAATCACTGCCCACAAAGACATTTTTACCGATGATCGTCTGGTATTTGCCTTTGCCGTCATAATTACATGTAATCGTTCCACACCCGATGTTGGTTCCCTCATCAATGGTCGCGTCCCCTAGGTAACTGAGATGACCTGCTTTAACGCCTTTAAGTGTTGATTTTTTGATCTCCACAAAATTACCGATGTGCGTATCTTCGATGTTTGAATCAGGTCGTACACGCGCCATGGGACCAATGTCAGAGTTTTTAATGACACTTTTTTCAATGACCGAATGCGCTTTAATATGAGCATTTTCTAAAACGGTGCCTTTAAGTAAGCTCACGCCGTTTTCAAGTCTGCATTCGCCCTTGATCTCAACATCTGCTTCAATGTAGATCGTCTGAGGCAGGCGCATACTCACCCCTTGTTCCATAAAACGTCGTTTGATGCGCTCTTGCATGAGCTCTTCGGCTTGTGAGAGATGGTACTTGGAGTTGACACCCATAAACGTCGCTTCATCGACGAAAAGCGCTTTGACACTCTTTTTCTCTGCATTGGCTAAAGCGATTAAATCGGTGATGTAATACTCTTTTTGACTGTTATTATTGGAAAGTTTTGGAAGATTTTCGTTTAAAAATGCGGTTTTAAAAAGGTAAACGCCTGCATTGACCGCCGTTACTTTTTTCTCATCCTCGCTCGCATCTTTCTCTTCGACGATTTTCTGCACGTTTAAATGCTCGTCCATGATGACACGACCATACCCAAAAGGCTCTTTACATGTAAACACACTCATCACGATGTCAGCGTCCAAATGTGTAAAATTTTGCATATTCTCAGCTTCCAAAAGCGGCATATCGCCATTAAGCACTAAAAGGTGTTCGTATTTTGGCTTCACACCGCGAATCGCACCGCCCGTGCCTGGGAAGTTTTGATGGTCTTGAATGATGTATGTGATGTTGGAAAAATAGCGGTTCATCCGCTCTTGCACCAGTTCTGCTTGGTGGTATAAAATGACGTGAATATCATCGCTGATCTTTTGGGATTCTTTGATGATGTGGTAAAGCATTTCAAAACCGCTGATCTCGTGAAGGACTTTGGGAAGGGTAGATTTCATGCGCGTGCCTAAGCCCGCCGCCATAATTGCAATCGAAATAGTCATAAAGTGTGTTCCTAACAATCAGATAAAATCTATTTTAACGAAAAGTTGTTTAAAGATTAAATGGTTTTTAACGCAAAAGCAACTAAAATCCTACAATACATTCAAAGGAATCGGGTTGAGAAAAATAACAAAGGTACTCTTTTTGTTGATGGTGTTTATGTCACCGCTTGCGTTTGGTGCTGACACGATCCCTACGGTGAACCTCTCTTTAAGTGCCCCCGATACACCCCAGCAGTTGGTGACCAGTTTAAACCTTGTTATTGTTTTAACGATTTTGACCCTCGCACCTTCTTTGGTGTTTATGATGACCAGTTTTTTACGCCTTCTCATCGTCTTCTCATTTCTTCGCCAAGCCCTTGGAACGCAACAAATGCCGCCGTCCCAAGTCATGGTCTCTTTAGCGATGATCTTGACCTTTTTCATTATGGAACCCGTGATGAAAGAGTCGTACGATGTAGCAGTCAAACCGTATTTGGAAGAGAAGATGGGCTATCAAGAGGCATTTGAGAAAGGCGCTGCGCCGTTTAAAGCGTTTATGATTCGTAATACCCGTGAGAAAGATTTAGCGCTTTTCTTTCGGATTCGTAACCTTGAAAATCCTAAAAATATCGAAGATGTGCCTATGACGGTGGCAATGTCTGCGTTTATGATCAGTGAGCTTAAAACTGCTTTTGAGATCGGCTTTTTGCTCTATTTACCATTTTTGGTTATCGACATGGTCGTGAGTTCTGTTTTGATGGCAATGGGTATGATGATGTTGCCACCGGTTATGATCTCGCTACCGTTTAAACTGCTCATCTTTGTATTGGTTGATGGGTGGAATTTACTGGTACAACGACTGGTGGAGAGTTTCCATTAACGCGCAATACCTTACCCAAAACGATCTTTTTTGTGAGATTTGCCATCCGCTTTTTGATGCGATCCTCCTCAAACAAGGCGCGCAACTCATCCACTTTCAGCCCAAAGGCGGTAAACCATTTTTCTGGAGTGCCATGCATTCAACTTTTCAAAAAGGCAAGGCATTTCGAGGCGGCATTCCGCTGTGCTGGCCGTGGTTTGGCAAAATGGGTACACCCTCACATGGATTTGCGCGCATCGTCGAGTGGGAAATGGCGCAGTATCGTGAAAGCGAAGAGGGCGTGCAACTGGTTTTTGAACTGCACGATAGCGCATTTACGAGGTTATTATGGGATTTTGCGTTTAGCGCACGACTTGAGATGAACTTAGGGCGCACTGTTGAACTTGATTTACATATCAACGCTGAAAAAGAGAGTACGGCGGCACTTCACACTTACCTTACATGTAAAGATATTCATAACGTCACAGTGATGGGTTTGGGCGATGTGTACAACGACGCTTTGCATGCTGGAATGGTCTGTAACAATGAAGCGCCTGTTTTACATGTAAACGATGCGATTGATAGAATCTACACATCGCCTGAAGCGACAACGCTTCTGTGTGAGGGGGATCGAACGCTCAGCATTACGCATGAAAATCACAGTGATGTGGTGGTGTGGACTCCTTGGCGTGAGGGAGAAGTGAGTTTTGCTGATATGAAAGAGAATGACTATACGCACATGCTCTGCATCGAGAGTGCGCGTATTTCCAAGCCTTTGGCGTGTGAAGACCGTTTACATGTAACGATTGCGCCGCTTTAAACGCTTTACATGTAAAACACTTTTCACGCTTTTTTAGAGAGCTTTGGCTCGCACACACTTCCTTCGCTAAAATTTCCACGTTCTGTCACATAATCAATGCCCCAGTCAAACATCTCATTGAGCACGGGGCGCAATTTTTCACCAATGGGTGTGAGTGAATAGACCACTTTGGGTGGAATCTCAGGAAACGCTTCGCGCGCAATAATCCCTTTTTCTTCAAGCTCTCGCAGTTTGACCGTTAAGGTTTTTTGAGTAATCTCACACACCTCTTCAAAAAGTTCTTTGTAGCGTTTTTCTCCTGAGAGCAGATGCCAAATAATGCCCAATTTCCATTTGTCGTTAAAAATATCTTGTGCGATGGCAATGGCGCAGGTGTACTCTTTTCCGTTGACTAAATACATGGCGTATGACCTTTTTTGAAGTCAATTATAGCATAAATATAAAAATATATCATTACATTCTAAAAGTATCGTAAGGATATATTAAGCATGCTGACATTATAATTTTCCAACAATTAACACAAAAGGAAACGAATGAAAAATGTACTGATCATCAACGGACATCAAAAATACCCCGTCGTCGCCGAGGGCAAACTCACACAGTTTTACATCGACACTGCCACAGAGTTTTTTCACAAAGCAGGCTATGCCATCAAACACAGTGCCGTAGAAAGCGACTACAACGACAAAGAAGAGGTTGAGAAATTTGCATGGGCCGATAGTATTATTTTCCAATTTCCCACCTACTGGATGGGCGTGCCTTGGCTGGCTAAAAAATACATCGATGAGATTTTTTCCACAGGTCAAGGAACCGTTACCTATGAGAATGATGGCAGAACGAGGAGTGACGCAACCAAACGTTATGGAAGTGGCGGCTTGATGCAGGGCAAATCGTACATGCTCTCCATCACCTACAACTGCCCAACGTCAGAATTTAACGACAAAGAGGGCTTTTTCAGCGGACTTAGCCTCGATGAAGCCAATGTCGCCACGCATAAAACCTTCCAATTTTGTGGCGCAACACCGTTAGAGACTTTCTCCGTGCATGACATTTTCAAAGGCGATTTGGATTTGGAAAAAGAGAAAGTGCGTTTTATCGCACATTTGGAAAAAACGTTTAAATAACCCTCACGGTGGTATGAAACCATACCACCACCTTCTTTACATGTAAAGCTCAAACCCTTTTTGTTGTTTCAAGATACTTTCAAAGAGTTTTTGCGTCTCTTGGAGCATTGTTGTATTTTGGTTTTCGACTTTGGCTAAGAGATTATCAAGACTTTTGAGCAGAGAATCGTTAATCAAATTTTGCGTGTTTGCATCACTGGTTTGAGGAAGTGCTGCGTTGATTTCATACGCTGTGTTGGTTAAGCTTGCAAGGTTGGTGTTATTCGCACTCTCTTGAACACTTTTGAGGTATTTGTCCATCATTGGCTGAACGGCTTCCATTGCCGCGTCAATCTCTTTTTGATCATTGGCGTCGATGCCATTACCTTCGTAATGAAAGCTATAGCCATACGCGTGTGCGAGTGTCAGTGTCGTACTTTGTGTGTTGCCATCACTCTCTTGTGAAATCTCTGCATAGCGCGCGTCATACATGCTCAGATCGATCACATCGCCACTACTGGTTTGCAGTGAAAAACCAAAGCTATTATAATTGTAATTATTGGCTCCGATGGTTTCCATAAGTTGCCCCCTTATTTAAACATACGAGCAAGATCGGCACAATGAAAATTTTTTTAAATCGTAATCAAACAATCCAGTCTGTTTTGCACCGATTCAATTTTTTGGTGCATGCCATCTTCGCGGTTGGGTCGTATGTCAAATTTCAAACACGCATACACACGCCCAGATGCTTCTAAAAGCGCGTAAGCCTCTTCGACCAGTTTCAGCGCTTCACGCATCGTGGGTGTTTCAACCACCGTACTCATGGGGGTCAGTTTATAGCTGTAACCGCTCTCGTGGATCATCTTGACAATGCGCGCCACATCCGCACTTTTGCTCTCTTGTGTCTCTAGGGGAAACATACTCAATTCCATTAAAACGCTCATTTTTTTCCTTTACATGTAAACTAGGAGAGTGCATAATACACACCACAAAATGTTCCAATCGTCAGCATCAGATAGATCCCAACATAAAAGGCGATGCTACGCGTCCCCAGTAGAAAAACAATTATACTTTTCAGCAAAGAATTAGCGATGATCGCAAGGGTGATGGCGTTTAATGCCGTTGTCACATCCAGCCCATTCTTAGACAAAGAAGCAAGGGAAAGCGCTATCGCATCGGTGTCGGTTAAGCCTGAAATGAACGAGATCACATAAACACCTAAATTGCCAAAAGAGGTATCTGCAAATTTAACCAAAGCGATAACAGCGCCAAATAAAATTCCTAAAATAAGCGCTTCGGAGAGTTGAAAAGGGTTTTTAAAGACAGTCTCTTGGATGATTTTCTCTTTTTCCGTGGTGACGTAGAGAAACCCAAGATAGAGATACCCAACCCCCGAAGCGATCAAAACAGGGTATAAAATTTCTTGAGCTAGCACCACATTGATGATAAGAAGCTCGATATAAATGCGAAAAAGCATAATCGAGCAGGCAAGCCCTACACCAATAGCCAGATTTTTAGAAAGTAAAGGAGTCTCTTTAGAGCGTCTTGCAAGGCTCAGGGCTACGGCAGTTGAAGAGACAATTCCTCCTAGCAAACCTGCCAACCCGATGCCATGCTTGGCTCCCACGAGGCGCACCGCGATATAGCCTAAAAAAGAGATGCCTGCGACTAAAACAACCATAAGCCAGATATGATACAGATTGAAATAACCCCAAGGATCAAGTGGTTCGTCGGGGAAAAGCGGCAAAATCACAAAACTCATCATCAAAAAGAGAATCATAGCGCTTAGATCTTGCTTCTCAATCACTTTTTCATAGGTCTGGATTTTCTCTTTAAGATTGAGGATAAACAGGACACTCATAGCGACAAAAATAGCCAGTGCTATCTTTTCATACGCGAGCAAGGCACCTATGAAAAAAACCACCAGCGCTGAAAACTCTGTGGTCATCCCATTTTCCGTAGGTGTCCGATTGAGCATATACGCACCCATTAGCAAAGCGCCTAAAACAGAGGTAGAGGCAATCAGCAGATAGGGAACAGACCCATTGAGCCACGCAGAGAGATAGCCTATCAGTGAGATAAGCGCAAAGGTGCGTGCTCCTGCAAAATCTTTCTGGCGGTTGGCATACAAAAGGTTCATTTCACGCTGCAAGCCAATGAGCAGCCCCAGAACAATAGCGATAATGATGTTTTGAAAAACAAGCGTATCCATTGTCGACCTCTTTGGAATTATTGTACCGAAATTTGGCTAGATCAGCTGTCTAATCCACTGTAAAACTTGCGCTCTTTGGAGACAACGATCTCTTTTTGACGCTCTTTTTTCTGCATATCTTTTTCCACAAAAAGCGGTTTACGCGTTACGGGGTGAAGCCCTGTGTAGTACATCAACGTTGCATAGGTTGAAGGGGTTGGCGTAAAGATTTGCGCTTGTTCGGGATTGATCTTTAAGACATTGCTTGCAAACTGTTTGAGGGAGTGCATATGCTTCTCCTCACAGCCCGGATGTGCGGCGATCAGATAATAGGTGAGAAACTGCTTTTTGCCCGATTCGCGGCTGAGTCTGTCAAAAAGTGCTTTAAACTCCACCAACGACTCTTTTCCGGGTTTGCCCATGAGCGCTAAGATTTCATCGTCGATATGCTCAGGAGCGATTTTCATCTGACCGCTGAGGTGATGTCCGACGATCTCTTTAAGATATTCATAGCCATAGGCTTTATCTTCGCTGATAAGGTCATAGCGAATGCCTGAAGCGACAAACGCTTTTTTAATGCCTAGAAGGGCGCGTACTTTACGTAGCAGATCGATCTGTTTTTTATGCGTTGGCTTCAGTGCTTTGCAGAGTTTGGGAAACATACAGCTTTTGTCTTCGCAGGTGCCTTTGGTCACTTTCTTGTGACACTCATACCCGTACATATTCGCCGTCGGTCCTCCAAGATCGGAGATGATGCCTTTAAAATCTTTATAGGTCGTAAAGTGTTTCGCTTCTTTGAGGATGGACGTCTCTGAGCGAGAGCGAATCGTTCTTCCTTGATGCACGCTGATCGCACAAAAACTGCATTCGCCATAACAGCCTTGGTGGGTTGAGATCGAAAATTTAATCGTCTCAAGCGCTTTCACCGCTCCCTCTTTTTTGTGGCAGGGATGCACATCGCGCATAAAAGGAAGGGCGCTTACGGCATCCATCTCTTCGGTGGTGAGGTAAAGTGCGGGCGGATTTTGGATGAGGTAACGCGCATCCACTTTTTGACAGAGTCCTTTGGCAGAAATCGGGTCGTTGTTGTGGTAGAAAATGTCGAACATATCCATAAATTTAAGTTTGTCATTCAAGCACTCTTGATGACTTGGAAGCGCTAAAAACGCTTCGTTTGGCTCTTTAGAAATGTAGCACAACCCTTTTACATGTAAAGGTTGGGTCCCCTCTTTGAGTGCATCGGCAAACTCGACAATGCTGTGATCGGACATGCCATACAGCAGGTAATCGGCTTTGGCATCAAATAAAATGGGTTTGCGAAGTTTATTGCTCCAAAAATCATAGTGCGTCACACGCCTGAGACTCGCTTCAATGCCGCCAAGCATAATCGGCACGGTCTCTTTAAAGTGCTGGCGGATGAGGTTGGTGTAGACCAAACTGGCGCGGTCAGGGCGTTTATTGTTCACACCACCGGGGGTGTAGTCATCGCTGTTGCGAAATCGTTTGGTCGCGGTGTAGTTGGACACCATTGAGTCGACACTTCCACCACTCACACCCCAAAAAAGTTTAGGCTCTCCCAATCGCGTAATATCCTCTTTACATGTAACATCAGGTTGCCCGATGATGCCGACTTTATACCCAGCACGTTCGAGCACACGACCCACAACCGCAACGCCCATATACGGACTGTCGATATAGGCATCGGAGGTGATCAAAATGATGTCAAGTTGCGTCCATCCTCTTTGTCTCATCTCTTCGTGTGTGGTGGGTAAAAACATGCTCATCCTCTGGTGTTAATATAGGTATTAATATAGCACAACACCTCTATGTTTTGGCTTTTTTAAGATTGTTCGTAGTAATATCTCAACAATTATCATTTGGAGGATACGTTTGAAAAATTCACTCTATTTTAACATTAAAGTAGAAGAGGGCATCTTTGAAAAAATCATAGAAGAACAAAAGACCATTGGCTACTACGCCTTGCCCGATCAAGAGATAAGCGATCTTGTCAATTACCTAGAAGAGTTTAAATCTAAAAATGATTACGATGCGATCAAAGACATCGCTATTATCGGTATTGGTGGAAGCTCTTTGGGACCAAAAGCCATTTTTAGAGCGCTTCAGGGGATTCGTGATTTTGACAAACGCTTGCATCTTTTTGAAAGTACCGATCCTGCGTCCATTCGCTCCACGCTCAATAAACTCGACATCAAAAACACCCACTTTTTTGTTATCAGTAAATCAGGTACCACGATTGAGACCATTTCGGTTTACAAATACATTCTTTCGCTTTTAAAAGCCAAAGAGATTTCACTCGATTATCGCTTCACCTTTGTGACCGACAATGGCTCAAAACTCGAAGCTCATGCTAAAACGTTTAACTCGTTTATCTTGCACATTCCTATCAATGTTGGCGGACGTTTTTCCGTTTTAAGTGCCGCTGGACTTGCACCACTGTTTTTAGTGGGTGTGGATATTCAACGCTTACTCGATGGTGCTAAAGCGATTAAAAAAAGCTTCTTTGAAGATGGTTACATCAAAGAGACACTGCTTAAAAAGGCAACCTACTATGCCAAAAATTCGATGCACTACAATATCAATACTCTGTTTGCATACTCGGAGAGTTTGGACTGCTTTACCGATTGGTATGTTCAACTTTGGGGTGAGAGTTTGGGTAAAAAACAGAAACACAGTAGCTTTAACGTGGGTCTTACGCCTGTGGGGCTTATTGGTCCAAAAGATCAACACTCGTTTTTACAACTCATCGTGGAAGGGCTTCGCGATAAAAGCGTGACCGTGCTCAAAATCGAAAATTTTGATGATAAAATTAAGATTCCTGCCATTACGCTTAAAGAGCTTGAGAACTTGGATTTGATGAATGGCATTGCCTTTTGTGATCTGATTAACATGCAAGCTGATTCGACCATTGAAGCGCTTTTGGATAAAAAAGATATTCCAATCGATACCATTACCATTCAGCACATTGATGAGGAAAACATTGGTAAATTGATTTTTTACTACGAGCTTTTAACTTCGCTTGTTGGTCAAATGATGAATGTCAATACCTACGACCAACCAGGCGTCGAGAGTGGTAAAAAAATTCTTGAGGGTAAATTGATCGAAGAGAAGAAGAGCTTTTCTAAAAAAGGAAAATAGTATGTGTCTTGTGTAAACGCCCAAAGGCGTTTACACTTAATCTGCCGTAAATACCATCGCTTGTTCAAACAACGCGGAACCCATTTTCCCCCACATTGAAAAAAGGTGCATCTCTTTTTCTGTAATCGTAAATCTCTGCGCGATTTGATCCATCGTTTTGTGCTCATAAATGCCAAATTTATCATCGATATGCACTAAAACCATTAACGAAAGAACGGTAATTTTTCGGCTTTGTGTCGATCTAAAGATCTGTAGAGTCTCTTCTAAATTGAACTGTTCTAAATTTATTTCCATATTTTCAATACCCATTTCGGTACAATATTCATTGACCAATTCGCGCTCTTTTAAGCCATATTCTCCATCGAGTTTCGCAACGTATTGTGCGAGTTGTAAAAAAGCAAATTTCTCTTCAGTTTTCAGTTTCATAAGTAACAATTCGTACTCCTTTGAGATTAAATCAGAGAAATTATAGTCAAACATTTTAAACAAATATTAATAAAGATGGTAAAATGGGCAAAATTGTACGTAGGAAGGATTACGCCTGTGGATAAAAAATTACGTAAAAGCGAAAAAATTTTAGATGCAGCGTTAATGCTCTTTTCAACACGAGGTTTTTATGCCACGACGATTCCCGACATTGCCAAAGCGATGGGGATGAGTGTTGGCAATATGTATAACTACTTCTCTTCCAAAGAGATGCTTGCCAAAGAGATCATCAAATACTCTTCCGATATTTTAGGCGCTGAGATTCGGCGCGTGAACGAAGAAGAGGGAAACACCAAAGAGAAGATTCGCAAAATTGTGGCGGTCTATTTTGAGATGGCATCTTCCAAACCACAGCACATCAACTACTTTTTACGTGTTTATCTTGCGAACAAAGAGGTTTTTAAAGATGGGTGTGAGGGCATGCTGTGCGTCTCATCGTTTGTGACAGAGCTGATGATCTTTTTTGAAGAGGGTGTTGCGTGTGGGGAACTTCGCAATCAAGACTTTTTCTCTGCTTTTGGGCTGTTTATGGGCTATTTGGGTGGATTTGTTTTTTTAAGTGGCGAAGGTGTTTTGGAAAAAGATCTTAACCATTACGTTGATGAGATTGCGCTCAATATCTACAATGCGCTCAAACACTAATGTCTCAAAAATCCACCATCATCTGGCTTCAAGGGCTTACATGTAATGGCAACAGCCACTCCTTTTTTAACTACCCACAGATGCCCAGTTTTGCCGCTTCTTTTGAGATGCTGTATCATCCGCTTTTATGCGGTGCAGAGGATTTCCTCAGTCTGCTTAAGAGCGATACGAAGTTTGATTTTCTAATCCTTGAAGGTGCTTTAAGCCATGATGAGAGACTTATTGAACGTTTTGGAATTGCGTTTTATGAAATCCTTGATGTTCTTGCCGCGCGTGCGAAGCATATCATCTGCGCAGGCAGTTGTGCAAGTTTTGGCGGTGTTTTTAGATTACGTGATCCGCAAAAGATTACAGGCGCACTCTTTTGTGGTAAAGAAAAAGGCGGATATTGGTTGGAAAAAGCTAATGTCATTAACATCTCTGGCTGTCCCGTGCATCCGCGCTGGCTGGTGGAGACACTCTTAGCGTTGCATGTGGGCGAGAAAGTGCTTTTAGATGACTTCTTGCGCCCTAAAGAGGTCTTTTCATATTTGGTCCATCATGGCTGTCTGCGCAATGAATATTTTGAATGGAAGGTCGATAGCCAGCAACTGGGTGAAAGGGAAGGGTGTTTGTTTTACGAGCACGGCTGTGTGGGACCTATGAGTCATGCCAATTGCAATAAAATTTTGTGGAATGGGGTGAGTTCTAAAACAAGAGCTGGTTCTCCCTGTTTAGGATGCACGGAGTTTGACTTTCCAAGAGTTGCTTTGTATGAAACTCAAAAAAATATGTCTTTGCCTCAAACCCCTTTTGGCATCTCAAAGCGCGCGTATTATAGCCTTGCAGGTGTGGCAAAGAGTTTTAAAATCGAAAGACTTGAAAAGAAGCTAATCGATGAAAATCACTAAAGAGATTATAGAACGCATCGAGGGTGAAGCGACTTTGGAGCTCGAATGGGAAGAGCAGAAGGTCAGCTTCGCGCGCATCAAATTTTTCAATTACCGTGGCATTGAAGAGATTTTGCAAAAGCGTCCGCTTTTGGATGCGTTGGCTTTAACACCTCGTGTGTGTGGCATCTGTTCGCATTCGCATGCCATTGCCTCTGTACACGCCATCGAAGCGTGTTATAAAAACGAAGGTGAGCTTTTACATGTAAGCCAAAAAGCCAAAGATATTCGTGAAATTGCGCTCAATGCTGAGAAGATTCACAACCACATCAAGTGGTATTTTTTCACCATCTTACCAGAGCTAAAAAGAATTTCCGATCCAACCTATCACGGCAATGCTTTTAAAGAAAAGCAGTGGTTCCACGCACAAAATGCGATTATGGAGACGCTTAAAATGAGCGCGCATTTTACAGGACAGTGGCCGCATGGCTCGTTTGTGATGGCAGGAGGCGTGACATGCGATCCGCTTAAAAGCGATGTGCTCAGCGCGCTTGGCTGTTTAGATGCTGTGATTGCCTTTTGCGAAGAGCATTTTTACGGGATGCGTTTAGAAGAGTTGTTGGAGTTTGATTCTGCCTTGCAGGTGATGTCAGCACCTTCAGCACTCTCTTACGGGATCGATGAGATGCTCAAGCACGGTTTTGATCGTTTGGGACGTAGTTTTGATCGTTTTTTAGCCTTGGGTACATCTTACATGTACGAAGGAAGCCTTAAAGCTTCCAAAACAGCAGTGTTGGGTGCCGATGTCAAATACGTGCATGAGAGTTTGGAACACACTTTTTTTGAAGACAAGCATAAAGGGTATACGTACTCAAAAAGTGCCATGTACAAAAAAAATTATTATGAAGTCGGTCCTCTCTCACGCCTCATGGTGGCAAAAGAGCCATTGATGCGTGATTTTCACCGAAGATTTAAAGACGCAGCGCTCACGCGTGTGGTGGCACGCGCGGTGGAGTGTTCCCATTTGCTTTGGCGCACCAAAGAGCTTTTAGAGCATTTAAACCTCAAAGAGCCCTCGTTTATTCCGCCCAGAAAAGATATTCACAGTTTAAGTGGCGAGGGAATGGGCGTGGTTGAAGCACCTCGTGGCTCACTCATCCATCATGTAAAAGTGCAGCAAGGGATGATTCAATCGTTTGATATTATCACGCCAACGGTTTGGAATTTAGGCAACGGTGATAAGCAAAATCCCTCCACAGCACAAAAAGCACTTATTGGTCTACATTCGTTTACCAAAGCCGACTTTATCCTCAAAAGTTTTGATGTTTGCTCTGTCTGTACGACCCAATAAACAGCTGATTTTAGTATGACAATTTAAATATTTTTAATACTATACACTTTTTATCTTCTTTATTTGTTACATTTATGCACTATCGATTTAAATTAATCTTAAAAGTATGCTCTCCTGCCATCTTGTGAATGAGTTTTTGATTTAATACTAAATGAATACTCATTCAGGTAAACAAAATTTGTCTATTCCTGAATAATGCCTTAATCTTTTGATCTTGGAAAATTTACACAGGAGAAATTTATGGAACACGCTAAACTGTACGAAAGGCTTGCTGAGAGACTGAGCAATCTTGAGAAGTTCCCCCGTATTAAGGAGGAAAAATCTATTGCGGCACTGATGGAAGAACATGGTATCAGCCGTAGAGATTTTATGAAGTGGGCAGCAGGCGTTACTGCTATGTTGTCATTACCTTCAACATTTACACCACTGATGGCACAAGCAGCGGAGCTGACAGATCGTTTGCCCGTTATTTGGTTGCATATGGCTGAGTGTACGGGCTGTAGTGAGAGTTTACTCAGAACTGATGCTCCAACCATCGATAGTTTGATTTTTGATCACATTTCACTTGAGTACCACGAGACATTAATGGTCGCCTGTGGCTGGCAAGCTGAGCATAATTTAGAGAGTGCGATTGAAAAATACAAGGGTAAATACATTTTAATGGTTGAAGGTGGTATTCCTGCAGGCAGTAGTGAATTCTTCTTAACCGTTGGACCTCATGGTCAAACAGGCCAAGCAAGTGCTAAAAAAGCAGCAGATTCTGCAGCGGCGATTTTTGCCATTGGTTCGTGTTCAAGCTTTGGCGGTATCCAAGCAGCACATCCAAACCCAACCAATGCTCAACCGCTTAGCAAAGTAACGAATAAACCCGTTATTAACGTGCCAGGCTGTCCTCCAAGCGAGAAAAACATCGTCGGTAACGTCCTTCATTATATTCTTTTTGGAACCCTTCCCGCACTCGATGCGTATAACCGTCCAAAATGGGCTTATGGTCTTAGAATCCATGATCTTTGCGAAAGACGCGGACATTTCGATGCGGGTGAATTCGTTCAAGAGTTCGGCGATGCCGGTGCTAAAAAAGGCTTCTGCCTTTATAAAGTGGGTTGTAAAGGTCCTTATACCTTTAACAACTGTTCACGTGAGCGATTTAACCAACACACTTCGTGGCCTGTTCAAGCAGGACACGGCTGTATCGGTTGTTCAGAACCTGGTTTTTGGGACAATATGGGACCATTTGAAGAACCTCTTGGTGATAGACTCTACCATACCGTTTATGGCGAAGGTGCGGATAAAACTGCCGATAAAGTAGGTGTGGCGCTTCTGACTGTGACTGCGGTAGGTATTGCGGCTCATGCGGCGATTGCTGCGGTTAAGGGCAGTGGAAAAACTGAAGAATAAGAGAAGGATAAGTAAATGAGTAAAAGAATCGTAGTCGATCCAATAACCAGAATCGAAGGGCATTTAAGGGTTGAAGTTATCGTTGATGATAACAATGTTGTAACAGAAGCATACTCTTCTTCAACACTTTGGAGAGGTATTGAAACCATCTTAAAAGGTAGAGATCCAAGAGATGCTGGCTTTATGACCCAAAGAATTTGTGGTGTTTGTACCTACTCACACTACAAAGCAGGCATTATGGCAGTTGAAGATGCTCTGGGTATCGAACCACCTCTTAACGCAAAATTGACACGTACCTTAATGAACTGTGCACTTTTCTTGCATGATCACCCTGTTCATTTTTATCATCTTCATGGACTTGACTGGGTAGATGTTGTTTCTGCGCTTAAAGCCGATCCGCACAAGGCGGCTGCTGAGGCATTTAAATACACCGATGCTCCTATTGCGTGTGGTGCAGATGATCTTGTGGCAACGCAAAAAAGAGTGGCAGAGTTTGTTAAAAAAGGAAATCTTGGACCATTCGCAAATGCGTATTGGGGACATGCAACGTATAAATTAACACCGGAACAAAATCTTATCGCTGTTTCTCACTACTTAAAGGCACTCGAAATGCAACGTATTGCAGCTCAAATGATGGCCGTATTTGGTGCAAAACAGCCGCATCCACAAAGCTTAACGGTGGGTGGTGTGACATGTATTATGGATCTTCAATCTCCAGCGCGCTTAGGTGAATTTATGACAAAGTTCAAGGAGTTGGCAGATTTTGTTAACCGTGCATATTATCCTGATCTTGTGATGGCGGGACTTGCGTATGCAAGCGAACCAAGCGTGACGGCTGGTTTAGGTGTTGCTAACCTCTTTACCTATAAAGAGTTCCAAATTAATGCCAAAGAGTTCTTGTTTGACAGTGGTGTGATGATGGGCGAAGATGTAGTCAATTTAATCACAGGTAAACCTTTCAAAGTTCACGCCCTTGATGAGAGCAAAATTACCGAAGAAGCGACCCATTCATGGTACAAAGACAATGCAGCGTACCATCCATACGAAGGTCGTCAAGAGCCTAACTATACAGGCTTTAAAGACGCTCAAACGATTAATGACAAAGGTGTTTTGGCGCCTACAAAAGTCATTGATGAAAACGGTAAATACACATGGATTAAAGCACCTCGATACGATGGAAAACCACTCCAAGTAGGACCATTGGCAAACATTGTTGTGAACTATGCACTTGGTAACAAGCGTGTTAAAGCGGTTGTGGATCAATTCTTGAAAGATACAGGTCTTCCTATCACCGCCGTTGCTTCAACCTTGGGACGTACTGCATGTCGTATGCTTGAATCTAAAGTGATTGCAGATCATGGATTGGAAGCCTTTACCGCATTGATTCAAAATCTTAAAGTCGATGATTCTACATGTACGAGCTATAAGATTGATAAAAACAAAGAGTACAAAGGTCGTTATATTGGCAACGTGCCACGAGGCGTTTTGAGTCACTGGGTAAAAATTAAAAATGGCGTGATTGAAAACTACCAAGCGGTTGTTCCAACCACATGGAATGCAAGTCCAAAAGATGCAAAAGGCGTTAGAGGTTCATACGAAGAGTCTTTGATTGGCTTAAAGATCACCGACCTTTCTCAACCGCTTGAAATCGTAAGGATTATCCATTCTTATGATCCATGTCTTGCATGTGCAGTACATGTCATGGATACCAAAGGGAATGAGATGAGCAGTTATAAGGTCAATGTTAACGGTGCGTCTTGCTAAAGCGAAAGGGAGTCTAACATGAAAAGAGATATAGAATTTGAGTTCTCAGCAGGGCTTCGTTGGACGCACTGGCTTAGAGCAATTGCTATTTTTGTATTAACGGTGACAGGGTTTTATTTAACCTATGTGTTCATTGCCCCTGAAGCATCAGATGAACCTATCCTCTTCTTAAATGCAAAATTCAGAATGTGGCATGAAATCGCAGGATTTTTACTCATTGCCATTACGTTATTTAAAACATACCTCTTTTTTGCTGATCGTATCAGTTCAAAAGAGAGAATATCGTTTTTAGATTTTGTCAGTCCAAAAGTATGGATTGGGCAGCTTAAATATTACCTTTTTATGGGGGAACATCCTCAATTAAGAGGTGTGTATAATCCGTTGCAGTTTATCGCATACGTGGGTCTGTATACCATGATTTTTATCATTAGCATTACAGGTCTTATTTTGTATGTGCATGCGTATCAAGCAGGCGGTATTGGGGGCTTTTTATATGACTATATGCGCCCCATTGAAGCCATGCTTGGCGGACTTGCTATGGTAAGAGAAATCCACCACATCGTTATGTGGGGTATCTTGATCTTCTTACCGATTCACATCTATATGGCGATCTTTAACTCTATCATGGGAAAAGAGGGTTCAATGGATGCGATTATTAGTGGTTACAAATTTCATAAACAACACCCGAAACACTAAGCGAGTCTTGGCTTGAAAGTGTTGATTTTAGGTATTGGCAATGTGATGTTCTCCGACGAAGGCGTCGGAGTTCATCTGTGCCGCCTTGTTGAACAAAAGTATCAGTTTTCTTCGCCTGAGCACACGATCACGTTCGTTGATGGTGGCACCCTCGCAGAAAGATTAATCCCCGTTATTGCTGAGTATGAATACCTTGTCGTTCTTGATTGTGTGGATGCACAAGATGGGAAGATCGGTGATGTCTACTTTTTCGATTTTGAAAATGTCCCCAACACGATCACGTGGCAAGGCAGTGCACATGAAGTTGAGATGCTTCAAACACTCACGATGATGGATCTTGTAGGAGATCGCCCTCCCACAAAAATCGTTGGTATCATTCCTGAAGTCGTGGATGACACAACGCTTGAGCTCACGCCTGCTGTTTTAAAAGGAAGTGTCGTGATGGAGAGTGTTTTACTGAAACATCTTGTAGAATTAGGCTTTACGTATGAGCAAATCAGCGATATTGACATCCAAAGTGTAGCCAATCTGTCGTGTCTGGAGGATCGATGATCTTAGCCTTTGAATTTAATTATGTCTCGCATAATGGCATTTTAGAACATTTACTGAAAGAGATTGCGTTTGATTGTGGAGTTTTACATAAAATTAACCGTAAAGAATCGATTGTAACGCTTTTTGTGGATGCCGATGAAGCCACGTTAGGCTCATTCGCCGATACACTCTCCGCCTCACTTCCTCTGTCCATTTTCTTCAAATCTTCGAGTGTTGAAGTGGTGGATACCATGCCAGATGAGGCAGAAGTTTTGCCTCCTTTATCCTACAACGTGGAGTTTACGCCTAAAATCTTGGCTTCCGTTGATGCACCAAGTTCGCCACACTATCTCTCACCGATTTTGGGTGAAGAAGCGTTACATGTAAGCCTTTTTCATGACGAGAAAGAGCTTTTACATGTAAACACATCGGCAGGCTATGAAACGCTTTATAGCAACGTTGCTGAACTGATTTCAAATGGTGAAAATGTGTCGATTCAAACCAAAAATGGCTCGTTTGTCTTTGGTAAAATTGAAAATTGCACTGAGTGTAAAGCCTTTGAAGTGATCGCGACCGATTTGTCGGTTGTTGAGCGCATGGTTGTGTGCAGGGAAAATGAGATCAAAGCGTTGGCTTCGTTGGAGCGTCCTGCGATTCGTTTTAAAGTCAATGCGCTGTTTGCACAAAAAGAAATTATTACACAAGCGCGTGTCACCTTACGTCTTGCCGATAATCTTTTTCTCTATCAGCTTTCGAAACATCTGTTTGCAAAAGGTATTCAGTTTCTTTTCAAAGCCTCATCGTGCCAAGCAACATACCGTGTGACAATGAGTGCCACACAAAATGCCTTAGAACCACTCACCATCAGCGTGCTTGAAAATGGTGCGATTCTTATTCTTAAGGGAAGTGACTATGCTTCCATGGCACTGAAAGGTAGTTTGAAAAAATTTGAAGAACCTTCGCATGCCGCGTTTGCGTCTATCATGCAAGAGCATCAACTGTTTGATGCGGTATCAAGCTGTTTTTACTTTAGTACCCTTCACAATGATCGCATGATGCACTACTCCAAAGAGCATGGCATGCTTAATCTTGTCGAGATTTCACTGCCTTCTTCTTTTGAAGAACTTTTTGCCGAAGTCGAGCGAAGTAGCGAAAGTGCAGAGCGTTTGGTATCACATTATAAAGAGCAATTTCCTGAGATTTACGCCAAAGCCATTGCAACCAACATTCCAAGCGATACACCCAAAAGTGTCTATTCACTGTGGAAAATGATGGCAATCGCTTTAGGGTTAAGCGATGATTTTGAGCGCGCAGGTGAGCAACTTTTAGAAAATGCAGAAGATTTTGGTGGACTTAAAGGGCCACGCATTGACTACTTTTTGCAAAAAGAGGACGCGCTGAGCTCCAATCTTGATTACGTCAGACTGCTTCGCAGTGGTATGAGCTTTAAACTCGCAGGTACCGATAACACGACCTTAAGTTTTGGGTATATGGAGAGCCTTTCGTATTTTATCTCTGATCTTGCCGATGCGCATAAAGAAAACTTGATGAGTATGAAGATGGCGTTGTGTGGTTCTCTTTTTGGCTATAAACGTTTTTCTGAGATGATCATCAAAAATCTTAAACCCAATCATACGATCTGTTTTAATAAAGAGTTGCCGATTGATCAGTAAATCGCGTCTGATTTATCGTATCGAAGGTATCGTCCAAGGGGTTGGATTTCGCCCCTTTGTCTATACGATTGCTCTTCGCTACAACCTTACAGGTTTTGTATTTAACAGTTCCAACGGTGTTACGATTGAGATCGAAGGGTTTAAAGAGAGTCTTGAAGCATTTGAGCTGGCTTTGTTTAAAGAACTTCCTCCGCTTGCGCGCATCGATGTTTACACAAAAGAAATCCTTACATGTAAAGACGATACCACGTTTGAAATCCACCATAGCGATGAAGCGAGCACAAAATCCTCACTGGTTCTGCCCGATATGTCAATTTGCGATGAGTGCCTCAAAGAGTTGCACGACCCAACCAATCGCCGTTACCACTACTTTTTTACCAATTGCACGAATTGCGGCCCTCGTTACTCCATCATTCAAACCGTACCTTATGATCGTCCGTATACGTCGATGCACCCTTTTGAAATGTGTGACGCGTGCCAAGAGGAATATACCAATCCCTTAAACCGTCGTTACCACGCCCAACCCATCAGTTGTTCCAACTGTGGACCAACCCTCACATTACGTTCGATAGAGGGTGAATTACTGGGCATTAACGAAGCGGCGATTCAAACATTAGCCGAGCTGATAAATGCTGGGCATATCGTCGCGATGAAAGGGATGGGTGGTTTTCATCTGATGTGTGATGCGACCAATGACGCCGTTGTTGCGCGTTTAAGGGAACGAAAACGCAGACCTTCCAAACCCTTTGCGGTGATGTTTAAAAACCTTGATGCGATCAAAGACGTGTGTACGTTAAGCCCACACGAAGAGGAGGGCATTACATCACTGCTTCGTCCGATTGTGCTTGTGAAGTGCCAAGTTAGCGCCGCTAAAATAAGTCCACTGATCGCACCACGCATTGATCGCCTCGGTGTTTTCTTGCCCTACACCCCTTTACATGTAATCTTGTTTGAGTACCTCAAAAACCCCATCGTCGCGACCAGTGCCAATCGTTCGGGTGAGCCTATTATCAGCGACGCGTCCTTTTTGGTGGAAAAATTAAGCGACGTGGTGGAGTATTATCTTGATTACAACCGTGAGATCGTCAATTCCAGTGATGATAGCGTTTTGCAATACTTGGGCGATCAAACCCTCATTATGCGTGCATCGAGGGGCATGGCACCGCAGAGTTTTCGCGTGGATTCAAACGATGAGCGTATGATTTTAGCCGTAGGCGCGCATCAAAAAAATGCGATTGCGATTTACCTTCATCATCAAATGATCATCAGCCCTTACATTGGGGATTTGGATAACATCGCGTCTCTTGAACTTTTTGAAAGAATGATAGAGAATTTCACCCGTTTTTACGACTTTAAACCGGATCTGATTGTGGGTGATCTGCACCCCCATTACGCCTCAACCCAATGGGCAAAAAAGCAAAAAATTCCTTTTATGCAAGTCCAACACCATTATGCACATATTCTTTCGACGATGTTTGAGCATCATCTTAGTGAACCCGTCCTTGGAATTGCGTGGGATGGTACGGGGTATGGAGACGATGGCACGATTTGGGGTGGCGAGTTTTTGGTGTGTGATCAAAAGAGTTATGAGCGTGTCGTCTCGTTTGAGCCTTTTTTACTCTTGGGAGGGGATGCAAGCATCAAAGAGATCAGACGTATTTTAGCCTCGCTGTTGTGGGATGTTTTAGGCGACGATGCGGATGCGCATCTGTTAAAGTATTTCGATGAAAAATCGCTCCAACGCCTTAAACAGGTGTATACCAAAAAGATCAATGCACCACGCTGTTCCTCTGTGGGAAGACTCTTTGATGCGGTAGCGGTTTTGTGCGGCATGGAGGGCAATGTGAGTTACGATGGCGAGAGTGGATTGCTTCTTGAAGCACTCTACGATCCTTTGATTACAGAATTTTATGAGGTTGAAATTGACGCTAAATTGGTCCGTTACAAACCCATGTTTGCCCAAATGCTTAAAGAGAGTGAGCCTCGCGTGATCGCGTCTAAGTTTTTAAATACACTGGTCAAAATTCTCTGTGAGGTACATTCGCGCTACCCATACCCTGCGGTACTCGGTGGTGGAGTGTTTCAAAATCGCACACTTATGGAGCAAATTCTTCAAAATGTCACACAAAATCTCTATTTTCCGCTACAATTAGCAATCAACGATGGCGGAATTTGTGTTGGACAGCTCTCTAAATCCCTTGTAAAATAATATTAATATTTTTACCCTTTAATATTTAAAGATTAGTAAGATTAGAATGCAGATGAAGTCTATTAAGAAAGGATATACCATGGATAAAATTATTCGTTTTAGTGTTTCATTACCCGAAAAACTCCTAGAAGAGCTTGATAAAAAAGTCGATGCACAAGGGTATGCCTCACGCAGTGAATTTACCAGAGACCTCATTCGTGAAAAAATCGTTAAAGACGATTGGCAAGACGATAACAGCGATGTCATCGGCGTTTTGACGATGATCTATACGCATCATCAAAATGAGCTTGTTCAAAAGATTTTAGAGATTCAACACGATGCCAAAGTGCACATTATGTGTAACACACACGTACATGTCAGTCATGAAAACTGTTTAGAAACGGTGATGGTGACGGGAAAAGTCTCTGAAGTCAAAGACTTTGCACAAAAAATCGCAGGGCTTAAAGGGGTTAAATTCTCCAAACTTGTAGAGGCATCCATCCCCGCTTCTTAAGCTTTTTTAACGAGAGTGAGTCAACGTTTTGTTGACTCACCTATCTTTACATGTAAACGATTGACCTACCCAATACTAATACAATTCCACTTTATAATTCAAGCGAATCGTGCGAGGAGATCCAGCCGCAAGGCGCGTGCCTCCTGCTGCCCAATACTCTTTGTCGGCGACATTATCGACATTAATTTGCCAGATATTTTTCTTGCCATAGAGTTTGGTGACATAGCGACTGCCGAGACTAAAGAGCGTCACATCATCCAACCACGCTTGGTTTAGGTCATTCACTGGACGACGACCGGTATAGTAAGCACCGCCATTGATGGAAAGCCCTGGAATGCTGCTGAGATCATAGCTTAGAAACAGACTTCCTGTACGACGTGCCGCATTTTCAGGCAATTTGCCATTGAGTGCGGTTGCATCACCTTCCATATCTTCAAAACGAGGGTCTAGCCATTGTGTGGATGCAAGCCAACTGAGTTGTTCGGTGATTTTTCCCTGCGCGGAGAGTTCAACGCCACTGTAGCGTTTATGCCCACCTGCGACATAATAGTTCGCCGCGTCGGTGTAATACCCAGGGCTTTCTATATCAAACACCGCTGCTGAGACAAGTGTACCTGTCGTTGGTATCAGTCAATGAGCGCCTAGCTCGTACTGCTTACTAACACCAGGATTCAGGCGTTCAGATTCATTTTGCGTTCCTGTGGGTGCCGCTTTGCCTTCTTCTAATCCTTCTGAATACGAAGCATACAACGATACACTCTTCAAAGGTTTGTAAACAAGGGCGATCATCGGCGTGGTTTCACTCGCCTTATAGCGCGTTACATCTTGATCACTCTCATATTTGGAATGACGCAATCCTGCGATAACCTGCCACTGCGGATCCAGTGTAACACGATCCATCGTATAAAAACCCGTATCTTTTGTGGTATACGAAACACCTGTCGTCTGTGTGAAAACCGTTGGGGTTATGGAGTGTGGTGTATAGAGATTTTGAGCAAGCGTCGAAGAGGTTCTGCTTGAAATAGGCTCTTGATTTTTTCGGTGTAACTGGTTCCAAAGGTTAAATCATGTTGAATATCTCCTATATTCACAACGCCGTAAAGTTCAGCACGCAACAGATCAGAGGTGTACTCGTACTCTTGGTGGTTCACTTTTACTGTTCCAGCACCTGTGTTGAGCGTGGTCGCTTGAGGGTTCGAAAAGGTAAAGGTAGCAAGGTTTCGCTCACGCTGTGTTTTTGCTCGTCCTGCTTCTAGCCCAAGACTCCATGTGTCGCTAAGCGCATAATCAGACCTGAGCAAAACATTGGTCGTTTCGGTTTCAAACTTACTCGAATCTGGTCCTACCAATGTTGTTGGATCAACCGTTTTAGGTAAGGTGATAACGCCGTTAACCGCTTTGGGAAGAGCAATGCCTACTTGTTCTGTCACTTGGCGATGTTCATGCTCGACATCGGCTTTAATGCTTAAGCGATCATTCACTTGCCAATCCAGCGCCATGGCGACAAAGCTTCGATTGCCATTGTCCACATCATCCAGATACGAACCCAGTGTGCCTCCTGCGGCATTTACCCTTACTCCCACCTGTTTTTCTTCGCCAAAACGTTCACTTACATCTGCAGATCCAACGGCTGAGCCATACTGATCCATCATTAAACCAACGGTAGCCATAGGTTCGTTTGTCGGGCGTTTGGTGACGTAATTAATAATCCCAGCAGGAGACGTAAACCCATAATAGAGTGCCGATGCGCCCTTAAGCACTTCAACGCGCTCTTTATCTTCAAGGGGAACTTGGCTAAAGTTCATCAGTGGCAAAGAGCCATTGAGTCGATAATTGGTACGGTTTTGCACTTCAATACCCCGAATGACCAACTGATCCCACGTCTCACCACCGTTTTGCTGTTTGGTGACACCTGCGGTATTGCGCAGCGCATCATACGTTCCTGTTGCTGCTTGTAACTCCAAAGCCTCTTTGGTGATGACATTCACGGTTGAGGGCACATCCATAATGTTCGTTCCACGAAACGTTCCTGCTTCTACCGTTTCAGGTCTAAGCCCATCGGCACGTATATCTTCGACTGTAATGCCTAAGAGGACTGACGCCTCATTTTTTTCTGTTGTATCATCTACATTTTTTGCAGACTCTGCAAGTGCATTGGCTGCCATTAAGCTCAAAAACACACTGATGAGCCTTGAAACACCTCCCACAAAGAGTAAAACCGTGCTCAAACACAGCAACATCGCTAAGATGCCCATCACAAACGCACTGGTTGTTCCAAACAGAGGATAAATCAGTGCCGTGATGGTGTTTGTGCGATCGAGTGAAGCACATTGGATGGCGCAGACGACTAAAAGGTAGATGAGTGAGATAATGACAGCGCTGATCTTCACCGCTTTGGGAATCGTTCGTTTAGGATCATGCACCTCTTTGGAGTAATTACCCACCACTTCCCAGCCCACAATCGCCCAAAAAGCAAGCAGTAACGCCCGTGAAATTAGTGTCATATCAAACGGTGAGTCTATCGAAAAGGTGGTTTCATGTCCAACCAAAATAGCGATGCTTCCAAGACTCAAAATAATACCAATGATGGTCGTGACGATCAAAGAGAGCGTTCCTAAAAAATGAACAGGGCGCAAAAGAGCAAAAAATGTAAACAGTAACATTGAAAACGCAAGCGCGTTAACGTTGATGCCAAGAAGAGGTTGCAGAAAATGAGCACCGATGAGATAAACGGCAACAGGCCCAAAAAAAACAGCGCTGATCAGATAGTACGATGTCAGGAATTTGAGCTTGGTGCTAAAGGCTTCTTGTACCGCATTTGTCACCCCTTCATCGCCTGAAAATTTGATGCTTAAATTCCCAAGAACAAGCGCAAAAGCAAATCCAAGCGCTAAAATGATGAACCACACAAGAATGGAAAGATTGCCCATAAGATCATAAACAATAGGTGGCAAAAGAATGATACCAGAGCCTAAAATGGGCCCTATCATTAAACCAGTGAGTGTCAAGGTGGTGAGCTGTTTTTTCATGGGATTTGCTTTGAAAATAGTAAAAAAAGAGTGTAGTATACTAGAGCTTTAGGCTAGCTTTTTAGGCGATGGAAGGGCTTTAATGGTTACATGTAAAAGGAAATAGTTCTAAAAAAACAAACCTCATGCCCTCCATCTTTAGAAATTAAAATATGCTAGAATTTATAAAAGAATAATCAATTTTGTCTATAATCAAGTTGTCAATAAGTAGTATTTCGTTACTATTGAGTTCATAGTTAATTTTAGAGGATAAAATGATTACATATGTCAGAACAAATTTGTTTGAATCAAATGCACAAGTTCTTGTAAACCCTGTTAACATTGTAGGTGTTATGGGAAAAGGATTAGCTTCCGATTTCAAACGATTGTATCCTGAAATGTTTCATGCTTATCAAAAATATTGTGAAAGTGGACATTTATCCATTGGTAAATTGCAACTTTTTAAAACATCCAATAAATGGATTTTGAATTTTCCAACCAAACTGAATTGGCGCAACCCTTCAAAAATAGAGTATATTGAACAAGGGTTACAAAAGTTCGTAGATAACTATGAAAGACTTGGTATTCAGTCTATCTCATTCCCAATGATAGGATGTGGAAACGGTGGCTTAGATTGGGATATAGTCAAAGAAGTTATGGAACGATACTTAAAAAAACTTCCTATAGATATTTATATTCATACATCAAAAAAAGATGATTTAAAACCTGAACATGAATCTTCTAAAGAAATTGAGACTTGGTTAAAATCTGAACCGTCCTATTTATCAAGTAAGGAATTTTTAATTCACTTAAAAGAAAGATTTGGAAAACTTATTCCTGAAGTCATAAATGGAATGGAGATGTCTTTTGAAATTAAATATGAAAAAGATCAAAATGATAGTTATTTTGTGTTAAAAACAGAAAATAACAAATTTTATTTATCTGAAAGTGAATTATCTTCAATTTGGATGGTACTAAGAAGAGGTGGACTTCTTTTAAAACAGATGCTTCCTCAAGAATTAGCAAAAAATTATTTAATTGTTTTCTTGTTTTTAAGTCAATTAGATTATTTATCCTTGACTCGGATAGATGGAAAAAATAATGAAGAGGAGATAGGGCTAAGAATACTTCCTCACAAACAACCACAAAAAACAATCACCACAAATGAATTTGTTGCATGAAAAAAGAAATATTTTTAAAAACATTTCAACAAAACCTTCAAGAAAAGTTTAGAGGAAGCCAACAAGAATGGTGGTCTAATTATATTTACCACTTCTCACACATAGAGAATGTTGTAAAAATACTTAATTGTGGAAAATTGTACAGTCGAAATAAAGCAATCGAGTTAGGACTAATGGTGAATGATAATGCGCACGACGATGTCATCCAACATACACAAAATTACTATAAAGATTATGCTAGATTTTATTTTCGTCCCAAAACACCTACACAGTATATTAACGAAGGAATTCTCCCACTATCGCAAGTTCAAAATAATGCACATTGCCCTGTTCCTGTCTTTTTATTATTTGATTTTATTAAGATACTTTCACTTGATAACATTTTATTTAGCAATGGAAATATTGCAAATAGAGGTGCAGAAATTTATAACAATTTAGCAGATTTAGAAAAATTGGAATTTGATAATATCTTCCACAGCTCTGCACTTCCTCAAGAGACTTATCGAGACCACATTAAATACTGCCGTCATGCGGAGGTGCTCGTTAAAAATGAGTTGGATGTTTATGATTGTCTAAAACTTGTTGTTGTCCGTTCTCAATCGGATAAAGAGAGCTTGTTATATTGGTTAAATGATCATGCAAAAAGAAAACTTCATGGAAAAATTAAAGTTGATTCATTAGGCCTTTTTAATCACAGATGGTTATCGCTTGAAAAAGTAGAATTACAAGCAAATAGAATAATTTTTCATTTTGAAAATGCTCAAAGAAAGACTTATGATGTTAAAGTTTTCGCAACGAGATTAACAGATGGAAAAGTATTTAAAGGAAGAAAGAGTACTTTTTGTGCTTTAGGATTGTATTGGAATTTTGATGAAAATATTGTCATTGATGGATTACATGTTAGGTTAAAAGTTGATAATATCACTATTTATGAAAATCGAATACGATATATAGAGGATGATATAATTTAAGCTAAATTAGAATCATCTTTCCCAATATCAGCTTCTGTTCTTCATGCGTATAATTAAATTTAAACTCGGCTTCTTTGAGATAATAGATAAAATTCTCTTTTTTAATCCCTTTAAAATGATCCATCCATCTTTCTAAAAAATACCAAAAATCGACTAAGGCGTTGTCAAAACTCTCGTAATGTGCCACTTTATGTTGGTTAAGGTAGCGCGCGTAGGTCTCTTTTTCGATGGAATTTTCCTCTAAATTTTTCAGATGGGCAAATTGATTGGGGAGCAAAAGCGTGTGAATACGTTTATCGTACAACATGCCTAAAATACCGATGGCATCGAAGAGATACTTTGGTTTTCCCCGTTTACATGTAGGCAGAAAATAGTACTCGTCGTACTGTGAAAATGTCTGTGTGTGTTTCGCGTAGAGAGCTTCGGAGTGTTCGATGAGTAAAAGGCGCAGTTTTTGGTAGGTTTTGGCTACGGTTAGATAATTGAGCCCTAAAAGGGTCGCACACGCATGGGCACTTTGATTGACGATAAAAGCGTCTAGTATTTGCCTCTCTTTGGTCTGTTTTGCATGGCTAAAGGTGCGTTTACATGTAACGCAGCGATACTGTGTGGAGGAGACTTTGTAGAGTTTGGTTTGTCCGCAAAAAATGCACGTTTTATCTTCTGTTCTCATAAGCGTATTTTTCCTGAAAATAACTAAGAAACTTCTTTTTTTAGCTCCTATTTAAAGAGTTGCTCTATAATAGATCAAAAATATATCTAAGGACTTAAAATGTGTAAAGATTGCGGTTGTTCAATCACTCCTACCCAATGGTCTGCGCATGCGCATGAGCACACTCACGATGGTCATACGCATAGCCATTCACACGATCATGACGATCATACCGAGAACGATCATCCTCATGCGCATGACCACGATCACCACGAGCACAAACACCACGACGAGATTCATGCCAATCCTCAACTGAATGATAAAAAAACCATCGCAGTGATCACGAAAATTTTAGATGCCAATGACAAACAAGCAGGACACAATCGCGCTCACTTTGAAGAGCATGGTGTGCTTGCGATCAATCTTATGAGCAGCCCAGGAAGTGGGAAAACCACGCTTTTGGAAGCGACGATTGATACCAAGCAGATCAAACTAGCGGTCATTGAGGGCGATCTTGAGACCAACCAAGATGCTGATCGCATCATCGCAAAAGGTGCATTGGCGCATCAAATCACCACAGGTCAAGCGTGCCATTTGGATGCGTTTATGGTGCATGAAGGGCTTCATCATCTTCCTATCGAAGGACTTGATGTTGTCTTTATCGAAAACGTGGGCAATTTGGTTTGTCCTGCTAGTTATGACGTAGGAAGTCACCTCAATGTTGTGTTGCTCTCCGTCCCAGAGGGTGATGATAAACCGGCAAAATACCCCGTAATGTTTCGCAGTGCTGACCTCTTTTTGATCACCAAATGCGATTTGTTACCTCATTTTGATTTTAGTGTTGAAAAAGCGATTCGTGAAGCACGCAAACTTAACCCAAAAGTCGATGTGATCGAGATAGACAGCAAGTCTGGCAAAGGGATTGATCAGTGGATTAATTACCTAAAAATGAAAAAAGCATTGAGATAACCATGTGCCTATCCATTCCTTCTAAAGTCGTTGAAATAGACGAAAATAATTATGCAACCGTTGATACCATGGGTGTTAAGCGCAAAGTCACGCTGGATTTAATCTCAGAAGAGGTTAATGTTGGCGATTATGTGTTGATTCACGTAGGATTTGCAATGAACAAGATCAGCAAAGAAGAGGCCGAAGACAGCATTGCGGCGTACAACGAGATTGCTGAAGCGATGCGCGAGGGCGAGATCAGTGAGGATGAGGGAAATAACAACTATGTCTGAGGTCGATCTCATCGAGGGATTTCGCGACCCTGTACATATGAAAGCCTTGGCGGCACTCATCAAAAAAGAGTGCAAATCCAAAATCAACATTATGGAAGTGTGTGGTGGACATACGCATACGATTATGAAGTTTGGGCTTTCGCAGATTTTGCCAGAGCTTATCGAATTTGTCCACGGTCCTGGGTGTCCTGTGTGTATTATGCCCAAAGAACGCATTGATCACGCCATCGCCTTGGCTTCGATGCCCAATACGATTTTAGCCACGCTTGGCGATATGATACGCGTTCCAGGAAGTAAAACCTCCTTGCAAAAACTCCGTGCGGAAGGCAAAGATATTCGCTCGTTGTATTCGCCACTGGATGTCATTAAAATCGCGCAGGAAAATCCTGATAAAAACGTTGTCTTTTTTGCGATTGGTTTTGAAACGACAACACCCATGAGTGCGGTTTTGATGCAACACGCCATTGAAAATAAACTGACCAATGTCTTTTTTCATATCAATCATGTTACGGTGCCTGAAGCGGTAGAGGCGATTATGAGTAGTGGTGACGCTCTCATCGATGCTTTTTTAGGACCATCGCATGTGAGTGTCATTACAGGGTATAAAATCTATGAGCCGATTGCTGAAAAGTACCACACGCCCATCGTCGTTGCAGGGTTTGAACCCACCGATGTGATGGAGTCTGTTTTGCGCATTGTGCGTCAAGTGAATGCGGGCAAAAGTGTTGTGGACAATGAGTACGCCAGAGCCGTTTCGCGCGAGGGCAATCTCAAAGCGCAAGCGCTCGTAAACACCTATTTTGAAAAACGAAGTCATTTTAGATGGCGTGGCATTGGGGACATCCCCAATAGTGCGTTGAAATTGAGAGCTGAATACGCCGCCTTTGACGCGGAGATTGTCTTTGATGACGTACTTCCTAAAACAGAGCTGAACGACCATAAACTGTGTATTTGCGGTGACATCCTCAAAGGACGTGCCAAACCGTTTGACTGTAAAGTGTTTGGTAAAGCCTGTACCCCAACTAATCCGATGGGATCGTGTATGGTCTCAAGCGAAGGGGCATGTTCAGCGTACTTCAAATATGGAAAATTGAACCTCAAAGGAGCAAGAGCGTGAGCAAAAAAATACTTCTCTCTCATGGCGGTGGCGGTGAAGAAACACAAAGTTTGATTAAAGAGCTTTTTTTTAAACACTTTGAGAATGAGATTTTACTGCGTATGGAAGATGCCGCAAGTCTGGTGATGGGTAGCACGAAAATCGCGTTTACGACCGACTCGTTTGTCGTTTCACCGCTTTTTTTTAAAGGGGGAAATATCGGTAAACTTGCCATTGCAGGAACGGTAAATGACCTTTCGATGATGGGGGCAAAACCCAAATATTTGACCTGTTCGTTTATGATCGAAGAGGGGTTTGAGTATGCAAAACTCGAAGAGATCGTCATCAGCATGCGTGATGAGATGGCAAAAAGTGGAGTGAAGATCGTTGCTGGCGATACCAAAGTCGTCCCTCGCGGTGGAGTCGATGGTCTTTTTATCAACACCGCTGGTATTGGTGAGATTCAGTATGAGGGCATTTCAGCGCATAACTTAACACAGGGCGATGTCATCATCGTCTCCAATGAAGTGGGTAATCATGGTGCGTGTATTTTGGCAACGCGCGAAGAGATCGAGCTTGAGAGTGATCTTCAAACGGACTGCGCCAGCTTGTGGAAACCTGTGGAAGCGCTCATAAATGCAGGGGTGAAAATTCATGCGCTTCGTGATGCGACCCGTGGAGGGCTGAGTGCGGTTCTCAACGAATGGGCGGAGACATCTAAAGTGTGCATCGAAGTGGACGAGGCGAAAATCCCTGTGGCGCAAGAGGTTAAAGGAGTGTGTGAACTTTTAGGATTTGAGCCCTATGAGTTTGCCAATGAAGGAACGATGGTCATCTGCTTACCCGAGAGCGAAGCGCAAAAAGCCATTGATGTGCTGCAACGCTTTCCTGAGAGCGCCAAATGTGCACTCATCGGGAAAGTCACCACTGCCTTTACATGTAAAGTTGTTTTACACACGCCTTGGGGCTCGGAGCGCTTTTTAGAGCCGCCCAAAGGTGAGCTACTTCCAAGGATCTGTTGATGCACGAATTTTCGATTGTTACGGCACTTTTAGAGATGTGCGAGAAAAATGCTCAAGAAAATAACGCTACTAAAATCACCAAAGTCGAGATCAAAGTCGGCAAGCTCAGTGGTGTGGAGCCTTATCTTTTGGAAACGGCATTTGACACCTTTAAAGAAGAGGGGATCTGTGCTGGGTGTGAGTTTATCATTCATCTGCAGGAGATTGTGGTGCATTGTGAAAGCTGTCACGCCGAAGCAACACTGATACACAATGAGTTTATTTGCCCTACATGTAAGAGTACGGATCTTCGCGTCATTGATGGTGAAGAGATGTATCTGATGCGTCTTGAGATGGAGTAAAGCGAATCTTACAAATCTGTAATGTATAATCAGCGATTATTATTCAAATATGACTAAGGATGCTAATGTTAAACGAGTTACGATGTGCAACCCTTGAAGATTTACCCGAGATCATCAAGATCTACAACGAGGCGATTAAAGATGGCATCTCCACGGCAGATAGTAAAATCGTCAGTGTCGAAGATAAATTAGAGTGGTTTAACGCCCACGACGCATCGCGTCCTATTTTGGTCAAAGAGTATCACGGACGCATCATTGCGTGGATCAGTTTGCAACCTTTTTATGCCAACCTTTTAGCGTATGCCAACAGTGCGCGCATCAATATCTACATCGATAAGAACTTCCAAGGCAAAAAATTGGGGCAACAGTTTTTAAGTGAGGCGATTGAACAAGCCAAAAGCTATGGGATCAAAACGCTTTTAGCGCTGATCTTCTCAGAAAATGCGCCAAGTTTAAAGCTGTTTAAGAAATTAGGTTTTAAAGAGTGGGGCAATCTGAACCGTGTTGCGACGATTGAGGGTGTGGATAAAGACCTGCTCATTTTGGGTTTTCGTATTGGAGCGTAAGTGAGCACAAAAGCATCGATTATTTTTGATATGGATGGAACGCTCATTGATTCGAGTGCGGCGATGACGAACAGTGTGAATTACGTGCGTCACGCTTTAGGCTTAGAGCCCATTGGGCAGAAATATTTAGAGTACCATATCAACCAACCCGATCAACATCTGCCGAAGATTTTTTACAATACCGAAGTGTATGACCCCAATCATCGGGCGTTGTTCAAAGAGCACTATATGGAAAACTCTCCTTCTATGATAGCGCTCTATCCCGATGTTGAGGCGATGTTACAACGGCTCTCATCGAAAGCACATCTTGCCATTGCGACCAATGCAAGTGACTTTTTTGCGCGACATATGTTGGAGAAAATGGGCATTTTAGACTATTTTTCTGCGATTGTGGGTGCCAATAATGTTGCTGAGCCCAAACCAAGCCCTTTAATGGTTCACCATCTTATGCAGCTCTTAGAGAGTGAGCCTTCTCAAACGATTTTAGTCGGCGATAGCATCAAAGATGAGGGGGCAGCAAAAAATGCAGGCATTGCCTTTATTTTTGCTGGATGGGGTTATGGCACGAGTGAAACTGCAACGCTGAGGGCTGGAAATATCCATGAGCTTTTAGCACTGCTCAATACGTTTATTTAAGCAGTTCAAAAGGGGCTTCAAAGGTTCGTTTGATGATATTCATCGGTGTTTTGAGCGTGTCTAAAATGAGATGCGTCTCAATTTTTGGATCGCTCACGGAACCTGTAACATCCACATTCGTCGCGATTCGTTTATCTTCCCCTAAAATAATGCCACCCACAATCGGAATCATATCAATCGCGTTACTAAAGCTTTTGAGCGTCTTAATTTGGAGTTGAAGATTGAGGGTATCCTTCGTTAAGTCGACATGCCCTTTGCCCAAAATGTCGGCACTTTTTCCTCTGAGTTGAAGATCTGCAATGTTCATTGCCTCTTTGGTTTGATTAAATTCCACATAGCCATTGTCGACAAAATAACCCTCTTGGTTAAAGTTAGGATCGCTAAAAACAAGCAGCGAAGGGATGGTATTGATCGTTGCCATCAGGTTGTTGAAAAATTTAAGATCTTTGATGTAGGTTTGGTGCATAATGAACGTACCTTGCATCGTGTTTGCATCGGTACCATCAATGTTGAGTGAAAAATCGCCTTTGTGAAAGTACTGTTTGTTAAACAGCGCATTGATCATTTCAGCATTAAGCTCTGTTCCTGTAATGCCAAGATTTCCTGTGCGCGTTTCGTATTCAAAGGTTGATTTGCCTCGCTTGGAGGTGAGATGAAGCTTGTCTTTAAACAGATTCATCGTATAACGCTCGCTCAGCAGTGTTTTGTTGCTTTCAGTGTCAATAAAAGAGGAATTTTCGCCAAAAATGGTTAGTTTCACGGGTACATCCAAAGGCACATCGTTGTGAGGCATTGAGATGTTCATATCTTTTACATGTAAGGTGATCTCTTTGTCAAAATGAAGCGAAAGTTTCGTGTTGGTGGTGCTTGCATCGAGTGTTTTGGTATTGGTTGTGAGGGCTATGTCGAAGTTGCGCACAGGTTCACGATTTTCTAAAAATGGGGTGGTGACGTTTTGAAGGTTGATTTTGGCATCAAAATCTTCAAACGTTTTGGTTTGCACGCTCACCGCCCCTTCGCTCAGGTTGGCATCACGCATCAAGGGTGAGAAAGCAGCGATTTTGGTAAGATCACTAAAGAGAAATTGGTTATTCTCTTTGGAAAATAAGAGTATCGCATCAAGGCTGGGGAGCGTCATTTTAGTGATGTTGTTTTCAATGGCAAAAGAGGCGTTAAGATCAAGAAGTTTGGCGATTTTGAGAAGCTGGGTACCGCTAAAATCAAGCAGTAGCGCATTGATGTCAACCGCTCCATCGAAGCGACTTTTTTTCGCATCAAACAGCCCCGTTGCATTAATGTCAAACAGATTTTTATAACGCAGATTTGTATTTTCTAGCGTTATTTTAAAATTATCAAGCCGAATCTCACCATAGTGTGTGGACATTGGAAGACCGCTGAGCGTAAAGTCACTGGGGGAGAGTTTAAAGGTGCCTGAGGCGTTAAGATCGTAGGGTAAAAAGCGAATGTCAAGCTTGATATGTGCATTCGTTTTACCCGAAGTTTGTGTAATGGGCACATCGATTTTAAACGCATGCAAAATGTTATGGATGGGTGCATCGAGTTTGGAGGTGGCGTTTAGATCAACAACAATTCCCGTGCCTTTGCCGATAAGATTGTAGATAAATACATCAGCTTTTTCAATGGGGCGTTTTTCATAGGTGGGCTCATGAATGTCAAACAGGAGTTTATCCTCTTTAAATTCAATGCCGATCTCTTTGACAAAGCCTGGTGTTACATTGGGAGCGAAGGTGATGGTTGCATTTTTCACCGTTGCTGCCGCGTGGAGTTGCATTGGATAATAATCCAGTGTTTTGAGATCAAATTTGCCTTCAATGAAGTGCAAAAGATACGATTCACCGACGATATTTTTATCGATCCAGTCTTTGGCTATGGGGTCCAGTTCAACCTGTGTGACAATAAAATCCATCAAATCTTTCAGCTCTGTGTTGGTAAAGGTTTCGCTTTGGAGATGATAGGTCAAAAGGGTATCTTTAAGGTCTAAAAGGGCAATGCCTTTAAGTCCAAATGTCTCAAAATCACCTTCAAACGTATGGTTTTTTGTCTTAAAATCCATACGCGCTTTTCCGTTTACATGTAAAGCATAATCTTTCAAGAATGCCTCTTGAATCTCAACGTCGATATTCCACTTTTCAATGGGCGTAATAATCAGATTGACACTTAAGTGTTTGCTGTCAAATTTAAAGGTATTCTCTTCGTAATGCAAGGAGAGCGTTTCATTGGCATAGTGAATCAGCTCAATGCTGATTTTGCTGAAAAATTGGTCGAGATAGGGAAAATTTTTAATAAGCTGCGCAATCTCTTCAATCGAGGTGTCCGTTTGGGTCTCTTTTTGAATATCCAGAGTTTGGATACTCACAATTAATTTTTTATCTAGTTTAATATATAATTGATCAATTTGTACCGTCGGTAAGCTTATTTTATCGATTGAAATGCCATTTACTAGGGTTGCCATTAATGCTACGAAAAAAAGAACTATGAACAGTAAAAATATCCAGATCTTCCTAATCGTATGTGATGTTGCTTTAATAATCATCTATTCACTTCTCTTTCACTTGAGCAGACCCATGGTTTCAAGCTCAGTTGCATTTGTGCCACAAGGCTCAATTAGTCAAATTATATCATATATGGTTGATAAAAATTTTGACCTCCACGAGAAGGTCGACAAATACCTCCTCTCGATGATCGGCAAGCCACAATCAGGTTGGGTGAGCATCAACCAAAGCCCACTCACACGTGGAGACTTCCTCTATAAGTTGTCGCACTCCAAAGCACCCCTTAAGGTCATCACCTATATTCCCGGTGAAACCAAAGAGCTTTTGTTTGTTCAGATCGCTTTGGCATTTGATCTCTCTTACGAAAAACTGATGCAAGAGTATGCCCTTGCGACACCGTATATGGATGGATTTATCGTGCCTGAGACCTATTATATTCCTGTGGGAATTAGCGAAAAGCATTTGGTGCATTTTTTACTCGCGCATGCGAAAAAATACCATAAAGATGTCTTTGAGAAGATCTTTGGTGAATTTAATGAAACCAAGTGGCAAAAATTTATCGTGATTGCTTCGATTATTCAAAAAGAGGCGGCTAATGCAGATGAGATGCCGCTTGTCTCCTCAGTCATCTACAATCGTTTGAAAAAAGATATGAAGCTTCAGATGGATGGCACGCTCAATTACGGACAGTATTCGCATATTAAAATTACCCCTCAGCGCATTCGCGAAGACACATCACCGTACAATACGTATATGTATAAAGGTTTACCACCCAATCCTATATGCAGTGTGAGCAAAGAGGCGATCTTTGCTGCTATTTTTCCTAAAACGACCAATTATCTCTATTTCGTTAAAAATAAAAATGGTACGCATACGTTTTCCCAAAATTATGAGACACATTTGGAAAATATAAAAAATTAATAACCTTTATTTAATAAAGCGAAATAAAGAAACTAACTGGTAGCATTATCAAATTCTAGTTCAAAAAGGGGTAAACATGGTTCAAAAAACACGTAAAATCATCTATACAAAAGTCGATGAAGCTCCCGCTCTTGCGACATACTCTTTCTTGCCAATTGTTCAAGCCTTTACTGCAAGCTCTAACATCGAAATGGAAATCAGAGACATCTCGCTATCGGGCCGCATTTTGGCGAATTTCCCTGAAAATCTCACCGCTGAGCAAAAAGTGAATGACGATCTAACCTATTTAGGGGAGCTTGCCAATCAGCCAGAAGCCAATATTATTAAACTTCCCAATATCAGTGCCTCGTTACCCCAACTTCAAGCCGCGATCAAGGAGCTTCAAGAAAAAGGCTATAACATTCCAAATTATCCTGAAAACCCTACAACGGAAGCTGAAAAAGAGATCAAAGCGCGTTTTGCAAAAGTCTTAGGCAGTGCAGTCAATCCAGTCCTTCGTGAAGGAAATTCGGACAGACGTGCTCCGCTATGTGTCAAAGAGTACGCCCGCAAAAATCCACATCGTATGGGAAAATGGACGAGCGATTCTGCATCGCATGTCTCTTATATGAGCGAGGGCGATTTTTACGGCAATGAAAAGTCTGTTACCGTACCTGAAGCCACCACGGTTCGCATTGAATTGCTTGGCAAAGATGGATCAACGACAGTGTTAAAAGACAAATTGGCACTTTTAAAAGATGAAATCATCGATGGTACGTACATGAGCAGTCAAAAACTCTCTGCTTTTTTTGAGGCGCAAATGCAAGAGGCTCAAAAAAGCGGCATTCTCCTCTCATTACACCTCAAAGCGACGATGATGAAAGTGAGCGATCCGATTATGTTCGGTTATGCGGTCAAAGTCTTTTTTAAAGACGTTTTTGAAAAATATGCCACGCTTTTTGCTGAGATTGGTGTCAATGCAAACAATGGCTTGGGCGATCTTTATACCAAAATTGCCACACTCCCTGAAGCGCAAAAAGCAGCCATTGAAGCTGACATTATGAACGCCTACACCAAGCGTCCTAAACTTGCGATGGTCAATTCTGACAAAGGCATTACCAATTTACATGTACCCAGCGACGTGATTATCGATGCGTCTATGCCAGCGTGCATTAGAGAATCGGGCAAAATGTGGGGCGAAGATGGTGCATTGCACGATACGAAAGCGTTGATTCCTGATCGTTGTTACGCACGAATTTATGAAGAGACGATGAATTTTTGTAAGAAAAATGGCGCTCTTGATCCTAAAACAATGGGCTCGGTTCCCAATGTAGGTTTAATGGCACAAAAAGCTGAAGAGTACGGTTCTCACGATAAAACCTTTGAATGTGCCACCGATGGTGTTGTCCGCATTGTAGAGATTTCCAGTGGTAACGTTTTGATGGAACACAGCGTTGAAAAAGGTGACATTTACCGTGCATGCCAAGCCAAAGATGCACCGATTCGTGATTGGGTCAAATTGGCGGTTAATCGCGCACGTTTAAGCCATACTCCTGCAATCTTCTGGCTTGATCCCGCGCGTGGTCACGATGCGCAGATGATCAAAAAAGTTGAAAAATACCTCAAAGAGTACGATACCTCTGATCTTGATATTAAAATCATGACGCCTGAAAATGCGATTCGTGAATCATTAGCACGCATCGTTAAAGGCTTAGATACGATTTCGGTGACGGGTAATGTACTTCGTGATTACCTGACCGATCTTTTCCCTATTTTAGAAGTGGGTACATCGGCTAAAATGCTCTCCATTGTGCCACTGATGAGTGGTGGTGGATTGTTTGAAACAGGTGCGGGTGGGTCTGCTCCCAAACACGTTCAACAATTTGTCGAAGAAAATCACTTGCGTTGGGACTCTTTGGGTGAATTTATGGCACTCACTGCTTCACTTGAACATCTTCATAACGTTGTTGGCAATACAAAAGCTTTGGTACTCGCCAAAACGCTTGATGCCGCAACGGGAAAATTCTTAGATAATAACAAATCGCCTTCTTCCAAAGTAGGTGAATTAGACAATCGTGGAAGCCATTTTTATCTAGCAATGTATTGGGCAGAAGCCTTGGCAGCACAACGTGAAGATCAAGAGCTCGCTACTCAGTTTAAGCCACTGTTTGAAACACTCAAAGCCAATGAGCAAAAAATTGTTTCAGAGCTTGCAGCCGTTCAAGGCAAAGCCGTGGATATGGGCGGATACTACATGCCAAGTTTTGAGAAAACAAGTCAAGCCATGCGCCCAAGTGTAACATTTAATACAGCGTTGGACGCACTTAAAGCATAATTTTTTGATTTACATGTAAAGAAGGAGTCTGTTTGTCACAAGGGAAAAAAGTTGCGATTATAGGTGCAGGAAATGTTGGTGCAACCGTCTGCTATTGGCTTGCGATGCGCAAACATTGTCGTGAAATTGTGATGATAGACCGTTATGAGGGTCTTGCCCAAGGCAAGGCTCTCGACATTCTTCAAGCGACCAGTCCCGAGGGCAGCCACACGCAAATTTCAAGCTCTTCGGATTATGGCTCGATTGCCAACAGCAACATTGTCGTTATTACCGCAGGAAGCCCTAGAAAACCTGGCATGAGCCGAGACGATCTTTTGATGATTAATGCGAACATTACCCAAGAAATTATTGAAAAAATCGCACAGTATGCTTCCAATGCTATTATTATCATTGTCTCCAATCCTCTGGATGCAATGACCTATGTTGCACTCAAAGTTGGGAAGTATGCGCGCAATCGTGTCATTGGTATGGCAGGGATTTTGGACAGTTCACGCATGGAGACGTTTATCTCTCAAAAACTGGGTTTTGGCTATGGGCAGGTCACGGCAAGTGTGATGGGTGGACATGGCGATGACATGGTTCCACTGCCTCGTTACTCTTCCGTTAATGGCGTGGCGCTTACCGATCTACTCACCGATGTGGAAATTGAAGACATTATTGAAAAAACACGCCATGGTGGTGCTGAGATTGTGAGCTATATGGGAACATCTGGGTATTATGCGCCTGCAAATTCAACCGTCAAGATGATTGAAGCCATTTTGAGTGATTCACGCTCAATTTTCCCCTGTGCTGTTTTGTTAGAGGGAGAGTATGGTTACCATGACACAGTGAACGGTGTGCCCGTTGTTTTGGGTGCAAACGGTGTGGAGCAAATTGTTGAATTACCCCTTAATGAACATGAGAAAAAGCAGTTTGCAAAGAGTGTCGAATCGGTCGATAATCTCCTTAATACCTTGCGAAAGAATGATTTTTTTGCACAATAACAGATGTGTTTCTCTCTTAAACACATCTTCTTTTTTTAGAACACGAGAGATTTACATGTAACCATGTGAGAGAAGTTTAAGAGAAAGATAGTTTATAGTCAAATAAATTGATTGAATAAGGTTCTTTGTGTTAAACGATTTAAAATCGAAACAGATGCTCTTTGTCGAAGATGACGAAGAGTTATCGTGTATGATGATTCCTATATTTAAAGTATTTGTTAAAGAGGTGTTTTATGCACCAACACTACAAAAAGCGATACAGATTATGGACCAGCATACGATTGATATAATTTTTACAGATATTCATCTCCAAAATGAAAATGGACTGGATTTTGTAAAAAGAGTACGTGACACCAACGAAGAAATACCCATCGTCATACTCAGTGGATACAAAGATGAAGCGCTACTCCTCAAAGCCATACCGCTTGGTTTAACAGATTATCTGATTAAACCTGTTAATTACACTCAATTAACGCAGGCTTTTCATAAATGCATGCATAAAATGACAAAATCCTCTCAACAAACCATCTTGCTCAGTAATGGGTTCACGTATAATGCGGATGAAAAAATGCTCGTTAAAGAAGGGCAATGTTTTGAACTCAAGAAGAGAGAGATTTTGTTTATGGAACTTTTGAGTAAGAACAAAAATCGTTTGATTACAAAAGAGATGATTCAAGTCTCCGTTTGGGAATCAGAAGATATGAGTGATTCCGCGTTGTATAATTTTATTATGCGGATTCGGAATCGTTTTGGAAAAGATTTTATTCATATGATTCCAAATTTAGGCTATCGCTTAGGTTAAAAATCGAATTTTAACATTTAACCCATTGGGAATAGTATTGTACGTAATTTCGCCTCCATGTTTTTTAACAAGCTCTATACACATATAAATACCCAGTCCCATGTCTGTTTCACTTGGTAATGCTGGCATTCCTCCTGCATTATCGAAAATATCAATCTCATTTTCAGAAAATACAATTTTAAAATAAGGTGCTTCAATAGCATTTTTTAATGCCGCATTGATAGTATTATCAATGAGGTTCAGCCAAACGTGCACCCACTGGTTCATAATGCCAGTCATAATGCGATCACAATTGCCCTCTATGCTGATGGCAAGATGACTCTTTTTGATTTTTACTTCTAAAATATTTTCGGCTTGTTTAATTGTCTCAAGTAGGAAAAAACTCTCAATGTTTTTTGAAGGTTTATAAAATTCCAAAAAGCTTTGCATCGTATTGGACATAAAATCAAGAAGCTTTCCAATTTCTTCAGATTGGTTAAGCACAAATGCTTTATCAAGGGGTTGGTTGTTTTTAAGTTGTACTAAGGTCAAAAGATTTAATGCACCAATTTTTGCAAGCGTACCTCTCCATTGATGGGATATATTGCCTATAATTCTTCCAATCTCGGCTTCTTTAGAAGCTTGAAACAGTCTGTTTTGTATCAGTTGGCTTTTGGCAACTTCTTGTGAAATTTTTTCACGTAAATATTTGTTCCATAAAATGATAGAAAATAAAATCAATAAAAACAGCAAAACACCAAAAGCGATATACCGAATGGATTCTTTACTCATTTTATTTTCGATAATAATCGCAACATGTTCATTGACACTGGCTTCTTTCTCTTGTGGCGTTATTGTCGCAATTGCTTTATTTAGCAAAGAGAGTAACATGGGTTCATCATGCATCACTGCTAGGCGGATGGTATTGGTGCTTTTGGGCAATTCACCTGCGATTTTGAGATTAAAAAATCCCTGTTTCTTGATAATATAAGCAGCAGCTGTCATAGAACGAAGCGTCATATCTGCTTTTTGTGTGGAAACCATGCCAAAGGCTTCTTCATTCGTGGAAACTGGAATGACAATAAGATTGGCATACTCTTTACTGATACGTGTAAATAAGTCTGAAACAATCGGAATAGAGATGCTTTCATGCGCTAAAGAAGCTAAATCTTCAATATAAGGATGCTCTTCTCGGGTAATCAGCACATAAGGGTCTTCAAACAGAGGCTCTGAGAATAATAGCCATTTGTTATTATCCACGGAAGGTTTCATAAATGTAACAATATCACATTGTCCTGATTTGGCTAATTTTAAACTATCATCCCATGTTAGGACTTGCTGTACTTCTACAGCTATATGCAAACGCCTTGCGACAAGCTTCAACAAGTCAGCGATAATCCCTTTATAAATACCTTCTTGTGTAATTTCTTCAAAAGGAGAGGATTGCGCATCGACACAGACTTTAAAGGTCATTTTACTGTTTAGATAAGCACGTTCTTTTGCGGTTAAATTTAAAGTTTGATCAGATGCATGTACTGACAATAGGAGAAAAAAGCAAAGAAAAAACAGCTTTATCATGTAAACGCTAGTCCTTAAACGATAAATGATTTGCAAAATTTGATTATAGCATTTTCATAAAAGTGTTTACTAATGCTACACATCGTTACAATGATAAATAGATTGCAAAGACTTCAAGATAAATACATAGGCTTATTTATATAATGAACCATCTTTTTAATAATTAGGAAGCAAGGTTGCAACGTCTTTTATTCTGTTTGTTATGGATGTTTTCTCTTTTTATATCTACTTCTTATGCAGTTGAACCAAATCACAAATACATTCTAGCAACCGCAAATACTGGAGGAACTTTCTACCCCGTGGGAATGGGGATTGCCAACCTCTTGTCATTAAAGGAAGGTATGCCATTTTCGGCGATTAGCAGCAACGGAAGTTTTGATAATATTCGGATGCTTGATACTAAAAAAGTTGATTTTGCTATGATCCAAGGTCTTGCCGGCATGATGGCATGGGAAGGTACACATATGTATCATAATAAACCTCATAAAAATCTTCGTTCCGTTTCTTTGCTTTGGAATAATGTAGAACATTTTTTAGTAACAAAAGATATTGCTACGACAGGTAACATTAAAGATCTTAAAAATTTATACGGACAAAATTTTTCTATAGCCGAAAATGATTCAGGGAGTAAAGCATCTGCTGAAATTATCATGGATACACTCGGGATAGAATATTCCAAAATGAATTTATATTATCTTGGTTACAATCAAAGTGCCGTTGCCTTACAACAAGGTAAAATTAAAGGAATGAATACTCCAGCAGGAGCACCAGTCGTTGCCGTAGGAAGCGTATTTAGTGCGATGGGTTCCTTAAAAGTTTCGTTGTTAGAATTTAGCGATGAAGATTTAAAAAAAATTCAAAAACAATATCCTATTTGGAAACGTTATATTATCAAAGCCAATACCTATCCTAGGCAAACAAAAGAGATTCAAACGATTGCACAGCCTAATTATCTTGTTACCGATGTTGATACTCCAGAAGAAGTGGCTTATCGTTTGACAAAAACGATGTATCAAAATCTGGCTTTTTTGAATTCGGTAAATCAAGGGACTATGTCACTTTCACTGCAACATGCACTTGATGAGCTTGTCATTCCTTTGCATAAGGGTGCACTTCGATATTACAAAGAAAGGGGTGTATCTATTCCCCAACATCTTATCTATACCAATCCTTAATCCTCTCTAAATTCTCTCAAACTATAGTTTTTCTTTTTTAACGTAAGAGATACATGGTAGAGTAAGCTTGTACAATTATCTCTAATGACTTATAAAAGAAAAAGTTATTAATCAATGTAACTGTGAGTGCATCATTGTTTCAAATATGAAAACATTTTTAAGTGCTGGTATGTGATATGTGAAGTTGAGTTTACAAAGAAATTCTTGAGGAGGTTCGTATGTTCAATGTCAAGCAAATGTTTTGGTTAGGTATTGCTTTAGTCGCTATGCTTTCGATGATTTATCTTACTCCAGAGATTGAGGGATTGAGTGCTAAAGGAAAAGTGGCACTTGGAGTTGGTATCTTTGCTATTATTTCTTGGATTACACAAGCTCTTGATGATGCGCAAAGCGGGTTTTTAATCATCGCTTTTTTGGTTCTTTTTGGGGCAGGAAAAATTGGCGAAGCACTGGTTGGATACTCTTCAACGGGCGTGTGGATTGTTATGTTAGGTATGGTTATGGCTGCCTGTATGGGAGACAGTGGGCTTTCAAAACGGCTTGCCTTAATTATTGTCAGCAAAATTGGTAAATCCGCCATCAACTTATACTGGGCAATCTCCCTCGTCACACTCATTATGACGTTTTTTATCCCTTCACTCGCGGCAAAAACTCTTTTAGTTTTACCTATCATAACCTCTATGGGGTTAGCATTTGGTGCAGAAAAAGGGAAAAGTACCCTCGTAAAAGGTTTGATTTATATTGTCACTGTTGCTGGAACCATGTATTGTATGGGCATTATGACATCACATGCTGCAAACCCAATCTCTGTTAGTCTTCTAAAAAATGCAACAGGTGTTGAAGTAAGTTGGATGGAATGGTTTAAAATAGGTATGCCACCTGCTATACTCATGGGTTTAATTGCGACGTATATTATTATTAAAATGTTTCCGCCTGATATTGAAGATATATCTGCAGGTCGTGTTGTGATGAATCAACAATTGACAGATATGGGAAAAATGAGTTCAAAAGAGATATATGCGTTTGTTATTTTCATAGCAACTCTTCTTTTGTGGGCTACGGACAAGCTTCATGGACTTAATACCACATTGGTTGCCATGCTTGCCGTTGCCGCAATGATTGCCCCTGTTCCTACGCAAGTTATGACATGGAAAGAGGCTGAAAAAAAAGTTCCTTGGAATGTTTTTATCGTGTATGGTGCAGGGTTGTCTATGGGTTCACTCTTAGTGAAAACCGGTGCGGCAAAGTGGCTCGCAAGTACATTTTTTCATCCATTGCTGACGTTGGATGTAAGATTACAAGTGGTCATTTTCATCTGGTTGATGCTTGCTCTTCAAGTTTTATTCACCGGAGCTGGCCCTAAAACAACGGCTTTAACACCTGTAGTTATCGCGCATGCCGTAGCCGTAGCAGCACTTCCTGCCAATGCAAGCATGCAAGTCACGGCATTTGTTCTATTGGTTGCGATGAATATGCTCCACCAATATTTACTCCCTGTTTCAAATCTTCCAAACATCATTAGTCTTGCAACCGAAGAGATCACATCAAGCGAATTGATTAAAGTCGGTGCTATTATGAGTCTATTTGGTGCTGTCTTTAGTACGATTATGGTTTACACGTATTGGAGTTGGATAGGTTTATTTTAGGCTATTAAGAAAAGAGCAGAAGGTGTAAGAGATGTTTAAATTTAATGTAACGAGCGATGCATGTGTTAAGTGCGGTAAGTGTATACCTGTGTGTACGATTCACAAGGTCAATCGCGATGAAGTTACCAGTCCTAGAGGCTTTTTAGATCTTTTAGGCGCGTACCAACGAGGCGAATTAGAGCTCGATAAAAACGCTAAAAACATCTTTGAGAGCTGTTTTTTATGTACTAACTGTGTGGATGTCTGTCCAAACGATCTGCCTGTGGATATGCTCATCGAACAAGCACGTAATGATATTCGTAAAAAATTTGGACTTGCGTGGTACAAAAAACTCGCCTTCTTTTTACTGCGCAACCGTAACATTATGGATGTGCTTGCACGCTTTGGTTACATGTTTCAAACCTGTGGTTTTAAGATGGTAGAGAAACAAAGCTCTATGTATCTTAGAAATTTCCCTATCATTAAGATGGACAGACTCTTTCCAAGCCTTGCCAAAAAGACCTTTTTAAATTCCCATCCTGATGTCATTTACAATGGTGGCAAAGGCAAAGTGGGCATCTTCATCGGTTGTTTAGCCAATTACATGTACACCGACATCGGCAAGTCACTTTTGGAAATTCTCAAAGTGCTTGAGATCGACGCGTACCTTATCAAACAACAAAAATGCTGTGGCGCTCCACAGTACTTCACGGGCGATTTTGACAGCGTGGATTATCTCGCAAAATTTAACATCGAGTATATCGAGGGTTTTGTAAACGAACTAGACGCCATCATCATTCCCGAAGCGACCTGTAGCGCGATGATCAAAGCAGACTATGTACACTTTTTTCATGACCAACCCGAATGGCAAGCAAGAGCCAAAGCCATCGCTCCACACATCTTTATGGCAACGGAATACCTAGAGAAAAAGACCAATTTAGCCGAGATTTTAGCCAGTAAATCTCGCAGATCCGAGACGATCACCTACCACGACCCATGCCACGCTCGTAAAATGCAAGGCGTTTGGAAAGAACCACGCAACTTACTCTCTAAAAATTACGCCATGATTGAGATGAGCGACCCAAATCGCTGTTGTGGTTTTGGTGGCGTTACCATGCAAACTGGAAATTACCGTTTTGCTAAAGCCGCAGGACTCCCAAAAGCCGCGATGATTAAAGAAACAGGTGCTGAGTATGTCAGTGCTGAGTGTAGCGCCTGTCGTATGCAGCTGAGTGATGCCATGCACGGACAAAAGGTCGATGTTGTGTTTAAAAACCCGATTGAGTTGATTGCTAAAGCATTGAGAGAGGGGTAAGTTGAAAGCTTATATTATGAGAATTCACTCTCACTGCAATAAGCGTTAAAATTAAGAAGAGCATTAAGTGAGTTGGAATATTTGATAGATTGCTCAATAATATGACATATATAACTATTGAAGGACTCAATTCAATGCTTTAAAATAAAAAGGATACATTATGGAAATAAAATATATTAACTATTTTAAAAATCTTTTGGGAAGCGAGAACGTTTACGACGATAAAGCTCATCTGATTGCTTATTGTTACGACGCCACACGTACCCGTTATGAGCCTGATGCGGTTCTGTTTCCACGCGATGAAAGCGATGTCAGCGAAATACTCAAGTATTGCAACGAACACCGTATTATCATCACCCCTCGTGGAGCTGGAAGTGGCTTTACAGGTGGTGCCTTACCTGCAAATGGGGGCATTATCTTAGCGTTTGAAAAGCATATGAACAAAATTTTAGAAATTGATATGGAAAACCTAGTCGCAGTGGTGCAACCAGGTGTCATTAATATGCACTTGCAAAGAACCGTTGAAGCACAAGGCCTTTTCTATCCGCCTGATCCTGCCAGCGAAGAGTACTCAACCCTTGGTGGTAATGTCAGTGAAAATGCAGGCGGTATGCGTGCTGCAAAGTATGGTATTACCAAAGATTACGTGATGGCACTCCGTGCTGTGTTACCGAATGGCGAGATTATTCGTGCGGGCAAACGCACCATTAAAGATGTCGCAGGTTATAACATTGCAGGTATTATTATTGCCAGTGAAGGCACACTCGCGTGTATCACTGAAATCACACTCAAACTGATTGCCAAACCTAAAATGTCTCAAACCGCAATGGGTATTTTCCCCAGTGTTGAAGAGGCAATGAATGCGGTCTATAAAACAATGGCAGCAGGTGTTACGCCTGTGGCAATGGAGTTTTTGGATAATCTCTCCATTAACGCGGTTGAGCAAAAGTTTAACAAAGGCTTGCCTAAAGATGCAGGGGCTATTTTAATCACCGATGTTGATGGCAATACACAGGATGAACTGACCCAACAACTTGACATCATTGAACACGCTTTTTTGGAAAATGGTTGCAGCGGATTTAAACGAGCAGGAAGTGTTGAAGAGTCTAAAAACCTTTGGTTTGCCAGACGAAATGCCAGTCAGTCGATCACGATTTATGGTAGCAAAAAACTAAACGAAGACATTACCGTTCCTCGTAGCAAACTGCCAGCACTTCTTAAAGCCATTGGTGAAGTTTCAAAAAAATACAACGTTACCGTGCCTTGCTTTGGACATACGGGCGATGGCAATGTTCACACCAATGTTATGGTCGATGGCAGTGATCCTAAACAGCTTGAAATCGGTCATGTTGCGATTGAAGAGATCTTTAAAGCGACTGTTGCTTTAGGTGGAACACTCAGTGGTGAACATGGTATTGGGCTCAGTAAAGCACCGTTTATGCACCTTGCCTTTAGCGAAGGTGAGATGGAGCTGTTCCGCTCCATCAAGAAAGCATTTGATCCAAATAATATTTTAAATCCTGCCAAAATGGGACTCTGACACAAACTATTAAGGAATGTTTTGATATTTATTTTTTATTATTATAAAAGATATCAGAATGACTAAAAGATTTTTGATTTATTGAATTTAGACTAGAATATAAGATTTTTAGTAGATTGCATGATAAACGATGAACCTTAAAAACGTAACAAAAAAAAGATATAGTTGATATTTTAATTGACTAAAGTGTTTGTTTCTCAATACAGTCATACAAATTAAATAAAAATTCGGAAATGGAGGTTTTATGAATATTCACGAATATCAAGCCAAAGAGATCTTTAAAAAGTACAATGTTCCTACTCCAAATGGATATGTTGCTTTTACTGTGGAAGAGGCTGTCGAAAATGCAAAGAAACTGGGTGGTTCTATCTGGGTGGTTAAAGCACAAATTCATGCAGGTGGACGCGGTCTTGGTGGTGGCGTAAAACTTGCCCGAAGCTTAGATGAAGTCAAAACACTTGCAAACGAAATTCTTGGTATGACCTTGGTCACGCACCAAACTGGACCTGCGGGCAAACTGGTTCAGAAAGTCTACATCGAAGAGGGTGCTGACATCGCGGATGAACTTTACTTGGGTATTGTTCTTGATCGCGCTCGTGAAATGCCTGTGATTATGGCATCACGCGAAGGCGGTATGGAGATCGAAAAAGTAGCCGCAGAAGCACCTGAAAAGATCATCAAAGTGGCGGTTGATCCTTTTATCGGATTTCAAGCGTTTCATGGTAGAGAACTTGCTTACGGATTAGGTCTTGCAAAAGAAGAGATCAGCAGTTTTATTAAATTTGCAGCAGCACTGTATAAAGTTTACATGGAAAATGATGCTGAGATGATCGAAATCAATCCACTGGTTAAAACCAAAAGTGGAGCATTTATAGCGCTTGATGGCAAAATGGGTTTTGATGATAACGCCCTGTTTCGTCACCCTGACATTGAAGCGATGCGCGATGAGAGTGAAGAAAACCCTATTGAGCGTGAAGCGTCAGGTTTTGGTCTGAGCTACGTTAAACTGGATGGTAACGTTGGCTGTATGGTCAATGGTGCTGGTCTTGCGATGGGTACGATGGATACGATTAACCATGTGGGAGGCACTCCTGCAAACTTCTTAGACGTGGGCGGCGGAGCGAATGCTCAGACCGTTGCAAAAGGCTTTGAGATTATCCTTAAAGACCCCAACGTCAAATCAATCTTTGTCAATATTTTTGGAGGCATCGTACGATGTGACCGCATCGCCAATGGTATCTTAGAGGCTACCAAACTGGTCGATGTTCATGTTCCTGTCATCGTTAGATTGGATGGAACGAACGCGAAAGAAGCCGCTGAAATTTTGAAAAATGCCAATATCAAAAATATTATTACAGCCAGTGATCTTAACGATGGTGCGATTAAAGCGGTCGCTGCTGCTAAAGGAAACTAATTATGAGCATATTGATTGACAAAAATACAAAAGTAATTGTTCAAGGGTTTACGGGTAAAGAGGGTAGTTTTCATGCGGAACAGTGTTTGGCATACGGTACAAAAATTGTAGGAGGCGTGACTCCGGGCAAAGGCGGCACAGAACATTTGGGACAACCCGTGTTTGATACGGTTCGTGAAGCCGTTGTTGCAACGGGAGCAACCGTAAGTATGGTATTTGTTCCACCTGCCTTTGTGGGCGATGCGGTTTTAGAAGCAGCAGACGCTGGTATTGAACTGGCAGTGATTATCACCGAGGGCTCACCCGTTCGTGATATGCAAAGAGCCAAAGCGTACGCGGTTAAAAAAGGGATGAAAACCATTGGACCAAACTGCCCAGGCATTATCACCGCGGAAGAGTGCAAAATCGGCATTATGCCAGGTTCCATTTTCAAAAAAGGCAATATTGGACTGATTAGTAAATCAGGTACATTGACCTATGAAGGTGCGAACCAAGTGTGCAATGAAGGTTTTGGCATTACGACAGCCGTTGGTATTGGTGGCGATCCTATTATTGGACTCTCCTATATTCAACTCCTTGGCATGTTTGAAGCAGACCCTGAGACGGAAGCGATCGTAATGATTGGTGAAATTGGAGGTGATCTTGAAATCCAAGCTGCCAAATACATTAAAGAGCATATTAAAAAACCTGTTGTTGCGTTTATCGCAGGGCAAAGCGCACCGAAGGGTAAACGTATGGGACATGCCGGTGCGATTGTAAGTGGTAGTGCAGGAACCGCAGCAGAGAAGATGGAAGCGCTAAGCAATGCAGGCGTACATGTTGTCAAATCCCCTGCTGAAATTGGAACAAAGATAGCGGAAGTTTTGAAAAAATAAAGACTATTTAAGAGAGCTAGATGGTCTTCTAGTGTACAATCTAGCCACTCTTAAGATGATCATTGCAACGAAAAGATTTAGGATAAGGAGAGAGAAGAATGGGTTTAATTACCGCTCCAAGTAATACACCTGTATGGGTTAATGTTTCTAGGTGTAAAGCGTGCGATATTTGTGTGAGTATGTGTCCAGCAGGTGTTTTAGGCATGGTTCAAGCACCCAACTCGACACTGGGTTCGATGATAGAGGTTGTTGTACCAGACGCCTGTATTGGGTGTCGGGATTGTGAATTGCATTGTCCTGATTTTGCTATTTACGTAGCGGATAAAAGCGAATTTAAGTTTGCAAAACTTTCTGAAACCTCAAAAGAGAGAGCCGAGAAAGTCAAACAAAATAAATTTAGAAAACTGAGCGCATAAGGATCATTGATGGCAAGAGAAGTAATATCAAGCGGCAATGCCTTAGTAGCAAAAGCGGCAGTGGAATGTGGATGTAAATTTTTTGGAGGCTATCCTATTACGCCTTCGAGTGAAATTGCAGAGGATTTAAGCAAACTTCTTCCACGTGTGGGTGGAAAGTTTATTCAAATGGAAGATGAGATCGCTGGTATCTGTGTCGCTCTTGGCGCTTCCATGAGTGGAACAAAGTCGATGACCGCATCATCTGGTCCTGGCATTTCACTCAAATCGGAACAAATTGGTTACAGCTTTATCACCGAAGTTCCTTTGGTCATCGTTAACGTTATGCGTGGTGGTCCTTCAACAGGTCTTCCAACCCGTGTTTCTCAAGCGGATATTGGTCAAGCAAAATACCCAACACATGGCGATTTTGCCTCCATTTCACTCTGCCCAGGCAGTCTTGAAGAGGCGTACACGGAAACCGTAAGAGCGTTTAATATCGCTGAAAAATATATGACACCTGTCTTTGTTCTTTTAGATGAAACCCTAGGACATATGCACGGCAAAGCGATGCTTCCTGATCTTGCAGACGTTGAGAAGAGCGTGGTCAAACGTGCTGAGTTTACGGGTGATCCAAAAGACTACAAACCGTATGCTGCAGGTCCAACAGAGCCAGCCGTACTGAACCCTTTCTTTAAAGGCTATCACTACCACGTCACAGGTTTGCACCATGGCGAAATGGGTTTTCCAACGGAAGATGGTACGATTTGTGAGTACAACATCGAGCGTTTGGTCAATAAAATCAATACCAAATCCGAAGATCTTGTCCATTACGAAGAGTTTATGTTAGAAGATGCCGATGTCTGTATTATTGCCTATGGCAGTATCAGCCGTGGCGCGAAAGAAGCGGTGATGAAACTTCGCAATGATGGCATCAAAGCAGGTCTGTTTAGACCGATTACCCTTTGGCCAAGTCCGGTTGCTAAGCTTCAAGAGATTGGTAAGAAATTTAAGAAGATCATGGTAACAGAGCTCAATATGGGACAGTACTTAGAAGAAATTCAACGCGTTATGAAACGAGATGATTTTGCGACACTGCACAAAGCAAACGGTCGTCCAATCGCTCCACTTGAAATGGTTGCTAAAGTTAAGGAGATGATGTAATGGCATTTAATTACGATAAATATCTACGTGTAGATAAAATGCCAACCTTATGGTGTTGGGGTTGTGGTGATGGTGTTATCTTAAAATCCGTTATTCGTGCTATCGATAAAATGGGTTGGGATATGAACGATGTGTGCATCGTTTCAGGTATTGGGTGTAGTGGACGTTTTAGTTCTTACATCGACTGTAACACGGTTCATACAACGCATGGTCGTGCGATTGCATACGCGACAGGCATCAAGCTTGCAAATCCTGAAAAACACGTTGTTGTTGTCACGGGTGATGGCGATGGTCTTGCCATCGGTGGTAATCATACGATTCATGGCTGTCGAAGAAACATCGATCTGAATCATGTTTTGATCAATAACTTCATCTATGGTTTGACCAACTCACAAACCAGCCCAACAACACCTCAAGGGTTTTGGACAGCAACAGCAAACTACGGTAACGTCGATCCAACCTTTGATGCTGCAAAACTGGCGGATGCTGCAGGAGCAACTTTTGTTGCGCGTGAGTCTGTGCTTGATCCACAAAAATTGGAGAAGATGTTTGTTGCCGGTTTTACGCATAAAGGCTACTCTTTCTTTGATGTGTTCTCCAACTGTCACATCAACCTTGGACGTAAAAACAAAATGGGCGAAGCGGTACAAAATCTTGCGTGGATTGAAAATCGTATCGTAGGTAAAAATAAGTTTGAACTTTTAAGTGCGGAAGAGCGTGTGGATAAATTTCCAACAGGCATCTTAAAGCAAGAAGAGGGCAAACTCGAATACTGTGAAGCGTACGACAAAGTCATTTACGCCGCACAAAACAAAACAACCGTTGTGCTATAAGGAGCCCCTGATGAGAAGACAATTACGTTTCGTAGGTGTGGGTGGTCAGGGTGTTATCTTGGCGGGTGAAATTTTAGCGGTTGCGAAGATCAAAGAGGGTGGATACGGCGTTAAAGCTTCCACCTATACCTCTCAAGTGCGTGGGGGTCCAACAAAAGTTGATATTTTGCTCGATGAGAGCGAAATCCTTTTTCCTTATGCGAACGAGGGTGAAATTGAGTTTATGATCGCTACGGCGCAAGTCAGTTTCAATCAATTCAAAAATGGTGTCAAACCCGGTGGAATCATTGTTGTTGAGCCAAACTTGGTTACCGTAAACGAGGAAGATCGTAAAAAATGGAATATCATTGAAATTCCTATTATTACGATTGCCAAAGAAGAGGTAGGCAATGTGATCACCCAATCGGTTGTGGCACTTTCTATTACCGTTGAGATGACACAAGTACTGCCACATGACTTAGTCCGTGAAGTTATGCTCTCCAAAGTACCTGAAAAGGTTCATGCTGCCAATAATAAAGCGTATGAGCTTGGCGTCAAATACGCCAAAGAGGCTCTGGCTACACTTTAAAATATTAAGCTCTTCGGGGTAAACTCCGAAGGGCTCACTGCTTTACATGTAAAACTCTTTTAGAAAAACAACCAGACAAGTAAAACCACTCCAAAACCAAGATTAACCCAACTCACACCCTCTTCAAAGAGGTAAATGAGCAGTTCGTAGTTGTAGCTTTCAAGTGTTGTTGGGTGCATTGCCAAGCCGTTTTGCGCAAAATGAACAATGTCGTTGGCATAAAAATAAGCGATGATTTCAGGAGCGATAAAAAAGAGGACCACGCCTAAAATTCCCCAAACCGTTTTTTTGGGCTTCATATCCATCAGGGCTTTTTGTGTAGCAGGATGGTGTGCGATTTTGTGGAGTTTTTCTCTCAATAAAGACCTTTGGGAAGTATGAAATGTGGAGCGGGTGACGAGAATCGGACTCGCTACTTTCAGCTTGGGAAGCTAACACTCTACCAATGAGTTACACCCGCATTTTCATTTTAGATGATTTTATTTACCAACAATAACATATACGTCTTTCCATTTTATACGTTGTATATCTAAAGTATAAGTTTATTAGTTTTTCCCTTTGATCTTGATTTAATTAATATTTAATCAAGATCAACGAAAACTATATTCTTGCAAATCTTCCACCGTAATTGCAGTTGCTTTAGTCAAAGCATAATGCTTTTCATCAACAATCTCGATGGATCTTTCATCAATATTAACTTTCAATTCAAACATAGCTACTTTTTCCGAATCAATAAATTGAGCAGAAATAAGTCGTGGAATCAGATTTGGGTGTTTGTTTTTACAAAATTCATAATCTTGGATCGTTTGAACGATACCTAATGAATCACTACCACCTTTTGCTTGAACAGGAATAATAAAATGTGCTCCTTGTTTATTTAGACCGATATATAACTCGTCTATTTCTATTTGTCCTACTCCAGTAACCGTTGTTCTAAGATGATTTTGTAAGGAAAATGCAGTCACTCCTATAAAAATATCTATTAACCTGTTGTATCTCAACTTTGCTAATAGTGCTTGTTCATCTGATAAGGAATATTTTACAATGATTTGTGGTGTTGAATCAGGAATTTTAATTGTTGCTAAATTCGGATTTGGAACAATTCTACTTGCTTTACTCAAACTAAATTTATACGATGCTCTTCCAGAACTTTCTATAATCCATTCATATCCTTCTGGTGCAGTTGCACTAATGGATAAAGGAAGTTCTACCCTATGACGAAATGAGTATAAAATATCCCCAATATTTTTAGGTAAACTAATACCTAATTGCGTAGCAACGACTTCAATCTCTTGACGCTCAAAAATAACAGCAGTATTAGGTTGTAAATAATTTATTTTATTATCAAAATGAGATAAAAAAATTTTCTCTATGATAGCAACATAACGATTTTGTGATTTTTCTTTAGCCATTTTTAGCCTTTTTACGATTTCGTTGAGGAATAACATTTTTAGAAACATTAAATTTTAGCGAAGCTTTGCTCATATTAAAGCTTAATAATTCATCTTTGTACAATTCAATTTTCTTTTTAGGCTTTGTAGGTTGATATTGAAGTGCTTTTATGACTTCAGAAGCAACAGCTTTTGCTAGCAGAGGAGGTACTGAATTACCAATTTGCCTAAATCCATGCCATTTTGTTACATGAACTCTAAACCAATCAGGATAAGAATGCAATCTTAATGCTTCTCGATTTGTAATACATCTTGGTTTATACGGATGAATAGGTCTCGGTGAAGTATGTGCTCCATGGTCGCTAGCAGTTCCAGCTCTTAAGGTATTGCAATGACCTGTTGGAGACAATTTAAAAAAACGGCTAATAGTTTCAGCTTTTCCTTGCTCAGTATTTTTAAATCTTTCAATCGAAATTTCCAAATGCTTAGTTCTAGTGCTAGAAGTCAGAACTTTTTCGTTGTAAACGCGTATATAAGAGTAATCATCTGGACTATTTAAATTACGAACATATTCGCTTGGTTCTCCGAATATAACATTTTCTGAATAATCATTTTCGAACAATTCGTCAAGATGTTCTATGTCTGGTAAATCACCTATTGCATCAAAAACTGTTGGTGTAGGTTTTAAATCCATTTTATTTTTAGCATTGTGGGTAGGCAAAGGATATTTAACAGGTTTAAGTCCTTTTCTCCATCCAAGTAGAAACAACCGTTCTCTGCTTTGAGGAACTCCATAATTTAAAGCATTTAATACTTGGTATTGTCTTTCAATTTGATATCCCATTTTTTCAGTTTCTTCAAAAAAATCTTCTAAAAATTGACGATGTTTTCCAAGTGTTAATCCTTTAACATTTTCAAATACAAAATATTTTGGTTCTAATTCCGATACAATACGAAGATATTCTTTAACCAAAGTATTTCTCGGATCATCAAATGTTCTTTTCCCAATCATTGAAAACCCTTGACAAGGAGCCCCCCCAAAAACAACATGAATCGCTTCGTCGTTTTTCAATCCACAGTACTCTCTAATATCTTGACCTGTAATTTTGCAAATATCTGAACAAATCATTTTTGTTTTAGGAAAATTATATTCGTGCACTGCACAATGGACGGGGTCAATTTCTACTGCGCCAAGTATATTAAATCCAGCTTTTTCGAATCCAAGTGACATCCCTCCCGCTCCAGCAAATAAGTCAATTCCAATTGGTCGTTTATCATTCATTTCTTCGAGAGCCTTATTATTTTCAGTCGATTAATTTTTTTGATTTTATCTAAAAAAGTATAGGTCTAAGTAAAATTTACCTAAAGACCAATTTATTTATTGATCTCTAACTTAAAATTTTAACAATAATATTTTCATAGCTATTATTGCTTTTCCGTCATTTTATATAGATTTACATGGGTATAGTATGATTTTAACATAATAAATTCTTAATTTTTAGAAGCTTTATAAATGCTTATTTCATAAGAATATTTCTCTATTCTATAGAATTACACCTACCTTTTATAAGGAGGCATTATAGCACACTCGGCTGGTGAAGTCGTGTAAAATCTTTACATGTAAAAACAAACTTTAGCTTTTAAAAATAGTTTTTAAAGTGCTATTTTTTTCAAACTCTGCTGTGCCATAATGAATGAAATGAAATCAAGGAGTCATTATGGATTATAGAATCGAAAAAGACACGATGGGTGAGATCAACGTTCCCAATGAGCGTTATTGGGGAGCACAGACTGAGCGTAGTTTGGAGAATTTTAAGATCGGTACTGAGAAGATGCCCAAAGAGCTTATTCGTGCTTTTGCACTTTTAAAACGCTCTTTAGCCACGGTCAACCAAAAGTTAAACAAACTCGATGCTACCAAAGCAGGAGCGATCATTCAAGCGTGCGATGAAATCCTTGCGGGTAAGTTTGATGGCGAATTTCCCCTCGCCATCTGGCAAACGGGTAGTGGCACTCAGACCAATATGAATCTGAACGAAGTCATCGCCAACCGCGCTACAGAAATACTCGGAGGCGATTTTAGAAAAGAGAAACTGATTCACCCTAATGATCATGTCAATATGTCTCAAAGCTCGAACGACACGTTTCCAACAGCGATGCACATCGCTAGCGTCATTGAGATCGAAGAGCAACTGCTTCCCTCATTAGAAAAGCTCAAAGAGACACTTGAAATCAAAGAAAAAGAGTTTGGTGGCATCATTAAAATCGGTCGTACCCACCTTCAAGACGCAACGCCCCTTACGCTTGGGCAAGAGTTTAGCGGGTATCGCAGTATGTTGGAGCACTCTTCTTCACACATTCTCTTAGCGCTTCAATCCTTGCGTGAGCTTGCCATCGGTGGAACGGCTGTGGGAACGGGCATCAACGCGCATCCCAAACTCAGCGAATTTGTAAGCGTTGAGCTGAGCAAACTCACAGGCAAAACCTTTGTCTCTTCTCCCAATAAATTTCACGCTTTAACCTCGCACGACGCGCTTGTCTTTGCGAGTGGGGCAAACAAAGGATTAGCCGCAAATTTGATGAAAATCGCCAATGACATCAGGTGGCTCGCTTCGGGTCCAAGGTGTGGTATTGGCGAGCTGAACATTCCTGAAAATGAACCAGGAAGCTCCATCATGCCAGGCAAAGTGAATCCAACGCAAGCCGAAGCGGTCACGATGGTTGCGTGCCAAGTGTTTGGTGCCGATACGGCGATTGCCTTTGGTGCAAGTCAAGGTAACTTTGAGCTCAACGTCTTTAAACCCGTCATCATCCTCAATTTCTTGCAACAAGTCAGACTTCTTGCAGATGTGATGGAGTCGTTTCGCATTCACTGCGTGGAAGGCATCGAAGCGAACAGTGAGAAGATCGCGTCAAACCTTCAAAATTCGTTGATGCTGGTCACCGCACTCAATCCGTACATTGGGTACGAAAACGCAGCGAAAGTGGCAAAGCTCGCGCACAAAGAGCATCTCAGCCTCAAAGAAGCGTGCATCAAACTCTCCCTTCTCACGTCTGAAGAGTTTGATCGTTATGTGATTCCCTCAGAGATGATTCACCCCAAAGCGTAAAAAGCAGACAGGTAGCGATCAAAATAGGGTCGCCACACTTTACATGTAACACTTTTGTGACGCATGGTATGGCTTTTGCATAAACTCCTTAAACATTAGACTTCTTGGAAACAATCGTTAAAGGTGTCCGTAAACCCTTACTTAAAAATGAGCGAAAAATGGGCTCTGAAGCGCCTGCTATCAGTCTTGTGATGCAAGATGGTGAAAGCAAAGTCATCGGTATGTTGGCAACCAAGGTGCAGGTGATGATCACTTTGCCGTATCACGATTCGCTAAGCTCCTCACTGTTAGAGATTATCCAAAAATACCATGAACAAGTGTTTATCTACTTTATCAGCCCATAGCCGTTAGATCAAGCAACCAATCCTTCCTGTACTTCAGTTGATTTTGAAGAATTTGCTAAGAAATTTGGTGTTTACGTCGATGAAACACTTTGTGCAAAATCCATCTTTATCATCAATAAAGATGGACAATTTGTCTACAAAGAGATCACGAGCGATGTGGAAGATGCGTTTGATCTAGAGATGTTTGAGACGAAGCTTGATGAAGCGATCCATTTTAAGAAAAAAGGGCATGCGCACGAGAACTGGATGGGCGCATGAGTGAGCAAACTTTGCTTTGGCTCTCTTCCAATGGGTATGATACCAATGATTTGAACCGCGTGGGAAAGCACGGCAACTCAGCTTTGATGAAAGCGGTGCGCGAAGGCAATGCGGCTGTGACTACGGAACTCATCGAAGTAGGGGTTGATCTGGAGCTTAGAAACATCGATGGCAATACGGCGATTTTGAACGCCTGTTTTGGTGGGGATTTTACCTGTGTGGAGCTTTTGGTGAAAGCTGGCATTGAACTCAACAGTCAAAATGACAATGGCGTAACGGCGTTGATGTACTGTGCGAGTTCAGGAAAAGAGGCGATGACACGGCTTTTATTGGATTTTCACGCCGATGCGTCCATCAGCAATTTGGATGATTTTAAAGCGATTGATCTTGCAAGTACGCCTACGATTTACAAGATGCTTAAAGCGAGCAGCTTGTAAACAGAGCGTTACATGTAAAGCTTAATGTAAAAAGTTTTTAATGCCTGTAAAGATAAGTTGCGCCGAAAGGGCTGAGAGCACAAGCCCTGTCACTTTACTGAACACGATGAGTCCTGTGCGACCGATGAGCCTTTCAATATGCCCAGAGAGATAAAGCAACACGCCAATACTTAAAATCGCCCCTAAAAGCGCGCTAGAGCCTAAAATAAGATCTTCAAGCCCATCCATATCGGCACCCATGACCATCAGCGCACCCACGGTTCCAGGTCCCACGGTGACGGGAATCGCCAACGGCACAACGGCATGTTTGAGGATGTCAGCTTTACATGTAGGCTCAGCATTGACATCTTTTTGCACCAAATCAACGGCGGTTAAAAACAAAAGTGCACCTGCACCAATGCGAAACGCATCGAGGGTAATGCCAAAAAGTTCAAAAATATATTTGCCAAAAAAGAGAATAATCAGACAGCTAATCGCAATCGCCAAGGTCACTTTGATCGCAAGGCGACGTTTATCGCTCTCGTCAATCCCTTTTGTCACCGATAAAAAGATGGTTGTGACAAAAAATGGCGTCATAATAAAAAAAAATTTGACATAAATCGCAAAAAAAGCAGAGAGGTGAATCATAGTATCTCCTTAAAAAGAGTTGGCATTATAGCACTTTTTCAGTTGGGCTTTGGCAGAATGGAGGCATGAAAAAAGAGATCCTTTACCTAACCGAATATTTAGCCAAAAGTGACAATGCGCACGTGAGCGCTTTTTACGCAGTGTTGGTGCAAACCCTCGCAACGTTCGAGCTTTACACGCCGACCAAATTTACACAACCACAGATTGGCGCACTGATGATGCGTCAAGGCTTGTGTGCACCTTCTTCTTATGATGTGGGCGTTAAGGCGCTTGATGCTGCGTTGGAGCAACTGCTTCCACTCCCCTTGCAAGAGGCGAAAAAAAGCCTTTTCATAACCCTTTTGAATGCAAATTTTCCTAAGAAAAAAAGCTTTTTATCGGTCTCGTTGGAGCTGTTTCTTTCCCAACTCGAACCCGTGGAAAAGAGCATCTACGAAAATCTTTTAGCCTACGTTTCAGGACTCAATCGCGCCCTTGCACTCTTTTTTGTCTTAGGCAAAGAGGAGGCTTCATCCTTTACGCCAGAGCGTTTAGTTGCGTTTGGAGAAGCTTTACATGTAAAGCTTTTGGAGCTTGTTTTTAACGAAGAAGAGAACGCTTTACTGAGCCAAGGGCTTAAAGAGTTGCTTGGTGTTTACCTAAGTTTGTATGGCAAACACCTTTACATGTAAAAAGGATTTTAGATGAAAGAAGATGAAAAAGAGCTCAGTTGTACTGAGTGTGGAACGCTGAATTGCCATAAACATGAGAGCCGTTACCCTAAGTTTTGTTTGACCACGAATGTCGATGATGCGATGCTTGAAGAGTCTCTTGAGTGCTACCAAGAAGAGGGGATTGATCGTAAAATTGCGATGGCTGCGGCTGAGATCGAAGGCAAATATTATGGACAACTCACACGGGTTGAAGAGATTTTAGCTTTTGCAAGACGCATTGGTGCGAAGAAAATTGGCATTGCATCCTGTGTTGGCTTAGCGGCTGAGTCGAAAATCTTTGCAGAAATTCTTAAAGTCAATGGTTTTGACGTTTTTATGGCAATTTGCAAAGTAGGTTCACGTGATAAGGTTGAGATAGGACTCAAAGAAGCGCAAAAGATTCGCCCCAATACCTTTGAGCCGATGTGCAATCCCGTGCTTCAAGCCAAGTACCTAAACAAAGCCAAGAGCGATCTCAATGTCATTATGGGTTTATGCGTTGGGCATGATTCACTGTTTATCAAATACGCCAAAGCGACGACGACCTATCTTGTCGTCAAAGATCGTGTTTTAGGGCACAATCCGGTTGTCGCACTTTATACAACAGGTTCTTATTACAAAAAACTTTTAAGTCCAAAAGAGTACTAGGTTTTAGAGATCTGCCAAAAGTTTTGCAAAATAACGCGATTTGATCTGCTCACTTGCCATGATCTGTTTGATGGGTGGAAGTTTGAGCAGCACGCCTAAAATGGCTGCCATTGCGCGGTGATTCCAGAGTGCGTGGTTATCAAAAATAAGCTCTTGCAGTTTCCCTCGCTCTATTGCCATCATCACCGTTTTATGTGCTGAATTCACGGGTGTTATGATGCGTTTAGCACGTTCTTTGAGAGAAATAACTTTCTCTTTACAGGCCGTCGCACAAACACCACATCCCAAACATCGACTCTCATCAAGCATCGCTTTTAGTCTTTTTGGCTTTTGTGGATCGTGCGTTGAAACCATTGAAATAGCCTCTACGGGACACACTTGCGCACACTTACTGCAGCCATTACATGTAAGACCCATTTTGGGTAAAAAATTGGTGGTTTCTACGGGATTTAAAAAGGCAAAACGGCGCGCGGCAGTGAGTGCTTCGCAACAACAACTGCAACAGTTGCAGATAAAATTGACTCCACTTTGGGCATTTTCACCAAATTGTACCAGCTTATACTCTCTGGCTTGCTCTAAAAGTTCTAACCCTTCACTTTTTTCAACAAGCCTTGTGTAGCCATGTTTGGAGAGTGAATGTGCTGTGTTTCCAAACGTCATACAAATCTCCAGTGGGGCATCACATGCCGTGCCAAGATGTTGTTTTTTATGACGACAATAACAGAGTCCCACACCCATAAATTTAGAACTCTCGATGATATGTGAAGCACGCTCATAATCAAGCACATGCAGGCTGTTTTGAGGCGAGAGAGCATTTTCATTGACAAAGGCACGACCGGGTTTGGTTTCACCGGTAAAGAGCGCTTTGATGAAATCCTCTTCGACACTGAGGTATTGGTAAAAAAGCTCTGAGATCAATTTTTGATCAATATTGCCGCCTGTGCGCATCAAGCTAAACTCAAAAAAACCAGCCATCGGAGGAGGAAGCACATAGGTTGAACTTCCCTCTTGTTCAATGTCGATCAAAAGTGCTTTGGAACAGAGTGTATCGAGCATTTTGTGTGCTTCCAAAACACTGACGTTCCAGCTTTGTGCGGCAATTTCTACTTTAAAAGGTTTGATGGGAAGGAGAGCAACCAGTTCGGCTTCTTTGGGTGTAAAAAGAAGGCTTAGAATTTCATAGAGGGTTTGAGAGGGAGGCGCACCCAAAGGAAAGCGGTTAAGCCGCTCAATGAGGTGCGTGTAACCTTCTCGTGAAGTGAGGTGTGACATGTGATCATCTCCTTTAAAAAAGGTAGAGAACTTATTTAAATGAAAGCGCCAAAGGTGCGTGAGCTTTCCGCTGAGGAAAACTCAGCGTTAACGTAGCTTAAGAAGCTTTGCTTTAAAAGCGTGTTAAGCGTTCTGTACAGAACGCTATTTAAATAGGATACTGCCTAAACGAATCATATTAGAGCCACACGCAATGGCAAGTTCAAAATCACCGCTCATGCCCATCGAACAGTACTTTGCACCATGCTTTTGGAGGGATTCAAAAATTTTGTGCGTGGTTTCAAAACTTTTTTGAATGATGGCACTCTCTTCGCTGTGCGCACCGATGCTCATGACCCCTTTGAGGTGAAGGTTCTTACATGTAAGGCTAATTTGCTCATACACTTCCATCGCCTCTTCAGGCAGAACGCCTGTTTTTTGCTCTTCATACGCACTGTTGATCTGAAGCAGAACGTTCATCGTTTTATGTTTTACATGTAACCGTTTGTCGATCTCTAGTGCGAGTTCGAGTGAGCTAAGCGAGTGCATTAACGAAGGGTCTAGGTCGATGAGCTGATTGATTTTATTGGTTTGTAAACGCCCGATGAAATGCCACTCTAATGGCAAATGGGAGAGGGCGTGCACTTTATCGCTCATATCTTGGATTTTATTTTCTCCAAAACAGCGTTGCCCTGCGTTGTACATCGCTTCGATCATTGAAGGATCGGCACTTTTACTTGCCGCAACGATCTTAACAATCAGGTGTTGATCGACACTCAAACGCGCTTTTTCAACGCGTGTGAGAATTTCATCCAGTGTGGTGACACAATTTTTAGCTTCCATTGGTTAGCCTGTAAATATCATTAAAAATGCTGAGCGCCATCAGACTTAAAAGCAACATCCAACCGGCGGTTGTCATACTGGTCAGTACGCGCTCGCTCGGTGCTCGTTTTGTGATAAGCTCGTACAGATTGAACATAATGTGTCCGCCATCAAGGGCAGGAATGGGAAGAAGATTGAGCACGCCAAGGTTGACTGAAATGAGCGCTGTTAACGCAAAAAGTGCTACAAGACCTGCTTCGCTCGCTTCGGATGTGACTTGAACGATGGAGATGATACCGCCTAACTCTTTAGGTGAAACAACGCCTTCGATCAATTTTTGAAGACTGGTCAAAATGAGCGTGGTCGATTTAACCGTCTGCTGCCACGCAAAGTTTGGAAGCTCGCTGATGCCATAGACCACTTCCATTGTTTTTCCACTCGGTGCAATGCCGATCATCTTTTTCTGTTTGGTCTCGCCAAACATATTTTGGTATTCGTTGATTTTTGGGGTTAAAAGAAGGGTTTGGAGACTGCCTAAACGCTCGATTTTGACTTCGAGTTTGCCTGTGCTCTCTTGAATCAGTTGACTTACTTCATCCCATGCCTCAATGAGCGTGCCGTTGATCATCACAATGCGGTCATTCTCTTGAAGACCTGCCTCAAGTGCGGGTGAGCTTGGGCTGATTTGACCAATAATCGGAGCAAATTTGGTAACACCCATGGAACCGATGGCGATGAAGAGTAAAAAAGCAAGTAAAAAGTTCGCAAAAGGGCCTGCAAAAAGGATGATAATGCGCTTCCACGGCGTTTTAGTCGTGTAGCTATCCGCGTCATAACTGATTTTGGTCGGATCACGATCGTCTTGCCCTTTCATCTGCACATAACCGCCTAGAGGAATGAGCGAGAGGCAATATTCCGTCTTTCCAACCACTTTGGAGAAGACTTTTTTGCCAAATCCGATGCTGAAAACTTCGACATGCACGCCAAAAAAACGTGCGGCTAAAAAGTGTCCCAATTCATGAAAAAAAATCAGAAACGAGAGAACCAGAATGGAGGTAAGTGTTCCCATTAGTGGGTTCCTTTTTGGGTGTAGCCGATGATGTATTCATAGCCAGAGTAAAGTGTCAGTGCCACAGCTGCCCACAAAAGGAGGTTTGCAAAAGGCCAGTTCATCATTAAAAAGCCAATGGCGATCATCTGAAGAACCGTTTTAACTTTGCCTGCCATGCTCGCAGCAATATCTTTACCTTCACCCATCGCAGCCACGCGAAGTCCCGTGATGAAAAATTCACGCGTCAGGATGAGAAAAATCGCCCAAGGATTGGCACGATCGATTATCATCAGTCCTAAAAAAGCGGCTAGGGTGAGCATTTTATCGGCGAGGGGATCTAGGATAGCACCCAGTTGCGTTTTTTGATCCCAGTTGCGTGCGATGTAGCCATCAAAAAAATCCGTCGCACTGGCGATCACAAAAATGAGTGTGGCAAAGTAGTCTATCCAGCTTACATGTAAACCTGAAAAGAGGCTTGAATCGCGATTGACTAAAAAAATAAACATAAGAGGTGCTAAGGCGATTCTCATGCTTGCAAGTGCGTTGGGTAAGTTCATCATTTAAACGTCGTTCCACCATCAATGAGCATGGTATGACCTGTGATCCACGAAGCTTTCTCAGAGCAAAGGAACAGACACGCCCCTGCAAGGTCTTGTGGCTGACCCATACGTCCCAAAGGAGAGAGTTTTGCAGTGACATCACGCACCTCTTCGTAGTTCGTAAACGCTCTTAAAGCATCGGTTTCGATGGGACCACCGCTGACGGCATTGACACGAATGCCCTTACAGCCAAGTTCTGCTGCTGCGTAACGTACCATCGTCTCAACCGCTGCTTTGGCGGTACCATGACCGGCATAGTTTTCGATGTAAACAAGATTGCCCGTAGAGGAGAGAGAGATAATGCTCCCACCACCGACTTTTTCCATACGTTTGGCGGATTCTTGTGCTCCCACAACAAAAGCATTAACAGTTGCCGTGAAGATGTTGTTGATGCCACGTGGTTTGAGTTTCATAAACTTTGTGTATCCACCTACTACGAGGCGACCCGAGATGATGGCATTGGAGATGAAAAAATCCACACGATCAAACTCTTTATCGATCTCTAAAAAGAGGTCTTTATAGGTCTCTGGCTCTAAGATATTGAGAGTATAGGCCCTGGCTTTAATGCCATAGTTTGCCTCCAAATCCTTAACTTGCTCCATTGCAATCTCTTCATTGGAGTTATAGGTAAACGCAATATTCACACCCGCTCTGGCAAATTCATACACAATAGCTTGTCCGATACCTCTGGTACCGCCACTAATGACAAGTGTTTTTCCCTTCATTAAAATCCTTTGATCGTATATTTTTTGAGCGTATTTTCAATACGTTTCATATTTTCGTTGCTTGGTGCACACAGTGGTAAGCGATACTCTAAACTCTCCAATAATCCTGCAATGTACATGGCAGCTTTAATAGGAATTGGGTTACTCTCACAAAAAAGTGTTTTATTGATCTCATAGAGTGAGTCATTGATCGCTTTTGCACCGTGAAAATCACCTTTAAGTGCCAAATGCGTGAGCTCTGCAATTTGATCAGGCAAGATGTTCGAAGTTACCGAAATAACGCCCGATCCACCATTAGATAAGATAGGGTAGTTAATCGCATCTTCCCCACTAAAAACAGAAAGTTTGGGTTGGTGTGCGAGCAAATCAACACAACGATCAATCGAACCAGTTGCTTCTTTTACCCCATAAATATTGGGGCAAGCTTCAAAAAGTCTAAAGATAGTGTCAGGCAATAAATCACAGCCTGTACGTCCAGGGACATTGTACAAAAGCACAGGAATGTCTACAGAGCAAGAGATAGCTTTATAGTGCTGAAAAAGCCCTTCTTGCGTTGGTTTGTTATAGTACGGTGTGACGGAGAGAATGCCATGTGCACCATGCGCTTGCGCAAATTTGGCTAAACCAATGGCTTCATGCGTTGCATTGCTTCCAGCCCCTGCCAGTACTTTGACATCGCTGTTGGAACAGACATCAACGGCTATTTCGATACAGCGACGGTGCTCGTCATGATCAAGCGTCGCACTCTCCCCCGTTGTGCCTACAGGAACAACAACATCGATCCCATTTTTTATCTGTCTTTCGATTAATTTTGCGTATTGAACTTCATCAAGTTTTCCATTTTTAAACGGTGTGATAAGCGCGGTCATCGCTCCTTGTAACGCCTGTTGCATGTTAGTAATCCTTTCTTAATATCACGGTCGTGGATGATTGTGGAACCAAATAGGTATTGACAGCTTTGATAATATCCTCTTTTTTTAGTGTGTTAATGCTCTCTTCATAGGTGAGTAGTGGAGAGATGTCCCCTTTGGCATAGTACGAGCCAAACAAGGTTGCAAGCTCACTCGAACTCTCTAAATTGTGTATAAAATCAGCTTTCGTGTTGATTTTGATCTTTTCAATATCTCGATCACTCACATCGCCTTTTTTAAGGCTCTCAATGATTTTTAAGATCTCTGTTTCGACACTCTCTGCCTTGACATCAGGGTTACACACCGCTAAAAATAAGAAGACAGAAGGGTCTTTGGCTTCCATTGCATAGCCATAGATTTGATTGACCAGTTTTTTCTCATCGACCAAAATACGGTGAAGCTTGCTGCTCTTTCCACTGCTTAAAAGCTCGCTTAAAGCAGAGAGGGCGACTTGATCTTTGTGCGCAAAATTCGGGATTTTATAGGCAATCGCCACCATCTCCACTTCACTCTTTTTTTTAATGAGAAGGCGTTTTGCGCCATCTTGCTGTGGCTCAACTTGATGATGCTTAGGAGGAATTGGTGTCGTATTTTTGACCTCACCAAAGTATTTGCTCACATTGCTAAAAACCGTTTCAGGCTCAATGTCACCTGCCACCACGACGATTGCATTGGAAGGTTGATAATATTTAGCATGAAAACTACGAATATCTTCAATGCTCCAGTTTTTAATGTCGTCTTTAAACCCAATCGGTGTCCAGTGGTAGGGATGATAGGTAAATGCGTTGTTAAACAGTCTGAAGTAGAGATACCCAATCGGAGAGTTATCGGTTCTCCAAAGGCGCTCTTCAAGGACGACATTGCGCTCTGGTTGGAACTCTTCATCGGAAAGTTTGAGATTTTGCATCAGTTCTGCAAACAACTCCAACGATTTTGGCAAGTTTTTGGAGGAACTTTTGATGTAATAGTGGGTAAAATCAAACCCTGTAGAGGCATTGTTCACCCCACCAAATCCTTTGACAATTTCATCAAACTCACCCGTTTTGAGGTTTTTGGTGGATTTAAAATTAAGATGCTCCAACATGTGGGCGATGCCACTTTTTCCCATAATTTCATTGCCACTGCCGACTTTGTAAAAAATGTCTGTGGTGATGACATCGCTTTTGTTGTGCATGGGAATGACGACGATCTGTAGACCATTCTCCAAGGTTTTGGTAAAATGCTCAGGAAGTGAATTAGCCATCAATGCTCCTAAAAATGTTAAAAATAGTAGTACCTTTTTCATACGTTATCATCTCCTGTCGCTTCCTATAACTTCGTTAATATGTGTAAATCCATCTTGGTCCATACGTTCTAAAATCCCTAGATTGATCGCTCGATTGAGCGAAGGTCCTTTGAAAATAAACGCGGAATAGACTTGGATCAAACTCGCCCCCACTTTAAGCCTTCGATACGCTTCATCGGCTGAATCGATGCCACCGACGGAAATGAGGGTTGTTTTGCCAAAAAACTCTTTGGCAAGGGCTTCAAACATCGCAAAACTTTTCTCACACAAGACTTTACCGCTAATACCACCAAAATCCTTGGCATTAGGAAGCAAAGAGTAGTCAATCGTTGTGTTCGTTGCCACGATGCCAGCAGCGCCATTTTCCAGTGCAACGGAGCTTACATGTAAGGCTTCCTCTATCGCAAGATCGGGTGCAATTTTAAGAAGCACTGGTTTACATGTAAGCTCTTTTGCCATCACAAAAAGATCTTGAATAAACTGCTCATTTTGCAAATCTCGAAGACCAGGTGTATTGGGAGAAGAGATATTGATGACCAAATAATCACTCAAATCTTTAAAACGCTTAATCAATTTTTCGTAATCTTTGAGCGCATTTTCAGCCGTTGTCGTTTTGTTTTTTCCAATGTTAGCCCCCAACGGTGTTGCAAAAGGGTAGAGCTCTTCAAGTCGTTTGCCCACTTTGTACATGCCTTCATTGTTGAAACCCATCGCATTTTGGATGGACTCTTGCTCAACATAGCGAAACAATCGTGGTTTTGCATTGCCACTTTGGGGCTCAGGCGTAATCGTGCCGTACTCAATATACCCAAATCCAAGGGCTGTGAGCATTTTAATCATCGTGGCATTTTTATCAAAACCAGCACCAAGACCGAGTGGATTGAGAAACGTTTTGCCAAAAAGCTGCTGTTCAAGGCGTTTATCGTGGATAAAAAAGTGCTCGGCTAAAGGTGTAAGGATAAAAGGTGTTAAATTAGCACCCTGTTTAAAGAAAAATTCTGCGATATGGTGTGCATTCTCTGGTGAGAAATTAAACATACATTTTTTCATCAAACCAAAATAATCAACCATCTTCAATTTCCTTCGATATTAAGTACGCGATTATACTCTATTAAAGATAAAAGATGGTTGATTTTTGGGCAGTTTTAGTGTTGCAGACCTTTGAGTTTGAGGTACTCTTTGGAGCTATTTAAGAGCTCTTCGTCACTGCCGATGGCACAAATTTTGCCGTGTTTGAGCAGGACAATTTTATCGGCTTTTTTAATCGTGCTCAAACGGTGTGCAATCACAAAGGTAATTTTATCTTTAATCAGATATTCAATCGCTTCGGTGATTTTTTGCTCACTGTGTGAATCAAGTGCTGAAGTGGCTTCATCCAAAATAAGCACTTGAGGATTGGTGTAAATCGCGCGTGCAATGGCGATGCGCTGGCGTTGACCGCCTGAGAGATTGGTGCCAAATTCATCCAAATGGGTGTGGATCCCCAACGGCAGATTTTGCACAAATTCGTATGCATTGGCTTTTTGAAGTGCATCAATGACGTTGGCTTCATTAACCTCTTTGCCATACGCCACGTTCGCCGCAATGGTGTCGTGAAAAATGTAAACGCGTTGCGTAACCATCGCAATATTATCGCGAAGATGGTGCAAATTAAAAGCTCTTAAATCAATTCCATTAATGTTGATACTTCCCTCACTTGGGTCGTAAAAGCGCATCAGCATGTTCATAAGCGAACTCTTTCCACCACCGCTATCGCCAATCAGTGCGATCATTTCGCCTGATTTTGCCTCAAGTGACACATCTTTTAAAGCCTGCTTTTCGCCGTACGAGAGCGAAACATTCTCAAAGGTGATGGTCTCAATTTTGGAAGGAACCTCTTCATCGCCATCAGTGATAGAAGGGATTTGATCCAACAAAAAGAAAATGCGCTCACTTGCCACAATGGCATCTTGCATCTTGTTGTAAAGACCTGAGATTTTTTTGATAGGGGTGTAGAGCATAAAAAGAGCCGTTAAAAAGGAGAAAAAGGAGCCCACACTCATCGTGCCATCGATGACTTCATTGCCACCAACGATGATGACAACCGCAACGCCAATGGAACCCAATGTCTCCATAATAGGGCTGACGAGTTCATTGACTTTAACCGATTTCATTGTAAGTTTAAAATAGCGTTCGTTATCTTTTTTAAAGAGCGAATGTTCGTAGCCTTGGGCATTATTGGCTTGAATAATTTCGATATTATTGAAAATTTCACTCAGTTTGGCGGTAATGTCAGAGACCTTCTCTTGCGAAGCGCGTGAAACTTTTTTCATTCGTTTGGAAAGTTTGCTGAGGGGATAAACAGCCAAGGGCATAACAATTAACGCGTAAAAAGCAAGCTCAGGACTTTGATAAATGACAACGCCCACAAGCCCAAAAATAGTCAATGTCTCGCGTAAAAATTCAGGAATAAGATTGGAAACAACGGTTCTAACGCGCTCTACATCGTTGGTATTGCGACTGATCAGCTCGCCCGTTCGGTACTCATGAAAAAATGTAAGATCCAGTTTTAAAAGATTTTCTAAAATATTTTCACGAAAACGTTTGATAATATCTTGCCCAATATACGCCGTAAAGTAAGCTTGCATGTAACGTCCTGCCTCTTTAGTCGCATAAACGGCGATGATCGCATAGGGTAAGAGTTGCAGCATCTCTTTATCTTTGGCGATGAAAATTTCATCCAAAAGAGGCTTCACCAAATACGCCGAATACGCCGTTCCACCACTGGAAAGCGCCATGCCTAAAATGGCTAAGAGAAAGTAGGGAATATAGTCTTTAAAAAAAGGGAAAAACCGCGCTAGAACACCTTTAATACTGAGCATTTAGTTGACCTTTTCCCATTGTGTTCCTTGTGTTGTGTCCATCAGTTGAATCGCTTTGGCTTCTAAAAGTGTGCGAATCTCATCTGCTTTGGCAAAATCTTTCGCTTTTTTAGCCTGTGTACGTTCTTCGATAAGCGACTCAATCTCTGTTTTTTCGGTCTCACTGACTCCGATTTGAAAATACATGTAAGGATTGTAAAGTCCAATGCCAAGCAGAGATTCTATCCATTGTAAATTGGCATGGGTGGTCGCTTTAAGCGCTTTGTCTTTGGGATTGGCATCGAGTGTTTCATTGGCTGAGGAGATCATCTCATCCAGACTTGCTAAGGCTTTTGAGATGTTAAGATCATCACTTAAAGCTTCAAGCATTGCCTCTTTAAAACTCACAGAAATTTCACTAGGCGCGTTTTCAAAAACGCGTTTTTTCAGGCGGTAGAGTTTATCAAGGCGTTTTTTCGTATTTAAAAGATCTTCTTCGGCAAAGTTAAAGTTGGCACGATAATGCGTCGCCAACAGATAAAAACGAAGCACTTCACCGCTGTAAATGGATAAGGCATCTTTTAAAAAGAAGCTGTTTCCCAAGGATTTGCTCATTTTCTCACCGCTAATCGTTACAAAGCCGTTGTGCATCCAGTATTTGGCAAGTTCTTGATCGCTTTTGCACCTCGTTTGCGCCGCTTCATTTTCATGGTGAGGAAAGAGTAGATCGGCTCCACCTGCGTGAATATCAATCTGAAAATCACCACTGCTAGCCAGATGTTTTTCAATCATCGCTGAACACTCAATGTGCCAACCAGGACGTCCCACACCAAAAGGAGCAGGGTAGCTTGGTTCATTCGCTTTGGAGAATTTCCACAGGGCAAAATCTTTTTGATCTTTTTTCTCTTCTTTTTGCTCAATGCGTGATTGACTCGCGTCTTCTTCAATGATTCGGTGGCTTAAGGAGAGGTATTTAGCGTCTTTTGCGGTATCAAAATAGATACCATCACTCGTCACATACGCGACTTTTTTATCCAGCATTGAAGTGACGAACGAAATGATCTCCGCAACCGTCTCCGTCGCCTTTGGCTCAATGTCTGCATCGTTTACATGTAAAGCGTGCATTTCGTTTTTATAGCGCTCAATGTAAAAGGAAGTGATCTCTTCAAGCGACCTACCACTCTCTTTCATTTTAGTGATGATCTTATCATCAATGTCGGTAAAATTTTTAACAAACGTGACGGTATACCCTAGTGCTGTAAACACGCGACGTAAAAGATCAAAAGCAATCGCACTTCTAGCGTGTCCTAAATGGGCATCATCATACACGGTTGGCCCGCAGACATAGATTTTAACTTCGTTTTCTTTAAGGGGGATAAACGGTACTTTTTTCTTCTGTACCGAATCATAAATAAGCATGAATAAGTTCCTTTGCATAGCATAAAATGCCCCATTCCATAAGAAGAAGCGCTGCTAAAATAAGTGTTTTTTTACTATACAGTATAGCAAAAAACTTCGCTAGCCCAAACGAGCGAAGGGTAAAAAAGAGTAAAATAAACGCAGACAAGGAACCAGCAAGTGCCAGTCCTGCGGCTCCCATGGGCTTGATCAGGGAAAATGAGAAGATGAGATTGGCTGTTAGTGCGTACATCGCAATGATGGCTGCCTCTTTTTGGCGCATTCTTGCATACAGCCACAATGAAAAAAGTTTCGAAAGCCCAAAAGGAATCAATCCGATCATGTACATTGCAAGGACAAAGCCTGTATTGGCGGTATCTTGTTTTGAAAATGAGCCATGTTCAAAGAGTAGCCAAACGATTTCATCGCTGAGTATAAAACCTCCGAGTGTGGAGGTCGTGAGTAAAAAGGCTAAAACCCAAAAACCTTGAGAGAGGAGGTTGGAAGCCTCATCTTCTTTGTCTGCTTTGAGTAAGCGGGTCATTTTGGGGAAAAGACCCGTCGTAAGCGCAATCGCAAAAAGTGCCAACGGAAGTTGAAAAATACGGTTACCATAATAAAGATAGCTGATACTGCCTGTAACGAGAAAACTTGCCAGCGTAGTGTCCACAAACGAGACAATTTGTGGTGTTGAATTGCCAATAACCGAGTGCCAAAAGGAGCGGTTAAAGCTTTTACGACTCTCTTCTAATGCCGCATCTTTTTTATGGCGATATTTAAATCCAAGGGCTAAAAATTTGAAAAAATTCTCTTTTTTAAGCGCCAAAAGATGTGCGATGACTTGCAAAAGTCCACCGACTAAAACACCATAGCTTAAGGCGTACACAATCGTTTTACGGTCGTAATTTTGAAACAGAAGCAGTGCTGTTATCATGCCGATGTTGAGGAGTGCCGTTGAAAAAGCCGTGATAGCAAAATGGTGTTTGTACTGCAGCAGTGAGCCAAAAAGTGTGACACAAAAGATGAGCGGCAGATAATAAAAGTTAATCGCAACAAAAGGAGAAGAGAGTGCTACGGTCTCATCATCAAAACCAAAAGCAATCATTTTGGCAAAAAACTCACTAAAAATCGTGACGATTAATGCGAAGATAATGAGGAAAAGTAAAAATCGTGAAAAAATAGTATAGGTAAAGAGTGCCTTGCGTGAAGATTGGATAAAACTGGGAATAAAGCTTTGCGTAAACGCCCCTTCGGCGAAAATACGACGAAAAAGATTGGGAAATTTAAAAGCAACAAAGAAAATGTCGCTGTAAATATTAGCCCCTAAAATAGAAGCACTCAGCATATCTCGAATAAATCCAAAGATACGTGAGACCAGTGTTCCGATACTGTTTGTGAAAAATGATTTTATAAGCATTTAGAATTTTATCTAAATAACGTTTAAACGAAATTTTTATCTATTTTTCGCTAAGATAAGCAACATTTATATAACATTTGTCGATATTTAATTCAGAGCATTATTAGGGCTCATACAAAAAACAGAGGTACATAACATTGGGGCTATTTGACAAAATTAAGGGAACTCATACCGACGGGGCGAAGCAAAACGATGGTGGAACCTCTGAATTTAAATCCATCGTTATCGACACTACCAATGTCATCAAAGAGGTTAAAAATGTTGCTCTTGCAAACCATCTTAATGTAACAGACCTTGCGTTTACGCTGCTTCGTACCACCACGTACTACAGCGATGAAAAGAGTGAAAACAATGAGATGAATGAGGACGAGCTCAAACTCTTACAGGATGATAGCTTCTTACTGAACCCCAATCTGAAACTGACACAACACTACCGCATTGAGATTTATAAAATCGAAGATCAAGAGGACGATCACACCCCCCTTCCTGATATAACACTCAGCGGCAATAAAAGCTTGACCAAGATTATAGCAATGGTTGCGAAAAGCAATGATGTGCGATTTACCCCGAAGCTTGAAGAGAAGATGATTGAAGATATTCAAATCAAAAAGATCAAAGCGGGAATTTTGGTAGGAATTCGTGATCAAAACATGCACAAAGAGGTTAAAAAGATTGTCGCCAATATTCGCGTCAATGGTATTATTGATCAAAATCAGACCTTTGTCGTGTGCCAAGGTGTGGATGAAGTGCCTTGTGTGAATGACGATCTGATCTTTCATTATAAAAAGAAAATTAATGCGAAAAGCAGCGATGGAAAAGTGGACTATTCCAAGCGAGGGTTTGTTTTAGCCGTAGATAAAGATGAGTGCATTATTGAGTACATTAAACCGCAAGTTGGCATGCCTGGGCGCAATTGCAGGGGTGCTTTTATTCCTGTGAAAGAGCCTCGAAAAGCCAACGATGCTCCTGTTCTGATCACCCCTAATTTGACGAAAAAAGAGAGCGAAACGAGCATCAAATACATCGCCAATCGTGGTGGTTATGTCAATTTTGATAAAGGCACCTACGATATTCAAGATCAGATGGAGATTAACGAGATTAGCTTTAAATCCACGGGATCTATCGATGCAAGTTTAGGCTCTAACATTAAGATCAACATCAAAGAAAAAGATATTCTTAAAGACGCGATTGGTGCGGGAATGAGTGTTGAGACGACCGAAGTGCATGTAGAAGGCAACATCGGAAGTGGGGCAAAAATTAAAGCTAAAATTGCTGAAATTGGTGGGCAAACCCATCAAAGCTCTTACATCGAAGCCGATAAAATCATCATTGCGGTTCACCGTGGCGAAGCCAATGGGATTGATGTTGACATTGACCGCTTAGAAGGCGGCAAAGTGGTTGGCGATACCGTACATGTAAAGCATATGATCGGGGGTGAAATCATCGCCAAGATTGTCAAAATCGACAATCTTATGTCCAATGCCAAAATAACAGCTTCAGAGATTTTGGAAGTAACAGAGCTTAAAGGAACCAATAATAAATTTATCATTGATCCAAGTGTCACCAAAGAGTTTAATGAGCTCATTGAGTCGATCAATAAAAAGATCGAAAAACTTGAAGAAGAGCTCAAAGCATTTCCAAGGCAACTGAGTAGCAAAAAAGAGTTTATTGACAAAAATAAACCGATGGCAGAGATGGTCAAAGAGAAAATTATGGAGCTTAAGCGAAGCGGTGTAGAGCCTCCTGTGACACTCTTTGCTAAGATCAAAGATTTCCAAGAAAAAGTGATTGATTACAACACCTTTTTGCAAACATTTAAAGATAAAAAAGAGGAGTTGCAAGAGTACCGCGAAGAGCTCAACCGCGTCCAAAATAAGGTTTTCTCTGCCAAAATCATTAACCATTCGGCGTGGAAAGAGTTTAATGAAGTGCGCTTTAGACTGATTTATCCTCCAAAAGATGTGACGTATAATCCCAAAGAGCGCGAAATTGCACGTGAAATTACCCTCAAAGATATGGGAACGGGCGAACACCGAGTGATGCGTTCAATGGAGTATAGCAACAAATGATAGTAGGTATTGAAGGAAGTGTTGTTAAAAAAGAGGTGACGTTTGTGCATGTCAAAACAGCCTCAGGACTCACGTATAAAGTGTTTGTCTCCTTGGTCTGCATTGGCAAAATTACAACCGATACGATTGCGTTACATGTAAGCCAAATTATCCGTGAAGATCAGCACAGTTTGTACGGATTTATCGATGAAAATGAGAAAAAAGTGTTTGATACATTGATCAAACTCAATGGTATTGGACCTTCAACGGCTTTGGCGGTTTGCTCTACGCTGAGTCCCGATGATTTTGCCCAAGCCTTAGTGAGCCAAAATGTACAAGCCTTCCAAAAAGTTCCGGGTATTGGGCCTAAAAGTGCGAAACGCATTTTAGTGGAACTGAGTGATTTTTCATTGCAATTAAATTATGATGATCACAGCTCTGGAAGTATGGTTGAAGCCTCTTTAGCGCTTGAAAGCCTTGGATTTAAGAAAGAGATGATTAAAAAAGTCCTGAGCACCTGTCAGGGCATTGATACCCAAACACTGATCAAAGAAGCTCTTAGAAAGCTTAGTTAACAAAGGAAGAAAATGACTGTAGCCGTTTTATTTGGCGCCCAAAGTTTTGAACATGAGATTAGCGTGGTGAGTGCCATTGCGCTTAAAAAAGTCCTTAAATGTGAGATTGTTTATATTTTTTGTGATTACGAACGCAATTTTTACCTGATCCCAACCGATAAAATTACCTCCAAACGCTTTAGCAGTGGTGCGTACAAAAAAGACAAAGCCCTTTTTCTTAAACTGGGTGGTTTTTATACTAAAAAAATGCTGGGAGAAGAGAAAGTTGCCTTTGATGTGATGATCAACCTCGTACATGGGAGAGATGGCGAAGATGGAACATTAAGCTCACTGCTTGATTTTTTTGGCGTGCCTTACATTGGACCGCGAACGGAAGGGAGTTGTATCAGCTACAACAAACTTTTCACAAAACTCTACGCTGGGGAAGTGGGTGTCAATGTACTCGATTATCAAGCGCTTCGCAAAGGCAGTGATGAGCTGATTCGGATTCCATATCCTTTTATTCTTAAACCATTACGCCTTGGAAGCTCCATTGGTATTAGCATTGTCAAAGAGAAAAAAGAGCTTGCTTACGCGCTTGACGTCGCCTTTGAATTTGATAACACGGTTTTAATAGAGCCTTTTATCAGTGGTGTCAAAGAGTACAATCTTGCAGGGTGTAAGACCGATGCGTTCCAATTTTCGATCATTGAAGAGCCTCAAAAAGAGGAATTTTTAGACTTTGATAAAAAATATTTGGACTTTTCCCGCACGAAAAGGGTTAATGAAGCCACCCTTAATGCCCAAGAAGAAGTAGGCATTAAAGAGGCATTTGAGAGGCTGTACGATCCTCTCTTTTTAGGTGCACTGATTCGTTGCGACTTTTTTGTCATCGATGGTAAGCCTTATCTAAACGAGATCAATCCCATTCCAGGAAGCATGGCCAATTACCTTTTTGATGATTTTGATGGTGTGATTAAACTCCTTGCAAACTTCTTACCTCAACAGATTACGATGAGCAAAGAGTACCGTTATATTAACTCGATTCAAGCGGCTAAAGGGAAGTAACAGTGTTGTTTATGTAAGATATTACATAAAATTTTGCACAAAGGTATGAAATGACCTACGCTAAAAATGAGATAATGACTGCAACCGACATGGTGCGAAACTTTAGCTCCGTTTTAGGAAGCCTCAGCAAAGGTGAAAACAAACGTATCGTCATCGTGAAAAATAACCGTTTTGAAGCGGTGATGATCACGGTGGACGAATACGAAAAAATGAGCGAAGCGGTTCATATTTTGGAAAAAATCTACGCCAGCACGAAAAAGAAGAGTGATGGCTAAGAAAGAGATTGTATTTCAAAATAGCACGTATGCGCTCTCCTACGAGCTACTCAACCACCATCAACCTCAAACGATTCTGTTTCTGCATGGCTGGGGAAGCAATAAAGAGATCATGAAGCAAGCGTTTGGCACGTGTTTTCCTGCGTATCAGCATCTCTATCTTGATCTTCCGGGTTTTGGAGCGTCTTCGATCAATGACGTTATCGAAACAGGAACTTATGCAGATATTGTTCATGTCTTCTTAAAAGCCTTACATGTAAAGCCTCTTATCATTGTGGGACACTCTTTTGGTGGAAAAGTCGCCACCTTGCTTCAGCCAGATGTGCTGGTTTTGCTCTCCAGTGCTGGTATCGTTGCTCCAAAATCTTTGAAAATAAGAGCAAAAATTGCACTTTTCAAAATGCTCAAACCTTTTGCTCCTAAATCGTTCTACCGCTTTTTTGCGACCAAAGATGTAGAGGGAATGAGTAATGTGATGTATGAAATCCTCAAACGTGTGGTCAATGAAGACTTTAGCGAGCAATTTCTTACATGTAAAGCCAAAAGCTTTCTGTTTTGGGGCAAAGCTGACACCGCAACCCCTCTTTCAAGTGGTGAAAAGATGCACGCGCTCATCAAAGGAAGCCATTTTTATGCGATGGAAGGCGATCATTTCTTTTTTATCAAACAGGCAAAAGAGATTGAAAAAACAGTAGGAGCGTTTGGATGGTGAGTACCTATATGCTAAATGTCACAGGGCATGTGCAAGGCGTAGGGTATCGTCGTTTTGTGCTCAGTGTGGCAAAGGCTTTGGACTATGTGGGTTATGTGAAAAACCTTGTAGATGGGAGTGTTGAAGTGGTCATCAACACCGAATTTGAAGAAGAGTTGGAGTTTTTTATCAGCAAGCTTTACGATGGAACACTGTTTTCAGCGGTTCATGACGTTACATGTCAAAAGATCGATGCGATGATCTTTGATGATTTTGAAAAGAGATAAAGGGTATGGATCAAATGGTTTTAAGCGTGGTACATTTTTGTTTTATGGTAGGCATCGGGTTTTATTTTATCACCGCCATGCAGTGGTACAGCTACCGACTTGAGCGTATTTTCTTTCATTACAACCGTTATGACTGGCATCTTTACTTTTTTGTGATTCCCTTAATCGGTTACTATCTCTTAGACGGCATTTTTCTCGACATTTTTGTGGCACTTTTTTTACTCTTGCTGTTTGTCTGGCAGACAAAAATGGACAAAAAATTGGTCTGGACGGCGCGCGTCAAACGCTTTTTCCTCTTTTTAGTGTTAGCAACCCTGTTTCAAGACCTGCTCTGTTTACTGCTTGCATCGTGCCTTAAACTGGGCATTATCATTCCTTTAGTTGTGGCTCAATGTGCGAGCATGGTGTATGAGAAGATCCTTTTTGATGGGTTTAAAAAAGAGGCACAGCAGAAATTGATGAGCAATACAGCGCTCAAAGTGGTTGCTATTACTGCCAGTTACGGTAAAACGAGCATTAAAAACTTTCTGGCACAGATTTTAAGTAGCCAACTCAAGGTCTACAAAACACCTCGCAGTGTCAATACGCTTGGTGGCATCATCAAAGATATTAATGAATCACTGCCCAAGGTGTGTGATGTGTACATCGTTGAAGCAGGCGCACGTGTTCGAGGTGACATTGAAGAGATTGCGCAATTCATTAATCCGCATATCGCCGTGGTGGGCTGCATTGGTGAACAGCACATTGAGTACTTTAAAACGCTTGAAAACATCCGCAATACCAAAATGGAGATGCTCAACTCAACGCGACTTGAGAGCGCTTTTGTGCATGAGAGCGCCAACATTAACCCAACCTCGATGATCCATTCGTTTGGCTCTGAGCTGAGCGATATTGAAGCAACTTTGCAAGGACTGAGCTTTAATATGCTCCTTGATGGGGTTAAAGAGCACTTTACATGTAAGCTCTTGGGCGCTTTTAATGCCATCAATATTGCAGCCGCAATTCACGTCGCACGTTCCCTTGGGCTGGATCTGTCTGTGATTAAAGAAGCGGTTTCAAATCTGCAAAGCGTAGAGCATCGTTTGCAAAAAATTGAGGCGGGTGGAAAGCTCATCATTGATGATAGTTACAATGGCAATTTAGAAGGCATGCTGAGCTCATATGATCTTGTTGCAACGCATGTGGGGCGCAAAGTGATCATCACACCCGGTATTGTCGAAAGCACTCAAGCAGCCAATGCGACCCTAGCGCAAAAAATAGATGATGTGTTTGATCTCGTGATCCTCACAGGCAAAGCCAATGTGGAGGTTTTAGACTTACATGTAAACAAAGCGCAGAAGATAATACTCAGCGATAAATCAAAACTCCAAGAGACCTTGGCAGAACAGACTCATGCAGGAGATGTGATACTTTTTTCGAATGATGCTCCAACTTTTATCTAAAAATCCTATTTTATTATACGAATGTTATACGATCTAAAGTATGATAGGGGATCATTTAAAAGGAGTGAGATGAAAACGAAGAGTTTATATATCTCATCGCTTGCACCAGCAGCGGGCAGTTTGATCGTAGCGATGGGTATTATGGAGCTGTTAAAAAGCCGTCTTGGGAAAGTTGCTTTTTTTCGCCCTGTCATTGTAGATGGCAGTGGAGCCGATAAAGATATTAACTTTATGTTAGAGTATTATGCACTAGGCATGGAGTATAAAGATACCTATGGCTATACGGTACATGAAGTTGAAAGCTTAATTGCAGAAAATAAGTTCAATCACGTTTTAGAGAACCTTATTGATAAACTCAAAGTCTTGGAAAGCCAGTATGATTTTGTCCTTATCGAAGGACTCAATCAGTCTAACTTTTCGCAAGCCCTTGATTTTGACATCAATCTTTCCATAGCTAAAAATCTCAGTAGCCCTTTTATTGGTGTCCTCAAAGGCAAACATAAGAGCGTCAAAGAGGTGATGGATGAGATTTTGATTGAAGCAGAGGCGATTAAAGGGGCAGGCTGTCAACACTTTGCAACCTTTGTCAACCGTTTAGGCGAAGACGAAGCCGAAGAGCTCAAAGCGCTTTCCAAACAAGATGCTTTACAAGGTGCGCCCCTTTATTTCTTACCCGAAGTTCCCGAACTTGACACACCAACCGTAGCGGAGATCAAAAAAGCGCTTGGCTGTATGCACATTTACGGTGAAGAAAAAGATCTTAGACGTGTGGTTAAGCAGAGCAAAATTGCAGCGATGAAACTCGATAATTTCTTAGAATACATCGAAGATGGCGACTTAGTCATCACTTCGGGCGATCGTTCTGATATTATTGTCGGCTGTTTGAGCACGGTTTTTTCCAACAATTACCCAAACATCTCAGGTATTTTGCTCACCGCTGGCATGATGCCTCACAAATCTATCAACAAACTGGTCGCAGGATTTAAAGATCTCTCCATTCCTATCTTAAGTGTGGAAGATGGCACCTTTAATACGGCGGTGAATGTTGCGAAGGTTCCTGCAACTATTACACCCCAAAGTGTGCGAAAAATTGCGTTGGCTATGGGACTCTTCTCGTCCAATGTCAATAGCGCAGAGATCGAAAAGTGTATTGATACCGAATCTTCTACCAGTTCTATTACCCCGATTATGTTTGAATATGCTCTCTTTGAGCGCGCACGACGGGATCGTAAAAAGATTGTATTGCCTGAGAGTAATGATGAACGCATTTTACGTGCAACAGAGATTTTGTTGCGTCGTGATGTGGCTGATATTATTCTTTTAGGTGTTGAAGAAGAGGTGCTTCACAAAAGTGCAAGCCTTGGACTTGATATTAGCAAAGCAACCATTATTGATCCGTTGAGCTCTCCTTTGATGGATGAGTTTGTGAACTCTTTTTACGAGATGCGAAAAGCCAAAGGGCTTGCACTGGATGTGGCACGCGATAGTATGATGATGAAAAATTATTTTGGAACGATGATGGTCTATACAGGCTATGCCGATGGTATGGTCTCGGGTGCGATTCACACGACGCAAGAGACGATTCGACCTGCGCTTCAAATCATCAAAACTAAGCCAGGTATCTCCATTGTTTCGAGTCTTTTCTTTATGTGTTTGGACACACGTGTTTTGGTGTATGGCGATTGTGCTGTCAATCAAGACCCAAATGCTGAAGAACTAGCGCAAATTGCGATCTCTTCTGCTGATACCGCGAAGATGTTTGGCATTGAACCCAAAATCGCGATGCTCTCTTACTCCACCGGTGATTCAGGTAAGGGTGAGGAGGTTGAAAAAGTGCGTCTTGCAACGAAAATCGTCAAAGAGACACGTCCTGATTTATTGGTTGAAGGACCGATTCAGTACGACGCTGCGATTGATCCAAGTGTTGCTAAAACCAAACTTCCCAACAGTCAAGTAGCCGGTAAAGCAACGATCTTTATCTTCCCCGATCTCAATACAGGCAATAACACCTACAAAGCGGTGCAAAGAAGCTCAGGTGCGGTTGCCATTGGTCCTGTTTTACAAGGCCTTAGAAAACCGGTTAATGACTTAAGCCGTGGATGTCTAGTCCCTGATATTGTCAATACCGTAGCCATTACAGCCATTCAAGCACAAACCAATGACGGAGAGAATAAGTGAAAATTTTAGTTTTAAATGCGGGCAGTTCTTCTGTTAAATATCAACTCTTTAATATGACCAATAATGCTGTTTTAGCCAGTGGTATGATTGAGCAAATTGGCGAAAAAGAGTCCATGGCTAAAATTAAGTACAAAGATGCCGACGATGTTGAGCATAAACGAGAGCTAAAATGCGCCATTCCTGATCATGATGAAGCCCTTAAATGGATGAGTCAAGCATTGATTCATTCGGGTGTGATTGAGGATCTCAATGAGCTCGATGGCATTGGGCATCGTGTTGTTCAAGGAGGCGCTTCGTTTCAAGAACCTGCGATGGTCAATGAGTATGTTATGTCGGAGATTGAGCGTTTGATCCCACTGGGACCCTTGCACAATCCTGGGCATTTAGCAGGCATGAGGGTTGCTGTACATCAAAGTCCCAATGTGCCACAAGTGGCGATTTTTGACACTGCTTTTCACTCAACATTGCCAAAATACGCTTACATGTACGCGATTCCTTATAAATATTATGAAGATTTACGCATTCGTCGTTATGGTTTTCATGGAACGTCACATCGTTACATCGTGAAAGAAGCTGCTAAATACCTGAAGCAAGATGTCAATACCCTCAATGCTATTACGCTGCATTTAGGTAATGGTGCGAGTGTTGCCGCGATTGAAAATGGTAAAAGTGTGGATACTTCCATGGGGTTAACGCCGCTTGAAGGGCTTATTATGGGAACACGCAGTGGCGATATTGACCCTGCTATTTTGTTCTATTTGGCACGAAAGCGTGGACTGACACTCGATGATCTCGATAAAATGCTCAATAAAGAGAGTGGTTTAAAAGGGATATGCGGAAGCAACGATATGCGAGAAATTACGCAAATGGCAGAAGAGGGCGATGAGAAAGCGCAGCTTGCGCGCGATATGTTTAATTACCGTCTGAAAAAGTACATTGGTTCGTACAGTGCTGTGCTTGGGCGTGTTGATTGTATCGTCTTTACGGGCGGAATTGGTGAAAATGACAGTGGGGTTCGCCTTAAGTCATGTGAAAATTTAGAGAATTTTGGCATTAAAATTGATCCAATACTGAATAAAATTCGCTCAAGCGATATTTTAGAAATTAGCACACGTGATAGCAAAGTCAAAGTGTTAGTCATCCCGACCAATGAAGAGTTGGAAATCGCAATGGAAACGATGGAGATGATCGAACAACATCACTAAAATCAGTGTTTACATGTAAAGACAAATCTTTACATGTAAACCTCTTGATTAATAGACTTTTTGCAAAAGTCAAAGCACCAAAGGTGCGTGGGCTTTGCGCCGAGCAAAACTCAGTGTTAACGTAGTTTTTAAAGCTTTGCTTTAAAAGCGTGATAAGAGTTCTAATAGAACTCTAAATTAAAAGTTCTTTAGCAATAGCGTTAATGCGTTTACCATCTGCCACCCCTTCGCATTCTGCAAGCACACCAGCCATAATCTTTCCAATCTCTTTTAGGCTCGTAGCGCCACTGGATTGAATGTGCTTTTGAATGATGATCTTAAGCGCTTCATCGTCAAGTTGTTGTGGTAAATACGATTTTAAAATAGCCGCTTCTGCCATCTCTTTCTCATAAAGGTCCATTCGGTCAGCCTCTTTAAAGGCAATTGAGGCGTCATCGCGTTGTTTGAGTGATTTTTGGATGATTTTCATGATGTCAGCATCGCTGAGCTCTTTGCGTTCATCGACTTCGATTTGTTTTAGCGCACTCATCAAAAAACGGATCACGTCACGTTTAAAATTATCTTTGGTTTTCATTGCCTCTTTGAGATCATCTTGGAGTTTTGTTTTGAGTTGTGACATCTTTTTTCCTTAGGAACTTAATTTGCTTTAGAGCAGTGCATTTTATAGTATAATGATAAAAAATAGAATAAAATGGAGTTGTATGAGAATTCTTACATGTAGCTTTGTAGCTGTTGTGGCTTTAGTGGGTTGTTCTGCACACCCTGCCAGTCCTCAAATTAGCATGAAAGCACCTGTTTATGTCGATGAGATTCCTTCGCGCGTGAATGAAAATACGACACCTAACCCTGGAAGCCTCTTTGGGCAAGGTGACAATCCTCTTTTTGCCGATCTTAAAGCAATGCACGTCAACGATGTCGTTACCGTGACGATTACCGAGCAGACAGCCCAAAGCTCTTCAGGGAAAAAATCACTTGAAAAAGAGAACTCCAGTAACCTTGGAGCAGGCATCACAACCGCTGCTGGTGGTGTAGCGGGTAACGCGGCTAGACAACTCAATAAAGTGGGCAATATCGGCTTTACGGCAGGATCAAGCAGCTCGTTTACAGGATCAGGAACGAATACCCGCAATGAGAGTTTTTCAACGACGATTTCCGCACGTATTATTAAAATTTTAAATAATGGCAACTATTTTATTGAGGGGAGTCGTGAATTACTGATCAACGGTGAAAAACAGATGATCCAAGTCAGTGGCGTGATTCGCCCGTATGACATCGATCAATACAACAACATTGATTCAAAATACATCGCTGAAGCGAAGATTCTCTATAAAACAGAAGGCGATATTGATCAAACGAACACAAAGCCATGGGGCACCAAATTTATGGAAACCATTTGGCCATTTTAATGTATTTATGACAAAGGACAGTGATTGGAAAACGTTAACGCACCTAAATTTATCGAACGAGATAAAATTTTTAAAGCCAAAGATATTATTGTAGCGCTCAAATATTTTGGTGTCAGTTTTGATAAACTCAAAACCAATACCCCTGAGCGTGCTAGAGCCATGGTAATTGGCTACAAAGCATGGCGATTAGGACTCAATGAGACACAACTCCGCTCCGTAATTGAGCGCAAAATTGATGATAAAGAGATTATTACTCTTTTAGGGTATAAAGAGAAAAAGAGCATTCGTAGTTGGAGTATTTACACGAAAGTGAAAGAGGATGATTACCGCATCAAAGTCGAGCGTTTGTGGTGTAAAAAACTGGGCGCCTTATGTTTGATCGCCAAAATAGGGCAAAAAGAGCTCATTGCTTTAGCCAATGAGCGGTTTAAAGATCAACTTGATTGTACGATTCCTAAAGAGTTTTAAGGACGACACTTGCCTTACATGTAAGGCAAGATTTTGATTACGATTTAACCGCTTTTGCCATATCCCACATCGGCATAAAAATACCAAGTGCCATTAACAGAACCATCGCTGCGATAAATCCAAGCAGGATCGGCTCAATATAACTTGCGATATTATCGATAATTTGACTAAAGCGTGACTTGAAGTATTGTGTCACTTTTTCAAGCATTTTATCCAGCGTACCACTTTGCTCACCTGCTTGAATCATCTGAATCAACATTCCTTCAAAAAGCCCTGTATCACGAAACGATTCGGTCAGTGAGATACCGCGTTGAACGGAGACTTTGACCGCGGAGAGTCTTTTTTTAAGATGGGTATTATCCAGCGTTAACAAAGCTGTATCCAAAGCATCCGCGATGGGAATACCTGCACGAATAAGTTCGGTGAAGACAAGGCAAAAACGACTCAGTGTGGCATAAAAGATAATGTTACCAATCAGATAAAGCTTGAGAATATATTGATCATACTTTTTCTTGAACTCTTCGTTATGCACCAGTAGGTATTTAAAAAGAACAATAGTGATAAAAATCGCCGCAAGAAGATAGAGCCCGTAATGATTAATCAGGTTTTCCATAAAAAGAAGAATCTTCGTAGGCAGAGGAAGTTCCGCTTTAAGTTTTGAGAAAATATCTTTAAATTTAGGGACAACATAGACCATTAAAATTGAAAAAGCAATGGCAATGGCAATAACAACTGTAATAGGATACCGCATCGCTTTTTTAAATTTTTGTCTGTTTTCTTCTATCTCTTCAAGAATCTCTGCAAGTTTTTCCAAAGATTCTGCCATGTTACCGGTACTTTCACCCAGCTCAACCAGTGCGAGTGTCACATCGCCAACCTCTTCACGGTAACTCATTAAGGCTTGTGTAAGACTAAGCCCCGAGTTGAGATCATCATTGACACTGTTAAAGATCTCTTTAAGCGATTTATCAACCGTTACATTGGCAACTTCTTTGACGCTATCGTGAATGGAAATACCTGCATTGGTCATAACACTCAGTTGCCTAATCGCAGCAATAAGGTTTGGCATTTTAATTTTTTTACGAAAAAGAGCTCCTAAAAACTGCGTTTTTAATTCACCCAGTTGGTCTTCAAGGGGCGCAGAAGTCTCTTTAACGTTTATAATAACGCCAGGAATCTTAACTTTGGCAATGGCAATGGCATCGCTACGATTCGGTGATTTGACAATAGTTTTGGTTTTTTGACCTTTAAAAAGGTAGTTCACTTCAAAATACTTCATCCTTTTGCCACCCTTGCAATCTCATCGAGTGAGGTAATGCCTTTGGCTGCGCGTGTAATACCATCTTGATACATGTCACAAAAGCCCTCTTTAATGGCTTGCTCTTTAATTTCACTTTTGGAAGCACCTTGGGCGATCATGCTGGAAATTTTCTCACTAATGGGTAGAATTTCTGAGATCATTTCACGTCCTAAATAGCCTGTTTGAGAACATTTCTCGCAGCCATTATGTTTGTAAAATTGATAATCTTCAGGCAGCATTGCTTGGATTTCATCTAAAGCTGTTTTAGGAAGAGTGTATTTTGTTTTGCAATAAGGGCAGAGTTTACGTACCAATCGTTGCGCTTCAATGGCAATGAGAGAACCACTGATCAAATAAGGTTCAATTCCCATATCTACGACCCTTGTAACAGCACTAATGGCATCATTGGTGTGGAGTGTTGAAAAGACCAAGTGACCTGTGAGTGCTGCTTGAACAGCAATGCGCAAGGTTTCGGTATCACGTACCTCACCAATCATGATAATATCAGGATCTTGGCGTAAAATTGAGCGCAGAGCCGAGGCAAAGGTAAGATTTGCTTTTTCATTGACTTGAACTTGCTGAGTTAGGTTGAGTTGGTACTCCACCGGATCTTCAACGGTAATGATTTTACTTTGCACACTTTTAATCGCATTAAGCGCTGCATACAGTGTGGTTGTTTTACCACTACCTGTAGGTCCTGTTACAAAGATAATACCATAAGGGGTACGCATCGCTTGAGCAAACTTAGCATAGGTTGCTGGTTGCATTCCCAAATCTTCAATCTTAATCATCACTTTGGATTTATCCAAAATACGAATAACAATGGACTCGCCATTGATCGTAGGAAGGGCTGAAATCCTAAAGTCATACTCACGCCCAAGAATCGTAGCCGAAAAGCGACCATCTTGGGGTTTGCGTTTCTCGGCAATATCCATATTTGAGAGCAGTTTCATGCGTGATGCAAGCGGAGGGTAAATATCTTTGTCAAAAATAAATGTCTCTGTCAGCATGCCATCAATTCGGCTACGGACAATACAGTTGTTCTCGGTTGGTTCAATGTGAATATCACTCGCACGTGCTAGAATCGAAGTTTTAAGAATAATCTCAATCAGTTTTAAAATACCTGAAGACTCTTGAGGATTTTCAGCCGCACTGGAGGTAATCTCTTTGCGAATCTCGCCAATCAATCCTTTAATGCTCTCGCCCAGTTCCATTTTGATCAGGTATTTATCAATTTGAGAAGGCTCTGCAATGATGACTTTGAGGAGTTTTCGTGGAAAAATTCGCTGAACGCCCTCTTGGGCATTAATATCCAAAGGATCCTTAAGCGCTACAAAAATATTGATCTCATCTTCGTGAATCGGCAATGCTTTGTATTTTTTGAGCTGTGCAAAAGGAAGTTTAGAGGCTAGACGATAGTCAATGTCAATCGAGTCAAGATCAAGATACTCATAGTTAAGATTTTTGGCTAAAGCTTGTAAGAATTTTTCACTCTCAATGGCAAAGTTAGCATTGACATCTTCTAAGTTCAAATACCCTTTTTTAAAAAACTCTATCACTAAAATTAGCAGATCTTCTTTGGTGAAAAAGTTATTCTCCAAGAGAATTTCACCCAAAACTTTGTGGCTATTTTGTTTTATCTCGTCTTTGATTTTAGCAGCACTGGTTTCATCGATAATACGGTTGTGAATAAGATAGGTTAAGAGGGTGTTTGTAATATCGTTCATTGTCTCTACCATTGTTGATAAATTTTGGCTATTGTACCATTTCTCATACAAAGAAACCAATTCATTTTAATCAATGACTTCTCCTACTGCGATTTGGTTGAGTAAACTTTGCGCTGCTTGTGACTTATTGTTTTTCAAATAGGCTTTAAGTGCTAGTGCCGCATCTTCTTTATGCCCTAATTTGATTTTGGATTTTGCAAACCAAATCCAGCTTTTTTCATTTTCAGAATCAACATTATTGGCAATCAATGCCCACTTATTACTTTCAGTGTAATTTTTAGCAAGGTAATACTCTTCCGCAAGCATTAATGCAAAAGTAATGTTGTGTGTTTTTTCAAATTTATCTTTGAGATATTGGATGGAATGAACCTCTTGGGTTTCAATTTTAATAACCCCCTTTGGCTTGGGTTCTTCCAAAAGAGGTGGTGGAAGGAGCATAGTATCGATTTTTTCCTCTTTGCTTCGATAAAAACTCTCATCATTAATGGTGTTAGGTGTTTTTCGTGTAAGCACTTTATTTTCAAGTTCTTCTTCATAAATGCCAGAAGTACTCTTCTTTTCTACCGGTTCAGGAAGATAGGATGGCTTCTTTTCAGAACTATTTTTTCCAATGACAGGAAGCTGAAGAACAAGCGTGTCATCTGCTTTTTGTATACTGTTGGATGCTAAAGGTGTCTCTTTTGGTGTGCTATTATTGACTTCAGATACGTTTGCTGAAACGATGGTTGTGGTTGAAAGATTATGTTCCCCATTGTACATCTGTGTAACTGCAGCAGACTCTTTCTCTTTTGAATTGAGAAGATTGAGTACCAGAGGGTAAAAAAAGAGTCCAATCAGTACAAAGAGGAAGAGAGATGAGCCGATAATGAGGTAATGCAAACGCTGCTTCAGTCGGTACTGAGAAACTTTTTTTTCGAGCTCAACAATTTCTGCGGTACTAAGCATGGATCATCCCTAAACTAATGCCAGCCATCTCAAGGTATTTTACATGTAAAGCATTACTTTTGACAACAGAGGGTTTATGCTCATCATAATACTCTAAAATTTCAAAGAGTTTATAGAGAAGTTTGTTGATCGTTCTCAAATTTCCACCTGTCAATTTTGCAATTAATTTATAGTGTTTATCCTTAAAAAGATTCAGAAATTCAAAACGATTATGAAACAGAAGCTTTTTTTCGATATAGGTTTTGATCTCATTTTGTGAGGCATTGTCTATCTCAATGGTCTCCCAAATACGTGTTTGGAAGTAATCTTTGGCGAGTAAGTCCTCTTTTTCGGTCTTATGAACGGTAAACAAAAATTTGAATAAACGAGAATCTGCCATCAGACGAATTTTCTCGATCAAATCTGTGGGATAAAGCTGTGCCTCATCAATGAGAACCGTAATAGCTTGATCGGTAGACGTAATATGTTTACTAAGTAGCGCTAAAAATTCATTGTAATTGGAAAACTCTGGAGAAGTTCTCCCAAAAATATGCTCATACAGTGCTTTAATCAAAGCTCGCTCTTCAAAAAAAGGACGCGGGAAAAAAATAATACGTTTTTTGGTTTTTAAGTCATTGTAAATTTTTTGGAGCAAAAAGGTTTTACCCGTACCTGGTTTTCCATAAAATAAGATAAGCTTTAAAGGCTTATCTAATGTTTGCACCAATTTATCATAGGCCATTGCCGATTTATCTAAATTCACATAATCAAAGATTTCACCATCAACAAAGATGGTTTTCAGATCGCTATAGTGGCTATTCATATATTCTTTGGCTGTATCCAAGATCTTTAAGCGTTGCCTTATCCGTCCCTTTCGTCCCTATAAGGCGTGGGGTAATGACAAAAACAAGCTCATTGGTTGATACGGTATCGGCAGAGTGTTTAAACGCTTCTCCTAAGAGAGGAATGCTACTGAGCAGGGGCACGCTGCTTTCTTCTTTGCCTTTGGTTGTCGCAATAAGACCTCCTAGAATGATCGTACTGCCATCTTTTACTTTAACAACCGTGGAGAGCTTTTTCTCTTGGGTATCAGGTGCAATTTCTCTAGGCGTTGTTTGCTGCTCATCATCACTAGAGTATTTAAAATTACTGACCGAAGGGTTAATGCGAAGAATAATCTCATTATCTTCTGAAATTTCAGGGGTGATATTAAGTAGCACGCCAATAAAAATGGAGTAATTCGTATACGTTGTAGCGATGCTTGTGGTGGTCTCTGTTGAGCTTGTCTCTTCGGGTATTCGGTAATTGATATTATCACCAACCGTGATCAATGCTTGTTGATTATTCATTGTGAGAACTTTTGGACTCGAAACAACCTTAGTGTCACCACTTGAACCTAGAAAATCAATCAAACCAGAAACGGAGAAGACAGCGTCATTCACAACGGTTAAACTATTATAATTTTTCGTAATCGCATTATCATAATATGTTGCTGCAGTCGAATCTGTATAGGTATGTCCTGTTTGTCCTTGATTGCTATTGTTCAAAATAGAGCTACTGCTAAATCCAAGTTGAAACTTACTCCAATCTACACCTGTTTTATTGCTACTGCTTAGTGCGACAGAGATAATGGAGACATCAATCAACACTTGCCTATGGAGCCTATCTTTCAAAAGATCGATATAATCAGAAACACGATCCAACTGCTTTTTGGTTGCTGTGACGGTGATCATACCTGCATTGGCGTTGATAATCGGTGAAGAGGCTTTGTAACTCTCTCCTCCTGTGTTTAAAACAGAGGTAAGCTCCGTTGAGATTGTCTTCCAAAAATCAAAGGATTCATTGGAAGAGATAGAGTTTTGACTTTGGGTTGTTGTGTTTTTGGTTCCACTTCCTGTTGCTTCAACAGGGGTAGCATCTACAGAGGCGTTAATAACCGCTTTGCCTTCACGAATGGAAGAGATGTAGTCTACTTTAAAGGATTTGGTACTGAGAGCTGAAACTTTCAAATAGTTTTTATCATAGGTGTAAAAAAGGTCATTGTCTTGAATCACGAGTTGAAAGACTTCATCTAAAGAGAGATTTTTAATGTTGACACCATTTAAGTTTTTTGCAAGTGCTTTTTCTGCTTCGGTATCTTTAACAACAATACTAAAATCACACACGTCACCAAGTTCGGCAAGGAGCTCAGCCCCTGTGGCTTTGTTGTTAGTTTTGATATTAAACGTGCGATATTCACATGGCTTACTTTTTTCAGCAGCGTGAACGGGCGAAAGAGCGATCGCTAATATCGCTGCTATTGCAATAATGTTATTTGGAAAATATTTTAACATTGCTCTCATCTTTTGTCCTTATTACAAGTTCTTTTTTTTCAATTTCATTTTGGAGAATAACACTATTGTGGGTAATTTTTGTCAGCTTGTAGGAGCCTATCGTCTCATTTCGTTTATACCAAGTGCCACTAATTTTTGCTTTTTGATCAAAGGTTGCTTCTAAAATATAAACAATGGGTTGCATCGTTTCATTGCCATCATGATTTTGTTGATCGGTCGTGATGCTGATAAATGGATTTTCAAGTTTGTCTAGCATAATGACATCAGCACCCACTCTGCGCTCAGCAATGCGTTCAAAAATTTTGTCATACTCTTTGACCTCGCTTCCTAGAGATAAAGCCTCTTTTGCATCTATCAGGGTGAGGTAAAAACATAACCCTATAACTGTTTTTAGTAATGGTTTCAATACTTCATCCCCCAAACAGCGATATTAAATTGCCCATCAATGTTTTTCTGTCCGGTGCAATTCAGTTCATAAATATCCACAACCAGTTCACTCTCTTCAATGGCATTCATAAATTTCATGGTATTGGCAAATGAGCCACTAAAATCAACTTTGAGGGTTAAAATTTGTTCAATTTTTTGCATACTTGGCTCATTGATTTTATTTTCAATGACCTTAATACGTACAGCGTATTTTTGCGCCAATTGCGTAATGGAGTGTAAAAAATTTGCCCAATTTTCGTCATTAAAAAGAAGGTAAGAGAGCTCTTTGAGCTTACCGTCAACATAGGCATTGGTAAACGTCGTTTTTTCCAACAGAAGCTTCGCATTTTCAATATCAGATTTTACTTTTCTAATGAGAAACGTTGAATCTCCATCGCGAGAAACTGAGGTTAAGTAGGCTTGCTCATCATGAAGCTTTTTTTCGACCTCTTTAGCGTTGCGCATGGTTTGATTGAGCATTTTTTCAGTAATAGGAAAGAGATAGCTGTAAAATAAAAAGCCAATCAATGTAAAAACCATTGCAAAGACAAGATACGTCTCACTACTTTTTTTACCTTGAAAGTAGAGATCAATTTTATCCATAAGCGTATCAATACTATTCATCGTTCAATCCTATAGAGATTTTACTGGTATAGAGTTTGATTTTATCATCTTGAATAATTTTATCGGTTGTAATCCTGTATTTTTTTAAAGCCGTTAAATCTTGGATAAACTCTGTAATTCTTTTTTCACTTTGATTACGCACAAAAAAGTTGAGTTGTTTTTGCTTAAATTCTATGGCTTCTACTTTGCAGCCATTTTGGTTTGAAAGTTGGAAAATTTCTAAAAGTATTAACGCTTTCATTGGGTAGGAGATCTTTTTATTGTAGATTTCACTCAAAAGTTTTTTTCTAAATTCAAACTTACTGGTCTCATTGTTGACCAAAGTATCCACTTTTTCTTTTTCAACTTTGAGTTGGGCTAACTCTTGTCGAATCGCGGATGTTTTTTGAAAGAGCTCGTTGTATTCACTGGTCTCTTTTGCTGCTTTGAGGCTTAGAAATGAGTGGTATGCGAATTGATACGCTGGGTAGGCAAGACTGAAGATAATACTCGCAGCCATAATGGCTAACAGTTTACCGGAGGCTCTGTATTTAAGCGGTGGAGGTCTTTTGTAGATTGAAAAATTAAGATTGTCGTCTTGATTTTCCATATAAAGCTGAGCACTCAACATCATTAAAATATGAATTTGATCGATGTACCACTCTTTGGAGTTAATCGCAATGCTAAAATTGAACTCAAAAGATTCTAATCCAAGGTAACTTTTACCATACTCTTCAATGCCAGAGAATGCACCAATTTCAGATCCTAAATAGATGCGATCAATAAAATCAATGTTGTAAGAGCGTTTGGTGAAGACTAAAACATCGCTAATGTATAAGAAAATTTCTCCAAAAAGTTGCATTAAGCTCTGTTGGTATTGGCTATTGGTTGCTCTCAGTCCTTCGTTGGTTAAGAGTTTGTAAAAATCTTCTTCATCAATGCGTTCACCAATGAGTTCACAAAATTTTTCGTTGATCTCTTTGAGTGAGTAGTGCAGTGATTTAGAATAGATGTATTCACCACCTTTGTAGATGGTCAAAAAAGCATCGGCTTTTTGAAAATAGACAAAACAGTGTGTGCCCTCAGCCTCAATGAAATTTTTGCGGTAAAGTGCTTTAATTAAAAAAGGTGCAGCGGTAACATAATCGATATAGCGCGTTTTTTCTTTTATAGGTGTGAGTTTGGAATGAATAAGCGTTGCATCAATAATAAAGATATTAAAAGAGCGATTTTTGGCATCTTTAGATTCCGTTTCAATATAGCTAATAACGTATTCAATCGCTGAATCAAGGGCTAATTCATCATAAACTTTGATTTCTATAGCATCTTTAAGATCGCTATCGGGAATATTTCGGCTAACATCTATCGTGGCACTAATAACGTCGCGTGCTTGAAGGTAGGAGATAAAAAAAGCATTTTTGTCACTTTTTTCGAGCTTATTGAGTTTGATTTCATTTTTAGAATAAGAGTAAGAAACAAGCGACGAAGGGTCTATAGATACAATTTCTGAGCTATAACGTTTATTCTCAGGTGCGGCCATTTTTTAAACCCCTTTTATTCTAAAAATTATCGTCATTCCACTGATGAGAATCATACAGTGATTTTATTGCATTATGGTGACAGACTTTATTCTACTATATAACCAATTTTCTTCAACATTTCTTTATCTTGGCTCCAACCTTGTTTGACAACCACAACAAGTTTCAAAAAGACACGTTTTTGTGACAGCGATTCAATCAGTAAACGTGCGCTAGAGCCGATTCTTTTAATGGTTTGACCCTCTTTGCCAATCATAATACCTTTTTGGCTTTTTTTGTCGACAATAATAGTAGCATAAATATTATCGATTGTCTCTTTTTCATCGACTTTATCGATGATAACATCCGCAAAATAAGGAATTTCATCGCTGGTATTCTCGAAAATAGCTTCTCGTATCAGTTCTTTGTAAATATCGCGAGCACGCTCTGTTGTGAGGATTTCAGGATCATAAAGGTAAGGATGTTCAGGCATAAATTTGGAGATCGCTTCTAAAAGATAGGATTGTGAGATTCCTTTTTTAACCGAAACAGGAATAAGGGCTACAAATTTATCTTGATACGCTTGGTATTCTGTGATTTTATCAAAAAGAGCCGTTTGCGAAATGCTATCCGTTTTTGTAAGAAGAACCATATGGGGAATATTGGCTTTATTGAGCGCTAAAAAATCAATATAATTTTGAAGGGTATCACTTGCAGGCGCTAAGAAAAGGATAAGATCACAATCCCCCATCGCCTTCATCGCCTCTTCAAGCATAAATTGATTTAAAAGGCGTTCTTGTTCGTGAATACCAGGTGTGTCAATAAAAATAATTTGGGTGTTTTCATACATTGCAATGATGTTCAGACGCTTTCGTGTCGCATTGGCTTTGTGAGAAACCATGGCAAGCTTTTCACCGACAAGCCAGTTGAGTAGGGAACTTTTACCTGCATTGGGTCTACCAATAACGGCAACGTACCCTGTTTTTGTTTTTTCGTTCATTGTGCTTCTTTTCTTTATAAAATATAGCGGCTGCTATCTTCGCTCTCGACAATCGCATCGAGTTTTTCATGGACAAGTGCTTTGCTTACATGTAAGGTTTCGCCCGCGTGTTCATCAGCGGTGTAACTGATGTCTTCTAAGACTTTTTCGATAATGGTATGAAGCCTTCGTGCTCCAATATCTTCAGTCTTTTCATTGGTGATTTGTGCAATTTTTGCAATCGAAGCAATGGCATCATCCTCAAAAATCAGCTTAACACCTTCGGTTTTTAAAAGGGCTTGATATTGACGTAAGAGGGAGTTTTTGGGTTGGGTTAAAATTTTGTAAAGCACCTCTTCTGTGAGAGAGCTGAGTTCCACACGCAAAGGAAAACGACCTTGAAGCTCAGGGATGAGATCACTGGGTTTGCTCACATGAAACGCACCTGCTGAGATAAAAAGGATATGGTCGGTTTTAATGCTTCCGTATTTGGTATTGACATCGCTGCCTTCCACGATAGGCAGAAGATCGCGTTGAACGCCTTCTTTGCTTGGATCACTGCGGTGCGATTGTGAAGAGCTTACCGCAATTTTATCGATCTCGTCAATGAAAATAATACCGCCATTTTGAGCACGCTCTCTGGCTTCGCTTTTAACCGCTTCCATGTCCAAAAGTTTTTCGCTTGCTTCGATTTTAAGTGCCTCTTTGGCATCTTTGACTTTCATCTCTTTTTTGATGTTATTTTGGCCTGAGCCTAAAATTTTGATAAAAGACTCTTGCACTTTAATCATCTCAGGAGGCAGCGACGAATCGCCTAAATCACTGCTGTTTTGAGAAATTTCGACTTCAATTTTTAGATCATCCAGTTCGCCATCATGAAGTCGTTGGCGCATCTTTTCATAGCTTTTTTCATAATCCGCTTTTTTCTCTTCGCTCACACCTTTAGGAAGTGGCGGAAGGAGTTTTTCGATGATCGTTTTTTCTACATGTAACGCTATATCGTCTTGATTTTTCTCTTTGTGTTCGGTTTTAACAAGGTTGATGGATGCCATCATCAGATCTCTCACCATCGACTCGACATCGCGTCCGACAAAACCCACTTCGGTGTATTTACTCGCTTCTACTTTGACAAACGGTAAAGAGAGCATTTTTGCCATACGACGTGCAATCTCTGTTTTTCCCACACCGGTTGAGCCGATCATCAAAATGTTCTTAGGCATGACCTCTTCTGCCATTTCCCCTTCAAGTTTGAGCCTTCGGTAACGATTGCGAAGCGCAATAGCGATGGCTTTTTTAGCATTAAACTGTCCGATGATATACTCATCCAAATAGGCAACGGTTTGTTTGGGTGTTAAATTCATGCTTCGGTACTCTCTAAAACAAATGTTTTGATGTTATCGTTGGTGTAAATACACAGCTCACTGGCGATTTTAAGACTCTCTTTGACCAGTGTCTCTTCATCCAAATGGGCGTGACGATCCAGCGCGCGCGCCGCTGAAATGGCGTAGTTTCCACCACTTCCAATCGCCGCAATTTTACCGTCTTCTGGTTCAACCACATCTCCCGTTCCACTGAGAATATAAATATGCTCGCATGTGAGTACAATCATCATCGCTTCAAGACGTCTGAGCATCTTATCTTTGCGCCACTCTTTGGAAAATTCGATGACCGATTTGTACAAATCGCCTTTTTTCTGCTCTAGAATGCCTTCAAACATATCAAAAAGGTTAAACGCATCGGCAGTACTTCCTGCAAAGCCTGCTAAGATTTTGCCATTGTAGAGTTTGCGAATTTTTGTGGCATTACTTTTAAGCACCGTATTGCCGAAGGTGACTTGTCCGTCACCGCCAATAACCGCTTTTTTATCTCCGCGACACGCAAGAATGGTGGTTGCTTCAAACATAAAATTTATTCTCCAAGAATAATAAGTGCCAATGTGGCATGAATGCCATGACCCAGTTTAATGCTCACATCGAAATTACCCGTTGTTTTGATCGCATGTTCAAGCTCAACCATTTTTTTATCGATTTCGATTTTGTATTGCTCTTTCAGTTCATGCGCAATTTCCTCTTTGGTAACAGCACCAAAAAGACTTCCGTTGGCACCAAGTTTACGTTTAACCGTAAGCTTTAACGCACCGAGTTTTGTCTCTATCGCTTTAAGATTAGCGATCTCTTCCGCCTCAGCGGCTGCTTTTTTGCGTTGGTCTGATTCGTATTTTCGCATAACTTCATTGGTTGCAAGAAGCGCAAAGCCTTTACCAATCAAGAAATTTTGACCGTAACCGTCTTTAACCTCTTTAATTTCGCCTTTTTTACCTAAATCTTTTACATCTTTAATCAATAAAACTTTCATATTAAGATCCTTTCGTTTTCTATTTCATTATTTTTGGAAGTGGGGCATTTTTCAGCTTTTCGCCATGAAAAGCATCAATGCCGCTACTGAGTTGGGCGATGTTTGAAAAGCCCATTCTGCGTAAAATAAAGATCATCTGCGTTGTGCGTCCACCGACATGGCAATAAAAAATCAAAAGCTTACCGGAAAGCTTTTTCAGCTCATCCATCTGCTGATGAATGGTTGAAGTCGGCATAAGAATATCCGTGCCTTTGATGCTCTCATGTGTGTATTCATACATCTCTCTGATGTCTATCAAGACAAAATCAAGCCTCTTTTGAGCTCTGAGGTTCAGCATTACATGTAACGCTTCGCCACTGACTTCGCAGCTTCTGGTTACGGTTTTGACTAAATTCATCATGGCTTCTTCATTCCATTCATCCTCAATTGGCTCATCCACTGGGGTTACGCTTGCCTTGATTTCTTCTGTTTTTACCGCTAATGATAAAGCGAAGGGCGTTCAGTTTGATAAAGCCTGCCGCATCTTTTTGGTTATACACTTCGTCCTCTTCAAACGTACAAAACGCTTCGCTGAAAAGATTATTGGTTTTAGAATCTCTTCCGATGACGGAAACATTGCCTTTATAGAGTTTGAGTTTGACGGTGCCATTAACAGTCTCTTGCGATTTATCAATTGCAGCTTGCATCATCTCACGTTCTGGTGAAAACCAAAATCCGTTATAGATGGTTTTGGCATACGTTGGCATGATCTCATCTTTAAAGTGTGCGGCTTCACGGTCTAGTGTAATGCTCTCTATCGCTCTGTGCGCACGAAGCATGATTGTACCGCCTGGAGTTTCATAACAGCCTCTACTTTTCATACCCACAAAACGGTTTTCAACGATGTCAATACGCCCAATACCGTGTTTACAACCAATTTCATTCAATTTTGCTAGCATGGTTGCAGGACTGAGTTTTACACCGTTTAATGCGACTGGATCACCTTTTTCATAGGTAATTTCAATCACTTCGGATTGATCTGGTGCTTTTTCAGGGCTAACAGTCCATCGCCACATATCTTCTTCAGGCTCTGCGGCTGGATTTTCAAGCACAAGTCCTTCATAAGAGATGTGAAGCAAGTTTGCGTCCATAGAGTAGGGTGATTTACCCGGTTTTTTCTCAATCACAATGCCATTTTTCTCTGCATACGCAAGAAGTTTTTCACGAGAGTTCAAATCCCATTCACGCCAAGGAGCGATGATGACAAGGTCTGAATTCATGCTAAGATAACCCATTTCAAAACGAACTTGGTCATTTCCTTTACCCGTTGCGCCATGACTAACACCATCGGCTCCCACCATTGCAGCAATTTCAGCTTGGCGTTTTGCAATCAAAGGTCTTGCAATGGATGTTCCTAAAAGATACTCGCCCTCGTAAATGGCATTCGCTCTAAACATAGGAAATACATAATCTTTCACAAATTCTTCTTTTAAATCTTCAATAAAAATATTTTCTGGCTTGATGCCCAAAGAGATCGCTTTTTTGCGCGCTGGCTCTAACTCTTCGCCTTGACCGATGTCCGCTGTAAAGGTCACAACTTCACATTTATACTCATCTTGGAGCCATTTTAAAATAATACTGGTATCAAGTCCACCTGAATAGGCTAAAACTACTTTTTTGACATTTTTTTTCATAATACGAATCCTCACAGAATTTATAGAATTGCGTGATGGTAGCGCAACTTTGTAAAAACTTTGCTTATGCTTTAGGTAGCATTTTACATGTAAAGTCAAAAAAGCAAGTTTAAATATTCTTTTGATAGAATGGGCGTTAAATCCTAAGGATGGGGTATGAGAGTCGATAAATTTTTAAACAGCGTGAATATCACCAAGCGTCGCGCCATCTCGGAAGATATGTGCAAAAATGGTGTTGTTTGCATCAATGGTGCCGTTGCAAAGCCTGCCAAAGATGTTAAAGTGGGTGATATTATTACGATTAATTATCTTGAAAAAGCAGTGAAATACGAGGTTTTGCAAATTCCTGAAGCCAAAACCATTCCAAAAACAAAACAAAACGAATACGTAAGGGAAGCGTAATGAATTACCAAGAGGCTTATGCACAGTTTAATGCGCTCTTTGAAAATGAACTCAGTTCCGAAGCAGCAGCACAATTTTTAGTCGAACTCTACGAGCGAGGTGAGAGTTTTGAGGAGATCGCAGCCGCAGCCAATGTGATGCGTGAACACAGCGTTAAACTGGATATTCCAGCGCATTTACAAGCAGAACTCATCGACATTGTAGGAACAGGTGGCGATAAAAGCGGAACGTTTAATATCTCCACAACAACTTCCATCGTTTTAGCCTCACTGGGATGTAAAGTCGCCAAACATGGCAGTGGTTCTGCTACTTCACTCTCTGGGAGTGCCGATGTGCTTAAAGCTTTAGGGCTCAACCTTAGTTTAACACCTGAAAAACAGATCAAAATGCTTGAAGAGTGCGGTTTTGTCTTTATGTTTGCGAGGAATCATCATCCCTGCATGAAACACATTATGCCGATTCGAAAAAGCCTCTCACATCGTACGATTTTCAATATGTTGGGACCTCTTGCCAATCCTGCGAGTGCTCAAAAACAGATGATCGGTGTGTTTCATGTGGATTACATTGATCGTTTTAGCAAAGCATTACGAGAGCTTGGAACAACAAAAAGTATGGTGGTAAGCTCTTTAGATGGACTGGATGAAGTGAGCATCACGGCACCAACACGTTACACGATGATTGAAAATAAGATCATCACCAAAGGTGAAATCAACCCAGAAGATTATGGCTTTGCATTAGCGCCACTTGAGGCGATTAAAGGTGGCGATAGTCTTCAAAATGCAGAGATTACCCACTCCATTTTACGTGGTGATGAAAAAGGCGCCAAACGCGATATCGTTCTTTTAAATGGTGCTTGTGCTTTAATAATCGATGGAAAAGCCAGAGATATGCAAGAAGGCATAGCGCTTATGAAAGAAGCCATTGAAAGCAAAAAAGCGTGGGATAAACTGGGCGAAATTATTAAGCTCTCGTATCTCATATGAGCCAACGCTATGAAAAAGTGTGCGATTTAGCACATTTAAATGCGTTTGCCAAAGAGATACGCAATCAGCTTGGAAATGCGAGTGTGCTCCTGTTAAGAGGGAATCTTGCTAGTGGAAAGACCGCTTTTGTCAAAGCATTTGCTCAGGTTTTAGGCATTAAAGACGCGATCTCGTCGCCCACTTTTTCAATTTTACATGAATATGAAAGAAAATTGTTTCACTATGATATTTACCAATGTGGGAGCAACGGTTTTTTGCAAAGTGGTTTGATCGAAAAATTAGACGCAGAAGGTTACCATCTCATCGAGTGGGGTGACGCTGAATTCGAAAAATTACTGCACCATTTTGGGATCGGATACAGTACAATTGATATCGAAACAATAGATTTAAAACGCAATTATAAGGTTCACATCAATGCATACGCTTAACGTTCAAGAATTACAAAAAACGATTAAAAAAACTCAGATTATCAAAGGGGTTTCACTGGATGTGAAAAGTGGCGAAGTCGTAGGACTTTTAGGACCCAATGGTGCGGGTAAAACAACGATGTTTTATATGATCTGTGGGCTTATCCCACCTACGTCTGGAACGGTTTATTTTGACAATCATGATGTGACCAAAATACCTTTACATGTAAGAGCAAAACTGGGCATTGGCTATCTTCCGCAAGAATCAAGTATCTTTAAAGATCTTAGCGTGGAAGAGAACATTATGCTTGCCGCTGAAATTGTCTACCCGAATAAAGAAGATGCGATGAAACGTGTGGAAGAGCTGTTAAATCTGCTCAACATCGAGCCGATTCGCAAACGCAATGGCGTAAGCCTGAGTGGTGGTGAGAGACGTCGTTGTGAAATCGCGCGCTCTTTAGTCTTACAACCCAAATTTCTTCTACTGGATGAGCCTTTCGCAGGAGTCGATCCTATCGCAGTCTCCGATATTCAAGCCATTGTGCAAGAGCTTGCAAAACTAGGCATTGGTGTTTTGATTACCGACCATAATGTCCGTGAAACACTTGCTATTTGCGATAGGGCGTATGTGCTCAAAGATGGTGCACTTTTAGCCAGTGGCAGCAGTGATGAAGTCGCTCAAAACAAACTGGTCAAAACTTACTATCTTGGCGAAGATTTCAGGTTTTAACCCACAAGGAGATTGTTTTTGAAACTGAGGGTTTCGGGTACACAAACCACCAAACAAAAGTTCTCCTCAACACTTCGAGGTTGGCTTCCCATACTCCAAGCCAATCTGGATAGCTTGGTGGAGACACTGGAACCGTTTGTACAAGAAAATCCCTTTATCAGCGTCAAATCAGGCTCTGAAACACCCGATAAACGTTTTGAAAAGAGAAGTTTTTTCTCAGAAATCGCTAAAACATCGGTTTCCGATACCATTGAAGCGCTCACATTAGATAAAAAATCACTCTTTCAAGTCCTCAATGAACAGGTGAATCCTTCCCTTTTTCCTACGGAAAAATCTCAACGTATTGCGTATGAAATTATCGAAAACATCAATTCTGAGGGCTATTTTGAAGTGGAATCCTTGATGGGAATTGCCAAAAAATTGGATGTGAAAGTTGAAGAAGTGGAAAAGATACGGCAACGTTTTGCCTACCTTGAGCCCTTGGGTGTTGGCGCACTTGATGTGAAAGAGACCTTTTTATTTCAGCTTCAAGATCTCTCCTTGGAAAATGAACTCTACGCGATGACCGAAAAGCTCATCATCAATTTTGAAGCTATTGAATCTTTCGGCAAAGAGCCCCTTTTTCATGATGCACTAAATATTATCAAGCGGTTTCGCAATCCTCCTGCCATTGATTTTTTAGAAGATGAAAAAGAGGTGATTCCTGATATTTTTATCTATGATTTAGCAGGGGCGATTGAAGTACGGCTCAATGATGCTTATTATCCCGAAGTGATTCTGGATACCGAAGGCTTAGATGAAAACCATAGTTTTGTCTCTCAAAAAATTAAAGATGCCAAAGATCTTATTGATGCGCTTGAAATGCGCAAAGCAACGCTGTACAAAATCGGGTTAATGATCGTGGAGTATCAGTATGATTTTTTCTTTGGAAAAGCGATTAAACCTATGAAACTCAAAGACCTCGCCGATGATTTGGGGCGCAATCCTTCAACGATTTCGCGCGCTATTGCTGGTAAATACCTCTCATGTTCCCGCGGTGTCATCCCTTTAAAACAGTTTTTTGCCACAGCGGTTGAGGAGGACATCTCTAACAGTGCGATTAAGGAGTATATGATTGAGTTGGTCAAAAATGAGAGCAAATTAAAGCCACTCAGTGATATTAAACTTCTGGAGTTGATTGAGGGAAAATTCAATATCAAAATGGTGCGACGAACGATTACAAAATACCGCCAGCAGTTCAATATCGCCAGCTCATCCGAGCGTAAAAAACTCTACACGCTTAAATTTTAAGCGATTTTAGCATCCAGATGTCTAAAGTGCATTTTGAGCATTTCATAGGCATTTTGAACCTCTTGAAACTTCGCCACATACTTTACATATAAATCTCCATCGTAAAGCCCACAACTGTCCGGATGGTACTTTTTAACCAGCGTTAGATAGTTTTTGCGAATCATCTCAAACGAGTCTTCCACTCGACACCCTAGAATGCCAAAATACTCTTCAAGTAAAGAAAAAAGGGCGCTATGGCGACTTCGCTTGGCGCGTTTGACCACAAAACTTCTTTTGTACGCTAAGAACTCTTCCATCGCATAGGAAAATTCCACAAAGCAACCAAAAAGCTCTTTTTGCTCCAATAGTTTTTCTAAAAGATGTACGGTGACATCAGAGTTGGGATAAAGCGTAATAGTGCCATTTTTGGGGCGAATTCTGACCAAATGGTCTTTAAAATAACTTTTGAGATACGAAGCAAAAAGGGTGTTGTGGGAACCTAGATGAAAGACAACGGCGTAACTGTCTTCGATCACAAGGTTTATACTCATTTTTTGAAGCACTTGATTGGATTTTAAAAGAGAAATTTTAATGGTTTTATCGATGGCATTTTCAATGATCTGTGCCTGTTCCGTATTGCCCGTTTTACGCAGATAGATTTTACCAATCAGTTTTAAAAAATAGCGACGTTGCACTAACTCGTCTTGCTCTTTAAAGATAATCATTTTTTCTTTGCGACCAATCTTTTTCTGAAAATTCTTATCAGCAATATTTTGCAAATAATAAAAAGTTTTTGAATCCTCTTGAATCGTCAGAGCGAGCATATCATGAGAGAGTGAAAGGTGCATCTATCCATCCTTTTGTGTCAAGTTATGAAGCTTAAAGCAAAAAAGATTCCAAGTTTAAACGATTAGACCCAAATGGCATCTTCATTCAAATCTGGATTGCCTTGGAGTATCTGATAAGGCTGATAGGAAGCCTTGTATTTGAGGCTTTGACAATTTTCTACATAGTAGCCAAGATAGATCCAATCTAAATCATACTCTTTGGCTAAAATGATCTGCTCGTAAATGGAAAGTCGTCCTAAAGAGAGTTTTTCATAATCAGGGTCATAATAAAAATAGATTGAAGAAATACCATCATCTAAAAAATCGATGAGATCAACACCGATGAGTTTATCCTCTTGAAAATAGAGCACCTCTTTGCCAAAATTTTGCGCACCACTTACATAGAGTTCATGGTAGCTTTGCGGCTTCAGGTAGTAGTATTGCCAACCACGTTTTGCTTCCATATGGTGATGATATTTGTCATAAAGTTCTAAATGTTCAGTGCTAATCGTAGGAGCTTGAATTACATAGCGAATTCCCTCAGCTTTTTTAAAAGCACGTTTAAACGAGCGCGAAAATTGATAGTTTTTAATATCAATGCGAAGACTCAAACAAGATTTGCAGTTTTGGCATTGTGGACGTGAATAATAATGCCCAAAACGTCTCCACCCTCGTTCAATCAAAGCCTGATTGAGCTCCATGGTCGCATTATCAATGTATTTATACTCCATGCGTGTTTTACACCCATCAAGGTAGGAGCATTTTGTTTCTAATGTGGAAAATTCGATAATACGTGAAAAGGGCGTCGTCATGGGTTAATATAGTTTTCTAACTCCAGAGTTTTGCATAAACTTTTCAAAGTGAACGTGTAATTTCTTCTCTTTTTCCTCTTTTTGCTCGACAATGAGTTGCTCTTTGGTATTTTTTTCTTCTTGATTCATTTTGTCTTTGAGGGATTTGAGATCTTCAAATAGATTGCCTTGCATTGCATGCCTTTACATGTAAAGATAAATAGGGTCAGATTATAGCAAAATTTCATACAAAGAGCCTTAGAAAGAGAGTGATTGTACGTTTTAAAAAAAATTTAAGAAAAAATATAAAAAAAAGGGGGGGGGTGGTACCTGAGGCCGGACTCGAACCGGCATATGTCTCCATACTAGATTTTGAGTCTAGCGCGTCTACCAATTTCACCACTCAGGCACTGTAAATAAGAGTTTGGAAGTGTACAAAAAAAAAGCTTAAACATCAGTAAAACTGAATGTTTAAGCTTTAGAAGCGAGATATTAAGCTTTTGCTACAGCGTCTTTAAGTTTTTTACCAACTTTAAATTTAACAGCTGTTGTTTTTGCAACATCAACGACTCTGTTTGTACCAGGAACTCTAGCTTTTCTAGCAGCTCTTGTAGCAGTACTAAATGTACCAAAACCGATAAAGCTTACATCTTTGCCAGCAACTAGTGCTTCGCTGATTGCCTCTAAAGCTGCATCGACAGCTTTTTGACTATCTTTCTTAGAAAGACCTGCTTTCTCAGAGACTGCTTGGATAAATTCCGCTTTTTTCATTGCCCATTCCTTAATATAAAGTGTTGTAATGTGAGGATTGTACAATTTTTTTAAAAAAAAGACAATAATATTTTTTAAAAAGTTAAAGAATAGTGCCAAAAAGTCGATATTTTGCTCAAGGAATCAAAATTGCTTGTATGTTGATACAAAGAAAATGGATGGAGAATATCATGAGAATCACAAATAACCTTTTGTACACTAGTTCGATTCGTAACTATCGAACAGCCAGTGAAAAGCTTTATAATGTTAACCAACAGTTAGGAACAGGGCTAAAGATACAGAACAGTTATGAAGACACAGGTATATATGTTGATACGATGCGTTTAAATTCTCAACTCAGCTCGCTATCTCAAACAACTGAAAGTAGCTCTAAGGCAAGTTCATTTGCGAAAAATACGGACTCAACTCTCAGTGATATGACTGAACAACTTGAAAATTTTAAAACACTTCTTACCCAAGCGTCCAATGCTTCTAATTCTACAACAAGTTTAGAAGCAATTGCTTTGGAACTTGAAACCATTCGAAATCAGATCAAAAATTTAGCGAATACCTCCATTAATGGACAGTATCTTTTCTCCGGGTCAGCACTGAATACACAACCTATTAGTAGTGATGGTTCGTATAATGGTAATGGAGCGAGTTTAACTGCTGTTGTTGGTTCAGGATTGTCTCTTGCTTACAATATTGATGGACAATCACTTTTTTTAGGTTCAGATAGTGACTATACAAAAACAATTTCTACCAATGTATCGATGTACAATCAGTCGTCTTTGCATCCTGATATTATGTCGACCAGTGGAACGAATAGTACGTCCACAGAAGAGTATTTGACTGAAGATGACACAATACGCGATATGGTCGGTGATACAGACAGTGATGCCACGAATGATCCCAATACTGTTTTTTATCTTTCAGGTCGAGATACCGGCGGTGAAACGTTTACGACTAAATTGACAATAAGCCCTTCCTCTTCTATTTCCGATCTTTTAGAGAGTATTGGTAACGCTTATGGCAACACATCAACGAATAAACTTGTTGATGTTAGTATGAATGCCCGTGGGCAAATAGAAGTCACTGATCTATCCAGTGGAAATAATGTAATCGAGATGAATCTTTTTGCTGCGGTGGATCGAGATGCTGCTTCTGGAACCTCAGGTAATGCTGATCAAAACAGCGTTGAAGACCTTGTTGCGCAGGGAAATGTTGATATTATTGAGTTCAATGCAAGTAACTATACAACCACCAATTCAGCTTCAACAATAGCGTCACGTGCGGATACTTACGAATCAGATATTTATTATATTGGGTATCCTCTTGAAGACAGCAGTGGCAATACTGCAAAAGCAACAACGCTTTTAAGTGATATGATGCCTTCCAATGTTGATAGTATTGTAGTGGGCGCGACAACATTAGCGATCACAGCAACGACAACGGTTCAAGATTTATTGGATGTTGTTGCAACGGAAACAGGCGGAACGGCACGCATCGAAAATGGACAAATGATTGTTGAGAGTACTGCTACCGTGAGTATTCAGCTTACGGCACAAGATGCTACGACAACTGCTACGGCTGGTTTTAGTATTCCAGATGCTGCCAATTATACGGTACGTGGTTTTGAAAAAGATGGCAATACTCTGACGGGAAATGTTTCTCAAGTGGTCATTGCAACGGATGAATATGCGACAGCAACGACAAAATTAAGTGAGGTTGCTGGAGAGGACTTAAATGGCAAAGCATTAACGGTAGCGTATACCGATAAAAGTGGTGCAAGCTATACCGCAACTATCAATTTAAGCAATGCCGGAAGTACGGTTGCGGTAGATCTTAATGGCGATGGCGATACTACAGATGCGGATGAAAACTTTACTATTTTTGATAGTCAAGGTAATACGACTGCCGCAAATGATGTAACGTATCAGCAATTAACGGATGTGATGAGCATGCTTACATCTGGCACGCTTCCAACCGATGGTGTCCCAGCTTCCAGTACCGATTTTGAAGAGTACAATTATGCACTTAAAACAGCCGCTAGTAGCGTTTCTGCTAGTATTGATGATGAAGGAAAATTATCAATCGTAGATCGGACTGCGTCGGAGTCTAAAATTCAGTTTAGTATGTATGATAGTGATACAGGAGATTACAGTGGAACAACCAGTACAGCACTCTCTTTTATGGCAAACGACTCTGTAACGACAGCAAGCCCTACAATTGATCTTTTCGACCAATTAGATGAAATGATTGAGGCTGTTCGTTCAGGCACATTCCGTATGGATTCAGAATCAGACGATCCTCGTAACATAGGTATGCAAAATGCCTTAGCGGTTATTGATCATATTGCAGATCACGTTGAAAAGGCACATACTAAAATTGGTGCTCTCTCCAATGCCCTCACAAGTGCCAATGCAACAGCTACAACTCTGACAACCAGTATTACAACGATTCAAACCGATATTGTGGGTGTCGATTTAACAGAAGCTTACTTAGAATACACCTCTATTTCGACCTCGTATCAAACGATGTTATCAACGATTTCTAAGGTTATGTCGATGTCGCTAGCCAATTACATGTAATAATTTGTTATAATACCTACACTTATTACATGTAAAGGATCTGCTATCTTTAAAGAGACTCTTTTTATTATTTTCATTGCTATTGCACTTTTCTTGGGCGTAGCAACCATTTTACCCGATGCTTCCGTTGTGGGGAAATTTGGTGCATTTCTTGGAAAATCCAATCAACATGCCTTTGGCTATGCGGCTTTTATCTATCCGTTTGTATTGATCTTTCCCGCTTTTACACTCTACAAAGAGAGTAGACTCACAGAGCGACGTATTGGAGTGTTTTTAGCTTCAACCATTGTGTTGTTTGCTTTTTTAATGGCTCAGTCTGTAATTGTCAAGAGTGAATTGAGTGGCTCTTTTGGGCGTGCGATTGTTGATATGTTGATTGCTTCTATTGGGATTATGGGTGTGTGGCTTTTTATTGTTGCCATTTTTCTTCTCTCAATGACCCTGCTGGTTGAATCCAGTATCAGTGATTTTCTGACGATTATGAAGCCGACCTTCACCAAAACAAAAATTAAAGAGTACCAAGCAGAAGAAGAGCCAAGCGTTGAGACGAAAAAGAGTAAAGTTACGAAAAAGCAAGACGCGTCGTTTGAGGAAAAAGTAACATTAGACGATGATACGCCTGATGAAAACCCCGCTATTATAGCGCCACTGTATCCTGAAAACGAAGAGCCCAAACAGCCACTGGTTCGTCTTAAAAGTGCCAAAAAAGTTGAGATTCTCAGTGAAGTAGCCGAAAACACCAAGTTACTTTCTCAAATCGATCAAGGCGAATGCGACAAACCTAAAGATTTTAAACTGCCACCGCTCTCCTTTTTAGCCAATCCTCCTAGCAAGGTGGTTCATGTCAACGAGAGTGAAATCGATCAAAAAATTCAAGATTTGCTTGAAAAACTGAGACGCTTTAAAATTGAAGGTGATGTGGTGCGTACTTACTCTGGACCTGTTGTTACCACATTTGAGTTTAAACCGGCCCCGCATGTCAAAGTCTCACGTATCTTAACACTTCAAGATGACCTTGCGATGGCATTAAAAGCAAAGACGATTCGTATTCAAGCTCCAATTCCAGGTAAAGATGTTGTCGGTATTGAAGTACCCAATCAAAAAATAGAGACCATTTATCTCAAAGAGATTTTAGAGAGTGATATTTTTAAAAAATCTTCTTCACCTTTAACCATTGCACTGGGCAAAGACATTGTGGGTAATGCGTTTGTAACAGATTTGAAAAAATTGCCTCATTTACTCGTTGCTGGAACAACAGGTAGTGGTAAAAGTGTGGGCATTAATGCGATGTTGCTTTCCCTTTTGTACCGTAATTCCCCTGATACTTTACGCTTTTTGATGATTGATCCTAAGATGTTGGAATTTTCGATTTACAATGACATCCCGCATCTTTTAACACCGGTGATTACCAAACCTAAACAGGCGATTGTGGCACTGGCGAATATGGTGAGTGAGATGGAGCGACGCTATCAGATGATGAGTCGTTCAAAGACTAAAAATATTGAAAATTACAATGAAAAAGCAAAAGCAATTGGTGTAGAGCCATTGCCGTATATTGTCATTATTATTGATGAATTAGCGGATCTTATGATGACGAGTGGTAAAGATGTTGAATTTTATATTGCACGACTTGCTCAAATGGCAAGGGCAAGTGGAATTCATATCATCGTAGCGACACAAAGACCATCAGTGGATGTTGTCACGGGACTTATTAAGGCAAACTTACCTTCGCGTATTAGTTTTAAAGTAGGGCAGAAAATTGACTCAAAAGTCATTTTAGATGCGATGGGGGCAGATTCTTTGCTTGGAAATGGCGATATGCTTTTTACTCCTCCAGGCACTTCTGGGCTCATTCGTTTGCATGCTCCTTACACCTCAGAAGATGAGATTGACAAGGTGGTTGAATACCTCAAGAAACAGCGCCCCGTCGTATACGATGAGAGTTTTCTTAAAGAGAGTGAAGAGGGCTTCTCAGGCTCTTCTAGCAGCAAAGAGAGTGGTGAGTTAGATGAGCTTTTTGATGATGCAAAAGCGATTGTCCTTAATGAAAGAAAGAGCTCAATTTCTTATATTCAAAGAAGATTGAATATTGGCTATAATAGGGCAGCGACGATTGTCGAGCAACTGGAGGCTATGGGAATACTCTCTTCTCAAAACGCTAAAGGGCAGCGTGAGATCATCGTAAACTAACCAAATCGTAAGGAGTCAGTCACAATGAGTTTTTTCCAAGCGTATGAAGCAGAAGTGAATGAAAGAGCAAAGTTAGGGGTTCCTCCTTTACCTCTTGATGCTAAAAAGACAGCCGAGGTTGTTGAACTTTTAAAAAAAGAAGAGGGTGACCAAGCTTTTTTAAGAGATCTATTGGCGAACCGTGTTCCTCCTGGCGTTGATGAAGCAGCGTATGTTAAAGCGGCTTTTTTGAATGATGTGGCTCAAAAAAAGGTTACATGTAAAGCGATTTCTCCTGTTTATGCCATCGAATTATTGGGTACCATGTTTGGTGGGTACAATGTTCAACCTCTCGTTGATGCCCTGAGTTCAAAGGACGATGCCGTAGCGCGTGCCGCCTGTAATGCACTTAAGCATACTGTACTCGTTTATGGCTCCTTTAACGATATTGAAGAACTCTGCAAAACGAACGCTTATGCGAAAGAAGTGATGACCTCGTGGGCAAATGCAGAGTGGTTTACCAACAAACCCTCCCTTGCTGAAAACATCACGGTGGCTGTTTTAAAAGTAGCCGGTGAAACCAATACCGATGATCTCAGTCCTGCCAGTGAAGCGTTTACCAGAAGTGACATTCCTCTTCATGCCAATGCGATGTTGGTTAAAAGACTTCCAGGCTCCATCGAAAAGATTAAAGAGCTCATCGCAAAAGGCTATGAGGTCGCTTATGTCGGTGATGTTGTAGGCACAGGAAGCAGTCGAAAGTCAGGCATTAACTCGATTCAATGGTTTATGGGACGTGAAATCCCCAATGTTCCCAATAAAAAAACAGGTGGTTTGATTTTAGGCTCAACGATTGCACCTATTTTCTTTAATACTGCCGAAGATAGCGGTGCATTGCCAATCGAAGTTAACGTAGAAGGCTTGGAAACGGGCGATTTGATTGATATTTATCCTCTTGAGGGGAAAATTGAAAAAAATGGCACAGTGGTTGCAACGTTTAAACTCTCTCCCAATACCTTAGCGGATGAATACCGTGCTGGTGGACGCATTCCGCTTATCATTGGTCGTGGCCTTACGACAAAAGCACGAGCGAGCCTTGGCATGGGTGCTGAAACTATCTTTGCCAAACCAGAACAACCTGAAGAGCAAAAAGGTGTTGGCTATACATTGGCTCAAAAAATGGTTGGACGAGCATGTGGCGTAGAAGGTGTTCGAGCAGGTATGTATGTAGAACCGCATACCCTAACGGTTGGTAGTCAAGATACCACAGGACCGATGACCAGAGATGAGATCAAAGAGCTTGCAGCACTTGGCTTTAGTGCCGATCTTGTGATGCAAAGTTTTTGCCACACGGCGGCTTACCCTAAACCCAGTGACGTCAAACTTCACCATACGCTTCCAGCCTTTATCACATCACGTTCAGGTGTGAGTCTCAACGCAGGCGATGGTGTTATCCACTCATGGTTGAACCGTATGGTGCTTCCAGACACCGTAGGAACGGGCGGAGACAGTCATACACGTTTCCCGATTGGTATCTCATTCCCTGCTGGTTCTGGTCTTGTTGCCTTTGCTGCTGTGACAGGAAGTATGCCGCTTAATATGCCTGAATCGGTTTTGGTGCGTTTTAAAGGTGAAATGCAACCGGGTATCACGCTTCGTGATCTTGTGAATGCCATTCCCTACTATGCGATCAAAAAAGGGCTTTTAACCGTTCCTAAGAAAAATAAAAAGAACATTTTTGCAGGAAAAATCCTTGAAATTGAAGGACTTCCAAAACTCAAAGTCGAGCAAGCGTTTGAACTCAGTGACGCTTCAGCAGAGCGAAGCGCCGCAGCATGTGCCTTAGCGCTTGATGTTGAACCTATCGTTGAGTATCTCAAATCCAATATTACACTCCTTGAAGCGATGGTCAAAGCAGGTTATGCGGATGCCAAAACATTGCAACGAAGAGCCGATAAAATGAAAGCGTGGATAGCTGATCCTAAGCTTTTAAAAGCGGATGCGAATGCACAGTATGCCGAAGTCATTGAAATTGATCTTGCTGAGATCAAAGAACCCATTTTGGCATGTCCGAATGATCCAGATGATGTCGCAACGCTGAGCGAAGTACTCGCTGATGAGAATCGTCCTAAGAAAATCGATGAAGTTTTTGTAGGAAGCTGTATGACGAACATTGGTCATTACCGTGCGCTTGGTGAAGTATTACAAGGCGAGGGCAAAGTGCCAACTACACTGTGGATCGCACCTCCTACAAAAATGGACAAAGATCAACTTACCAACGAAGGGTATTATTCCATCTTTGGAACATCAGGAGCGCGTATTGAAATTCCTGGATGTTCGTTGTGTATGGGTAACCAAGCCAATGTGAAAGAGGGTGCGGTTGTGTTTTCCACATCAACTCGTAACTTTGATAACCGTATGGGGCCTAACTCTAAAGTTTACCTTGGGAGCGCTGAGTTAGCGGCACTTTGCGCACTCTTAGGACGCCTTCCAAGCGTAGAAGAGTATATGAGTTTAGTGCCTAAAAAGCTTGCAGGTAAGACAGATAAAGTCTATAAATACCTCAATTTTAACCTCATAGAAGATTACGAACTCGCGAACTAATAGAGTTCTTCAAAGAACTCTTGACACGTTTTTAAAGCAAAGCTTTAAAAACTACGTTAACACTGGGTAAACTTGGGCAGTAGGCCCACGCACCTTTGGTGCTTTACTTCTTTTATAAGAAGCATAAAACCTACAAAAGCCACTCGTTTTGGGTGGCTTTTACTTTTACATGTAAGGATATTTTTGATTATCACTAAAAACTGCCTTGTAACCCTTGACTACACTGTTTTTGACACGGAAAATAACCTTTTGGACAGTGGCGTTACACCGCTTGTTTATCTGCATGGAGGGTACGGCGATGTTTTTGAAAAAATCGAAAAAACACTTGAGGGCAAAAGTGTGGGAGAGAGTATTCATATTCAACTCTCACCCAAAGAGGCATTTGGCGAGTACAAGCAAGAGTTTGTTTTAATTGAAGAGCGTACGATGTTTGAAGAGGATTTGGAAGTTGGGCAAAATGTTGAAATGGTTTTTAGCGAAGATGACGAGAGCGAGATCATGTTAACGTACGCGGTGGTTGAAATCCTCGAAGATCGCGTTATTTTAGATGCCAACCACCCTCTCTCAGGGCTTAGCATCGTCTTTGATGGCACCGTTATTGGAGTGCGTGACGCGACCAGTGATGAGATCGAAAAAAGACTCCTCGGGCATGAAGAGTCTTTAGTTGCACACCAAGACTAAATCAATTTTGCTTCCAACGCTTCGACCACTTGGTGCATTTTGTACAGTGAATCAGGATTGAGAGAGATCGAATTGATCCCATTTTTGACCAGAAACTCTGTAATTTCAGGGTAATCAGAAGGCGCTTGTCCGCAAATACCGATGTATTTACCGTGTGTCTTACACGCTTCGATTGCCATTTTTAGCATTTCTGTCACCGCAGGATTACGCTCATCGAAAATATGTGCGATCATCCCACTCTCTCTGTCTACCCCTAAAACAAGCTGTGTCAGATCATTCGAACCAATTGAATAGCCATCAAAAATCTTCAAAAATTCATCGGCGATGATCACATTGGCTGGTATCTCACACATGGCGTAAATTTTAAGCCCATTTTTCCCTTGCACCAAACCTTGCGCGTTCATAATAGCAATGACTTTAGCGCCTTCTTCGGGTGTTCTCACAAACGGAAGCATGATGATCACATTGGTGAGTCCCATATCATCTCGTACGCGTTTGAGCGCTTCACACTCCCATGCGTATGCCTCTTTATAACTTTCATCGTAATAGCGACTTGCTCCACGAAAACCTATCATAGGGTTTTCTTCGACTGCTTCGTAAGCAAGACCTCCTAGCATATTGCGGTATTCATTGCTTTTAAAATCACTCGTGCGAATGATGACAGGTTTGGGGTAAAATGCCGCGGCGATCATGCCCACACCTTCGCTAATTTTCTGCAAGAAAAACTCTTTAGCATCGCAGCAAGGAGCCATAAACGCTTTGATCGCCTCTTCATCTTTGACCTTATTTCCTTTGTGCAGATTCACCAGTGCCATCGGGTGGGCATTAATAGAATGCGTCATAATAAACTCCATGCGAGCCAGTCCGACGCCATCATTGGGCATTTTGGCAAGATTGAATGCTTCGGCTGGATTGCCCACATTCATCATGAGTTTTGTCTTTGTCTCTTTGAGGGAACTTAGGTCCATCGTTTTACATGTAAAGGCAATTTCACCTTCATAGATGTAGCCTTCATCACCCTGTGCACAGCTGACGGTGACCTTTTGAGCGTTACTCAGCACTTCAGTGGCATCGCCACATCCTACGACCGCAGGTACACCGATTTCACGTGCAACGATAGCGGCATGACAGGTTCGGCTGCCTCGGTTGGTGATGAGTGCAGAAGCTTTTTTCATGATAGGTTCCCAGTCAGGGTTGGTTGTATCGGCAACCAAAACATCGCCCTCGTTAAAGCGAGCAAATTCGGAGGTATTGTGGATAATGTTGACTTTCCCACTACCTATTTTATCGCCCACAGCGCGACCTGAGGTGAGAAGCTTTGCCTCTTTAGTGCTATCGAGTGTATATTTTTCGATGGAAATATGGTTTTGAAGCTTGCTTTGTACGGTTTCAGGACGCGCTTGAACGATGTAGAGTTTGCCATCCAAGCCATCTTTTGCCCACTCAATGTCCATCGGACGTTTATAATACTCCTCAATAATGAGTGCATGACGCGCTAATTGTAGCACTTCGCTCTCAGTGATACAGAAGCTATTTTGCTCCTCTTGTATTGTAGGCACATTGATCGTATGGGTTTCTTCGCTGTAGAGCATCTTCTCTTTTTTACTCCCCAAAGAGCGCTTTAAAATGGTATGGTGTCCTTGTTTAAGGGTGGGTTTAAAAACAAAAAATTCATCGGCATTGACTTTGCCACTGACCACATTTTCACCCAATCCCCAAATGGCATTGATCAAGATGATATTTTCGGAACCACTCTCAGTGTCAATGCTAAACATAACGCCACTGCTGGCTTTGTCGCTGCGTACCATTTTTTGAACACCCACAGAAAGTGCAACGCTCAGATGATCAAACCCCCGACTGCTACGGTAACTAATGGCACGATCTGTAAACAAAGAAGCATAGCACTGCTTCACGCTGTGCAAAAGTTTTTCAGGAGTATGAATGTTTAAGAAAGTCTCTTGTTGTCCTGCAAAGCTGGCATCAGGAAGATCTTCCGCCGTGCCAGAGGAGCGTACAGCCACATCGATATGTTCTGCACCATACTCTTGCGAGAGCATATGATAAGCACTTTGTATCTCTTTAAGGAGTGGCTCAGGAAGTGTAGCATTTAAAATAAGCTCACGAATGGCATGACCACACGTTTGTAGCGCAAGCGTATCGGTGCAATCAAGATTTTTTAACGCTTCTTGGATCTTTGCATCAATGCCATTTTCGTTTAGTAACAGACAATAGGCATCGCTCGTGGTCGCAAAACCATTGGGGACATGAATGCCTTTGGTCGATAATTTTTGGTACATCTCACCAAGATTGGCATTTTTACCACCCACAAGGGCAATATCACTGAGGTGAAGTTCATTGAAGAATCGAATATAACGCATTGTAACCTCCCGTATGAAAAGTTACTTCTATAGTAGCACAAAACAGAATCAAGATCGCTATAAAAAGAAGATTATATGTAAAGCAAAATGCGTTATTTTTGCTTCAATCAGCTCTTCATACAGACTACCGTCGTACCCAATAAAATAAAACGATGCGAACCAAAGAAGGGCAGTCGGTAAAACTTATATATCGCCTACTAAACAGACCGCGATAAGAAGTGCAATGATAACGATAGGTTTTTTGTGAAAAGTGTGAAGCGTCTCTGGTTTCATAAAACCAGCTATGCTATTGGATTTTACATGTAAGAAAAAAATGTCTACAAAATCGTCAAATGGTCGGAGTGACAGGACTCGAACCTGCGACCTCTACCACCCCAAGGTAGCGCGCTAGCCAGGCTGCGCTACACCCCGACACATTTAAGAGTTTGGATTTTAACAAAGATAACCAAAAAGTTTTATTATAATTAAGAAAAAATCATGAATGGAAGCAATGAAAGAAATTCTCTTAACCACGTTTAATGCTCGCTATGCACACACGTCCATCGCCCAACGCTACTTGTTTGCCAACCTTGAGGAGCTTCAAGAAAGAGCGAAAATACTGGAGTTTGTCATTAATTCTCAAGTGGTCGATGCCGCCGAAGAGATTTTGAGTTACCAGCCCAAAATCGTCGGTATTGGCGCTTACATTTGGAATGCGTTGGAGGTGCAAGAGCTTAGCAACATTCTTAAAAAAGTTGCACCTCAGATTTTGATTATTCTCGGAGGTCCTGAAGCGAGCCATTTTCCCCATCGTGTTGATTTTAGTAAAGCGGACTACATCATCCAAGGGGAGGGAGACATCGCCTTTTATGCGCTGTGTAAAACCCTTCTAGAAGGCAACCTTCCACCAGAGCGTGTCATTAAAGCACCTATGGTCAATTTAAGCGCCATCAAACTGCCATACGATTACTACACAGACCACGACATCAAAAACCGTTACTGCTATGTGGAAGCGAGTCGTGGGTGTCCGTTTACCTGTGAGTTTTGTCTCTCCTCAGCGGATAAAAAAGTACGCGACTTAGAGATAATACGCTTTCTTTCTGAGCTTGAAAAACTGTGGCTTCGAGGGGTGCGCAATTTTAAATTTATCGATCGAACGTTTAACTTGAGCATTGAAAATGCGACAAAACTTTTGGATTTTTTCCTCTCAAAAAAAGAGGAGTATTTTGTCCATTTTGAAGTCATACCCGACCACTTTCCTTCAATCCTACGTGAAAAAATAGCACAATTTCCTCCAGCAGCACTGCAACTGGAAGTCGGTATTCAAACGCTTGATCCTGAAATATCGAAAAATATCCACAGGCGGCTAAACCTACCCAAGATTGAAGAAAATCTTGCCTTCTTGCAAAATGAGACGCATGCGCATTTACATGTAGACTTGATTATTGGTTTGCCAGGAGAGAGTTTGGAGGGTTTTGGGCGCAATTTAGATAAGCTCTATTCGCTCACACAGTGTGAGATACAAATCGGCATCCTCAAAAAGCTCTCAGGCACAACGATTTCAAGGCACGATGAGATTTACGGTATGGAATACTCCGATAAATCGCCTTATGACATCTTGCAAAATGACCTCATACCTTTTGAGCAAATGCAAAAGATGAAACGTTTTGCCCGTTTTTGGGATATGATCTACAACAGCGGCAATTTCAAAAAAAGTGCCACCTATTTGTGGTGTGAAGGCAAAGTTTATGAAGGTTTTTACGCCTTTAGTGAATGGCTGTATGCGCAAACAAAATCAACATGGCAAATTTCACTGGATCGTTTAGCGGAGTTGATCTTTCGCTACCTTTGTGATGTCATGAAGCTTGAAGCATCGCAGGTCAAAGCGATGCTGATCGAAGATATTATGACGGTGCGCGGACGCAAAATGCCCTCTTTTTTACGTGAAAATTACGTACCCAATAATGACCAAAAAGAGGGATCTTTAAAGCTCAATAAACGTCAGTTAAAACATGCCACAGTATAATGGCGATTTTTTAAGGAGAAAGAATGAAAATTGATAAAAGTTGGTTAACCGATAGTTTAAGTGCGTCACTGGTCGTAGTTTCGTTTGCTATACCAGAACCGTATGCGCACTGGAGTTTGCTTGCAGGTCTTTTTGCGCTTTCAGGTGCGATTACCAATCAAATTGCGATACATATGCTGTTTGAAAAAGTACCTTTTTTGTACGGCAGCGGCGTGATTCAACTGCAATTTGAGGCGTTTAAAACGTCGATTAAACATTTGATGATGAATCAGTTTTTTACCAAAGAGCAGTTAGATGCTTTCTTTGAAAAAGAGAAGAAAACGCTTGATTTAGCGCCTGTCATCGCAGATATGGACTTTTCACCTGCCTTTGACGCGTTGACTAAAACCGTGATGGAGTCATCTTTTGGCGGCATGCTCGGTATGTTTGGCGGAGAGCGCGCATTAGAGGGACTTCGTGCACCTTTTAGCGAAAAACTGAAAGATGCGATCATCGAAATCAGTGAAAGTGATGTATTTCAACAAAAAATAGCTCAAAGTATCCAAAATTCATCACTTAGTGATGATATGCTCATTACCATCGAACAGATGATCGATGCACGGCTGAATGAGCTGACACCGCAAATGGTGAAAGAGATCGTGCAGAATTTCATCAAAGATCATTTAGGCTGGCTCGTCGTTTGGGGCGGTTTTTTTGGTGCAGTGATCGGTCTGCTTTCAACGCTCGTTCTATAATACATAAAATAATACATACTAAAGAGGTTTCATGGAGTGTTCGTATTTTGGGAAATGTGGGAGTTGTACGCTGTATACATTGGATTATGAGGCGCAAGTTGAGCATAAAAAAGCACAGATGCAGACGTTATTTACCCCTTTACATGTAAACGCATTTGAGTACTTCCAAACACCCTCCGAACACTACCGTGGACGTTCTGAATTTCGCATTTGGAAAGAGGGCGATACCATCAGTTATGCTATGGGTGCATTCGATAAAAAGGGCGCTGTTTGCATAGAATCATGCCCTAAGGTAGAGCTTAAAATCTATACACTTATGCCTGCGTTATTAAAAAAAATTGAAGCGTCTGCGATGCTTCGCGAAAAGCTTTTTGCGATTGAATTCTTAGCTTCCTCTGAACATCTTTTGGTTACGCTTATCTACCATAAACCTTTACATGGTGAGTGGGAGGAAGAAGCCAAAATATTGGAGCAAGCGTTTGGTATTTTTATCATAGGGCGCAGTCGTGGGATGAAGCGTGTCCTTAGTCAAGATTTTGTGGAAGATCGTTTGGAGATTGCAGGTAAAACCTATCGTTATCACATCATCGAAGGAGGCTTTTCCCAACCCAATCGTCTGATGAATCAAACAATGATTCATTGGGTGTTAAGTCATCTTGAAAATTGTGAAGATTTATTGGAACTCTACTGTGGTTATGGCAATTTTACGATTCCTATGGCACAGAAATTTCAAAAAGTTTTAGCCACGGAGATTTCTAAAACCTCTATCAAATCAGCGCTTCAAAACTGTGAACTCAATGATGTCCATAACATCGTTTTTTTGCGTATGAGCGCTGAAGAGTTGACCTCGGCGCTGAAAAAAGAGCGTGAATACAACCGCTTGGTGGGCATCGATTTAGAAGAGTATCGATTTTCTCATGTCTTTGTCGATCCTCCTCGTTCGGGGATGGATGAGGCGAGCTTAGCATTTATTTCCCAGTTTGAAAATATCATCTACATTTCGTGCAATCCTGAGACGCTTAAACGCGATTTGGAAATTTTAACGTCTCAGTACGCCATCCTCCATTTTGCCCTGTTCGATCAATTCCCGAACACCGAGCATTTGGAATCTGGCGTGATCTTAAAACGCCTTTAACCTTTTTACATGTAAAGGGCTAAATCTTAAAGAGCGCTAGCTTTGAAGCAAGAGTATTGGAGAGATTAAGAAGCTCATCCGAAGAGGCATTGAGGTTCTTCACATCGCTGCTATTTTGCAGAGATGATTCGTAAATCTGACCAATATTTTTAATCATCGTCGCGGTATCAAGCGAAAGACGCTGAGACACTTCAGATGCGATCTGTGAAGCATCGGACGCCTCTTTGATAATCGCTTCCGTGGTGCTAATCTTAAGCTCAACCTCTTCAGAATTATTCGCCATTTGCTCAATAAATTTATAATTTTCACTCATCTGCCCACTTGCATCCATGATGTTCTGCACAATGACATTAATGGTCGCGTTAATCTCCGTAAGACTGCGTTGCGTTCGCTCTGCCAAATTGCGTACTTCATCCGCGACAACGGCAAATCCACGACCGTGTTCTCCCGCACGCGCCGCTTCAATCGCAGCATTGAGTGCCAAAAGATTGGTCTGATCGGCAATATCGGAGATGACGGTGAGGACATTTTTCACTTGATTGGCGTCCGTGCTGAGCTGTTGTAAGCGCTCAGAGGTGTGCGATTCAACTTCGGAAGCTTGTTGAATATTGGCAACCAAATGTTTGATCTCTTGCGCTGTGGTGTTGAGTGTTTTAGACGCATTTAAGATATTTTCACTCGTTTGTGTCGCATTAAGCGTATTTTGCTCCAATGTTGTTTTCATCGTATCGCCTAGATCTTTGGTCTGTTTGACAAAATCGCGCTCTGCAACCATACGTTTGTCGACTTCATGTGATATGCTTGAAAATTGATGTGCCATCGAAGCACTCTCCGTCGATGTTTTGGTTGAAGCAACAACGGTTTGATGAATTTTTTCAATAAATTGATTGATATTTTCAGATAAAGCTGCAATCTCGTCTTTAGAGTTGATCTGAATGCGCTTGGTAAGATCGCCGCTTCCTTGTGCAAGATCGAGGGTAATCGTGGAGAGTGCATCGATTGAATTGGTCATGCTGATGACCATCACGCGTGTAAAGATAAAGAAGAAAACCATTCCACAGACCGATCCTACAATTAACATCAATCGCTCAGAACCTGTAATTAACAATGACACCAATATAATATTTGCCATAAACCCACACAACGTTCCGATGGCTAAAAACCATCCCTTTGTTTTTATCTTAATGTGATTAAGAAACATTACTCCTCCTTGAATGTAAACCCTTTGATTATAACAAATTCATATGATAAAAGCTATGGATAATCGAGGCAAAAGATTGAGTGTGCTATACTCACGACTTAAAATTTTTTTAAAGGAGTCAATAATGGAATGCGACATTTCAACTATTAGCATGCCTGGTGATGCAGGCATAAAAGACATTTTTTCGATGTGTAAGAATATTGCCATTATTGGTTTATCTCCAGATCCTACCAAAGATAGCCATAAAGTGGCACGCTACTTGCAAGAACGTGGGTTTAAAATCTATCCGATCTATCCCAAAGAAGAGATGATTTTAGGTGAAAAAGTTTACCGCAGTCTTTTGGATATTCCTGAGAGCGTGGATATGGTAGATATGTTTCGAAAGCCTGAAATCGCCGATAGTTTGATCGAAGAGGTTTTAAAAAAAGGTGATGTAAAAGTCTTTTGGTTGCAACTGGGCATCGTCAATAATCATGCGTGTGCTAAAGCACATGAAAACGGCATCATTGCCGTGCAAAATCGATGCACTAAAGTAGAATATGAAAGGTTAATGAAATAATGATAGCTCTAAGTGAAATAGTCAAAGCAAAACGACAACTTGCCAATGTTGTCACCAAAACACCGTGTGCACTCGCTCCTCATTTGAGTGAAGAAGTAGGCGCACAGGTGTATCTCAAAAAAGAGAACCTCCAAATTACAGGAGCGTATAAACTCAGAGGTGCTTATAATAAAATCGCTTCCTTAACCAAAGAAGAGCGTGCTCAAGGCGTGATTGCCGCGAGTGCAGGAAACCATGCTCAAGGCGTTGCTTACTCAGCTCGAAGTTTTGGCATTTCTGCCACCATCGTTATGCCTGAAGCGACCCCTCTTCTTAAAGTAACGGGCACCAAAGCCTTAGGGGCTGAAGTGATTTTGAGTGGTGATAATTACGATGAAGCGTATGCCTATGCGCTCACCTACGCCAAAGAACACGGATTGACGTTTATTCACCCGTTTGAAGATGATGTTGTGATCGCAGGGCAAGGAACGGTTGCATTAGAGATGATCGATGAGATCAATGATCTTGATATAATCGTTATTCCCATCGGTGGAGGAGGGCTTATCAGCGGTATGGCTTCTGCCATCAAGCAGATCGATCCCAAAATCAGAGTCATCGGTGTCAATGCAACGGGTGCGCCTGCGATGTGTGAATCTTTTTATGCCAAAAAAGCGATCAACTCCAAAAGCGTACGCACCATTGCCGATGGTATCGCCGTACGTGATGTCAGTGAATCCAACTTAGCGCACATCTTAGAGTGTGTGGATGAAGTGGTAACGGTCGATGATGAAGAGATCGCCGCAGCGATTTTGTTCTTGCTTGAGCGTCAAAAATTGGTCGTTGAAGGTGGTGGTGCGGCGAGTGTGGCAGCCATTATACACCAAAAATTTAACTTTACCAAAAATATGAAAATAGGCGCTGTGCTAAGCGGTGGAAATATCGATGTGCAAATGCTTTCCGTCATTATTGAAAAAGGTTTGATTAAGTCGCATCGTAAGATGAAGTTGGTGATTACACTCATTGATAAACCGGGTTCACTGATGCGTCTGACAGACTTGTTTAAAAATGCGAATGCCAATATTATTCAGATTGATTACGACCGCTTTTCAACCAATCTTTCGTATGGCGATGCACAAATTACGATTATGTTAGAGACTAAAGGGATCGAGCATCAAAAGATGATCGGCTCACTTTTAGAAGCCGCAGGATATGATTTTAAAGAAGAGGTTTAAACGAAGTTAGTGAGGGGTAAACCCTCACGTTTAGTCGAGTTGTTGGTATGCTTCTAACAGTGTTTCGCGAAGAGCGTCTGAGAGTGTCTCTCCATTTTCACAATACTCTTTTAAGAAACTGTCCAAATGACTCAGAAGCTCAAAGAGATCGGCTTCGATCTCTTTAGCACTTTTCTTTTTCGCCATCATTGTCTCAAAAAAGACCAATTTACGAATAAAATCAGAAAGAATCTCTAAAGCCTCTTCTTCCTTTTTGCCCTCTATTAGTTTAAAAGGACGCTCATCCGGTGTTTTAGAACTATCAAGACTGAGCTTTATGTTGCGCACATGCTCTTGGATGATGGCTGAAAACTGCGCATAACGCTCAAACGAGCCCTCATCTGACAAGGAATCTAGTTTGTTGGTTAGTTTTCCGATCTGTTTGATTAACACAAACGCCACCATCGCTACAATCATCACAACAGGAATCAATTGTTCCATCATCTCTTATCCTTACATGTAAACCAAAATCAGTGCGATAAGATTTGCTCCAAAAAGAGTTTGAGACGATCTGACTCAGGATTTTGGAAAAACTCCTCAGGTGTATTTTCCTCGACAATTTGACCTGCATCCATAAAGATAATCCTATCGGCTACCTTTTTTGCAAAACCCATTTCGTGCGTTACACAGACCATCGTTTTATCTTCGCGTGCTAATTCTATCATAACATCCAAAACTTCGGCTACCATTTCAGGATCAAGTGCGGATGTGGGTTCATCAAAGAGCATGATTTTTGGATTTTTACACAAACTTCGAGCAATCGCAACGCGTTGTTGTTGACCGCCTGAGAGCTGATTGGGGTATTTGTGTGCTTGATTGGCAATCCCTACGCGCTCCAAATACTTCATCGCCGTAGCTTCTGCCTCTTTACGTGGCGTCTTTTTAACCCAAATAGGCGCTAAGGTAAGGTTGTCTAAAATCGTTAAGTGAGGGAAAAGGTTAAAATGCTGAAATACCATGGCAACCTCTTCACGAATCGCTTTAATTTTCTTAACATCATTGACAAGCTCAATACCATCCACAATGATACTACCTTCTTGAAACTGCTCAAGATAGTTGATACACCGAATCAGTGTTGATTTTCCCGAACCTGAAGGACCACAGACAACGATAATTTCACCTTTATTGATGGTTAAATTGACATCTTTTAAGACGTGAAAGTCACCGTACCACTTGTTTAAGTTTTTAATTTCTATAATTTCTTTTCTATCTTTCATCTTCTATTCCTATCTCAAATTGGTATTAAATCGTTTTTCAAGCTTTTGGCTAAAGGTTGACATTGAGTAACAAAAGAACCAAAAGATAAAGGTAACAAACACATAGCCTTCCGTCTCATAGCCCAGCCAGTATGAATCAGCCGCACTCAAACGTACCATCGCTAGTAGGTCAAAAAGACCAATAATAAGAACCAGTGTTGTGTCTTGGAAGAGGGAAATCGCAACACTTAAAAGGTTAGGAATAGCCACTTTTAACGCTTGTGGAAGAATCACCAAAAACATCTTCTGCCAATACGAAAGCCCAATGGCATCAGCGGCCTCAAATTGACCTTTGGGGATAGACTGAAGTCCACCACGAATATTTTCAGCAATATACGCCGCTTCAAACATTGCAATACCAATGAGCGCACGTAGCAATTTATCAAATGTCACTCCCTCAGGAAAGAAGAGTGGCAAGATAATAGACGACATAAAAAGAATCGTAATCAGTGGAACACCCCTGATAAACTCGATGTACGTCACGCTGATACTTTTGATAATCGGCAAATGCGACGCACGACCAAGCGCCAAAAGAACACCAATGGGGAAGGCACACACAATACCAACGGCGGCAACCATGATGGTAAGCATCAAACCGCCCCATTTATCGGTTGGAACCATTTCGATTCCAAAAAAGCCACCATGTACCAACAAAAATCCAACAATAAAATAGACATGGGCTAAAGCAACCTTGAGCAGAGGACTTTTAAGATACTTAAACGCTGCCATCAGCACAAAGAAGAGCCCGTAAACCGTGTTGATTCTCCACCGAAGCTCGGATGGGTAAAAACCATACATAAACATATCGATTTTCATGCGTATGAAGACCCAACAGGCACCACCACTGGTACAATCTTCACGTGTTGTTCCTGCAAAATTCGCATTGATGTAAGCCCATTTGACAAAAGGAGGAATAACCCAAAAAAGGACCATAATCCCTAGAATCGTCAACGCAACATTCAGCGGTGTCGAGAAGAGATTTTCTCTGATCCAAACGGTTGGACCTTTTGTATTGGAAGGAGCTTTTCGTTCATTAATTTTGTTGTAAATTGCCATATTAACGCTCCTGAATCTTCATTTTATGGTTAAACCAGTTGAGTATCGCCGATACAATCAAACTGATAATAAGATAGACGAGCATTGTCATCGAAATAATTTCAATGGCTTGTCCTACTTGGTTGAGAGACGTACCTGCAAAAACGGTCACAATCTCAGGATAACCAACGGCTGTTGCCAATGAGGAGTTTTTAATAAGATTGAGGTATTGGTTAATAATCGGAGGAATGGCAATACGAATGGCTTGCGGTAAGACAACCAATTTTAAAGCTTGATAAGGACTAAATCCTAGCGAAATAGCCGCCTCTTTTTGTCCATGACTGACCGCTTCAATGCCAGAACGCACCGCTTCAGCAATGAATGTAGCTGTGTAAATGGTGAGCGCAAACGTTAGTGCTAAAAATTCAGGTGAAAGTGTCTTTCCCCCTTTGAAGTTAAAGCCCATTAGCTCAGGATAACTAAAATTAAGGTGTGAACCACCGATAAAATACGCCAAGATGGGGAAAAGAATAAACATGCCTATCGCAAAAGGGAAGACCATAAAATCTTTTCCTGTGGCTAATTTGCGTCTGTTCGCCCATGTATTTAAGACAATGGAAGCAACAAACGCGCCAATAACACTGGCAAGTATTGTGAAAAATGTTGCATTGTATTCGGGTAGCGGAAAGTAAAGTCCGCGATTGTTAATGAAAAAAATGTCGAAAAAATTGAAACTCTGTTTGGGATTGGGCATAGCACGCAGTACGACGTTATACCAAAAGAGTATTTGAAGCAAAAGAGGTATATTTCTAAAAAAATCAATATAGGCTTTTGCCAGTCTTGCAATCAGCCAGTTGTTTGAGAGTCGTAATACACCAATCAGTAAACCTACAATAGTTGCACAGAGGATACCCACAAAAGCGATAATCAGGGTATTGAGAAGTCCTACAACGAAAACGCGCCCATGGGTATTTTCTTCTGTGTAGGCAATAGGGGATTGGTCAATGCCAAATCCTGCGGTTCCATCCAAAAAGCCAAAGCCTGTTTGAATGCCTCTTTGTTCTATATTGGCTACAGTGTTGCTACCAATATACCACAAAAAAGCAACCAAGCCAATAACGGTTAAGAGTTGGAAAAAAATTCCTCGAATCTTTTGATTTCTCAAAAGTGCTAACATACGTGTCCTTTAATAGTTAAAATCAAAGGGCAGCGAACTGCCCTTTTTGCATCTTTGAATAGTGTGACGAACGACTATCTAAAAGGAGGCGCGTATTGTAATCCGCCTTGATTCCAAAGGGCATTATAGCCACGTGCAATTTTAAGAGGAGAACCAGCCCCTACGGTTTTATCAAATGATTCACCGTAGTTACCGACTTGTTTAACGATGTTATAGGCAAAATCTTTTTTAAGACCCAAGTTTTCACCCATTTGACCCTCAACACCTAAAAGGCGTTTGATGTCTGGATTGTCAGATTTAAGCATTGCATCAACATTGGCACTGGTAACGCCTGATTCTTCAGCGGTTAACATAGCATAGAATGACCATTTAACAATGTCAAACCATTTATCATCACCTTGTCTAACAACTGGTCCTAAAGGCTCTTTAGAGATCACTTCTGGAAGAACGACAGATTCATCTGGTTTAGCCAATTTGATTCTCAAACCGTAGAGTTGTGATTGGTCAGAGGTTAAAACATCGCAGCGACCTGATTCATACGCTTTAACAACTTGATCGTTGGTATCGTAAGAGACAAGTTTGTATTTCATTTTGTTGCTTCTAAAATAATCAGCGACGTTAAGCTCTGTTGTGGTCCCTGTTTGAAGACAAATAGAAGCACCATCTAGTTCTTTAGCACTCTTAACGCCCAGTTTTTTAGTCACCATAAAGCCTTGACCATCGTAATAGTTCACAACCATAAAGTTAAGACCAAGGGTTGTATCTCTGGTTTGTGTCCATGTTGTATTACGTGAGAGCATATCGATCTCACCTGATTGAAGTGCTGTCAAACGCTCTTTTGCGTTGAGTGCAACGTATTTAACTTTTTTAGCATCGCCAAGAACGGCTGCTGCTACGGCACGACATAAATCAACATCGATACCTTTATAAACACCATCACCACCTACTTCAGAAAAGCCTGGAAGCCCACCATCAACACCACATTTTACGAAACCTTGTTTTTGTACTTCGCTGAGTGTATCAGCACTGAGTGTTGTTGAGCCAAGACCCAACACTGTAATTGTTGCTAAAGAGATTTTAGCGAGTTTAGAACGTAACATCATTATCTTCCTTTCAAAGTTGATGCAAGAATTCTAACACTAAATTTTATTTTTTGGCGAAAAAACTGCCTATTTATTAATCAGTATAATCAGGTGAGTAAAATCTACATCTATTGAAACTATGTTCATTTTTTTGCACATTCTTTTGTTAGTTTTACTTTGAAACAACTTTGTAATTTTAAGTCGTTCCCTCTCATCCATCTTAAAACTTCATAATGCCATTGTACTATTCAATTCTCTTTAAAGCCAATCTCAATATAATAGACTTCTTTCATAACCCAATGAAAAAAGAGTATCGCTTATAGCACATCACTTTTTAAAACTAAGAACATCGCCATAGCTTTGGCTATGACTCAATTTTGAGTTTTAAAAATTAACGTACTCAAAGCAAACTCTTTAGTTTTCAAGGGCTATGAAAGAAGTCTAATCAATAAAAATTCTAAATAAGGGTCATTTATGAGTTCTTGGACGCGTGCATCATGGAGAGAAAAACCAATTAAGCAACAACCAACCTACAGTAACCAAGAGTTGTTAAAAAGTGTTGAACAAGAACTGAGCAAATATCCTCCTCTCGTTTTTGCAGGAGAAGTAAGACAACTTAAAGCTTCATTAGCCGATGTGGTTGCAGGAAAAGCTTTCTTGCTTCAAGGTGGAGATTGTGCGGAGAGTTTTAGCGAATTTAATGCTGTCAATATCCGTGATATGTTCAAAGTCATGCTTCAAATGGCGGTTGTTTTAACCTTTGCAGGTGGCTGTCCCATCGTTAAAGTAGGGCGACTTGCTGGGCAATTTGCCAAACCGCGCTCGTCAGATTATGAAGAGATGGATGGCGTTTCACTTCCAAGTTACCGTGGTGACATCATCAACGACATTGAATTTACCGAAGATGCGAGAATCCCAAATCCCAAACGCATGCTTAAAGCCTACAACCAATCGGCTGCGACGATGAACCTTTTGCGTGCTTTTTCACGCGGTGGTTTGGCAGACCTCCACCAAGTCCACAAATGGACGTTAGGCTTTGTTTCTGAGAGTCCTTTGGGAGAGCGTTATCAACACCTGTGTGATCGCATCTCCGAGACGTTAGCCTTTATGGAAGCGTGTGGCATCACCTCTGCCAATACGCCAAATATCAACGAAACCGTCGTTTACACCTCGCATGAAGCGTTGCTTCTCAACTACGAAGAGGCGCTTACACGTCAAGACAGTTTGACAGGCGACTGGTATGACTGTTCTGCGCATATGCTTTGGATTGGGGATCGAACCCGTGATGTGGATAATGCACATGTAGAATTCCTCACAGGTGTCAAAAACCCTATCGGCATTAAAGCAGGGCCTAGTATGACCGCGGAGGGCTTGATGAAGCTTATCTATAAACTCAACCCTGAAAATGAGCCAGGACGTCTTAATATCATCGTACGAATGGGTGCAGACAAGATCGAAAAAGAGTTCCCAATATTGGTTCAAGCGGTCAAAGCAGCAGGTGCTCATGTGCTTTGGAGCATCGATCCGATGCACGGCAACACCATTAAAGCTTCCAACAACTATAAAACACGCTCGTTCGATGAAGTGCTTCGCGAAGTCAAAGGCTTTTTTAAAGTTCACGAAGAAGAAGGCACCTTCCCTGGTGGCGTTCACTTAGAGATGACCGGTCAAGATGTGACCGAGTGCATCGGTGGCGCACAAGAGATCACCGAAGAAAAACTCGCATGTCGCTACCACACCCAATGCGACCCACGCCTCAACGCGAACCAAGCGTTAGAGCTTGCATTTTTGATCGCAGACTCGCTCAAAGCGGCTCGTCAGAGATTTTTAGCACAGTAAAACGGCTTTACATGTAAAGATGAAAATCTTTACATGTAACCTTTATCTTCCACAGAGCCAATCACTCTTTGAAAACGGATACTGCTTTTTAAACTCAGCCTCGTCAAAATCAAAACGGTAATTTTCCATATATACTTTCACTAATTGATACGCATCATTAATCTCTTGAAATTTAGCAGTATCGCCATTTGGTGCATCGGGATGGAACTCTTTGGAGAGGGCGAGGTAGAGTTTATGAAGGGTTTTTTTGTCGGTTTTGGCGACAACGCCCAAGGTTGTGAGCGCTTTTTCAAAATCGCTGTACTCTAAACCTTGGATCATGGTTGCTCCTATAAGATCTTTTTGGTTCTGCGCTTGCGCTCTTTTTTCTGATGAAGCCAGATGTAAATTGCGCCAAAAATCACGATAAAGACAACTATCGCGATGGTAATCGTGTGCAGATGCTCATTGAGCAGCGCTTCATTTTGCCCAAAATAATAGCCTAAAAAGCTCAAGATGCTCACCCAGATACCTGCACCAAATCCTGTGTAAAAACAAAAAAGCCACACATTCATCCGTGCAAGCCCTGCAGGCAAAGAGATGTAATGGCGAATGACGGGAATCAGCCTTCCGGTAAACGTTGAAAACGAACCGTGTGTTTTGAAAAAGATTTCCACTTTTTCCAGTGTTTCTGGCTTGAAAAAGACGTAATGACCGTACTTCAAAATCAACTTTCGACCCAATTTCACTGCCAAATAGTAATTCAAAAGTGCCCCTGCAATGCTTCCTAGTGTACCAAGCAGAATGACAATCACCAAATTCATCTCGCCTTTGGCACACAAATACCCAGCAGGAATCATCACCACTTCACTTGGAAGCGGGAAAATACTGCTTTCAATCAGCATCATCACAAAAATACCAATGTACCCAAAAGCTCCAACCGTCTGAACAATCCAATCAATAATTGCGTGCATAAAACTCCTACTTTTTGTTATTGAACACTCACTTCGACCTCTTCACCTTGCCATAAACCGTGTTTGGTACAGTAGCATTGAGCGTTAAAATGGTAGATGTCTTTACTTGGAACAATGGAAAATGCCACTTCGGCATTACCCTTTCGCTCATCCGTACTCACGATGCACGCGGCCAGTTCCACTTTGGCTAGCATATGATCCGCATCAAAGAGCGTAATGGTCGAGATATAATGGTTAAAATCATCAATATGCGCATGCTCTCTTCCGACACGAACGCGTACAAAAGAGGGAACATCTTTTTGAAGCGCTGTATCACAGTAGATGTAAGGCGTATGTTTGTCGATAAAATCTTTGCGAGCTTCGCGCTCTTCAGGACTAAACGTTTGGGGAGAAAAAATTTTTGGCATGATTTATCCTTTCGTTGAATCGTACAATGAATATCTTTAAAAATTGAAATAACTAGGCTTTTAATTCAATCATACGATCACTGCACCATGAGGCTAAATTTTTATCATGGGTGATCAGCAAAATGCCCACTTGGTCTAAAAACTGCATCAGTAATTGCATGACATGTAAGCCGGTGATGTTATCGAGTGCTGAAGTGGGTTCATCGGCTAAGATGAGGGAAGGTTTCATCAAAAGTGCCCTTAAAATGGAGCACCTTTGAAGCTGTCCTCCGCTGAGTTGATGGGGTTTTTGCGCCAAGACATCGGGGTCAAGATCGAGCGCGTGGCAGAGTTGGTGCAAGTCATGTAGCGCTGCAACGTCGCTTATTTGATTGATGATCGTATAGGTTGGATGAAACGAGGTGTAAGGGTCTTGGAAAATTTGCGACAGTTTTGTGATTGTAATCGTGCCACTTTTGGCTTTAAGATTTCCCGTGATGAGTTCAAACAGTGTGCTCTTGCCACTACCGCTCTCACCCAAGATCGAGACAACTTCTCCGATGTTTACATGTAAAGAGAAATTGTCATACAAAAGCTTGGAATGAGCGTAGGCAAAGCTTAGGTTTTCAATGCGTAAAACCTCGTGGTTCATGCGCGAATCTGCCCTTTACCGTAGACTTTAAATTTGTAGGTCGTTAGGTCATTAATACCCATGGGACCTCGTGCGTGAAGTTTGTTGGTACTGATGCCCACTTCCGCGCCAAAACCAAACTCACCGCCATCGGTGAAACGCGTCGAAGCGTTGATATAGACACACGCGGCGTCCACTTCATTTAAAAAACGCTCCGCCGTTGTATAATTTTCGCTTAATATAGCCTCAGAGTGCGAAGAGCCAAACTGCGCGATATGCGCAATCGCTTCATCCACGCTCTCCACGATCTTGATATTGAGCGCGTTACTGAGGTGTTCGGTATGGTAATCTTCATCGGTGGCACGCTTTACATGTAAAAGTTTTTCGCTTTTTTCACACCCTTTTATCTGCGCTCCCGTGAGATCAAGTGCTGCTTTCATGCGTGGTAAAAAAGTCTCTGCGATGGCTTCATGCACCAAAAGCGTTTCCAGCGAATTACACGCACTGGGACGTTGGCATTTGGCATTGAGGACTATCTCTATCGCTTGGTCTAAATTCGCCTCTTTATCGACATAGGTATGACATACACCTTTGTCATGTTTGACTACAGGAACGGTCGCATTTTCGCTCGCATAACGAATCAGCGCTTCGCCACCACGAGGAATGATGAGATCAACGTATTTGTCCATTTTGATGAGCTTGGCAACCCCCTCACGACTGTAATCTGGCAAAAGCGAGATGATCTCTGTTGGAAGGTTGAATTTTTCAAGCACATCTTGCAGTAATGACGCGATGATGGCATTACTGTAAAACGCCTCTTTACCGCCTTTAAGAACACACGCATTGCCACTTTTAAAGCACAACGCTGCGGTATCACTCGTGACATTGGGGCGACTCTCATAAATGATGGCAATCACACCAATCGGAATGCTTACTTTTTCAATGCGAAGCCCACTTGGCACAACCCAACCCTCTAAAATACGACCCACAGGCTCTTTAAGTGCGGCGATTTCACGAATCGCATTTGCCATCTCCTCAATGCGTTTTGGATTGAGCAAAAGGCGATCCACGAGTGCTGAACTGAGGTTGTTTTTCTTTGCCTCATCTAAATCTTTTTGGTTTTCGGTGATGATGATCTTGCTGTGTGCTTCCAACGCATCTGCCATGTGCATTAACACATCGATTTTTGTTTTAGGATCGAGTGTCGCAATGATGCGGCTAGCGGATTTGGCGTGTTCTAAAAAATGTTGCACGTTCTAGCTTCCTTAGAGTGGAATTTGACGGGGATTTTACCACGTTTGTATTTAATATGTCATAAGTATGATCGGGGTATAATAGTTACCATTAGAAGATAATTAAGGAAGGGATACGCAATGCAGCAAATTTACGATTTAGTCATTATCGGTGGAGGTCCTGGAGGTATTGGTGCAGCGGTTGAAGCAAAAGTGCTTGGATTAAAGCATATCATGATGATTGAAAAGGGTGACAACCACTCGCAAACGATCCGAAAATTTTACAAAGACAATAAACGCGTTGATAAAAATTATAAAGGTCAAGAGATCGAGCTTCAAGGCTCGATCGACTTTCGCGATGGCACAAAAGAGAGCACGCTGAACTACTTTGATTCACTCTTGGATAAAGGTGAGATTGACTCCGCGTTTAACGCTGAAGTGGAAAGCATCATCAAAGAAGATGACGAGTTTCGCATTGTTACAACCAAAGCGGGGTATCGCGCAAAGCATGTCATTGTCGCCATTGGCACGATGGGTAAGCCCAATAGACCAGACTACACACTGCCGCTTTCACTCAAAGAGCGCATCAACTTTAACCTCGATAAATGTTCGCAACGTGAAAAGTTACTGATCGTCGGTGGGGGAAACTCTGCAGTGGAATATGCCATCGAGCTTTCCAAAACCAACAATGTCACTCTCAATTACCGTCGCGATACCTTTAGTCGCCTCAATGAGATCAACCTTGAGTTGATTCAAAAGTACAACGGACAAGAAAAACTTCGATTGCGTCTTGGGATGGACATCGTCTCTGTTGAAAATGAGAATGGTCTGGTCAAAGTCAATTTTAGCGATGGATACTATACGATTTACGATCGTGTGATTTATGCCATTGGAGGTACAACACCGGTTGATTTTCTAAGAAAATGTGGCATCACCCTCGATGATGAAGGCAAACCAGAGTTTGATGAAAATTATGAAACCAAGACCAAAGGGCTTTACGTAGCTGGCGACATTGCGGTTAAAAGTGGAGGAAGCATTGCCATTGCGCTCAATCACGCCTATCATATTGTGTCACATATCTTAAAATCAAACTAGCGAAGGCACCTACGAATGGCTCTTACTTCTTCTCAGCTTTTAAATATTGCACTAGGCTTTGCTATGGTCGTTGGAGGCTTTGCCTCCGCCCAATACGGTAATTTTGGTGGCATTTCCTATGATGAACTCACCGAAAAATACATTCCTAAAAGCGATGTCAAATTTAGTGATCTTCCCTTTGAAGTGCAAAAGCAGTACATCGACAAAGAGGCAACCATAGAGCAGAGCAAAGATGGTACGTTATTTGAAGATGCCTATTACGATGAGCAGGGTAAGCCTATTCCTGAGTCTGAACTTTCTAAGCAAGATTTTAAACGCATGATCAATAAACTGCAAAAGACCCTTCTTTTTGTGCAACATGACAACCTCTTAATGTCAAATGAAAAAGATGAGCTCTCAAAAAAACTTGAAGAACAACAAAATGAACTTGAAGAACAACGAAATCAATGGACCAATAAAAACACCGAACGTTTGAATGAAGCCGAACAGCAACATTACCGAAACATCAGTGATCTGACCATGAAGATCAATGAGCTTCAAAAAGAGAATGTGCTGATCTCCCAAAAAGCGAATATCGAAGCCAATACCTTGCGTAGCCAAATCGAAGAACTCAGATCCAAAGCCGTTGAAGATGAAGCTAAAAAACAGATCGCCATTGCAAACGCTAGGGAAGACGAGCAGTCAAAATTGGGCGACTATAAAGAGAAAATTAAATTTTTAAACGATCAAATTGCCCTTTTAAATGAGCAAATCAACACCACCAATGAAACCGCTAAAAGTGCTTGTGCTCGCAAGCAAGAGGAGATTACCAAACTCAAAGAAGAGATCGTACTCGCGGCAAAAGAGAAGAATGAGATCATGAGTAAGCAGACGCAAACGCTTGTGATCAATGAGCAAAAACATAAAGAAGAGATCGCGCAGTACACCAAAACGATTGAGCAGCTCAAAGTCGATACGGAAAAATTGATAGCGCAAAATCGTCAGGATATGGCCTCTCAAGATGAAGATCACGCGAAAAAAATGGCACTCAATGAAGAAAAGATTAAAAGTCTCAACACAGAACTGGCGAGTGCTAAAAAACATATTGAAGCGCTGATGCTGGAAAACGAAAAAGATTTTAATAAATTTAGAACCTACCTTGAAGATGAGAAAAAACTCAATAAAGAGCTGAGTGTCGCCAATAAAACCCTCGAAGAGAGTGCTCAAAACAGCGAAAAAACCCTCAATGCTGCTATCTTAAAGCTCAAAGGAGAGATCGCTCAAAAAGAGAGTACGATCAAAGAGTTGAATGATAAAATAGCCCTTCTCAACAGCGAAAAAGCCAATTTTGAAGTGGAAGTGAAAAAACGCCTCGATGAAAATGACAAAATTCACAATAAAAATTATAAAGTCTTTAATGAAAAAATTGCCACTTTTGACGCTTCTCAAAAAGAGCTCATCGCAAACTTAGATAAACAGATGAATGAGTACAAAGCCTCAAACACGGAGAACAGTGAGCGTACTCAGTTTCACATCAATGAACTTGCAACTTCCAACAACGAACTTAAAGCCAAAAATGACGAAAAAGAGAGAGAGCTTCAAAGCCTAAAAACGCAAATAGTGACGTTTAGAACCGAGACACAAAAAAGTAGAGAAGGCGATGAAAATAAGCTTAAAGAGCTTCGTGCAACCGTGGATGAGTTAAAGGCGAGTAGTAAAGCCAAAGAGAGCGAGTTCATAGCCAAAATGCAACTACTGCAAGCTGAGATCAAAGAAAAAGAGGGCGTGATTGCATCAGCGAAAAAAGAAGAAGCCCTCAAAATCGCAGCTTTGGAAAAAGAGATCAAAACCAAAGCGATAGAGCTTCAGAAAATTCAGATGGAAAATGCACGTCATGAAGGTACGATTCAAACCTTACATGTAAAGCTCAAAGATGCAGAAGAAAATGCGACCAAAGCAACCAGTAAAAACATTGAGGAACTCAAAGCAAAAGTGGCAACGTTTGAAAAAAATCGTATCAGCGAAGATGCCAAAATGGTCGGACTTAAAGACGAACTGCGTCGCAAAGAGATTGAGTATTTGGACATCATCAAAGAGAAAGACAAAGAGCTCAAAATCAAAGAAGCAACGATAGTGGCCAATAAAGAGGGTGCTAAAAAGATAGAAATGCTCAAAGCCTCAACCGAAGAGAACCTTACCAAAGTGAAAGAGGAGTTCAAACAAAAAGAGCTTCAACGCCTCGCCGAAATCAAAGCCCTTCAAAGTGATCTTAAAGTCAAAGAGAGCCAAATAGCTGCGTTTAACAAAGAAGATTCTCTCAAAAGCAGTGCGTTAGAAAAAGAGCTAAGAGCCAAAGAGGCGACCATCGTTGCCAACAAAGAAAATTATAAAAAAACAGAAGCGCTCAAAGCTTCCTTGGAGGAAAATTTAGCCAAACTCAAAGAGGAGTTTAAACAAAAAGAGCTCCAGCATTTAGAGGTGACCAAAACCTTGCAAGCCGAACTCAAGACGAAAGAAGGCCAACTGGGTTCAAGTAAAAAAGAGGAGACGCTTAAAATCATAGTGCTTGAAAAAGAGCTCAAAGCCAAAGAGAGTGCGCTTGTCCAAAGCCAAGAGGAGTTGAACAAACGCATGGCAGCCAATGAGCAGATCATTAAAACGCTCAATGAAAAAATCAAGCTTTTAGAGACAGCCACACCAAAAATAGCCGCGCTCAAAGCAACGCCACCATCCAAAGGTCAAAAACTTACCATGATCGACAAAGTGACATGTACGGACATGGGCACAGGGGTAAATGCCATCACAGAAGCGTGCAAAAAAGAGGTGCAAGCTGTTCTTGCAAAATACGACAGCAGCTACTTCTTTGAGGTTGCGCCCATTGTCGACAATGGTGGTTTTGCATCGCTTAAACTGATCAAAAGCAAAAAAGTGGGCGTTGAAGATACGGAGATCGATCGTATCAGTGGGCTTGCTAACATCGGATTGGGGAAAGCCAGAGCCAAAGCCGGTGGCGATCTGGTTGAATCTTACGTAGGTGAGGGGGCAAAAATCAGTTATGCGCTCTCCAACATCGAACAAAATAAAGCACGCGGCTTCCAAATCAGGGTGTACCACTAAATCATGAATCTTTTTCAACCCAAGCGAGGGTATCGTTACAACAGCGACACCCTTTTACTCTATGATTTTATCAGTTCCTTTCATCCCAAAGGGCAACTCTTAGACGTGGGCTGTGGCTGTGGTATTTTAGGGCTGTTGCTTAAACGTGACTTTCCTCGTTTACATGTAAGCCTTTTGGACATTCAATTTTTGAATTGTGAGATCGCAAAAGCCAATGCCAAAGCCAATCTTTTAGCGATAGAAAACATTACATGTAAAGATTTTTTAGAAGCAACTTTTGAGCATAAATGGGACATGATTGTCTCCAATCCTCCTTTTTACCACAAAGGTGGCGTTCAAAATGAAGACAATGCCCTTTTCCTAAGTCGCCACAGCAGCGCACTTCCCTTTGCTGCGTTTGCTCAAAAAGTGAGTAAAACGCTCTCCAATCGGGGATATTTTTGTTTCTGCTATGATGCGAAACAGATAGACCACGTGATGGCATCTCTGCTTGGAAATGGGCTCAATGTCGAAGACCTCTGTTTTGTCTACCCGAAAGAGGAGAAAGAGGCATCGTTGGTGTTGATACGTGCGCGTAAAAATTCAAAAACACTCTGTAAAATTCATCCACCGCTTTTTATCTATACGGGTGAGCATATCAGCGTGCGTGTGAAAGCCATTTTTGAGCGATCTGCTACGAAGAGTTGTGAATGGATGGTTTAATGAAGTGCGAAGGCTATCCGTATGCCTTCGATCCCAAAGCGTGTCAAAACTGTTCGGGAAAGTGTTGTATTGGAGAGAGTGGATACATTTGGGTTACACACGAAGAGATAAACGCTATTGCTTTGAAACTTTCTTTGTCCAAAGAGGCATTTATCAATAACTATTTACTAAAAATTCGCTATCGTTTCACGATCAAAGAGATCGCGTACGAAGGCGGCTATGGTTGCGTCTTTTTTGATATGGAAAAAAAGATGTGTCGTATCTATGACGTACGTCCACAACAGTGTCGTACATTCCCTTTTTGGGAATATTTTAAAGAAAATATTGACGAGGTAGTCACAGAATGTCCCGGTATTATTCGCTTATAGTCGTTCTTGTTTTATTGGTGGGATGTAGCACCAAAGAGGTTGTTATTACGAATGAAACTACTAAAAAGGTTTTTGAAGAAGAGGATAATCTTATTTTGCAGGCGTTAGATTATCAGCAAAATGGCGATTACGTCAACGCGCGCAAAATTTATCATACCCTGTATGAACAGAGTCAAAAAAAAGTGTATCTCACCGAAGATGCAGGACTTGCTTTTGTCCTTGGTGATCCTGATGCGCACGACTTAATTATGCAAGGGATTAAAAAATACCCTGATGAGAAAAACTTCAACCGACTTTTAGTAGGGCAATTGGTCAAAGAGAAGCGCTATGAAGAGGCTGAAAAAGAGATTCTTAAACTCATTGAACTTGATAAAAGTGTCCAACATCTTAGCATCGCAGGTAATCTTTATTTGCAGATGAAAGCCTATGATTTGGCGCTTAAATACTTTGAGAGCGCTTACAAACAAGATCAAAATGAAGATATTTTGATCAATATTGTCGAGCTGTTAAACCGCTTTTTAGGACGCAAAGACGATGCCATTGCCTATCTTGAGACGTATGCGAACATGGAAGGGTGTGGTGAGCATGCCTGCTTTAAACTGGTCGAAATTTATGGACGTGATCGCAATGTGCAAGGGTTAATTGCCACTTATAAAAAACTCTATAAAGAACAACAAAGCGAAGAGATAGCCAAAAAAATTGTTGAACTGATGCTGTACATTAAAGATGTCAAAGGGGCGACAACCTTTTTGGAAAAGACAGGGTTTAACCAAGATATGCTCCTTCAAATCTATGCTACGCAGAAAAAATTTAAAGAAGCCTATACGTTGGCTGAAAAACTTTACGATGAGAGTAAAAATCTTGATTATCTAGGTAAAATGGCTATTTATGAGTATGAGCTCAATAAACTAAATCTTACACCTGAAGTCTTGCAATCCATTGCGCATAAATTTGATGAAGTGACCAGTTTGCTGAAAGACTCTGTCTATCTTAACTACTATGGGTATCTACTTATTGACCATGATATAGACATTGCAAAAGGTCTTACACTCGTGCAAGAAGCGCTTAAATTAGAGCCCAATTCTCCCTATTATCTCGACTCCTTAGCGTGGGGACTTTATAAACAAGGGCAATGCAATGAGGCGTATAACATTATGAAATATTTTGGTGAGCACGTGATGGAAGAAGAGGTTAAGGCACATATTGAAGCGATTAAAAAATGTTTGAAAGAGAAACAATGATCTTAGATGAAATTATCAAACGTACGCGTGAGGATCTAGAAAAAAAGAAAAAAGAGTACACGATGGATTGGTTAGGCAGAAGCCTTGCGTTTAACCCGTTTATGCCACGTGACGTGAAACCTTACCTCAAAGCAACGCCCCAAAATCCGTATCGTATTATTGCTGAAGTGAAAAAAGCAAGCCCTAGTAAAGGGATTATTAAAGCCGATTTTGACCCATTGATGATTGCAAAAGCGTATGAGTTAGGTGGTGCTGATGCCATCTCAGTTTTAACAGAACCTCACTATTTTCAAGGGAATTTGGAGTATTTAACGCAGATTCGTCGCTATGTGCCAACCCCTCTTTTACGCAAAGATTTTATTGTCGATGAGTATCAAATCTTAGAAGCGCTGGTGTATGGGGCTGATTTTATCTTATTGATTGCAAAAGCGCTCACAAAAACGGAGCTCAAACACCTTTTAGAGTACGCATTTCGACTAGGACTAGAAGTTTTAGTTGAAATCCATGACAAAGAGGATTTGGTGAAAGCCATCTTTGCGGGAGCCACTATCATCGGAATTAACCACCGAAACCTAGAGACCTTTGAGATGGATATGAGTTTAACCGAAAAGCTCATGCCACTCATCCCACAAGGAAAAATTATCGTAGCAGAGAGTGGATTGAACGATAAAGAGACGATTCAATACCTGAGCAAAATCGGTGCGGATGCCTTTTTAATCGGTGAACATTTTATGCGCCAACCCGATATACAAACAGCGCTCGAAGCTTTTAAGAAAGTTGACTGATGGATTACATGTACGCGCCTTGGCGTGATGTTTACTTTAGTGAAAAACCAGAAGGGTGTGTTTTTTGTACCATTAGTGAGCATCCTGAGCTTGATGAGCAGCATCATGTGCTCTACCGTGATGAACACTGTTTTATCGTGATGAATCGCTATCCGTATTCTCCTGGGCATTTTATGGTCATTCCCCATCACCATACCGATGCGATTGAGGCGTTGGAGCCTGAAGTGTGGCTGCATCTCTCTTTGATCGTGCAACGCTGTGTCAAGATGCTAAAAGTTGGTATTGGTGCGCAGGGGGTCAATCTAGGGATGAACCTTGGCCAAAGTGGCGGAGCTGGCATTGCAGAGCACATTCACCACCATGTGATTCCCAGGTGGAGTGGCGATACCAATTTTATCACCACCATCGCCAATACCAGAGTCTATGGAACCGATTTTGAGAAAATCTATACACAGCTTAAAGGGCTCGTTCCTGAGTATTTGGCATGTTAATTGAGCTTGACATTGACGCTTTCATTGCCCAAAAATCAGAATTTGATCTTTTAATCGATGCACGAAGTCCTAAAGAGTTTTACGAATCGCACATTGCCAATGCCCAAAACTTTTATGCTCTGAGTGATGAGGAGCATCAAGAAGTAGGTACACTCTACAAGCAAGTCTCACGAAATGACGCCAAACTACTGGGTGCGCGTTACATCTGTCAAAACGTAGCACACCACCTTGAACACATCGCAAAATCCTATAAAATAGGCTCAAAAATAGGCATTTACTGTGCAAGGGGAGGGCTTAGATCAAGCTCAATAGCCATCATTCTCTCACACATCGGCTACCAAGTTTTTCGATTGGGTGGCGGTTATAAACAGTATCGTTTTTATGTGTTAAGTTACCTTGAAAATTTGCCCCATTACCGTTTCATCGTCCTTGGTGGCAACACAGGCTGTGGGAAAAGTGAACTCTTGCAATCGCTTCAACCTTCCATCGATCTTGAAAAGCTTGCCAATCATTTAGGTTCGAGCTTTGGAAGCATCAAAGGAGCCCAACCGAGCCAAAAAGCGTTTGAAAATAGTTTATGTGAAATTTTATGTAAAATTGATCCCAATGCCTATATATTCATTGAAGCAGAAAGCAAAAAAATGGGTACATGCACCATTCCAGCTCTTTTACATGTAAGACTATTGCAAGGGTATCGCATCGAAATTACAGCACCACTTGAGCAACGCATAGAGCGAATCCTCAAAGAGTATGAGAGTATGACACCTGCCTTTTTTAACCAAGCAATGCAGATGATCGCACCGTACATTAAAAAAACGGTGAAAGAAGCTGTCTTACACGCGTACGAAGAGGGCAATCTTTCAGAAGTAGCAAAGATCCTTTTGATTGAGTATTATGATCTTGTGTATAAAAAACCTCGTCACATCGATGCCATCCTTGATAATGCGGATGAGAGCGCAACACTCGAAGCGCTTAACGCGTTACATGTAAAACTCTCAACCGTTTAACACATCTCATTTTAAGTCTTTTCTTATCCACAAAATGCCACAATAATACCAAATATAGTTCAGTCTTATTTAAGAGGAGTATTCGTATGAAAATATTATTGACTTCTATTGTGTGCGCATCATCGTTGTTGGCACATTTTCAAACAGTGATGACAGATAGATCGGTTATCGAGCAAGGCAGCAGCCCAAAAGTAGCGGTTCAGTATGAGTTTACCCATCCCTTTGAGCAAAACAGCATGAATATGGAAAAGCCTAAAGAGGCAGGCGTTTTTACGGAGGGCAAAAAAACATCCCTTCTACCTTCGTTTCAAGAAGTAAAAAAGGGTGCAATCACCTCATGGAAGAGTGAATACACTATCAAAGGTCCAAGCGTATACCAATTTTATGTCGATCCTATACCTTATTTTGAACCGGCTGAAGAGAAATTTATCCGCCATCAAACCAAAACGATTGTGGACGCCTTTGGCTCAGGCGAGGGCTGGGATAAACCCATTGGTCTAAAAGCGGAGATTGTCCCACTTTCTCGCCCTTATTCCCTTTATGCTGGCAATCTTTTCAGTGGACAAGTCCTCTACAAAGGCAAACCCGTTGCGAATGCTGAAGTTGAAGTCGAATTTTACAACACCAAAGGGCTCAAAGCGCCGAATGAAATGTACGTTACGCAAGTGTACAAAGCCGATAAAAACGGCGTGTTTTATGTAGCACTTCCTCAAGAAGGCTGGTGGGGATTTGCAGCACTTATGGATGATGATGAAAAGATCAAAAAAGAGGGTAAAAGTTATCCTGTCGAGTTGGGCGCAGTATTGTGGCTTAAAACAGAGGCGATGAAATAAAATGCACCTCAGTGAAGGATTACTCAGACCTGAGATTTTAATCGGTGGAGCAGTCGTTTCGGCTGCTTTTACCTTGTATGCGTTTAAAACACTCAAAGATGACGAGATTCCTAAAACGGCCGTACTTTCGGCCCTTTTCTTTTTAGCGTCCTTTGTTCATGTTCCCATTGGTCCCACATCGGTACACCTTGTTTTAGGGGGCATTATAGGCGCCATGCTAGGGTTGAGAGCTTTCATTGCTATCTTTGTCGCCCTTTTACTCCAAGGCGTTCTTTTTGGCTTTGGAGGACTTACGACGCTGGGCATCAACCTCTTTAATCTTGCCACGCCAACACTGGTTGGGTATTGGCTTTTTATGCTTCCTACCACCAAACGCTGGCACAAAGATCTGCTCTGGTTTTTAATTGGGTTTGTTCCTTTAGCCCTTTCAGCTTTTCTGCTTTCACTTACCTTAGCTCTGAACGGTGACGCGTTTGTAGATGCTGCCAAACTAGCTCTTTTGGCACACTTGCCCGCGATGCTTATCGAAGGATTTATCACGCTTTTTGCCCTTCGTTTCATTGAAAAAGTCTCCCCCAATCTTTTACATGTAAAGGAGTGTTATGCTACGCATAAGCCTGCTTAGCGTTCTGCTCTTTAGTAGTGTATGGGCGCATAAAATCAATCTTTTTGCCTACGATGAAGCGGGACAACTCTACGTTCAAAGCTATTTCACCCAATCTTCGCCGTGTAAACAATGTGTTGTAAAGCTCTTAGATGCGAATCAAAAAGAGCTTTTAGTCTTCAATACCGATGATGAGGGCAAAGCGTCCGTTAAATTGCCCTCTGCTGAGTTTACGATTATCGTAGAAGCAGGCATGGGACATCAGACACAAACGAATTATGTCGCACAAAGTCATACCAAAGAAGAAGCAAAAACATTGCCCTCCGATACACCATGGGATAAAATGCTCTTAGGATTGGCTATAATTGTCTTTTTCTTTGGAGCACTTTATTGGACAAAACGCAAACCCAGCCACGCATAGCACCGACGACAGCGCTTCTTTTAGCACTGTCGTACAGCACCGTTGTGGCATTACAAGAGCATCTTTATGCCCCCATGCTTCTGCCACTGTTGTTGCTTGGTTGGCTTCACAGAGCGTTACTTTGGAGTATCTTCAAGCGACTCTTTTGGCTCAATACGCTAATTGCTATTGTTGCGGCAAGCATGCTGTGGCAAGAAAACTATGAGCTTGCACTGCTTGTTTTTTTACGATCCAATTTCATTTTATTGTTTGTATTAATGATTTTTCAAGGCAAGGATGAATTTTCCATCGCCATTGCGATGCAGCGTTTGCATCTGCCGCACAAACTCACTTCAATCTTCTTTTTCACGGCGAAGTCCATTTTTCTCATCAAACGAGAGTTTACACTTTTCAAAAACACGTTACATGTAAGAGGTTTTATGCCTAAAACCAATCTTTTAACCTATAAAACAATGGCAGGATTTGTGGGCATTTTGTTCATTAAAGCATTGGAGCGCTCACTTTGGCTTCAAAAAGCGATGCACCTGCGTGGTTTTTGTGGTGAAGTCTATACGTTAGAAGCGCATCAAGACTTTAGTGTTTACGATACGCTGCTTGCTTTTATCACGATTTTATCGCTAGTTTGGCGACAAGGAGCCCTTATATGAGCTGTTCAGTGAATATCAAAAACCTCTCCACCTCACGCGATGGTGTGCGTTTGTATGAAAATGTGACACTCGATGTCTCGCACAAAGAGAAGATCGCCATTATTGGTCCTAATGGATGCGGTAAAACAACGCTTTTAGAGATTATCGCAGGACTTCGAAACCTAGAAGAGGGCACTTTAGAGCTCTTTCACCAGCCGATGCACTCTTTGGAAGATTTTAAAAACATGCGTCATCTCATCGGTTACCTTTTTCAAGACTCCGATAACCAATTTTTGGCTCCCGTAGTCGAAGATGATGTCGCCTTTAGCCTTTTAGCCAGTGGTGTTTCCAAAGAGGAAACCAAACTCAAAACAGCGATGATACTGCAAGATTTGGGTATTTCGCATTTAGCAAAAAAAATCGTCTACCATCTCTCAGGCGGAGAAAAAAAACTGGTCGCACTCGCAGGTGTGCTGATTATGGAGCCCAAATTGATGCTTTTGGATGAACCCACCAATGGACTCGATCAAGCGATGCAGTTACGTCTGGTGGATATTTTAGGACGCATTGATAAGAGTATTATTATTGTCTCGCACCATAAAGAGTTTATTGAGTTGGTGGTTGAAAAAATTTATGAGATAACGCCCACAGGACTGAGCTGTTCACTCAATCTCAAAGATGAGCATAACCACCACCACGAGCATGGTGATCATCCTCATACACATTAGATCCCATTAGAAAGTTCTTTCAGAACTCTTAACACGTTTTTAAAGCAAAGCTTTCAAAACTACGTTAACACTGGGTTTGCCTCGGCGGCACGCCCACGCACCCTTGGTGCTTAAAGAAAAGGCTCCTAAAACGTTAAAAGAGGCTCTTTCCCAGATGAAAGTTTAACCGCCTCTTTGATCGCATTGATGTAGCTTAAACACGAAGGATTTCCCTCTTTGTAAGCGATGTCAAATGCGGTGCCATGATCCACCGATGTTCGCACAATGCCCGCATTGAGGCTGACATTGATGCTTTCGTCAAAATAGAGCGTTTTCAGCGGAATCAATCCTTGATCGTGGTACATACAGACGAAATAGGTGAAATTCTCACGATTATGTTTTGAAAAAGCGATGTCAGGCACGAGGGGTCCCACAAACACTTCGCGTTCCAAAAAGTGATTGACTTTCAGAATTGCTTTTTCGATCTCTTCATCTTCCGTTCCAATCACACCATGATCGCCTGCATGCGGATTAAGCCCTAAAACAGCGATGCGCTCTGCACCCAATTCTTCATACACTTTGAGCAAAAATGGCTTAATTTTTTTAGCTTTGATCTCATGTGGCACATCGCGCAGTGGAATGTGGTGCGTGTACAAAATGGTAAACATCTCCTCGCATCCAAGCATCATAATCGCTTCGCAACCCAAAAGATCGCTCAGGGCGTCCGTGTGCCCTTTGTATTCCAGTCCTGCCATCGCCCATGACTCTTTGTTGATAGGTAAGGTCACGATGCCACTCACTTCATTGCTTTTGGCGAGTGCCACCGCGGTGATAAACGAGTCATACGAGCTCTCACCGGCTTCTGCAGAACAGACACCGGGTTCTATCTCAAAAACTTTGCCACAATCGCGTATCTCAAAGTCACTTGGCACATCGAGTCCCAAAAGCGCAGTGCCCCAACCTAACATATTTTCATTGATGCAGTAGAGGGGATAGCAGTGTTTTTTCACCTCATTATGCGCTCTCAAGGCAATTTCTAAACCAATACCGTTTAAATCACCGATGCTAATAGCTATTTTTTTCATCGTACCAATCCTAACATCTCTTTAACCGCTTGCTCAAAACCCACAAAAACAGCGCGCGCAATGATGCTTTGACCAATGTTAAGCTCGCTAATCTCGTTGATCTCTACAATGCGTTTCACATTGTGATAATTCAGTCCATGCCCAGCCGCGACTTTGAGTCCTAATTGGTATGCGAGTTTAGAGGCGCGTTCCAGCTCATGCGTTGCATCAATCAGTTTTACATGTAAAGATTCACGATCCAATTCAAGTTCCTTAATGCTGTGGCGTGAGCGAGAAAGGTTAGAGTAGAGCATTGCGTAAATATTGGCATAAGAGCCCGTATGAAGTTCGATCCATTCGGCTTGAATCTCTTTTGCCGCTTCAATCATCGCGCTGTTAGGGTCAATAAAAAGTGAAAGCTCGATCTGCTCTTTTTTCAGTCTTTGGGCAATTTTTTGAATGACCTCTTTGTTCTTCACGACGTCAAGTCCGCCCTCTGTTGTCACCTCTTCACGTTTCTCAGGCACTAAGGTTGCACGGTGTGGACGCAGTTCAATCACTTTTTCAATGATTTCTGGGGTAATGGAACACTCCAAATTAATCGGGAGTTGGGAAATTTCAATGATTTTTTTCGCATCTTCATCGTTAATATGACGACGATCTTCTCGTAAATGAATCGTGATTTGATCTGCACCTGCACGCTTGACTAAAGAAATGGCGTCCAATGGATCAGGATCATTAATCTTTCGCGCTTCTCTTAGCACTGCAATATGATCGATATTTACGCCTAGAAGCATCATTGTATCCTTCGTTTTTTAGGGATTATTATAGCTAAAATATGATTTCTAAAAAATTTCAATGGCTATTTGGGAATATGAATCCGTGTGTTATCTAAAATGCCATACTCAAAATCTGGATGACAGGCAAAACAGTTTGCAGCACCTTTTACATGTAAAGAGTGATAGATAGTTTGATCAATTCCTTTGTGTGCTTCACGCCAATAAGGAACCTTGCTCATCGAAATAGGGCGCATCTCACCCAAGGATTCCAGTGTTTTAAAAGCAACTTTATGGGTTGAATGCTCCGCACTCTGACTTAAAAGATACGCTTTGATGTTCATCTGCTCGCTTTTGGTGATATTATTCTCTCTGATTTGCTCGCCAAAATGGTTCTCTAACCCATCCATAAGACGCACCCATGAGTCATGTGGTAACATAAAAGGTGGATACGTTTTGTGACATTTACCACATTTTTCAAAAAAAACAGGATTTTCTGCTTTAAAATCGCGCTTCTCAAACCTGCTTCGTGTCAAAAATGTCTCGTTAGAACATGCCACACTATACAACGTTACCATCGATAACCCAATCACCGCGTAAGCAAAAAGATGGCGCACCATCGAAACACGCGCATCACTACCTTCCGCTTTTTTATAGCCCGTGATCATCGCAAAAAGCATCTGTGTTTTATGGTAAAACTGTTCAATTAAAACACCCACAATGTGAATCAATGCCCAGATAAAGAGCAGGTACGAGAGCACTTCATGGAGCAGCAAAAGCATGGATGAAAACTGAAAATAGTGCTCATTGAGCTCTTTAAAAATTCCACTGCCTTCTTGGATTCCTTGCAAAAGTAGCCCACTGAGAACGATCCAACTCCCCAATCCTAAAACAATCAGCGTAAACCAACTCGACGCAGCATTGTGTCCTGCATGAATTTTACGCCATCTGTTTTGAACTTTTTGGACAAAATAGTCTCGCAGCTCTTTTGGGCTTAATTTAAACGTTTTAAAGGTGGCATAATTGGGACCAACAAATCCCCAAATGAGTCGAAAAAGTAACACAATACCAAAAATAAGACCAAAGGCAAGATGCCACCTAAACAGATGGTGGAAAAAAGAGGTAGAAAAAGAGAGAAGAAAGGATATTGCCATAATCCAATGAATAATGCGTGTACACAAAGGCCATACAAAAACTTCATGAGATTTTTTATTCATACGTAACTTTCAGATGTTTTTTGATGCGGTGAAACATCAAAAAACATCATACTCAAATTTTTATTTAGTGATGTTAAAGGTATTGTGAATATACGTCGCCATCATTTTAATGTCGTAGTCATACCCTTTTTCAGCCAATTTTTTCATGTTATGTTCCATAACATCGTGCTCTGTAGCCGTGGATTGTCCAAGACCGCCGTTTTTAATGTCAAAGAGTGACATCTCAAGCTCTTGGATCGTTTGCTTATTAATAGCAGGTCCTTTTTTCTCTGCTACACCTTCACCTTTTGGACCATGACAGTGTAAACATGTCTCTTTATACACTTGTTCTGGCGTGTATTTATACGTGACAACATCCGATTTTGGTTTATCACCACATCCACTTAAAACAACCAATGCCATCAGACAGAGTGCTAAATTCATTTTTTTCATGCATTTTTCCTTATTATGTATCATCAAAACTAGGCTCTACCAGAGAGCATGCCGTAAATTGTCATAGGTTTAAGGGCATAAACTTTAACCAACCACCATATCCAGCGCTCTTGGGTTGGATCGAGAGGGAAAGAAGGTGCTGGTTTGGCTGTCCAGTTAAATTCAAGCATTGCCACCGTTCCAATACTCGTGATCAAAGGACACACGGTGTAGCCATCATACGCGGCAGGAAGTTTTTCTTGTTTTTCCATCACAGCAATTAAGTTTTCGGCAACGACATTGTACTGTTTACGCGCACTTCCGCCTGTTTTTCCCATAGGAACAGCCGCAACATCGCCTAGTGCAAAGACATTTTTGTAGGTAACGTGTTGCAGGGTTTCTTTGACAACAGGAACCCAGCCTTTGCTTGATCCAATCGGTGATTTGCCCACAAGATCAGGTGCTTTTTGAGGAGGCGTGATGTGGATAAAATCGTATTTTTTCTCGACCAATTTGCTCATAGAGACCATGGTGTACTCTTTAAGATCTTCGTCGTATTCACCTTTTTCAAGCCATTTTTTCTCAAAGGTTGCCATTTTTTTCTCAGTATCAATCGCAACTAAATTGGTTTTAAACTCCCATTTAAAATCTCTGACTTTAAACTGCTCAAAAATGGCAGCATTGTATTCAGGCACACCAAACATTTTATCGCCTGATGGACAAAAGGTTAATTCTACTTTATCTCTGACACCCGCTTTTTTGAGTAGGTCATGGGTAATGTACATAACTTTTTTAGGCGCACCTCCACATTTTATCGCTGTATCAGGATCGGTAAAAAGTGCTTGAAGTTTCTCAGGACCTTTGTGTGCTTTCGCTTTTGCGATCAGTTCATCAATGCCTTTGCGTGTATCCACAGCACCATCGGCAAAATAGACAGAGTAAACGCCATCTTTGCCCACTTTTTTGCGTACAACATCATTCGCACCCATGGAGGTGATTTCACCCTCAAGCCCTTTAATCGCAGCAAAATTCAGTGTTAATCCCGTTGCGACGACTAAATAATCATACCCGATTTCTGTACCATCAGCTGTGGTTACTTTATTGTTTTTAGGGTCGAAACTCACTACGGTATCTTTAATCCACTTGACACCTTTTGGGATAAAATTCGCCGTTTCATAGGTAATATCACTTTTGTCCCACACACCAGCCGCGATCAACGTTTGCCCGGGTTGATACGAAACAGAGTGTGGATTTGGCTCGATTAGTGTAATATCAGGATTTGCAAGTCGGTGTGTCAACTTTGCAGCGGTTGCAACACCCGCAAGACCACCCCCTACGATCACAATTTTGCCCGTTGCGCTCGAACTAGAAGCCTCAGCTTCTGTTGCAATGGTCGCACTTGCTATAACACTTGCAGCAATTGGAGATGCTGCCAATAACTTCATCGCATGGCGGCGAGACATTCCACCATCATGCTTTTCAATCTCAATGAGTATCTCCTCAATGATTTTGTCTGATTTCATCGTTTTCCCATCCTTTTGGTTGTATGTTTTTCTATTCTACTTCCAACAATCTGAGGCTTTCCTTGGTTATAAATATTATACTTGATTATTTTAGTTGTTTATAATCTTCTGAAATTGTCCTCATAATGTAATATTATCCAAACCTAACCTTAAGTTTCTTTTTCCTAAAATCCTCTATTCACTTTAGCTCAAGTAGGCACTATGTTAAAACGAGAAGTTCTTATTTTTATCGTCATTTTTTTAGTCTTATCCTTAGGCATGCACATGAACCAATGGCTTTCGCACCCTTTGGAGCATTTACAACAACTCTCCATCCATAAAATGCCCTACCATCCTCTGCTTTACACCGCAATCCTCTACCTTTTTTTAGGATTGATTCGCGCGGTTATCAAGGCGATTATGAAACTTTTTAGACGAAAATAGGCTGAAAATGATTGGGTGTGATTTAGGTTCCAATACGCTTCGCATTGTACAAATAGCCTGTGAGAGTAAAACCCGTGTGAAAGCGTTTGAGCGCATTGTGCGCACGGCAAAAGATTTACATGTAACGGGTATGATTAGCGAAACTTCCAAACGAAACATTATAAATGCCCTGCATGAAGCTTCTAAAGTGTTTGATTTTAAAGAAGAAAAATGCTTCTGTGTCACCACCGAAGCGATGCGTGTAGCGTCCAATGCCGCAGCGATTTTAGATGAAATCGAGGCAGAATTTGGGCTTCATTTTGAAATTATTTCAGGGGAAAGAGAAGCGTACCTAACCTCGTTGGCGATTGAGCATGCGCTTAAACGTGAGGGTTTTGAGCATCAAACCTACGCCTTGTTCGATCTTGGTGGCGGTTCAACGGAACTCACGTTTTGTCTTAATGGTATCAAGCACTCTCAAAGCTTTCCCTTTGGCATTATTAACACCGCGGAACGCTACACGCAAGAACGTGAAGCACATGTTGAACGTATTGTGGAGTCTATTAGTCCCTTTATGCAAACGCAACCTGATATTTCTTCCACTTTTTTACAATTAGTAACAACTGCAGGAACGCCTACCACGGTTGCCGCTTTCTTAGAAGGGCTGGATTATGCTCATTATGATGTAAGACGAGTCAATGGTAAAATCTTACATGTAAAGGATTTTGCAGAGGCGTATGAACGCTTAATTAGTATGAATGAGAGTGATGCAGAGCGCTTCACCGGTACAAACCGTAGGGATTTGGTGGTTGTTGGGATTTTAATTGTTAAAGCGATGATGCGTAAACTTGGCTTTGAAAAATGCGTTGTCGTCGATGATGGACTCAGAGAAGGGGTTGTTTTAGAGCAGTGTTACAATTTAGCACGATCCTCAAATACACCTTCCAAATGAACCCTTTTTAATCTTTCTTTGCTATAATAACCCACTTTTTTTACAGAGTATTACGAGACTTTGTAAATAATGATTAAGCCTCTGCCGACCTGTTCGGCACGCTTTAGCACCAATATCGTATAAAAATTATGTAAAGGAGAGGTCATGGAGTTAAGCGGTTCCCAAATGGTCATAGAAGCACTACGTAAGGAGAATGTCAGCGTCGTCTTTGGCTATCCTGGTGGTGCTATCATGAATGTTTACGATGAAGTTTACAAACAAAACTATTTTAAACATATTTTAACACGTCATGAGCAAGCAGCCCTTCACGCAGCCGATGGTTATGCTAGAGCCAGTGGGGAAGTAGGCGTTGCTTTTGTCACGAGTGGTCCTGGTTTTACCAATGCGGTGACGGGACTTGCCACGGCGTATATGGACTCGATTCCGATGGTGGTTATTAGCGGTCAAGTTCCTATTAGTATGATTGGAACGGATGCGTTTCAAGAGATCGATGCAGTAGGTATTAGTCGCCCCTGTGTCAAACATAACTATTTGGTGAAAGATGTCAAAGATTTGCCTCGTATCTTAAAAGAGGCGTTTTACATTGCACGAAGTGGCAGACCAGGTCCCGTTCATGTGGATATTCCAAAAGATGTTACGGCACAAATGGGGCATTTTGCGTATCCAAGTGAAATTAAGATGCAAACCTATAAGCCAACCTATAAAGGCAATCCTCGCCAGATTAAAAAGGCGATTGAAGCGATCCAAGCGGCTAAACGTCCGGTACTTTATATCGGTGGTGGTGCGATCAATTCTAATGCCAGCGCTGAAGTAAGGGAATTTGCGAAACTTTGCGGCATTCCTGCCGTTGAAACCTTAATGGCGCGTGGTGTTATGGGCGATGAGAACCCACTACTGCTTGGAATGTTAGGAATGCACGGCTGTTACAGTGCCAATATGGCAATGAGCGAAGCCGATCTTATGATCGCCTTTGGCCCACGTTTTGATGATCGCGTTACGGGCAAACTCAGTGAATTTGCCAAACATGCCAAAATCATTCACGTAGACATTGATCCAAGTAGCATTGGGAAAATCGTTCCAATTGATTACCCCATCGTAGGCGATCTTAAAAACGTGGTTGAAGCGATGATCCCTCTGGCTAAAGAGCAAATCGATGAGAGTAAATACAAACCATGGCGCGATCTGTTAAAGCGCTACGATGAGATTCATCCGCTGAAATACGAAGACTCAAATGAGATTCTTAAACCGCAATGGGCGATTGAACGCGTAGGGCAATTGCTGGGCGATAAAGCGATTATCTGCACCGACGTTGGGCAACACCAAATGTGGGCAGCACAGTTTTATCCCTTTTCCTACCCTCGCCAGTGGCTCAGCAGCGGCGGACTTGGAACGATGGGGTATGGTCTTCCTGCCGCGATTGGCGCGAAAGTAGCAGTGCCTTCCAAAACCGTCATTAACTTCACGGGTGATGGCTCCATTCTCATGAACATTCAAGAGCTGATGACCGCGGTTGAAAACAACGTTGCAGTGGTGAACATCATCTTAAACAACCAATTCTTAGGCATGGTTCGACAATGGCAAACCTTCTTTTACAATAAACGCTATTCATCAACCGACCTTTCGGTTCAGCCTGATTTTGTCAAGCTGATTGAGAGTTTTGGTGGTCGTGGCTTTAGAGTTACCACCAAAGATGAGTTTGACAAAGCCCTTAAAGAGGCAGTTGAGAGCAACACCGTCTGTATGATCGATGTTCAGGTCGATCGCTTTGAAAACGTTTTACCAATGGTTCCAGCAGGTGGAACGCTTTATAATATGATGCTTGAGTATAAGGAGTAAGCGATGGAACACTATACGAGAAGAGTTTTGTCGGTTATTGTTTTAAATGAAGATGGCGTTTTATCGCGTATATCAGGTCTTTTTGCAGGTCGTGGTTACAACATTGATTCCCTTACCGTGGCGCCCATCCCTAAAACGAATCTATCAAGATTGACGATTGTTACCTCTGGAAGTGCGCCTGTTTTGGAACAGATCGTGAAGCAGTTGCACAAGCTGATTCCGACCTACAAAGTCATCGAATCGGGTCAGTTTGTTGAAAAAGAGATGGCACTTGTTAAAATCCCCCTCGCGGAAGATTTTAACGGTCTTGATGCGATGCTTAAAGCCTACAATGGCACAATTGCAAGCAGTGGTGAGGATTTTATCGTTGTCATGGTTGCCGATGATTATGATCGCATCGACAATTTTTTAAAAGCGGTTAAAAAATACAATCCAACCGACATCGTTAGAAGCGGCTCCGTCGCGATGGATATTTAGATGAAACTAAGCCTTCTAGCCCAAGCAATTTCGCTTGAATTTTCAGGAATCGATCAAGAGGTTACTTCCTTTGCAACACTCAAGGAGGCGACCTCGTCTCAAATCGCTTTTTTTGTCAATCCTAAACTTCTAGGCGATTTACAAAACACCAAAGCAGGGGTCGTTATTCTCCCTGCTGCTTTCCTTGAACACCTTCCTTCAAGTTCGAAAGCACTGATCAGTGACAATCCTTATTTGAGCATGGCATATGCGAGTGCCTTTTTTGCTAAAAAACCCTTTGATACCGCGTCTCCTGCTACCATTTCTGAGAAAAGTAGTCTGGGTGCAAATGTAGTGATCGGCAGTGGCAGTGTGGTGGAAGAGGGCGTGCAGATTATGCCCAATGTCACGATTGGTTCTAACGTAACCATTGGTAAAAATGTGGTCATTTACCCTAATGCAGTCATTTACGATGGTTGTGTCATTGGTGAGGGGTGCATTATTCAAGCGGGAACGGTGATTGGAAGTGACGGTTTTGGTTATGCTCATACAAAATTGGGTGAGCATATTAAGATCTATCACACGGGGAATGTCATTCTGGAAGAGAATGTGGAAGTAGGGGCAAATACAACGATAGACAAAGCTGTTTTTGGATCAACGATCATTCGAAAAGGGACAAAAATAGACAACCTTGTTCAAATTGGACATAATTGTGAACTGGGGCAGTATTGTATTATTGTCGCACAATCAGGACTAGCAGGTTCATCCAAACTCGGACGTAACGTCGTGATGGGTGGACAAAGTGCGACAGCTGGACATTTGGAAATTGGTGATTTTGCAACGATTGCTGCACGCGGTGGCGTTTCAAAATCAATAGAGGGCGGTAAAACGTATGGCGGTTTCCCACTGACGTTGCAAAGTGAGTGGCTTAAAACGCACGCAAAAATAGCGAAATTTTTTACAAAGCATTAAAAGGATCAAGCCATGGGCGGAAAAAACACAATATTGACAAAATTTCCATTAGCAGGAACAAAAAACGGCATTATTTCGATCTCACATTTAGAAGAACCGTATGGAAGTGGTTCATTCCCTGTTGTAAGCATCGGTATTGCATTGAAGAAAAATGGTGAAGAGCCAGATTGGAAAGCACATATCCCTTACGAAAATCTTGATGAACTCATCGCAGCACTTCAAGATGCCAAAGTACGTTTTGGAACACCTTCAAAATAATACACAATCGTTTTACATGTAAAGAATCTTTACATGTAAAACGTTCTCATTCGATTCTTGTAAAACTCAATTCAAAAGCGTGTTGAGAGTTCAGCAAAAACTCTCTTAAAGTGAGTCGACATACTCTTCAATGGCAACCGCAGCACGTTTTGAAAAAGCGACTGCTTCGACTACCGTTCGAGCTCCCGTTACCACGTCACCTGAAGCAAAAACACCTTGCATCGTTGTGCGTCCACTCTCATCGGTAATCACTAAGCCTTTTCCATCCACTTCGATTTGTCGGGCACTTTGAACAATATGATCGTTTGGATTTTGACTAATAGCAATTAAGATCGAATCCGCTTCCAACAATCCTTCTTCGCCACTCTCATCGGTACTGCTGTACAGAACACCTTGATCGTTAATTTCGATAGGCTGTTTATAAAGCTCAAACTTAACACCATCGATTTTGGCACACTCGACCTCATGATGTGACGCAGGAATATCCTCCATACCTTTTCGGTACATAATAATCACTTCACGTGCACCATGACGCACCGCTGTTCGTGCCACATCCATTGCCACATTTCCAGCTCCTAAAATCACCACTCTATGACCTAAACGGTACACATCAGGATTTTTAAGATAGTCAATCGCAAAGTGAACATGCCCTAAGCTTTCACCTTTAATACCCAATTTTTTCGGAGCCCAAACCCCCGTTCCGATGAAAACAGCTTTAAAATCATCACGGAAAAGATCGGCAATCGTGATGTTTTTACCAATGGTAATGTTCGGGCGAATCGTCACGTCTAATTGACGCAGTTTCGTCTCAATCGTATCTAGAATCTCTTTATTGAGTCTAAAATCAGGAATACCATAGCGCAATACGCCACCGATTTTATCATGGGCATCGTACATCGTGATCTCATACCCTTTCACACCTAAAATAACCGCAAGCGCAATACCAGCAGGACCACTTCCAATAATTGCAACTTTTTTGCCATTTTTGAGTGGTTTTTCAAACTGAAGATCGTTCATGTAAAGATCGGAAATATAATTCTCAATACTTCCCACACTCACCGCCGTTCCCTTTTTATTGAGAATACAGTGTCCCTCACAATGTTTTTCATGCGGACAAACCATAGAACAGATGACGGAGAGAGGATTATTTTCAAACAGCATTTTGCCGGCTTGTTTAATCTCTCCTGCCAAAAAAAGGCGAATCATCTCAGGAATAGGAGTGCCAACAGGACATCCCGTACGACAGGATGGTTTTTTACAACCCAAACAGGTTTTTGCAAGGGTAATGACGTATTTGTTCATCGCTTTAAGCCTTTCGTGATAAGTATGTAAAAATAGTGTCGGAATTGTATCAAAACTATAAGATTTTTTTGAGAAGTTTTAACTTAACGAAAGAGGGTACTTTTTTTGGAGTACCCTTTACAAGCTTACTTGTAATTTTTAACAAAAGAGGCAATACGCTCAATCCCATCGATAATCGTTGCATCATCGGTCGCAAAAGAGAGCCTAAAATACCCTTCCGTACCAAATCCAATACCTGGAACGACCGCAACACCTTTTTCTTCAAGCAATTTTTGACAAAATTTCATGGAGTCATTTTCAACCGCTTTGGTGTTGACAAACAGATAGAAAGCACCTTCTGGTTTTAAGACCGAAAGACCCTCAATTTGATTTAAAAGTTCATGCGCAAGATTGCGTCTTCGCTCAAACGCTGAACGCATGATTTCAATATCCGCATCGGCTAAACCATTAAGAGCAGGCACCGCTGCTTTTTGCGTAATGGAGTTAATATTTGAGGTACTTTGTCCTTGAAAATCAACAATCGCATCGGTAATCTCTTTAATAGGACAGGCAAAGTAACCAAAACGCCATCCTGTCATGGAGACCGATTTACTCAGACCGTTAACCGTAATGGTGCGTTTATACATATCTTCGCTGATCGATGCAACGGAAGTGAACAGATGACCATCAAAGAGAATTTTCTCATACATTTCATCGGAAACCACTAAAACGTTGGTTCCTTTTAACACGTCTGCTAAAGCAGTCAGCTCCTCTTTGGAGTAGACAGAACCTGTAGGGTTGGATGGCGTGTTGAGTAAGAGTGCTTTTGTTTTAGGTGTGATCGCCGCTTTAAGCTGTGCAGGGGTGATTTTAAAACCACTGGTTTCATCGGTATCAATAAACACGGGTGTTCCATCACTGTACTTGACAATTTCAGGATACGTTACCCAGTAAGGGGCAGGAATAATGACTTCATCACCTTCGTCAATGATCGCTTGAAAAATGTTAAACAATGAATGTTTCGCACCCACATTGACCACAATATCGGAGGGTTTATAGTCAAGATTGTTTTCTCGCTTCAATTTTCCAGCAATCGCTTTAAGCACTTCTGGAGTACCGCCAACCGCGGTGTATTTTGAAAAACCATCGTTAATCGCCGCAATCGCCGCATCTTTGACAATTTGTGGCGTATCAAAATCAGGCTCACCCGCTGAAAAACTCAGAACATCTCGACCTTGTGCTTTAAGATCTCTCGCTAAGGATGTAATCGCCATAGTAAGAGACGGTGATAAAACTTGGATTCTTTTAGACAGCATGAAACTTTCCCCTATAAAAATATCGTGCAGATTATAGCGAAAAATTAGCCTATTTCTCTTATATTTTTTACAAAAAAAGCTATTCCCATGGTGCTTTGTGAAAAACCATTGTGAAGAAAGGATCGTCTAGGGTTTGAATGAGTTCGTGTGCAAAGCTAAGAACTTTATAGGTAGATTCCTGCAACGTAAGTATATTTATTAAACCATTGAGATTACTTTTTAGATAATTTTGAAAATTCAACTATATATAATTGTATTTGAGCTGTAAATTATTTTTTCTAATATACTCTAAAGTAACATGACTACCATGAATTAAATAGGATTTTCTAGCATTTATTTTATCCAGTATTTTACTTGCTTCTTGATAATTTAAGTGGTTTCCTTTTTGAACATTAGGACTCAAGCAAGCATCAATATAGCATTCATCTATAGTTTGTAAAAGCAAAAACATCATTGATTCTTCTTTTATTCCTGCACAATCGGTTAAATAAGCAATGGTTTTATTTTTGGAATGTATTAAATAACCAGTAGTATTTTTAGAGTGTTTTAAGGGAATAGGGGTAAATTTAAGATTGTTTATTTCTATTGATTGAAAGGGAGAATTTTCTATAAATTTTATCGCTTTTGGATGTTTAAATAGATCTGCAAAACCATCTTTATCTTTTGGGTGGTAGCAGTTTATCTTATCACTACTATATCGAAGCCGTAAAAGTCCTACTGCATGATCTGGGTGAAAATGAGTCAAAAGTATCGCAACAATTTTTTTCCCATCAAAAATAGAAGCACTATCTTCTATCCCAGCATCAAGAAGTATGATTTCGCCATTTTCACACTCAATATAAGCACTTGTTGCTAAGTTCTTTTGACCTTTTTGTCTGTATTCTTGGCAAATACTACACTCACAATTATGAGACGGAATCCCTCCACTATCAGCCGTTCCTAGAAATCTTAATTCAAACATAAAAAGCCTTTTTATAAAGAGTTTAAAAGTGCCAAAAACGCTTTTTTGCTCTCTTCTAGTGGCCTAGAATTGTCAAAATAGATTAGATTTTTAGCCTCTATTTTTTGCCCATATCTCTCTATTCTTTTTAAAATAGCCTCTTCATTTTCTCTCCCCCTGTTTTTGAGCCTAGCATAAAGCATCTCTTTGGGTATTCCAATCTCTATCGTTGTAACATCATCAAAACTATTTTCAAAATCTTTGATAGCCTCTCTTGAAATTGATATGATATTGAGCCCCTCTTTTATATGTGATTTGGCGATTGCATAATAGTTATTATGAGCCTTCCAAACAGATACGAAATAGTCGCTTTTTTCAAGATTTTCAAATGCTTCTTTATCCAAATAAAAATTAGATTCATTAGTGTCTGGTTCTCGTGTGATATATCGTTTCACAAAATTTGCTTTAATCTCATTTTTAACAGCTTTTAAAAGTGTATCTTTTCCAACGCCACTAGCCCCGACTATTAAAACTATTTTTTTCATTAAAGTGAAAATCCTCTAATGCCATTATAAACAATTTCACCCTCTTTAAAGGTCAGGACAACCTTTGGAAAATGGGACTCATCAATAACGACAATATCAGCTAAAAGCCCTTCTTTTAACTCTCCTCTATCACTCAGTCCTGCTAAAGCGGCAGGTGTTTGGCTTATCATTGCAAAGCCCTTTTCAAGGGGTAAGCCAATATCTTCTTTAAGTCGATAAGGGCTAAGAAGCATCGATGCAGGGTGATAATCACTGCAAAGATAGTCACAAACCCCCTCTTGTATGAGTTCACGAGCGGCGATATTTCCACTTTGACTTCCGCCCCTTACTACATTTGGAGCACCCATGCCTGTTTTGATGCCCATCTCTTTTGCATTTTTTGCCACGTCATGAGAGAGTGGAAATTCTGAAAATGTCACCCCCAGTGCTTTTAATACAGTGAGTTTTTCCAAACAATCATCATCGTGACTTAAAACGGGCAAGTGATGATTTATGGCAAATGTGACTAAATCTTGAACGATTGAGTTTTTATCTTTGGCGTTTTTGTCAGCAAGGTATTGTTCTACTTCCTCTTCATTAATGGTATAGGTTTTAAGAAAATAGTTCTTCCAAGCTTCCAATGTCTTAAACTGACCTTGCCCTGGGCTATGATCCATAATAGAGAGCATATTGATTTTTCTCTCTTTAATGAGGCTTTTAACGGTTGAAATTGAACTTTCACTGGTGATTTCAAATCGTGCGTGTATGAGATTATCAACTCCCAAATGTTCTCTATTGGCTTCATAAATCTCATGTATGAGCGATTTGGATTGCTCAGTGCCTCTGCCTTTTCGTAGCTCTTCATCATTAAATCCAATGGCATGAAACATCGTAGTAATCCCAGACATAGAGAGCTTTTTGTCAAGTTCAACCACTGCCATAACGGTAGGAAATCTAGCCCCAGGGCGAGGTTCTATCTCTTTTTCTATCGCATCTCCGTGAAGATCTACAAATCCAGCGACCACTCTTCTATCCCCCAAATCTATTGCAACATCAACTGATTGATAAGGTTTGATGGCCGTTATTTTATCTCCTTGGATAACAATATCGGCACGTATAAACGCATCATCCACCAAAACATTGGTGCTTCTTAGTATGGTTTGCATCTTGTTATATCTCCACATAGTTTTTTGATTGAAGGTCATAGACTGTATCACTAATCGCTCTCATCGCTTCCATGTCGTGAAAGATACCTATCATCGCCACACCCTCTGCTTTGATTTTTTGAAGTCTTTGTATCACTTTCATGGTATTGCTATGATCCAGTGATGCGGTTGGCTCATCGAGTAAAAGGACTGATTTTGGGGCGATTATCCCTTTGGCAATATTGACTCTTTGTTGTTCTCCGCCGCTAAATGTAAGAGGGGAGACATTAAAAAGCTCCTCTTTAATCCCTAGATACGAGAGCAACTCTTTAGCGACCTCTTTTGCTTTTCTTTCATCTTCCCCTTTGTCTATTAAAGGCGCAGCCACCACATCCACAGCACCAATTCGGGGCAATACTTTTAAAAATTGTGACACATAGCCAATCTCATTTTTTCGCAAATCCAGCATTGTGCTCTCATCACAAGTTGCGATATTGACACTTTTGCCATCTTCTTTCGTAAATATTATCTCTCCACCTGTTGTAGTATAAGTTCTAAAAAGGGCTTTTAAAATCGACGATTTTCCCATTCCACTTGGTCCATAAAGGGATAAAAATTCAGCTTTTTTCACTTCAAAATTGATGTGTTCATACCCTTGTATCTTGATGCCACCTCGTGTGTGCACCGTAAACTCTTTTGATAAATTTCTAACTTTTATTTTTTCCATAACCACTCCTACAATACACTTGAAACGAGCACTTGAGTATAGGGATGCTGCGGGTCTTCTAAAATTTGATCCGTTAGTCCATACTCAACTATTTTTCCATTTTTCATCACGATACAAATATCGGTGAGATGTTTTATCACCCCTAAATCGTGTGACACTATCACCATCGCAAAGCCTATCTCTTTTTGTAGCTCTTTGATAAGGTCTAGTATTTTTGCTTGAACCGACAAATCAAGTCCTGTGGTTGGTTCATCAAGAAGCAAAATCTTTGGATTGCTTGAGAGTGCTTTTGAGATTTGAATTCTTTGTTGCTGTCCCCCACTAAATCTATCTGGATAGTCATCGATTCTTTGAACGGGAATTTCAGTTTTTTCTAAAAAGTATAAAGCCCTATTTCGTATCTCTTCATATTTTTTTGTTCCACTCATGATGACTTTTTCAGCAATATTTCCACCGGCACTAAATTGATAGTTAAGTCCCAATCGTGGATTTTGATAAATCATCGACATTAACGCATCTCTTAGATATCCCAGCTCATTGGCATTGGCTTCAAGGACATTTTTGTATCCACCCATTGCATTGACAAATGTATCCATATGGATAATTCCTGAACTGGCTTTTTGGTCTTGATAGATAAGTTGTAAAAGGGTTGATTTTCCACTGCCACTCTCTCCAACAATACCCAAAATCTCACCTCTTTTAAGATGAAGATTGATACTGTTGACTGCTACCACACTGCCACAATGTGGGCAAATGGAGCTTTCAAACTCCGCACCTGTGCTTTCTAAACATCTATCGCAAAATCTACCATAGACTTTATTGACATTTTTAAGGTCCAGAATCATAGTTTCCCCTCTAACTTTTTGTCACAATATGCCGTGTCGTTGCAGTAGTATTTTACAGTTCCATCATCTGTATGCACTTCATCCATAAACACCCCACTAGCACCACATCGTGCACATTTTTTGTTCTCAAAACTCTCTACTTTAAACGCTCTGTCTTCAAATTTAAGGGGCTCTACTTTTGTATAAGGAGGAATTGCATAGATTTTTTTCTCTCTTCCTGCTCCTAAAAGAATCAAAGCTTTATTGTTATGGAGCTTTCTTGTGTCGTATTTAGGAATGGGGGAAGGATCCATAGCATATCTATCATGTACCATAACAGGGTATCTGTGACCTATTCTGCTATCTCCAAATTGGGCAGTATCTTCATACAAAAGTACCCACAGTTTCGCATAGTCACTGTTAGCGTGCATCACTTTTTGCTTAAAGCTATCGGCTTCAACATTGGTCAAAACTTCAGGATAGGGCACTTGCAAAACCAACGTTTGCCCCTCTTTAAGTGGCTCTTCTGGGATTCTGTGGCGACTTTGGATGATGGTCGCTTCTTGTGTATCTAAAGTTGTCGCATTATCCGTTACTGAAACGATAAAATTTCTAATATTAACCGCATTCACACTTCCATCACACCCTTGATCAATCACTTTTAAACAATCATCTTCATTGATAATGGACAATGTCACTTGCAACCCACCCGTTCCCCAACCTCGAGCAATGGGAAGTTCACGAGAGGCAAACGATACTTGATACCCAGGGATTGCTATCGCTTTGAGTGTTGCTCGTCGTATCTCTTTTTTTGCATCTTCATCTAAAAAACCGTATCTCATCTATTTTTTCTCCCCATCTTTAGCGTAATTCTTTGCATTTTCATAGACTTGTAAGTCTGCTTGAAATGTTACATAGTGGGGGAGTTTATAGTGATTGGTAAATCCTTGAGACTCAATACCGTCAATATGATGGACTATCATCTCAAAATTATCAGCTATGCCACCTTGCCCTATGGTGTGGGATTTGTTATAGAGTGTTGTATCCAAAATGCTCATACTAATAGCTTTTGTCTCATTGAACCCAAAACAACACCCAAACCCCGTAGTAAGTTTCGTACTTCCATCATTTTGCTTTTCAAAAGTAGCCGCTACTTCACATGCCGTCATATCAATCTCCCCGATTTTTACCTCATTTTTGGTCAATGGATGGGTAAATTTTACCTCACAGCTTCCTAGCCTAAGGTCTCCAATAGTAGGGTGAATATCCCCATATCCCCTCATGGAGGTATAAGCAAAGCCTAGCATACTTCCACTCTCACCCCTTGCCATCACTTGCATCACGGCACTTCTTGGATAGGGTGCTGAGGGGAAGACTCTTGTGATGTCGCTTATTGTTTTATCTTTTGGTAAAGTTTTGACCATATTTGCATCTCTTAGAGGTTTGAGTGCTGATTCTACAAAAATATCTTCATCTTTGTACTCATTCCACACGGTTTTGTTTAGTGTTTTTTTCAAAATGAGCTTCACTTCATAGTCATTTGAAGGTCCTAAAATTTGCCCACCTTTGATATCTTTAAAAGCAGAAGATATTCGTCTAGCCACTCTCATATCATCAGTGTAAATAGTTTTAGCAATCCCAGCTCTAGCACATGAACTTCTATGAGCTCTTAAGAAAAAAGAAGCATTAAGCAGGTCTCCACCAGATTTGAGTATCGCAAGACTTGCTAGTTTTTTCGAATATAAACTCCCCTCACTCATCACTCTATCAACCCCGTATCGCAGAGCATTTTCTACAAAAGAAGCCTCTATGTTTTGATGTGTTTGTATCGCCTCTTCATAAAATGCTAAAGAGTTTTTAATAGCCTCTTCACCACCTTTTATCGCTACATATCCCATGATAAACCCTCCACTTTGGTTGTACGGCTAAGTGCCAATACCTCACCACAACGATTGATAAAGAACACCTCAATTCCAAGGGGATAGTCACGATTCTTTTCCATTAAACGCTCTATAAACTCTGCCTTACAAGGTAAACTTATCTCTTTAGTTCCATCAATTCCAGGGCCACTTAAACGGTATCTATCCGCGTTAAAATCTTCACATTTAAAAATCAAAGTAGCACTAAAATCGGGACTCAGATAGTCTCCCTTTTTAGCTTCACCTATCAAAACCACATCAATCGTATCGCTGAAAATATAATCAGCCTCTTTTAAAGTAGTAGCCTTAGGATGTGTAATTGCTTCAACAAGTGTCATATCCTCATCGCCACTATAATAAAAAGAGACCTCACTGTACAAAAGGACATTCGCCACCGCCAAAAAGTGTGATGAAAATAGTTCTTGAATGTGTGTAATTTTCCCAGGCATTGAGAGGGCATCACTTAAACTTTTAAAATTTTGTCTATTGAGTTTTTCGATATCTAAAGTTTCCATGTTTACGCTCCTGCCATAAGGTCAAAATTGACCCTAGTGCTATTTACTTTTTGATTGAACTCTTTTTGAGCCTTTTGTATGTTGCGTAGTGTTTGGGTAGCCAGCTCTTCAATCTCTTCTTTGAAAATATCCCCACCAAAACATCCATCACAAACTGCGATATATAGGGATAGCTTGTCGTTGTCGTCTTGAACCATCGCCCATCCTTTGTGTGAACGGTCTGCTTTTGTGAGTTGGACAATTGTAGTTGTAACAAGTATCTCTCCACCATAAAATTCCCCTTTACTAATTGGCTCATAAATAGGCTGTAAAAGTGTTTGCTGCACGGGTGCTTGAAGCACTTTTATCTCTAGGCTATTTTTTATTGTGTTATATAACGCTTCAAGGGCTTTGAAATCAGCCTTTTGAAGGATAAAATTCAGATCTTCTCTTACCATTTTTCTTTCCTAAACTAATTTTTTTCTAAAGTATGATGAGACTTTAGAGATGATTGAAACCACTATAATGATGAGGAGTATAATGGTTCCTGTTTGTTGATACTCAAAAAGTTTTATACTCATAATCAATTCAAACCCAATCCCACCAGCGCCAACAAGTCCCATCGTTGTGGATGCTCTGACATTTCTATCGAGCATATAAAGATTGTAGCTATGAAACAATGGGACAATTTGTTTAAAATATCCATGGTATAAAATATGGAGTTTTGAAGAACCCGTAGAGTTGAGTGCCTCGATTGGTTTTTCATCGATACTCTCTATGGTTTCCGCATAAAACTTTGCTAAAAATCCTGTTACATGTAAAGCAATCGCCAAAACTCCAGCATATGGTCCAAGTCCAATAACGGAAACCAAAATAATCGCAAAAAGCAAATCAGGCATTGCGCGCAAAAAGTTAATAAACTCTGCTACAATAATCCTTATAGGTGCGGATACTTTTATATTTTTTGCCAATATAAATCCTAGAGGTAGGGAAAATCCTATTGCAATAACAGTCGCTGCAATAGCCATAGCTATGGTTTCAAGCATTAAAAAAGCGAACGCATTCACTCGTTTAAAATCAAGGGGGAAGAACCCTGTGATTGCTTCATAGAGCCTTGGTATTCCAGAGATCAGTGAAGCAAATTCAGCAGGACTATACATCATGGAAATAATCCCAAGGGCAATAAATGCAATCGCCACAAATGACTTTTTAAAATACTCTTTATTGTGTTTGCTTGAGTGAAGTATAATATCTCTTGCGTAGTTTGAAACTCTATCGATTAAGCTCAATATTACCAAGATACACATAAGCATAGCCGCCACTTTGTCATAGTTAAAGTACCGAAGCTCCCCATAAAGCTCCATCCCAATCCCACCAGCACCAACAAGCCCAAGCGCCATAGCAATTCGGATGTTGTGATCTAGCAAATAGAGTGTATGGTTGCTAATAAGCGGCAGTGCTTGTTCAAAAATGCCGTGACGAAGCATATAGGCATAACTGCTTCCTGTTGATTTGATAGCTTCTATGGGTTTCATATCGATACTCTCAAAACTCTCAATATAAAACTTTGTCAAAAGCCCAATAGTGGCAAAGACAATAGCCAGTATTCCAGCCAAACTCCCCACCGCTATAGAGACTACGAACATAAGGGCATAGACAATATCAGGGATAGAGCGTAAAATATTTGTGAGTTCGTTGATCAAAAAATAGACCATTGTATTGGGACTTAAATTTCTAGCACCCAAAAAACCAAGAGGCAAAGAGATAATCGTCCCAATAATGGTCCCCCAGACTCCCATGGCAACGGTTTCAAGCAAAAGTGCAACGATGGTGTCAAAGTTTTTAAAATTTGGTGGGAACATCTCTTTTATCAAATCTATACCGTATTGATACCCTTCTATTAAAGCGGTCATGCTTACTTGTGAAACCTGAAACGACCAAAGCGTTACCGAAAAAGCTATTATCCAAAGGATATATTCAACTTTTTTATTCATCACCAAACTCTTCATCATCTTCACTGGATTCTAAATCTCCATAAATAGAGGTCAAAATCTCATGAGTGAGCTCTTTGGGATGCCCATCAAAAATAAGTTTTCCATGAGCGAGCCCCACAACTCTATCGAAATATTTTTCACTAATGAGCTCTAATTGATGGATAACAGTGATGGTTGTTAAATGCTCTTTTTCATTAATTTTAGAAAATAATTTGAGTATTTTTTTTCCTGTTTTTATATCAAGATTTGCCGTTGGTTCATCGGCTAAAAGGATTTTTGGTTCTTGCATTAACGCTCTAGCAATGGCAACCCTTTGCTTTTGCCCGCCGCTTAGACTATCCACTCTTTCATCGTGTTTATCTTGAAGTTTTACAAACTCTAAAATATCTTTTGCTTTTTTCTTATCGTGTTTTTTGAAAAAACCAATACTTACCGCGACACTTTCAGCTAAATCTCTTTTTTTACCCAATGTACCCGTGAGAACATTGTGTAAAACGGTCGTTCGCTCTATGAGATTAAAGAGTTGATAGACCATTGCAACGTTAGCTCTTAACTCTTTGAGTTGTTTTTTACACGAGTAGTCTATTTTTTGACCATCGACGAATATCTCCCCACTATCGGGTGTGACAAATCCATTGATACTTCGCATCAATGTTGTTTTTCCAGAACCGCTTAGCCCTATAAAAGCGACTCTTTGCCCTTGTTTTATGGTTAAATTGATATGATCTAAAACCTTGTGTTCACCAAATGTTTTAGATAGATTTTGAATCTCTATTTTCATGTATATGCCTTTGTTTGAATGGGGTCTATTGAAAACGTAATAGACCCCATTGGAGAGTTTAAGAGTAGATTATTTTACTTCATCAATCACTTTTTTCATATCTTTGATGATGTCAAATTCTTTGTCATCCACTGTTTGGTAACCCGTGATTTTTCCATATCCCGTAACGATGTCTTTTGGAACTTTCACGATAGCTGCTTTGATTTTTTCTTTTGTTTTGCTATCTAAACTTCCTCTAAATGCCAAAGGGCTTCCTGGAAGTGGATCAGATTCCCAAATAATCACATTTTCTTTTGGATTGATTTTTCCACTCTCTACCATTTTTGGATAAGCGATGTCATTATCTGCAACAATATCCATAATTTTATTTTTGATAACCAATTCAGCGGCATCATGCGTTCCGACATACGCTACTTTTTTAAATGCTTTATTGGGGTCAATTCCCGCTTTGTGCATATAGTATCTAGGGGCTGCATATCCTGAAGTTGAAGCTACATCGGTAAATGCCATGAGGTATTTTGATTTTTGAGCAGAAATTTTCTCTTTAATTTGTTTCATACCCTCATGACCCTTTAGAGGCTCCTTGATATTTAAATCATTGGCAACCGTATCCGTTGCTACTAAGTATGATGTATAAGTGGTACTTCCTTTTGCATCCATACCAACTGCAAATGCTTCAGCACCAGCTCTCTGTGCCGCCATGGCATATGAAAACGGTCCAAACCAAGCAATATCAATTTTTTTTGCTTTCATCGCCTCAATAACGCCTGTATAATCGGTTGAAACTTTAAGCTCAATACACTGACCTATCTCTTTTTCAAGCCATTTTGCCATTGGGGTATATTGTTCTATCATCGCTTTTGGATCTTCTGCTGGAATAAGCCCAAATTTTAAACACTCACTTGCATTGGAGACGGTTACTGCCATCGCAGCTACTAAAGATATTTTGGCTAACATTTTTTTCATTTTTCATTTCCTTAATTTACTTTTAGTTATAATGAATTAGAGTTTTAAAACTCAACACAAAGCCATCTATCTAGGTAAATTTGCAGTTTTTGGATAGGTGGTACCTTTAATTTTCTACTGACAACTTTAGTTTTTTAAACTGTCACCTCCTTGGACTGATTAAAATCAATAGAAATTTTTACCATATCGCTTCTAAAGTAAGATTCGACATACTCAATAATCTCCCCACTTTTTTTATCAATTGAAGTACTTGCAATTTTTATAAGTGGAAGATTGTTTTGAATTTGCAGTAGTTGCATCGATTTTTCATCACTGGGTATTATTTCAAGTTCTGAATGATTTCTCATTGGCACTAGTTCATATTCTTCAAAAGTTTTTGTAAAAGAGGTTGTTGTAACTATTTTTAAATCAATATTTGGAGTTAAAGTTGTATTTAAATAGCTATAACCAAGAAGAATAGGAATCTCATCTACTATTCTGATAAGTGTAATTTTTAAGATACTTTGATTTTTGGCAATACCCATTTTTTTTACAATAAAATCATCTGGATCTATCGTCTGAATATCAAGTATCTTAATCTTAGGAGTTTTACCAAGTTTTAATATCTCTTTTGAAAAAATTGTATTTTCTGAAAGCCTGTACTCTATCTTCTCATCTACAACAAAATATCCACTTCCTTGTTTTGAAAAAATAAGACCTTCGTTTTTAAGTTTACAGATACCCTGTCTAACTGTAGTTCTTGTGAGATTAAACATTGTACAAAGTTTATTTTCAGAAGGTATTTTTTCATTCGGATTTAAATCATTTTTAATATGGTTTTTTAAATATTCATATATGATTTCATAATCAAATTTTTTTATCATTTGGTGTCCATTCAAGGTATATGTACAAGTTTATGATGTAATAGTACAAAAATATTGGTTACAATCTGGTTACACTTGTATAGACAAGTTTAATAATATTTAGTTATTATTTTCTTTTATATTTTAAATAATTAAAGGAAGATAATTTTTATGGCAAGAATTGAATATCTATCTGAGTCAGAAATAAAAAAGTTTGAAAAAGTGCCAGAGTTTTAGAATAATAAAGAAACTATTATTTTACACTACCTAGTTCAATTCATAAACAAGCTTTCACTTTTGGGAATGATCAATCATTTATATTTTCACATTAATCTTTGTGTGTTTCAAAGCTACTAATATATTTTTTGAATCGCCAATTCAACCCATAAGTGCAAAAAGTTCTAAAAAGTCGATAGAAAGGTTAAGTGAGAGGTAAATACGCTATCCTTTTATCGACAAAACAGAAGGAAAGGTATGCACTATAATGAAAGAAAGATACCAAAAGTAGCGAATAGCGGTTGAGAAGCAAACTTTCTGTGAAATATCAGCTTACAAAAAAATGGGCTATCCGCAAAGTCAAATAGTTGATCACATAATCACTCGTGATTTTAGGCTCAACCGTCCCTACTTTTTCATTGATCCATGCAATGTTGATTTTATGATGACCACCTGATTGGCTAGGACCTGCAAAGTCTGGAGAGTTACAAACGAAGATGTCTTTATCAGGCATCTCTTTGGGCACATCTCGTGCGATCACTTCCATATCATCCCCAATTAATGCCGATGCGCAGGTTTGATACACGGTCATTCGGTTAATCTGAGGATGCGCCTTAAACGCTTCAATGATATTTTTTTTCAGCAAATCACCGCCACCAAAGACGATATGCGACTCTTTAATATCAGTAGCGTAGGTGTATTTGAGCTGGAAGTTGTCATTGTCGCTGATGTAGCGTTTGGTGTGCCATGTGTCGTAGGTACATCCCACAGGACCATGACTCATATCATATGAATCGCATCTTTCATCGGAGTCCCAATAACATGTTTGGCACCACAATAAGCACATCCTCGCTCCGAAATGGTTCCGGGGATGGTCAGAAGATGACCTTCTGGAAGACATGAGGTCAGATCCTCACCTTCACCTTTCACAACCGCATGTGACTTTCGCTCTGGAATGCAGGTACTGCATTCAAATTCATGATGTGGCATAGCTGGTTTCTCCTTTTTAGTGTAGTCAATCATCCCCACACCAACTGCATGGAGTATTCCTGAGATTTAAAAAGGATAAAAGTGGCTATTGAAGGGCTTTTGAAGAACTCATTGGAAAAAAGAGGAGGGCTATTTTAACAAAATTGTAAAGGTAAGTATGTACAAAACGATGAAAATGTAAAGCTTACATGTAAAAGAGTTGGAGAGGTAAAAAGAAGAAAAAAGAGTAAACGCGTCTAAAACAGTTTACTCTTTAACGGATTCCAAATAGCATTTGTAAATGGCTTCGAGTTCGTCATCTTTGATTTTAAGATCTTTGTTGGTGGTAAGCACCGCCTCTTCCAAAATCTTGATACGTTTAAACATATAGATGAAAAGCTCTTTGTTGATGTCGGGAATTTTATTGTGTGCCATAGGGTTTTTGTCGCGCCCTTTGTCGATGATACGAGCAGGCAAACCCACCGCTGTCGAATCATCAGGGATGCTTTTGACGACCACAGAATTGGAACCGATACGGCAGTTTTCACCGATAGTAATATCGCCTAAGATTTTAGCACCTGAGCCAATAACCGTATGATTGCCAATGGTTGGATGACGTTTAACACCACGCTCTAAGCTGACGCCACCGAGTGTGACACCTTGGTAGATGAGTACATCATCTCCCACAATCGCCGTCTCGCCGATAACCACACCAAACGCATGGTCTAAAAAAACACGACGACCAATGGTGCAGGCAGGGTGAATATCAATGTTGGTAATAATCTGTGAAATGCCCATCAGTGCGCGCGCCAATACTTTAAAACCTTTTACATGTAACGCATGTGCGATGCGGTAATTAACCAGTGCCCAAACTCCTGGGTAGTTAAAAAAAAGCTCTACTTTAGAGTTGATGGCTGGGTCATGCAGAATCGGTTGGGAAAAATCTTCTTTAATTTTTTCCCACAAGGAGACAGAGTTCATTGCGAATTATCCTCATTGTTAATCGTTTTAAGATAGCCGTTGTCATTTAAGAAGAGGTAAATCTCACCTAAAATGTGTTTTTTCTCTTTTTCACTGATGATGTCAGACGCTTCAATGCGATCATTGAGATTTTCTTGAACCTCTTTGATGTCATAATCAAGGTCTTCTAAAATGTCACTAATGCTTTGCGACTCTAAGATATTTTCAATCGAATAGCCATCATCGTCGATAATAATAGTAGCTTCTGTTGGATGAGTAAAGAGGTTGTGTTTCATACCCAATACTTCTTGATAAGCCCCCACTAAGAAAAAGCCTAAGAAATAGTCACGGTTTTTAATATCCACATCGTGTAAAAAGAGTGGTGTTTCGGTATTAAACCCAATTTCACCATCGCTGTCGCAGGTGATGTCCCATAAAGAGGCTGAACGTGTTGGAACTTCATCCAAACGGTCGAGTGGCATCACAGGAAATGTCTGACCAATACCCCAAAAATCAGGCAAACTTTGGAAGAGGGAGAAGTTAACTAAGTAACGCTCTTGCACACGATCTTGAATGTCCAAAATCTCACTGAGTTTTTTATCGGCCACCAAACCAACCGCTTTTTTGATGATAAGATTGACCAAAATCTCCGTATTGGAGCGATCTTGAAGGTCAATGTAGCCCAAATCAAACAGTGTCAATAATGACTCCATATGATCAATACTATCGTGTAAAAATTCAAGCGCATTTTTGCGGTTCATCGTACCTAAAAGATCGTACAGCTCTTGCACAAGAGGAGGGTTGACCTCTTTGGGTCTAAGTTTTTGATCGGTGTACTCTTGCGAAAAAAGCTCCAAAACAGGCGCGATAAGCACGGCATGGTGTGCGGCAACAAAACGTCCAGATTCGATGAAAATATCCGGTTCATGAACCCCTTTTTGGGTTGCGATGTCTTTAAGCAGATAGACAACATCGTTGGCATACTCGCTTAAGGTATAGTTTTTATGCAGGGTGGTTTTGTGTTGGGAGTACTCAACTGCCAAACCGCCCCCTAAATTAATCGCTCGAAGATGCGTCGCGCCCATACGACAGAGTTCCGCGTAAATATTTCCCGCTTCACGAAGTGCTTTTTTCAAAGGGGCAATGTCGGTGATTTGGGAACCGATATGAAAATGAATCATCGTAAATTTTTCAAGCAAATTGGCATCACGCAGCATATTGACCGCTTCTAAAAGCTCAGTAGACGTCAACCCAAACTTGGAGTTAATACCACCACTCTTCGCCCAAATACCAATACCTGAGCTGTGAAGACGAATGCGTAGACCAATATTAGGCACACAGCCAAAACGATCTTTGGCAATGGAGATGATGCTCTCAAGCTCATTGAGTCCTTCAATGGTAAGCGTGATGTTATGCCCCATCTCTGCGGCAATAAACCCTAATGAGATCATCTCATTGTCTTTAAAGCCATTCACGGTGATCGGAGCATCCGGATTGTTGTACGCCATCGCTAAAATCAGCTCCGCTTTACTACCAGCTTCTAGACCATAGTGATACTTTTGCCCTAAGGTGACAAGGTTTTTAACAAAATTGGGAAATTGATTGACTTTAAGTGGGTAAACCGCACTAAAATTACCTTCATATCCAAACTCTTTTTTTGCATCAGCAAAACTTTTGTAAATCATACGGATCTGTTTTTGAATCAGATGTGGGAATCGAAGTAAAATAGGACCACGGATACCATCGCGTCGTATCTCTTGAATGATCTCTATCAAAGAAGGCTCACAGCCCGTGTTCACTTTTACCTTACCATCTTCGATAAAAAAGTTATCGTTTCCCCATGTTTTAATTCCGTAGTCCAATGTTTTGCTCCTTAAAAATGTGCCATATTGATAATTTTTTCTTCTTTACTCTCAAGATCTTTGATCCAAACACTCTGCTTCGCAAGCTCGTCTTCACCGATACATACACAAAATTTTACATACAATTTATCAGCCGCTTTAAGATGATTTTGGAGTGACTTTGACGCATACGAGGTTAAAACTTTCTCGGTTTTACGTTTTTCATCGACCAGTTTAAAGACGATCTCTTTCGCCTCATCACACAACGCTGCGATATAATAGCCCTCGCGTCTTGTTTCTGGCATCTTGACCAGTTCCATCAATCGCTCAATGCCCATCGCAAAGCCAACAGCAGGCGTTGCCTTGCCATCTAAAAATTCCACCAAACGGTCATATCGTCCGCCACCAGCGATGGCACTTTGCGCACCAATTTCATTGCTGACAAACTCAAACGCCGTTTTGGAATAATAATCAAGCCCACGAACCAACTTGGGATTGACCACATACGCCACATCAAACTGATCTAAAATATGTTTTAATGTTGTAAAATCCTCTTTACATGTAACGCATAAATGGTCAATAATCAAAGGTGCATCCGCAAGCAACACTTTGCAGTGTTCATTTTTACAATCGAGCACGCGAATTGGATTGGTCAGTTTTCGTCTTTCACAATCTTCACATAACCCTTCACGCGTCTCTAAAAATTTCACCAATGTCGTGCGGTACTGCGGCATACACGCAGGGCAACCCAAAGAGTTAATTTCCAGCGTAAACCCAATACCAAGTGCCTCAAACATCGCTTTAAGCATCAAAATAATCGTTGCATCTTCTCTGACGTCGCTTTCGCCAAAACTCTCCGCACCAAACTGGTGAAATTGCCTCAAACGACCTTTTTGCGGTCTTTCATAACGAAACATCGGTCCATGGTAAAAGAAGCGTTTTTTTTCACCCGCTTTGTCGTATTTTTGTTGAATAAACGCTCTTACAACACCCGCAGTGCCTTCAGGACGTAAACAGACATCGTTTTCACCTTTGTCGATGAACTGGTACATCTCTTTACCAACAATGTCACTGCTCTCACCCACACTGCGTTTAAAAAGTGCGGTCTCTTCTAAAATAGGCGTCTCCACAAATGAAAAGCCATACTGTTCCGCAATACGTGAACAGGTTTTAATCATGTAGACATAGGTTTCACTCTGTGGAGAGAGGGTATCTTTCATTCCACGCAAAGCATTAATCATTTAAAAAATCCTCAATCTGTTTATAAATCGTTTCAATTTCGTGTGAAGCATCGACTTCCAAGACCTGAATCGGCAAGGTTTTAACAACGCGACGCATTATATCTTGAATCCGTAACAAATAGCTTACACCGCGCGCTTCAATCGCATCGTGCTCTTTTGTGCCCATCCGTTCTCTCATCAGTGCTCCATGGGTAAGGAACAGTACGATTTTTTCAGGGTAAGACTCTTGCAATGCCAAACGGTTCATCGCAAGCAATAACTCGCCATCCACCTCTTCATGATTGGCACACGCATACGCAATGCCCGATAAAAAGCCACGATCGCTGATGACCAAATGCTCATTGCGTGCAGGTTTGACAACATGGTCATAATGCAGTGCTCGATCGGCTAAAAACAAAAAAAGCTCCGCGTTAAACGAACTTTTCAGCGCTCCACCCAATAACATTTCACGAAAGTGCAAACCCGTTGGCGTTCCACCAGGCTCTTTGGTCGCTAAAACAGTTTTTTTTCTTTGTGCAAAAAGTGCCACTTGGGTACTTTTGCCCGTTGTATCAATGCCTTCAAAAATCACATACATGTAAATCTACTTTGTAAATAAGGTAAAACCATAGGAGGTACTAAATGTGCCACATTTCCGCCGTGTTTGGCGATGGAGCGTACCACAGAGGAGCTAATAAACGCATTTTTAAGACTGGGCATCAAATAAACCGTCTCAATTTCGCTCCACAACGAGGCATTGGCATAGCCCATTTGGAGCTCGAACTCAAAATCACTCACAGCACGCAATCCTCGTATCATCACGCGAATATCTTTCTCTTTTGAAAAACTGACCAAAAGGTTATCAAAGGGCTCCACTTCCACACCTTGCATATCTTTAATGGCAGCTTGCACCATCTCAACACGCGTAGTGATGTCAAAAACGGGGCGTTTTTCTTCGGAGAGTGCCACGGCAACCAAGACTTTGTCGAAAAGCTTTTGCGCACGTTTAATGACATCCATATGTCCATTGGTGATAGGATCAAAGGTTCCTGGGTAAATCGCGACTCTCATGCTCCCTCCCAACGTTGAAACAGGTTGTGTTCAATCCCTAAAAGATCAAACCATTTGCCAATCAAAAAATTTTCCATCGCTTCTAGGCTGGAAGCCTTGGCATAATACCCAAGCACAGGAGGTGCAATATGTATGCCAAGCATGGAGAGTTTGAGCATATTTTCCAAAGCAATCGCGGAAAAAGGCATTTCGCGAGGAGCCAAAAGAAGAGGGCGCTTCTCTTTGATCATCACTGAAGCGGTACGCGTAAGAAGATTGTCTGCAATACCATGGGTAATTTTAGCCAGTGTATTCATACTGCATGGAATAATCGCCATAGCGTCTGTTTTAAAGGAGCCTGACGCCGTAATGGCTCCAATGTTCTCATCATCCAGTAAAAAGGTATTGGACTCTTTTGCGAGAACGATTTTGGCATGATCGGAGACAATAACGTACTTTTCAATCTCACTCGGAAGTGCCTTAATGAAGGAGAGTCCAAGTTCCACACCACTCGCACCGCTAATGCCAACAATAATGCGTTTCATTCGAGGATAATCGCTTCATGGTGCGATAGAATTTTTGCATTCAACATTTTGCCTTGTTCTGTTTTGATTTTGACAACATCTCCGATATTGCCATCTTCCAAAAGGGTGGCTTGGACTTCGATGACCAAACCTTCTTCTTTGAGAAGTGCTTTTATGCTTGATTTTTTACTCAGCATTTTTTTAATATCCACATGAAAATCCGTCAAGATTTGCCCCTCTTTCACGCCATTTTTGATCATGGCATTGTGAGGTATTTCATGGGTAATCACACGGTTTGGAAGGGCATCTAAACTCTCCCAAACACTCTCGTAGTCATCGTTTGTGAGGATTTTACCGTTAAGCAAATTATGTTTTGCTTTAAACACCATCACTTTTGCATTCATCTCATACGCAAAATAGAGCTTTTTGTTCCGATCACCTACTTTAAAAACAGCCACAAAAGAGCCACTGTTTTTCTTAAGCATCGCATCTGAAATTACAATATCAATCAGTTCATAACGTTGAAAATCGGCAGGTAAAGAGGTTTTAATGGAGATACGCGGTTTTTCATCAATCATCACCAAAGGAGAGGCTTCTTGAAATTTTTTTAAAAAGAGTTTGATCATGGCATCTGCTTTACCCATCAAAGAACAATTGCGTCTAAAAATCACCACACCATCACTGCTATCGATGATAGTGACATTGTGATCACTAAAAGCAGCACGCAAGGTACTAGTAGGAACGGTGTATTGCACGCGTTCTTTGGGAATGGTGAGGATAATAGGATCATCACTGCTTTGATAGCCAAAGAAAGAGGCTCTAAGCGTATCTTCTTCAATGCAATAAGTTTTATCAATATAAAGAGGTTGTGAAAAAAGGGAGGTGAAAAAAAGAAGTAGGATTAAAATGGAGCGGGAAACGAGGTTCGAACTCGCGACCCCGACCTTGGCAAGGTCGTGCTCTACCACTGAGCTATTCCCGCAAAACGGACGGAATTCTACCAAAAAAAACCCTTTGTGTCAATCTATTGTGACAATAATTGTAGCACAAATAGATTTTAAAGGGCTTAGAAGAGCTTTTTATACCTTGAAAATCGTAATTTCTTGCTCCAATTCAGCGGTCGAGAGATTTAAACTGCTGGAAACACTCATCAATTCATCGGCAATTTTTTTATTTTCGTGCGCCAGTCCTGTTGCTTCTTCGACCCCTTGCGTCAGGTTGTCGATCTCTTTGGTGATACTTAACGTTTTTTCATAGGCAATATTCGTGATTTCTAAGCTTTTGGCTGTTTTTTCTTTGGTTTCATTGGCCAAAGTCGAAATCTTGATAGCATTTTCGTTCAAATCAACCACTTTTTGACTGTTCTCTTTGATATTATCGCTTGCATTTGAGACACTTTGAACCACCACACTGATCGTCACATCGATCTCTGAGAGTGATTTTTGGGTTCGCTCTGCTAACTTTCGCACTTCATCGGCAACGACCGCAAAGCCACGTCCATGTTCACCTGCTCTGGCTGCTTCAATGGCGGCATTGAGGGCGAGTAAATTGGTCTGATCGGCTATATCTTTGATCATCTCCAACACGGAGCGGATTTGGCGTGTCTGTTCGGAGAGGTCGTGCATTTGGGTTGAGATATGTTGTTCATCTTGGCTCACTTGATTAATGCTCTCAACAATCGTATCAAGGGTCTCAATCATTTGGTCCAACATCGCATAATCCTCTTTCATATACGCAGCAGAGGTTTCAGAGATGTCGCGAGATTCTTGCAACTCTTGATTGATGTGTGACGTCAATTTTTTAACATTATCCACAATACGGTCTTGATTTTGAGCAACACTGGTGATGGTCTGCGCAAACGTTTGCATACTTTTATTGGTTTGAGAATTGGCTGTCATCGTCTTTTTTGCTTTAATAAGTGCTTGTTGAAGCGTAAAAAGAAGGGTATTGAGGTTTTCACTGATATGACCTATCTCATCTTTGTTTGAAATCTCGATAGGACGATTGAGTGCCAAATCTTTGGTAATGTCTGAGAGATGATCCCCTATACGGGCAATGCGCTTGACAATGTAGCGCGTAATAGAGAGTAAAAGCGTGGAGGTAATCACTAAAACAAGCGAAGAGATCACGATGACCAAATAGAGATTGCTATTGAGTTTTCTGCCAATTTGCAGGTTAATATCTTTAACTCTTTGCCTTGTAAAGTGTGAGATATTATCAAAACGTTGGGAAATATACTTACAATCTGTCTCGATTTCAACTGCCATATCACCGATGTCTTCACGATTGTCTTTGATATAAAGTTCATGAATGCGTTTAAGATTAGGAGCGATTTTTTGGTTATAGCGTTCATACGCTTCGTGAAGATTCTGTTTTAGAGTGGGTTCCGCATAAAAATCACTCACGAGTGCTTTTTCAAAAAACGCATTGAGCTCTTTTTCAATCATAGGAATATGATCTTTTGCCTGACCTGTAGGTAAGAACTCGCTGGTCACATGAATGAGATCGTTTAAAATCATCTCGAACGTCGTGTGCGCAAGCGCAATTTCACTATCAGGAATCACATTTTTTTCGTAAATCGTTTCCAGTGAATTTTTGCCAATAAGACTGGAGTTGATACTGATATACGAGAGAATTATCAAACCAAGAACCGTGACAATTGAGATAAAAAGAAGCTTCGTCGAAATCTTTATTTCGTTAAACATTACACACCTTTACCAAAACACTTGCAAATTTTATGTAGCAATAGTATCCAAAAAAGATTCACAAGGTCAAGTTTTTTAAACTCATGAACTATAAGCAATATTTAATCGTAACAGATCCTTCTAAAATACTAAAATACGCATCGGTGCATTTTCCCCAACGTGGTCAATACTTTCGTCACTGATCCATAACGCATTGCTCTGAACAAGGGGTTTTACCATGCCTGAGCCGTATTTGTTCGCACCAAAGACATGAAATTTTCCATCTATGACAGATCCTAAAACAAGGTTGACACGACCTGATTTTACCTTGAAAGACTCCGCATTGTGTACATCAATGGGTTCAAAGTTAAACTTTTTTTGACCTTGTAACTTTTTAAGCACAGGAATTAAAAACAAAAAGGCGTTCACGTACGCTGCTAGAGGATTTCCAGGCATAGACGCTACAATCGTTTCGCCCATCTTACCCATCATTGTGGGTTTACCGGGTTTAATGTTGATGCCATGAAACGAAGCTTTAAAGCCATTTTTCAAAAGAGCGCGCTCCACAAAATCCGCTTCGCCTCTGCTCACACCGCCACTGGTCACAAGCACATCGTACTGTTTCATCCGCGCAAAGTACTCTGTTGCCGCTTCTAAATGATCGGGAATAACACCACAGTAATGCGCACCAAAGCCGTGTTCTGCCAAAAGTGCGACCAAAGAGAGCGCATTAATGTCATAAATTTCATCTTCAGTGGCATTTTCCCAAGGCGATTTGAGCTCATCGCCCGTTGAAAAAACGGCAATGGAGAGCTTTTTATACACATCAACCATATTGATACCTTGCGATGCGAGGAGGGCAATATCACGTGACGTTAAGCAGGTTCCTTCGCTGAGCAAAGAAGCGCCCACACGCTCTTCTTCACCTTTGAGACGAAGCGCATTGCCTTGTTTTATGCTGGGAGAGATAACAATTTTCTGCTCATCATACAAAAGGCACTCTTCAAAAGGGATGATCGTATCGGCATCGCTTGGGACTTTTGCTCCCGTCATGATTTTATAGCACTCCTTAGCATCCAAACATGGCTCAACGACACTGCCTGCCAAAATCGTTGTTTTAATCGCAAGTTCGCTTAAGCCTTCTTGGTATTTGAACGCAAAACCATCTAAGGCAGCGTTATTGTAGGAGGGGAGATTTTTCTTACATGTAATCTCACACGCGAGCGTACGACCAAGCGCTTCAAAGACACTCACCCATTCGTGATGGGGTTTAGAAGATGCAAGCCCAAGGCTGAGCGCGATCGCCTCATCAAAACTAACGGTGTGCTCATTGCCCATGGGTTACTCCTCAAGCCTTTCGATGTGTGCACCGAGTTTGGAGAATTTACCTTCTAAGTCTTCATACCCACGATCAAGGTGATAAATTCTGTGAATTTTGGTCGTTCCATCCGCCACGAGTGCCGCTAAAATAAGCGCGGAACTTGCTCTAAGGTCAGTTGCCATCACATCGGCAGCATTAAGCTTGGCTTTTCCCTCAACCGTTGCGCTATGACCTTTGAGTTTGATGTTTGCACCCATACGTGAAAGCTCACTGACGTGCATAAAACGGTTTTCAAACAGACGCTCATCGATGATGCTCGTTCCTTTTGCTTGGGTACACAGTGCCATAAATTGCGCTTGAAGATCGGTGGGAAAGCCTGGGTATTCGGAAGTTTCAATGTCAGAAGGGGTGATTTTTTCCGCAGGATGAAGGGTGAGCGTATCGTCTTTTTCATCGATTTTAAAGCCCATTTGTTCTAATTTTAAGATCACAGCGTCGAGATGTCGTGGATTGACATGTTTAAGGGTAATTTTTGACTTCGTAATCGCACCTGCACACAAATAGGTTCCCGCCTCAATGCGATCAGGAATGACGCTAAAATCAGGAATATTTAAGAGTTCGCCACCGCTACCTTTGATGATCAGTTTTGAAGTACCAATACCTTCGATGCTCACCCCAGCTTCGGCTAAGACTTCGCACACTTGAACCACTTCGGGCTCTTTGGCGACATTGACAAGTGTGGTCGTTCCATGCGCAAGTGCTGCCGCCATAATGATATTTTCACTGCCTGTGACGGTGACTTTATCGAAAATGATCGTAGCACCTTTAAGCCCTTTCGGTGCTTTGGCTAAAACATACCCTTGCTTGATCTCGATCTCCGCACCCATTTGCTCCAACGCTTTTAAGTGCAGATCAATCGGTCGCTGACCAATGGCACAACCTCCAGGCAAGGAGACTTCGCAGTGTCCAAAACGTGCTAAAAGCGGCCCAAGTGTCAAGATGGAAGCGCGCATTTTACGCACGATGTCATAGTTTGCACATGCCGAATTGACTGTTGTAGCATTGACTTCTACCACATTTTTATCGTTACATGTAAAGCTTGCACCTAGGTTTGTCAGCAGCTGTAAGAGTGTTTTGACATCAGCAACTTGAGGCATATTTGAAATCGTAATCGTTCGTTTTGAGAGGAGGGTTAACGCTAAAAGGGGTAGTGCGGCATTTTTGGCTCCTGAAATCAGAACCGTTCCGCTCAGCTTTTGTTTCCCTTTGATCGCTAAATAATACATCATTACTCTGTTCCTTTTTAAATGTTATAGTATTGTAGTTAAAAAATGATTAAATTTTCTATGAATTTGGGTAGAATTTAAATTACTATGATTGTGAGGAATTTGGATGCTTTTAGAACAGTTTTTGCATGAAACGCGCTATCTTTCTATCGCTCATCTCTATTTTGACGAAGAAAAACTCACCATTTTGAGTCGCGCCAAAAAAGAACATGCTGCATTTCAATCGTTTGATCTTGCAAAAGATCTCAAAACAGTTCCTATGGCAGACATCCTTTTTATCGAAATAGGTGAAAGTAGTAAAGACAAACTCAAACTTCTGGTCAGTCTTTTTGCCAAACATAAACCGATTATCGCCTATCTTTTTGCTGACGATGTGGAAAACAGACTTCTGTTAAAATTTGCACTGCACTTTGGCATCACCGATGTTTTACCGCTTAAAAATGAAGAAAATCTCCTCTTTTCCATCTTCTCAAAAAATGCCAATAAACTCGATGACAAACTTTATACCTTCCAAAAAATCGAACTGGAAAAAAAGATAGAGCACTTTTTTCCTTTTCTCGTTTTTCAAGGCGAAACGCTCACCTACGCCAATGCCAAAGCGAAAATGCTCTATGAAACCAATGATCTTGCCGCCCTTCAAGTCAAACTAAACCGCGACGAAGAGCTCTGTGAAGCGCTTAAAGGGGATGAAGATGCGCAAGGAAGCATTGTCATCGAAACCGCATCGGCTGAAAAAGAGGTTTATCTGTGCGTCATCAAATCGTTTCCTCAAAGCCGTGAGAAGATCGTAACGCTCATCAATTATGATCCTGAAAGTGAGACCAAGAATTGCTCGTCCATTTTAAACCGTTTTGATTTTGTCGACAAACTCAAAGACCGTTTGGCGCAACAAAGTGTGACAAAAGCGCCTATTTCTCTCGTTTTTATCAACATCTCAAACCTTGATAAACTGAGCAAAACCTTCACGAGCACCACACTGTATGATGCGTTTAAAAACTTGATGCTCAAACTGTTTCAACTTAAAGAAGAAGACCAAGAGGTCATCCAATGGAGCCCCAATCTTTACATTTTGATGGGAGAAGATCGAAGTTTTGAACATGCGTGCGAACAGACCAAACACCTGCAACAAGAGCTGATTCACGCGACTATCAATGAAAAAATCACGCCGATTATTCTCACGTCCGCGTTTCATGTCGAATCGGACGATCTCAACGTTGTCATCGACTATATCGAGAAAATCAACACCAAAACGCTTCTGCCACACGACATTGAAAAGATCAAATACTTTGAGTTAGACTACCTTGATAATGTCATCGAAGAGCAAGAGCAGATCACGTACTTGATGCACAACTGTGTCAATAACAAAATTCCGATCAAACTGCTCAATATCTACAAAGGTCTCTGCATCAACACCACGTCGTTCATTCAAAAAATGGCGGAAGACAGCTATCAGATGAGTTGCGAAAACCTCCAAGGTTACGCGATGCAGATCGAAAAAGAGACGGTTTTACAAGCGCCCAATTTTCCCAAAGACATCAAAGCAGAGGTTTCGCTCGTTGACATTAAACGCTCGTTTGCGGTCATTAAAAATCTCTCGTTTATGCCAAGCAGTGCCAATAGCAGACAACACACGCGCGTTCAAACCAGCATCCGAACTCCTGTGCTCATCAAATACGCCCAACGCTCATCTGCCCAAGGCGACATTCTCGACATTTCAGTTACTTCGATTGCGATGAAAGTCGGCAAATCGTTCCGCGAAGAGGAGATGCTCAACCAAAAAGTCCGCCTCAACTTTTCGCTTCCCAACGAAGAAGGCGAAAATGGCTACGTCATCATGGACATCGAGGCAAAAGTTACCTACATTTCACAAAAAGACGACACCACAAAAATCGTCGTCATGCTCGGGAATCTCCCAAAACCTTACGATGACTATCTACTTCGCTACATGTACAACCGCCAAAAAGAGCTCATTTTCGAGATCAAAAAAGCGACGAAAGCGTATAATTAGCCTTTACATGTAAAAGATATTTTTCGGATAATTGCATTTATTGATTGTATTGGCAAATATTCCTTAGGATTGTTTACTGCCCGCATCGACATAATCTGCCGAATTTTCACCCAATACTGCTTTCAATATTTGTGTGACTTCTGAAACCGCTTGTTGTTTTGCGGAAGACTTTGCGATTTGTTCTTTGATATAGTTTGCATTTGCCATACTCTATTTCTCCTGTGTGGTGGTGTTGGTTTGTTGATTTTCTAAAAGTACTTTGCCGTAATCCAATACTAGTGGACGTTGCGCATATTTTGATGGTTTAGAGCCAAAGCGGGTATCGTATCCACCTACTAGTGTATAATTACAATAACTCAAACTGCTAGTTAAACA